>NZ_JAGMUL010000062.1:178550-277979 GCF_019049285.1 Streptomyces sp. AC550_RSS872
CGCCAGCTCGGCGGTCGCCTTGTCGAGGTCCGCGTCACCGGTGAGGCGGTAGCCGACGAAGTCCCGCAGGACCTGGTCGATGCCGCCGCAGTGCAGGTCGATGTAGACGTCGGCGCCGTCGACCAGGTTCGCGAAGAGCCAGGCGGCCAGCCGCTCGGTGGGGCCGCCGGCCGGGTCGCCGGGGAAGACGCGGTTGAGGTTCACGCCGTCGACCGGGGAGATGTTGAGCCGACCCTGATACACGGCGGGAGGGTTGGCGACCGGACAGATGATCACCTGTCCGTGCACCTCACCGGGTTCCAGCCCGTCCGCCAGTCGTACGACGGCGTCGATGGGCGGGAACTCACCGCCGTGCACACCCGCGGTGATGACCACTCGGGGGCCGGGGCGGGAGCCGTTGACCAGGATCAGCGGAATGTCGACGGAGAGGGTGCCGAGGTCGGCCCGGACGCTGCCGCGCGCCTTGGTACCGGGCCGGGCCTCCAGAGAGCCGACGGAGAGGGTGGTGTCGCTCATGGTCACGCCTCCGTGCGGCCGACGGTGGAGATGAAGTCGATGGGCTGGGGCGAGGTGCCGTGCAGCGCCAGGTCGGCGGCGATGTCGCCGAAGGCGGGCGAGAGCTTGAATCCGTGACCGGAGAATCCCGCGAGCAGGATGACGTTCTCGGCGCCGGGCAGCGGACCGACCAGCGGGCGGGAACTTTCGGTGTAGCCCTCCATGTAGGCGGAGAGACGGGTCGGGTCCGGGTGCAGGTCGGGCATGTAACGGCCGATCAACTCGCTGAAGATCTCGAGCTCTTCCGGCTGCACAGTCCGCTCCAGCCGGTTCGGGTCGCCGACGACCCGGTGCAGCACGCGGTTCAGGCCGAGCTTGACCGAGATGCCGTCCGGGGAGGGCAGGCCGTAGCAGTGGGTGGGTGCCGTGCGGATGAACGCCGGGCGCTCCTCGCCGAACCAGGCGTCGGGGGCGGTGGGCACGTACCAGGCGCTGATGACGCGGCGGACTTCCACCTCCCACGGCAGGTCGGGCAGCAGGTCGTTGACCCAGGGGCCGGGCGTGACGACGGCGGTGTCGAAGCGCTCGCTGCCGGAGTCGGTGCGGATCTCGACGCCGCCCGCGACGGGGACGATCTCGCGGACCGTGCTGTAGCGGTGAATGACGGCGCCCAGCTGCTCGGCGCGGCGGGCGGCCGTCTGGATCGTCAGCTCTGGGCGGATGAACCCGGCACGGCGGTCGAGTACGGCCGCGTCGCCTTCCTCGATGCGGTACTGCGGGAAGCGCTTGGCCAGGGCTTCGACGTCCAGCACCTCGTGGTCGAGGTCGTGCTCCGCGATGGACTGGAGCACCGTGGCCATCTGCTGGTGGTCGGTCGGCCCCATGAGCAGGCATCCGGTCAGGCGGCGCAGCTCGCGGCCGGTCTCCTGCTGGAGCTGCTCCCAGAGGGCGTCGGCGTGCTTGAGCAGCGGGACGTACCGGGAGTCCTCGAAATGGGCGCTGCGGAAGATCCGGGACTCACCGCCCGCGGCACTGCGGTCGTGGCCGGGTGCGTAGCGGTCGTAGCCGACGACCTCGGCACCGCGGGCCGCCAGCCGCCAGGCGGCCTGGCTGCCCATCGTTCCCACGCCGACGACGGCGACGCGCTTCCTCGCAGCTGACACAGGACTTTCCTTTCGTATCGCCGAGGCGCATGCTGAGCCCTCGACGCGAGACTGTTCGATTCGGGGTGGTTGGGGCGTGAGCCGGGCTTTTTGAGGGGCCCGCGGCTCACAGCCGCACGCTCTCTGTGAGCTCCGGCTCTGGAACCCGGTACGGCGGGGTACTCGGCTGCGGTTTTCGAAGGGCCGGGACGGTCAGACAAGTTCCAGCAGCTTCTCGGTGAACTCGTCGGTCGTCGCCGTGCCGCCCAGGTCGCGGGTTCGCACATCCGACTTGGCCAGGACGGCGGTGATGGCGTTGTCGATGTCCCCGGCGGCCTCGGGGTGGCCGAGGTGGTCGAGCATCATGGCCGCGGACCAGATCGCGCCCAGGGGGTTGGCGATGCCCTGGCCCGCGATGTCAGGGGCGGAGCCGTGCACCGGCTCGAACATCGAGGGGAAGTCCCGCTCGGGGTTGAGGTTGGCCGCCGGGGCGATGCCGATGGATCCGGCGACCGCGGCCGCGAGGTCGCTGAGGATGTCGCCGAAGAGGTTGGAAGCGACGACCACGTCGAAGCGGGCGGGATCGAGGACGAACTTCGCGGCCAGCGCGTCGATGTGCTCCTGGTCCCAGGTGACGCCGGGGTGCTCGGCGGCCCGCTCTGCGATCAGCTCGTCCCAGAACGGCATGGTGTGGATGATGCCGTTGGACTTGGTGGCGGAGGTGAGCTTCCCCCGGCGGCGGGCGGCGAGGGAGAACGCGTAGTCGGCGATCCGGGTGACGCCGGCCCGGGTGAACACCGCTTCCTGGACGGCCAGTTCCTCCGGCGTGCCCTGGTTCAGCCGTCCGCCGATCTCGCTGTACTCGCCCTCGACGTTCTCCCGGACGACGACGAGATCGACCTCGCCCGCCGCGGCGCTGCGCAGCGGGCTGTCCACGCCCTCGAAGACCCGGATCGGCCGCAGGTTGACGTACTGGCGGAAGGTGCGGCGGATGGGGATCAGCAGCCCCCACAGCGAGACGTGGTCCGGCACGCCCGGGTAGCCGACGGCGCCCAGCAGGATCGCGTCCGCCTCGCGCAGCCGGTCCAGGCCGTCCTCGGGCATCATCGAGCCCTCGCGCACGTAGCGCTCGCAGGACCAGTCGTAGGAGGTGTAGGAAAAGCCGATTCCGTGGTGGCGGCCGACGGCGTCCAGGACTCGCCGGGCGGACGGCAGGACTTCGGTCCCGATGCCGTCACCGGGTATGAGGGCGATGCGGTGGCTCTGGTGCGTCATACGTCCGATTGCAGCAGCGGGCCGGGCAGCGCGTCCAAGACATGATCCCGATCTGCCTTATAAGGTTGACTTATAAGGCAGCCTTATCGCGCTTTCGTCGGCGCTCCGTCCAGGAAGGTCAGCGCCGCCGGGACAGCGGCCGCGGCGGCTGATCAGCGCGATACGCAGCTCGCCGTTCGCTTCCAGGTCGAGCACCAGGGCGTGCGCCCGCTCCACCGTCCGCCGCCCGGGTCGGTTACCGCTGCCGGCCCCACCCCCTCCAGCACCATCGGCTGATCAGCCAGTGCCCGGCCGTCTCTTCGCGAGCCACCGTCCTGCCCGGAGGGAACGGCCGTCGGACGGCGTCAGCGACACTTGACGCCCTGGGCGTCTGCACGGCGGACGATGAGCCGAGGAACTGTCTCTGACCTGGGCTTTGCCGTGGCCCGTTCAGGCCGACACCTTTCCGATGACTCATCACGTGGAGAGCGTCGCCGTCCTTGAACCTGCCGCAAAGGGCTTTTGACCTACGGTTTTGTGTGCGCAGCCGACGGGCATGGGCACGTTCTGCCATGCCTCCCACGGGATTGCGCTGCCCACACCGGGCCCGGGGGTGCGGCCGGTCGCGCGACTGGGCGTGAGCTTCGCGGTCAAGGCGGGCCTGTTGGACGTGGGTGTCGAGGCGCCGTCGGGTGCAGGGCCGGTCGGCTACGGAGGGGTTGCTCGTCCGAGTGCCACCGCGTGCCCCGGCCGAACCCGCAAGGGGAGTTCGGCCGGGTCATGAGCTGGAGGGCCTGGACGCGGACTGCCGGAGCGGAACCCGCGTGGACAAGGCTCCGGGTGTGTGACGCGCTCGATCGCGCCGTGCGGTCGATGAGCTTTCCCGGGCCCGGGCCGGACGGATCAGCGCAGTCCGGCGAAGAGATCGTTCTCGGGTACGGGCGCGCCGGTGGCGTCCTGGACCCGTACGAAGGTCTCCATGCCCATCAACTCGGCGAACCTTTCCTTGCCCATCTTGAGGAAGAAGATGTTCTCGCCCTGACTGGCGTGCGCGGCCAGCGCGTCGAACTTCTGACCGCTGAACGCGGTGGTGTCCACCCACGTGGTGATCTCGTCGTCGGGGAGGCCGATCTCGGCCATCGCGGCGGCCTCGGCAGGATCCGGCTCCGGCATGTCCTCACCGAACTCGCGCATGATCTCGCCGAACCGCTGCATCCCCGAGCGGGGCATCGTGGTCCAGTACACCTTCGGTGTCAGCGCGGTCATCTCCAGCGCCGCCATCGTGATGCGGTGGGCCTGGATGTGGTCGGGATGGCCGTAGAAGCCGTTCTCGTCGTAGGTGACGACCACATCAGGTCGGTAGTGCCGCATGAGTGCCGCGAGTCGGGCCGCGCCTTCTTCCACGGGGGTCTGCCAGAAGGATCCGGGGGCGTCGTTGCCCGGCCAGCCCATCATCCCGGAATCGGCATAGTCCAGCGTCTCCAGATCGCTGACCTTCAGGACGTCACAACTCGCCTCGAGTTCTTGACGGCGCATCAGGGCGACCGCCGCCGGATCGTGCCCGGGATCGCCCGGCTTGACACCCCCCGGTCCGTCACCGCAACCGCCGTCGGTACACGTCACGAGAACCGTGCGGATGCCTTCCGCCGCGTACCGCGCGAGGACCCCTCCGGTTCCGGTGGCCTCGTCGTCGGGGTGGGCGTGTACTGCCATGAGCGTCAAGGGCCGGTCAGTCATGAAACAGTCCTCCTACAGAAATACGTCTTGGTCCGAGTGCGCGGCGGGCGTACCGCGATCCTGGGGCCCGGATCCTGCTGGGGCGGACGACCTTTTGGTCTCCGCGTTCCCCGCCCGTGCAGTGCCGGTTCCCTCGCTCGATGCAACCGCGCCGACCGGCCCGACTGTTCCCGGCGCGCACGGCCGCCGCCCGCAGCAGCGATGCTCCGCCGCGTGCCGCCTCGTAGGCGCATGCCTGGACTTCGCACAAGGCGCGTTCCAGCCCGTGGACGGGCAGAGAGGGCAGAGAGGGCAGAGAGGGCAGAGCGGGCAGAGACGGGCGATCTCGCCCACCACGTCCCCCTGTTCGGCGAGGGCCAGGTCCAGCCCGCCGAACCGCCCGGGCACCGCCATACGGAACACGCCCGCCCGGTCCAGCAGCCTGAGCGTCTCCCGCGGAACCTGTCCTCGCTCCTCCGCCTCCGCGCCGTGCGCCCGGATCACCGGAGCCACCGCGGACACGGCCTCCAGCACGGTGGCCGGTCCCTGACGAATGGTCACGCATTCCTCCGGACGGGATGTGCCCGTCGCGGACACCGGTGTTCGCCCGGAAGCTGGCAAGTGGTACCCATTGAGCGGTCATCGCCGGGTAATTGGCCGGTCATTCGCCCGTCATTCTCAGGGAATGCGCTGGATGTACGGCGGGAATGCCGCGGTCAGGACGCCTCCGTCTGGTCCGCCATCCGGCGGTCGTACCCAGTCCGGGCGGCCGACGGGGCCGACGGGGCCCCACGGCGATCTCGCTCTGGTGCCCCTCGGTCTCGCGGCAGCCGATTCGGCGGACGCCGCACCGGACTTGCTGCGCAGCCCGGCTCCCAGGTGCGGCTCACCGTCGCCACCCTCCTCCTGGACTGCGCCGCCCGCCGCCCGCCGCCTGCCCGACGTCCCGCCCCGCGGCCCGCCCCCCCGGTCCCTGGGCCGCGCGGCCCGCGGCGCCGGACGGAACGTACCGGAACGCCCCGCGCCCTGACTGATCCGAAACGACTGCTGTTCCCGGCCGTTGAGCCGGAGCCGGAGCCGGAGCCGGAGCCGGAGCCGGAGCCGGAGCCGGAGCCGGAGCCGGAGCCAGAACCGGAGCCAGAACCGGAACCGGAACCGGAACCGAAACCGCACCGGCAGCCGTCTCCTGAGCGATCAAGCTTTGAGGGAGTGCACACAGTGCGGATCTACATCAGCGCGGACATGGAAGGCGTCACAGGTCTCGTCGACGCCGCCGACGTCCAGCCCGGCGGCCGGGACTACGAGCGTGGACGGTTGATGATGGCGGAGGACGTCAACGCAGCCGTCCGCGGTGCCGTCGCGGCCGGCGCCACGGACATCACCGTCAACGACGCTCACGGCCCCATGCGCAACATCCTCCCGGAGGCGCTGCATCCGGCAGCCCGCCTCATCCGCGGGAAGCCGAAGCACATGGGCATGCTCGAAGGCCTCGACCCCGGGCACGACGCCGTGCTCTGCGTCGGCTACCACTCCCGGGCCGGCGAACTCGGGGTGCTGAGTCACAGCTTCATGGGGCACGAGATCGAGGACATCTGGCTGGACGGCCGGCCCGTGGGCGAGATCGGCCTGGCCCACGCGACCGCGGCGGCCATCGGGGTCCCGGTGGCCGTCCTCACCGGTGACGACCGCGCCTGCGGGGAGATGGCGGACTGGGACGCCTCCGTCACCACCGTGGCCGTGAAGCACGCGAAGGACCGGTTCGCGGCGGAGCTGCGCCCGGCCGGCGAGGCGCGCACGGCGATCGAGGAGGCGGTCGCCGCCGCCCTCGCCGTACGGCGGACGCCTCCCGCGGCGCCTTCGGAGGTGTCCACCCTCACCGTCCGCTGGCAGTCGGCCTCAGTGGCCTCCACCCTGCTGGGAATCCCCGGGGTGACCGCGGCGGACCCACGGACCGTCCAGGCCCGAGGCGCCCTGCCCGGTCTCTACCGGCAGTTCGGCGTGTGGATGCGGGTGGCCGCCTCCCTGACCAACCAGCCACCGTACTGCTGACCGTTCCTGAATACCGAGCATGATCCGACACGGGATCGTGCCAGGGCCAACGGAACGGCCACAGGCGGTTGCGGCTGCCGCTGTGACCGGTGATGCTCTCCGTGTCGCACTGACTGAGGCGGACCGACCATCCGCCCGACGCCGGAAGCCGACACCCATCCACGCGCACACGCCGGGCCGGCGGCCACCGGAACCGCTCGTACAATCCTGACGACCACATCGGGGGAACAGCCGGCATGGAAACGATCATCGTTCAGCCGCCCGGTCCGTCGGCACCGGACGCCGACGGACCCGGCAGGCCCGCACTGCTGCACATGGGACCGGGCGACGTGGCCGAGTTCGGGCGCGGAACGCCCGGCGGCCGGGAGGTGCCCATCCTGCTGCCCGACCCCGGGATCTCCCGGCGGGCGGGGCGGCTGGAGGCGGCCGAGGACTACTGGCGGCTGTCCAACTTCAGCCGGGACACCGCGTACGTCGTCGAGAACCTGGAGGGGGCCGGCGAGTACATCACCGTCGCGCCCCGGCGGCTCGGCGCGCCGGTGCCCTTCGAGTTCTCCCGGGTCGTGCTGCCCGCGCTGAACGGCACCGCCGAGTTCAAGGTGTTCGCCCCGCAGCACGCCTACCTGGACGAGCGGTCGGTGCCCGGTGCCGGTGAGCAGACCGTGCACCCCTACGCGCTCGACGTGACCGCCAAGTACTTCCTGGTCCTGGTCGCGTTGTGCGAGCCGCGGCTGCGCGAGCTGGCGGACAGCGCGCTGCCGGGAGCCGGGGACATCGCGGAGCGGCTGCGCCCGCTGGACAGCTGCCGCGGGCTGACCCGGTCCGCAGTGAACTACCACATCGACTACCTGGCGTCGGCGAAACTGCGCCTGGACCTCGGCGACGAGTTCGGCGCCGACGGCACCGCCCGCACCGGCGCCAAACGCGCCCGACTGGCCTCCCTCGCCCTGCGCTTCGGCCTGGTGCGCGAGGAGCACCTCGCCCTGCTGCCGTCCCGCCGCCGGCCCGCCCCGCAGGAGGCCCCCGCGTGAACGTGCCCGGCGCCGAGGAGGGCGCCCTCGAAACACCGCGCCTGCCCGTCGGGTTCCGCATCGACGGCTGGGAAGTGGGCGCGGTCATCGGCTCGGGCGGCTGGGGCACCGTCTACGAGGCCCGCGCGGTCGCCGACGGCACGATGGCCGCGGTGAAGGTGCTGCCGACCGGCGCCCTGGGCCCCGGTCAGCGCGCCGCGCTCGGCGAACTCGTCGCCCGCGAGGTGCGGTTCAGCGCCGAGGCCGACCACCCGCACCTCGTACGGACCCGCGCCGTGTGTACCGTCCACGCACCCGGACTGCCCATGCTGGACGGCGCGATCGGGCTCGTCATGGACCGCGCCGAGGCCAGCCTGCGCCAGCTCCTGGACTCCGCCGTCACCGGCGGCCCGGTCCCGGACGCCGTACGGATCCTGCGCGGCGTCGCCGCCGGGCTCGCCCATATGCACGACGCCGGCTGGGTGCACGGCGACCTCAAACCCGCCAACGTGCTGCTGGGCGCGGACGGCGAGGTCTGGCTCGCCGACTTCGGCCTCGCCACCGAACTCGACGGCACCCACGCCCACCTGCCGCCGCTCGGCACGCTCGACCATCTGCCGCCCGAGTGGTGGTCCCAGCGCACCGGAGCGGACGGGGCGGTGGTGCGGCCGACCGCCGACGTCTGGGCCTTCGGCATCCTCGCCCACCAGGTACTCACCGGCGGCCTCCACCCCTTCCCCGGCGCCACCGCCCGAGCCCGCTCCCTCGCCGCCCAGGCCTACGCCCGCGGCACCGCGCCACTGCGCCTCGACGCCGGACTCGACGACCACTGGCGCCGGCTCGTCGCGGACTGTCTGGCCCCGGACCACGCGGCCCGCCTCCGCCACACCGCCGCCGGCCTCGCCGCCCGGGTCGAGGAACTCTCCGGTACCCCCCGCCGACGCCGGCTGTGGCCGCTCGCCGCGGTCGCGCTCGCCGGGGTCACGGCCGCCGCCGTCGCCGGGACGGCGCTGCTCGGGGGCGGCGACGCCGGTGACAGCACTGACGACGACGGCCGCGACGTACCCGCCGTGGTCACCGGTGCCCGCAGTCCGGCCGCCGCCGGGGAGCTCCCGGAGAACTCCGACGTACCCAAGGCCCTGCGCCCGGTCATCGTGGCCGCCGCCCGGCGCTGCACCGACACGGAGGTCACGCCCGCCCTGCTCGCCGCCATGATCAAGACGGAGAGCGGCTTCGACGCGAACGCCTCCCGCCCAGAGGCCGAGGAGTACGGCATCGCCATGTGGACGCCGTCGGTCTTCCGGGCCTGGGCGGTGGACGGCGACGGAGACGGCGACAAGGACTACATGTCGGCACCGGACGCGATCCACACGATGAGCCTGTACGTGTGCTGGCTCGACCAGCGTTTCAAGCAGGCCGGGCTGCCCGCCGCGGACCTTCCCGCGCTGATCGCGGCCGGCTACCGCACGAGCGACCGCACCGTCATCGTGGAACGCGGCGTTCCCGAACGCGTACGGCCGCACGTCGAGGAGGTGCTCCGCAACCTCGCCGCGTACGAGCGGTGAGGCAGCGGTCCCCCGCACCGCTGCCTCACCCGTTCAGCAGTCCTCGACGTCCGGCAGCCGGTTGTCGGGCGAACTGATGTAGATGTTGGAGATCCAGCCGCCGTACTGGGGCAGATAGGCCCACCAGTCGTTGGTGTAGGGCGGCACCGAGACCTCCTCCCCCCGCTTCTGGCAGCCCACCAACACCTCGGCCCCTGCCGGGAGTTGGGTGATCGGCGCGTTCGAGGTGGACGGGTCCCGGCGGACGTTCACATGGTCGTTCCAGGTGCCGTACCACCACCCCGCGGGCCGTGCCGCCCCCGGCACGTTCAGCGAACGGGTCAGCCGGCCGATGTCCGTGTACGCCTTCCCGTACGACGTCCCCACCGGGTGCAGGGTGAACACGGCCACGATGAACCGGTCCCCGGCACCCACCGTCCCCGTGCTGTGCAGCGCGGGCCGGGTCAGGTCGACGTCAGCGGCAGCGGCAGCGACCGGGGCCCGGGCCGGGGCCGTAGCCGGGGCCGTGGCCGTGGCTTTGCCACAGGTGCCCTCCTCGTACGACGATCCCGACCAGCCCTGCTTCACCGCCCATGGTTTCTCGAACGCCCCGGCGATGCCGAAGTGCTGGTCGAAGTGGTCCGAGGCGCAGCGCGTGGACTGGCGCAGGTTGCCCATCACGAAGTCGCGCACCGGGCCGGGCGCCGAGTCCAGGAGGTAGCGGTAGATCGTCACGGTGTCCCGGGCCGAGAGCGAGGTGTAGCCCCAGTAGCCCTCGTAGCCCGTGGGCGGCGGTGCCGTGTCCTTCAGACCGAGCCGCCCGGCCATGCGGGTGATGATCGCGGCCTTGCCGTTCTCCACCCAGTAGTGGTCGGCCGCGTCGTCGTAACTGCTGCGCAGCATCGGCTCCAGCAGGGCCCGGTCGGCGGCGGGCACCGTGTAGTCGGGGCCCCGGTTCCACAGGAAGTCCAGCGCCAGCAGCAGTTTGACGACGGAAGCCGACCGGAAACGGGTGCTCGTGTTGAGCTGCTCGGTGAAGGCGCCGGTCTGCCGGTCGAACACTGCGGCCCCGGCGGTGACGCCGCTCGGCACCTGGACGGCCGCCGGCGCGGCCTGCGGGGGCCGTGCCAGCGGGGCGTCGGCGGCGGCGGACCCCGCCACGCCGCCGACGAGCAGCAGCGTGGCTGCGGTCGCGAGAAGCCGGCGCCTCACAGGCAGTGCTCCCTGAGGTGGAGCGAGTTGACCCCGTACGAGTAGAGGATGTGGCTCGCGTGCGGGCTGTTGGCGGGCGTCACGTTCTGGGGGTGGATACGGACGGCGCCGCGGAGGAGTCTGCGCATGGTCGTACCTTTCGCGGAGAGCGGTGAGGAATGCCGGACGTGCGGAAGGGGAGCGGGCCGGGGCCTGTCACCAGTCCGAGCAACGGACCTCGCCGTCCACGGCCCGTGAGCCGCAGACCCGGAAGTTGTACTGCGGGTCGGTCGGTGCTGGTACGCCGGAACGGCGTGGTCAGGCTCTGCCCGTCGGACCGGACGGTGAAGAGGCCGCACTGGAGCCAGGCCGACACGGCGTTGTCGTGGTCCCAGCCGTCCGCCCGCCAGTCCATCCAGACGTTGTCGCCGGGCCGGGTCTGTCCGCTGATCTTGCCGAAGGCGATCTGCCGGCCGACGTACGCGCCCTTCTCGAGCGTGAAGTGGACGTCGCCGAGGTCGAAGTCCGCGGCTTGTCGGTGTCGCCCTCGGCGTTGTCGGGGTGATCACGGAAACCCCGTGCCCCGCCCTCACAGTCGGCGGCCGAGCCGCCGCGGGCTGGGCGGGCTGACGAGGACGACGCCGGTGGCGACCGCGCACAGAGCGGCGGCCGTGGCGGGTGAGGAGCGAAGCAGGCGCATGAAGCGGTCTCTTCCCGATGGTGGAGGGCGCCCCGTGCGTGGGGCTGGAAGACGACTCGAACACTAGGCAGGAGGCGGCGTCTGCGGTCCCTGACGAATGTCAGGGTGACCATCGCCGAAAGCGTGTCCAGAGCGACTGCTCACGGGGATGGCCGACGAAGGCGGTCTTGACTTCTCCGATAACATGATCGAACTAGTGATCGCCTGGAAAGCCCATACTCACCCATACTTAACAAATTGACTAAATAATTGAAAACCAAAGAAGCGCGGGTATTTTCGCGAACAAGCAGCAACACGGTCGCAGCGTGGCATCGACCGCAGGTCATCCTCTGGGCCGCGGTGGCTGTCGTGGCCCTCGGGTTCCTCGTCGCGCTGGAGGTCGCGGCGCGCCACTATGGCCTGCCGGGTCCGGTCACCACTCAGGTGCGAGAGGTGATATTCCCGCCGAAATCGGGATTCCTGCTGTACGCCAGCATGGCGTTGATGATGGTGGTGCTCACCTGGCGGCAGCGGATGGCCGCGTTGGGCACCGCGATCGGTATCGACCTCGTCATCCTGCTGGCGCGATGGACTCTCGACATCAAGGTCACCGACGGCCACCCCTTCGGCAACGGCGCGCTGTTGGTGATGCTGGGGTGCGCGGTGATCGCCGTCACGCGCCGCACCGGCCGCGAACGGACCCTGCTGCTGAAGGGAGTCGGTCTCGGCCTGCTGCTGGTGGCCGGTCGCAAGACGGGCGACGCCTGGCTGCTGATCACCTCGAAGACCCGCCCGGCGGTGCTGGACCAGTACCCGGCGATCGCCGATCACGCGCTGGGCAACCCGTCCTGGCTGGTCGGCCGGATCGTCAGGGCCACCGGCCCGGTCGGCGCCCACGTTCTCGACTACGTCTACGTCCAACTCGCGGTGGCCGCGGTCGTCGTCGCGCTCTACCAGCTGCGCCACGTGGCGGCCGAGCGCCGGTTCCCGGCCCACCACCTGGTGCGCACCTTTCTGGTGATAGGCCTCCTCGGGCCGGGCATCTACATGATCTTCCCGGTGGTCGGACCGGTCTTCGCCTACGGCGCCGACGGAGGGCAGTGGGCGGTGGCCAACCTCTGGCCGGAGACGGCGCCGCCGGTCGGCGTCCCGCACCCGATGCCGTTCGACGAGATCACCCCGCGCAACTGCATGCCCAGCCTGCACACGGCGTGGGCCACCACGATCTTCGTCCACTCCCGCAGGGGCCCGTTGACCCTGCGGTTCGCGGGCACGTTCTGGCTGGTTGCCACGCTCGGCGCGACGCTGGGATTCGGCTACCACTACGGCGTGGACCTCGTGGCCGGCGTGGTGTTCGCGCTCACGATCGAGGCGGCGCTGCGTTCCCAGGCACGTGGCTGGGAACGGTCGGGAGTCCTGCTGGTCGCCTACGGCACCACGGTCTTCGTGACGCTCCTCGTCTCGTATCGCTATCTGCCGCTGGAGATGGCGGAACGTCCTTGGGTGTTCGGGCCGCTTCTCATCCTGGCGATGGCCTCGGTGATCCTCGGTTTCGTACGGACCGTCAGGCTCTGGGAGCCGAAGACCCCCCTCGCACCGCACCCGGAGCCGCAACCCGAACTGGTGTGACGGCACGTCAGTTCCCGGCGACTCTGTGTGATTTGGACGCCTGCTTCTTCTGTGCTGGATCAGCGCTGTACGGACGCTAACCGCTGTTTCGAAACAGTGGCACCACCCGCCCCACCAGGGGAAACAGCAGAAGGGAAGCGTGCCATGGGCAGTGTCCTGCAACCGCAGCGCCGAGCCGTACTCACCGGAGGGCTCGTGGCGACAGCGGCCGTGATCACGGGCTGTTCGGCGAAGACGGACAGCGTCTCGGCGTCGAAGGCGTCGCCCGTGGCGGCGGCGTCTTCCTCGTCGCCCGCCGGCGCGCCCCCCGAGACGCCTTCCGCGGCCCTCGCGCGGCTGCTGGACGGCAACAAGCGCTGGGTGAACGGGACGCTCCAGCGCCCCAACCAGAGTCTCGACCGGCGTAAGGCCGTCGCCGCGGAGCAGGACCCGTACAGCGTCATCGTCTCCTGCATCGACTCCCGGGTGGACCCGGAGCTGTCCTTCGACACCGGGATCGGCGACCTGTTCGTGATACGCACCGGCGGTCAGGTGGTCGCCCCGGTGGTCACCGGCTCCGTCGAGTACGGCCCCCTGACCTCGGGCACCCCGCTGATCGTCGTGCTCGGGCACCAGCGCTGCGGTGCGGTCAAGGCGTCGTACAAGGCCCTGAAGGAGCGCAAGCCGCTGCCGGGCAACCTCCAGTCGATCGCCGAGGCCGTCCGCCCGGCGTACGACGCCGTCTCCAAGGCGAAGCACGCCGACCCGGTCGACGCCATGATCCGCGTGCATGCCCAGCAGACGGCAGCGGGCCTGCGCACCAACCCGGCCCTCGCCCCGCTCGTGAAGAAGGGCTCCTTGGCCGTGGTCAGCGCCTACTACTCCCTCGACACCGGCCGCGTGGAGGTCATCGACGGGGCACCCGCCGCCTGAACAGCGGCATCCCACAGGGGCGGAGGACGGTAGCGAACGAGAGCACGAGCCGCCCTGGCCGGGCTCTCGTCCGCCGCCCCGCTCCCGGTCAGCCGCGCCGCCCCCGAATCCTCCGGACCGCCGTCCGGACCGCCCCCGCGACCGCCCCGCCCACGACCACCCCCGCCCAAGCCGACGCCAGAGCCCGCGCCCGGCGCCCCGGAGGTGTCGGCCGGGCGCCCGGAGCGACCCCGTACGCGACTCCCGCCACCTCGGACACGGGCAGTGCCGACGCCAGCAGTTCGGCCAGATGGACACCCTCGTGGCCGCCGCTGTCGAACTCGTGGATCTGGGTGCGGCAGCTGAAGCCGTCCGCGAGGACGACCGTGTCGGCGGCTTCCTCCCGCAGGCGCGGCAGCAGGACGCGTTCCGCGCAGGCGCGGCTGACGTCCACGTGGCCTTGTTCGAAGCCGAAGTTGCCGGCCAGACCGCAGCAGCCGGAGTCCAGGCGCTCGGCGTCGACCCCGGCCCGGCGCAGCAGCTTCTCGTCGGCCTCCCAGCCCAGTACGGCGTGCTGGTGGCAGTGGACCTGGGCCACTGCGCGGGCGGTGCGGGCGGGGACCTGCGGGGGCTCGTATCCGGGGGTGTGCCCGGTGAGCAGCTCCGAGAGCGTCACCGTCTGGTCCGCCAGTCGCCGTACGTCCCGGTCGCCGGGGAACAGCTCGCCCGCGTCCGAGCGGAACACGGCCGTACAGCTCGGCTCCAGGCCGACCACCAGGCCACCGTCGCGCAGATGACCGGCCAGGTGGCGGACCGTGCGGGTCAGGACGCGTTCGGCGATACCCAGTTGACCGGTGGAGATCCACGTCAGCCCGCAGCACAGCGGCTCGGTGGGCATGGTCACCCGCCAGCCCGCGTGCTCCAGCAGCTCCACCGCGGCCTGCCCGACGTGCGGATGGAAGAAGCTGGTGAACGTGTCCGGCCAGAGCAGCACCGTGCCGCGCTCGCCGGAACCGGAGGGAGCCTGCGACGCACGGCGGGCGAACCAGCTATGCAGCGACTCCCGTGCGAACAGCGGCACTTCCCGGTCCGCCACCCCGGCCAGCGCGACCGCAGCCCGGGACAGCGGCGGAGTGTGGGTGAGGGTGTTGACCACCGGGCCGAGCCCGCTGCGCCCCACGGCGTGGGCGACGACCGGCAGCCAGCCCATCGACAGATCGGAGCGGGGCCGCATCCAGGGCCGCCCGGCGTAGTGGTGGGACAGGAACTCCGCCTTGTAGGTCGCCATGTCGACATCGGCCGGACAGTCGCTCTTGCACCCCTTGCAGGCCAGGCACAGATCGAGCGCGTCCTTGACCGCCCGCGAACGCCAGCCGTCGCGGATCGCGCTGTCACCGTGCCCGTCGAGCATCTCGAACAGCAGCCGCGCCCGGCCCCGGGTGGAGTGCTCCTCCTCCAAGGTGACCTGGTACGACGGGCACATCACCGTGCCGCCCTCGGTGTCGAGACGACGGCATTTGCCCACACCCACACACCGGTTGGCGGCCTCGGCGAAGGACCCGCCGTCGTGCGGGAAACGGAAGTGGAGGTCGCGGGGGTCGTAGGGGGCCCAGTCACCGCCGAGACGCAGGTTCTCGTCGAGCCGGTACGGCGCCACGACCTTCCCGGGGTTCATCCGGTCGGCCGGGTCGAAGATGCCCTTGAGCCGCCCGAACGCCTCCACCAGCTCCTCCCCGAACATCCTGGGCAGCAGCTCGCCCCGGCTCTGCCCGTCCCCGTGCTCCCCGGAGAAGGACCCGCCGAACTCGACCACCAGATCGGCCGCCCGCTCCATGAAGCGCCGGTAGACCGCCACCCCGTCCGCGCTGTACAGGTCGAAGGGGATCCGGGTGTGCACACACCCCTGCCCGAAGTGGCCGTACAGGCTGGGTCCGGTGTCGCTCTGGTACCCGAACTCCTCGAACAGGCCGCGCAGCCGCCGCAGATACTCGCCGAGCCGCTCCGGCGGCACCGCCGAGTCCTCCCAGCCCTCCCAGGTGTCCGGCCGGTGGGGGATGTGGGCGGTGGCGCCGAGACCCGCCTCGCGGACCTGCCAGAGCTGCTCCTCGTGGCCCGGGTCGTCCAGGAAGGCGACCTCCGCGTCGTGCTCGGACTCGTGCAGCGCGTCCAGCATCCGGTGTGCGTGCTCGTCGGCCTCCTCGACGGTGTCGCCGCCGAACTGCACCATCAAGAAGGCGTTCCCCTCGGGCATCTGCTCGATGGCCTGCTCATTGAGGTGCTTGAGGCGCTCGTCGTGGACCAGATGACGGTCGACGCCCTCCAGCGCCATCGGCTCGTACGGCAGGATCCCCGGTACGGCGTCCCCGGCGAGCGCGATATCGGGGAACCCCAGCACCACCAGCGTGCGTTCCTTGACCACCGGCACCAGCTTCAGCTCCGCCCGCAGGACGGTGACCAGCGTCGACTCACTGCCGACCAGCAGTCCGGCGATGTCGAAGCCGTGCTCGGGCAGGAGCGAGTCGAGGTTGTAGCCGGAGACCCGGCGGGGGATGCGCGGGAAGCGGCGGCGGATCTCGTCGGCGTGGGTGTCACGCAGGGCGCGCAGCCTCCGGTGGACGGACGCCCGCAGGTCGCCGTGCCGCTCGATCCCGGCGTACTCCTCGTCGCTGGTCGGCCCGCACCAGAAGCGGGTGCCGTCGTAGAGCAGCACCTCCAGGCGGGCGATGTTGTCGACGACCTTGCCGTTCGCCTGCGCGGTGGCGCCGCAGGAGTTGTTGCCGATCATGCCGCCGATCGTGCAGTTGGCGTGCGTGGCCGGCTCGGGGCCGAAGCGCAGCCCGGTCGGGGCGAGCCGGCGGTTGAGCTCGTCGAGGACGATCCCCGGCTGGACGACACACCTGCGGGCGTCGACGTCGACCGACTCCAGTTCCGTGCAGTACTTCGACCAGTCGATGACGACGGCCGTGTTGGTGCACTGCCCGGCCAGCGACGTCCCGCCGCCCCGCGACAGCACGGGCGCGTCGTGCTCCCGTGCGACGGCCACCGCCTCCGCGGCCGCCTCGGGGGTGTGCGGGACGACCACGCCGATCGGAGTCTGGCGGAAGTTCGAGGCATCGGTGGAGTACGCGGCCCGGCTCCCGGCGTCGAACCGGACCTCCCCGTCGACGCGCAGCCGCAGCGCGCTCTCCAGGGCGTCCGGGTCGGGCGGGGGCGCCGTTTCGTGCCGTACGACGGGAGCGGGCAGGTCCGAGATGCCCATCAACCCCTCCTCGGTGTCGGTGCGGGCCCCGCCCGGGTACCCGCAACCGCACCGACGACTACTCCGGTGTCGCCTCCGCGGCGAAGTCCGGCATCAGCGCGCACATCGCCTCGCGCTGGGCGGGGCCCATGAACCGCGCCAGCGCCGCCTTGACCGTCTCGGCGAGGACTGCGGAAGCCTCCTCGAGCAGCCCCCGCGCCTTCTCCGTGAGGGCGACCTCGACGCCCCGCTTGTCGCCGCAGACCGAGGTCCGGGTGACCAGGCCGGCGTGCTGGAGGCAGGCGATCTGGTAGGTGAGCCGGGTCTTGGGGCGGCCGAGGAGCTCCGCGATCCGGGTCATGCGCAGGGCCTGCCCGGGGTCCGCGGCGAGCAGGCACAGGACCAGGAACTCGTCGTGCGAGATGTCCAGCCGTTCCTTGACGACGGTGCGCAGCTCCTGCTCCACGGCCCCCGTCGCGGCCAGCATCAGCATCCAGGCGTGCAGCTCTGCGGGCAGGAGTCCGTCGCCGGAGGCGGAGGGGCATGCGGGGATGTCGGCCATGAACTCGAGTGTAGCTGTTGTTCAAATTTGGAGTATCGGCTAGCGTGCATGATGTCATCCAAATTTGGACCACCAAGGGTCGTCCTCCGCGTCCCGTTGATCAGGAGTGAGAGATCATGACCGTCGCCGTCGAAACCGGAACCTGGCAGCTCGACCCCGCCACCTCCACCGTCGCCCTCCGACACAAGACGTTCTGGGGCCTGATGACCGTCAAGGGCACCTTCGCCGCCGTCACCGGCGACGGCGAGGTCCGGCCCGACGGCTCCGCCGTGGGCACCATCACCCTGGACGTCGCCTCCCTGGACACCGGCAACGCCAAGCGCGACGAGCACCTGCGCGCCGCCGACTTCTTCGACGCCGCCCACCACCCCGAGATCACCTTCTCGGCCCGCAGCGCCGAACTGCGCGACGGTGACACCGTGCACGTCGTCGGTCAGCTCACCGTCCGCGGCATCAGCCGCCCCAAGACCTTCACCGCCCGCCTCGTCGGCGCGGACGCCGAGTCCCTCACCCTGGACGCCGGGTTCACCGTGGACCGCGAGCAGTTCGGCATGGGCTGGAACCAGCTCGGCATGATCCGCGGCCTGACCACGGTCGCCGGCACACTCCGCTTCACCCGGAGGGCCGCAGCCTGACATCGGCGCTCGACAACGTCTGCGGTACGGCCGTGAAGGCCCGCAGCCGGATCCGTACGCCCGGCCGGGGAAGGCCGAACCGCCCTGCGGGCGGCCGGAGTTCATAGCGCGCCGTGGCGTGGGCCGGCAGTGTGGCCGGTCCTCGTACGACCGTCCAGTACTGGTTCATGCCCTGGCCCGTGGTGAGCGTGAAGTGGGGCGCCAGGGCCGCGGCTTCCGTGTTGGTGACCTCAACCTCCAAACGGCTCACGCCAGTCGCCGTCGCCCACCGGGCCGACGTCACCCGCATGCCCAGCGGCGGGGTCCCGGTCGCCGCCCATGCCGCGCTCGCCAGGGCCGGGATGAGCAGCAGCGCGGTCGCCGCGATCCGCGCCGGACGCCGGGAGAGCACCCGCAGGCGCGGCTGCCAGGCGGACGCGAACTCCGAGGCCGGCGCGGTGACCGCCGCCGCCAGCCACAGCGGCGTCATCATCAGGTAGTAGCCGTCCTGCGACCGCGTCGCCAGAAAGAACGCGCACCACGGCAGCACGGTCGCCGCGGGCCCCAGCCGCCGTACGAACAGCACGAACACCGCGAGCAGCCCCGCCGCCAGCAGCATGCTCGCGTGGGAGTACCAGTCGAGCCGGTCGCTGCCGTCGGTGAAGTACAGCGAGACGCCGACCACGCCCTGCCCGTGGATCACCGCACCCTGCGTCAACGGCAGCACGATCCCCCGGATCCAGGTACCCGGCTCGCTCACGACGAAGTACGTGTTGACCAGCAGCCACACGCCCCCGGCCGCCTCGACGATCTTCGCCACCACCAGCGCCGCCGCCCGCGCACCCAGCTCCCCGCGCCGGACGGCGTACACCCCGGCCAGCAGGAACGGCGCCACGAACCACGGCAGTTGCTGCGCCGCACACGCCGCCCCCAGACAGGCCGCCCGCGCCAGCCCCCCGGTCCCGAGCCGCCCGCCCTGCCCGATCCGCGGCCACCGCACCACCACCGGCACCAGCAGGGCCAGCGCCACGATCGCCGGATAGCCGAGGCGGCCGTACGACGGCAGGAACCCGAAGCCGAGACACACCATGGTCGCCGCCGACCGCCACGGCGTGGGCAGCATCCGCCACAGCACGACGGCGCCGGCGATGAGCGCGGCCGTGCTCACCGCGGTGGCCGGCGTGCCGCCGTGCCCCAGCCACAGCAGCGGTGCCGTCAGCAGCGGCGCCAGGGGCGGATAGCCGTACGTGAAGTCGTAGCCGCCCGTCACCGTCGGGGTGAGCGCGACGCCGTGGCCGAAGAGCCAGGGCCACGGCTGCCCGTAGACGGGGTGCCCGGCGACCAGTTCACGGGCGGCCTGGGTGGTGAGGACCGCCTCGTCGCTGCCCGCGTGGTTCATCGCCCACGCGCAGAGCGTCAGCGTCACGGCGGTCACCAGGACGCACAGATCCACCCGCGCCAGCGACCTCGCCCGCCGCACGACCAGCGCCAGCACTCCGCACGCCAGGATCGAGGCGTAGCACACCGAGATGGCCGCGGCCACGACGAGACGGTGACCGGCCGCCTGTGTCCAGATCGCGCGCGTGCCGATGAAGAGGCTGATGCCGGCGAGGAGGGTCAGGACGCGGTGCCACTGGGCGGGGGGTTCCGGGGGCGTGGCGGGCACCCACCACAGCGTCCGTCGGCCGGGTGTCACCAGCTCCTGTTCTGCCACCTGCACAGCACCGGACGGTAATCAGGCCTGGTGAACGGGGCGCCGAGGGAGGTGAAGAGTCCGGTGTGAGCCAGGTGAGAGATCCCCGGGGACCGGCGGGGGCGTCCCGGGCGCGGTCAGTAGACGTCTCGGACGTACCGCTTCGCCGCCGCCAGCTGCTTCACGTACGCCGACGCCTCGGCCTCCGCCAGCCCGCCGTGGGCGACGGCGATGTCCCGCAGCGCCTGGTCCACGTCCTTGGCCATGCGCGAGGCGTCGCCGCAGACGTAGAAGTGGGCGCCGTCCTGAAGCCAGCGCCACAGCTCGGGGCCGTGTTCGCGCATCCGGTCCTGGACGTACACCTTGTTGCGCTGGTCCCGGGAGAACGCGGTGTCGAGACGGGCCAGGGCGCCCTCGTCGAGCAGCGCGGTCAGCTCGTCCTCGTAGTAGAAGTCGCTGGCCCGGTGCTGCTCGCCGAAGAACAGCCAGTTGGGAGCCTGGTGCCCGAGCACCCGCCGCTCCTCGAGGAACCCGACGAAGGGCGCGACCCCCGTACCCGGGCCGACCATCACCATCGGTGTCGAGGCGTCCGCGGGCGGGCGGAAGTGGGGGGAGCGCTGCACGAAGACCGGCACCTCGGTGTCCGGCCCGGAGTCGGCGAGGAAGGGCGAGCAGACCCCGCCGCGCGGCCGGCCGTGCAGGTTCTCGTACCGCACGACGGACACCGTCAGCGAGACACTGTGCGGGTCGACGAGAGGGCTCGACGATATGGAGTACAAGCGCGGCTGAAGCTTCCTGAGCACCCCGGCCCACTCCTCGGCGCCCGCCCGCACGGAGTGCTCGGCGATGACGTCCACGGCCTGCCGGCCCCAACTCCACTGCGCCAGACCGTCCTTGTTGTCGGGCCGTAGCAGCCTGCGCAACTCCCGGTCGTCGCGGACGCGTTCGGCGACGAAACGGAGCAGGTCGGGGGTGATCCGCGTGATGTCGAGGTGCCGGTGCAGAGCCTCGGCGAAGGAGATCTCGCCCACGCCGTCCAGGTCCAGGGCCGTCGATCCGTCGACGCCGGTCACCGCCAGCCATTCCGCCACCAGCGAGGGCGAGTTGACCGGCCGCACCCCGAGCGCGTCGCCCGCCTCGTACGTCAGCGAGGTCCCGCTCGTGTCGAAGGTGAAGCGCCGCACCTCCTTGCCCGCGCCGGGCCGGCTGAGCAGCCGGTTGCCGACGAGACGGGCGGTGGCGGGGGCGGGCCTGGCACCGGCTTCCGGTTTCCCGGCGGGCTTCGGGACGGCGGGTGTGTCCGTGGTGCCCAGTGCCGTCAGGACCTGGTCGAGCCACGCCCCGGCGGACGGCTCGAAGTCCGGTTCGCAGTCCGTACGGGGTGCCATGCGCACCGCGCCCAGTTCGCCCAACCGCGTGTCGAGCCGACGCCCGTGGCCGCAGAAGTCGTCGTAGGACGAGTCACCGAACGCGAGCACGGCGTACCGCACCCCGTCCAGCCGCGGCGCCTGCGCGTCGGACAGTGTGTCCCAGAAGCCCGACCCGTTGTCCGGGGCGTCACCGTCGCCGAACGTGCTGGTGATGAAGAGGAGGTCGGCCGCACGTGCGAGAGCGGGGACATCGGCCTCGTCCATGCCGACCAGGGTGGCCCGGTGCCCCGCCGCGCCCAGCCGCTCGACGGTGGCGGTGGCGAACTCCTCGGCGTTGCCGGTCTGCGAGGCCCACAGCACCACGACCTCACGGCCGTCACGGGTGACGGGCTCCGCCGCCGTCCGGGAGTACATCCCGGCGAGCACGCCGTTGACCCACAGTGCGTGCTCGGGGCTGAAGGGCGCGTCCGGCGGCAGGACGGGGATCCCGGGTGCGCCGGTCCCGATGCCGGCGAGGAAGCCGGTCAGATACAGGCGTTCCTGGGCGGTCAGGACGGGCGGCGGGGAGGGTTCCAGACCGAAGGGGTCAGCGGAGCCGGGGGTGACAGCCGTCGGCGTCAGCGCCTCCACCGGTCCCTGAGGCGCAGGAGCCGCCACCCTGGTCAAGGACACCGCGCACACCTTGAACTCCGGTTGGAAGGAGATCGGGTCCACCGCGTCGCTCGTCACCGCGTTGACGCTCAGGTACTCCCCGAACAGATCGTTCCAGTGGAACGGCGCGAAGGCGCCCCCCGGCCGCACCCGCTCGGTCACCACGGCCGGCAACACCGCCCGCCCCCGCCGCGAGGCGACCTCCACCCGGTCCCCGTCGGCGATCCCCAGCTCCCGCGCGTCCCGCGGATGCACCTCCACGAACGGTCCCGGGTTCAGCTTGTTGAGCTTGGCGACCCTTCCGGTCTTGGTCAGCGTGTGCCACTGGTGCTGCACCCGCCCGGTGTTCAGTACGAAGGGGTAGTCGTCGTCGGGCATCTCGGCGGCCGGCATGTGCGGCCGGGCATGGAAGGCGGCGCGCCCGCTCGCGGTCGGGAAGCGCAGCTCTCCGTCGGCGTCGACGTACCGGATCGGATTGCGCTCCGGCCCGTCCACCTCGGCGGCCGGCCACTGCACGGGCGTGTCCCGCAGCCGCTCGTACGTCACCCCGCGCAGATCCCAGCCGGTCACGGGGTTCCAGGCCCGCCGGATCTCCTCGAAGACGTCCTCGGCACGCTCGTACGAGAACCCCTTCTCGTACCCCATCGCGCACGCGACGGCCGCGATGATCCGCCAGTCCGCCATCGCCTCGCCGGGCGGGTCGGTCACTGCACGGGTCAGCGTCAGACTGCGCTCACTGTTGACGAAGACGCCCTCGCCCTCGGTCCACATCGCGCCGGGCAGCACGACATCGGCGTACGCGTTGGTCTCGGTCTCACCGAAGACGTCCTGCGTGACGACGAACTCCGCCGCCTCCAGGCCCTCGATGACGGTACGGCGGTTGGCGACCGAGGCCACGGGGTTGGTGCAGATGATCCAGCAGGCCTTGATCTCGCCGTCGGCCAGCTTCTGGAACATCTCGACGGTGCCCTTGCCCACCCCGTCGGCGCGCAGCGTGCCCGGCGGGAGCTCCCACAGCTCCTCGACGAAGTCACGCTCGGCCTCGACGAGCACGGACCGCTGCCCCGGCAGCCCGGGCCCCATATACCCCATTTCTCTTCCGCCCATGGCGTTCGGCTGCCCGGTGAGCGAGAAGGGCCCGGAGCCCGGCCGACAGATGGCACCCGTCGCCAGATGCAGGTTGACCAGGGCGTTCGTGTTCCAGGTGCCGTGCGTGGACTGGTTGAGCCCCATCGTCCAGCAGCTCATCCACTCACCCGCCTCGCCGATCAGCCGGGCGGCGGTGCGCAGGTCGTTCTCGTCGATCCCCGTGATCTCCGCGACGGCGGCCGGCGTGTAGTCGGCGAGGAAGGCGGGCATCGCCTCCCAGCCCTCGGTGTGGGCGGCGATGAAGTCGGGGTCGGTGTGGCCGTTCTCGACGAGCAGGTGCAGTAGGCCGTTGAGGAGGGCGAGGTCGGTGCCCGGCTTGATCTGGAGGAACAGGTCGGCCTTGGCGGCGGTGGCGGTGCGTCGCGGGTCGACCACGATGAGCTTCGCGCCCGCCTTGACCCGCTCCATCATCCGCAGGAAGAGGATGGGGTGGCAGTCGGCCATGTTCGAACCCGTGACGAGGAACACGTCCGCCTGGTCGAAGTCCTGGTACGACCCGGGCGGTCCGTCGGCGCCGAGCGACAGCTTGTATCCCGCCCCGGCACTGGCCATGCACAACCGCGAGTTCGACTCGATCTGGTTGGTGCGGATGAACCCCTTGGCCAGCTTGTTCGCCAGGTACTGGGCCTCCAGGCTCATCTGCCCGGACACATAGAGGGCGACCGCGTCCGGCCCGTGCTCGTCGATGATCGCGCGCAGCCGGCGGGCGGTCTCGGCGATGGCGTCGGCGGCGGGGGAGGGCACCGGCTCCTCGCCCCGGTCGTCCCTGACCAGCGCGGTGCTCAGCCGCCCGGGCGCGGCCAGCATCTCGGCCGTGGTCGCGCCCTTGGTGCACAGCCGGCCCGCGTTCGCCGGGTGCTCCTTGTCGCCGGAGGCCTTCAGGACCGTACGCCGCCCGTCGGGCCCCGTCCCGACGTCCAGCAGCACTCCACAGCCGACCCCGCAGTACGTGCAGACCGTCCGGACCTGAGTCGTGGAGGTGGTCTCGGTCACGTGCTGCCCTTCTCCGGCGGTCGGGGTGGTGCGTAGAGCGTACGAATTGCCCGTTACGTCGATGTCACATCGCTTGATCATGAGGAGTTACGTCGGCCACACAGCCGTCCGGAGCGCGATGTGAGGGAGTGTGTGGCAGTCGCGCACCGTGTCGCTGTTGGGCCGAACGGGTGACTTGGCGTAAGAATTGGCAGGTGCAGGCAATGAAGGCGAATCAGGGCGGGGGGAGCCGGTGAACAGCTACGACGTCACCGATGAACAGTGGGAGGGGCTCGCCCAGGTCGTGCCGTTGCGCGGCCGTGACGCCTGGCCGTCCGCGGTGGACCACCGAGTGCCCCCGGAAGCCGCGACGGAGCCGCGCCGCCGGTTCGTCGTCCTGCGGGTCAACGTGTTCGCGGACGCCCGCGATGTCGCCGAGACGCTGATGGCGGGGATCCCGGTGCTGCTGGATCTGACCGGGGCGGAGACCGAGGTGGCCAAGCGGGTGCTGGACTTCAGCACGGGCGTCGTCTTCGGGCTGGCGAGCGGGATGCACCGGGTGGACCGGAACGTGTTTCTGCTGACGCCGCCCGGGACCGAGGTGAGCGGGTTGATGGAGGGGGCGGCGGTACCGGGCACCTGACGGTGCCGGGCGGGCGCTTGGCCCGGCGGTGCTCGGCGGTCCCTCGATCGTAGGAAGGCCGCCGCGGGGGAACGGTTCGCCTGAGCGGCGGGGGCCTACGGTCCGGACATGGCCGTGTCGTCGTCTGAGTCGTATTCCGCCCGCCCCGCAGGCGAGGAGTGTCCCGGGCGGCCTCAGGTCACCGGGCTGCGGCTGTCCGCGTTCGCCGGGCATCGCGGGGTCGCGCTTCCGGTCGGGGCGCTCACGTTCTTCGCCGGTCCGAGCGGGTCCGGCAAGACGACCGCGTTGCAGGCGTACGAGGCGCTGGCCCGGCTCGGCGGGGGTGCCGGGGTGGGGGAGGTGTTCCCCGATCCGGTCGCGTGCGTTCCGGAGCGGGCGCGTCCCGACGCTCAGCGGCGACGCGGCTTCCGTATCGGGTGCACCGCCGACGGCCCCGAGGGGCCTGTGCGGCTCGATGTCGCCGTGCAGGCCGAGCCCCGACTGAGGATCGTGGGGGAGCGGCTGAGCGCGGGCGGGGTCGTCCTGCTGGAGACGGCCCTGCGTGATCCGGGCCGGCCCTGTGTACAGGCCGCCTGGCACACGGCCGGGCAGTCGCCGGTGACGCGGGCGCCGCTGCCCGATGATCGGCTCGGAACCGCCCTGTTGCCGCTGAGGGTGGCAGGCAAGACGGACGGACAGCGGCGGGTGCTCGCCGCCGCGGAGCAGATGGTCGTGGCGTTGCGGTCGGTCTTCGCCTGCGATCCTCGGCCCGAACGGATGCGGGCACCCGTGCCGATCGGCTCCGGACGGCTGCTCGGGGGCTGCGACAACCTTGCCGAGGTGCTGTGGCGGACCCGTGCCGAGTGCGGGCGGCGGCATGCGCGGCTGGTGGCAGCGGTGCGGGCGGGGTGTGCGGGGGCGGTGGCGGATGTGGTCGGTGAGGTGCTGCGGGACGGGACCGTGCGGGGGGTGCTGGACCGGGGGGACGGCGTTCGGACGGAACTCGGCCGGCTGGGGGAGGGGGAGTTGCGGTACCTCGCGCTGGCGTTGGTGCTGCTGACCGGGCCCGGCGTGCTGGAGGTCGACCCGGTGGGGGAGGTGCCTGCGGCCATGCAGACGCTGAGCGTGCTGGTGGACGGCTTCGATCGAGGGCTGGACCCGGGGCAGCGCGCGGAGTTGGTCGGGCTGGCGGCGCGGATGTGCGATCAGGGGCACATCCGGGTGGTCGGGACCGTGAGCGACGCGGCGGGGGTCGCGGGGGTCGCGGAGGGGGTCTCGGTCACGGTGGTACACCTGGAGCCGTGACCGAACCTCTTGATGTGGCCAAGCTTCAGCGCAGGCTGGCCGAGTTCGCTGCCGCGCGGGACTGGCAGCCGTACCACACGCCGAAGAACCTCGTCGCGGCGCTCAGTGTGGAGGCGTCCGAGCTGGTGGAGATCTTCCAGTGGATGACGCCGGAGGAGTCCGCGCGGGTCATGGACGACGCGGAGAGCGCGGCGCGGGTGACCGATGAGGTCGCGGACGTGCTGGCGTATCTGCTCCAGCTCTGCGAGGTGCTCGGGATCGATCCGTTGGCGGCGTTGGACGCGAAGATCGATCGGAACGAGCGGAGGTTTCCGGCGCCGTAGGGGGTCTGGCGGGGTGGGGAGGGGGGTGCTCCACTTTCACTCTCTGTGCTGGGCTGGTGAGGTTCAGCGGAAAAGTTGTCCGCAGATTTCCGTCTTCCTCTGGCTTTTCGTCTCAAGGGCATTCACTCTGGGTAGTGGACAAGGGAGTTCGGGTGGACGCGTGGGCAGCGCGTCGGAACAGACGGGGACTGCGGATGGACGCGGTGCGGCTGATCATGACGAGCAGGCGGGCGCTGGCGGGGAGCAAGGGCGTCCCGGAGATGATGACCGAGGTGTGGCAGGCGCAGGCACTGGCTCAGGCGATCGGCAGCCGGCTCGCGGTCTTCGGCCCACCTGAACTGCGGGGCGAGGCACTGGGGTTGACGGAGCTGGCCGGGCGGGGCTGTGGGGTCATTCGGACGCCGGATCTGGCGGAGGGGGACTTACGGGCCGCCCAGCTCACGGAGTTGGGAGACGCGCGGCAGGCGCTGATGCATCTGGGGAGCCTGTTGGGTGAGGTGGGGATCGCTCTGGTCGGGATGGCCAGTGGGGCGGACGACGAGACGACGTACTGGCAGTGCATGGAAGCCATCGACGCGGCGGACGAGTCCCGGGATCGGGTGCTGGAGATGCTGCGGAGACTTGCGGACCGGGATGAAGTGGTGCCGGAGGCGGGGTAGTGCCCTGACCGGGCAGGACTCAGGGCCTGCGGTCGTGGAAGGTGCGGCGCAGGTCGCTCACCCAGGCGTCGGGGTTCTCCCAGGGGATGAAGTGGCCGCCGTGGTCATGGGCGTTGACGCTGACGTGGTGGAACCAGGCGGCCTGCGGGCCGGTCTTGAAGGCCTGGACGCGCTCGTCGGCGGTGTGGATGCCGGGCGGGTTCTCGTAGGTGACGAAGGTGAGGCCGACCGGGGCCTGCACGACCGGGGTGCGGTCGTGGGCGGGGGTCCAGGGGTAGCGGTTGGCGTTGGCGTAGTAACGCATCGACGTGGCGATGGAGTTGTTCACCCAGTAGATCGTGGCGTGGGTGAGCAGGTCGTCCTTGGTGAAGACGGACTCGACGTCGCCGCCGTTGTCGCTCCAGGCGTTCCAGCGCTCCAGCAGCCAGGCCAGCAGCCCGGCGGGTGAGTCACTCAGTCCGTGGGCCAGGGTGGCGCCGTCGAGCATGTGCACGGCGAGATGGGACGCGAAGCGCTGGTCCTGTTCGATGATGCGGGCGCGGACGTCGGCGGGCTGGTCGTCGGTGAGGGGGCGGTTCCGGGCGAAGTCCCAGGCGCGGGGCCCGGTGAAGAAGTCGAGCGGCAGTCCGGAGCCGATGTGGATGCCGTAGAGCTCGTCGGCGTACTTGTGGCCGAGCTGGCTGGAGACGATCCCGCCGATGTCGCAGCCCCCGGCGGCGTACTTCTCGTATCCCAGGGTCTCGGTCATCAGGGTGTGCCAGAGGTCGGAGACCTTCCAGAAGTTGACGTCCGGAAAGCCGGTGAGCGGGCCGGGGAAGCCGAAGCCGGGCAGGGACGGCACGATGACGTCGAACGCGTCGGCGGGGTCACCGCCGAACGCGGCCGGGTCGGCGAGCGGGTCGATCACCTTCGACCAGTGCCAGAACGTCCACGGCCAGCCGTGGGTGAGGATCAAGGGGATCGGGCGGGGGCCACGGCCGGGCTTGCGCAGGAAGTGCACCGGCACACCGGCGACGCTCACCTGGTAGTGCTCGTAGGCGTTGATGTCGGCCTCGGCCTTGCGCCAGTCGTAGCCGCCCCGCCAGTGGGCGAGAAGCTCACGCAGATAACTGTCCGGGACGCCGTAGGACCAGTCCCCGTTCCCCTCGTCCAGCGGCGGGCGGGTCAGGGTGAGACGGGTGCGCAGGTCGTCGAGGACCTGGTCGGGCACATGGATCGGGGTGGGCTCCAGCGGGAAGGCGTGCGGGGTGGTCATGGCGTGCTTCCAACCCTCCATCAACGGCGGGCCCGGCATTTTCAGCCCGTCCGGCGTTTGAGGACGAGGCCGTAGGCCGACGGGGGTCCAGGGGGCGAAGCCCCCTGGCGGGGTTGAAGGGGCGGAGCCCCTTCAAGGGATGGGACGGGTAGGGGCGGCGGGGGCGAGAGACGCCCCGGCGGTCAGCCCGCGTCCCCGTCCTGTCGTGCGGCCCCCGTCGACTGGAGGTCCGCGTCCAGGGCAGACAGGTCCGCGTTCAGGGCCGCCATCAGCTCCTCCATCTGCTGTAGCAGTCCCTTGGGCTGGCCGGCACCGGTGGTGTGCTGTGGTGCGAGTTCCTCGGACATGACGGCCTCCTCGGGCCTCCGGCCCCCCCAATGGCAGCGGGCCGACACGGTGACGCCCCGGCGGTCGCAAGGACGGGGGCGGGCGCCGGGCGGTCCGGCTCCGTTCGAGCCAACGATCACCGTCGGGGCCGGTCACTGGCCCGGGCAGGGGCCGGCACGGGCGTTGACGGAATTCACCCGACCGGGGACGCGGGGGGCAGAGGGCCCCATGCGGTTGACGGCTGTCGAGGCGTGCAGGATGGAGGCATGGATCTTCGCATCTTCACCGAGCCCCAGCAGGGGGCCACCTACGACACCCTTCTCACCGTGGCGAAGGCCACGGAGGATCTTGGGTTTGATGCCTTCTTCCGGTCCGACCACTACGTGAAGATGGGTTCGGGCGACGGGCTTCCCGGACCCACCGACGCCTGGATCACGCTTGCCGGTCTCGCACGGGAGACCAAGCGGATTCGGCTCGGCACCCTGATGACCGCCGGCACGTTCCGGCTGCCCGGTGTGCTCGCCATCCAGGTCGCCCAGGTCGACCAGATGTCCGGCGGCCGTGTCGAACTCGGCCTGGGCGCGGGATGGTTCGAGGAGGAGCACAAGGCGTACGGCATCCCGTTCCCGAAGGAGAAGTTCGGGCGGCTGGAGGAGCAGCTCGCCATCGTCACGGGACTGTGGGCGACCGAGGTCGGGGCGACCTTCGACTTCAAGGGCGAGCACTACACGCTCAGCGACTCGCCCGCCCTGCCCAAGCCCGCGCAGGAAAAGATCCCGGTGCTCATCGGCGGCCACGGCGCCACCCGCACCCCGCGGCTGGCCGGCCAGTACGCCGACGAGTTCAATATGCCGTTCGCCTCGGTCGAGGACAGCGAGCGGCAGTTCGGGCGGGTACGCGCCGCCGCGGAGGCGGCCGGGCGCAAGGGCGACGACCTCGTCTACTCCAACGCCCTCGTGGTGTGCGTGGGCAAGGACGAGCAGGAGGTCGCCCGTCGCGCCGCCGCCATCGGGCGTGAGGTCGACGAACTGAGGCTCAACGGGCTGGCCGGCTCCCCGGACGAGGTCGTCGAGAAGATCGGCCGCTACCAGGAGATCGGCTCGCAGCGGATCTATCTCCAGGTCCTCGACCTGGATGACCTGGACCACCTGGAGTTGATCTCCTCCCAGGTGCAGTCGCAGCTGTCGTAGGCCTGATACGGCGGTGTGCGTGGTGCCGTCCGGCGGATCGGGCCGTTGGGGTGCGGTCCGCCGGACGCGGTCTCGTCACGGCTTGCGGGCGACGCCCACGTACAGCGGTATGTCGTCGGTCCCCGGCTGTTCGCCGAGCTCGGGGTGCCAGGCCGACCGCATAGAGGCGAGCGCCGCGACCGCCGCCTTCAAGGGCGCTCTCGGCACCGGCTCCATCGGTCTGGGTTCGGTGAAGGCGAACATCGGCCACCTGGTCGCGGCCGCGGGCGTGGCCGGGGTCATCAAGACCGTGCTGATGCTGGAGCACGCCACCATCGCCCCGGCCGCCGGAGCCGGCCGCCCTCACCCCGAACTCGCCCTGCACGACTCGCCGTTCCATGTCGTCACCGAGGCCGAACCCTGGCCCAAGCCCGAGCACGGCCCCCGCCGGGCCGGCGTCAGCTCGGTCGGCATCGGCGGCACCAACGTCCACGTCGTCCTGGAACAGGCCCCGCCCCGCCCCCGCGACACCCCACCCTCGGGCCCGCAGGTGCTGCTCCTGTCCGCCCGCACCGAGGACGCCCTCAAGGCCACCGCCGGCCGCCTGGCCACCGCCCTGCGCGCCCCGGGTGCCCCCACCCTCGCCGACACCGCCCACACCCTCCGCTTCGGCCGCACCCCCTCGCCGTCCGCGCCTACGTCCTGGCTGCCGACCGCGAGGAGGCCGCGACCCGCCTCACCGAACTCGCCGAGGGTCGTGCCGTGCCGGCCCCGGCCGGCGCGGACGACCTTCGGGCGATCGGGGAGGCGTGGCTGCGGGAGGTCACGCTGCCGTGGCCGGCCCGGCGCCGCCCGAAGTTCGCCTGCCGGGGCGTCATCTCCTTCGGAGTGGAGCCGCGCAAAGGCATTCCGGCGCCCCCGGGGCTGCCAGAGGCCGCACTGGTGCCGCGTGCCGAGCGACTGCGAGCGAGCGAAAAACCTGAGTGTCTTCGCGGTATTCGCTGTACGTTGATCGGGCGCGCCGGACAAGCGGCGCTCCCGTGGCCGACTGACCGTAGCGCAGCGCCGCTACCGCGTTGAGAAGGGGCCGGGAGCAGTGAGCACAAAGGCGCAGTCTTCCCGTGCCATGGCCGATCACTATTCTGTGGCGGATGTGCACTCGAGGTGCACCGGTCCCAGGGCCCGGCGAATATCCGCAGTTCAGAACCCATTCTGAGGTTTACCCACAGTGTTCCTGACCATCACCACCACCGGCACTCCGGAGCGCCCGGCCACCGATCTCGGCTTTCTGCTGCACAAGCATCCCGGGAAATCGCAGGCGTTCTCCACCTCCTACGGCACGGCGCACGTCCTCTACCCGGAGGCGGACGCCGAGCGCTGCACGGCGGCGCTGCTGCTGGAGGTGGACGCGGTGGCACTGGTCCGGCGGGGCAAGGGCAAGGGGCGGGGTGGCGCGCCCGACGCCGCACTCGCGCAGTACGTCAACGACCGGCCGTATGCCGCCTCCTCGCTGCTCGCGGTCGCGCTGAGCGGTGTGTTCTCCAGTGCGATGCGCGGCGTGTGCAACGCCCGGCCGGGCCTTCCGGCGCAGGCGCGGCCCCTGCGGATCGAGGTGCCCGCGGTTCCGGCCCGTGGCGGCCCCGAACTCGTACGACGGCTGTTCGAGCCGCTCGGCTGGGCGGTGACCGCCGAGCCCGTGCCGCTGGACGTGCGGTTCCCCGAGTGGGGTGACTCGCGATACGTACGGCTCGTCCTGGAGTCGCAGGCGCTGACCCTCGCCGAGGCCCTGCGGCATCTGTACGTCCTGCTGCCGGTTCTCGACGACGCCAAGCACTACTGGGTCTCCTCCGACGAGGTCGACAAGCTGCTGCGGGCCGGTGAGGGCTGGCTGCCGGACCACCCGGAGCAGAAGGTGATCACCAGCCGGTATCTGTCACGCCGCTGGTCGCTGACCCGGCAGGCGATGGAGCGGCTGGAACTGGTGCGGCTCGCCGAGGCCGACGACAGCGCGGTCGAGGACATCGACAACGCCGTCGAGGCGGAGGGAGAGACGGAGGAGAAGCCGACTCCGCTCGCCGTGCAGCGACGGGACGCGATCATCGCCGCGCTGAAGGCGTCCGGTGCCGCGCGCGTGCTCGATCTCGGGTGCGGGCAGGGGCAGTTGGTGCAGGCGCTGCTCAAGGACCCGGCGTTCACCGAGATCGTGGGCGTGGACGTGTCGATGCGGGCGCTGGCCATCGCCGAGCGACGGCTGAAGCTGGACCGGATGGGGGAGCGGCAGGCCTCGCGCGTGAAGCTCTTCCAGAGCTCCCTCTCCTACACCGACAAGCGGCTGGAGGGCTACGACGCCGCCGTGCTCAGCGAGGTCATCGAGCACCTCGACCTGCCACGGCTGCCCGCCCTGGAATACGCGGTGTTCGGCGCCGCCCGCCCGCGGACGGTCCTGGTCACCACCCCGAACGTCGAGTACAACGTCCGCTGGGAGTCCCTCCCGGCCGGGCACGTCCGGCACGGCGACCACCGCTTCGAATGGACCCGCGAGGAGTTCCGGGCGTGGGCGCGGGCGGTGGCCGAACGGCACGGGTACGGCGTGGAGTTCGTGCCCGTCGGGCTCGACGACCCGGAGGTGGGGCCGCCCACCCAGATGGCCGTCTTCAGCATGCGGAACGACGCGAACGACGTGAACGACGTGAAGGAGGCGAAGGTCGCATGAGCGAGAACACCACCCGGGCCACCGAGGGACGGGTCCTGCCCGTCACCGACCTGTCCCTCGTCGTGCTCGTCGGCGCCTCCGGCTCCGGCAAGTCCGCCTTCGCCCGCCGGCACTTCAAGCCCACCGAGGTCATCTCCTCCGACTTCTGCCGCGGCCTGGTCTGCGACGACGAGAACGACCAGAGCGCGACCCGGGACGCCTTCGACGTCCTGCACTACATCGCGGGCAAGCGCCTGGCCGCCGGCCGCCGTACCGTCGTCGACGCCACCAATGTGCAGCAGGACGCCCGCAAGCAGCTGATCCAGCTGGCGAAGCAGTACGACGTGCTGCCCATCGCCATCGTGCTGGACGTGCCGGAGCAGGTGTGCGCCGAGCGCAACGCGGGCCGCACCGACCGGGCCGACATGCCGCGCCGGGTCATCCAGCGGCACACCCGCGAACTGCGCCGGTCCCTGCGGCACCTGGAGCGCGAGGGCTTCCGCAAGGTGCACGTCCTGCGCGGTGTGGAGGACGTCGAGAGCGCCACCGTCGTCACCGAGAAGCGTTTCAACGACCTGACCCACCTCACCGGTCCGTTCGACATCGTCGGCGACATCCACGGCTGTGCCTCGGAACTGGAGTCGCTGCTCGGCAAGTTGGGCTACGTCGACGGCGTGCACCCCGACGGCCGTACCGCCGTCTTCGTCGGCGACCTCGTCGACCGCGGCCCGGACAGCCCGGGCGTGCTGCGCCGCGTCATGTCGATGGTGAAGTCGGGCAACGCGCTGTGCGTGCCGGGCAACCACGAGAACAAGTACGGGCGTTACCTCAAGGGCCGCAAGGTCCAGCACACGCACGGACTCGCCGAGACCATCGAGCAGATGGAGGGCCACAGCGAGGAGTTCCGGGCCGAGGTACGGCAGTTCATCGACGGGCTGGTCAGCCACTACGTCCTCGACGGCGGCCGGCTGGTGGTCTGCCACGCCGGCCTGCCGGAGAAGTACCACGGCCGTACGTCCGGCCGGGTCCGCTCGCACGCGCTGTACGGCGACACCACCGGGGAGACCGACGAGTTCGGGCTGCCGGTGCGCTACCCGTGGGCGGAGGACTACCGGGGCCGGGCGGCCGTGGTGTACGGCCACACTCCCGTCCCGGAGGCCACATGGCTGAACAACACCATCTGCCTGGACACCGGTGCTGTCTTCGGCGGCAAGCTCACCGCGCTGCGCTGGCCGGAGCGGGAGCTGGTCGACGTACCGGCCGAGCAGGTCTGGTACGAGCCGGCCAGGCCGCTGCGGACGGAGGCACCGGGAGGGCACGACGGTCGGCCGCTCGACCTGGGCGACGTGCAGGGCCGCAGGGTCGTGGAGACCCGGCACTCGGGCCGCGTGTCGGTCCGTGAGGAGAACGCGGCCGCGGCCCTGGAGGTCATGAGCCGCTTCGCCGTCGACCCGCGCCTGCTGCCGTACCTTCCGCCGACCATGGCGCCGACGGCCACGAGTCACATCGACGGCTACCTGGAGCACCCGGCGGAGGCCTTCGCGCAGTACGCGGCGGACGGCGTCGAGCGGGTCGTGTGCGAGGAGAAGCACATGGGCTCGCGGGCCGTGGCGCTGGTGTGCCGGGACGCGGAGGTCGCCCGCAAGCGGTTCGGGGTCGACGGCCCCACCGGGTCGCTGTACACCCGTACCGGGCGCCCCTTCTTCGACGACGAGTCGGTCACGGAGACGATCCTGGACCGCGTCCGGGCCGCTGTCACCGAGGCCGGCCTGTGGGCTGACCTCGAGACGGACTGGCTGCTGCTCGACGCCGAGCTGATGCCATGGTCGCTGAAGGCACAGGGCCTGCTGCGTTCGCAGTACGCGGCGGTCGGCGCCGCCTCGGGCGCGGTGTTCCCGGGTGCGCTGGCCGCCCTGGAGGGTGCCGCGGCGCGTGGCGTCGACGTGTCGGACCTGCTGGCCCGTCAGCGTGAACGGGCCGCCGACGCCGCCTCGTTCACCGAGGCGTACCGCCGGTACTGCTGGACCACGGACGGCCTGGACGGCGTACGCCTGGCACCGTTCCAGCTCCTCGCGGTCCAGGGCCGCAGCCTCGCCGCCCTCCCGCACGACGAGCAGCTCGCGCTTGTCGACCGGCTGGTGGAGCACGACGGCACAGGTCTCCTCCAGACCACCCGGCGTCTGTACGTCGACACCGGTGACCCGGAGTCGGTGCGGGCCGGCGTCGACTGGTGGCTGGAGATGACCGGCCGGGGCGGCGAGGGCATGGTCGTCAAGCCGCTCGGCGCGGTCGTGCGAAGCGGGGAGGGGCGGCTCGTCCAGCCCGGGATCAAATGCCGGGGCCGGGAGTACCTGCGGATCATCTACGGTCCGGAGTACACGCGGCCGGACAACCTGGCCCGGCTGCGGCAGCGGTTCCTCAACCACAAGCGGTCCCTCGCCATCCGCGAGTACGCGCTCGGTCTGGAGGCCCTGGACCGGCTGGCCGACGGCGAGCCGCTGTGGCGGGTGCACGAGGCGGTGTTCGGGGTGCTGGCGCTGGAGTCGGAGCCGGTCGACCCCCGGCTGTGACGGTCAGCGGCTGATCACGGCCCGCGCTGTTCACGTCAGCCGACCAGCCGCAGCCGCTCCCGGCACACGCCGACCCGCAGGGTCTGCCCCCAGGTCAGCTCCACCGCGTCCGTCTCCATCCCGTCCCCGAAGGCGACCAGCCGCTCGGACTCGACGGTGAGGTGGAGACGGTGCGCGGCGGCGAGTTCCCCGGCCACCAGTGACGTACCGGTGGCCGGGGAGGGCCAGGCCTCCCGTACGAACCACAGCAGGCGCTCCTCGGTCGGGGAGGGCAGCCGCAGCCGCCCTCCCCGCTCCTGCCACACCGACCGGATCCATCCGGTCGCCCCCGTCCCGGTGCCGATCAGCACCCCGGAGGAGGCCTGGGCCTCGACGACACCCCCGTCGTCCTCCAGGCCCAGGCGGTATCGGGCCGTCTGGTGGCCGACGGCGCCCAGGTAGATCTCGTTCAGGGCCACCAGCCGCTGGGTGTCGTCGGCGACGGCCTCCACCATGATGAGTTCGTCGCAGCGGACCCCTCCCGACTGCGTGGCGGCGAGCAGCGGGCCGGCGTCCTCGGGACGGTGGCGGACCAGGACGCCCGGGTTGCGGCCGGGGTCGGTGTCGATGCCGAGCACCGGCTGGCCGGCCAGGTACTTGGCCACGTTCGCGACCAGTCCGTCCTGGCCGGCCACGACGACCACGTCCTCCGGCGCGAACAGGAAGCGGTCCAGGTCGGCCCGCTCCACACGGGTCTGACGCCAGGTCAGCGGGATCGCCGCGGCCACCTCGGTCAGCGCCTGCCGGGTGCGGCGGTGGCGTTCGGCGACCTCCGCGATGTCGCGGCCCCGGGAGGAGAGGAAGAAGGCGGCCTGGCCGTGCGTGCCGTGCCGGGCCACCAACTCCTCGTACTCCGTGGTGCGATGGACGAGGACGACCCGCGGGGCGAGGCTCACGCCTGCTCCCGCGCACCGAGCCTGGCGAGCAGTCCGGTCAGCACGTCCGGCGACAGTGTCACGCTGTCGATCCGCGGCAGGTTCTCCGCCAGCCGCGTCCCGGTGAGGGCGTGCAGCGTCGCCACGTCCACCTCGGCGTGCACCCGCAGCCAGGCCGCCTGCGCCTGCGCCCGCGCCTCACCGACCTCACGCGCACCCTCGGCCTCCGCCCGGGCCAGCCGTACGGACCGCTTGGCCTCCGCCTCCGCGAGCCGCACCGTCCGTGCCGCCTCCGCCTCCGCCCGGACGGCGTCGGCCGCCGCGTGCTCCTCGGCCTCCCGGCGTGCGTTCGTGCCTCGCTGGTCGACCAACTGCTCCTCGCGGCGGGCGAGTTCGATCTGGCTGGCGAGTTCGTTCTCGGCGATGGCGCGCTCGCGCTCGACGGCCACCGCACGCCGTTCGTACGTCGCCCGGTCCGCCTCCTGCTGGATCTCCTCACGGGCCGGTGTGCGCAGTGCCCGCTCCACCTCCGGTTCCGGACGCAGCGCCACGACGCGTACCGCGACCACCTCGATGCCGGTCGCGGGGAGCCGGGGTTCGCCGGCCAGGCCCTGCGAGATCCGCTCCCGAACCGCCGTGACGCCGTCGACGAGGGCCGCCGACAGCGGCGTACGGGACAGGACGTCCAGCGCGTGCTGCTGGGCCGTCTCGGTCAGAAGCGTCCCCAGCTGTTCCAGCGGGGTGCCCCGCCACGCGCCCGTGTCCGGGTCGACGGAGAAGTCCAGGCGGGTCGAGGCCAGTGCGGGGTCGCTGATCCGGTAGGTGACCGTCGCCTGGACGGCCACGTCCTGGAAGTCGGACGTACGGGCGTGGAAGGTCATCGCCAACTCGCGGTCATCGACCGGCACTTCGGAGAGCGCGGCGGTCAGTGCCCGGTACCAGAAGCTGAGTCCGGGGCCGTCGTGCAGCAGTTTTCCGCCGCGGTGGTGGCGGATGTGCGCCGTGGGCGCGCCGCGCAGATGGCGCCAGCCGAGGCGCCGGGTGATGTCGGCCATGGGATCCCCTCCACGATTTCTCGTCATGTAGACGATAAGCGAGTGGCCGGGTTGTCGTCAAGAGGACGAGAACGAGAGAAGGGCAAGGTGGTCAAGCAGGGGGTGAAGTCGGCCCCCGATGGTCAGGATGGAGGCATGGGATTCCATGTCGACTCCGAGGCCGGGCGGCTGCGCCGCGTCATCCTTCACCGGCCCGATCTAGAGCTCAAAAGGCTCACCCCCAGCAACAAGGACGCCCTGCTCTTCGACGACGTGCTGTGGGTGCGCCGGGCGCGCGCCGAGCACGACGGGTTCGCCGACGTCCTGCGCGACCGCGGGGTCACCGTCCACCTCTTCGGCGACCTGCTCACCGAGGCCCTGGAGATCCCGGTGGCCCGCCGGCTCGTCCTGGACCGGGTCTTCGACGAGAAGGAGTACGGGGTGCTCGCCACGGACCACCTCCGTGCGGCCTTCGAAAGCCTGCCCTCGGCCGAGCTGGCCGAGGCTCTCGTCGGCGGCATGACCAAACGGGAGTTCCTGGAGGAGCACCCCGAGCCGACCTCCGTGCGCTTCCATGTGATGGAACTCGACGACTTCCTCCTCGCGCCCCTGCCCAACCACCTGTTCACCCGTGACACCTCCGCCTGGATCTACGACGGCGTCTCCGTCAACGCCATGCGCTGGCCGGCGCGGCAGCGTGAGACGGTCCACTTCGAGGCGATCTACCGACACCACCCCCTCTTCCGTGACGAAACGTTCCACTTCTGGTCCGAGGGGCAGGCCGACTACCCCTCCACCATCGAGGGCGGCGACGTCCTGGTGATCGGCAACGGCGCCGTCCTCATCGGGATGAGCGAGCGGACCACGCCCCAGGCCGTCGAGATGCTCGCCCACAAGCTGTTCGCCGCCGGGTCGGCGCAGACGATCGTGGCCCTCGACATGCCCAAGCGGCGCGCCCTGATGCACCTCGACACCGTGATGACGATGGTCGACGGCGACGTCTTCACCCAGTACGCCGGGCTCGGCATGCTCCGCTCGTACACCATCGAACCCGGCGCCGGCGACAAGGAGCTGAAGGTCACCGACCATCCGCCGGAGCACATGCACCGCGCCATCGCCGCCGCCCTGGGGCTCAGTGAGATCCGTGTCCTGACCGCGACCCAGGACGTTCACGCCGCCGAGCGGGAGCAGTGGGACGACGGCTGCAACGTGCTGGCCGTCGAGCCGGGTGTCGTCATCGCCTATGAGCGGAACTCCACCACCAACACGCATCTGCGCAAGCAGGGCATCGAGGTGATCGAGATCCCGGGGAGCGAGCTGGGGCGGGGCAGGGGCGGGCCGCGCTGTATGAGCTGCCCTGTCGAGCGGGAGGCCGTGTGAGGGGCTCGGGTCCGGGCGAAGGGGAAGGGGAAGGCGAAGGTCAGGCTGTATAGAAATGCTGATGGTCGTATAGACTTCCAACGTCCCTGTCCTCGTCCCACCCTGGAGCGCCCCCATGGCGACTGTCCCGAGCGCCCTCGCCGGCCGCCACTTCCTCAAGGAGCTCGACCTCACCGAGCAGGAGTTCCTCGGGCTGATCGAGCTGGCCGCCGAACTGAAGGCCGCCAAGAAGGCCGGGGCCGAGACGCAGTACCTGCGGGGCAGGAACATCGCGCTGATCTTCGAGAAGACCTCGACGCGCACGCGCTGCGCGTTCGAGGTCGCGGCCGCCGACCAGGGCGCCTCGACGACCTACCTCGACCCGTCCGGCTCGCAGATCGGCCACAAGGAGTCCGTGAAGGACACCGCGCGCGTGCTGGGCCGGATGTACGACGGGATCGAGTACCGCGGTGACAGCCAGGCGAAGGTGGAGGAGCTGGCCGCGTACGCGGGCGTGCCCGTCTACAACGGCCTGACCGACGACTGGCACCCCACGCAGATGCTCGCCGACGTGCTGACGATGACGGAGCACAGCGACAGGCCGCTCAAGGAGATCACTTTCGCCTACCTGGGCGACGCCCGCTTCAACATGGGCAACTCGTACCTGATCACCGGCGCGCTGCTCGGCATGGACGTGCGCATCGTCGCGCCCGAGGCGTACTGGCCCGGTGGCGAGGTCGTGGCACGGGCCCGCAAGCTGGCAGAGGCCAGCGGCGCCGTCATCACGCTCACCGAGGACGTCGCCGAGGGCGTCCGTGGCGCCGACTTCGTCGCCACCGACGTCTGGGTCTCCATGGGGGAGCCCAAGGAGGTCTGGGACGAGCGGATCGCCGCGCTCGGCTCCTACGCGGTGACCATGGACGTCCTGCGCGCCACCGGCAACCCGGACGTCAAGTTCCTGCACTGTCTGCCGGCCTTCCATGACCTCGGTACGAAGATCGGGCGTGAGATCTTCGAGAGTCATGGGCTGGAGTCGCTCGAGGTGACGGACGAGGTCTTCGAGTCCGAGTACTCGGTGGTCTTCGACGAGGCGGAGAACCGGATGCACACGATCAAGGCTGTGCTGGTGGCGACGCTGGCGTGAGCTTGGGACGGGGGAGCGCCGTAGGGGTGCGGTCGTCTGCCGGGTGCCGGTCGGATGTGGCTGGTCGCGCCCACGCGGAGCGTTGGCAACCGACGACAACGCCGCAGATGCGCGTGCCAGGCCCCGCGACGCCGGGGTGATCCAAACGGCAGGGCCTAGGTGGGCTTTCGCTGAGCCGGGACGACTGGTAGCCGGAACCACACTGCCTTGCCGGAGCTGGTGGGGCGGTGGCCGCAGGACGAGCTGAGGGCGCGGATCAGGAGCAGACCGCGGCCGTGTTCCTGCCAAGGGTCGGGATCCTTGACGCTCGGCTTGGTCAGATTGCCCGGCGGGGCCGGGTCCGGGTCGTGGACCTCGACCTGGCAGCCGGACGGCAGCAGCTCCACCACGAGCTCTATCGGGCCGTTCCCCGCGGTGTGCTCCACGGCGTTCGCGACCAGCTCCGCCGTGAGCAGCTCCGCGGTGTCGCTGTCGGCGGCATGCTCCAGCTCGGCCAGCGCCGTACGGACCAGAGCGCGTGCCACGGGCACGGCGGCGGCCGTGTGCGGAAGCGCGATACGCCAGGAGGCGGCGGCGGAGGGGCGATCTTGCAAGGCGGGTCCGTTCATGAGCAGGCTGTCCTGCTTTCAACCTTATGAATGGTACGGCGCCACCCCGCAGAGGCTTCCGAAGGGCGCCGTTCGGGACCTTCGGCCCCGACTGAAGGGCGGCTTACCCGGGTGAACGGCCGGCCTCGCGCGGCTGATCCCACCGTTACGCGGGTGTCGACGAGCCGTGACGGATGTGACGGGGTCAGGTCACACTCGAATGGGTTATCGCGTAAACGTGACGACAGTCAAAGTTGGGTGATAGCTTCGAAGGGTAGAGCTCAGTGATGCAGTGCCCGCCGTCCGCCCGAGGAGGCCGCACGTCATGAGTCCCTTCACCGGCTCCGCCGCCCGCACCTCCGACTGGGAGCATCTGCGGGTCGAGCACGCCGACGGGGTCGCCACCGTCACCCTCGCCCGCCCCGAGAAACTCAACGCGCTCACCTTCGGCGCCTACGCCGACCTGCGCGATCTGCTCGCCGAGCTGTCCCGGGAGCGGGCGGTACGGGCCCTGGTGCTGGCCGGCGAGGGCCGCGGCTTCTGCTCCGGCGGCGACGTCGACGAGATCATCGGCGCGACCCTGTCCATGGACACCGCCCAGCTCCTCGACTTCAACCGGATGACCGGGCAGGTGGTACGGGCCGTACGGGAGTGTCCGTTCCCGGTGGTCGCCGCGGTGCACGGGGTGGCCGCCGGGGCCGGGGCGGTACTGGCCCTCGCGGCCGACTTCCGCGTCGCCGACCCCACCGCCCGCTTCGCCTTCCTCTTCACCCGGGTCGGCCTGTCCGGCGGCGACATGGGCGCGGCCTATCTGCTGCCGAGGGTCGTCGGTCTGGGCCACGCGACCCGGCTGCTCATGCTGGGCGAACCGGTACGCGCCCCGGAGGCGGAGCGCATCGGCCTGATCAGCGAGCTGACGGAGGAGGGCGGGGTGGATGAGGCTGCGGCGGCCCTGGCCCGCCGCCTGGCCGACGGCCCGGCATTGGCGTATGCCCAGACGAAGGCGCTCCTCACGGCCGAGCTGGACATGCCGCTTGCAGCGGCGGTGGAGTTGGACGCGTCGACGCAGGCACTACTGATGAACGGCGAGGACTACAAGGAGTTCCACGCGGCGTTCACGCAGAAGCGCCCACCGAAGTGGCAGGGGAGGTAGGGATGCTCTCGGCCAGGGGAACTGCAACGCCCCCAGGGGCGCGGGGCTGTGTTGAATCTGCGGCTACCGCCGCGTGGGCGCGACCAGCCACATCGGACCCGCAGCCGCCGACGAAGACAAGCCACCCCCTACGAGTCGCGATCATCGGCGGGGGCCCCGGCGGCCTCTACGCCGCAGCCCTCCTCAAACGCCTCGCCCCCGACCGCGAGATCACCGTCTGGGAACGCAACGCTCCCGACGACACCTTCGGCTTCGGAGTGGTCCTCTCCGACGAAACCCTCGGCGGCATCGAACACGCCGACCCCGTCGTCTACGAGGCACTCCAGGCGCACTTCACCCGCTGGGACGACATCGACATCGTCCACCGAAACACCCGCCAGACCTCCGGAGGACACGGCTTCGCGGCCCTCGGCAGACAACGCCTCCTGGAAATCCTCCACACCCGCTGCCACGACCTCGGCGTGGACCTCCGCTTCCGCTCCGAGGCGCCGGCCCCGCATCACCTCTCAGAGGCATACGACCTGGTCATCGCCGCAGACGGTGTGCACAGCACCACCCGTGAGGCCTACGCCCATGTGTTCCGCCCATATGTGGCCGAACACCACTGCCGTTACATCTGGCTCGCGGCGGACTTCGCCTTCGAATCCTTCCGCTTCGAGATCGCCGAGACCGAGCACGGCGTGATGCAGCTGCACGGCTACCCCTACACCGCCGACGCCTCCACGGTGATCGTCGAGATGCGGGAAGAGGTCTGGCAGGCCGCCGGGTTCGCGGAACTCGACGAACCGGAGTCCGTCGAGCGCTGCGCCAAGATCTTCGCGGAGGCGCTCGGCGGACGGCCGCTCAAGTCCAACAAGTCGGCGTGGACCACCTTCCGCACGGTCGTCAACGAACGCTGGTCGCACGGCAACGTCGTCCTGCTCGGCGACGCCGCCCACACCGCCCACTTCTCCATCGGCTCCGGCACCAAACTGGCCGTCGAGGACGCCCTCGCGCTGGCCGCCTGCCTGGAGGAACAGCCCTCCCTGGAGAGGGCGTTGGCGGCATACGAGGAGGAGCGCAAGCCGGTCGTCGCCTCCACGCAGCGCGCCGCCCGCGCCAGCCTGGAATGGTTCGAGAACCTCGGCCTCTACCTCGACCAGCCGCCCCGCCAGTTCGCCTTCAACCTCCTCACCCGCAGCCGCCGCGTCACCCACGACAACCTGCGCCTGCGCGACGCCCACTTCACCGAGGCCGTGGAGCGGGACTTCGGCTGTCCGCCCGGTACGCCGCCGATGTTCACGCCGTTCCGGCTGCGCGGCCTGACCCTGCGCAACCGGGTCGTCGTGTCCGCGATGGACATGTACTCGGCGACGGACGGTGTCCCCGGCGACTTCCACCTCGTCCATCTCGGCGCCCGTGCCCTCGGCGGCGCCGGACTGGTGATGACCGAGATGGTGTGCGTCAGCCCGGAGGGACGGATCACCCCCGGCTGTACCGGCCTCTACACCGGCAAACAGGGGGAGGCCTGGCGGCGGATCGTCCGGTTCGTGCACGCGCAGGCACCCGGCGCCGCGATCGGCGTGCAGCTCGGCCACAGCGGGCGCAAGGGCTCGACCAAACTGATGTGGGAGGGCATCGACGAACCGCTGGAGGACGGCAACTGGCCGCTCGTCGCCCCGTCCCCGATCCCCTACAAGCCGTACAGCCAGACCCCGCGTGAGCTGACCCGCTCCCAACTCACCGATATCCGCGAGCAGTTCACAGCAGCCGCTTGGCGCGCCGCGCGCGCCGGGTTCGACCTCCTCGAACTCCACTGCGCGCACGGCTATCTGCTCTCCGGGTTCCTCTCCCCGCTGACCAACCGCCGCACCGACGCCTACGGCGGCTCACTCGAGAAACGCCTTCGCTTCCCGCTCGAAGTCTTCGACGCCGTACGGGCCGTGTGGCCGGAGGAACGGCCCATGACCGTCCGGATCTCCGCCACCGACTGGGCGGAGGGCGGTACGACCGCCGAGGACGCCGTCGAGATCGCCCGTGCCTTCGCCGCGCACGGCGCCGACGCCGTCGACGTGTCGACCGGACAGGTCGTGGCCGACGAGCAGCCGGAGTACGGGCGGTCGTACCAGACGCCGTACGCCGACCGGATCCGGCACGCCACCGGCCTCCCGGTGATCGCGGTCGGCGCCATCTCCTCCTGGGACGACGTCAACTCCCTGATCCTGGCGGGCCGTACGGACCTGTGCGCCCTCGCCCGCCCACACCTCTACGACCCGCACTGGACGCTGCACGCCGCGGCCGAGCAGGGCTACGACGGTCCGGGCGTCGTCTGGCCGGTCCCGTACCGGGCGGGCAGCCGCCGTCCGCAGACCGGGCGCACGGACGCCCCCAAGCCCCGGCTCACCCTGGGGAGGTGAAACCCGCCCTGCCCACCTGGGCCACAGTGCTCACCGGCCGGGCCCGAGTACCAGCCCATGCGGGCCGAGCGGTCCACGACGTTGTCGCCGTCGAGGACCTCCACGCGATGTCCCTCGGCCGCCGGCCGTTCACCGGGCAGGCGGACGATGGCCGTCCTGCCCGCGCTCGGCGGCCCGGTGAGCCGGACGGTGGCCGGCGTACGTGGCTCCCGCGTCCCGCAGGCGCTCGTGCAGACCCCGGAAGACGGCGGCCGAGCGGGCGCCCGGCCAGTCCTCGGGCAGCAGCCGGGCGGGCAGGCCGGGGTCGGTGTACGGGAGGTGGCGCCAGGAGTCCAGGGCGAGGAGGTAGTCGCGGTAGGCCTCCTCCGACGGGGTGTCCTGCCGCCGCTCCCAGTCGTGCAGCACGCGCGCGTGACGGTCGAGGAACGCCTCGTGCTCCTTGGCCATGGCGGCCAGGTCCCACCATCGGGCGACGGCCTCGACGGTCGGCGTGAAGCCGAGATGCTCACCGCGGAAGAAGTCGACGTACTCCTCCAGGCGCAGCCGCTGAAGGGTGTGCCGTGCCTCCTCGTAGAGCCGCGCCGGCGCGATCCACACGCCCGGAGCCGCCGTCCCGAAGCCGAGACCGGCCAACCGGGACCGAAGGACGTGCCGCTTCTGCCGCTCGCTCTCCGGCACCGAGAACACCGCGAGCACCCAGCCCTCGTCCTGCGGCGGCACGGTGGCGTAGATGCGCCGGTCGCCGTCGTCCAGCAACTGGCGGGCGTCCGGGGAGAGTTCGTACCCGGCCGCGCCCTGCGCCGTACGGGCCGGCAGCAGCAGCCCGCGCCGCTTCAGGCGGGACACCGACGACCGTACGGAAGGGGCGTCCACGCCGACCGCGGCCAGCAGTCTGATCAGCTCGGCGACCGGTACCGGGCCGGGCATGTAGCGGCCGTAGGCGCCGTAGAGCGTGACGATGAGAGACCGTGGTGCATGCTGGTCGGACACGTTGATCATCTTAGTTCGTACGGATCACTGCTGGTCACCTCGTGGGGGGCCGGCGTCGCGCAGCCGGAAGCGCTGGAGTTTGCCGGTCGCGGTGCGCGGCAGGGCGTCCAGGAAGACGATCTCGCGCGGGCACTTGTACGGTGCCAGCTCGGCCTTGACGAACGCCCGCAGCGCCTCCACGTCGCGCCGCGCACCCTCCCTGAGCACCGCGTATGCCACCACGACCTGCCCGCGTGCCTCGTCGGGCCGGCCCACCACCGCCGTCTCCAGGACGTCCGGGTGGCGTAGCAGGGCCTCCTCGACCTCGGGGCCGGCGATGTTGTATCCGGCCGAGATGATCATGTCGTCCGCGCGGGCGACATAGCGGAAGTAGCCGTCACTCTCCCGGACGTAGGTGTCACCGGTGATGTTCCAGCCGCCCTGCACGTACTCGCGCTGCCGCGGGTCGGCGAGATACCGGCAGCCGACCGGTCCGCGCACGGCGAGCAGCCCGGGCTCCCCGTCGGGCAGCTCCCGGCCCTCGTGGTCCACCACGCGCGCGTGCCAGCCCGGTACCGGCCGCCCCGTTTTCCCCGGCCGGATGTGCTCGTCGGCCGCGGAGATGAAGATGTGCAGCAGCTCGGTGGCGCCGATGCCGTTGATGATGCGCAGCCCGGTCCGCTCGTGCCAGGCCCGCCAGGTGGCGGCGGGCAGGTTCTCACCCGCGGAGACGCAGCGGCGCAGCGAGGAGATGTCGTGCGAGTCGAGGCCGTCGAGCATCGCGCGGTACGCCGTCGGAGCGGTGAACAGCACGGACACCCGGTGCTCGCCGATCGCGGGCAGCAACTGCCGGGGACCGGCCTGTTCGAGGAGCAGGGCGCTGGCGCTGGCCCGCATCGGAAAGACGACGAGGCCGCCGAGGCCGAAGGTGAAGCCGAGCGGGGGACTGCCGGTGAAGACATCGTCCGTATGTGGTTGGAGCACATGCTCCGAGAAGGTGTCGGCTATCGCGAGCACATCCCGGTGGAAGTGCATACAGCCCTTGGGCCGTCCGGTGGTCCCCGAGGTGAAGGCGATGAGGGCGACGTCGTCGGCCGCGGTGTCGGCGGCGGGGTACGGCCCGTCGGACACGGGGCGGCGCAGGAGGTCGTCGGGGGCGTCGCCGCCGTACGTGGTGAGGTGCAGGCCGGGTATCTCGGCCTTGGCGAGGTCGTCGACGGCCCGGATGTCGCACAGCGCGTGCCGCACCTGGGCGATCTCGCAGATGGTCCGCAGTTCCTGCGGCCGCTGCTGGGCCAGCACGGTGACGGCGACCGCGCCCGCCTTCAGCACCGCCAGCCAGCAGGCGGCCAGCCAGGGTGTGGTCGGGCCGCGCAGCAGCACCCGGTTGCCCGGGACGACGCCAAGGTGGGTGGTGAGCACATGTGCGAGCCGGTCGACGCGGGCGCGCAGTGTGCCGTACGTCCATGTGTCGCCGGACGGGGTGTGGAACGCGGGGCGCTCGTCGGGCGGGCCGTCGAGCAACTCGGCGGCGGCGTTGAGCCGATCGGGGTAGCGCAGCCCCGGCAGGTCGAAGTGGAGCTCGGGCCACTGGTCGGGCGGTGGCAGATGCTCGCGGGCGAAGGTGTCGACGTGGGCGGAGCGGTGCAGACCGGCCATGGCGGTTCGCCCCCTTGCCGTGTGGGCTGCCTTGTGGGCTCGTGCATCTGGGCATCGCGGTGGGCTCGCACTGGGAGCGTATCGTGTTGGTGACGACAGTCAATGGTGCGCGATATCGTCGAGGAGGCCCGCGAGGAGGTCCGTCGAGAGGGCCCGTCGCGGACGGCCCCGCAGGGAGGTCGGCAATGCCCGCATTCTCACTCGATCCACCGCAAACCGCATGGTGTGCCGAACTGCGCGCCCTGGCCGCCGAACGGCTGCGCCCGCTCGCGGAGAAGGGCGAGCCCGGGCACGTCAACCGTCCCCTCGTCGCCGAGCTCGGCCAACTGGGGCTGTCGCAACGGCTGTTCACCTCCGGCGCGGTAGACCTGTGCCTGATGCGGGAGTCCCTCGCGTACGCCTGCACGGAGGCCGAGACCGCGCTCGCCCTACAGGGCCTGGGCGCGTATCCCGTGCACGCGTACGGCACCCCCGCCCAGCGGGACCGCTGGCTGCCCGGCGTGGCCGAGGGGAGCACGGTGGCGGCCTTCGCGCTGAGCGAGCCGGGAGCCGGGTCGGACGCGGCGGCACTGGAACTCGCCGCCGAGCCCGACGGCCCCGCCCGCTGGCGGCTCACCGGCGAGAAGTGCTGGATCTCCAACGCCCCCGAGGCCGATTTCTACACCGTGTTCGCCCGCACCACCCCCGGCGCCGGCGCCCGGGGCGTCACCGCATTCCTGCTGCCCGCCGACCGCCCCGGCCTCACCGGAGCGGGCCTGGACATGCTGTCCCCGCACCCCATCGGCAGCCTCGACTTCGAGGCCGTCCCGGTCACCGCCGACGATGTGCTGGGCGAACCGGACCGCGGCTTCCGGGTGGCGATGGGCACCCTGAACCTCTTCCGGCCCAGCGTCGGCGCCTTCGCCGTCGGCATGGCCCAGGCCGCCCTGGACGCGACCCTCGCCCACACGGCCCGACGGGACGCGTTCGGCGGCAAGTTGAAGGACCTCCAGGCCGTCGCCCACCAGGTCGCCGAGATGGCCCTGCGCACGGAGGCGGCCCGTCTCATGGTGTACGCGGCGGCGACGGCGTACGACGAGGAGGCCCCGGACGTGCCCCGGCGCGCCGCGATGGCGAAGCTGCTCGCGACGGAGACCGCGCAGTACGTCGTCGACAGGGCGGTCCAGTTGCACGGTGCCCGTGCCCTGCACCGCGGCCATCTGCTCGAACACCTCTACCGCGAGGTGCGCGCACCGCGCGTCTACGAAGGCGCCAGCGAGGTGCAACGCGGCATCATCGCCAAGGAGTTGTACGCGGACATGGAGGCCGGCCAGTGAGTACCGAGCGCGTCAACCCGCCCGACCTGTCCCCGCCCACCGGCTTCTCCCACGCGGTCGTCGCGACCGGCTCACGCGTCGTTTTCCTGGCCGGACAGACCGCGCTCGACGCCGACGGCAAGGTGGTCGGGGAGACGCTGCCGGAACAGTTCGAGCGGGCGCTCACCAATCTGCTGGCATCGCTGGCGGCGGCCGGCGGGGCACCGGCCGACCTCGCGCGGGTCACCGTCTACGCCACGGACGTCGCCGCGTACCGCGCCCAGGTCGCCGAACTCGGCTGCGTCTGGCGGCAGTTGGCGGGCAGGGACTATCCGGCGATGGCGGTCGTCGAGGTCGTGAGGCTCTGGGACGAACGGGCGATGGTCGAGCTCGACGGCTTCGCGGTACTGCCGTAGATCGTGCTCACGCCGCCATGGCGAGGCGTTCGGCCGGCACCCGGTGCGGGGCGACGACGCGGCCGTCGGGCAGCAGCTCACCGCTGTCGTCGAAGAGGATCGCCCCGTCGCAGAGCAGGCTCCAGCCCTGCTCGGGGTGGGCGGCGACCACATGGGCGCTGTGGTGGTCGGAAGAAGGGCACGAAGGCTGGTGGGTACACATGGCGCACCTCCATATCGGGCGGACGATCCGTGTGGGCCATCCATATGGGTAGACCATCCTCTCCTCAGGAACTCATCGGAACGGCCCGCCGTGAACCGTGACAACACGCGGACAACTCTCGGACCGATCCACGAAGGTCGAGGCGGACTCGCCACCGAAGGGGTGACGATCACGCCCATAAGCACACCGGCCGGGTACGAGTGGAACGCCCCACTCCGTCCACCGGGAGGTCATCCCATGCCCCTGCGCCCCGCCCTCGCCACCGCCGCCGGCGCCGTCCTGCTCCTGCTGGCCGCCGCGCCCCCGGCCCTCGCCGGCTCCGACGTCACCGCCGAGCCCAAGGAGACCGTGACGGTCGACAAGACCGTCCGCATGGCCGCGGACGGCACCGTCACCGTCGCCGGCACCTACCGCTGTGCCGACAGCACGGGTCCCGTCTTCGTGAGCGCCTCCGTCGGCCAGAAGTCCTCCACCGCCCGCTACGCCATCGGCGGCACCCTCGCCGTGTGCGACGGCAAGAAGCACCGCTGGGAGAACAAGAGCAAGACCTCCTCGGCCACCCTCAAGCACGGCAAGGCGAACGTCGAGGCCACCATCGTGGAACTCCGCCCCGCGGACGACCTGGGCGGCCTGCCGCTGCCCCACTTCCACGCGACGTCGAAGACGGACATCACCCTGACGAAGGCCTGACGGCGGCCCCGTCGACCGGGCGCCCCCACCGCAGCAGGTAAACACCCCGCAGCACGTGGCACGTCGCGCCCCTCCCCGACCGGAGGGGCGCGACGCTGTACCGCGCGCTGTACCGCGCACTGTACCGCGCGGTCAGGGCGACACGGCTTCCGTGGATGCTGCGGGTGTCCAGGCCGTGGCGGGCCGGGCGGCGACTCCGCGTGCCGCAGCACGCCGTGCCTCCCTCATCCCACGAGGGGTCGGGGAGCTACTTGATGTAGACGAGACCGTCGGTGGTGATGGTGGGACGGCCGCTGGTGCCCACCACGACGATCTTGACGGTGTGCTTGGCGCTGCTGGACCAGGTCTTCGTCCAGATCGCCTGCCGGTAGAGGGTGGTGGAGGACTTCAGGTCGACCGTGCTGACCTTGACGCCGTCGACGTAGACGTACACCTGACCCGAGCTCGCGGCCCGCGAGACCACCCAGGACGCGGAGCGGCCGGTGAACGTCCAGGTGAGGCTCGCGCCCTTGGAGCCGCTGGAGTACGACTTTCCGCCCAGGTAGCTGGTGGAGGAACGGGTCGTCCAACTGCCGGACTTCACCGCCGAGGTCTCCTGAAGGATCACCGGGGTGTAGGCGGGGGAGGAGGTGCGGTAGTTGCCGGCGTAGTCGTAGGCACGCATCGACCAGGTGGTGGCGGTACCGGACTTGGCGGTCTTGGCGGAGCTGGTGGTGGTCGGGCCGTACGTGGCCGTGGTCGGGGCCAGCAGCTTCACGGAGCTCAGCGCGGCGTTGTCGGTCGCCTTCCAGCCGAGGGTGACCGGGACGGCGGCGGTGTTGACGGTGCCGGTGCGCAGGGAGAGCTTCGGTGTGGTGGTGAAGGTCGGTGCGGTCGTCTCCGCGACGACGTTCAGCGCGGCCGTGGTCACGGTCCTGCCGGACTGGTGCACCGCCCGCACGGCGACGGTGTGGCTGCCCAGGGCCAGGGTGGTGTTCGCGGAGGTGGCCGTACCGGAGATGGTGGCGACCGTCTTGCCGTCGACCAGCAGCTGGAAGCTCTTGATGAGCGAGGACGGTGTGGTGGCCGTCCACTTCACGCTGACGGCGCCCTTGGTGTAGTACGTCGAGCCGGACAGGCCCGCGCCGGAGAGCGAGGTGACCTTCAGGCCCTGCACCGGGCCGGCCGCCCAGGTGCGGACGGTCGGCAGCTGGGCGTAGAGGGAGTTGCCCGGGCACTGGGTGTTGTAGCCGTCGCGGTGGGCGGAGATGCGGTTGAACGTGTACGTGGCGCCCGCCGTGAAGCTGGTGCCGAAGTAGTTCTTCTGGCTCGCGCCCGCGGTGAGCTGCACGGTTCCGGCCGGGTCGGCGCCGTACTGGCCGAGCTTCCAGGCCGCCACGCGGGCGACGGAGGTCAGCGCGGCGTTGGAGGCGCTGGTGGAGGTGTGCTCGCCGAGCACCGCGATGCCGGCGGACTCCCGGTTCCAGCCGTAGGTGTGGGCGCCGAGCACCGGAAGGTCGACGCCGCCCTTGCGGCCCTCGAAGACGGTGCCGCACTTGTCGACGAGGAAGTTGTAGCCGATGTCGTTCCAGCCGTTGACCTGCGTGTGGTACGCGTAGATGCCGCGCACGATCGAGGCGGAGTCGGCGCAGGAGTAGTCGTTGGCACCGTCGGTGTGGTGCACGAAGACGGCCTTGACGCCGGCGTTGTACTCGGACGGGTCGGGGCTGAGCGACTCGTCCGCACCCCAGCCGGCCCGCGAGGTCACCGGCGGCTTGGGCACGGTGGACGGCGGCGCGGACGGCGTGGTGGCCGACGGGGTCGGCGAAGTCGAAGGGGACGCGGACGCCGAACCGGTGGGCGCCGACGTGGCCGTGGCCGTGGGGTCGGTGGGTGCCGGGGCCGTGGGGGTCTGGCTGCCCGTCGGCGTCGTACCGTCCGTCGGCGTCGTACCGTCCGTGGGAGCCGTGGAGTCGGTGGGTGTAGCCGCGGGGGCGCTCTCCGCGGCGACGAACGCCGCCGGCTCGGTGGCCTCGGCCTCGGCGTCGGTGACCACGCCCGGGTCGACCAGGTTGACCTGAAGCCCCTTGGGCAGCGCGCCCGCGGTGCCGTCCTCGTGGACGACCTGGACCTGGACGCCGTCGGAGGGACCGGCCCACAGCGGCTCGGACGCGCCGCGCATCCCGGCCTCCGGGTCCTCCGGCGGGTCGATGTTCACTTCGAGGTCCCGCCAGGCGCTCCACGCGCCGCTCTCCAGGTCGCGGGTGCGCACCTGCGCCGTGCCCTCGAGCCGCTTGACGGCTCCCGCCCAGGACACGCCGACCAGCGAGAACTGCTCGGTGTCCGTGCGCGGCAGCTCCCGCTTGCCGCCCGTCGCCCCCTTCAGGGCGAGGTCGTAGACCTTCACCGGCCGTTTGGCCCGGCCACCCGTGCCCGGATCGCCGGACGGGCTGGCGACCGCGTAGGTCACCACACCCGCGCCCCCCAGGACCACCGCACCGAGCGTCAGCCATGCCCGGCGCTTCAAGCTCAACGGTCTGTACGCATGCGACGTACGACGACTCACGACGAACCCACCCCAGTAGAAGGCCCAGAGCCGCTGGACGGCGCAAGGCCACGAAGAAGTCACCTGAGGCACACCCGACACACACAGGTGGCCCGCTCCACCCAGCGGGCCGTGGCTGGGAAACATCACTCGGTTCGAGATCTTGGTGACGTAGATCACGCCGCCGCCTACCCGGGCGGGACTCGGCTTCCGCCGGGCCCGACGAGGCATGGCCCCGGCCCTGGCCCGGCTGTCGGCGGGACCCGTTACGATCGCGCCCCGGCAATGCGACGATCTGGGGAAAGACCGTGCGGGATACGAGCACGGTGGAGCTGGCCTACGTGCCGACGACCGCGGACGTGACGGGGGCACTCCGCGAGCGGATGCGGGCCACACCGGCGGGGCGGGTGCAGGGCGGGGTCATTCTCGCCGGCGCGATCGTGGTGTCGGGTGCTCTCGTCGTGAACTTCACAGGGCCGAAGGGGCCGAGCCTCAGGTCGACGGTTCTCTGCGTCGCCGCGCTGGCCCTGTGCGTGGGTGTGTATGTGCTGGTGCCCGTCCTTCAGGGGCGGCAGGTGCAGCGGATGGTCGCCCTGCAAGGGGAGTTCCGGGCTGTTGTGGACGACACCGGGGTGCGGGTGACCTCGCGGGACAGCGAGACGACGTACCGATGGCCGATGATCACCCGGTACGCGGAGACAGGCGCCCTCTTCGTGCTGATGACACCCGACAAGCACAGCGTCGGCATCGTCGTCCTCCCCAAGCGCGGCACCGCCACACCGGCGGATGCCGAACGGTTGCGGGCCATCCTCGACCGGAACGCGACGCGGGTCTGAACCAAGGGCCGCCCCTGGAGCGCAGAGAGCACGGAGATGCCGCCGCACCCTCCCCGGCCTCGCAGTCGCGCGGCTCAGAAAGGGCGCGGCGGCATCGTCGACTCAGATGTCCCGGAAGATCTCGATCTGCGCCCCGATGGAGTTCAACCGCTCGGCGAGGTCCTCGTAACCCCGGTTGATGACATAGACGTTGCGCAGGACGGACGTGCCCTCCGCCGCCATCATCGCCAGCAGCACGACCACGGCGGGCCGCAGTGCGGGTGGGCACATCATCTCGGCGGCGCGCCAGCGGGTCGGGCCCTCGACCAGGACGCGGTGCGGGTCCAGCAGCTGGAGGCGGCCGCCGAGGCGGTTGAGGTCGGTCAGGTAGATCGCGCGGTTGTCGTAGACCCAGTCGTGGATCAGCGTCTTGCCGGACGCGACGGCCGCGATGGCCGCGAAGAACGGGACGTTGTCGATGTTCAGGCCCGGGAACGGCATCGGGTGGATCTTGTCGATCGGCGCCTCCAGCTTGGAGGGCCGGACGGTGAGGTCCACCAGCCGGGTACGGCCGTTGTCCGCGAAGTACTCGGGCGTGCGGTCGTGGTCGAGGCCCATCTCCTCCAGGACCGCCAGCTCGATCTCCAGGAACTCGATGGGTACGCGACACACCGTCAGCTCCGACTCCGTCACCACCGCGGCGGCCAGCAGGCTCATCGCCTCGACCGGGTCCTCGGAGGGGGAGTAGTCGACGTCCACGTCGATGTTCGCTACGCCGTGGACCGTGAGCGTCGTCGTGCCGATGCCCTCGACCCGGACACCGAGCGCCTCCAGGAAGAAGCAGAGGTCCTGGACCATGTAGTTGGAGGAGGCGTTGCGGATGACGGTGACGCCGTCGTGCCGCGCGGCGGCCAGCAGCGCGTTCTCGGTGACCGTGTCGCCGCGCTCGGTCAGGACGATCGGGCGGTCGGGGCGGACGGCACGGTCGACCACCGCGTGGTACTGGCCCTCCGTCGCCGCGACGTCCAGACCGAAGCGGCGCAGGGCGATCATGTGCGGCTCGATGGTCCGTGTGCCGAGGTCGCAGCCGCCGGCGTAGGGCAGCTTGAAGTGGTCCATGCGGTGCAGCAGCGGGCCGAGGAACATGATGATGGACCGCGTGCGTACGGCGGCCTCGGCGTCGATCGCCGCCATGTTCAGCTCGGCCGGCGGCACGATCTCCAGGTCGACACCGTCGTTGATCCAACGGGTGCGCACGCCGATGGAGTTGAGCACCTCCAGCAGGCGGTACACCTCCTCGATGCGGGCGACCCGGCGCAGCACTGTGCGCCCCTTGTTGAGCAGCGAGGCGCACAGCAGGGCCACGCAGGCGTTCTTGCTGGTCTTGACATCGATGGAACCGGACAGCCGACGTCCGCCGACAACCCGCAGATGCATCGGACCGGCGTAGCCGAGGGACACGATCTCGCTGTCCAGGGCTTCGCCGATTCGGGCGATCATCTCAAGGCTGATGTTCTGGTTGCCGCGCTCGATGCGGTTGACGGCGCTCTGGGAGGTGCCGAGCGCCTCGGCCAGCTGCGTCTGTGTCCAGCCACGGTGTTGCCGGGCGTCACGGATGAGCTTGCCGATGCGTACGAGGTAATCGTCTGCCATGGGACTGAGGTTATCTCAGATATGAGATGGAACATTCCCAGGGGGGCCGTTCGGGTGACGGGCTGTCAACGCCGCCTGGTGGTACGGGTACGACGCCACCCGAAAGGTCCGGGCAAATCCATCGATGTCGTACGACGTCCGGTACTGCTGTGCGTGCGCCGTGGCCCGTGCCTGCCACCGGTGGTGATGGACCAGGAGTGCCGGTTGATGTTCAGCCGCACTCCGGGCAGGATCCGAAAGCTCTTGCGGAATGTGAGGGGCACGGATGCCTCCCTCCGATGTCGGGGTACGTGTCTCCCGGTTACCCCGACTTGCCGAACTGATGGCAGCTCGTCACGGAGTGGCTGCGGAAACGGTGTCGGCGATCAGCCGGGCGACCTGCTGAGGGGAGAGCGGGGCGGTGTCGACGACCTCGGCCTCTCGGCTCAGCCAGGGCAGGGCGTCGCGGTAGGCGGCGCGATGGTCGAGTCGCCACTGCCGGGCGTTCGGGAACCGGGTGTTGGTCACGTCGTCCGTCTCGATCCGCCGGGTGAGCGTGTCCGGGTCGGAGTGGAGCACGAAGTGGTGGACCGGGATGCCCGCCTTCTCCAGGCCGGTGCGGATCTCCGTCCAGTACCGCTCGACGAGAACCGTCTGCGGCACGACGAGCGCCCCACCCAGGTAGCCGAGCAGTTGGGCGGCCGTCTCCACCACCAGGTGGCGCCACGGCGGCCAGTGCTGGAAGTCGCCCACCGAGGGGAGCTTCTGGACGTGCTGCAGCATGTAGCCGACGTATTCGGCGTCGAAGATCGTCGCGTCCGGCACGAGGTCGACCAACTCACCGGCGGTGGTGGTCTTGCCCGCGCCGAAGGTTCCGTTCAGCCAGATGATCATCCGGTGAGCCTAGTGGCGCGGGCTCGATTGAGGTGGGGGATGGCGGGGGATGACCTGAAAAGGCCGGCCCGACGCCCGTGGCGTCGAACCGGCCTTTTCGATGGTCCGTCCCGGCGGATCAGTCCGTGCCGGACTCCATCGCCGCGCGGTCCAGCAGCGCGTCCTCCTCGGAGACCTCGCCGCGGGAGGCGATGGCCTCGGCGCCGCCCTCGGGCAGCTCCGGCATGGTGCCGATCAGGCCGGTCGCGGCGGCCTGGGAGGCGCCGACGGTGGGGCTGCCGGTGCCGATCAGGCCGAGGCCGACGTACTGCTCCAGCTTGGCGCGCGAGTCGGCGATGTCGAGGTTGCGCATGGTGAGCTGGCCGATCCGGTCCACCGGGCCGAAGGCCGAGTCCTCGGTGCGCTCCATGGAGAGCTTGTCCGGGTGGTAGCTGAACGCCGGACCGGTGGTGTCGAGGATCGAGTAGTCCTCGCCGCGCCGCAGCCGCAGGGTGACCTCGCCGGTGATCGCGGCGCCGACCCAGCGCTGGAGCGACTCACGGATCATCAGGGCCTGCGGGTCCAGCCAGCGGCCCTCGTACATCAGGCGGCCGAGGCGCCGGCCCTCGTTGTGGTACTGGGCGAGGGTGTCCTCGTTGTGGATCGCGTTGACCAGCCGCTCGTACGCGGTGTGCAGCAGGGCCATGCCGGGCGCCTCGTAGATGCCGCGGCTCTTGGCCTCGATGATCCGGTTCTCGATCTGGTCCGACATGCCGAGGCCGTGTCGGCCGCCGATGGCGTTGGCCTCCATCACCAGGTCGACGGCGGTGGCGAACTCCTTGCCGTTGATGGTCACCGGGCGGCCCTGCTCGAAGCCGATCGTCACGTCCTCGGTGGCGATCTCGACCGACGGGTCCCAGAACCGGACGCCCATGATCGGCTCGACCGTCTCGATGCCGGTGTCCAGGTGCTCCAGGGTCTTGGCCTCGTGGGTGGCGCCCCAGATGTTGGCGTCGGTGGAGTACGCCTTCTCCGTCGCGTCCCGGTAGGGCAGGCCGTGGGCGACCAGCCACTCCGACATCTCCTTGCGGCCGCCGAGCTCGGTCACGAAGTTCGCGTCCAGCCAGGGCTTGTAGATCCGCAGGTGGGGGTTGGCGAGCAGGCCGTAGCGGTAGAACCGCTCGATGTCGTTGCCCTTGTAGGTCGAGCCGTCGCCCCAGATCTGGACGTCGTCCTCCAGCATCGCCCGCACCAGCAGCGTGCCGGTGACGGCACGGCCCAGCGGCGTGGTGTTGAAGTACGCCCGCCCGCCGGAGCGGATGTGGAACGCGCCGCACGTCAGCGCGGCCAGGCCCTCCTCGACCAGCGCCGCGCGGCAGTCGACCAGACGCGCGACCTCGGCGCCGTAGGTCTTGGCGCGGCCGGGCACCGAGGCGATGTCGGGCTCGTCGTACTGGCCGATGTCGGCGGTGTAGGTGCACGGGACGGCGCCCTTGTCGCGCATCCAGGCGACCGCGACCGAGGTGTCGAGACCGCCCGAGAAGGCGATGCCGACGCGCTCGCCGGTGGGCAGGGAGGTGAGGACCTTGGACATAGGAAGAGTATGCATGAAGGCGCATGGTCATGCAAAGGGCGCATGTCGAAGCCCCGGGACATGACCATCCCGGCCCCATGTACTAGAGTTATCTCGACATCGAGATATCTGCCGAGGCGTACCGCAGCCGCACGCGTCATCGAGTCCGGCGGTAAGGGTTACCTAACTTAGCCTGACCTTAGCGGATCGGCCAAGACATCGTGGCGGCAGGATGCGGTGGGAACGCGCACATCAATGAAGGAGACTGTCGTGTCGGCGAACAGCTTCGACGCCCGCAGCACGCTGAGCGTGGGCGACGAGTCGTACGAGATCTTCCGGCTGGACAAGGTCGAGGGCGCCGCGCGCCTCCCCTACAGCCTGAAGGTGCTGCTGGAGAACCTCCTCCGCACCGAGGACGGCGCGAACATCACCGCCGACCACATCCGCGCCCTCGGCGGCTGGGACTCCCAGGCCCAGCCGTCGCAGGAGATCCAGTTCACGCCGGCCCGCGTGATCATGCAGGACTTCACCGGCGTGCCCTGTGTCGTCGACCTCGCCACCATGCGTGAGGCCGTGAAGGCCCTCGGCGGCGACCCGGCGAAGGTCAACCCCCTCTCGCCGGCCGAGATGGTCATCGACCACTCCGTCATCGCCGACAAGTTCGGCACGTCGGACGCCTTCAAGCAGAACGTGGACCTGGAGTACGGCCGCAACAAGGAGCGCTACCAGTTCCTGCGCTGGGGCCAGACCGCCTTCGACGACTTCAAGGTCGTCCCGCCGGGCACCGGCATCGTCCACCAGGTGAACATCGAGCACCTGGCGCGCACGGTCATGGTGCGTAACGGCCAGGCCTACCCCGACACCCTCGTCGGCACCGACTCGCACACCACCATGGTCAACGGCCTCGGCGTCCTCGGCTGGGGCGTCGGCGGCATCGAGGCCGAGGCCGCGATGCTCGGCCAGCCGGTCTCGATGCTCATCCCGCGCGTCGTCGGCTTCAAGCTGACCGGCGAGCTCACCCCCGGCACCACCGCCACCGACCTCGTGCTGACCATCACCGAGATGCTCCGCAAGCACGGTGTCGTCGGCAAGTTCGTCGAGTTCTACGGCGAGGGCGTCGCCGCCACCTCCCTCGCGAACCGCGCCACCATCGGCAACATGTCGCCGGAGTTCGGCTCGACCGCCGCGATCTTCCCGATCGACGACGAGACCATCAAGTACCTGAAGCTCACCGGACGCTCCGAGCAGCAGCTCGCGCTCGTCGAGGCGTACGCCAAGGAGCAGGGCCTCTGGCTGGACCCGAAGGCCGAGCCGGACTTCTCCGAGAAGCTGGAGCTCGACCTGTCCACGGTCGTTCCCTCCATCGCCGGCCCGAAGCGCCCGCAGGACCGCATCGTCCTCGCCAATGCCGCCGAGCAGTTCAAGCAGGACGTCCGCAACTACGTGGACTCCGTGGACGAGGCGGGCCAGGAGTCCTTCCCGGCCTCCGACGCCCCGGCCGTCGCCCCGAACGGGGCCCCGTCCAACCCGGTCACCGTGACCGCCCCCGACGGCTCGACGTACGAGATCGACCACGGTGCGGTGACGGTCGCGGCCATCACCTCCTGCACCAACACCTCCAACCCGTACGTCATGGTCGCCGCCGCGCTCGTCGCGAAGAAGGCCGTGGAGAAGGGTCTGACGCGCAAGCCCTGGGTCAAGACCACCCTGGCGCCCGGCTCGAAGGTCGTCACCGACTACTTCGACAAGGCCGGTCTGACGCCGTACCTCGACAAGGTCGGCTTCAACCTCGTCGGCTACGGCTGCACCACCTGCATCGGCAACTCCGGCCCGCTGCCGGAGGAGGTGTCCAAGGCCGTCAACGACCACGACCTCGCGGTCACCTCGGTCCTCTCCGGCAACCGGAACTTCGAGGGCCGTATCAACCCCGACGTCAAGATGAACTACCTGGCCTCCCCGCCGCTGGTCGTCGCGTACGCCATCGCGGGCTCCATGAAGGTGGACATCACGCGTGACGCCCTGGGCGCCGACCAGGACGGCAACCCGGTCTTCCTGAAGGACATCTGGCCCTCCGAGGCCGAGGTCAACGACGTCGTCGCCAACGCCATCGGCGAGGACATGTTCTCCAAGTCGTACGAGGACGTGTTCGCCGGTGACGCCCAGTGGCAGGCGCTGTCGATCCCGACCGGCGACACCTTCGAGTGGGACGCCGAGTCGACCTACGTCCGCAAGCCCCCGTACTTCGAGGGCATGACGATGGAGACCACCCCGGTCTCCGACATCACGGGCGCCCGGGTCCTGGCCAAGCTGGGCGACTCGGTCACCACCGACCACATCTCGCCCGCCGGCGCCATCAAGGCCGACACCCCGGCCGGCAAGTACCTCACGGAGCACGGCGTCGAGCGCCGCGACTTCAACAGCTACGGCTCCCGCCGCGGCAACCACGAGGTCATGATCCGCGGTACGTTCGCCAACATCCGCCTGCGCAACCAGATCGCGCCGGGCACCGAGGGCGGCTACACCCGTGACTTCACGCAGGAGGGCGGCCCGGTCTCCTTCATCTACGACGCCTCGCAGAACTACCAGGCCGCCGGCACCCCGCTGGTCATCCTGGGCGGCAAGGAGTACGGCTCCGGCTCGTCCCGCGACTGGGCGGCCAAGGGCACGGCCCTCCTCGGCGTCAAGGCCGTCATCACCGAGTCGTACGAGCGCATCCACCGCTCGAACCTCATCGGCATGGGCGTCCTGCCGCTCCAGTTCCCGGCCGGCCAGTCGGCCGACTCGCTCGGCCTGACCGGCGAGGAGACCTTCTCCATCAGCGGCGTGACCGAGCTGAACAACGGCACCACCCCGAGCACGGTCAAGGTCACCACCGACACGGGCGTCGAGTTCGACGCGGTCGTCCGCATCGACACCCCCGGTGAGGCCGACTACTACCGCAACGGCGGCATCATGCAGTACGTGCTGCGCAGCCTGATCCGCAAGTAAGCGGTACGGCACGGCGGTTGAGGGCCGCATCCCCGGCGAGGGGGGTGCGGCCCTCCGCTGTGCCCGCCCTCGCACGTCGGAGATCGCTCACATGACCGGAACGCGGATCTCCTGCCCATGAACTCGCCGTGAAACCACGGAACTTGAGCCAACCGCAGCGCAACCCGGTTCCCCGAGGACTAACTTGGGAAAGCATTTGTTGGGCCAACTGGCTTGCGGAAACCGTGTCATCGCTCGGGTGCCGTGCGCGGTTCCCAGCTCTGACGTAGGGGTATTCGCCTGCGGTGGTGCACAACCGTCCACTAACATGGACGGGCACCGTCCAGGCGCATCGGGGGAGCAGGGGGGCTGAGGTGGTGCATAAGGGGAAACCCTTGTGGCGCAAGAGCAGCCTGTGCGGCAACGAGAACGAATGCGTGGAGGTCGCCGTGGGGGAGGGCACAGTGCTCACGCGTGACTCCAAGAAGCCGCAGCGCGCGCCTCTGTGTTTCACCAGCCCTGCCTGGACGGAGTTCCTCCATGCGTTGACGCAGGGGGAGCTGGACGGCCCATGACGTTCGTGACAAGCCATCGGCGGTAGGTAGGGGGCCTCTATGGGTGCCGAGGCATCTGCAGTGCAGCACTCGGGGAAGGGCGAGGGAAAACGGTCCGTGATCCTGAGCGGAGCCCTCACCTTCTCGCTCGGCGCGGGTGCGCTGGCGACGGTGAGCGCCGCTCTCGCGTCCCTGCTCGTAGACAGCGTTCTCGCCAAGCGGATTCTGTGGGTCGTCGTGGCCGTGGCCGTCGCCGTCGGAGCGGGGTTGTGGCGAGCCGGACACACCGCTATGACGTCCCCACCTGATTCTGATCGCCTTCCGCAGGATTCGAGGACGAGTTCTCCGCGGTAGTGCCTCCGGGCTGGCGGCGCGCCGACAGCCGCTTCCTCCACCACCGCGACACCAGGCCGGTGATGCCGGATGCTCCCAGCAGCGTGGCGGCGATCGTGCCGATCCGCGACCAGGGGAACTTCAGGTCACCGGCCGCCTGGACTATGAGGAGTGTCGCCGCGGCCAGCACCACCAGCGCCACCAGGCCCAGCACTCCGAGACGGGTCACGAGCCTGAGCTTCATGGCACCGCGGGCGTTCTCTATCTCTATGAGGTGCTTCGTCTGCGCGGGGTCCTGTATGGCCTGCGCCTTGACGTCGTCGTCGTTGAGTCCGGATGCCCCGAGTACGCTCTGCAGGCCCTGCCATATCGACCTGAAGACCACGTTGGTCCTCCCCCTGGTTCCACGACCAGAAAAGGCGCCGCAGATCTAGCGGGCCGCGAGGTCTTGCTTGATGCGACCGATGAGGTCGAGTGACTCGGTGCCACCGAGCGCCAGATCCATCAGCGTCTGGAAGCACTCCTGGTAACGGGCCAGCAGCTCCAGGTCCTCGCCGCCGGTCATACTGCCCGCGGCGTGCTCCAGATACAGCAGGTCGTCGTCGTCGGAGAAGCCCAGCAGGACGAAGCTGCCGAGTGTGCTGTAGTGGGCCCCGGCCTCGAAGGGCAGTACGCGCACGGTGACCCCGTCCCGCGCACCGAAGTCGAGCAGCTGCTGCAACTGCTCGTCCAGCACCGCCTTTCCGCCGATCTGCCGCCGAACCGCCGCCTCGTCCAGGACGAACGTCGCGTCGAGGCCGGCGGCACCCTCGAACATCCTGCGCTGCCGCTCCATCCTCAAGGCCACGACCCGGCCGGTTCGTTTGGGGGCCAGGCCACGAGGGGCGAGCAGCGCCTCGGCGTATCCGCGGGTCTGTAGATGTCCGGGGATAACGATGGGGTGATACGTCTGAAGGGACGTCGCCGCGCTCTCGTAGCCCAAGTACTGGGCGAACTGGGGCGTCATCACGTCGTGATACCGGGACCACCAGCTGGGCCCCTTGCTGCCCCGGGCCGCCTCCTCCAGTTGGTTCACCATGTCCCGGTCAGTGACCTCGTACAGGGCCAGCAGTGCCCGCAGGTCGCTCACGGACACGCTGACGGTACCGGTCTCGACCCGGATGAGCTTGGACTGCGACCACTCCACCCGCTCGGCTGCCTCACGCTGGGTCAGACCCGTGCGCTCACGCGCCTGCCGCAAGGCGAGACGTAGTTTGCGCCGGTTGAGGCTGGGGTCCACGGGGGGTGTCATCGCCGCTCCTTCGTCTGTGCGCGCCTACCCTGGTTTCGGTCGGCCATGCACAGAAAGCTCCTAGCATTTTGCATGGTTCATTATGCATAGAGCTAACGGGCTGGAGCTGATACCCGCTTGCGGCAGACAAGGGACCGGCGGTACGCGGCAGGGCTACCGAGGCGGTGTGAGCTGCACCGCTGCCGCGACTCCCATGCATCACTGGAACGTCTGAGCCGGCGTCTGTGCTCCCGGGGAGACGTTCTCCGGTGCCGAATCGTGGAAGCAAGGGGGGCTCAACGGGCGCACGAAACGACCGCCCGGCGCGGCGCGTCGCGCCCGGCGCACGTGCCGAGGAGCCGTGACGGTGCCGTCCTCGTGCGTCAGGCGTTTACAACCACGCCTCTCGGCGCTACCTTCCGCAACAGACGGGATGGGAGCGCTCCCATGAGCGGTGGACCGGAACCCGCCGCCCGGACCGCTCCCATCCCGGCGTCCGCACGCGCACCGATACACGCATCCGCACGGCCCGTACCTCAAGGAAGGGATCAGCCTGTCATGATCCTGACAAATGTCAGGGCGCCGGGCGCCTCAGGCGCTCCGCGCCGATTAGGCCACCCCACCCGCGCCAAAGCCCTCTTCCTCGTCCTGGTCTCCCTGCTCGCCACGATCCCGGCGCTCGCGCTCGTGATGTCGGCCGGCAGCGAGGCGGAGGCCCACGGCACCCCCATGAAGCCCGGCAGCCGCACCTTCCTGTGCTGGCAGGACGGCCTCACCGACACCGGTGAGATCAAGCCCGTCAATCCGGCGTGCAGGACGGCCCAACAGGTCAGCGGCACCACCCCGTTCTACAACTGGTTCTCCGTGCTGCGCTCCGACGGCGCCGGCCGCACCCGCGGCTTCGTGCCCGACGGCGAGCTGTGCAGCGGCGGCAACACCAACTTCACCGGCTTCAACACACCCAGCAACGACTGGCCGCTCACCCACCTCACCTCGGGCGCGACCGTCGACTTCTCCTACAACGCCTGGGCCGCGCACCCGGGTTGGTTCCACGTCTACATCACCAAGGACGGCTTCGACCCCAGGCAGACCCTCACCTGGGACGACATGGAGGAGCGGCCCTTCCTCTCGGTCGACCACCCGCCGCTCAACGGCTCCCCGGGCACGGTCGAGGCCAACTACTCCTGGTCCGGGCAGCTTCCGGCGAACAAGTCGGGCCGCCACATCATCTACATGGTCTGGCAGCGCTCGGACAGCGCGGAGACCTTCTACTCCTGCTCCGACATCGTCTTCGACGGCGGCAACGGCGAGGTCACCGGTATCAAGGAGCCAGGCAGCCCGACCGACCCGGTGCCCGGCGAGTGCTCCGCCACCCGCCGCACGACCGGTACTTGGTCCGGCGGCTACCAGTCCGAGGTGACCGTCACCAACTCCGGCGACGTTCCGATGCTCGGCTGGATGGTCGACTGGACGCTTCCCACGGGGCAGAAGGTCGAGAGCCTGTGGAGCGGCAACGCCACCTATACCGGTCAGGGCGTGATGGTCCACAACGCCGACTGGAACGGCTCCCTCGATCCGGGAGAGAGCGCGACCTTCGGTTACGTCGTCTCCGGCTCCGGTGGCGACAGTGCGACGACCCTGCCCTGCCGGGTGGGCTGAACCGCGGCTCGGGGCGGACCCGGTGGACGAGCGAGCCGCTGTCCACCGGGTCCGCGAGCCGGACGGGCCAGAGGGGGGAAGTGGGGCCGTCCGGATGGTGCGTGGCTGGTGCGAGACCAAGCTGCGACAACGTTGTCGAATGGTCTGTACATGACTCTACCGCCTCAACGGGCAACGACGTCAAGCGGGTTGCCCGTCCAGCCGTCCTCTCGGCGTGCCCGGCTCCAACACCTCGGCCAACCAGCTCAGTTGGCGCCGCACATGCACCGCGTCGCCGCCCTCGTGGCCGTTGAACCGATAGGCGTGGATCTCCTTGCGCGGCTCGGTGTCCGACAGTTCCGCATAGTGGTTGAAGGCGCCGTACGCCCCGCTCGGCGGGCACACCGTGTCGCGCAGGCCGACCCCGAAGTGGGCCGGGGCGTGGGCGCGCCGGGCGAAGGAGATCCCCTCCATGTAGGAGAGCGTGTCGTAGGCGGCCCGCTCGGCGTCCCGGTGCACCGAGAGGTACGCGGTGATCTCGCCGTACGGCGACGCGTCGGTGAGGTCGAGTGCGCGGCGGATGCCGCACAGGAACGGGGCGGTGACCAGGAGCGCGGCGAGGTCGGGGACGAGGCCCGCGACGGCCAGGGCGAGTCCGCCGCCCTGGCTGTTGCCGACGGCCGCGATCCGTGAGCCGTCCACGCCGGGCAGTACGCGTACTGCCGCGACCGCCCGTACCGCGTCCGTGATCAGGCGGCGGTAGTGGTAGTCCTGAGGCGCGAGCAGGCCGCGCACGGCCGGGGCCGGGCCGCCCGGCGCCGTGGCGTGCGGGTCGGGGGTGGCGCCGCCGTTACCGTACTGGTCGCCCTGGCCCCTGTTGTCCATCAGCAGATGCGCGTACCCGGCGTTCACCCAGGTGAGCCGCTCGTGCGGGAGGCCGCGGCCCCGGCCGTAGCCGGCGTACTCGACGACGGCCGGCAGTGGTTCGCGCACCCCGGCCGGTCTGCTGAACCAGGCCCGCACCGGGTCGCCGGCGAACCCCCGGAAGGTCACGTCCCAGGTCTCCGTGAGCCGCAGGCCCGTCTCCACCGGTTCGCACGACGCCAACACCTCGTGCCGGTCCGCCTCCTTGAGGGTGTCGTGCCAGAACTCGTCGAAGTCGGCCGGCTCCTGGAGGTCGGGTCGGTAGCGCTCCAGGTCCGTCAACGGCAGGTCGAACGCGGGCAACATGGCCTCCGATTGTTGCGCTTCTTCATCAGAATGTTTCGTAACCTCTGGCTCGTCCCAGTCTCTGCCTCCTCAACTGGCCTTCCCCGTCAGCCCCATTGACAGCCATTACACCCGCCCCTAACCTCGCCGCAAAGTTGCCGGTACGACTCCGAAACTTTCGGTGCCACCGGGAGGCCACCTGCATGAGCACCTCCACCACCTCGGCTCCACCGCCCGGCACCAAGGGGGCGCCGCCGACCAAGGCCCCACCCCGCCGGGGGCGGCGCGCGACGCGCGTCGGCTGGCGCCGGGCGCTGCGCCGGGACTGGCAGCTGTACTCGCTGGCCGTGCTGCCGCTGCTGTTCTTCCTGGTCTTCCGCTATCTGCCGATGCTCGGCAACGTGATCGCCTTCCGGCGCTTCGAACCGGGCGGCTCGATCTTCGGCGAGCAGTGGGTGGGCCTGCGCTATGTCGAGATGTTCCTGAGCGACCCCACCTTCTGGCAGGTGTTCCGCAACACCCTGTGGCTCGGCGGACTCACGCTCGTCTTCTGCTTCCCGATCCCGATCGTGCTCGCCCTGCTGCTCAACGAGGTGCGCAGACGTTCGCTGAAACGGTTCGTGCAGTCGGTGTCGTACCTGCCGCACTTCCTGTCGATCGTGATCGTCGCGGGCATCACCTTCCAGATGCTCGCCACGGACGGCCCGATCAACCACGTCCTGGGCTGGTTCGGGCACGACCCGATCCGGTTCATCCAGGAACCCGAGTGGTTCCGCACCATCTATGTCGGCTCCGAGATCTGGCAGACCGCCGGCTGGGGCACGATCCTCTACCTCGCCGCGCTCACCACCATCGACGAGGACCTGTACGAGGCCGCCCGCATCGACGGCGCCAACCGCTGGCAGCAGATCTGGCACGTCACCCTGCCCGGCATCCGCCCCACCATGATCACGCTGCTGATCCTCAACATCGGCACATTCCTGGCCGTCGGCTTCGAGAAGGTCCTGCTGCTGTACAACCCGTTGACCTATCCGAAGGCCGACGTGATCTCGACCTACCTCTACCGCGCGGGCGTCGAGTCCAACAGCTTCAGCTACGCCGCCGCCATCGGCCTGTTCGAGGCGATCATCGGCCTGGTGCTGATCACGTCCGCCAACCAGTTCTCGCGCCGCACAGTGGGGACCAGCCTGTGGTGAAGCCGAGCCGCTCCTACCGCGTCTTCCAGGGCGTCAACGGCATCGTTCTCACCCTGGTCGTGATCGTCACCCTCTACCCGTTCGCCAACATCATCGCCCGCTCGTTCAGCGCGGAGCGGCAGATCCGGGCCGGGGAGGTGACGCTGTGGCCCAAGGGGTTCAACCTCACCACGTACAAGATCGTGTTCCAGGACTCCATGTTCTGGCGGAACTACGGCAACACCGTGCTGTACACGGTGGTCGCCACGGCCGTCGCCATGGTCCTGACCACCTGTTACGCCTACGTCCTGTCGAAGAAGCACCTCAAGGGGCGCGGCGTGCTGGTCGGGGTCGCCGTCTTCACCATGTTCTTCACCGGCGGCCTGATCCCCAACTACGTCCTGGTCACCAGCCTCGGCCTGAAGAACAGCGTCTGGGCCATCGCGCTCCCCAACGCGATCAGCGTGTTCAACCTCCTGGTGATGAAGGCCTTCTTCGAGAGCCTGCCGACCGAACTGGAGGAGGCCGCGCAGATCGACGGGCTCAGTACGTACGGCATCCTGCTGAGGATCGTCCTGCCCCTGTCCAAGGCGGTCGTCGCGACGATGGTGCTGTTCTACTCGGTGTCCTTCTGGAACTCCTGGTTCAGCGCCTTCCTCTACATGGACAAGTCCGAGCTGATGCCGGTCACCGTCTATCTGCGCAACCTCATCTCCGGCGCCACCACGGGCGGCAACGCGGGCGCCGCCGACGCACAGCTCAGCCAGGTCGGGGCGAACATCCAGGCGGTCACGATCGTGCTGACCTCGCTGCCCATCCTCTGTGTCTATCCGTTCGTCCAGCGCTACTTCGTCTCGGGCGTGACGCTCGGCGCGGTCAAGGGCTGACGGTCAAGGGCTAACAAGGGAGTAACCGTGTCATCCGCGAACAACGCAGGACAGCTGTCACGGCGTCAGATCCTCGCCGCCGCCGGTTTCATCGGTCTCGCCACGCTCACCGGCTGCGGCAGCGGCGACGACGGCGGGGACTCCAAGGACCTGTCGAAGAAGAGAGACGGAGCGATGAAGGACTACCGCGCCGGTCAGCAGTTCAAGGCGACCGAGCCGCTGTCGTTCTCCGTCCTGCACAACAACAACCCGGTCTACCCGATGAAGGACAGTTGGCTGTTCTGGAAGGAGCTCACCCGGCGCACCGGGGTCACCTTCGAGCCCGTCGCCGTCCCTCTGGTCGACTACGAGAAGAAGCGCAGCGTCCTGATCGGCTCGGGCGACGCCCCGTTCCTGATCCCCAAGACCTACCACCCCTCCGAGGTCGCGTTCGTGTCGTCGGGCGCGATCCTCCCGGTCAGCGACTACGTGCACCTCATGCCCAACTTCCGGGACAAGGTCAAGCGCTGGAAGCTGGAGCCGGAACTCGACTCCATCCGGCAGTCCGACGGCAAGTTCTATCTGCTGCCCGGTCTGCACGAGAAGGTCAGATCCGGCTACTCGCTGGCCCTGCGCACGGACGTCCTCGACCGGCTCGGGCTGAGCCGGCCCAGCACCTGGGACGAGGTGTACGAGGTCTTCAAGGCGATCAAGGAGGAGTACCCGGACCGCTACCCGTTCTCCGACCGCTGGAGCAAGAACACGCCCTACCCGGCCGCCGCCCTCTTCAGCTACCTCGGCCAGGCGTACGGCGTCCGGGCGGGATGGACGTACGACAACATCAGCTGGGACGCGAACGCGCAGAAGTTCGTCTTCACCGCAGCGACGGACGCCTTCCGGCAGATGACCGAGTACGTGCGCAAGCTGGTCGCCGAGAAGCTGGTGGACCCGGAGAGCTTCACCCAGACCGATGACGAGGCCACGCAGAAGCTGCTGGGCGAGAAGTCCTTCGCGATCAGCGCCAACCCGCAGGAACTGGTGCAGAACTACCGCTTCAACCTCGAGAAGCAGGTCAAGGGCGCGAAGATCGAGATGATCCCGGTGCCGCTCGGGCCAGCCGGTCCCGTGGTGATGGGCGGCGCCCGGCTGGAGAACGGCGTCATGATCTCCAGCAAGGCGCTCAAGGGTGACAGCTTCGTCGCGATGATGCAGTTCGTGGACTGGCTGTGGTACTCGGACGAGGGCCAGCGGTTCGCGCGGTGGGGCGTCGAGGGTGTCACCTACACCCGCTCCGGCAGCAGGTACAAGTCCAAGCCGGGCATCAGCCTCATGGGTTCCGACCCGGACGCCCCGAAGGACATGCAGAAGGACTACGGCTTCTACAACGGCGTCTTCGCCTACGGCGGCAGCTGGGAAATCGTCTCCTCCATGTTCAGCCCCGACGAGAAGAAGTTCCAGGACGCCATGTCCCAGCGCGAACAGACACCCATCGCCCCGGCTCACCCGCTCCAGTCCTTCGAGCAGGAACAGGCCTCCCTGTGGGAGACACCGCTCAGGGACCACGTCACCCAGAACACCCTCAAGTTCGTCCTCGGCAAGCGCCCGATGTCCGAATGGGACGCGTACCTCGCCGAGCTGAAGGCGAAGAACATGCAGCGGTTCGTCGACCTGCACAACACGGCGTACGAACGCTTCAGGAAGGAGAACGGGTGAGCAGCGGCGCCCCCGCGGCCGGCTTCGGCACCGGAGCCCTCTCCCGCGCCGCCGCCCTGATCCACACCCTGGTCACCGTCGAGGCCCTGCTGCTCCTCGCCGCCGCACCCGGACTCGCCGGCCTGCTCCTCCTCGGCCCGGACCCGGCCAACCTGCCCCTGGCCGCCGTATGCCTGCTGCCGCTCGGCCCGGCCCTGTCCGCCGCCCTGTACGCCCTGCACCACCGCAGCCGCGACCTCACCGAACTGCACCCGGCCCGCACCTACGCACGCGGCTGGCGCCTCAACGCCCTCCCCGCCCTGAAACTCTGGGCACCCCTCCTCACCTGGGTGACGGTCATCGCCTTCACCCTCACCCACTTCTCCGCCACCGGCCTGCCCGGCTGGTGGGCGGTCCTGCTCGGCGTGATCGGCGCCGGCTCCCTGCTGTGGGGGGCGCACGCGCTGGTCCTCACCTCCCTGTTCACCTTCCGCACCCGCGACACCGCCCGTCTGGCCGCCTACTTCCTGGTCCGGCAGGCCCGCACCACCCTCGCCGCCGCTTCCCTGCTCGTCCTGGTGGCCGCGTCGACCGCCCTCCTGACCGAGGCCCTGCCCGCCCTGCTGGCCGCCCCGCTGCTGCTCTCCCTGCTGCACAGCAGCCGCCCGGTGATCGCCGAGACCCAGGAGGACTTCACGGCATGACAGCGCCGCGCACCCCGAAGATCCCGTACGGCGGCGACTACGACCACGCCCCCGAGCCGGCCCACCTGACCGCCCACACCACCGCCACCGACCTGCTGACCGGCAAGCGGGTCGAGGAGAGCGAGCCACTGACCCTCGACCCGCTGGGCGTGGTGATCCTCCGCCTTCAGCCGATGGTGACGACACGTGCCCAGGACGGCGGAGTGCCAGGGGCGTAGTCCGGGTCCCGCTCGTTCACGGCGCGGGCGGGACGAGGGAAGAGGCCGACGACGGTACGGCAGGACGGCTGCGCGGATGGCCATGGCGTCTGGCCGTCCGTCAGGGCGACGATCACGTCCGGGCGTGGCCGGGAGCGCAAGGCCCGGGCGAAACCCGAGCGCAGATCCGTTCCTCCGCCGCCGACCAGTTCGATGTCCTCGGCGCGGCAGATCGGGACGGCGATCCCCGCCGCCGCGTCGCAGGAGATCACCGAGACCAGGTCGCGCCGCCCGCCCACCGCCCGTGCGATCGCCGCCACCTCCAGCAGCGCCCCGCCCAGCTCGGCGTCGCTCACGGACCCGGAGGTGTCGATCACCACGCAGACCCGGGGCGGGGTACGGCGCAGGCTCGGCAGCAGCACCCCGGGGACAGCGGCCGAGCGCCGGGACGGACGCCGGTAGCTGTGGTTCTCGCCTGCCCCCGGCGCACCCGCCGCGGAGCGTACCGCCGCACCCAGCAACTGCCGCCAGGGCTGCGGCGGATGGAAGGCCTCGTCCGCCCAACGGCGCCATCCCTCCGGAGCGTCGCCCGGCCGTCCCTTGATCCCCTCGGAAACCCGGAAGCGCACCGCGTCCCGCTGCTGCCTGGTCAGCCCGTGGGCGCCCTCGGGTCCCAGCTCCCACGGCCGTTCCTGCCCGTCGGCACCGCTGCCGCAGTCCAGCCAGGCCAGGTCGGCGGCCAGTCCGGACAGCGACGCCGTCCGCAGGTACTCCTCCATCAGCAGCCCGTTGGGCAGCCGCAGCAGCGACGGGAGCACCGCCCCGGTGGGCCTGGGCAGGCCCTCGCCGTAGATGTCGTCGTTGATCTCGAAGTCGGCGGCGATGTTCCGTCGCAGTCTCCCCCAGCCTTCGGCCGGGGGGACCCCCATCTCGCTCCGCTCGCCCCGCCCGTACTCCTCGTTCTCCCGCGCATAGCGCTCGCCCCGCGCGTGGTGGTCCCGAAGCAGATGGGAGACCTCGTGCACCCAGACGCCCGCCAGCTCCTCCACCGGAGTGCGCGCCACGAAGCCGGGGGAGACGTAGCAGCGCCAGTGTGCGTCGACCGCCATCGTCGGTACCGACCGGTCCTCCACCACGTGCAGTGCGAAGAGGGCGGCGGCGAGGTAGGGGCGGACCTTGACGGCGTGCAGCCGGGCGGCCAACAACTTCTCCATGTCCAGCGGGAGTCCGGGCGGGTTGTCCGGCCCACCGGGACCGACCGGCGCCGCCGGGACGGTCGCCCGCACCGGGCGGGGCGGAGGAGGCGGGGGCATGGGCCGCGGCAGTGGGCGCTGCGCGGCCTTCGTGGTCGGGGTGCCTGCTGGTTTCCCGGCCCTCGTCGTCGGCGTACGTCCCGGGCTCCCGGCCCCCGTCATCGGCGTACCCCCTGGGCTCACAGCCCCCGTCATCGGCGCACCCCCCGGACCAGCCCGGCCTCCACCCGTTCCACCGAGCGGTCCGCGCGGTCGGCGAGACCGACGACCGCGGCCAGCCGTTCCACAGCCTCCGGCACCTCCCAGTCGTCGCGCCGCACCGCGGCGAGTGCCTTGGCCGGGGCGACCAGCAGGTCCGGGGCACCGGTCTCCAGGGCACGGACCAGTACCGCCCAGGCAGCCTCCCAGCGTTCCCGTTCCGGCCGTGCTCCGACGGCGGCCACCACCGCCTCCAGCGCGGCCTGCCGGAGATCACCCCGCTCGGGCAGCTCGGCGGAGGCCGGATCGGTCAGGAGCGACTCCGGGTCCGGCAGGTCCATCCGGTCGAGGTGGGCGAGGAGTTCCAGCCCCGGCCCGTCCCCCACCGCCCCCCGCACCAGCAGCGCCAGCACCTCCCGGGAAACGGCGGCCGCCGTGCCGAAGGCCAGCAGGGTGAGCGCGGCCTCCCAGCTCCGCGGCGAGGGCCAGGCCGCACCGCGTCGCGTCTCGGTGCTCGGCAACCGGTGGATCAGCGTCGGCCGCGCTGTGAGGAAGCCGCAGACGGCGCGCCGGGCGAAGGCCACCGCCTCCGCAAGCCGCTCCGGCTCCAGGCGGGGCAGCTCGGCCCTGGGCCAGACCCCGCCCAGCCCGCGCACCACCACATCCCGGTCGTGCACCCAGTACAGGTGCACGAACCGGTTGGCCAGGGGCGGGCTCAGTTCCCACCCGTCCGCCGCCGAGGCACGCGGATTGGCGGCGGCCACGATCCTCACTCCTGGCGGCAGTTGAAGGGCACCGACCCTCCGCTCCAGCACGACCCGGAGCAGCGCGGCCTGGACGGCCGGGGTGGCGGTGGAGAGTTCGTCCAGGAAGAGCAGTCCCCGCCCGGCTCGCACGAGCTCCACGGCCCACTGCGGCGGTGCCATCGGCACTCCCTGCACAGCGGGGTCGTCGCCCACGACGGGCAGCCCGGAGAAGTCGGTCGGCTCGTGGACGCTGGCGATCACGGTCGTCAACGGCAGGTCGAGGGAGGCGGCGAGCTGCGTCAGGGCCGCGGTCTTGCCGATGCCCGGCTCGCCCCAGAGCAGCACGGGCAGGTCGGCCGCGACGGCCAACGTGAGCGCTTCGAGTTGGTCATCGGGGCGCGGTTCCGTCGTGGTTGTGCGAAGGAGCGTCAAGAGGTCGTCTGCGAGGGTGAGTTGGGCGTCGGCAGGCAGAAGGGTGCTGGAAGTCATGGGCATCACCTGGGTGGGTTGAGAGAACGGGACAGCCGCGAGAGCTGAGGGTGAAGGGGGGACGAGATCGTCCGGTCAGGACCGGTTTCAGGAGGCCAGACCGGTACGGGGCCGGGACCGGCTGTTGCGCTTGTGGCGCAGTACGGGGGGCGTACGTCGATCGAGCCGGGGACGGTGATCCGCCGCCGTCCTCCCCGGGTCCGCCACCCCACCGGCAGCGGGGTGCACGGTGACCAGCCCCGAGCGGAAGAGCCCGTGATCGACGCGGCGGGCCGCGGCCGACTCCAGTGCCTCCCGGAGCGGCCCGTCGCGCAGGACCGCACCGGGACCGAGCAGCCCTTCGACCACGGCCAGTGCCCCGGCGACGTCACCGTGGCCGAGCCGCTCCCGGACCGCCGGCAGCGCCTGAGGGCTGCGGTGCACCGTGTCGATCGCCCGCAGACAGGGCAGGGCCGGCCCGCCGAGCGCCACCAGCAGCTCCTCCCGGCGCAGTTCGGCCGGATCGTGATCGATCGCCGTCAGTACCCCGTCCCGCGGCGCGATCCGATGGACCTCGCCCCGGCACTCCACCCGGTGCGGATCCTCCGGCTCGGCGGCGGGACCGGCCGACGCTGCCGAGCCGTACGCGGCCAGGGCGGCGGAGACGAGCGGGTGCAGCCGGTCGACCCCGACCAGTCCGGCCCGCAACAGCTCCAGATCCGGAAGGACTCGGGCCGCCACCTCCGGCAGCACCGGAAGTGCGGCGACCTCCTGCGGCGGCAGTACCTCACGCAGCGGCCGGCAGGCCGGGGCATGGCTGTCGTCGGGGGCGACGAGTTCGAGCACGGCATGGCTGCGCGCGCCGAGCCGCACGGTGAAGGCCCCCCGAGCGCGACCCTCGGCCCGCAACAGCCGCTCGGCCTCGGCGGCCCAGGTCGCCGTTGCCCACGAAGAGTCGGGTGCCCCGCCCGCGTCGCATCGACGAGCCAGCTCGCCGCTCCGCCCGGAGTCCCAGAGATGCCGGTGCAGATCGAGCCGGAAACGCCGGTCGGGATGCGGGTGCGGATGGTGCCCTGGGGCGCCGCTTCCGGACTCCTCCCACAGGGCCAGGGACATCCGCTGCCCGGCGTCCGCCCAGGCCGGCGGGGTACGCACCACCAGATGCAGCGGTGCGGCACCGGATTCCCGGTAACGGGCGAGAGAGACGGTGAGGCCGGGCCGGAGCCACCCGTCGGGGGCGATCCGGGGCATGTGCCAGCGGAGCAGATCCGGCGCCAGCCGACGCAGATCCGCACGGAGGCGGGTGACGAGTTCGGTGCCGTGGCGGTTGCGCACGGCGCGCAGATCGAGATCGACGTCGACGCGGGCGGCAGCACAGGCCCCGGCCCAGTCACCGGCCGCACGCCGCGCGCTGGCAGTCTCGATCATGGACAGTGGCACGGCGTACTCGCGCACGCGCTGCCACATCGACAGGCGGGTCGGAATCCCGTTCGCGAAGTGATGTGCCATCAGCACTCACCTTGCGCGGACGATTCCCCCAATCCACATGAGGAGGAGTTCTTCATCGTGGGCATCATAAGCAGCGCGATCACGATCTGTCAGTAGAGGGTTCGCCCCCGCTCGTCCGGAACCCCGGACTTCCGGAAGAAGTAACTGTTGATCTGGTCGCGCCACTCGCGGGCGCTGCGGAGCTGTTCGTCGAACAGTTCCGCCACCCGTGCATGGCGCGCCGGGTCGACGAGCCCGGCCAGCGAGGCCCACACATCCCGGGCCTCCTCCACCTCTGCCACGCCTTCGAAGTGCGTGTCGTATATGTGCTGGATCACCGTCTTCCCGCTGCGAAGCATGTGCCCGTAGGACACGTGGTGGAAGAACAGCAGCAGCTCGTCCGGACAGCTCTCCGGCGACTCGTACACCACGGCCCACGGCTTGGCGTACTGCCCCGCGTACCCGGTGCCGGTCGCCACGCTGCGGTCGACGCCGATGCCGTCCCGGTCGGCGAAGTGGTAGGTGCCCCAGGGGCTGTACTCGTAGCCGTCCACGCTCGGCCCGTAGTGATGACCGGGCTGCACCATCCAGCCCACCCCGAGCGGGGCCGTGTACTTCTCGTACGTCCGCCACGAACCGTCGAGCACCGCGTGCAGCTCCGCCGCCGGGCCGTCCCCGAAGGTGAGCCCGATCCACTCGTCGAGGATCCGGCCCGGATCGGCGTCCGGCTGCCAGGCCAGCCGACCGAAGGTGTACAGGTTCGCCTGGGCCAGCGGATGCCCGGTCCAGAACGGATCGTCGCCGACGTTGGACACGGCGACGAGCCCGCCGCGCGCCAACTCGCCCACGGAAGCACCCCCTTCGGGCCGGAACCGCAGCACCTCGCTCCACATCGGCCCCAGCCAGCACACATGCCGCTGCTGCCCGGTGTACTCCTGCGTGGCCTGCATCTCCACCGCCAGCCGGGTTCGCGGCATCGCGCCGATCAGCGGGGACACCGGCTCACGCACCTGGAAGTCCATCGGCCCGTGCTTCACCTGGAGCACGGCGTTGGCGGCGAACCGACCGTCCAGCGGCACGAAATGGTCGTACGCGGCACGCGCCCGGTCCGTCGTCCGGTCCCGCCAGTCCTGGCGGTGGTTGTAGACGAACGCCCGCCAGTGCACCGTGCCGCCGTGCGGTGCGAGCGCGGCGGCCAGCATGTTCGCTCCGTCCGCGTGACTGCGGCCGTACGCGAACGGTCCCGGCTGCCCCTCGGAGTCGGCCTTGACGACGTACCCGCCGAAGTCGGGGATGGCTTCGTACACACGCGAGGTCGTATGCGCCCACCAGTCGCGCACGCCCTCGTCCAGCGGATCGGCCGTGGGCAGCCCGCCGAGCAGCACGGGCGCGGCGAAGGTGACCGACAGATGTGTGCGGACGCCATAGGGGCGCAGCGCGCCCGCGATCTCGGCGACCTCCCCGATCCGGTCGGTGAGGAGATGCGCTTCGGTCTCATGCACGTTGACGTTGTTCGCGGCCAGGGCGTTGATCCCGCACGCCGCCAGCAGCCGTCCGTACGCCCGCACTCGTCCGAGCAGTTCGCCGCGCGCCCGGCCGTCCGCCCAGAACAGCGACCCGCCGGCGTATCCGCGTTCCACCTGACCCATGACCGGGTGCACGGCCACGTTGTCCCAGTGGTCCAGCATCCGCAGGTCCAGCGCCGGTGTGTGACGTTCCCGCTGCCGCTGCCCGTGGAACGCGGACTCCCCGAGCCGTACGACATGGAACAGGCCGTACAGCAGCCCCCGTTGGCCGCTCGCGGTGACCGTCGTACAGTCGTCGTCCCGCTCGTAGGCGAATGCCTCCGAGGAGTCCTCGCCGGTCAGGTTCAGGACGAGGTCGAAGGGCCCGGGGGCCGCGCCGCGCTCGACGCGGCCCCCGAACCGCTCACAGGCCCCCGCCACTTCGCCGTGCACGGTGTCCACCAGCGGACCCGAGCCACGGATCAGCGTCCGCCGGGTGCCGATCGGCCGGAACGCCCGCTCCGGCAGCCAGGCCGGATCGACACCCTGATCGACACCCCACACGAGGCCCCAACTCCCTTGCTCAGGCGAGCAGTTCGACTTCCGACACCACCGCCTCGCCGTCGAGCACCAGGCGGTACTTCCCGTACGTACCCGGTGACCCCACGGAGAACGCCCGTGTCTGCCGGTCCCATGCGAAGGACTGCCCGGAGCGCTCGTCGAGCGTCCGCCAGGTGGTGCCGTCCTTCGACGCCTGAAGCTTCCAGCCGGTCGGCGCCTTCGTCCGGTCCGAGGGCGAGGTCAGCGTGTACTGCACGGCCTTGGCGCCGTCCCCGGACACCGGCAGCTCCACCGACGTGACGCTCGCCTGGGTCCCCGAGGTGTCGTCGAACAGCGCCCCGTCGCCCTTCAGCAGGTCCGCACGGGGCGTCGGCACCTCGTCGTCCTCGGTGATCGACACCGGCGCCGCGTGCTTCCCGGTGCCCCAGGACGAGGGCCTCGACCCCATGTCGAACTCCAGGACCCCGCCCTTCGCGATCAGCGAGTGGGGGAGCGAAGTCGACCTCCACGGAACCCCGTTGACCTTCAGACCCTGGACGTACACATTGCGGGCGCTGTTCTTCGGCGCCTTCACCACCAGCTCGCGGCCCTTCTCCAGCTGGAGGGTCGCCTTGGTGAACAGGGGCGAGCCAATGGCGTACTCGCCGCTGCCCATCACCAGCGGATAGAAGCCCAGCGCGGAGAACAGGAACCAGGCCGACTGCTCGCCGTTGTCCTCGTCGCCGTGGTAGCCCTGCCCGATCTCGCTGCCGACGTACAGCCGCGACAGCACCTCACGGACGTTCTTCTGCGCCTTCCATGGCTGCCCGGCGGCGTTGTACATGTAGTTCGCGTGGTGGGCGACCTGGTTGGAGTGGCCGTACATGCCCATCCGGACGTCCCGCGCCTCCGTCATCTCGTGGATGACACCGCCGTAGGAGCCGACGAAGTCGGGCGAGGCCGTCTCCGGGGTGGCGAAGTACTCGTCGAGCTTGTCGGCGAGACCGCTCCGGCCGCCGTAGAGGTTGGCCAGGCCCCGGCTGTCCTGGGGCGCGGTGAAGGCGTACCCCCAGCCGTTGGTCTCCGTGTAGTCGTAGCCCCACACGCGCGGATCGTACTTCGAGGACTCGACGCGCCAGTCGCCCTTCGCGTCCCGGCCCTGGAAGAAGCCGGCCTTGGAGTCGAAGAGGTTGACGTAGTCCTGGGCACGGTTGAGGAAGTACGCGGACTCCTCCTTGTACCGCTTGTCACCCGTCTTCTGGTACAGCGCCTGACCCATCTTCGCGATGCCGTAGTCGTTGAGGTAGCCCTCCAGCGCCCACGACAGGCCCTCGTGCGTCTCGGTGCCGGTGTAGCCGAGGAACGGCGAGGTCTCCATGCCCTTGCGGCCCACGCCGGACGACGGGGGCACCACGGTCGCGTTCTTCACGGCCGCGTCGTATGCCGACTTCGCGTCGAAGTCGACGCCCTTGACGTACGCGTCCGCGAAGGCGACGTCGGAGGACGTGCCGGTCATCAGGTCGGCGTAGCCGGGGGAGGACCAGCGGGAGGTCCAGCCGCCGTCCTTGTACTGCTGCACGAAGCCGTCGACCATCTCGCCCGCCTGACTCGGGGTCAGGAGCGAGTACGCCGGCCAGGTGGTCCGGTAGGTGTCCCAGAAGCCGTTGTTGACGTACACCTTGCCGTCCACGATCTTCGCGCCAGTGTGCGTGGGCGTGTCCGGACCCGGCATCGGCGAGAACGGGGACGCGTACCGGTACGTCCCGTCGACCTTCTCGAAGCCCGAGTTCGGGTACAGGTACAGCCGGTACAGGCTGGAGTACAGCGTCGTCAGCTGGTCCGGCGTCGCGCCCTCCACCTCGACCTTGCCGAGCAGCTCGTCCCACTGGCGCTGGGCGCGTGACTTCACCGTCTCGAAGGAGGCGCCGTCGACCTCCTGACGCAGGTTGTCCTTCGCCTGGTCGACGCTGATGAGCGAGGTGGCGAGACGGAGCGTGACGGTCCGGTCGTCACCGGCGTCGAAGCGCAGGTGCCCCGTCACCCCGCTGGAGGAACCCTCGGTCACCGGCTTGTCGAACACGCCGTACACGAACAGCCGGGTCGCGCCCGTCGACAGCCCGGACTTCACGTCCGAGTAACCGGTGACGACACCGTTCTCCTCGTCGAGCGTGAGCCCGGCCTGGTCCGTCACGTTGTCGAAGATCACGCTCGCGTCGTCACCCGGGTAGGTGAAGCGCAGCACCGCCGCGTGATCGGCCGGCGCCATCTCCGCCTTCAGCCCGTTCTCGAACCGCACCCCGTAGTGGTACGGCCGCGCGGTCTCGTTCTCGTGCCGGAAGGCGAGCTCGCGCGCCTCACGCCCGGTGTCCGGGACGGCGGACGCCGCCGACGGCATCACCTGGAAGGTCTGCCGGTCACCCATCCAGGGGCTGGGCTCATGGCTGGCGCTGAACGCCTGGACCGTCGGCAGGTTGTCGTCGTTGTTGGCGCGGGCGTAGTCGTACAGCCAGCTCAGCGAGCCCGCGTTCGTCACCGGCGTCCAGAAGTTGAAGCCGTGCGGTACGGCCGTCGCCGGGAAGTTGTTGCCGCGCGAGAACCCGCCGCTGGAGAGCGTGCCGCGGGTGGTGAGCGCGTAGTCGGACGGGTGCGCCTTGGTCTTCTCGGGCGCCACGGACTTCAGCGCGATGTCGTCCAGCCAGCCCCGGAACTTCGCCGGGCCCTTGGGGGAGTCGTACGCCACGAGGATCCGGTCGACGGTCTTGCCGGCCGCGGCCGACCCGATCCGTGCGGCGACGTTGTTCCACTGGTTGACGTAGAGGACCTTCGCCGCGCCCTGGGCGCGCGGCGACAGCGGGAAGCCGTGCTGGTCGGTGGCGCCGAGGTCGCTCAGGTAGGTGCCGTCGGTGAAGGCGAGGTCGACGGAGACGTTCGTGGCGTCGTAGTCGCGGTCGCCGTCCGCCATCGACGGGAAGATCCGGTAGGACAGCCGGGTGTCGCGGCCGACGGCCACGTTGACGTCGTAGACCTTGTTGTACGAGTACGCCCGCCCGTCCGCCGTGTGCCGGCCGGCGTAGCGCAAGGCCCGCTTGCCGGTGAATCCGGCACCCGCCTTGGCGGTCGGGGAGCCGCTCGGGCCGCGGTCGACCAGGGAGAGCATGTCCTGCGGGACCGGGCCGTCGCTGCCGCCCGTGGAGAACTGGACGTCGGCGAGCTGGAGGATGCCGTCGGCGCCGTTGTTCCCGGTGACCTCCAGCCGGAAGTGCTGGTACTCGGCCGGCTCCGCGAGGTCGTACGTCGTTGTCCGGAACCGTTCGGCGAACGTCTCACCCGAGCGGGTGTCGAGGGTCTTCCAGTCCTTGCCGTCCGTGGAGCCCTTCAGGGTCCAGTCGCGCGGGTCACGTTCGGCGTAGTCGTTGGCCGAGGTTAGTGCGTATTTCGCTGTCCTCACCGGTTTGTCCAGGTCGAACTCGACCCATCCGGTGGGCTCGAAGACCAGCCATTTGCTGCTCGGCTCGCCGTCCGTGAGGTTCTCCTTCACCTCTCCGCCGCCGGTGTTCTCGCCGCTCGCCCGTACGTCCGTGACATGGTCGGTCACATTGCCCGGAATGCCGCTGCTGTAGCCGCCGTCGACGCCCGAGGCGCGCTTGGTGCCGTCCGGTGCGGTGTCGACGGTGTTGAGCCAGTCGGGTGCCGGATCGTCCGCCTCGAAGGAGGACGTGAAACTCCGGTCGGCCGCCGCGGGGGCTGCTGGCAGGGCTACCGCCGCGCCCTGCGAGCCCACGGTCAAAGCGAAGGCGGTCGCCGACACGACCGCCGGTCCACCCCATCTGTGCCGAGCTCTCTGCTGCATAAGCGGGTACCCTCCCTGCGCACGGGACAACGTTGTCAACATCGCTGCGCAAGGAACAGTTGTGGCTCAAGTGCTCTGTCGTGTCAAGGGTGTTGAGTGTGCCATTCGAGGGCAATGACAGGGATTTTTCCGCCAAGGAACACACAGGCCGCTCATATTTCCGGCAGGTCTCAACTCGGAAAAGACCACCGGCCAACCTTGCATTCGATCTTGCTCCGTTGGCGGGAAGTGGACTATACCTGTCGGCGATTCACACGATTCGCACTTCCCGCACCACCCAGCCTGCACGACCAGCTCGACCCGACCGCGGTGCCGGGGAGGATCCGGTTCACCGCCTGAGTCCTGGAGAAGGCGAGGACTTGAGCATGGGATCCACTTCCGCCGAGAATCCTGAGAACAACGGCTCCGCAGGTGTGGGGCGCCGCGATCTGATCAAGCGGTCCGCCGCGCTAGGTCTGATCTCCGTTCCGACCATGGCCTTCCTGTCGGCGTGTGCCACCGGTGGCGGCGGCAGCGACGAGGAGAGCAAGGCGCCCGGTGGCGCGAAGTCCGCGACCAACCCGCTCGGGGTCAAGGAGGGCACCGCGCTGGAGGCGTTCATCTTCAAGGGCGGACTGGGCGACCAGTACGCCAAGGACGCCGAGGCCGACTACAAGGCCAAGTACAAGGCCGAGGTCAAGCACACCGGCACCCAGCAGGTCGGCCCGAAGCTCACCCCGCGCTTCGCCGGCGGCAACCCGCCGGACGTCATCGACAACTCCGGCGCCGACCACCTGGACATGAACAAGCTGTCCACGCAGGGCCAGCTCCAGGACCTCAGCGCGCTGCTGGACGCGCCCTCGCTGGACGACGCGAGCAAGAAGATCTCGGACGTCATCCACCCGAGCACCATCGAGAAGGGCAAGCACGGCGACACCTTCGACGTGCTCTACTACGCCTTCACCATCTACGGCACCTGGTACTCGCAGAAGGCCCTCGACGACAACGGCTGGGAATACCCGGGGACGCTCGACGACATGGTCAAGCTCTGCGGCGAGATCAAGAAGAAGGGCATCGCGCCCTGGACGTACGCCGGAAAGTATCCGTACTACGTCCACTTCAACCTGTTCGGCCAGATCGCCAAGATCGGCGGCATGGACGGCTGGATCGCCATCGACAACCTGGAGCCGAACGCCTGGACCAGCAACGACGCGGTCAAGCAGGTCGTCGAGCACTACGAGGAGCTGGCCGCCAAGAAGTACTTCCTCCAGGGCAGCCAGGGTCTGACGCACATTCAGTCGCAGACCGCCTGGAACAAGGGCAAGGCCGTCTTCATCCCCAACGGCTCCTGGGTGGAGAACGAGGCCGCCCCGACCACGCCCGAGGACTTCCAGATGTCCGTCGGCGCCCTCTTCGACGGCTCCAGCGGCGACAAGCTGCCGCACGGCACCCTGCGCGCCGAGCCCAGCGAGCCGTACATCGTGTCCGCCAAGGGCAAGAACCCGGCCGGTGGCATGGAGCTGCTGCGCATCATGCTCTCCAAGAAGCACGCGCAGAACTTCGCCACCAAGGTCAAGTCGCTCACCTGTGTGGTCGATGCCACCGAGGGCATGACTCTCTCGCCGGGCCTGGCGTCGGCGAGCAAGGCGTTCAAGGACGCGGGGGACAACATCATCAGCCTCCAGCTCCAGGAGTGGTACCCCTCGCTCACCGACGACAAGATCGGCGGTCTCACCGGGCAGCTGCTCACCGGTGAGATGAGCGCGGCCGACTGGATCAAGAAGACGCAGCGATACGCCGACGCCGTGGCGAAGGACGACTCGGTGAAGAAGTTCAAGCGCGAGAGCTAAGAGTCCGGTCCGGCACAACGGCACTCAAGGGGAAGGGCCGGGAAGCAGCATGCAACACGGCAAATACCGATTCATCGTGGGCTTCCTGGCCCTGCCCGTCATCGTCTACGCGGTCTTCGTGATCTCGCCGTTCGTCCAGGCGTTCCAGATCTCGATGACCGACTGGTCGGGGCTCGTCGGCACGGCCAAGTTCGTCGGATTCGAGAACTTTGAAAAGCTGTGGCACAACGAGGACTTCTGGAACGCGTTGTGGCACAACGTCTGGATGCTGATCGCGGTGCCGATCGTGACGCTGGGACTCGGCCTGTTCTTCGCCTTCATGCTGAATGTCGGCGGAAAGCGACGCAGGGACGAAGTCATCACCGGTGTCGCGGGTTCGAAGTTCTACCGTTTCGTCTTCTTCTTCCCGCAGGTCATCTCCATCACCATCATCGCCGTCATCTGGTTCAACATCTACAACCCGGACCCGCAGGACGGCATGCTCAACTCCCTGCTGGGCTCGGTCGGCCTGGACGGCTGGCAGAACGCCTGGCTGGGCGAGAAGAGCCTCGCCCTGCTGTGCATCATGGCGGTGATGATCTGGTCCCACGTCGGCTTCTACGTCGTGCTCTTCTCGGCGGCGATGGCGTCCATCCCGCGGGACATCTACGAGGCGGCGCTCCTCGACGGCGCCGGCCGCTTCCACACCTTCTTCCGGATCACCCTGCCGCTGCTGTGGGACACCGTGCAGACCGGCTGGGTGTACATGGGCATCATCGCCCTGGACGGCTTCGCCCTGGTGCAGATCATGTCGGTCAACATGGGCGGCCCCGACGGCGCCACGGACGTCATGCCGCTGCGGCTGTATCTGACGGCGTTCCGCGACAGCCAGTTCGGCTACGCGTCCGCGATGGGCGTCGCGATGCTCATCGTCACCATGACGTTCGCAGTGCTCACCCTGCGCTTCGCGCGGCGTGAGCGGATCGAGTTCTAGGGGTTACGGGCGACATGACGACGGACACTACGAACACCGGCACGGTCACCAAGACGGACGGGGCGGACCGTCCGAGCCTCAGCAAGAAGCTCGGCGCGACGGACGGCCGCAGCTCCGAGGGCGGCGTCCTGCACGTCTTCTCGCACGGCATGCTCGTCCTGTGGGCGCTGATGGTGGGCGTGCCGCTGCTGTGGGTGCTGTGGAGCTCCTTCAAGACGAGCAACGGCATCCTCTCCGACCCGTGGGGACTGCCGACCTCGCTGCACTTCGAGAACTGGGCCAACGCCTGGAACAAGGCGAACATGGGCCAGTACTTCCTCAACACCGCGATCGTGGTGGGCGGTTCGGTGGTCGGCACCATGGTGCTGGGCTCGATGGCCGCCTATGTGCTGGCCCGCTTCACCTTCCCGGGCAACCGGTTCATCTACTTCATGTTCGTGGCCGGCATGTCCTTCCCGGTCTTCATGCTGGTCATCCCGCTCTTCTTCGTACTGCGGGACTTCCCGGGCAGCTCGCTGCTGGCGACGTACCAGGGGCTGATCCTGGTCTACATCGCCTATTCGCTGCCGTTCACGGTCTTCTTCATGACCGCCTTCTTCCGCACGCTGCCCACCTCGGTCGCGGAGGCGGCACTGATCGACGGCGCATCGCACACGCGAACGTTCTTCCAGGTGATGCTGCCGATGGCCAAGCCTGGCCTGATCAGCATCGGCATCTTCAACTTCCTGGGGCAGTGGAACCAGTATCTGCTGCCGATGGTCCTCAACCAGAACGAGGACAAGTACGTGCTCACCCAGGGCCTGGCGATGATCGCCCTCCAGCAGGGCTACGAGAACGACTGGGGCGCCCTGATGGCCGGCATGATGATCGCGATGCTGCCGGTGCTGATCGTCTACTTCATCTTCCAACGGCAGGTGCAGGCGGGACTGACGGCCGGTGCGCTGAAGTAAACGCTCTCTGTTCGCTCCATCGTAAGCACCACATCACCCCACGTCACAGTGAGCCGCCCCACACCCGGGGCGGCTCACGCGCGCGTGTGCACACTCCCGGATCCGGTTCAACCTCTTGACGGGAGGCAACCCGAACGGCTCAGCTTAGAGTTCACTAGTTGGACACGTAACGGGGCCTCATCGAAGCGGTCCCGCGCGCAGGAGGTCGTCGTGGAGACTCCGGGGTCGCAGTCGTCGCTGCACCGAGCCAACCTGGAGCGGGTGGTCCGGGCCGTCCGGCTGGCCGGATCGCTCACCCAGGCGGAGATCGCCAGGACCACGGGACTGTCCGCGGCGACGGTCTCCAACATCGTCCGGGAGCTCAAGGACGGCGGAACGGTCGAGGTCACGCCCACATCGGCGGGTGGCCGCCGGGCCCGCAGCGTCTCGCTGAGCGGGGACGCCGGCATCGTCATAGGGGTCGACTTCGGCCATACGCATCTGCGCGTCGCGGTCGGGAACCTCGCCCACCAGGTGCTGGCCGAGGAGTCCGAACCGCTGGACGTGGACGCCTCCTCGACGCAGGGCTTCGACCGGGCCGAACAGCTGGTCAACCGGCTGATCGAGGCGACCGGCGTGGACCGCTCGAAGATCGCCGGGGTCGGTCTCGGCGTACCCGGGCCGATCGACGTCGAGTCGGGCACCCTCGGCTCGTCCGCCATCCTGCCCGGCTGGATCGGCACCAAGCCCGCCGAGGAGCTGCGCGGTCGGCTGGGCGTGCCCGTCCACGTGGACAACGACGCCAACCTGGGTGCCCTGGGGGAGATGGTGTGGGGCAGCGGGAGGGGCGTGCGCGACCTGGCGTACATCAAGGTCGCCAGTGGTGTCGGCGCCGGTCTGGTGATCAGCGGCAAGATCTACCGGGGGCCGGGCGGCACGGCGGGAGAAATCGGGCATATTACTCTTGATGAGTCCGGCCCGGTCTGCCGCTGCGGAAACCGGGGCTGCCTGGAGACCTTCGCGGCCGCGCGCTATGTGCTGCCGCTCCTCCAGTCCAGTCACGGCACGGATCTGACCATGGAAGGTGTCGTACGGCTGGCCAGGGACGGAGACCCGGGCTGTCGTCGGGTGATCGCCGACGTCGGCCGCCACATCGGCAGTGGAGTCGCGAATCTCTGCAATCTCCTGAACCCGAGCCGCGTGGTCCTCGGCGGTGATCTCGCCGAGGCCGGTGAGCTGGTCCTCGGGCCGATCCGGGAGTCCGTCGGCCGCTACGCGATCCCCAGCGCAGCGCGCCAACTGTCCGTTCTCCCCGGGGCACTTGGCGGTCGTGCGGAGGTGCTCGGAGCCCTCGCCCTCGCGCTCAGCGAGATGGGTGATTCGACCCTTTTGGACAGCACGCTGCATGCGGCCGTGCCTGCCTTCACTTAGAGAACGGATGGCACCGTTGCCAACCCGTTAAGGATTTACTTCTTGACGTCGCACGTGTGGCCGAGTTGACTTCCAGCCACCTCGGCCGCAGCGTTGCGGCCCTGTCAGGGAGGCACAACCCAAAATGAACGCAACGATGCGTAGAGTCGTGATCGGCGCCACCGCCGTCTCCATGGCACTGTCGATTGCCGCGTGCGGCAAGGCGGGCGACGACAAGGACGACTCCGGCAGCACCTCGGACAGCAAGTCCATCGGCCTGCTGCTCCCCGACAACGTCACGGCGCGCTACGAGAAGTTCGACCGGCCGTACTTCGAGGACAAGGTCAAGGAGCTCTGCTCCGACTGTGACGTCCAGTACGCGAACGCCGCTGCCGACCCGGCCAAGCAGGCCCAGCAGATGAGCAGCATGGTGACCAAGGGCGTGAAGGTCATCGTGATCTCCGCCCAGGACTCCGCCGCCATCAAGTCCTCCATCCAGTCCGCGGTGGACAAGGGCGTCAAGGTCATCGCGTACGACCGCCTCGCCCAGGGCCCGGTCTCGGCCTACGTCTCCTTCGACAACGTCAAGGTCGGCGAGCTCCAGGGCCAGGCCCTGCTCGACGCCCTCGGCGACAAGGCGACCCCCAAGTCCAAGGTCGTCATGATCAACGGTGACGACGCCGACCCGAACGCCGGCCAGTTCAAGGAAGGCGCCCACAAGGCCCTCGACGGCAAGGTCGACATCGCCTACGAGCAGTCCGGCCTGTGGAAGGACACCGTCGCCGCCCAGAAGATGTCCGCGGCGATCACGCAGCTGGGTGCCAAGAACATCGCGGGCGTCTACGCCGCCAACGACGGCATGGCCGGTGGCATCGCCAACACCCTCAAGGGCGCGAAGATCAGCGGCATCCCGCTGACCGGTCAGGACGCCGAACTGGCCGGCATCCAGCGGATCGTCGCCGGCGCCCAGTCCTCCACGGTCTACAAGGCCTACAAGCCCGAGGCCGACACCGCCGCCGAGCTCGCCGTCAACCTGCTTCAGGGCAAGGACATCAAGTCCCTGGCCGACACCACGGTGACCAGCGGATCCGGCGACAAGGTGCAGGCCAAGCTGCTGACCCCGGTGTCCGTCACCAAGGAGAACATCAAGGACACCGTCGTCAAGGACGGTCTGTACACGGTCGCCGACATCTGCACGGCCGAGTTCGCCAAGGCCTGCAAGGCCGCCGGTCTGGAGTAGCCGCGCCATCGCACGCGACCCGGTCCGAGTCCCCGGTGAGGGGCTCGGACCCGGACCCGCGAGCGGTGCCATGAAACCCCCTCCGACGCCCGCCCCACCTTTCAGACCCCGCTGCGGGGCGGGCGTCGGACGGAACTTGTTCGCTTTGTAATCCACGTGCGTGGCGCGGCCTCCCGCCGCGACCCGCACGTCGCTCCGCGCACACCCCAAGCGCGGCATCCCCGCCGGTCAGGCGGCGAAGGAGATGGTTCACGTGTCCGCTACGCCCGTGTTGGCGTTGCGCGGAGTCTCCAAGCGATTCGGTGCGGTGCAGGCACTCACCGATGTCGATCTGGAGGTCCACGCCGGAGAAGTGGTCGCCCTGGTGGGCGACAACGGCGCAGGTAAGTCGACCCTGGTCAAGACGATCGCGGGTGTCCACCCCATCGACGAGGGCGCCATCGAGTGGCAGGGCGACTCGGTGAAGATCAACAAGCCGCACGACGCCCAGGGCCTCGGCATCGCGACGGTCTACCAGGACCTCGCGCTCTGCGACAACCTCGACGTGGTGGGCAACCTCTACCTCGGCCGCGAACTGCTGCACCGGGGCGTCATCGACGAGGTGACGATGGAGAAGAACGCCCGCGAGCTGCTGTCCACGCTCTCCATCCGGATCCCGAGCGTGCGTATCCCGATCGCGAGCCTCTCCGGTGGTCAGCGCCAGGTCGTCGCCATCGCCCGTGCCCTGATCGGCGACCCCAAGCTCGTCATCCTGGACGAGCCGACCGCCGCCCTCGGCGTCGAGCAGACCGCTCAGGTCCTCGACCTGGTCGAGCGGCTGCGCGAACGCGACCTCGCCGTCATCCTCATCAGCCACAACATGGCCGACGTCAAGGCGGTCGCCGACACCGTCGCCGTGCTGCGCCTGGGCAAGAACAACGGCTCCTTCCCCGTGAAGAACACCAGCCACGAAGAGATCATCGCCGCCATCACGGGCGCCACGGACAACGCCGTGACCCGTCGCGCGGAGCGGCGCACCACGGAGGCGGCACAGTGAGCGACACGTCGAAAACCGTGAAGAGCGATTCCGCCGAGGCCGCGACGGCCGGCGCGGGCGCGGCAGAGGGCCAGACCACCGTCGCTCCCGCCGACGACCCGACGGCCGCGCCGGTCACCGTCGTCGACCCGCGTCTGCTGGTCCGCGAAGAGGGCTTCAAGGGCTACCTCACGGAGTTCAAGCGCAAGGTGAAGGGCGGCGAGCTGGGCTCGCTGCCGGTGGTCATCGGCCTGATCGTCATCTGGACGATCTTCCAGCTGCAGAACGACCGCTTCCTGAGCGCGGACAACCTCTCGAACATCAGTTACTTCCTGTCGGCCACCGGCATGCTCGCCATCGGCCTGGTCTTCGTCCTGCTGCTCGGCGAGATCGATCTGTCGGTGGGCTCGGTCAGCGGTCTGGCTTCCACCCTGTTCGCCGTGTTCGTGGTGAACCAGGGGGTGAACGCCTGGTTGTCGCTGGTCCTCGCGGTCATCACCGGCATCGCCATCGGCGCGCTGCACGGCTGGTTCTTCGCCAGGATCGGCGTACCGGCGTTCGTCGTCACCCTGGCCGGCTTCCTCGGCTGGAACGGTCTGATGCTGTGGCTGCTGGGCGACAGCGGCACGATCAACATCCCGTCCGAAACGGGTCCGGTCCATCTGTTCGGCCAGAGCTCCTTCTTCATGGACCAGGCCATCATCGGCGCGTACCTGCTCGCCGGCCTCGCCGTCGTGCTCACCCTCGTCGGCAACTTCAACGAGCAGCGCCGCCGCAAGGCCGCGGGGGTGCCGTTCCGGCCGACCAGTGAGATCCTGCTGCGCGTGGGCGCGCTCGGCCTGGCGTCCTTCGTCGCCGCAGCCGTGCTCAACGACTCGGCCGGTGTCTCCAACGCGCTGGTGATCTTCCTTGCGGCGTTGGTGATCGTGGACTTCGTGCTGCGTCGTACGACCTACGGCCGCCAGGTCTTCGCGGTCGGCGGCGGCATCGAGGCCGCTCGCCGTGCCGGTATCAACGTGCCGATGATCCGGATCAGCGTGTTCGCCATCTCCGGCGGCTTCGCGGCGGTCGGCGGTATGTTCTTCGCCGGTCAGACCGCGAGCGCGACGCTCTCCGCGGGTGGCGGCAACACCCTGATGCTCGCCATCGCGGCGGCCGTCATCGGTGGTACCAGCCTCTTCGGCGGGCGTGGGTCCGTGTGGTCGGCGCTGCTGGGCATGCTGGTGATCCAGTCCATCCAGACGGGTCTTGACCTGCTGAACATGAACACGTCGATCCAGTACATGATCACGGGTGCGGTGCTTCTGGGGGCGGTCGTCATCGACTCCGTCTCCCGCAGGAGCCAGAAGGCTGCGGGGCGCGCGTAGCGCTCCGCTCGGAACGCCGTCGCGCCGTAGGGGCGCGGGTGAGATTGCGGGTGCCGGTCCGTCGGGGCTGGTCGCGCAGTTCCCCGCGCCCCTTGCGGCGTTGTAGTACAGCGTGTTGCTGGGTAGAGCCGATTGCGTGACGCACGACGCCCTGGGCCGGGAACCTTCCGCCTGAGCGGAACATTAGACTCGACAAGCCCGGCAACAGCTCGAAAAGCTCTACTGCAAGGAGGCACGGGTGCCGCTGCTGACCCGCATCACGGGACCGCGCGATCTGGACCGGCTCAGCCCTGAGCAGCTGGACCAGCTGGCAGAGGAGATCCGCACCTTCCTCGTCGAGGCGGTTTCCAAGACCGGCGGCCACCTCGGCCCCAACCTCGGTGTGGTGGAGCTGACCATCGCCCTGCACCGGGTCTTCGACTCGCCGAGGGACAAGGTGCTCTGGGACACCGGTCACCAGTCCTACGTGCACAAGCTGCTCACCGGCCGCCAGGACTTCAGCAGGCTGAAGAAGAAGGGTGGCCTGTCCGGCTACCCCTCGCAGGCCGAGTCCGAGCACGACGTCATCGAGAACAGCCACGCCTCGACCGTCCTCGGCTGGGCCGACGGGCTCGCGAAAGCCAACCAGCTGCGCAAGCGCGACGACCATGTCGTGGCCGTCATCGGTGACGGCGCGCTGACCGGCGGTATGGCCTGGGAGGCGCTGAACAACATCGCCGAGGCCAAGGACCGCCCCCTCGTCATCGTCGTCAACGACAACGAGCGGTCGTACGCGCCGACGATCGGCGGTCTCGCCAACCACCTGGCGACGCTGCGCACCACCGACGGCTACGAGCGCTTCCTCACCCGCACCAAGGAGATCCTCGACCGCACCCCGGTCGTCGGCAAGCCGCTCTACGAGACCCTGCACGGCGCCAAGAAGGGCCTCAAGGACTTCATCGCGCCGCAGGGCATGTTCGAGGACCTCGGCCTGAAGTACGTCGGGCCGATCGACGGCCACGACATCGAGGCCCTGGAGTCGGCGCTCGCGCGCGCCAAGCGGTTCGGCGGCCCGGTCATCGTGCACTGCCTCACCGAGAAGGGCCGCGGCTACCAGCCCGCCCTCCAGGACGAGGCCGACCGCTTCCACGGCATCGGCCCCATCCACCCCGACACGGGTCTGCCGATCAAGGCCTCGGGCGCCGACTGGACCTCCGTCTTCGGCGACGAGATGGTCAAGCTCGGCAAGGAGCGCGAGGACATCGTGGCGATCACCGCGGCGATGCTCCAGCCGGTCGGCCTGAAGAAGTTCGCGGACACCTTCCCGGACCGGATCTACGACGTCGGCATCGCCGAGCAGCACGGCGCGGTGTCCGCGGCCGGCCTGGCCACGGGCGGCGTGCACCCCGTGTTCGCCGTCTACGCCACCTTCCTCAACCGCGCCTTCGACCAGGTCCTCATGGACGTGGCACTGCACAAGTGCGGCGTCACCTTCGTGCTCGACCGGGCCGGCGTCACCGGTACCGACGGCGCCTCCCACAACGGCATGTGGGACATGTCGATCCTCCAGGTCGTCCCCGGCCTCAGGCTCGCCGCCCCGCGCGACGCCGACCAGGTCCGGGCCCAGCTGCGCGAAGCCGTCCAGGTGAAGGACGCGCCGACCGTCGTCCGCTTCTCCAAGGGCGCCGTCGGCCCCGCCGTCCCCGCCGTGGGCCGGGTGGGCGGCATGGACGTCCTGCGCGAGCCGGGGACGGACACGCCCGACGTGCTGCTCGTCTCCGTCGGCGCCCTCGCCCCCATGTGCCTGGAGATCGCCGACCTGCTCGACAAGCAGGGCATCACCACCACCGTCGTCGACCCGCGCTGGGTCAAGCCCGTCGACGAGGCCATGGCCCCGCTCGCCGAGCGGCACCGCGTGGTCGTCACCGTCGAGGACAACTCACGGGTCGGCGGCGTCGGCTCGGCGGTCGCCCAAGCCCTGCGCGACGCGGGCGTCGACCTCCCGCTGCGTGACTTCGGCATCCCGCCGCGCTTCCTCGACCACGCCTCCCGCGCCGAGGTGATGGCGGAGATCGGCCTCACCGCCCCGGACATCGCCCGCCAGGTCACCGGTCTTGTCTCCAAGCTGGACGGCCGGTTCGACCGTACGGCGGCCGAGGTCGACTCGGTGGAGCCCGCGCGCGACTGACGTCCACTCACAGGGCCGCAAGGGCCGGTTTCACCGCCGTGAAGGGTGGTGAAACCGGCCCATCTGTGTGAATACACCCGCGTCGGGGCATGCGTACCACGCCCCCTCTCGATCATGTCGAGGACGACAAGCGTGGGAGGTTTGACCGTGAGCAGCACACTCTTCCGGACGAAGAGAGTCGAGCAGTCCATCCTCGATACCGAGGAGCCAGAGCACGCGCTCAAGAAGTCCTTGTCCGCGCTGGATCTGACCGTCTTCGGCGTCGGCGTCATCATCGGCACCGGTATTTTCGTGCTCACCGGCACCGTCGCGAAGAACAACGCCGGGCCCGCGGTGGCCCTGGCGTTCGTCGCGGCCGGTGTCGCCTGCGCGCTGGCCGCCCTCTGTTATGCGGAGTTCGCCTCCACGGTCCCGGTCGCCGGGTCCGCGTACACCTTCTCGTACGCCTCCCTCGGCGAACTGCCCGCCTGGATCATCGGCTGGGACCTGGTCCTGGAGTTCGCGCTCGGGACGGCGGTGGTGGCCGTCGGCTGGTCGGGTTACATCCAGTCGCTGATGGACAACGCGGGCTGGGAGATGCCGGCGGCCCTGGGGAGCCGGGAGGGCGCCGACACCTTCGGCTTCGACATCCTCGCCGCCGTCCTCGTCCTCGTCCTCACCTGCATCCTCGTGGTCGGCATGAAGCTGTCCGCGCGGATCACGTCCCTGGTCGTGGCCATCAAGGTGACCGTCGTCCTGGTCGTGATCATCGCGGGCGCGTTCCTGATCGACGGCGACAACTACGACCCCTTCATCCCGAAGCAGAAGGCCGTGGAGGCCGGGGAGAGTCTCCAGGCACCACTGATCCAGCTGATGTTCGGCTGGGCACCCTCCAACTTCGGCGTGATGGGCATCTTCACCGCCGCCTCGGTCGTGTTCTTCGCCTTCATCGGCTTCGACGTCGTGGCCACCGCCGCCGAGGAGACCAAGAACCCGCAGCGCGACATGCCGCGCGGCATCATCGGCTCCCTCATCATCTGCACCACCCTGTACGTCGCCGTGTCCATCGTCGTCACCGGCATGCAGCACTACAGCCAGCTGTCCGTGGACGCCCCGCTCGCCGACGCCTTCAAGGCCACCGGGCACCCCTGGTTCGCGGGCTTCATCAGCTTCGGCGCCGCGGTCGGCCTCACGACGGTCTGCATGATCCTGCTCCTCGGCCAGACCCGCGTGTTCTTCGCGATGAGCCGCGACGGACTGCTGCCCCGCTTCTTCTCCCACGTCCACCCGAAGTTCAAGACCCCGCACCGCCCGACCATCCTGCTCGGCGTGATCATCGCGGTCCTCGCCGGCTTCACCCCGCTGACCGAACTCGCCGCCCTGGTGAACATCGGCACCCTGTTCGCCTTCGTGGTCGTGGCCATCGGCGTGATCATCCTCCGCAAGACCCGCCCCGACCTGCACCGGGCCTTCCGCACCCCCTGGGTGCCGGTCATTCCGATCCTGTCGGTGTGCGCCTCGCTGTGGCTGATGATCAACCTGCCCGCCGAGACATGGGTCCGCTTCGCCATCTGGATGGCCGCCGGCTTCTTCGTCTACTTCCTCTACGGCCGCTCCCACAGCCGCCTCGGACGGCACGAGGAGACGACCGTCGCCGAGGTGGAGAAGGGGGAGCCCGGGAACACCGCGTGACCGACCCCGACGCTCAGGGGCCGCGTACGGCAGCCGGCTACGGCCGAACCGTACGCGGCCCCGCCACGTCCGCCCCCAACTCCGTGACCCTGCGCCGCAGTTCCCGATCCGCGGTCACCACCAGACAGGCCCGCCCGGCTGCCCGCTCCACCAACTCGACCATGTGGTCGTCCCCGCTCCCGGCAGCGGACTCCACCCGAACGCCCGGCACGGACTCCACACCCCGAGCGGCCCCCTCCACCACGAGCACGATCTCCACGGGTCCCGCACGCCCGGGCACCCCGTCCGCCGCCAGCCGGTCCCGCAGCCGCTCCGCGGCCCCGCGTCGATCCCGCCACCAGCCGTCCGGCACCGACCCGACGACATTCGCGGCGTCGACGATCACGAGCAGGGGAGCGTCCTCATTCATGGGGGCAAGGGTCGCACGGCGGGCAGGGCCTACTTCCCCTCCCCCTTCTCCTTCCCGTCCCCCTTCAACTCCTCGAAGCTCGCGAAGTACGCCGCCGCCATGTCCTCGGCCCCGTGTCCCTGCGCGTCCGCCCGTTCGAACCGCTCCGCGCTCGCCGCGGCCACGTCCAGGCGGGCGCCGTACCGCTCACCCGCCTCCACGATCAGTCGCGCGTCCTTCGCCGCCGTGCGCACCGCGAAGGCGGCCGGGGACAGCCCGTCGTTCAGCACCAGCCCGGTCTTGGCGCGCAGATACCCCATGTCGAGCGGGCCGCCGTCGATCACCTCGAAGAACCGCTGCGGATCCACGTCCAGTGCCTTGGACAGTGCCAGCACCTCACCGGCCGCGTTGGTCACCGCCAGCACCCAGCTGTTGGCGACCAGCTTCAGGCGTGTCGCGGTGCCGGCCCCGCCGTCCTCCCCGGTCCACACCGTACGGGCGCCCACGGCGTCGAAGACCGGCGTCACCGTCGGCCGGCCCTCGACCGGCCCCGCCGCCAGCACGGTGAGCTGACCGGCCTCGGCGGGCTGGCGGGTGCCGAGCATCGGGGCGTCGTAGAAGACGAGTCCGTGCTCGCGGGCGAAGGCGGCCAGGCCGGCGATGCCCTCGATGCCGGCGGTCGTCGACTGCACCCACGCGGCACCCGAGCGCAGGGCGGGCGCCGCCTCGCGCATGACGTCCAGGGTCGCGGGACCGTCGTGCAGCATGGTCAGGACGACGTCGGCGCCCCGGACCGCCTCGGCGGCGGTGCCGGCGACGAAGGCACCGTCGGCGGCCAGGGGCTCGGCCTTGGCGCGGGTGCGGTTCCAGACGCGGACGGTGTGCCCCGCCCTCGCGAGGTTGCGGGCCATCGCGGCGCCCATGATGCCGGTGCCCAGGACGCTCACGGTGAGCTTGTCGGTCATGACGTCGACTTCCTGTTCTCGTACGGACGTTGCTACCAGTGAGGTGATCAAGATCATGGTCACACGCATGAGGCCGTCTCCACATGCCCTGAAGCCGGGGACCTGAAGCCCGGCATGATTCTGCGCACCGTGGACGGCAGCACGGTCAGGGTCGAGAGCACGCTTCTGCGGTTCCTTGATGACGGCGAGTTCGATGCCCTGCTCCAGAAGCAGGGTGGTAGCCAGGGGGAAGCTCCCGCCGAACCACGGGTTCCCGCCGGACCCGATCTGACGCGGTCCGGTGTGTGCGGCGCAAGGCCGCCATGGCGCCGTGCGCCCAGAAGCCGGGGGCGGCAGCCGACCGCAGGTCCTCCCCGCATATGGTGATCCGGTGAACGGCGACTGGCTCATCCGCGGCCGCGACGGCCGCCTCAGCGTCTACCTGCCGACCGACGAGGCCGTCCTGTGCCGGGCGGAACTCGGATCCGGCGGCCCCTGGGAACCCCCGCGCAAGGTCGGCGGCGACCAGAAGCTGCGCCCCGGCCCCGCGGTCGGCCAGGGCGCCGACGCCTACGCCCATCTGGCCGCCTGGCGACCCACCAAGGCCGGCGAGGCGGGCCTCGTCCACTCCACGCACTTCCGCCCGCGGCTGGCCGCCCTGGACTGGATGGTCATAGGCCACCCGGACAAGGCCGGAGACCGCACCGGCACGCCCGCCGTCACGGTGGACGCGCAGGGGCGGGCCCACGTCTTCGTCCGGAACAAGGGCGGCGGCGTGAGCATGCGCGGCCAGAAGGAGGTCGGTGGCTGGGGCCCCTGGCGTGACCTCAAGGGCCGTGACGTACAGGACGACTTGGCCGCCGTGACCGGCGAGTCCGGGCTCGTGGAGCTGTACGCGGCCGTCCCGGAAGCCCTGCTGCACTGGCGGCAGGAGAAGCCGGGTGCCGTCCCGGTCCTGGAGGAGGCGATGGAGACCCCGGTCCGCCCGGGCACCCTGCACGCCCTGGCCACCTCCGCGGAACACACCACCCTCTTCTTCGCCGACGACTCCGGCGACCTGCGTGCCTGGCGCCCCGGCACCAAGCCGGTGACCCTGCTGGCCTCCGCGGGTCCCGGCCCGGTCTCCGCGATCCGCTGCGAACTCGACGGCCACGACTGCACGTTGCTCGCCCAGCGCTCCACGAGCGGCCGCGTGGCCTTCGCCGCGTATCCGACGGAGCAGGAGCCGGCGGGCGCGTGGTGGACCGAGTCGGGACCGCAGCTGCCGCTGGACGCGGTGGTGGCACTGGCGCTGGACGAGGAGGGCCGCGTGGTGGCGGCCACGCTGTCGCCGTCCACGGGGCAGCTGCTCATCACCCGGCGCAAGGACGAACCGGGACTGGCGCTGGAGGCGTGGCGCGAAGTGTAGGCGGCACAAAGGGTTCCGCGGTACGCGAGTGGTTCTGTGAAGCGCCCGCAGCAAACGCCGATGCCCGGCACATCCGCCGATGTGCCGGGCATCCTCATGCCGTACGACGCCTTACACGGGGACGCTGGCCACGCCCGGCGCCAGGAACTTCTTGCCGTTCACGCGCTCGGAGACACCCTCGCGGTCCAGGTACGGCGTGATGCCGCCCAGGTGGAAGGGCCAGCCGGCGCCCGTGATCAGGCAGAGGTCGATGTCCTGGGCCTCGGCGACGACGCCCTCGTCGAGCATGAGCCCGATCTCCTGGGCGACGGCGTCGAGGACGCGGTCACGGACCTGCTCCTCGGTCAGGACGGAGTCGCCCTGCTTCAGCAGCGCGGCGACCTCCGGGTCCAGCTCCGGCTTCCCGCTGTCGTAGACGTAGAAGCCGCGCTTGCCCGCCTTGACGACAGCCGCGAGGTTCGGGGAGACCGTGAAGCGGTCCGGGAAGGCCCGGTTGAGGGTCTCCGAGACGTGCAGCCCGATCGCGGGACCGACCAGCTCCAGCAGGACGAGAGGTGACATCGGCAGGCCCAGGGGCTCCACCGCCTTCTCCGCCACCTCGACCGGCGTGCCCTCGTCGATGACGTTCTGGATCTCGCCCATGAAGCGGGTGAGGATGCGGTTCACGACGAACGCCGGGGCGTCCTTCGTCAGGACCGCGGTCTTCTTCAGCTTCTTGGCGACGGCGAAGGCCGTGGCCAGCGAGGCGTCGTCCGTCTTCTCGCCGCGGACGATCTCCAGCAGCGGCAGCACCGCGACCGGGTTGAAGAAGTGGAAGCCCACGACCCGCTCGGGGTGCTTCAGCTTCGACGCCATCTCGGAGACCGACAGCGAGGAGGTGTTCGTCGCGAAGATGGCGTGCGCCGGGGCGACCGCCTCGACCTCCGCGAACACCTGCTGCTTGACGCCGATCTCCTCGAACACGGCTTCGATGACGAAGTCCGCGTCGGAGAAGCCCTCCGCCTTGTCCAGCACACCGGTGACCAGCGCCTTGAGGCGGTTGGCCTTGTCCTGGTTGATACGGCCCTTGCCGAGCAGCTTCTCGATCTCGGCGTGGACGTAGCCCACACCCTTGTCGACGCGCTCCTGGTCGATGTCGGTCAGTACGACCGGCACCTCCAGGCGGCGCAGGAAGAGCAGCGCCAGCTGCGAGGCCATCAGGCCTGCGCCGACCACACCGACCTTGGTGACCGGACGCGCCAGGTTCTTGTCCGGCGCACCGGCCGGGCGCTTGCCGCGCTTCTGCACCAGGTTGAAGGCGTAGATGCCGGACCGCAGTTCGCCACCCATGATCAGGTCGGCGAGCGCCTTGTCCTCGGCGTCGTAACCCTGCTGGAGGTCGCCGTTCTTGGCGGCGGCGATGATGTCGAGGGCGCGGTAGGCGGCCGGAGCGGCCCCGTGCACCTTGCTGTCCGCGATGAAACGGCCCTTGGCGACGGCCTGGTCCCAGCCCTCACCGCGGTCGATCACCGGACGGTCGACCTCGACGTCGCCCTTCAGCACCTGGGCGGTCCAGATCAGCGACTGCTCCAGGAAGTCGGCGCCCTCGAAGATGGCGTCGGCGATACCGAGGTCGAAGACCTGCTGGCCCTTGAGCTGCTTGTTCTGGTTGAGGCTGTTCTCGATGATCACCGAGACGGCCTTGTCGGCACCGATCAGGTTCGGCAGGATCGTGCAGCCGCCCCAGCCCGGTACCAGACCGAGGAAGACCTCGGGGAGCGAGAAGGCCGGGAGCGCCTTCGAGACGGTCCGGTACTTGCAGTGCAGACCGACCTCGACGCCACCGCCCATCGCGGCACCGTTGTAGTACGCGAAGGTCGGGACCGCGAGGCCCGCGAGGCGCTTGAAGACCTCGTGGCCGCCCTTGCCGATGGCCAGCGCGTCCTTGTGCTCCTTCAGCAGCTCGACGCCCTTGAGGTCGGCGCCGACCGCGAAGATGAACGGCTTGCCGGTGATGCCGACGCCGACGATGTCACCGGCGGCGGCCTCGGCCTCGACCTGGTCGATGGCGGTGTCGAGGTTCGCCAGCGACTGCGGGCCGAAGGTGGTCGGCTTGGTGTGGTCGAAGCCGTTGTCCAGCGTGATGAGCGCGAAGCGCCCGGCGCCGTACGGCAGGTCCAGGTGACGTACGTGCGCGGACGTCACGACCTCGTCCGGGAACAGCTCGGCCGCGCCCTTCAGGAGTTCAGCGGTGGTGCTCACTTGTTGCCTCCGTCGAAGTGCGGGTTCTCCCAGATGACCGTCGCGCCCATGCCGAAGCCGACGCACATGGTGGTCAGGCCGTAGCGGACGTGTCGCTGCTCCTCGAACTGACGGGCCAGCTGCGTCATCAGCCGGACGCCGGAGGAGGCCAGCGGGTGGCCGAAGGCGATGGCGCCGCCGTACTGGTTGACGCGCTCGTCGTCGTCCGCGATGCCGTAGTGGTCCAGGAAGGCCAGGACCTGGACGGCGAAGGCCTCGTTGATCTCGAAGAGGTTGATGTCCTCGATCGACAGGCCCGCCTTGGCGAGGGCCTTCTCCGTGGCCGGGATCGGGCCGTAGCCCATGACCTCGGGCTCGACGCCCGCGAAGGCGTAGGAGACGAGGCGCATCTTCACCGGGAGGTTGTTCTCCCGGGCGAACTCCTCGGAGGCGATGATCGAGGCGGTGGCGCCGTCGTTCAGACCGGCCGCGTTACCGGCGGTGACCCGGCCGTGGACGCGGAACGGCGTCTTCAGACCGGAGAGGTTCTCCAGCGTGGTGCCCGGGCGCATCGGCTCGTCGGCGGTGACCAGGCCCCAGCCCGTCTCGCCGGCCTCCGGGTTGGTACGGCGCACCGAGACCGGCACCAGGTCGGCCTGGATCTTGCCGTTGGCGTACGCCTTGGCGGCCTTCTCCTGCGAGCGCACCGCGTACTCGTCGGCGCGCTGCTTGGTGATGTGCGGGTAGCGGTCGTGCAGGTTCTCGGCGGTCATGCCCATGAACAGCGCCGACTCGTCGACCAGCTTCTCGCTCACGAACCGCGGGTTCGGGTCCACGCCCTCGCCCATCGGGTGGCGGCCCATGTGCTCGACACCACCGGCGATGACGGCGTCGTAGGCACCGAAGGCGATGGAGCCCGCGACCGTGGTGACGGCGGTCAGGGCGCCGGCGCACATACGGTCGATGGAGTAGCCGGGCACCGACTGGGGGAGACCGGCGAGGATGCCGGCCGTGCGGCCGATGGTGAGGCCCTGGTCACCGATCTGCGTGGTCGCGGCGATGGCGACCTCGTCGATCTGCTTCGGGTCCAGACCCGGGTTGCGGCGCAGCAGCTCCCGGATCGCCTTCACGACGAGGTCGTCGGCGCGGGTCTCGTGGTAGATGCCCTTCGGGCCCGCCTTGCCGAACGGGGTGCGGACGCCGTCGACGAAGACGACGTCCCTGACGGTACGAGGCACGATGGCTCTCCTCCAGATGCGGGATGGCACTGCTGCACTGCGTAAGCGCTGAGCGCGCGCTCAGGCCCATGCTACTTACGAGTAACGTAGCTGCACAGTCCTGGGGCCCGGAGCGGCGAACGTCACATCGAAACGGGCGGTGCTGCGGTGCCGGCAAGGGGCGCGGGGAACTGCGCGACCAGCCGCGGCGTACGCGGGCGGCGCCTGCCGGCCGAACTCGGCCATCGCGACAGTGGTGATCGTCAAGGGCATCACCACCTACAACGACTTCTACATCCCGTTCCTCTACATGGGGGTGGGGGGCTCGGAAGATCTTGGCGTGATCTCGACGTCCCTGTTCCGCTTCAAGGGCCCCTTGGGAGCGCGAGGAACTGCGCGAGCAACCACCTACGACCTTTTGGCCGCCGTACGAGAGAACTTCCTACGGCGGCTAGGCGGACAAAGCAGCAACCAGAACCGGCGTAACCTGCTCAACCTGCCAGGCCCGCGCCCCGTAACCGGCCAATGCATCCGCGACGGAGTCCGCGTCGACAACCTTCGGCGGCTCCCAACAGACCCGCCGCACGGTATCCGGAGCGATGAGATTCTCCTGAGGCATGGTGAGCTGCTCGGCCAGCGCCGATACCGCAGCCCGAGCCGCAGAGAGCCGAGCCGCAGCAGCGGGATCCTTGTCGGCCCAGGCACGGGGCGGCGGCGGCCCGGTGACAGGCTGCCCCGGCGCCGGCAACTGCGCCTCGCTCAGAGCCTTCGCACGATCCACCGCGGCCTGCCACTGCTCCAGCTGCCGGCGACCCATCCGATGCCCGAACCCGTTGAGCGCGGCCAGGGCATGCACGTTCGCCGGCATGGCGAGCGAGGCCTCCACGATGGCCGCGTCGGACAGCACCTTGCCCGGCGACACATCCCGCTTCTGCGCGATCCGGTCCCGCGTCTGCCACAGTTCCCGCACCACGCCGAGCTGGCGACGCCGCCGTACCTTGTGCATCCCCGACGTACGCCGCCAAGGGTCCTTGCGCGGCTCAGCGGGCGGCGCGGCCGCGATCGCGTCGAACTCCTGCTGCGCCCACTCCAGCTTCCCCTGCCGGTCCAGCTCCTTCTCCAGGGCGTCACGCAGGTCGACGAGCAGCTCGACGTCCAGCGCGGCATACCGCAGCCAGGGCTCGGGCAGCGGGCGGGTCGACCAGTCGACGGCCGAGTGGCCCTTCTCCAGGACGAACCCGAGCACGCTCTCGACCATCGCGCCGAGGCCGACCCGAGGGAATCCGGCGAGCCGCCCGGCCAGCTCGGTGTCGAACAGCCGGCTCGGCTGCATGCCTATCTCCCGCAGACAGGGAAGATCCTGGGTGGCCGCGTGCAGCACCCACTCCACGCCGGAGAGCGCCTCGCCCAGGCCGGACAGATCGGGGCAGGCGACGGGATCGATCAGCGCGGACCCCGCGCCCTCACGGCGCAGCTGCACCAGATATGCGCGTTGGCCGTATCGGTAGCCGGACGCGCGTTCGGCGTCCACGGCGACGGGGCCGGAGCCGGCGGTGAAGTCGGCGATCACCTTGGCGAGCGCGGCCTCGTCGGCGATCACGGGCGGAATGCCCTCGCGGGGCTCCAGCAAAGGGATCGGCGCCTCCGTAACAGAAGATCCGCCGTCGTCCGGAGGGGCGCCTCCGGTGGTTCGCAGTGAACTGTCTGCTGCGGTGTCTTGGGCGTCGGTCACCTGTCAAGGGTATCCGCAAGGCTGAGCGCCTGACCTGCGCCTTCTGGACACGTTCACGCTGACCTGCGAAAACACCTCCGGCCGTGTCCCGCGGCCCACCGATGCTTATCGGCCACGTGCGACCTTGACGCGCCCTGCGGCTCCCAAACGACAGGCCCTAGTTGTTCTGTCCCGGGAGGTTGTGGACGGGTGAGGCAGGTCTCGGCTGAGGGATCTTGAAACAGGCGAGGGCCTTCCGGTTCGGTGTGGATTGCGACGTC
>NZ_JAGMUL010000063.1 GCF_019049285.1 Streptomyces sp. AC550_RSS872
TCCTGCACACCTACAACCACCACCGCTGCCACACCGCACTCGGCGGCCACCCACCCATCACCCGCGTGAACAACCCTGCGGGTCAATACACCTAGGTCGTGTCCGCGACGTCCCGTCGTCAGACAGGCCCCAGCCCGGCGGCCTCGCGGGCCAGCGCCGTCACCCGGTCCCAGTCCCGCGCCGCCACGGCGTCCGCCGGGAGCATCCAACTCCCGCCCACGCAGCCGACGTTGGGAAGTGCGAGATAGTCGGGCGCCGTCGCCGGGCCGATCCCGCCCGTCGGGCAGAACCGGGCCTGCGGCAAGGGTCCGGCCAGCGACTTCAGATACGCCGTACCGCCCGCCGCCTCGGCCGGGAAGAACTTCATCTCCCGCACGCCGCGCTCAAGCAGCGCCACGACCTCCGACGTGGTGGACACCCCGGGCAGGAACGGCACCCCGGACGCCCGCATCGCCGCCAGCAGTACGTCCGTCCAGCCCGGGCTCACCAGAAAGCGAGCCCCGGCGGCTACGGAGGCGTTCACCTGGTCCGGCGTGATGACCGTGCCGGCCCCGACCACCGCGTCCGGCACCGCGGCGGCGATCTCCCGGATCGCGGCCGGCGCGGCGGGCGTCCGCAGCGTCACCTCGATCGCGCGGAGCCCGCCGGCGACGAGTGCCCGCGCGAGCGGTACGGCGTCGGAGACGTCCTCGATGACGACGACGGGCACCACGGGCGCGAGATCCAGCACGGAGGCGGGCAGGGGAGAAGCCATGGGCTCATCCTGCCGACGGTGAGCACTGTGCGCAAAGGTCGTTGCGCATGCTGCAATGTATGCCTCCCCCGGATCCCCGGTCCCGCTAGTGGATCTCCGTCACCAGCACGTCCAGCGTCCACGCCTTCCCGGCCCTGGCCGGTGCCTCCACCTCCACCTCGTACCCGAGGTCCCGCAACGCCTCCACCAGCGCGGCCGGATCCTCGGGCGCCGTCCCGGCCGTCAGCAGGCTCCGTACGATCCGCCCCTTCGTGGCCTTGTTGAAGTGGCTGACGACCTTCCGGGTCGGCGCGTGCAGCACCCGTACCGTCGCAGTCCGCCCGGCCACCTCGCCCTTCGGCTTCCACGCCGTCGCGTACGCCGACGACCGCAGATCCAGCACCAGCCCGTCCCCGGCAGCCTCGGGCAGCACCCGAGCCATCGGCTCCCGCCAGTGTGCGCCGAGCGCCCCGAGGCCCGGCAGCTTCACGCCCATCGAGCAACGGTAGGACGGGATGCGGTCGTTGACGCGCACCGCGCCCCACAGTCCCGAGAACACCAGCAGCGACCGGGCCGCCCGCCGCTTCGCCGCCGCGTCCAGCGACGCCAGGTCCAGCGCGTCGTACAGCACCCCGGTGTAGATCTCCCCGGCCGGCCGCGCGCCCGCCGTGAGCAGTTCGACGTTCTTCGCGACCTCCCCGCGCAGCCCCTCGCTCAGCCCGAGGACGTCCCGCGCCTTGTCCTCGTCGCCGCCGCACAGCGCGACCAGCTCACCCAGCACGGCCTGCCGGGCTTCGGTCAGTCCCGGCAGGGACAGCGACTCCAGCTTCAGCGAGGCACCCCGACCGGACGAGGCCTTCCCCTCGGAAGGCGGCAGCAGGACAAGCACACGTACTCCTTCGATCGAACTCCGACACAGAGGGTACGGCGTGATCCCAGGCATCCTTCTGGGGCTCCGCCCCAGACCCCGCTTCCCAAACGCCGGAGAGGCTGAGTTCTTTCAGCCCGTCCGGCGTTCGAGGACGAGGCCCGAAGGGACGACAGCGGGGGTCGGCGAAGGCGCGGTTCGAGCCCGCTTGACCGCTTCTACGAGGTCGGCGGCCTCGTCGGCGTGGAGGCGCACGAGGCGGACGTCCCGCCGGCGGCCCAGGAAGGTGAAGTGGGCGACGGGTTCGGTGAGTTCGAGCGTCACGGTCGTCTGCGCGCCGACGGCGAGGTCGAGCTCACCGTCGGCCCGCTCATGGGTGGTGCGCAGCTCGCGGCGTACGTGCGCGATGCTCGCCAGCGGTATGCGCAGATCGACGTACGCGGCGCGCCGGACGCGCAGGGAACCGGCGTCGAGGACGTGGGGCCGTACGACGGAGCGGCCTCCCGCACCTCCGCGAGCCCCAGTCCCAGCTCGGTCAGCCGCCGGATCCGCGCGAGCACGACCGCGTGTCGCAGCGTGTACTCCCGATAGCCGTTCGGCCGCCGCTCCGGTTCGGGCAGCAGACCCTGATGGTGGTAGTGCCGCACGGTCCGCGTGGTGACGCCGACGGTGGCGGCGAGTTCTCCGATCGGCATGGGATCAGTAGAGACGTTGACGTTGCGGCAGGGTCAAGCGGACGGCTCGCCGCCTGACGGCGGCGTCTGCCGTGTGCCACGATCGAGGAAACGGTTCCCGATCTCACGGACAGGTGATCGCCTTCGTCGCCTTCCTGGAACTGATCAAGGAGGCGGGCCCGACGCGGGCGACGGTGATCACATACGTCAACCCGGCGGTTGTGGTGGCGGCGGGCGCGCTCTTCCTGGACGAGCGGCTGCCACCGACGATCGCCGTGGCCTTCGCCCTGATCCTGACCGGCTCGGTGCTCGCCACAGCCGCGGCACCGAAGGGCCCGCCCGCCCGGTACCATGGTCGACACGGCAGACGAGCCGGGCGGACGGCCGCGTGGAGTCCCCCTAGGGGGCTTCCCGAGGAACGTCCGGGCTCCACAGGGCAGGGTGGTGGCTAACGGCCACCCGGGGTGACCCGCGGGACAGTGCCACAGAAAGCAGACCGCCGGGGACCTCGGTCCTCGGTAAGGGTGAAACGGTGGTGTAAGAGACCACCAGTGCTCAGGGTGACCTGAGCAGCTAGGTAAACCCCACCCGGAGCAAGGTCAAGAGGAGACATTCCGGTGTCTCTGCGCGGACGTTCGAGGGCTGCCCGCCCGAGTCCGCGGGTAGACCGCAGGAGGCCGGCGGCAACGCCGGTCGTAGATGGATGGCCGTCGCCCAGGGCTCCGCGAGGAACCCTGGGAACAGAACCCGGCGTACAGCCCGACTCGTCTGCCCTCACAGTGGCTCTCCCGCCCCTGCTTACGATGAACTTCCGCACCGGTCCTGCGCGAGAGGCGAAGCGGCATGGACGTCCTGGGGATCGATGCCTGTGGCAAGCAGGGGTGGGCAGGGATCAGGCTCGCGGACGGCGCGTACGCGGGCAGCCTGGTCGACCTCCGGCTCGATGCGTTGATCGAGCGTGCCGCCGGGGTGGTGGTGATCGCGGTGGACATGCCGCTCGGCCTGGTCGAGAAGGGCTGGCGAGCCGCGGATCTCGGGGCGAGGGCGGTCCTGCGAGTGCGGCGCAGCAGTGTCTTCCTTGTGGCTCCGCGGTCGGCCTGGCGGGAGCGGGACTACGTGGCGGCCGGCGATCGGTGCCATGAGCTCACCGGCCGTCGGCTCAGCCGGCAGGCGTGGGCGCTGGCTCCGAAGCTTCTTGAGGCCCGGGCCTGCTGGCTTGCCGATGCGCGGATCCATGAGGTGCACCCGGAGGTGTCCTTCCGTGCGCTGGCCGGCGGCGTGCCGTTGGCCTACACCAAGAAGACCTGGCGCGGCCAGAACGAACGCCGCTGCCTGCTGTCCGCGGCCGGGCTCACGCTGCCCGACGAACTCGGCGAGGCGGATCGTGTTCCCGCCGACGACGTTCTCGACGCCGCCGTCGCGGCGTGGTCGGCACACCGGATCGCGCTGGGCGTGGCGGGCCGGATTCCCGAGGTGCCCGAGGTGCCCGAGATGGCCGAGGTGGATGCGGAGGGCGGACGCGCGATCGAGATCCGGTACTGACCATCCGGTACGTATCGCGTATCGCGTATCACGTATCGCGTATAGGGGACCTCAGAGCGCGTCCACCGCGCTCACCTTCCAGCCGTCGTCCGTGTCGGCCATCGTCACCCGCACCCGGTTCAGGTCCACCCTGGATCCCGAAACCTGCGTGCTCTGCGTGACCTGGTTGATGAACAGCAGGACCACGACCTTGTCCGGGGACGCCGAGACCACGGAGGCCGCCGGGGAGCCGCCGGAGGCAGGGGCGGCGATCGTTGCCTTCACCACGCCGCGGTACTTCCTCGCCGTCGGCGCCACCACGGTCTTCGTGGTCTTGCCGTACTCGTCGCGGAAGTCGCCGGTCAGGTGGGCCCGGGCGCGGGTGAAGTCCCGGTCCAGGTGGCGGTAGTCGTACGACAGGACGATTGGGGCCGCCTCGCGTGCTGCCGCGACCGCCTCGGTGCGGGCCGTCTCGGTTCGTCGGGCCTCCCAGGAGTGCCAACCCAGTACGGCCACCGCGACCAGGCCCGCCACGAGCAGGACGGCGAGCAGGGCCGTGAGCACCCTTCGGCGGCGGGCCGTGCCTGGAGCCGTCGGCGCGTCATCGTCCTCGAAGGCCTCCGGGGACGGCTCCGGTGGGTCCTGCCAGCCGTTCTTCGGGGCCTCGATGAGAACGGTGCGTCCCGCGACGGTGGCCACCGGGTCCGGTTCGCGGTGGCTGCGTTCGGCTCGCTTGGCCGCCGCGCGGGCCGCTGCCGTCATCGTGCGGCGTGTGGTTGTCTTCGGCATCGTCGTACTCCTGAATGATGTTGCCCGGCGGTGGCGTGCGTCAGCCGACGAACTCGACATCCGACGTCAGCCAGCGTCCGTCCTTGTGGACCAGGTCCAGCTGGAGGCGGTATGTGCGCGCCTCTCCCTGAGGCACCGCCGTGTTCGTCACCTTGCTGTCCGCCACCACCAGGACGCGGGCCGAGTCCTCGTCGGAGCGGACGATGCCCGCCTCCAGGACCTGGCCTTCCGAGACCGACTTGTTCTGGTCCACCAACTGCGTCAGCTGCTTCGTCTGCGCCGCGAACTGCTTCTTGAAGTCGCCGGTCGCGCCCGACAGGACGTTCGCGCTGTCGCGGGCGTAGTGGCGGTAGTCGAGCGAGGTGAAGTTCAGCGCCGACTGGCGGGCCGCGGCCAGGATGTTCTGGCGGCGGTGGTCCGCCTCGCGCTGGTCCAGGATGCCGAGGCTGAGCCAGATCGTGAGCGCGGTGGTAACGACGGTCGCCGTTGCCAACCCCACCGACAGAACTCTTCTCATGCCATCGGGCCTCATGCCATCGGATCTCATGCCATCGGGTCTCATGCCATCGGACCAACGAGCAGCCATTGCCACGACTCCTTTCCGAACACGGCCCGCTGGCCGCCCGTCGAGCCGATCTCGACGCTTCTTCCGTCCGGGCCGGTGGTGGTGCCGGTCTCCGGGGCGTACGGGGTCACGTACGCGGCCCGGTCGGCGCCGCCGACCCCGGCCGACGCACCCGGCGCGTTCTGCGCGCCCCTCACCGACGACTCACTCCCGCGCGGCAGCGTGCAGCGGGCCTGCGTGTTCGCCTCGCGGGCGCTGGTGTCCGCGGGGTCGCGGCGCGCCGTGCCGTAGCCCTGGGTGCAGGCCGGCGGGTCGTCGGCGTTCACGACCAGGCCGAAGTGGGTCGTGCCGTCGCCCGGGACCACCGTGTAGCTGCCCGCGACCATCACCGGGAAGGTGACCAGCGCCTGTTCCACGCCGGGCAGGCGGGCCAGCGTCACCTGGCCGCCGCTGATCAGGTTCGCCAACAGGACCGACAGCTCGGGCCCGGCCGACTTCAGCAGCGAGTTCACCTCCTGCGCCGCCGGCCGCGCGTTGCCGATCAGCCGGCGCAGGTCACCGTCGCTCGCCTTCAACTGGGCGGTGAGGGCCGCCAGGTCGTGGGCGAAGGACTTGATCGACGAACCCTGGTCGGCCTGCGTCTTCAAGACTGTTCTCGAGTCCTCGATCAACGCGATCGTCTCCGGCAGCGCGTCGGACGCCGACTCGACCAGCTCGTTTCCCGAGTCCACCAGACGGCTCAGGTTCGGGCCGGTTCCCGCGAAGGCGTCACCCAACTCGTCGACCGTCACCCGGAGGTCCTCCTTGCCGACCGAGTTCACCAGGCGGTCCAGGCTCAGGACCAGGTCCGTCGCCGGCAGCGGTACGCGGGTGTTCCGACGCGGGATGCCGCTGCCGTCCAGCAGGTAGGGGCCGCGGGACGTGCGCGGTTGCAGGTCGACGTACTGCTCGCCCACCGCCGAGCGGTTCGCCACCACGGCCAGCGTGTCCGCGGGGATGCGAGCCGCGTCGTCCTCGATGTCGAGGGCGATCGAGACCCCGTCCCCGCCCGTCAGGTGCAGCGCTCCGACCCTGCCCACCGGAACCCCGCGATACGTCACCTCCGCGCCGGGGAAGACGCCCCCGGAGTCGGCGAAGTCCGCGCGCACGGTGTAACCGCGGTCCAGGACTTCGTCCACCAACCCCGTGTACTCGGCGCCCACGTACGACACCCCCACCGCGGTGATCGTGGCGAAGGCCAGCAGTTGGACCTTGACCGTACGGGTGATCACGGCTGGACCCCCTTCAGCATCAGCTCGGCGAGTTCGAGGTCGATCCCCTCGGGCCAGTCGCCCTCGGCCGCATGGGCGGCCGTGCACACCGGCGGGCACAGCGGGTCGCCGCCGCCCCCGGACGGGGCCGAAGGAGACGGCACGCTCGGACGGCTCGGCAACCCCGTGGGCGTCGGCACGCCCGGTACATCGGGCACATCCGGGAGATCCGGGAGATCCGGCACGTCCGGCAGGCCAGGGATCTCGGGAAGCCCGGGCCCCTGGGGCGGCCCGTCGCCGCCCCGGCCGCCGCCCGGCTCGTCCGTCAGGTTGCCGTAGATCCCGGCCAGATCGAGGTCCGCGGTGATGTGGAGGTTGACGTAGTCGCCCTTGATGGCATCCACCGCGTTGCGCGGGAACGGGTAAGTCGTCAGCAGCTCGAGGGAGTTGGGCAGGTCGGGTCGCTTCCCGCCTTGTTGAGCTGTTGCAGGATCGGGCGCAGCCGCTTGAGGTTGGCGACCGTGTCGTCGTGCGAGGCGTTGACCACCTTGGTACCCGTCGTCCCGAGCTTCGACAACGCGGTGAGCATGCGCGTCAGGTCGCGCCGCTGGTCGGCCAGGACCTTCAGGGCCGGTGGCATCGTGTCGACCGCATCGGCGATGGTCTCCTTCTCCTTGCCGAGCCGCTTGGCCAGCCGGTCCACGGCCTTCAGGGCCCGGACGATGTCCTGCCGCTGCTCGTCCAGGCCGCCCAGGAACACGTTGAGCTCCTTGAGCAGGGACTTCACCCGGTTCTCGCGTCCCTCCAGCGCCTTGTTCAGCTCCACGGTGATCGTCTTCAGCTGGGCCACTCCGCCGCCGTTGAGCAGGGCGGACAGCGCGGACAGCACCTCCTCGATCTCCGGGTTGCGGCCGCTGCGGGACAGCGGGATCACATCGCCGTCGGCGAGGCGGCCGACCGGTGCCGTGCCCACCGGCTTGGACAGCGCCACGTACTTCTCGCCGAGCATGCTGGTCTGGCGCAGGCCGGCGGTCGCGTTGCCGGGCAGCTTCACCGAGTCGGCGACACGGAGGCGTACGCGCGCGTGCCAGCCGACCAGCTCCACCTTCTCGACCGTGCCGACCGTGACGTTGTTGACCTTCACCGCCGACTGCGGCACCAGGTCCAGTACGTCACGGAACTCGACGGTGACGTGGTACGCGTCGCCGTCCGCTGCCGCACCGCCCGGCAGCGGGACGTCGTACCAGCCGTTGAACTCGCAGCCGGACAGGAGCACGGCCCCGACGGCCGCCCACGCGGCCGCCCCGCCCTTGCGCAGTATCCTCATGCGCTCGCCCCCAGGATTCCGCCGAGCGTCCGGTCGACCGTGCCCGTGGCCGCCGGGCCCTGCGGCACCTGAGGCAGGGAGTCGAACAGCTCTCGCAACTCCTCGCAGTCGGGGTTCTTGCCGCCCTCGTCGCCTGTCGTCCTGAGCACCGAGCACAGCATCGACGCCGGATCCTGCGCCTGATCGGCGTTGTTGCGGGTGTCGAGGGTGCCGGCCGAGGGGTTGTAGGCGTTGTTGAGGTTCGACATGCCGGTCGGGGCCACCTCCAACAGCTCCTCCAGCGCGGCCCGTTGGGTGACGAGGACCTTGGTCACCTTGCTGAGACCCTCCACGTTCGAGGTCAGCGACTTCTTGTTCTTCTTCACGAAGGCCGACACGTCGCCGAGCGCCGTGCCCAGGTTCTTCAGCGCCGCCGCCAGGTCCCCCCGCTCGCCCGCCAGCTGCTCGGCGACCTTCGCGAGGCTGCTGTTGAACGACCGCACGCTCTTGTCGTCGGCCGCCAGTGCCGCCGTGAAGACCTGGAGGTTCCGGATGGTGCCGAACAGGTCCGTGCGGCCGTCGGACAGGGTCGTGACCGCCTCCGAGAGGTCCTCGACCGTCTGGTGGAGATTCCTGCCCTGGCCGTCGAGGTTGTCCGCGCTCACTCCGAGCAGGCGGGACAGGGATCCGTCCTTGCCGGCGCCCTCGGGGCCGAGCGCCTCGGCCGTGGTGTGCAGGCTGTCGAAGACGCGGTCGAGTTCGACGGGGACGGCCGTACGCGACTCGGGGATCTCGTCCCCGTCCCGCATCACCGGGCCCTTCCGGTACACCGGCAGCAGCTGCACGTAACGGTCGCTGACCACCGAGGAGTTGATGATCGCGGCCTGTGCGTCCGCGGGGACCTTCCGGCCGGCCTCGTACTCCAGCTGGACCCGCACCCGGCCGCCCTCCGGCGTGATCTTCTTGACCTCGCCGATGCGGACGCCGAGCACACGGACGTCCGAGCCGGGGTAGATGCCGACCGTGCGCGGGAAGTACGCGGTGACACGGACCGGCTCGGGGCGCGGCCACAGGACGTAGGTGAGCGCAGCGACCAGGGTCAGCGCGGTCAGCAGGGCCGCGCGCTTCTTCCACCGGTTGCTCACTGCGCACCTCCGGTCCGTGTCCGCGGCACCACCGGAGCCGCGACCAGGTTCTGGACGTAGGAGTCGAACCAGCGGCCGTTGCCGAGGGTGTTGGTGAAGAGCCGGACATAGGGGGCCAGGAGCTTGATGCTCCGGTCCAGGCTGGACTGGTTCCGTTCGAGCATCCGCACCACGCCGTTCAGGCCCTTGAGCGCGGGCCCGATCTCCTTGTCGTTGTCCTGGACGAGGCCGGAGAGCTGGATGCCGAGGGCGGCGGAGCTCTTCAGCAGTTTGTGGATCGCCTCGCGCCGCTTGCTGATCTCCTTGAACAGCTTGTCGCCGTCCTTGACCAGCGTGGTGAAGTCCCCTGAGCGGTCGGCCAGGACGTCCGTGACGCCGTTCGCGTGGTCGAGCAGTTCGCGCAGCGCCTTGTCGCGGGAGGCCACCGTCCGGGAGATCTGCGACAGGCCCTTGATGGACGCCCGTACCTCTTCCGGCGAGTCCTCGAAGGTGGCGGAGATCGTGTCCAGGGCCTTCGCCACGCGGTCGGTGTCGACCTTCTCCGTCGTGGTGGTGAGGTCGCTGAAGGCCTGTACGACGTCGTACGCGGGAACCGTTCGCCTGAGCGGTATCTCGCTGCCGGGCGCCAGCCGGCCCCCTCCCTCGGGGTGCAGGGCCATGTACTTGGCGCCCAGGATCGTCTTGACCCGGATGGACGCGCCGGTCTCGGTGCCGAAGGCCGGCTCGCCCTTGATCTTGAAGGTGACCCTGACGTGGTCGCCGTCCAGGTCGACCTCCTCGACCTTGCCGACCTTGACCCCGGCGATGCGCACCTCGTCGCCCGGCTTGAGGCCGCCCGCCTCCGCGAAGGCCGCGCTGTACGTCTCGCCGTCGCCGATCAGCGGGAGCCGGTCGGCGTTGAACGCGGCCACCGTCAGCAGTGCGAGGACGGTGAGGCCGACGGCGCCGATGAGAACGGGACTGCGCTCGCGGAAGGGGCCGATGCGGGGGCGGCGGATGCGGGGGAGTCTGATCCGGGGGAGCCTGATCCGGGGCGGCTCCACGCGCACCTTGAACAGCGGCTCCGGGCGATGCTTGCGGCTCATGCCCCGCACCTCGCCCTCGCCACATGCAGATCGGGTGTGAGCACCTGCTGGGACCCGGACTTCGTCTTCGGCAGCACGATCCGGCCGTCGAAGTCACACAGGTAGAAGTTGAACCACGAGCCGTAGGACGCCGTCCCCGTCAGCTCGCCCAGCTTGTTCGGCAGCCGCTTCAGCACGCCCTCCACGGTCTTCTCGTTGTCGTTCAGCGTTCCGGTGAGCTCGGTCAGCTCGGCGATGTCGTCCTTCAGCGGCGGCCGCGCGTCCTGCAACAGCCCTGAGGTGGCCTCCGTCAGATCGCCGATGCTCACCAAGGACTGCCCGATGGGCTTGCGGTCGGCGGACAGGCCCGAGATGACCCGGCGCAGCTGCTGGAGCAGCTGGGAGAAACGGGCACCGCGCTTGTCCAGCGTCCCCAGCACGGTGTTGAGGTTGTCGATCACCGAGCCGATCAGCTTGTCGCGGCCGGCCAGCGTCGAGGTGAGCGACGCCGTGTGGACGAGCAGGCTGTGTACGGTGCCGCCCTCGCCCTGGAGCGTGCGAATGATCTCGGTGGCGAGCTGGTTGACGTCCTTCGGGCTGAGCGCGGCGAACAGCGGCTTGAAGCCGTTCAGCAGGGCGTTGAGGTCCAACGCCGGTTGCGTGCGGGACAGCGGGATCGTCGCGCCGGGCCGCAGCGGCCGGGTGCCGTCGCCCGCGCCCTCGGTGAGCGCGACGTACCGCTGTCCGACCAGGTTGCGGTACCGGATGACCGCGCCCGTGCCGGTGAGCAGCGGCCGGTCCTCACTGACCGTGAAGGTCACCTCGGCCAGGGTCCGGTCCTTGATCCGGATGCCCTCGACCTCGCCGACCCGCACCCCGGCCACCCGGATGTCGTCGCCCTCCTCCAGGCCGGTGACGTCGCTGAACACCGCGCGATAGCGATGCTCCGGGGTGAAGGAGATGTTCACGATGGTGGCGGCGAGCAGAGCCGTCGCCAGGATGGTCACCAGCGCGAAGAGGCTGAACTTGATGAGGGGAGCGGCGGTCTGCCGTGCGCCTGCGGTTCTCATGCGACGGTCACCGCCGTCCCGCGCGCCAGCGGTCCGAACAGCAGCGTCGCCACCGGCGGCACCTCGTCGGCGGGCACGCCCAGGACCGGGGCCACGAGCGAGCTGACCGCCCGCTGCTCGGCCCGGGTCGCGGAGACGCCCAGCGGGCCGCCCGCAGACGAACCCCCGGACTTCGAACCGTCGTCGAGGTGGGCGCCCGGTGCCGGTACCGGCGGATGCGGCAGATCACGGCAGTTGGGCCCCGACCGCTCGCCGTAGCGCGGCTCTTCGCCCGGTTCGTACGCCCCCTGCGGCCGTACGACCTCCAGCGTGATGTGCATCTTGCCGCCCCGGAACGCCTCCTCCGAGGCCTTCTCCTGCCGGACCAGACCGGCCAGCAGGCAGGGGTACTCGGGGGAGTAACGGGCGAACAGGTCCAGCGTCGGGCGGGAGACCCGGCCGAGGGTGATGAGCCGGTCGCCGTTCGCGTCGAGGAAGTCCTCGGCGGTTCCCGCGACCGTGGCCGTGGTCCTCAGCGCCGCTGCCAGCCGGTCCTTCTGCTGGACGATGGTGCGGCTGGTGGTGACGGTGTTGCGCAGGATCTCCATCAGGTCGGGCGCCGCGTCGCCGTAGATCCGGGCGACCTCGGCGAATCGGGCGATGTCCTCGGTGAGGGAGGGCAGATGGGGGTTGAGGCGGCGCAGGTAGGCCTCCAGGCGGGTGAGGTTGTCGCCGATGCGGTCGCCGCGGCCTTCGAGGGCGGTGGCGAACGCGGAGAGGGTGGCGTTGAGCTTGCCGGGCTGGACGGTTCGCAGCAGGGGCAGCAGGTCGTTCATCAGCTGCTGGACCTCGATGCCGGCCCTGGTGCGGTCCTGGGTGATGACGTCACCGGCGCGGATCGGGCGAGCCGACGAGGACTTGGAGTGCGCAGGCGGCACCAGGTCGACGTACTTCTCGCCGAACAGCGTCTTGGGCAGCAGCCGCGCGTGGACGTCGGACGGGATGTACTGGACGTGCTCCGGCTTGAGCGCGATGTCGAGCGTCGCCTTCGTCCCGTCGGCCCGCACCTCGCGCACCTCGCCGACCAGCAGGCCGCGCAGCTTGACGTCGGCCCGTGGGTCCAGCTGGTTGCCGAGGCTGTCGGCCTCCAGCGTGATCCGTACGACCGGCGTGAACGCCTGCCGGTAGACGGCCACGGACAACGACAGCAGCAACGCGAGTACGGCGAGAAACACGACGCCGTACAACCGCAGTCTCCACACCCTCGTGCGACGCACCCTCATCCGGCGGCTCACCCCGCGATCCGTACAGTCGTGTTGGCGCCCCAGATCGCCAGGGACAGGAAGAAGTCGAGAACGTTGATGGCCACGATCGAGGTCCGCACCGCGCGGCCCACCGCCACGCCGACGCCCGCCGGGCCGCCGCTCGCGTAGTAGCCGTAGAAGCAGTGCACCAGGATGATCAGCACGGCGAAGACGAGCACCTTGCCGAAGGACCACAGCACGTCGACCGGGGGCAGGTACTGCTGGAAGTAGTGGTCGTAGGTGCCGGCCGACTGGCCGTAGTAGCCGGTGGTGATGGTGCGGGCGGCGAGGTACGAGGACAGCAGGCCGATCACGTACAGCGGGATCACGGCGACGAACCCGGCGATCATCCTCGTAGTCACCAGGAACGGCAGCGAGGGCACGCCCATGACCTCCAGCGCGTCGGTCTCCTCGCTGATCCGCATCGCGCCGAGCTGGGCCGTGAAGCCCGCGCCGACGGTCGCGGACAGGGCGAGTCCGGCCACCAGCGGGGCGATCTCCCGGGTGTTGAAGTACGCCGAGAGGAACGCCACGAAGTTGGAGGTGCCGAGCTGGTTGAGGGCGGCGTAGCCCTGGAGGCCGACCTCGGTGCCGGTGAAGAAGGACAGGAAGGCGATCACGCCGACCGTGCCGCCGACGACGGCGAGCGCGCCGCGACCGAAGCTGACCTCCGCGAGCAGCCGCAGGATCTCCTTCTTGTAGCGGCGCAGGGTGCGGCCCGTCCAGGCCAATGAGCGGCCGTAGAAGGAGAGTTGGGTGCCCAGCGCTTCCAGCGAGCGCAGAGGGCGATCAAGAAGTCTCATCGGTTGGCCCCTCAACCCCTCTGCGGGACGACCTGGAAGTACACCGCGGTCATCACGAAGTTGGTCACGAACAGCAACATGAAGGTGATCACCACCGACTGGTTCACGGCGTCGCCCACACCCTTCGGACCACCCTTCGCGGTGAGTCCCTTGTAGGAGGCGACGATCCCCGAGATCGCGCCGAAGACCAGTGCCTTGACCTCGGCCGCCCACAGGTCGGAGAGCTGGGCGAGGGTGGTGAAGGAGGCGAGGTAGGCGCCGGGCGTGCCGTTCTGGAGGATGACGTTGAAGAAATAGCCGCCCGCGACGCCGACCACGGAAACCAGGCCGTTGAGCAGGACGGCCACCAGCATCGATGCGAGCACCCGCGGGACGACCAGCCGGTGGATCGGGTCGATGCCCAGCACCTGCATCGCGTCGATCTCGTCGCGGATCTTCCGGGCCCCGAGGTCGGCGCAGATCGCCGTGCCGCCGGCGCCCGCGATCAGCAGCGCGGTGACGATCGGCGAGGCCTCGCGCAGCACTGCCAGCACGGAGGCGGCTCCGGAGAAGGACTGGGCGCCGAGCTGCCGGGTCAGGCTGCCGATCTGCAACGCGATGACCGCGCCGAAGGGGATGGAGACGAGGGCCGTCGGCAGGATCGTCACGCTCGCGACGAACCACGCCTGCTGGATGAACTCCCTTGCCTGGAAGGGCCGCCGCGGGATCGTCCGCACGACGTCGAGCGCCATCGCGAACAGGCTGCCCGAGTGCCGCAGCGCTCCGATCGGTGACAGGCTCACGCGTCCACCACCGTCTCCTCGTGCAGCGCGGCCTCGCGCCGGGCGATGGCCTCCCAGCGCGGTGGCCGCGGGATGCCCGGCCCCGGCAGCAGGCGGGGAGTCAGAGTCCGACCGCCGGGGGACTGTGTGCCCTTGCCGTCGTCTCCGAGGGCGGCGAGCTCCTGCTCGACCTGGGCGGCGTCCTTCTCCTCCGCCATGCCGATCGGGCCCTGCATCCGGCCGTTCAGGAACTGCCGTACGACCGGCTCGCCGCTGGTCAGCAGCTCCTCGCGCGGCCCGAACATCACCAGCTCGCGGCGGAACAGCAGCCCGATGTTGTCCGGTACCTGACGGGCTGAGGCGATGTCGTGCGTGACGATCAGGAAGGTCGCGTCGATCTGGGCGTTGAGGTCGACGATGAGCTGGTTGAGGTAGGCCACGCGGACCGGGTCGAGGCCGGAGTCCGGCTCGTCGAAGAGGATGATCTCCGGGTCGAGCACGAGCGCCCGGGCGAGCCCCGCCCGCTTCCGCATCCCGCCGGAGATCTCGCCGGGCAGCTTCCCCTCGGCGCCGATCAGCCCGACCATGTCCATCTTCTCCAGCACGATGCGCCGGATCTCGCTCTCGGACTTACGGGTGTGCTCGCGCAGCGGGAAGGCGATGTTGTCGTACAGGTTCATCGAGCCGAACAGCGCGCCGTCCTGGAACAGCACGCCGAAGAGCTTCCGTACCTCGTAGAGGTCGTGCTCGCGCAGCCGCGTGATGTCCCGGCCCTGGATCGTGATCGAGCCGCGCTCCGGCTTCAGCAGTCCGACGAGCGTCTTGAGGAACACCGACTTGCCCGTGCCCGAAGGGCCGAGCATGACCGAGACCTCCCCGGCGGGCAGCGTCAGCGAGACGTCCTGCCAGATGACCTGGTGACCGAAGGACTTGGTCAGCCCTTCCACACAGATCTCGACACCCATCCGGGTCCACCCTTCAGCCCATGCCCGTGGAGAAGCTCTGACATCTGCTCTACGGGGAGGGGCGGGGTGTCCGTCGCTCGGGTCGCGGATTTTTTTACGGCAGTGAGGCCGCCGTCGGCAGGGGGAGTGCGGCGGACGGTGCCGCTGAGGGCTCGAGGGGCAGGTCAGGGGACTCGGACAGGTCAGCAGGGGGCGTCGTCAGTTCGGGGGTCCCGGGCAGCTCCGGGGTGCCGGGCAGTGCCGGGAGCTCCGTCACCTGCGGGACGTCCGGCGCGGACAGGACCGGCAGGGGGGACACCGGGAGCGGCGGCACCGGCACGTCCGGAAGCGGCGGCACGGACAGGGGCCGCAGCGATTCCGCCGCCGGCGACCCCGTTGCCGCCCTGCGCTCGGCCGTCGTCGCCGTGGGCTTGTTCGCCCGCGGAGTACGCCCCCCGTCAGCACTGTCGGGCTGCGGCGCCTCCGCGCCACCGGGCGAGGCGACGGCGGGCGGACGGGCCGGACCGCCGCCGTCGCCGCTGCCATCGAGGGCGTACGGCAGCACGAACCCCGCCACCGCCAGCGTCGCCGCCGTCGAAGCGACCGCCGCCGCCTGCACCTTGCCACCGCCCCGCGGCCGGCCCCACCCGACGAGGAACAGCGCGAACCCGAGGGTCGCGGCCAGCGACTGCCGCAGCGTCCGCCGAGCCCGGGCCAGCAGCGACTCGACGGTCCGGTAGCTCAGCCCCATCCGGACGGCGACCTGCCCGACGTCGAGGTCCTGCGACTTCAGCCGCAGCGCCTCGGCCTGCCGCTCGGGCAGCTCGTCGCTGCGCACCGCCAGCCACTTCGCCTCGGCCCGGTCGCACACCGCCTCCTCGACGGGCACGGGACCGGGGGCGACGAGGGTGGGACTGGTGCGCACCTCGGCCTCACGGTTCACCTGCCGATACCGGTCGACACACAGCCGCATCGTCACCGTCGTCAGCCACGCGGCCAGCCGCTGGTCGTCCAGATCGGGGCGTTCGGCGGCGCGCAGCATCGCCTCGTGCACCGCGTCCTCGGCGTCCTCCGCACTCATCGACCTGCGCCGGGCCACCTTGAGCAGTTGCTCGCGGTGGCTCCACATGCGCTGCCAACGGTCGTCGGACGCTTCCATCTCCGCAGCCGTGTCCGTCGCCATGAGGGGCCCCTTCGCGCTCACCCGCCGGTTTCGTTCCGTCCGGCGGGGCGCGACATTACCGCCGAGTATCAGCGGTTGTGGAGGGGGTGGCGGTCATCGAGTCCGCGCTGTTACTGGTCAGACGTGCTGCTACGGCGGTTTCCGGTCCCGCCCAGCGCCTCCTGCGCCCGCTGTCGCCGGAATCCTCCTCTTGTCCCGCACCACCGGACAAGCCGCTCCCCATGGGGGACGCGCCGACCGGCCGAGGGCTCTTCCGTCCCGCACGCCACCATTCGGCCTACCCCTGGAGGCCAGAGCCCCGGTCTTCATCTACTCAGGACTCAGGAGGAGTGAATCCAGGACAAACGGAGGCAAGCCGTGGACGACCCCCGCAGACTCCCCCTCGTCTACGTCCGCGGCTTCGCCGGCGGAACCCGAGGGATCGACAAGGCCGTGGACGACCCCTTCTACGGCTTCAACGAGGGCTCCGTGCACATCCGCGTCGGCGCGCACAATCAGCCGCACTTCCACCAGTTCGAGAGCCCGCTGCTCCGCCTCCTGCGCGAGGAGGGCTACGAGCTGCTCGTGAAGGGAAACCAGTCGGCCTATCTCTCCCAGCACGACGAGATCCCCGCCAACACCGTCTGGATCCACCGCTTCTACGACCGTTCGGCCACCACCTGGGGTGGCAGCCCCCAGGAGTACCGGCTGGAGACCGCTGCCGCTGACCTGCTCGATCTGATCGATCTGATCCTCGACAAGACCGGGGCGCCCGCGGTCATCCTCGTCGCCCACTCCATGGGCGGGCTGATCTGCCGGTGTCTGCTGCACAAGGTCCTGCCGGAACGGGGGCGGGACGCCGCCGGCTGTGTCGCGAAGTTCTTCACCTACGGCACCCCGCACGGAGGCATCACCTTCGACCTCGGCGGCGGGCTGCTGGAGCGGCTCCGGGACATGACCGGGGTTCAGGGTGCGGACATCTTCGGGCCCCGGCGGATGTACGAGTACCTCACCCCGCAGGCCGACTTCGACCCCGACGGGCCGCCCGAGGGGTGGGACGCCCGTCGGATGCCGAGCGGGCCGGGGGCGTTGCCCGTCGAGCGGGTCTTCTGTCTGGTCGGCACCGATCCGGGCGACTACGACGTCGCCTTCGGGCTGTCCTCCGCCGCCGTCGGGCCGCACAGTGACGGGCTCGTGCAGATCGAGCGGGCGTATGTGCCGGGGGCGCATCGGGCGTTCGTGCACAGGAGTCACAGTGGGCGCTACGGGATGGTCAACTCCGAGGAGGGGTACCAGAACCTGCGGCGGTTTCTCTTCGGGGACACCCGGATCGAGGCCTCGCTCGTCGACTACCGACTGCGCCGGGACGGTGAGCTCGTGTGGCAGGCCGAGACGCGGTTGTCGGTGCGTGGGCTGCCCGTCGTGATGCATCAGCGGCTCGCGGCCCACTGGTGTCCCATCCAGCTCGACGTTGGACCGGACGGGCAGGACGCGTCGACGACGGCCACGGCTGACGTGTCGCTCGCGACCACCTTTCTCAACAGTGGCCTGAGGCAGTCCGAAGGCGAGCCCATGCGGTTCATCCTCGATCTGCGGCTCATCTCCCTGCGCGAGCGGCACGGCATTCTCAGCCTCGGTGACCACCTGGAGCAGACCGCCGACTTCTCCGACACCCTCGTCATCGACGTGGGCACACCCGAGGCGGGCCCCGGTATCTGGGCCGCCTGGAACTCGGACATCGAGGGTGCCATCCGAGACCACGGCGTCGCCGGAGAACCCCGCGTCGACGAGGACCCCACCCCCGCCCGCTGGGTCGCCCACATTCCGCTCCCCACCACCGCCGCACCCCTCGTCGGCCCCGACGCGCGGATCCGGCTCGTCGCCACGCCCTGGACGTGAGCCGGCAGCTGGGTACGGGGTCACCCGGGGACGGGAAAGTCCGTTGAGTTGCCGCCCTGCGTCGGGAAGGCTCTGGTGGCATGGAGTACTTCTGCTACCACCGCGATCGGCCCGGCTCGGTCACCTCGCGCGGGGAACTGCTGGAGGCGCACTGGTCCTACATGGACCGGTACGCGAAGGAGCTGATCGCGCGCGGCCCCACCTTCGCGGATGACGGCGAGACGCCCACCGGCAGTGTGCACATCGTCGACCTGCCCGATCCCGCCGCCGCCCGCGCGTTCGCCTTCGACGAGCCGAACTACCAGGCGGGCGTGTACCGGGACGTGCTGCTGCGCCGGTGGTGCAATCTGCTGGGGCGCACCATGTGGGACTTCCCCGGTGGCCGCACCGGCGGCAACCGGTACCTGGTGCTCGGTCTCGGCGCGGGCGCGGCCGCCGACCTCGCCGTGCCGGCCGACCGGGACGAACTGATCGCGTACGGGCCCCTGCTGTCCGACGACGGCGCCACCTGGCTGGGTACGGCCGTGCTGCTGCGGGCCCCGGACCCGGACTCGGCACGTGCTGTACTGACTCCGGAGCGGTATGCCGACATCGAGGTCCATGACTGGGAGTTCGGCGGGCGGCGGTGACGGACCCACCTGCCTCCGCTTCCCGGCCGCCTGCTCCCTGAACGCCTGCTTCCCGAACCGCCTACTCGCCGAACCGCCTACTCCCCGAACAGTGCCTCCTGTTCGTCGAACAGCCCCGCCTGCTCCTCCTTCTCCGCCCGGTCCAGCCGCCGGTTCCGTGCCCCCACCACCAGCGCCGTCACAGCCGCCGTCGCCCCGAGCGCCGTCGGCACCATCCAGCCGCGGTCGAAGACATGGCCGAGGGCGTGGTCGAGGGAGAGGCGGCCGGGGCCGGCGATGGCGAGGCCGGTCGCGGCGAGGGCGAGGGTGGCGGCGTACTCGTAGCCGCCCTCCTGGTTGAAGAAGCCGTTCGGGGCGTGCACGGCGGCCGCGCCCGCCATGCCGCCGGCCGCCGCCGCACCCGCCGCCGGTGTCGCCAGGCCCAGCGCCAGCAGGGTGCCGCCGCCCGTTTCCGCGAGGCCCGCCGCCGTCGCGCTCGCCCTGCCCGGCTTGTAGCCGACCGACTCCATGAACTGGCCGGTCCCCTCGATGCCGTGCCCGCCGAACCAGCCGAACAACTTCTGCGCGCCGTGCGCGGCCAGCACCCCGCCGGCCCCCAGCCGGAGCAGCAGCAGGCCCAGATCACGTCGGTCGTAAGCACTCACGGTGACTCCCGGAACAGACAGCACGGTAGATGGCACGGGCAGGACGACCTCCCGTATATCCACCGTCGCACCGCCGACACCCACCCGGCCCGCTCTCGCCGCTGTTCGGGTGGCGGGCCGACGGAGGCGGTGTGAGTCTGACCGGTATGACGATTCAGACGTCCAAACTCAGCGACCCCGCCGTCCGTGCCTTCGTCACCGCCGTCAACGCCCATGACCGCGAGGGCTTCCTGAGCATCCTCGCGCCGGGCGCGACCATGGCGGACGACGGCACCGACCGCGACCTCGCCGACTGGATCGAGCGGGAGATCTTCGCCTCCAACGGCCACATGGAAGTCGACAACGAGTCGAACCGGGGCCGCGACCTTCTCACCCACTACCGCAACGACACCTGGGGCGAGATGCGCACCCGCTGGCACTTCGAGGTCGAGGACGACGGCAGGATCTCCCGCTTCGAGACCGGCCAGGCCTAGGCCCTGTCGTTTGGATCAGCCCGGCTGTGAGGCGCGGCTCCTTTCAGCCGACCCGAGCGGGGCCTGGTGCGTGCAGCTGCAAGGCGGAGGAGGGCGCCAACGCGGAGCGTTGGCAACCGACGACAACGCCGCAGATGCGCGTGCCAGGCCCCGCGACGCCGGGGTGATCCAAACGACAGGGCCGAGCTGACCGCCCGCATGGCCCGCATCCCGAAGAAGGCCTCACAAGCGCTTGCCCTCGTGTGCACTCCAACTCCTAATGTCCTCCCTCATGGAGACCAAGAGGACTTTGGGACGTACGGGCATCGAGGTCAGCGCCCTCGGCTTCGGATGCTGGGCCATCGGCGGTGAGTGGCAGTCCGTCGACGGGCAGCCGCTCGGCTGGGGCAAGGTCGACGACGAGGAGACCGTACGGGCCGTCCGGCGCGCCCTCGATCTGGGCGTCACCTTCTTCGACACCGCGGACACCTACGGCGCCGGCCACAGCGAACGCGTCCTCGGCCGTGCCCTCGGCAAACGCCGCGCCGATGTCGTCGTCGCCACCAAGTGGGGCAACGTCTTCGACGAGGACAGCCGCACCCTCACCGGCGCCGACGACAGCGTGCCGTACGCCCGCCGTGCGCTGACCGCGTCCCTGAAGCGCCTGGACACCGACTACGTCGACCTCTACCAGCTGCACCTCTCCGATGCCGACCCGGAGCGTGCCGCCGAGCTGCGTGAGGTGTGCGAGGAGTTCGTGCGGGAGGGGCTGATCCGCGCCTACGCGTGGAGCACCGACGACCCGGCCCGCGCCGCCGTGTTCGCGCGCGGGGAGCACTGTGCGGCCGTACAGCACATGGCGAATGTGCTCCAGGACGCGCCGGAGATGTTCGCGCTGTGCGAGGAGCTGCGGCTGGCCAGCATCAACCGCAGCCCGCTGGCGATGGGTCTGCTGACCGGCAAGCGCCGGACGGGGCAGGCCCTGGAAGCCGGGGACATCCGCAGCCGGCCGCCTCAGTGGCTGAAGGGCTTCGAGGACGGATCCGGCGCCGACCCGGACTGGCTGGCCCGAGTCGACGCGCTGAAGGACGTCCTCACCAGCGGCGACCGTACCCTCGGCCAGGGCGCTCTGGCCTGGCTGTGGGCCCGCAGCCCGCGCACCGTGCCGATCCCGGGGTTCCGTTCGGTCGCCCAGGCCGAGCAGAACGCCGGCGCGCTGGCGAAGGGGCCGCTCACGGCCGAGCAGGTGGCGGAGGTCGACCGGATCCTCGGACGGTGAGCGAGAGACGTAGGCGGCAGCCGTTCCACGCACCGGTGCGTACCTCGCGGTCCCACGCGAGGTCCACCCCCACCCGGTGTCATGGAACGGCTGCCGCATCCCCCCCTCGGAGTGGTCAGCGGAAGCTTTGTGCGTCAAGTGTGAAGCTATTGTGGAGGAGAGTCGAGCATATGCTCCTCACCGGTCGCAATGCACCGGACGGCAGAATTCCGCTTGTATAGGTTGACCGTTCAGCCGCGTCCCACGTACGGCATCGCCGTCGCCAGGACCGTCGCGAACTGCACGTTCGCCTCCAACGGCAGCTCCGCCATGTGCCGCACGGTCCGTGCCACGTCGGCCACGTCCATCACGGGCTCGGGCACCACCGACCCGTCGGCCTGGAGGGCGCCGGTCCGCATCCGCGCGGTCATATCGGTCGCCGCGTTGCCGATGTCGATCTGGCCGACCGCGATGTTGTGGGGGCGGCCGTCCAGGGACAGGGACTTGGTCAGTCCGGTCAGCGCGTGCTTGGTCGCCGTGTAGGCGACGGAGTGTGGCCGGGGTGTATGTGCGGAAATAGACCCGTTGTTGATGATCCGGCCGCCCTGTGGGTCCTGCTCCTTCATCTGCCGGTACGCCGCCTGTGCGCACAGGAACGCCCCGTTGAGGTTCGTGTCCACCACGTGCCGCCAGGCGTCGTACGACAGCTCCTCGACCGGCACCCCGCCCGGCCCGAACGTCCCCGCGTTGTTGAACAGCAGGTCGACCCGCCCGAACCGCTCCACGGTGGCGGCGAACAGCGCGGCCACGTCCTCCTGCCGTGAGACGTCCGTCCGTACGGCGAGAGCGGCCCCGTCCGGCACCAGTGCCGCCGTCTCCTCCAGCGTCTCGACGCGCCGTCCGGCCAGCGCCACCGACCAGCCCGCGTGCAGCAGCTCCGCCGCGACGGCGCGGCCGATGCCGGAGCCCGCGCCGGTCACCACGGCGATCCTCGCGTCCGTTTGCCTGTCATTCACTGGGGTTCGCCTCGCGATGTTCGCGCCGGTCATGCCGACCGACCTGCCTTTCTGCCGGGGGTCCGGGGGTTGTCCCCCGGGAAATGCAGCATGGGGCCGCAGCGTACGGGAGGGTCCGCCATCCGGAACTCATCCATCCGCCATCCGAGTGTTGTGTACGCGCCAAGCGAGTGTCGTCCCCGGCCACTCCAATGCCTCATGCATCCATCAGGCAGGGGAGGACCGGATGACCACCACCAGACACGCGCCCCAGCACGCCCCCGAACTGCGTGCGGCCGCCCGCCACATCGGCCGCCGCCGCTTCCTGACCGTCACCGGCGCGGCCGCCGCGCTCGCCTTCGCAGTGAACCTGCCGGCGGCCGGCGCGGCGAGTGCCGCCGAGCTCGACGCCCGCAGGATCGACAACGACCCCTTCACCCTCGGCGTCGCCTCCGGCGACCCGCTGCCCGACTCGGTCCTGCTGTGGACCCGTCTCGCCCCCGCCCCCTACCAGCCCGACGGCGGACTGCCGGCCCAACGGATCACCGTGCACTGGGAGTTGGCCCACGACGAGAAGTTCACCAGGATCGCCAGACGCGGCGCCGCCATCGCGTACCCGGAGTTCCACCACACGGTCCACGTCGAGGTCGGCGCGCTCGGCGCGGACCGCGTCTACTACTACCGCTTCCGCGCGGGCACCTGGATCAGCGAGACCGGCCGTACCCGCACCGCGCCCGCGACGACCGGCGCGGCGAGCTCACTGACCCTCGCGGCCGTCTCCTGCCAGGCGTACAGCGACGGCTACTACACGGCGTACCGCCATCTCGCGCAGGACGACGTGGACGTCGTCCTCCACCTCGGCGACTACCTGTACGAGTACGCGGTCAACTCCGTCGGCGGCTACCGCAACTACACCGACCGCACGCTCCCCGCCCTGTACAACCGGGAGACCGTGACGCTGGAGGACTACCGGCTGCGTTACGCCCTCTTCAAGTCCGACCCCGACCTCAGGGCCGCGCACGCCGCGCACCCCTTCGTCGTCACCTGGGACGACCACGAGACCGAGAACAACTACGCCGACGACACCCCGGAGAACAGCGTCCCGCCGGAGGAGTTCCTGCTGCGCCGGGCCTCCGCCTACCGGGCCTACTGGGAGAACCAGCCCCTGCGCCGCCCGCAGCGTCCCGTCGGCCCCGACATGCAGCTCTACCGGCGTCTGACGTGGGGCCGGCTCGCCCAGTTCGACGTGCTGGACACCCGGCAGTACCGCTCCAACCAGGTGTACGGCGACGGCGCCCAGATCCCCGGCCCGGACGTCGACGACCCGGCCCGCACGATGACCGGCGCGACACAGGAACGCTGGCTGCTCGACGGCTGGCGCGACTCGGCGGCGCTGTGGAACGTCGTACCGCAGCAGGTCACCTTCTCCCAGCGGAAGTTCGACCTGACCGCGCCCTCCCGGGTGTCGATGGACGCCTGGGACGGCTACCGCGCCTCCCGGCGCCGGGTGCTGGACGGGGCCCAGGCCGCCGGGATCGAGAACCTGATGGTCCTGACCGGTGACGTCCATGTCGGGTACGGCTTCGACATCAAGGACGACTTCGACGACCCCGACTCCGCCACGCTCGGCACGGAGATCGTCGCCACGTCGATCGCCAGCGGCCGCGACGGCACCGACAGGCCCGCCAACTGGGACACGTACATGCGGGCCAACCCGCACATGAAGTTCTACAACGGGCGCCGCGGATACGTGACCGTCGCGCTCGGACAGCAGCTCGCGCGGACCGAGTTCAAGACGGTGCCGTACGTGACCACGCCCGGGGCGCCGGTCACGACGGCCGCGTCCTTCGTCACGGAGGTGGGGGAGCCGGGGCTCACGCCGGCGTGAGCGCGGGCGCGAGGTCCTCGCCGGAACCCTCCTCGGGGGCCTCGCCCGGGTAGCGGACGCCGACCCGGTCCCGGATCGCGTCGAGCGTCCGCATCACGGCGAGCGTGCCGTCCAGCGGCACCAGCGGGGACTCCGTCTCGCCGGCCCGCAGGGCACGCATCACCTCGGCGGCCTCGTGCCGCAGGCTGTTGCGCGGCCCGTCCGCCGGGTCGGCCGTGAACTCCTCGGGGTCACGGCCGTCGCGGTGCAGGACGAAGCGGTCCGGGAAGAAGAAGCCGTTCGGCACGTCGATACGGCCGCCCGAGCCGGTCACCGACGCGGAGTTCGCCGTACCGCCCACGATGGAGCAGTGCAGCGAGGCCAGCGCCCCGCTGTCCCAGGAGAGCAGGGCACCCGTCTGGAGGTCGACGCCCTCGGGCGACAGCATCGCGCGCGCGGCGACGTCCGACGGCTCGCCGAGCAGCAGCTGGGCGAAGGAGACCGGGTACACGCCGAGGTCCAGCAGCGCGCCGCCGCCCTGCGCCGGATCGCGCAGGCGATGCGCGGGCGGGAAGGGACCGGCCAGCCCGAAGTCGGCCTGGACATGGCGGACGTCGCCGATCGCGCCGTCCGCCACCAGGGCCTTCAGACGCCGGACCAGGGGATTGCAGTACATCCACATCGCTTCCATCAGGAAGCTGCCGCGCGCCTGCGCCAGGGCGACCAGTTCCCCGGCCTCCCGCGCGTTCAGCGTGAACGCCTTCTCGCACAGCACGTTCCGCCCGGCCTCCAGGCACATCCCGGCCGCGGCGCGGTGGGCCGCGTGCGGGGTGGCGACGTACACGACATCGATGTCGCCGTCCTCGGCGAGCGCGTTCCAGTCGCCGTACGCCCGCGGAATCCCGAACCGCTCCGCGAACGCGTCCGCCGACGTCTGGGACCGCGAGGCCACCGCCACCACCTCGGCGTCCGGCAGATCGACGAGGTCCGCCGTGAACGCGGCCGCGATCCCTCCGGTCGCCAGGATCCCCCACCGCACGCTTCGCTCCGCCACTGCGGCCCGCCCCTCGCTCGTGTGACCCTCGGCACTGTGTACGAGCTGAGAGCATAGAGGGCGGATCAGTCGAAGGGGGAGGGGCGCATGGGCGACCGTGGGGGGCCGGCACAGGACGTGCCGCAGTCGGCGGCAGACACGGCGAAGCGACCATCCGTCCGTTCCCTGCGCCGCACAGGCCTCCTCGTCACCCTGATCCTCGGCGGCCTGACCGCCACGCCCCCGCTGGCGATGGACATGTACCTCCCCGCGCTCCCGGAGGTCACCCGCTCCCTGCACGCGCCCGCCGCGACCGTCCAGCTCACGCTCACCGCCTGCCTGGCCGGCATGGCGCTCGGGCAACTGGTGGTCGGCCCGATGAGCGACCGCTGGGGCCGCAGACGCCCGCTGCTGGCGGGCCTGGCCGTCTACGTCGTCGCCACCGCGCTCTGCGCCCTCGCACCCACCGTCGAGTCCCTGGTCGCCTTCCGGCTCGCGCAGGGCCTCGCGGGCGCGGCGGCGATAGTGATCGCGCGGGCGGTCGTACGCGACCTCTACGACGGCGTCGCCATGGCCCGCTTCTTCTCCACCCTCATGCTGATCTCCGGGGTCGCCCCGATCGTGGCGCCGCTCATCGGCGGCCAGGTACTGCGGGTGACGGACTGGCGGGGCGTGTTCGTCGTGCTCACGGTGGTCGGGGTGCTGCTCGCCGGTCTGGTCTGGCGAAAGCTTCCCGAGACCCTGGCGGCGCAGGACCGGCACGGCGGCGGCGTCGGCGAGGCCCTGCGTGCCATGCGCGGACTGCTCGCCGACCGCGCCTTCACCGGCTACACCCTGGCGGGCGGGTTCGCCTTCGCCGCCCTCTTCGCGTACATAGCGGCGTCCCCGTTCGTGATCCAGGAGATCTACGGCGCCTCGCCGCAGACCTTCAGCCTGCTGTTCGGACTCAACTCGGTCGGCCTGGTCGTCGTCGGCCAGATCAACGGCAAGGTGCTGGTGGGGCGGGTCAGCCTGGACCGGGTGCTGGGCGCGGGCCTGGCGATCGTCATCCTCGCCGCGACCGCGCTGCTGCTGATGTCCCTCGACGTGTTCGGCGAGGTGGGACTCGTACCCGTGGCCGCCGCGCTCTTCGTTCTGATGTCCGCGATGGGCGTCACCCTCCCCAACACCCAGGCCCTCGCCCTGCTCCGCACCAAGCACGCCGCCGGGTCCGCCTCCGCGCTCCTCGGGACGTCCTCCTTCCTCATCGGCGCCGTCGCATCGCCCCTCGTGGGCATCGCCGGCGAGGACACCGCCGTCCCGATGGCCGTCGTCCAACTGGCCGCAGCACTGGTGGCGCTGGCCTGCTTCATGGGAATGTGCCGTCCCTGGAACAGACGTACGGATACCGAGGGAGCAGAGAACTGAGCGCGCCGAGACTGCGCGGGGACACGCCGGAACGGGCCGGACTCGACCCCGAGGAGATCCGTCACCTCGTCCGGGAGGTCCACGACCTCACCACCGGACCGCGCCCCTGGGCGGCCGGGACCGTGCTGGCCGTCGGGCGGGGGCCGTACCTCGCCGTCGAGGAGGCGGCGGGCTGGGCGGTGCGGTACGCCTCCTACGACGAGGAGGAGGACGCCGGGGTGGAACTGCCGCCCCAGGCACGCGTCCCGATGACCACGGACACCCTCTTCGACCTGGCCTCCCTCACCAAGCTCTTCACCTCGGTCGCCGCCGTGCAGCAGATCGAGCGCGGCACGCTGGGCATCGACGCGCGGGTCGGCGCGTACCTGCCGGACTTCCGTGCGGCCGCCCGGCACGACGTCACGGTGCGCCAACTGCTCACCCACACCTCGGGGCTGCGCCCCGAACTCCCGCTGTACGACTGCGCCGACGACGCCGAGCGCCTCCAGATGCTGCGGGCGGAGCCGCCGGTCGGCGTACCCGGCACCTACTGCTACTCCGACCTGAACCTCCTGCTGCTCCAGCACGTCCTGGAACGCCTCACGAGCCGCACCCTCGACGTCCTCGTCCACGACGGCATCACCCGTCCCCTCGGCATGACCGCGACCCGCTTCGGCCCCTGCCCCGGCGCCGCGGCGACCGAGGACCAGCGACGGCCATGGGCCAAGGCGGACCGGGGCATGCTGCGGGGCGTCGTCCACGACGAGAACGCCTGGGCGCTGGGCGGGGTCGCCGGCCACGCGGGCCTCTTCTCCACCGGCCGCGACCTCGCCGTCTTCTGCCGAGCACTGCTGTCCGGCGGCTCCTACGGCCCCGCCCGCATCCTGGGCCCCGACTTCGTGGAACTGCTGCTGACCCCGCCCGGCCTGGGGTTCGGCGTCGACCAGCCGTGGTTCATGGGAGAGCTGGCGGGACGGGGAGCCGCGGGCCATACGGGGTTCACGGGGACCTCGCTGGTACTGGACCCGGTGACGGACACGTTCCTGGTCCTGCTGGCGAACACGGTGCATCCGCGCCGCAGAACGCCGCCGGACAGCGGGCCGCGGGCGGCGGCCGGGACGCGGGTGGCGCGGGCGGTCCGGGCCATGTGACGAACCGGGTGGTTTTCGCCCCCGCCGCCCCTACCCGTCCCGTCCTTCTGGGGCTCCGCCCCAGACCCCGCTCCTCAAACGCCGGAGGGGCTGAATTTCAGCCCGTCCGGCGTTTGAGGACGAGGCCCGGAGGGCCGACAGCGGGGGTCTGGGGGCGCAGCCCCCAGGGACGGGACGGGTAGGGGCGGCGGGGGCGAGGAAAGCCGGGTGCCGCCCATGCCGGGCGCGCTCGTAGAATCGCCGGGTGAACGACCCCGCATCCCCGGCAGATGCCCTGCGCAGCAGTCTGGCCACCCTCCTCGACGGCCTCCCGCCCCGCCAGGCCGCGCAGGCCGTCGACCGGCTGATCGCCAGCTACCGCGGGGCCACCCCCACCGACGCCCCGATCCTGCGCGACCGGGCCGACGTGGCCGCATACGCCGCGTACCGCATGCCCGCCACCTTCGAGGCGGTCCACGCGGCGCTGGAGGCGTTCGCCGACGCCGTGCCGGAGTGGGTGCCCGGCAGTCATGTCGACGTCGGCGGTGGGACCGGCGCCGCGACGTGGGCCGTCAGCGCGACCTGGCCCGGCGAGCGCGGCGTCACGGTGCTGGACTGGGCCGAGCCCGCCCTCGCGGCCGGCAGGGAGATCGCCGCGGCGAACCCGGCGCTGAGGGAGGTCCGGTGGCACCGGGCCCGCATCGGCTCGGCCCTCGCCCTGGACCCCACCGACCTCGTGACCGTCTCCTACGTCCTCAACGAACTCACCGCCGCCGACCGCACCGCCCTCCTCGACACCGTCGCGTCCGCCGCGCAGGCCGTCGTCATCGTCGAACCCGGCACTCCCGACGGCTACGCCCGTGTCATCGAGGCCCGCGACCGCCTCGTCGCCGCCGGCTTCCACATCGCCGCCCCCTGCCCGCACAGCGCCGCCTGCCCCATCGTCCCCGGCACGGACTGGTGTCACTTCTCGACGAGGGTCAGCCGCTCGTCCCTGCACCGGCAGATCAAGGGCGGCTCCCTCGCCTACGAGGACGAGAAGTTCAGCTACGTCGCCGCCACCCGCCTCCCGGTCACTCCGGCGCCCGCCCGCGTCGTCCGCAAACCCCAGATCCGCAAGGGCCAGGTCCTCCTCGACCTCTGCGAGACCGAACCCGCCCTGCGCCGCACCACGGTCACCAAACGGCACGGCGACCTCTACAGAGCGGCCCGCGACACGGACTGGGGCGACGCCTGGCCCCCGGCCGAGGACCGGGAGCCAGAGCTCTAGGGGTGTTTCGAAAGTCCCGCACAGCACCCGTGGCGCCCGGCACGTACCCTCGCGGGACTTTCAGAACATCCCAGGAGGCGGGGCGCCGGCCCACCTGGCGGGCCGGTCATGAGGACTCTTCGGCCGTGCCGTCCCCTCCCTGTCGTTTCTCCTGGAGCTTGCGCAGCAGTTCCTTCTTCTGGGCCTGGGGGTCGACGCCGCCGCCGATCCGGCCGTTCCGACCGCCGCCGCGCAGCGCCTTGCGGCCGAGGTTCCGGCGGGTACCGCCGACTCCGAGCATGTTTCCGCCGCTTCGGGCCATGGTGGGGCTCCTTTCACACTTCCTGGTGAACGAGACGTATCGTCTCTTTTCATCGACCCGCCCAGGATCCGGCGAGACGCTCCGTCTTGTCAACCTGATAAATTCGAGCCATGGCAGCTCAAAAGTCCGCTCAGCAGCCCGCACCCAACTCCACCCGCCGGAGCGAGAGGTCCCGTCGGGCCATCTACGACGCCGCACTCGCCCTCGTCGGAGAGGTCGGCTACCCCAGGACCACGATCGAGGGCATCGCCGCCCGCGCCGGCGTCGGCAAGCAGACGATCTACCGCTGGTGGTCGTCGAAGGCGGACGTCCTGCTGGAGGCCTTCCTCGACCTCAGCGAACAGGCGTCCCGGGAAGCCGGCCCGGAGTACGAGTTCGCCATCCCCGACACCGGCGACCTCGCCGCCGACCTCAAGGCCGTCCTGCGCCTCACCGTCGACCAGCTCAAGGACCCCCGCTTCGAGATCCCGGCCCGCGCCCTGGCCGCCGAGGGCGTGGTCAACGAGGAGCTCGGCCGGGTCTGCATGACCAAGCTGCTCGAACCCTCGCTCTTGCAGTACGTCGACCGGCTGCGCGCCGCCCAGGAGGCCGGCCAGGTCCGCCAGGAGGTCGACCCGCGCATCGCCCTCGAACTCTGGGTCTCACCCCTCGCCCAGCGCTGGCTCCAGTACACGGGCCCGATCACGTACGAGTACACCGACACCCTCGTCGACTACGCCCTGCACGGCATCGCCCCGCACGCACGGTAGAGATGTAAATCCCGCCAAAGGATCCCATTACCGCTGATCGATGTGCTGTGTGCACCTCGCCCCACCTGGCCCGGTTGTCCGCTAAGGCCCCCCGAAGCGCACGATGGTGGGACCATAGGGCATGCTGTTCCGCACGACAGCGAGGCGAGGGGATAGATGAGCGCGGAGTTGGGCGGCCGGACCGGCATGCAGGGCAAACTCTCCCAGTGGCTGCGCGGACGCCGCCCCAAGGACGCCACCGGCGACGGTGGCCGGGAGGACCTGCTGCTCGCCGCCGCGGCGGCGGGACTGCCCCTCGCGCCCGCCGCGCACCCCTCCGGCTACCGGTGTTCCTGTGACCGCGTCGGCTGCCCCACCCCGGCCCGGCACCCGGTGTCCTTCGCCTGGCAGACGCAGTCCACCACCGATCGAGGACAGATCGAACGGTGGGCCAGGCACCAGCCGCAGGCCAACTTCATCACCGCCACCGGCATGGTCCACGACGTGCTCGACGTGCCGGCCGAGGCCGGGCGCGAGGCGCTGGAGCGGCTGCTCGGCGCGGGCATCGAGGTCGGCCCGGTCGCCGAGAGCGACGACGGCCGCCTGCTGTTCTTCACCCTCACCCGCGGCACCCCCGCGGACGAGGACGAGTGGTGGCCCTGCGAGCTGGACTGCCACCCCGAGACCATGGACGAGCACCCGGGACTGCGCTGGCACTGCCGCGGGTCCTATGTCCTCGTACCGCCCGCGCAGCTACCCGGCGAGGGCCGGACCGTGCACTGGGTACGCGGCCTGGAGCACCCGCTGCCCGACCCCCTCAGCCTCCTCGAAACCCTCACCGACGCCTGCGCCCGCTATGTCGGCGAGGAGCCCGACCACGTCTCCGCGGCCTGGCCCCTGCGCCGCCACTAGACGCTCCGCTGGAAGAGCCGCGATGCGCCGTCGTGTGTCTGCGGCGCCATCGTGGCTGGTCGCGCCCAGGCGACGGAGCCGCACTCAAATCGATACAGGCCTGCGCCCCTTGGGGGCGCTGCCGAGCCGCCCCCGTCACGGCACTCGCTACTCGCCCTTCGCCGCCGTCATGCCCTGGGTCCGGCCGATGATCTGCACCTTGCCGGAGCCCTTCGGGTCCAGGGCCGCCCCGTTGGAGACGATCTCCACCGTCAGCGACTGCTTGATCTCACCGGTCGTCAGCGCCAGCACGGCCTTGTCCGGGGCGGGGACGGCGGCACCGGAGTGGGCCGTCTCCTTCTCGTAGTGGCGGGTGGTGAAGAACACCAGCGCCCCGCCGTCCTTCGTGCGCACCGCCAGCGGCGCGTAGTCCCCGCCCGTCAGCGGCTCGTCGATGTACTGCCGGACCAGGCCCGGCCGTTCGGCCTCCTTGGCCCGCTTGGTCCGCCATCCGCTGGTGTGGCGGCCGTCCGCGAAGGTGTTCCCGCCGTCCTTGAGATAGGCCGCGTAGTCCTTGCTCAAGTCCTCGGGCGCCACGGCCAGTTCGGTGGAGTTCGCGGGGACGGCCTCGGCCCAGCCGTCCTTGTCCGTCTTGAACTGCGGTACGTCGGCGGGGGCCATCAGCGTCAGATACGACGCCTCCCACGGCTCGGCCAGGCTGTTCCGGCTGAACACGAAGACCCAGCGGGCGGTCGCGCCCTTGTTGGCGGCCGCGTCGGCCACGAACCAGCGCGGCCAGCCCGCCTTCTTGGGGATCGTGAACTTGGTGTCCGACAGCTCCAGCGGGGTGTGCGCCGGGTTGCCGTCCGGGCTGAGCGCCTTGCCCGCCTTCAGCCGCGCCCCGTCGATGTCACCGAGGGCGCCGCTGACATGGTCGGCGTCCAGCGAACTGTCGTAGGCCTTGTCGGCCTCGTTGTACGCGGTGGTGAACTGCTGGAGGGCCTTGGCGGCCTCCGCCCTGGTGGCCGACGGGAGTACTTCCCTCTCCCCGTGGACCACCACGCATCCGCTTGCCGTCAACGACAAAGCGGTCAGCGATGCCGCTATCAGTGCGCTCCGGTCAAGCCTGCGGAGCTTTCGAGGGCCGCGATCCCTGCTCATCAGGTTCCTTCACCTTCCCCTTCCCGGAGGCGAACCCTACCGGGGCGAGGAAGAGCGCGAGTGTCGGGATCAGGTACAGCAGCCACACCGTGACCTGGAGGACCGTCGGGTCGGGCTGGAAGTTGAAGACACCCTTGAGCAGAGTGCCGTACCAGCTCGCCGGATCGACGGTGTCGCTGATGTCGAAGGCGCGGTCGCTCAGCCCCGGCAGCCAGCGCGCCTCCTGGAGGTCGTGGAAGCCGTACGCCAGCACGCCCGCCGCCACGACGACCAGCATGCCGCCGGTCCAGGTGAAGAACTTGGCGAGGTTGATGCGCAGCGCGCCGCGGTAGAACAGCCAGCCCAGGACGATCGCCGTGACGATGCCGAGGGCGGCGCCGACCAGCGGGCGCGGGCTGCCGTCGCCGGCCGCGCGCACCGACGCCCACACGAACAGGGCCGTCTCCAGGCCCTCCCGGCCCACGGCGAGGAAGGCGGTGGCGACCAGCGCGCCCGTGCCCATCTGAAGGGCGGAGTCCAGCTTGCCGTGCAGCTCGGCCTTCAGATGCCGGGCGGTGCGCCGCATCCAGAACACCATCCACGTCACCAGGCCCACCGCGAGCAGCGACAGGGAGCCGCCGAGCGCCTCCTGCGCCTCGAACGTCAGCTCCTGCGAGCCGAATTCGAGCGCGCAGCCGAAGCCGAGCGCCAGGGCGACCGCGACCCCGATGCCGATCCAGATGGGCCGCAGCGCGTCCCGGCGGTCCGTCTTCACCAGGTAGGCGATGAGGATGCAGACGACGAGGCTCGCCTCGAGCCCCTCGCGCAGGCCGATCAGGTAGTTGGAGAACATCGGCCCTCACGCCTCCTTGGAGAACAGCGTCCGGCCCCACCAGTCGCCGGAGTCGCGGACGCCGGGCGGGACCGCGAAGAGCGCCGAACCCACGTGCTGGATGTACTCGTTGAGCGCGTCGAGGGCCAGGTTGCGCTGGATACGGATGAACCCCGTGCGCGGGTCCCGCTGGTAGGCGAGGAAGAACAGGCCCGCGTCCAGGCGGCCGAGACCGTCGGTGCCGTCGGTGAAGGAGTAGCCGCGGCGCAGGATCGTCGCCCCGTCGTTGGAGGCGGGGTGCGCGAGCCGGACGTGCGCGTCGGGCAGCATCGCCTTCAGGAACGGCTCGTCGCGCTCCTTGGCCTTGCCGACCGGGGCGCCCTCGCCCTTGTCGCGGCCGAAGATGTCCTCCTGTTCCTGGAGCGAGGTGCGGTCCCAGGTCTCGATGTGCATACGGATGCGGCGGGCGACCAGGTAGGAGCCGCCGGCCATCCATCGCGGGCCGTCCTCCTCGCCCACCCACACGAACTTCTTCAGCCGGTCCGTCTCCGTCCCCGCGATGTTGCGGGTGCCGTCCTTGAACCCCATGAGGTTGCGCGGGGTCTGCGCCTCGGGGGTGGTCGACGAGGTCTTCCCGAAGCCGAGCTGGGACCAGCGGATGACGACCTTGCCCATGCCGATGCGGGCCAGGTTGCGGATGGCGTGCACGGCGACCTGCGGGTCGTCCGCGCAGGCCTGGATGCACAGGTCGCCGCCGCTGCGGTTCCTGTCGAGGTTGTCGCCGGCGAACTTCGGCAGCTCTTCGAGGGCTTCGGGGCGGGCGTCCGCGATGCCGAACGCCTCGCCGTACTTCTCGAAGAGCGACGGCCCGAAGCCGATCGTCAGCGTCAGCCGCGACGGCTTCAGCCCCAGCGCCTCACCGGTGTCGTCCGGCGGCGCCTCGGCCAGACCGCCGTACGCGCCCTCGCCGACCGCCTGCCCGGCGGTCATCCGGCGCGCGGCCGCCGTCCAGTCCTTCAGCATCTGGATGAACTGCGCACGGTCGTCGGTCTGCACATCGAATGCGGCGAAGTGCAGCCGGTCCTGCACCGGGGTGGCGATGCCGGCCTGCCGTTCGCCGTGGAAGTCGATCGCGGCGCCCGTGCCGGCGCCCACCGGATCCACGTCGTCGCCCGTGCGGGCCATCGCCACCGCGCCGCCGGCCGCGGCGGCACCGAGCGCGAGCCCGGCACCGCCCCAGCCGATCAGCGCACGCCGGGACGGGGACGGGGACGGTGAATTCTCGGTCGAGGTCTCGGCCATGGGGTGTCCCTACTTCACGACGACGGCGGCGGCGAGTTTGGACAGCGGCTCCGCGAGCGCGTTGACGCCGTCCGACAGCTCCTTGCGGCCGGCGTCGCCGACCTTGTCGTACGAGGTGAAGTCGTACGACGACTTGTCCGCCCGGTGCTTGTCGAGCAGCGTGTTCAGCGCGCCGAACTGCTTGTCGAGCTCGGTGACCAGCGCCTGGTCGTTCTCCTTGGCGACCGGCTTCAGCAGCTCGTAGGCCTTCTCGGCGCCCTCGACGTTGGCCTTGAAGTCGACCAGGTCGGTGTGCGAGTAGCGCTCCTCCTCGCCGGTGACCTTGCCGGTGGCGACCTCGTCGAGGAGTTCCTTGGCGCCGTTGGCCATGGAGGTCGGGGTGATCTCGGCCTTGCCGACCCGCTTCTGCCAGTCCTTCAGGTCGGTGATGAGCTGGTCGGCGAGGGTCTTGTCCTCAGCGGTGATCTTCTTGTCCTGCCACAGGGACTTCTCCAGCCGGTGCCAGCCGGTCCACTTCTGGCCGCTCTTCAGACCGTCCTCGCGGAGGTCGACCTTCGGGTCGATGTCGCCGAAGGACTCCGCGACCGGCTCGGTGCGCTCCCAGCCGATACGGGAGGGGGCGTAGGCCTTCTTCGCCGCCTCGATGTCACCGTCCTTGACCGCCTTGGCGAACGCCTCCGCCTTCGGCAGCGTCTCGTCGGCCTGCTCCTGCGCGTACTCGCGGTAGGCGGCGACGGCCTTGTCCAGCCGCGGGTCACGCTTGGCCGCCGTGCCCTTGCCGGTGGCCTTGACGGTCTGCCGGATGCCGTCGCCCTTCATGCCGGGCTTGCAGGCGATGGTGTAGTCGCCCGCCTTCACCTCGGCGGTGACGGTCTGCTTGGTGCCGGGTCCTATGTTCTCCCGCTCGGTGACGATGCGGTCGTCCGGGAAGAGGATGTAGACCTCGGTGACCTTGGAGCCTTTGTTCTCGATGGCGAGTTCGACGTGCCCGGCCGGGAACTCCTTCTTCGACACCTCGCACTTGTCGTCCGTGGAGGTCACGTTGACGACCCGGTCGCCACCCCCTGAACTGCCCTTCTCGGTGCACCCCGTGACGGCGGTCAGAGCCGCCACGGTGGTGGCGGCGACGACGGCGGAGAGTCTGGCGGGTCGCATGAAGGCTCCAGGGGATGGCCGGAAAGTGTGCGTGACGGGTCTCACATGGCAGGAAGGTGAGGCTCACCTAACGCACATAAGGATCGCCTAAGTGGCCAAAAACGCCGCCACGAGGGAGTCAAATGAAAGTCAAAGGTTGCGCCGCGGGGGTCACCAGCACCTCCGACAGCAACCGAGCAGCAACAACGGCGCCCCCGTGGCTCCGTGACGAACTCACCGCCCGCATGATGTTCAATGCCCCCGTGACTGACTACGACGTCCTCCGCGTCTTCTGCGGACCGACCGGCGGCTACGGCAACGAACTCGGTGTCGTCCGCGAGGGCTCCGTGATCCCCGAGCGGAGCGAGCGGCAGGCGTTCGCCGCGAAACTCGGGTTCAGTGAGACCGTGTTCGTGGACGACCCCGAGCGCGGAGTCATCGACATCTACACACCGACCCTGCGTCTGCCCTTCGCCGGTCACCCCTGCGTCGGTACGGCCTGGTTGCTCGACGTGCCCGAGCTGGTCACGCCGGCCGGTGTGGTGGGCGCGCGGCAGGACGGGGAGTTCTGCTGGATCGAGGCGCGGGCGGAGTGGGCACCGCCTAGGACCCTCCGCCGGTACGCGACGGCCGCCGAGGTCGACGATCTGGTCGTACCGCCGCCGGGGGAGTGGGTGTACGCGTGGGCGTGGGAGGACGAGGCGGCCGGGCGGGTGCGGGCCCGGGGCTTCCCCGGGAGGGGTGACGGCATCGAGGAGGACGAGGCCACCGGAGCGGCGGCGCTGCTCCTGACCGATCAGTTGGGCCGCGCCCTGAACATCACCCAGGGCGCGGGCTCCCAGATCCTCACGGCACCGCAGCCGGGAGGCTGGGTGGAGATCGGCGGCCGGGTGTTCCTGGAACGCTGACCGGAACCTCTCACGCGGACAGCGGGAACTCCTCGCCCAGCGCCCGGAACACCGCCGTGTTCAGAGCGAACGCCTTCTTGCACTCCGCCACGATCCGCTGCTTCTCCAGGTCGTCCGCGCGGACCCCGTCCAGCAGCTCGCGGTAACCCCGCTTGAACGCGGCCGGGTTGGAGATCTCCTCGAAGACGTAGAAGCGGACCCCGTCGCCCTTGCGCGCGAAGCCCCAGGTCCTCTCCGCCTTGTCGCGGATGATCTGGCCGCCGGAGAGGTCGCCGAGGTAACGGGTGTAGTGGTGGGCGACATAGCCGCCCGGCCAGTCCTCGGCGCACTCCCGCACCCGGTCCGCGTAGGCCTGCGTGGCCGGCAGCGCGGACAGTCCCGCGCGCCACCGCGGCCCCCGCAGATGCGCCAGGTCCCGCTCCAGCGACGCCAGCCGGAGCAGCTCGGGCCGGATGAAGGGTCCGGCCACCGGATCCGAGGCCAGCCGCTCGGCGTCGGCCTCCAGTGCCTCGTACACGAACCACAGCTGCTCGGTGTACCGCGCGTACGCGTCCACGCCCAGCCGGCCGCCGAGCAGATCGCTCATGAACGTCGAGGTCTCCGCCTCCATGTGCTGCTCGTGGGACGCGGTGCGGATGACGGTCGCGAAGGAGTCCATGGCACCCATTTTCTGAGGTTAGGCTTACCTAAGTCAATAGGTTTGCCGACGCCGTGTCGGTAAAAGCGTACAAAGAAAACCCGCCCTCCGCAGGGGGCGGGTTCCGGCGGCGCCCGGTCAGGGGAGGGTGAGGATCTCCGCCCCCGTCTCCGTCACCACCAGCGTGTGCTCGAACTGCGCGGTGCGCCTGCGGTCCTTGGTGACGACCGTCCAGCCGTCGTCCCACATGTCGTACTCGTGCGTCCCCAGCGTCAGCATCGGCTCGATCGTGAAGGTCATCCCGGGCTGGATCACCGTCGTCGCGTGCGGACTGTCGTAGTGCGGGATGATCAGGCCCGAGTGGAACGACGAGTTAATGCCGTGACCGGTGAAGTCACGGACCACGCCGTAGCCGAAGCGCTTGGCGTACGACTCGATGACGCGGCCGATGATGTTGATCTGGCGGCCCGGCTTGACCGCCTTGATCGCGCGGTTCAGGGACTCCCGGGTGCGCTCGACCAGCAGCCGGCTCTCCTCGTCCACCTCGCCGACCGGATACGTGGCGTTGTTGTCGCCGTGCACCCCGCCGATGTACGCCGTCACGTCGAGGTTGACGATGTCACCGTCGCGCAGCACCGTCGAGTCCGGGATCCCGTGGCAGATCACCTCGTTGACGCTGGTGCACAGGGACTTGGGGAAGCCGCGGTAGCCGAGCGTGGACGGGTAGGCGCCGTGATCGCACATGTAGTCGTGCGCCACCTTGTCCAGCTCGTCCGTCGTCACACCGGGCGCGATCAGCTTCGCCGCCTCGGCCATCGCCCGCGCGGCGATACGGCCGGCGACGCGCATCGCCTCGACGGTCTCCGGGGTCTGCACCTCCGGACCCTTGTACGGCGTCGGCGCGGGCTTGCCGACGTACTCGGGGCGACGGATGTTTCCGGGCACGGAACGGATGGGGGAGAGCTCCCCTGGGACGAGCAGCGACTGGCCAGACATGCAAGCGAGTCTAACCAGCGGGCATGGGGGAACATGTCGGTGGCGAGAGGAGCCGGACATGGCCTTGTTCAAGAAGCGCACGGTCGGCAAGCCGGGCGAGTGGTACTACTGCCTCGTCCACAAGAAGGTCGAGGAGGGGCCGGAGTGCCCCGCCAAGGACCGCTTCGGGCCGTACGCCAGCCGGCAGGAGGCCCAGCAGGCGATGGACCTCGCGCGCGAGCGCAACCTGGAGTGGGAGAACGACCCCCGGTGGCACGACGCCCCGGCCGGGCCGAGGGAAGACGACTGAGCGGCCTCCTGATCACCCCTCGGCGGGCGTCGGTGCGGCCGCTGCCGCCGCCCGCTGCTCCCGCAGCCGTACCGCGTGCTCGTTCGTCCGCGCGTCGTACGTCATGAGCTTCGGCAGACACAGCGCCAGCAGCCCCACCGCGCCCACGCACAGCAGCCCGCCCGACCAGACCGACGTCCGTACGCCACGCCAGGCGGCGACGCCGCCCACGTAGGTCTGGCCGAGCTGCGGGCCCACCGAGTACGACAGCAGCTCGATCCCGGCGAGCCGGCCGCGCAGCTCGTCCGGGATCGTCTGGTTCCACATCACCCCGCGGAAGATGCCGCTGACCATGTCGGCCGCGCCGCCGACGGTCAGGAACAGCAGCACCAGCCACACGTTCCCGGAGACACCGGCCGCCGCGATGGCCAGGCCCCACAGCGCGGCCGACACGACGACGGCCCTCCCGTGCCGGTGCACCCGCGAGGTCCAGCCGCTGGTCAGGCTCACCAGCATCGCGCCGGCCGGGACGGAGGCGTACATGAGACCGAGCGCCCAGGGAGCGTTCAACTCGTCCGCGAGGAAGGGCAGTACGGCGAGCGGCATCGCGAAGAGCATCGCCGCGATGTCGATGACGTAGGTGCCGAGGAGCTCCTTGCGGCTCCAGGCGTAGCGGGCGCCCTCGGCGATGGCCCTCAATGACGGCTTCGCGGCCTCGTGAGAGGCGGGGGAGGGGGCGAGGCCGACGACGAACAGGACGGACACGACGAAGGTCAGCAGGTCCGCGCCGTACGCCCAGCCGAGCCCCGCGTACGCGACGACCACGCCGGCCAGGGCCGGGCCCGCGACGCCGCCGACCTGCCAGCGCAGCGCGTTGAGCGAGGCGGCGGCCGGGAGGTGGTCATGGGCCACGATGCGGGGCAACAGCGCGTCCAGGGCGGGGCGTTGGACCGAGACCAGCGCGGAGGACAGGGCGGCGACGACGTACAGCGGCCAGATGGCGGGGCTCGGCAGCAGCGCGTTGACCAGCAGCGCCGCGCTCAGCACCGCCTGCCCGGCCTCCGTCCACACGATCAGCTTCCGCTTGTCCAACGCGTCGGCGAGCGCACCCCCGTACAGCCCGAACACGATCAACGGCACCAACTCCACGGCCCCGATCGCCCCGACCGCCGCCGCGGACCCCGTCAGCTCCTTGATCTGCACCGGCAGCGCGACGAAGGTCAGGAAGCTGCCGAAGGAGGACACGAGCCCCGCCAGCCACAACTTGCGAAAGTCGACGGACGCCCGCCAGGGGGTGAGGTCGGGGAGTACGGCACGGAGGTTCACGAGGGGCCATGGTCGAGGCGGGTTGTCAGCGGGGCAACTGGATTTTCGAGTGGGGTTCAAGTGGCGTGAGGGCAACGCCCCAGGGGCGCGGGGCTGTATCGATGTGCGGCTCCGCCGCGTGGGCGCGACCAGCCACACACAACCCGCACCGGCCGGACGACAAGAAACCACCCCCTCATCCGGCGTACTACCACCGCGGCGGTGGCGGCGCCGTCAAAGACTCCGCCAGCCTGGACAGACGGTCCCGAAACCGCCCCCGCCCCCGCCCGGAGGGCACCGCGTTCTCGCCGGCGGCCGCGCTCACCAGATGCTGCACGGTGTCCAGGTCCAGCTCCCCGCCCTGCGGCACGGCCAGTGCCTCGTGGGCCATGGTCGTCAGCTCCCCCTCGCCGGTGCCGAGGGCCAACACCGTCGCGCCGGCCCGTCGGACGTCGTGCACCCGCTCCAGGAGCGGCGCCCCGGGCTCGTCCGGCGACACCACCAGCAGGGTCTCCCCATGCCGTGCCGCGGCCAACCGGCCCAGGCCGACCGCCAGATGGGCCGGATCCGAGGCGCGCGCGGCATGCCGCACGAGTGTCGGGGCCAGCTCCGGCGTCCCCGACCACGCGGCCTCGTCCACCAGGTGGGCCGCCAGATGCCACGGCTCGTACTCCGGCGTCCCGACCAGCAGCAGCCCGCCCCCGTGCGCCACCGCGGACGCCCGCAGCGCCCCCGCGAACCGCCGGGTGGCCCCCAACCACTCGGTTCCGGCGAGTACTTCGCGCAACAACGCGACCCGTACGGCATCCATGCGACCGCATCCTGCCACAGGGCCTGTTCTGAGTCCCCCGCCTGCGCCCCGACGCCCGGCCCGCGCTCCGCGCGGACGACGGGGAACTCGGAACAGGCCCTGGCCGACCACTCGTGACCGGGAGTTCACCGCGAATTCGCCCGGCACGGGGAAGCAGTGGGCCCCGGCGGCCATGGCGAGGAGTCCGACGATGACCGAGACCACTGTTCCCTTCCGTGCAGGTCAGGAGGGGTATGCCTCGTTCCGTATCCCGGCCGTCGTCGCCGGCGGTGCGGGCACGGTGCTCGCCTTCTGCGAGGGCCGGGTCGAGTCCGCCGCCGACCACGGGCACATCGACATCGTGCTGAAGCGGTCCACGGACGGCGGCCGCACCTGGGGCCCGCTCGCGGTGGTCGCCGACAACGGCCGGCACCTCGCCGGCAACCCCGCCCCCGTAGTCCTCGACACCGGCCGCATCCTGCTCGTCCACGTCCGCAACCACGCCGGCGCCACCGAGGCCGCCATCCTGCGCGGCGAGGTCAGCGACGCCGACGGCCGCCGGATCTGGGTGCGGTACAGCGACGACGACGGCGTCACCTGGTCGAGCCCGAAGGAGATCACCGCGCAGGTGAAGCGGCCGGGCTGGCGCTGGTACGCCACCACCCCCGGCCACGCCATCCAGCTGAGCACCGGCCGGATCGTCGTCCCCGCCAACCACACGATCCCGCCCACCCCCGGCGACATCGGCAACGAGGCCAAGTACAACAGCGGCCACTGCTTGCTCAGCGACGACCGGGGCGCCACCTGGCGCATCGGCTACGTCGACGAGAACACCGACGGCTGCATCAACGTCAACGAGACCACCGCCGCCGAACTCCCCGACGGCCGCGTCTACTTCAACACCCGCAACGACTCCCCGTCCCCCGGCAACCGTGCCGACGCCCACTCCGCCGACGGCGGCGCGACCCTGGTGAAGCCCTTCCGCCCGCAGGCCGGCCTGTCCGCCCCCGTCTGTGAGGGCAGCGTCCTCCAGCTCCGCGACCCCGACGTCCTGCTCTTCTCCGGCCCCGCCGACCCGGCCGCCCGCGCCCTGATGACCATCCGCGCCTCCACCGACGGCGGCCTCACCTGGCGGTCCGCGCACACGGTGGACGGGCTGCCCGCCGCGTACTCGGACCTCGTACGGATCGACGGCGCGACGGTCGGACTCCTCTACGAGACCGGCGACTTCAGCGCGTACGAGACCATCGCCTTCCGGCGGGTACCCGTGACGGACCTCACCTGAGCCCTGCCGGAGGCAGGGTCGGCCGACGAGTCCGCCCACGTAAAGTCGGCCCATGACCTCTACCGACAGTGCACAGCAGTCCGCCGGGGCCCCCGCGAAGGCCCCGGCCAAGGACCCCTGGGACCTCCCCGACGTCTCCGGGCTGGTCGTCGGCGTGCTCGGCGGGACCGGGCCGCAGGGCAAGGGCCTCGCCTACCGGCTCGCCAAGGCCGGACAGAAGGTGATCATCGGTTCGCGGGCGGCCGACCGCGCCCAGGCCGCCGCCGACGAGCTCGGGCACGGCGTCGAGGGCGCCGACAACGCCGAGTGCGCGCGCCGCAGCGACATCGTGATCGTCGCCGTGCCGTGGGAGGGCCACGGCAAGACGCTGGAGTCCCTGCGCGAGGAGCTGGCCGGCAAGCTGGTCGTCGACTGCGTCAACCCGCTCGGCTTCGACAAGAAGGGCGCCTACGCGCTCAAGCCGGAGGAGGGCAGCGCCGCCGAGCAGGCCGCCGCCCTGCTGCCGGACTCGCGGGTCACGGCGGCCTTCCACCATCTGTCGGCGGTGCTGTTGCGGGACCCGGAGATCGACGAGATCGACACCGATGTGATGGTGCTCGGGGAGGTGCGGGCGGACGTGGAGATCGTCCAGGCCCTGGCCGGACGTATCCCCGGCATGCGCGGCATCTTCTCGGGACGGCTGCGCAACGCCCACCAGGTGGAGTCGCTGGTGGCGAACCTGATCTCGGTGAACCGGCGCTACAAGGCGCACGCGGGGCTGCGCGTCACGGACGTGTGAGGGATGGGGGACACTGGTCGCCGTAGCAGTGTCCCCCGAAGGAGCCGACCGAAATGCCCCGCCTCGCCATCTACGCCCTGATCGTCTGTCTTCTCTCCGTGGCCGCGGCGGTCGTGTCCTTCGCGCAGGGCAGCTTTCTGGGGGTCATCTGGGTGCTGCTGGCCGGGCTGTCGTCGAACATGACCTGGTACTACGTCAAGCGAGGCCGGGACGCCCGGAACGGTTCCGCGACCGGTTGACCGAGGTCACCCGCTCATCGAGCAGAGCTCGTTCGAGTCCCGCCAGAAGCGGAACAGGTCGTAACCGCAGTACGTCTCGAAGTCGCTGATGCCCAGGCCGCGCAGCACGGCGTCGATCATGTCGAAGAACACGCCGTTGATCTCCGGCACCCACAGCAGCGCGAACACGAACAGCAGGCCGAACGGGGCGAAGGGCTCCACCTGGCGCTTGATCTTCTGCGACAGCCAGGGCTCGAGCACGCCGTAGCCGTCCAGGCCCGGGACCGGCAGGAAGTTCAGGATCGCCGCCGTGACCTGGAGCAGCGCGAGGAAGGCAAGCGCGAACCGGAAGTGCAGGGGGACGCCGTCCAGCGCGTCCAGCCAGAACGGGGCGGTGCATACGACGGCGAAGAGCACGTTGGTCAGCGGACCGGCCGCCGAGATCAGACTGTGCCGCCAGCGCCCCCGGATCCGCCCGTGCTCGATGAAGACGGCACCGCCCGGCAGACCGATGCCGCCCATGATCACGAAGATGACAGGGAGCACGATGCTGAGCAGCGCGTGCGTGTACTTCAGCGGATTGAGGGTGAGATAGCCCTTCGCGCCGACCGAGATGTCGCCGCTGTGCAGGGCGGTACGCGCGTGTGCGTACTCGTGCAGACACAGGGACACGATCCAGGCGGCGGTCACGAACAGGAACACGGCCAGGCCGGCCTGCTCGGCGAACCCGGTCCAGGTCGCCCAGCCCGTCACCGCCGTGACGGCCAGGATGCCCACGAAGACGGGGCTGATCCGCCGGTCGCTGCGGCGGGTGAGAGCGGTGGTCATGAGGGCGGGCTCCTGAGGGACGGTGACGGGACGGAACGGGACGGGAGAACGGGGCGGCAGACCTGCCCGACCGTACCGGGCGTAAGGGGAAAACGTCTCGCGGTGGGTCAGTGGTTCCGGAGAGGGTGGGGGCATGGGGCTTTGGCATGTGTTCTACGAGGACTGGCAGATGGAGTGCTGCGGTACGCCGTTCCGGCTGGGAGACGAGGTGAGCTGGCCGCTGCTGCTCAGTGACGCCGCCGGGGTCCTGGGCGGCGGCTGGCACGACCAGCTCACCAGGATCGCCGGTCCGGTGGCGGACGTACCGGGCAAGGCGGGCGCGACCCGTGTGGTGCGCGGGGAGACGGGGCTCACGGTCGCGTTGCAGGAGGACCCGGTCGGCGTCGTCCCGGCTGAGGACCTGGGCGAGGTGACTCCCGGCGACCGGATTCACGCGGTCGGCCTGCTCACGGCCGAGTCCCACACCGGCGCCGACCTGCCCGCCATCCAGGGCCGGGTGCGCGCGATCCAGGTCGTCACGCAGGGCTTCGCCGAGACGGCGCCGGGTTCGGGCACCCGGGAGCCGGTCGCCGGGGAGCGGTCGCTGAGGTCGGTACGGGAGTGCCCCAAATGGTTCGCGGATGCCGACGCCGGCGTCCTCGTGACGCTGGAGGTGCCGGACACGGACTCCTGGCTGTCGTACGCCCTCCGGGAGAACCGCGGCATCCCCCACGAGGGCGCGGCACCGGGCGCCGAGACCGAGGGCCTGCCGCCCGAGACCCTGGCGGCGGTGTTGGAGATCCTCAGCAGGACACCGGCGGAAGGGCCGGAACGCTCCTAGGTGTACCAGTGGTCGTCCAGGGCGGTGTGCAGGTGGAGGTAGCCGTGGCCGGTGCGGGCCGGTTTCTTGCCGTCGCCGCCGGACCCAGGACCTTGTGGCCGCCGCCGTCGGGGATGCGGCCGAGTTTCCTGACCTCCACGTGGATGAGTCGGCCGGGCCGGGACCGTTCGTTGCGGCGCACGGGTTAGCCGGTGGCGCGGTCCACGGCGGCCAGGACCGGCATTCCGTGGCGCTTGAGAAAGCGCTGTGCGGTGGAGGCGGCCACGCCAGGAGGCCCAGTTCGTGAACTGTCGCCCCTCCGCCGGCATCGGCTGCGCGCCACAACGCCGAAGCCCTGCTCCAGGTCCGTCATGTCCGACGGATACCGTCGCATCCGAATCCGGATGTTCGGCCGCGTGCACATACGGCAACAGGGCCTCCCGGCACTGCTCGAAAAGGGATCGCAATCCCCGAGCTACCGAGAGGCCCTGCCTTCATGCGTATACCACCGAGAAATCACCCGGCCAGGAATCCTGTTCGACCCGGACGTCCATGACCGGCTGAGATACGGCTCCTAATAGGCGTTTAGTTGAACACCCAAAATCCGCCCTTGGTGCTGTGCTGGGCGATTTGATTGCCCCTCTTGTTGTAGGCAGTTGTGACGGTGTACCAGACTCCGGTGATACCCGATGTGCTGACCGGAATCGAGCCGACTGCGCCGACTGACGTGATGTTTACGCACTTCGTGGCCTTCGGGCCCGTCGGCCGCGGAATCGGCGGCGTGAAGAAGAGCTGGGCGCAAACCTTTCCGGCACCGTCGAGGTTGTAGAGGCCGACTCCCTGCACCTTCGATCCCGACTTGGTCGGTATGTGTCCGTCGACCTTCGTAGCTGCGGTCGCCGAAGTGGCGGTAACCGCAACGAGAGCAACGGATCCGATCGTTGCTGCCGCGAGCGTGCTCAGGCGCTTCATCTGTTCCCCTGTGATTGAGCGTCGCGATCCGGTCGTGATCGCATATGAATTATTGTGGGCGCGGCCAAGGGAGGTCAATGCGTTCAACCTCAAGTTTTCCTCAGGGAGTTGGGAGCCGTCGCGTGCGAAGGTGTCGCCATGGTGAACCCGTGGATTTCCGCAGTTCACGTGCGAGCCGCGAGCCGTTTGAGCACTTCGAAAGAAGTAACTGGTTGGACTCGACGGTCTCGTTCTGAGCCGATGGTTGGCAGCTGCCCGTTGGTGGGAAGTCGGGAAGGACAGGAATCCGAGTCCGAGTTGCGAGTGTCCATGGCGGCCGACGGCCGGCGGCTCTGCGCAGCCTTTTCCGTGGACAGGGCCACCGTCACAACAACCGCCCGGGTTCTTGTCGATTCGCGTGTCAGCCCCCACGACAACCACCGACAAACCACCGACAGCTCACCGACACGACCGACAGCACACCTAGGGCGTGTCCGACGGGTCCAGGCGTCGGGCACGCCGTGCACGCCCGAAACGAGAGAGCCCCGGCGCAGGCCGGGGCTCTCTCGTCTCACGGGACCGTTCGTGAGGCACCGGCCTCATTGTGGTTGCACCACGGCCCGTCGCATCTGTAATGACGATCAAGCACCCTGATAGCTCCCGCCTCTCGACCCATCGGACAGGCCCCAGGGGGCGCGGCGCTGTGTCGATATGCGGCTCCGCCGCGGGGCGCGACCAGCCATAACGGAGCAGCAGCCGACACACCACAGGCCGCGGCACATCCATGGTCGAGCGGCCCTTCCCGGAAGGGCTCAGTACCGAACAGCCTCGGCCCGCTCCGGAACATGCCCCGCAACTACTCGCTCCCGCGCCCTCAGCGGAGCGCCCCGCCGCCGGTCCACCGCGTACGCGACGGACGCGACCCCGAGTCCAAGCACGGCCAGCGCGGCCCCCACCAGCGCCGGAGACGTCACGCCGAAGCCGGCCGCGAGGGCGAGGCCGCCGATCCAGGCGCCGCCCGCGTTCGCGAGGTTGAAGGCGGCCTGGTTGGCGGAGGAGGCGAGGGAAGGGGCCGACGACGCCTTCTCCATCACCATCAGGTTGAGCGGCGAGCCGGTCACGAACGCCGCCATGCCGAGCAGCGTCACCGCCAGGGCCGCGCTCCACGCCGTGGACATCAGGAGCGGGAACAGGGCCAGGACCGCGGCCAGCGACAGCAGCCCCCCGAACAGCGTCCTGCGCATCGAGTGGTCCGCCAGGCGTCCGCCGAGCAGGTTGCCGACGGTCGCGCCCACCCCGAACAGGGCCAGCAGCAGCGTCACACTGGTATCGGCGTACCCGGCGGCGTCGGTCAGCATCGGCGTGATGTAGCTGTACGCGGCGAAGAGCGCGCCGAAGCCCGCGACCGTCGTGCCGAGCGCCAGCCAGACCGGCAGGGAGCGCAGGGCGGCCAGCTCGCCGCGCAGGCCGGCCGGCGGCGCGGCCGCGTGTGCCTCGCCGCGCGGGATGAGCAGGGCCAGCGCCGCCATCGCGGCCAGGCCGATCGTGCTCACGCCGAGGAAGGTCGCCCGCCAGCCCAGGTGCTGCCCCATCAGCGTGGCCACCGGGACGCCCGCGACGTTGGCCATCGTCAGGCCCAGGAACATCAGCGAAACGGAGCGGGCCTTGCGCTCCGGCGCGACCATGCTCGTCGCCACGACCGCGCCGACGCCGAAGAAGGCACCGTGCGGCAGACCGCTCAGGAAGCGGGCGGCCACCAGCCAGTCGTAGGCCGGGGCGAAGGCCGACAGAGCGTTGCCCGCGACGAACAGGGCCATGAGGCCGATCAGGACCGTGCGGCGCGGCATGCGTGCCGTGACCGCCGCCAGCAGTGGGGCGCCGATGACGACACCGAGGGCGTACGCCGAGACCAGGTGCCCGGCGGTGGGGATCGAGATGTCCAGGTCGTCCGCGACTTCGGGCAGGAGGCCCATCATCACGAACTCGGTCGTACCTATGCCGAAGGCGCCGACGGCCAGGGCGAGCAGGGCCAGGGGCATGAAAGAGCCTGTGCCTTTCAGGGGGTGGAGAGCGTGGTTCCGTACCTTGTATGTTCAGTTACGGAACAAAGCCTCTCAGGCCCAGTATTCCGGCAGCCGACGATCAGGTGACCGAGACCCGTCCGCGCGCGGTCGGCCCGTCGTCGACCGCGGGCTGACCAGGGGTTTTCAAGAGCGCGTCAGGACGCGGATGTGTCGACCTTCACACGCGCCGCCACCGGCAGATGGTCGCTCCCGGTCTCCGGCAGCGTCCACGAGCTCATCGGCTCGACGCCCCTCACCATGATCTGGTCGATCCGCGCCATCGGGAACGACGCCGGCCAGCTGAACCCCATCCCGCTGCCCGAGGCGCCCTGCGTCGAGCGCATCTGGGCGGTGACGGCGCGCAGCGCGCGGTCGTTCATCGTGCCGTTCAGGTCGCCGAGCAGAACGACCTTCTGCACCGGCTCGTCGGCGATGGCCTCCCCCAGCGCGTTGGCGCTCTTGTCCCGCTGCCGGGCGGTGAACCCGGCCTCCACCTTCACCCGCACCGACGGCAGATGGGCGACGTACACCGCGACCTGTCCGGCCGGCGTGGCCACCGCGGCCCGCATCGCGCGGGTCCAGCCCAGCTGGATGTCGACCGGCTTGACGCCGCTCAGCGGGTACTTGCTCCACAGCCCGACGGTGCCCTGCACCGTGTGGTACTTGTACGTCGCCGCCAGTGCCTTCTCGTACGTCGGGACCGCCGTCGTCGTCAGCTCCTCCAGGGCCACGACGTCCGCGCCGGACGCGGCCACGTCCCGGGCGGTGCCGGCCGGATCGGCGTTGTCCGCGTTGACGTTGTGCGTGGCCACCGTCAGGTCGCCGCCCGGGCCGGTCTTGTCCGTGAGCTGGCCGCCGAACAGGTTCAGCCAGACGATCGCCGGGAGCAGCACGGCGATCAGCGCGGTCGCGGACTTGCGCACCAGGGCCAGCAGAAGCAGCACCGGGATGCACAGGCCCAGCCAGGGCAGGAAGGTCTCGGTCAGGCTGCCGAGGTTGCCGATCGCGTTCGGGATCCTCGCGTGCAGCCCCATCACCAGGGCGAGGATCACCGCGAGGGCGGCCAGCACGATCCCGCGACGCCAGATACGAGGATCGCCGCGCCGGCCCGCCGCCCGGCCCTTCAGGCGGTCCGTCAGGCGCCGAAGCCCAGATTCCCGGCGCTCGGGCCCCGAGCCGCCGTTGTCCGTCTCCGTCACGTACGCCTGCTGCGCCATACCGTCGCCTCACTACCTGCCGTGCACACCGTCGTCCCCCCGCGCCCACAGAAACCCTAGGGGATGATCGGCTCCGTTCATGCCGTACTCATGACGGCCGTACGGGGGCGAGGACGTACAAGTCGCCTTCGGGAGTTCCGGTTGCGACGGGGGAAAGCGCGCTCTGTGACGAAACGCGCACACGCGAGCTACGGGGTGGGCGAACTGACGGGCCGTAGACCTTCGAGCAGGGCGTCGACCATCTGCTCCGCGAGCCCTTCCGGAAGGTCGGCGTCCGGCCGCATGACGGCACGCACCAGCATCGGGCCGAAGATCATGTCGTTCATCACGTCGACATCGAGGTCCGTGCGCAGCTCGCCGTTGGCCTGTCCGCGGCGCAGGATCGCGTGCTGCTTGCGGCGGCGCGGCTCGACGACGATCGCGTGGTAGGCGTCCCAGATCTTCGGTGCGCTCTTCATCTGCGCGATGACGTTGTGCAGGAGCACCGACGAACGGGTCATCAGACCACGCTGACGCAACTGCTCCAGCAGCGCCACGAGGTCGTCACGCACGGAGGTGCCGGGCAGTTCGGGGTCAGGGGGCTCGGCGGCGCGCACGACGTCGACGAAGAGCTCCTCCTTGCCGCTCCAGCGACGGTAGATGGTGGCCTTGCCGACGCCCGCGGTCCGGGCGATGCGCTCGATGGAGAGCTCCGCGAGCGGCACGCCGTCCTCCAGCAGCTTCAGGATGCCCTCCATGATGGCCCGTTCCACGGCCTCGCTGCGGGGGCGCCCCCTGACCGGGCCGTCGTGCCGGGGGTGGCTGTCGGCGAGGCTCACTTGGTTCGGTCCTTTCCCTGGGCTGTGCTGATTCTCCCCCCGGTTCTCCCCTTGGTCCTCCCCCCGTTACGACGAGCCGGGCACGCGGCGCCGGCCGGCGGCCTTGCGCTCCTACTCGGTGGACACCAACTCCTGCTTGTCCTCGGCCTCCTGAGAGGCCGTCGGCCGTCCCGGCAGGAACAGCGCCACGACCACCGCGCCGAGCACCGCGACGCCCGCGCCCCACAGGGCCGTGACGTGCATGGAGTGCAGGAAGGCGGCGTGGGCCGCGCCGACGAGGGACTCGCCCTTCGGGCCGAGCCGGTCCGCGAAGCCGAGCGTGGCCTCGATGGACTCGCCCGCGGTGTGCCGTACGCCCTCCGGCAGCACCGTGAGCCGGTCCTCGATGCCGCTGCGGTACGCCGTCGACATGACGGAGCCGAGGACGGCGATGCCGAGCGCGCCGCCGACCTGGCGGAAGGTGTTGCTGAGGGCGGAGGCGGAACCGGCCTTCTCGCGGGGCAGCGCCTGCATGATGACGACGCTGACCGGGGTCATGATGTGCGCCATCGCGGCGCCCATCAGGAAGAAGACGACCTCCAGGAGCCAGATCGGCGTGTCCGCCTCGAACGTGGCGAACGCGGCCAGGGTGAGCGCGATCAGCAGCATGGCGCCGGTGGTCGTGGCCCGGTTGCCGAACCGGTCGACGACGAGCCGGGCACGCGGCGCGAAGATCATCTGCGCGGCGGCGAGCGGCAGCATCAGCAGACCGGTCTCCAGCGGCGAGTAGCCGCGCACGCTCTGGGTGTAGAAGACCGAGAAGAAGGTCACGCCCATCAGGGCGAAGAAGACCAGCGCGATGACGCCGATCGCGGCCGAGAAGACCTTGTTGCGGAAGTACGTGACGTCGATGGACGGATGGTCGCTGCGCTTCTCGAACACGACGAAGGCGGCGAGGACGGCGAGCCCGGCGGCGATGGTCGCCAGCACCGTCACGTCCGTGAAGTCGGCGAGCCGGCCGCCCTTGATGATGCCGTAGACGAGAAGGACGAGCCCGACGACGGACAGCACGACGCCGATGGGGTCGATGCGGCCGGGGTGGGGGTCCCGTGAGTCCGGGACCAGCCACAGCATCAGCGCGAGCGCGAGCAGCACGATCGGCACGTTGATGAGGAACACCGAGCCCCACCAGAAGTGGTCGAGCAGCACACCGCCGGTGATCGGGCCGATGGCGATGGCGAGCCCGACGCCACCGGCCCAGATGCCGATGGCCTTGGGCTGCTCGTCGCGCTCGAAGACGTTCATGAGGACGGCGAGGGTGGCCGGCATGACGAAGGCGGCGCCGAGGCCCATCACCGCGCGGAAGGCGATCAGCTCGCCGGGTGAGCCGGAGAACGCGGCGAGGGCGGAGCCGATGCCGAAGACCGCGAGACCGCCCAGCAGGACCTTCTTCCTGCCGAGCCGGTCGCCGAGGATGCCCGCGCTGAACAGCAGGCCGGCGAAGACCAGGGTGTAGGCGTTGATCGCCCACTCCAGCTCGCTCTGGGTGGCGCCCAGGCCGGTCGGGGCCGGGGTCGAGATGGTCTTGATGGCGACGTTGAGGATGGAGTTGTCGAGGACGACGATCAGCAGGCTCAGCATCAGCACGCCGAGGATCGCCCAGCGGCGCCGGTGCACGGCTTCCGGTATGCGGGGGGCTGTGGCGGCGGGAGAAGTCATGCTGACGAAGGTACCCGCTTTACGATACGGAACCGTCTCGTATCTTAATTTCTTACCGAGAACTTACACGCGGCGGAAGGGGTCGGGGGGAACTCACACGGGGTGGCCTAGCCCTCCCTGGCACGAAGTGCCACCATGGAGGGGAGTCCGGGGACGCCGTCAGGGCGCCTCGAGATGACGTGAAGGAGCCGTTGCAATGACGCAGCTTTCGGCTGCCCAGACGCCTCAGGCGAAGACCTCCGACAGCAGCAAGGCGCTGTACGGGGGGAAGGGCACCCGCCGCATCACTGTTCGGGACATCGCCCTCGCCAAGGAGCGGGGCGAGAAGTGGCCCATGCTCACCGCCTACGACGCGATGACCGCGTCCGTCTTCGACGAGGCCGGCATCCCGGTCATGCTCGTCGGCGACTCCGCGGGCAACTGTCACCTCGGGTACGAGACCACCGTGCCCGTCACGCTCGACGAGATGACCATGCTGTCGGCCGCCGTCGTACGGGGCACCTCACGCGCCCTGATCGTCGGCGACCTGCCCTTCGGTTCGTACCAGGAGGGCCCGGTGCAGGCGCTGCGCTCGGCGACCCGGCTGGTCAAGGAGGCGGGCGTCGGCGCGGTCAAGCTGGAGGGCGGCGAGCGCTCGCACGACCAGATCCGCCTGCTGGTCGAGTCCGGCATCCCGGTCATGGCCCACATCGGCCTGACCCCGCAGTCCGTCAACGCCATGGGCTACCGCGTCCAGGGCCGCGGCGAGGAGGCGGCCCAGCAGCTGCTGCGCGACGCGAAGGCGGTCCAGGACGCGGGCGCGTTCGCGGTCGTACTGGAACTGGTACCGGCGGAGCTCGCGGCCGAGGTCACCCGCGTCCTGCACATCCCGACGGTCGGCATCGGCGCCGGTCCGCAGACGGACGCGCAGGTCCTGGTCTGGACGGACATGCTGGGCCTGACCGGCGGCCGCGTCCCCAAGTTCGTAAAGCAGTACGCCAACCTCCGCGAGGTCATGGGCAACGCGGCGAAGGCGTTCGCGGAAGACGTGGTCGGCGGAACGTTCCCGCTGGAGGAGCACTCCGTCCACTGAGCCATACCGGGCCCACAGAGCCACTGCGGCACCACCGCGACAGCCCGCCGATCTTCCCCCGTCGGCGGGCTGTCGCCTTCGCGCCAAACCGGCGCCGCTCTCGCGCAGCTGGTTGCTCCCCGTCGTGGTTCCTCAATTGATGGTTGCTCCGGGGGCGCGGCCCAGGGGGTGTTCTGAAAGTCCCGCACGGCACCCAAGGCCCCGCACGCACCCTCGCCGCACCGGCCAAAGGCCCAAGTAGCAGCCGCTTTTGCCGCGGCGGGCGCGGGCACCGCACGGGACTTTCAAAACAGCCCCTAGTCGACCACGAGGCCGGCGGTGAGGTTGAGCTCCGAGGCTGTCATCGTTCGGGCCCAGTCGGATGCGGCGAAGACCGCGGCGTTGGCGACATCGTCGTAGAGCGGGCGCCTGGTCAGCAGCGCTCCTTCAGCGGCCCGGTTCTCCTCGCCCGGCGCGGGAGAGCCGGGCGAGAGCAGCCAGGCGACGCGCACGCCGTGCGGGCCGAGCTCCGATGCGAGCTGCCGGCAGGCACCGGCAAGGGCGGACCAGGCGATGTGTGAACCGCCCAGGTCGGGGATGGCCTCGCGTCCGCCGCCCATGACCAGAATGACGCCGCTGCCTTTTCGGACCATGTGCCGCGCCGCTGCGGTAGCGGTGGTGAGGGTGGTCGTCACCGCCTTCGTGACGGGGCGGAGCACATCCGCCACGGCCATGTCGAGGAGCGGGATCCCCTGGATGTCGTCGTTGGACGTGGCGTTGAAGCAGATATCGATTCCGCGGCCCGGACTGCCCTGTGCGGCCACGGCGTCGGCATGGCGGGCAACGGCGTCGCGGTCCGTCGCGTCCAGCTCGGCGACATGCGCGGCTCCACCGTCGTCCCGGATACGCCGCGCGACCTCTTCGAGCGGCGGAACCGTCCTTCCGGTGAGATGGACGACGGCGCCCTCACGCGCGAAGCCGCGGGCGACCGCCGCCCCCACCGCTCCAGAACCGCCATGGACGATCGCCGTCCTGTCAGTCAGCAACATGACTCTCTCCTCGTGACGGAGGCAGCTGCCCGTGCGGACCCGAGCGAGGAGGAAAACTCATCGCACGTCGCCGGCGTCTTCCTCCGCCCCGCCCGTCGATCCGAACGAAACGCCCCGGGCCTTCTCATCGTCCGCCGCGGGAGCGAGCCTGCGCACCTGGGCGACAGCAGGGCCGCGCAGATGGCCGTGACGCTCATGGCGGCGCACCCCGCCGGAGCCGCCCGGGTGCCGACGAGGCCGGCGACGGGTCCGGCCACGAGCAGTCCGAGCGGGGCGAAGGCCGGCGAGCCGAACCAGTCACGTCGGGCCGCGCCACGACAGGGCGACGCGGGCCCGGCCTGTGCCGGCGCCGCGCCGCCCTTGACGTACCCGGCAGGTCAGCGGCGATACGACTCCACGTATCCGCCCGCCGGCGTCCCGACCCCGGTCACGTCGTCGTACCCCTTCACGGCGCTCAGCGAGCTGTCCTTGCCGACGCTGCGTACGGACGTGGCCAGGCCGCCCTTCGCGTCGTACCCGTTGACGAAGTCGACACGCGCCACCGCGAGCCCCGCCCCCGTCGGGTTGTCGGTGACGTCGTGGTACGCCTTCGACCCGTACCGCGCGTAGATCGACGGGTTGGCGAAACCGATCGGCTTCCCGCCGCTGGCCTCCTGCGCGAGGGCCTGGACGGCCGCGATGACCGGCGCCGCCAGCGAGGTGCCGCCGAGCCGGTACTCGTCGTACGCCTGCGTCCTTCCGTCCGGCATGGTCTGTGTCTGGCCCACCAGGAACCCGGTGTTCGGGTCGGCGATGGCCGCGATGTCCGGGACGACACGGTTGCCGTCCGCGTTGTTGGCCGTGGCCAGCGCGTCCGGCACGACGCCCTGCTGCCAGTCCGGCTCGGCGACGGTCCTGCTGGTGCCGCCGCCCGCGCCCGAGTTGAAGGCGCCGGGGAAGTCGGTCCAGCTCTTGCCGTCGGCCGACAGGACCGCCTTCTCGGTGCCCCAGCCGGTCTCCCACAGGTACGTGTCGCCCTTGCCGACCGCCAGCGAGGTCCCGCCGACCGCCGTCACCCACGCCGAACTCGCCGGGATCTCGACCTGCTTGGTCCCGCTGCTCGCGACCTCGTCGCCGTCGTCGCCGGAGGAGTAGTAGAAGCCGATGCCCTCGACCGCGCCGAACTGGAAGACCTGGTCGTAGGCGGCCGCGAGGTCGGGCGTCTGGGCGGCCTCCACCTCGCCCCAGGAGTTGGAGACGATGTCGGCCAGGTGGTTGTCGACGATCTTGCCGAGCGAGTCGAGGAGGTCCTCGTCGTGGCAGGAGGCGGCGCCCACGTACGTGATCTGCGCGCCGGGCGCGACCGCGTGCACGGCCTCGACGTCGAGGGTCTCCTCGCCGTACCAGCCGGCCGCCGAGCACTCCTTGGTCCGCGTGTACTTCGCCGGCAGGACCTGACGCAACTGACCTCTGGTGTAGGCCGCGTCGCCGTGCCTCTTCGCGTAGGTGGCCGCGTCGTAGGCGATGGTCGGGGAGGCGTACGCGTCGGTGATGGCGATGCGCACGCCCTTGCCGGTGCGCTTGCCGGCGCCGTACGCGGCGCGCAGCTGCTTGCCGGTGTAGCCCTTCACGGCGTACGGGATCTTCGTGCCGTACGCGTCCGGCAGCGTGCTCGCCACGTTCGAGCCGTGGTACGTCGAGAAGGGCCCGGAGTTGCGGAACACCGTCGCAGGCGGCGGGAGCCGGTCCTTGTGGCTCGCCAGGTGCGGGGCGTTGTCGAGGCCGGTGACGGTCAGGACGGCGTCCTTCAGCGCGTCCGGCACCGAGGGAGGCGTCGTCGGCGCGCGGTAAGTCCTCGCACCCTTGGCGTAGTTGTGCAGCTGGGTGCCGAACGCCTTCTCCGCCGCTGCCACATCGCCGGAGACGGCGACATAGTGCTGCGTGACGCCCGTGACCTTCAGGCCGGAGGAGGTCAACCACCCTTTCACAGCTGCGACTTGGGCCTCGCTGGCGCCGAAGCGTGCCCGGGCCCGGTCGGCCGGCAGGTACTTGCCGAACGACGCCGAGCGCGGGTCCGACACGGACTTCGCGTACGCGGCGAGGCCGGCCGCGTCCCGGCCCGCGAGGTAGACGCGTGCGGACACCCGTGCGCCGTCCGGGGCCGCGCCCTCGTCCGCCCTGGCCGTGGCCCACGCGGGCTTGGTCCCGGCGAGCCGGTCACGCCCCGGGTTGTCCGCGGCGTGCGCCGCCGGTATGCCGAGCGCCAGCGCGCCGGTGAGCAGAGGCAGTGTCGCCGCCAGACTCACGGAGGTGCGCAGCGCGGCACGTCGAGATCTCATGGAACCCCCTGTGCGATTCGTGTGCGAGTGGATCACCCGACGGTGGCCACTCAATCGCCGAACCGTTCACGCGAGGGGAATGCCCGGACCAAGAAGGTCCCAACTAACCTAATGACAACGCCATTTCACAGCCGCACGCGCTACGACCCCGGCTTCTCGCCCCGCTTCTTCAGCAGGTCCGCCATCAGGTCGATCTCCGACTGCTGCGCGTCCACCATGCCCTGCGCGAGCCGCTTCTCCACCTCGACGTCGCACTTGTCGACACAGCCCTCGGCCATGTGGATGCCGCCCTTGTGATGGGCCGTCATCAACTGGAGGAAGAAGACCTCCGCCTGCTTGCCGCTAAGGCCCTGAAGCTTCTTCATCTCCGCGTCGGTCGCCATCCCCGGCATCAGCGAGCCGTCGCCGGCGGAGGGCATGCCGCCCATGCCCATCCAGGTCATCGGCGGCTGCGCCGACACCTTCGGCAGCCCCCACAGATCCAGCCAGCCCAGCAGCATGCCGCGCTGGTTGGCCTGCGTCTGCGCGATGTCGTACGCGAGCAGGCGCACCTCCTTGTCGTCCGTGCGGTCCCGCACGATGTACGACATCTCCACGGCCTGCTGATGGTGCACCGCCATGTCCCGCGCGAACCCGGCGTCCGCCGAGTCGGCGTCCGGCGTATCGCTCGAACCGCCGTCCTCGGCGACGGCGTAGGTGAGCGCGCCGACCGCGACGAGCACGGCCGCCGCGGTCCCGGCGATCCAGCCGACGTGCTTCCTCACTCCGACAGACCACCCGTGCACGCCGCGCCCGGCTCGGGCGTCTGCTTGCCCTGGACGTACGTCTCGAAGAACTTGGCCACGTTCGGGTCGTCCGCGCCCGTCACGGTGCGCTGGTGCCCCCACGCGGTGAGCATGATCGGGTCCTTCTGCTTCTCGTCCGGGCTCATCAGCGTGTACGGCGTCTGCTTCACCTTCGCCGTCAGCTTCTCGATGTCGCTCTTGGACGCCTTGGAGGTGTACGTCACCCAGACAGCGCCGTGCTCCAGCGAGTGCACGGCGTGCTCGTTCTTCAGCTCCTTGGTGTAGACGTCGCCGTTGCAGTTCATCCACACCTGGTTGTGGTCACCGCCGACCGGCGGCTCCGAGGGGTACTTCACGCTCTTGGCGACATGGGTGCGCCCGAGCTTCCCCTCCCAGGTCCGCACGCCGTCCTCGCCGGTGACGAACTTGCCGGTGGTCTTCGAGTCGACCGCCTCGGCGCCGTCGTCGGACTGCGACCGGATGAGCACGACACCGCCGACGACGAGACCGGCGACGACCACCGTGCTGGCCGCGATCGTGAGGATGCGGTTGCGACGCTCACGAGCACGCTCGGCACGCCGCATCTCTTCTATTCGCGCTTGCCGCGAAGTGTTGCTCTTGTTCTTGGCGGAGCCCATGAGGCGTTGTCCTTCTGGCGAATGGGACGGTCGGGTCCGCTGATCGTAAGGGGGAAGGTGGGACGTCTCGTAGGGCGGGCGCGGGAAAGGCCGGGGGAAAGGCCGGATCGTTCCGATCCGGCCAATATTTTGAATCGTGGATGCGCATTATCTACGCTGCGGAACATGCGGCTGTTGCGCTCCACCGACCTGGCACTGCGCCTTCTGATGCGGCTCGCCGTCCTGGGGGACGCCACCCCGACGACCCGCGAGGTCGCGGCGGACATGGAGGTGCCGTACACGCACGCCGCCAAGGTCGTCGCCGAGTTGCAGCACATGGGCCTGGTGGACGCCCGCCGGGGGCGCGGCGGCGGGCTCTCCCTCAGCGACCGGGGCCGTACCGCGTCGGTCGGCGCGATCGTGCGGGCCTTCGAGGGCGACGGCGACGTCGTCGAGTGCGAGGGCGACCACCCCTGTCCGCTGCACTCCGGCTGCCGGCTGCGCGGCGCGCTGCGGCGGGCCCAGGAGGCCTTCTACGCCTCGCTGGACCCGCTGACGGTGACCGACGTGACCGCGGACCCCACGGGGCCGCTGCTGCTGGAGATCGGCCGGACGCCCTGAGACCCGGCTCGCCTCGGCTCAGCCCGCCTGCGCCAGCCAGAGGTCGGGCCCGAACACCTCGTAGTGGATGTCGGCCGGCGCCACACCCTTGCCGATCAGCTGCGTCCGCACCGCCCGCATGAAGGGCAGCGGCCCGCACAGGTACGCGCGCGTGCCTGCGGGTACGGCGATGCCGGCCAGGTCGACCAGGCCGGTGCGGTGGGAGGCCTCGGCGTCGTCGGCGTCCGCCTCGTAGAAGAAGTGGACGGACGCGTCCGCCAGCTTCTCCGCGTACGCCTCGTGGTCGGGGCGCAGGGCGTGCTCTGCGGGGGAGCGGTCGCCGTGCACGACGAGCACCGGGCCTTCGTGCCCGGTGTCCACCAGGTGCCCCAGCATCGCGACGATCGGCGTCACGCCGATGCCGGCGGAGGCGAGGAGCAGCGGGGCGGCGGCGCCCGTGTCGCCGAGGGCGAGATCACCGGAGGGCGCCGACAGGCTCAGCCGGCCGCCGACGTCCACGCGCGCGTGGAGGTGGTTCGAGACCTCGCCGTCGGGAGCCGCGTCGCCCAGAACCCGCTTCACACTGATCTGGCGTACGGGAGAGCCGGGGGCGGCGGAGAGGCTGTACTGGCGTATCTGCCGGGCCCCGTCCGGCAGCTCGACCCGGACGGAGACGTACTGCCCGGCCCGGAAGTCCGGCGCCGGGCGGCCGTCGGCCGGACGCAGCCGGAAGGTGGCGACGTCGGCGGTCTCCTCGACACGCCCCACGACCTCCCACTCCCGCCAACCGCTCCCGCCGCGCTCCTCGTACAGCCGCTTCTCGATCGCGACCAGCGCGTTCGCCATCAGCCAGTAGACCTCGTCCCAGGCGGCCGCGACCTCGGGCGTGACGGCCTCGCCGAGCACCTCGGCGACGGCGGCGAAGAGGTGCTCGTGGACGAGCGCGTACTGCTCCGCCGTGACGCCCAGGGAGGCGTGCTTGTGGGCGATGCGGCCCAGCATCGCGTCGGGCCGCTCGTCGGGGTGGTCCACGAGGTACGTCGCGAACGCGGCGATCGACCCCGCGAGGGCCTGCCGCTGGGTGCCGGCCGCCTGGTTGCCGCGGTTGAAGAGGTCGCGCAACAGGTCGGGGCGGGCGGTGAACAACCCGGCGTAGAAGCGCTCGGTGATCTCGCCGATGGCCCCGCCGACGACGGGAAGGGTGGCACGCACGGTGGCGGCGGACTGCTCGGACAGCATCGGGTCTCCTCAGGCTCGATCGGGCCGATCCGGTGCCACCATTAAAACTTGCATCCAAGATGCAAATTAAAGCGGGGTGGGTCCTGTGGGGCCGGGCATTACGGATGGCGGTCCGAGCAGGCAAGATGGGCGGCAGAGCAGTGCACCGGCACCACGGAGGGACACCTGCCGTATGCCGGGAGTTCGACCCGGGGTCGCTTCGGCGATCAAGGTGCGCAACGCGCCTGAAATGGTGTTGTGGTGTGATGCTCAGGTGCCCGACCGCCTCCCGCCGCACCGGAGACAGGCGGCCTGACCAGCAAGGATGGGGAAGCGCAAGATGGACAAGCAGCAGGAGTTCGTGCTCCGGACGTTGGAGGAGCGTGACATCCGGTTCGTACGCCTGTGGTTCACGGACGTGCTGGGCTTCCTCAAGTCGGTCGCCGTGGCCCCCGCCGAACTGGAGCAGGCCTTCGACGAGGGCATCGGCTTCGACGGCTCGGCGATCGAGGGCTTCGCCCGGGTCTACGAGTCCGACATGATCGCCAAGCCGGACCCGTCGACCTTCCAGATCCTGCCCTGGCGCGCCGAGGCCCCCGGCACGGCGAGGATGTTCTGCGACATCCTGATGCCGGACGGCTCCCCGTCCTTCGCCGACCCGCGCTACGTCCTCAAGCGCGCCCTGGCCCGCGCCTCCGACCTGGGCTTCACCTTCTACACCCACCCGGAGATCGAGTTCTTCCTGCTGAAGGACCGCCCGCTGGACGGCTCACGCCCACAGCCCGCCGACAACTCCGGCTACTTCGACCACACCCCGACCAACGTCGGCATGGACTTCCGCCGCCAGGCGATCACCATGCTGGAGTCGATGGGCATCTCGGTCGAGTTCTCCCACCACGAGGGCGCCCCCGGCCAGCAGGAGATCGACCTCCGCTACGCCGACGCGCTGTCCACGGCGGACAACATCATGACGTTCCGCCTGGTCATGAAGCAGGTGGCACTGGAGCAGGGCGTCCATGCGACGTTCATGCCGAAGCCGTTCTCCGAGCACCCGGGCTCCGGCATGCACACGCACCTGTCGTTGTTCGAGGGCGACAGGAACGCGTTCTACGAATCCGGCTCGGAGTACCAGCTCTCCAAGGTCGGCCGCTCCTTCATCGCGGGCCTTCTCCGCCACGCCGCGGAGATCTCCGCGGTCACCAACCAGTGGGTCAACTCCTACAAGCGCATCTGGGGCGGCTCCGAGCGCACCGCGGGCGCCGGCGGCGAGGCCCCGTCGTACATCTGCTGGGGCCACAACAACCGCTCGGCCCTGGTCCGCGTCCCGATGTACAAGCCCGGCAAGACGGGTTCCGCCCGCGTCGAGGTCCGCTCCCTGGACTCCGGCGCCAACCCCTACCTGGCCTACGCCCTCCTCCTCGCCGCCGGCCTCAAGGGCATCGAGGAGGGCTACGAGCTCCCTCCGGGCGCCGAGGACGACGTCTGGGCCCTCTCCGACGCCGAACGCCGCGCGATGGGCATCGAACCACTGCCCCAGAACCTCGGCGAGGGGCTGACCCTGATGGAGCGCAGCGACCTCGTCGCCGAGACGCTGGGCGAGCATGTCTTCGACTTCTTCCTGCGCAACAAGCGGCAGGAGTGGGAGGAGTACCGCAGCGAGGTGACCGCGTTCGAGCTGCGGAAGAACCTGCCGGTGCTGTAGGCGCGGATCGGATCGGTTTCCCGCCGATTCGGCGGATGGGGTCGACGGTCGCGGACCGTTGGCCCCGTCGCGCAGGATGACCGAGGCGCAGAAGCATCTACACGTCGGTGCTCGCTGCCCCGCCTCCCCGCCCCTCGATGTCCTCGGGGGGCTTCGTCTGCTCAGCTGCCGCTTGGCCGCCACCGGACGCCCTCTCGGACTTCCCCTGTTCAGCGGGCGCCACGCCCTCGCCCCCGGCCGGCCCGCCGCCCCCGGTGCCACCCCCGACGACGGGACCGCCGCCGGGCTTGCCTCCATCGGGTCCGCTGGGCCGCAGCGTGGGCTTTATCAACCTGTCGGTGCTGGGCGGCGGTGCATCGACGGCCCGCGCTGAACCGCGCACGTTGTCCAGAAGAAGATTGCCCTTTTTGTCGAGCAATCGCGTCAAGCTCTCCTGGCCGATCCCAAATGTCACGGCCCATGCGGCGATCTGGGCCCCGTTATCCAATGCCGAAAGCCCCGGGATGAATTCACCATGTATGAGAACCAATCCCAAAATGGCTGACAGGGCACCGATAGGGATGCGTAGAATAAGTAGGCTCATGGGCACCATGTACGGAACAGCGGATCCGCGTATATGGCGAATGGACGCGGCACCTGCCAGTGCTGCGGCTGCGGCACCCAGGGATGCTACAAGCAGTACGTTGTCACCGTCGGGCGGCCATCCGTCGACTGGGCAGACATATTTCGTGGCATTGGGGTTCTCGGCGGTGGGCGCGGGTGGTCGGAAGCAAAGTTTGTCAGCCAGTGCGGAAGGATTCTGATAGCCTGACAGGATCAGGAGGACCGCGAATGCAGAAAGTGCAAGGAAAGCGAGAAGCAGGATGTTGCGAAAATTTCGCACCCTGGCTATCTCTATTTCCTCTGTGTGATTGGCGGCGTGAAGGACGCCTGCGGCCAGATACCTGCCATCCACGCTCAGCATGTTGTTATTCTCGCGCAGATGCTCTTCAAGGAGCTTGAGGCGCGGATCCTCCTGCCCCAAGTGTTGAATGCCCTTGGCCAGAACAGAGGATCCTGCCCACCCGATTTCCTGCGCAGGTGTCAGCTTGAGGACGATCAATTCGGCTTCATGGATGGTGGCCAAGGTCCGATCTCTCGCGGACGCGCCAGCCCAGAGTGGCGGCCAATTATCCGTCGCCTGCCGCGCCCCATTCAAAAGCTGGTGTGCTTTGCGTGCGAGTTTTTTGTCGTGCTCCGACATTGCCTGCATATTTTCGACGCGGTCGAGCTCGGCTTGAACGGCTGCAATGTGAGCACTCGCACGCTGACGCCATGAGCCAATCTTCTTATGCGCAACTACGTCGTTCTTGTGCGATGGGTCGGCGCCTTCTCCGGGCACTGCATGTTCGTCACTCATTCGAATCACGATCCTGCTTGATTCAGGGAGAGATCACAGGAAAGGTGAAGTAGGAAGAGTGCAAGGCGTATGAGTTTCGGGGGCGTCGTCCGTAGCCCGACAGTCACCCATCATCCTGAATATTCAGTGGACCACAGACAGGTAGGAGGTGCAACTCAAGGATTGCTTCAGACAGTAATTCAGGACAGGGCGAGGACGCAGAACTCGTGGCCCTCCGGGTCGGTCAGGCACGTCCACGGGACGTCGCCCTGGCCGAGGTCGAGGTCGGTGGCGCCGAGGGCCCGCAGCCGGGCCACCTCCGCTTCCTTGTCGTCACCGGGGTACGGCAGCAGGTCAAGATGAATGCGGTCCGGCACGGTCTTCACGCCGGGCGTGCGGAGGAACTCGAGATACGGGCCGGCAGCCTTGGCGGAGCGCAACACCGCGTGATCGTCGGTGACCTCGTGCAGGGTCCAGTCCATCGCCTCACCCCAGAACCGGGCCATGGCCCGCGGATCCGCACAGTCGACCACCACCACGGCGATCGGCCCGGTGTCCCGGTGGATCCCCCGAGGCTCCAACACGCAGAACTCGTTGCCCTCGGGGTCCGCGAGGACCGTCCACGGCACTTCGCCTTGGCCCACGTTGACGGGCGTCGCACCGAGAGCCTTCAGACGGGCGACCAACTCCGCCTGGTGGGCGGCGGAGGTGGTGGCGAGATCGAGGTGCACACGGTTCTTCGTTGTCGTCTTGGGTTCCGATACCGGAACGACGTCGACGCCGAGGGCGACCGGGTCCGGCCAGACGAGGCCGCCGGCAGGTCCGACGTAGGTGGTCACACCGGGGCTGTAAGCACTCCAGCCGAGCGCCTCCGCCCAGAACCGGCCGACCGCCGAGGCGTCAAGAGCCTTTATGTTCACGTGAACAGGTCGCAGAGCCATGCCGGCGATCCTGTGCATGCACACAAAGACGTGGAGGTGCCGCCGCATGCGCGCTGAGCCAGCAAGTGACCGATGAGAGTGCCGCGGTGCCTCGGCACCGCGGCTTTCCCATGTCCCAGGACCCTGCCCGGCCTACTGCGCCTGCTGCCGCTTGGCGGCCAGATCCCCCAGCAGCCGGTGCAGCGGCTCAGTCGCCCGGCGCCGGTACTCCTGGATCGACCAGCCGTTGCCGTCGGGGTCCGTGAAGTACATGAACGTCGCACCGTCGTCGGGCGAGTACTGGACCGGCTCCGACACCTCAAGGCCGCGCTCCACCAGTTCCGCGTGGGCCGCCTTGATGTCGGCGACGCAGAGCTGGAGGCCCTGGTAGGAGCCGGGCTCGGGCTTGGTCTCGCCCTTGGTCAGGTCCCAGATGCTGTCGCCGAGCGCGATCGAACAGCCCGAGCCCGGAGGCGTGAGCTGGACGATGCGCATGCCGGGCATCACTTCCTGGTCGATGTCGACGTGGAAGCCGACCTTGTCCCGGTAGAAGTCGCGGGCCCGGTCGATGTCGCTCACGGGCAGCGGGATCACTTCGAGCGTGAAGTCCATCGCTAGTCCTCCAAGGAGAATCGCCAACGGGTCTGGCTGAACGGCTCACCCTTACCGAAGCCGAAAACCGTGCGAGGCGCCACCGAGTAGACGTAAGCGTGTCCCGCGCCGTGCCGGAAAGAGCCGTCGGCGACGTCGAAGTGCCAGAAGCTGCCGTACTTCGCCTCCCAGGCGGCGGCCAGTTCGCGCAGCCGGGCGTCGTCGGTGATCCGCACCGCCTCGCCCTCGACCACCACGTCGTAGCCCTTGTCCCAGGTGTTCGTGCCGGTCGTCAGGACCAGGTTCGGGTTCTCCGCCAGATTCCGCGCCTTGCGCTCCTCCGGTCCCGTGCAGAAGTGCAGCGCGCCCCGCGACCACACCGCGGGCAGCGGCGTCACGTGCGGGCGCCCGTCCGGTCGTACCGTCGAGATCCAGAACAGCTCGGCCTCGGCCAGCAGCTTCTCGGCCTCGGCCCACGGGATCGCCGTGGCCGCCTTGTCGCTGTAACGCGCATCCAGCCGGGTCTGCGGTTGCTTGTCGGTCATCGGGCGCCCTCCAGACATGTCGCTCGAATGTCCCTCGACCATGCTGACCGCGCACGCCGTCGGAACTCATCGGCGCCACTCCCAGGTACTCCGGTTAGGCTCGACCGCGTATGACCTTGATCGGGCGCCGTGGGGCCCCGATCGGACAGGAGGCCGAGCATGACGGCGCCGGGGCGCAGGAGCAGTACCTTCAGTCGGCTGCTGCGGCACGGATTCACCGACCCCTCGGCCGCCGAGCGGCTCCTGGACAGCGCCCAGGTCGCGCCGATCAGAAACGACCCGGTGCTCCTCGAGGCCCTGGGCGCCACCGCCGACCCGGACCTCGCCCTGCACGGTCTCGTACGGCTGCTCGAAGCACAGCCCGACCCCGTCGCCCAGCGGGAACTGCTCGACACGGTGATAGCGGCCAAGCCGTTGCGCGACCGGCTGCTCGGCGTGCTCGGCGCCTCCACCGCGCTCGCCGACCACCTCGCCCGGCACCCGAGCGACTGGCAGGCACTGGTCATGTACGAGCCGCGGGACCTGCACCCCGAGGTGGAGGAGTTCGAGCAGGGCCTCGCCGAGGCCACCGACCCGGTCTCCCTGCGCGTCGCCTACCGGCGCTGCCTGCTGTCCATCGCCGCGCGCGACGTGTGCGGCACCACCGACGTGGCCCAGACCGCCGCCGAACTCGCCGACCTCGCCACCGCCACCCTGCGCGCCGCCCTCGCCCTCGCCCGTGCCGCCGCACCGGAGGACGCCGCACAGTGCCGGCTCTCGGTGATCGCGATGGGCAAGTGCGGAGGCCACGAGCTCAACTACGTCTCCGACGTCGACGTCATCTTCGTCGGGGAGACCGCCGACGGCGCCGACGAGGGCAAGGCCCTGCGGTCGGCCACCAAGCTTGCCTCGCACATGATGCGGATCTGCTCCGAGACGACCGTCGAGGGATCGATCTGGCCCGTGGACGCCAACCTGCGGCCCGAGGGCAGGAACGGCCCCCTGGTCCGCACCCTCAGCAGCCACCTCGCCTACTACCAACGCTGGGCCAAGACCTGGGAGTTCCAGGCCCTGCTCAAGGCACGCCCGGTCGCCGGCGACATCGAACTCGGCGAGGAGTACGTCGCCGCGCTCCAGCCCTTGGTCTGGAAGGCCGCCGAACGGGAGAACTTCGTCGCCGACGTGCAGAAGATGCGGCGCCGGGTCGTCGAGAACATCCCGGTGGGCGAGCTCGACCGGCAGCTCAAGCTCGGCCCCGGCGGGCTGCGGGACGTCGAGTTCGCCGTCCAGCTGCTCCAGTTGGTGCACGGCAGGCACGACGCGTCACTGCGCAGCGGCACCACCCTGGACGCCCTCCAGGCACTCGCCGCCGGCGGCTACGTCGGCCGTGCCGACGCCGCGCAGCTCGACGACGCCTACCGCTTCCTGCGCTCCATGGAGCACCGCATCCAGCTCTACCGGCTGCGCCGGACCCACCTGGTGCCCGAGGACGACGCCGACCTGCGGCGCATCGGCCGCTCCCTCGGCCTGCGCGTCGATCCGGTCGCCGAGCTGAACCGTGAGTGGAAACGGCACGCCGGTGTCGTACGGCGGCTGCACGAGAAGCTCTTCTACCGGCCGCTGCTCGACGCCGTCGCCCAACTCGCCCCGGGCGAGGCACGGTTGAGCGCCGGGGCGGCCCGCGAGCGGCTGGTCGCGCTCGGGTACGCCGATCCGGCCGCCGCCCTGCGGCATCTGGAGGCGCTGGCCTCCGGGGTGACGCGGAAGGCGGCGATCCAACGGACCCTGCTGCCCGTGCTGTTGGGGTGGTTCGCGGACTCCGCCGATCCGGACGCCGGTCTGCTGAACTTCCGCAAGGTGTCGGACGCGCTCGGCAAGACGCCTTGGTATCTGCGGCTGTTGCGGGACGAGGGCGCCGCCGCCGAGAACCTCGCCCGTGTGCTGTCGGCCGGCCGGCTCGCTCCCGATCTGCTGATGCGGGCGCCGGAGGCCGTGGCGCTGCTCGGGGACGGGGACGGCGGAACCGGGCTGGAGCCGCGGTCGCGGCAGCACCTGGAGCAGGAGATCCTCGCCGCGGTGCGCCGCGCGGACGGCGCCGCGCAGGCGGTCACCGCGGCCCGTGGGGTGCGGCGGCGGGAGCTGTTCCGTACGGCCGCCGCCGACGTCGTCGACTCCTACGGCACCGAGACGAAGCCGGCCGAGGCCGACCAGGGGGCGCTGGTGGACCGGGTCGGGACGGCGGTGTCCGACCTTACGGCGGCCACGTTGGCGGGGACGCTGCGGGCGGTGGTGCGGGAAGGGTGGGGCGACACGCTGCCCACCCGGTTCGCGATCATCGGCATGGGGCGGTTCGGGGGGCAGGAGCTGGGCTACGGCAGTGACGCCGATGTGCTGTTCGTGCACGAGCCGCGGGACGGGGTCGACGAGCACGAGGCCGCGGTGGCGGCGAACCGGGTCGTGGAGGAGATGCGGCGGCTGCTACAGATCCCGAGTGCGGATCCGCCGTTGTTGATCGACGCCGGTCTGCGGCCGGAGGGGAAGTCGGGGCCGCTCGTTCGTACGCTGAAGTCGTATGCGGCCTATTACCGCCGGTGGTCTTTGGTGTGGGAGTCGCAGGCCCTGCTGCGGGCCATGCCGGTCGCGGGGGATCCTGAGCTGGGGTCCCGGTTCGTCGAGTTGATCGGTCCGTTGCGGTATCCGGCGGAGGGGCTCGGGGACGAGGCGGTGCGGGAGATCCGGCGGCTGAAGGCCCGTATGGAGTCCGAGCGGCTGCCGCGGGGGGCCGATCCCAAGCTGCACACCAAGCTCGGGCCCGGGGGGCTGTCCGATGTGGAGTGGACGGTGCAGCTGTTGCAGTTGCAGCACGGGTGGGCCGTGCCCGGGCTGCGGACCACTCGGACCCGGGAAGCTCTTGCCGCCGCCTGTTCGGCCGGGCTCATTCCGGAGGAGGAGGCGGGGATCCTGGACGAGGCGTGGGTGCTGGCCACTCGGGTGCGCAATGCCGTGATGCTGGTGCGGGGGCGGGCCGGGGACACGTTTCCCTCGGACAGTCGTGAGCTGGCTGCGGTGGGGCGGTATCTGGGGTACGAGCCCGGGCATGTGGGGGACATGCTCGATGGGTATCGGCGTACCGCTCGGCGGGCTCGGGGGGTCGTGGACGAGCTGTTCTACGGGGGCTGAGGCCGGGTACCTCCGGCGGTTGGGCCGGGATGCCTGCGGCGGCTCGTTGCGGTGGGTGGGGGCTGGTTGCGCCCGCGTGGCGGAGCTGTGAATGGATACAGTTCCGCGTCCCTGAGATGCCTGCGGCGGCCTGCGTGGGTTCGGTGGGGGTGCGCGTAGCGCCTACGCGTGGGTCGTGGGGCGGGGCCGCGCCGGGGGGTGTCCGTCCTCGGTCGGGCGGCTCGGTTCCGCTGAAAAGGGCTCGGCGTTGACGCCCGCCGCTGCGGGCGGACACCCCCCGGCACGGCCCCTTGCCGCCGTCGGCGACCGCGGGTGTGTTTGTGGTTGCGCCACGCGCCTCGGCAGGGCGTGCGGCAGCTTTCCGTACCAGAGGCGGGCCACCGTGTAGCCGAAGGCCAGGCAGATCAGGCCGCCCACCGCGTCCAGCCAGAAGTGGTTGGCCGTGGCCACGATCACCAGGAGGGTGGCTGCGGGGTAGAGGAGGCCCAGGACCCGGACCCAGGGGATTCTGGCCAGCGCGAAGATCGTCAGGCCCGACCAGACGGACCAGCCGATGTGCATGGAGGGCATCGCGGCGTACTGGTTCGACATGTTCTTCAGGTCGCCCGAGGCCATCGAACCCCAGGTGTCGTGGACCAGGACCGTGTCGATGAAGGCGGTCTCGGTCATCAGGCGTGGGGGAGCGAGCGGATACAGGTAGTAACCGATCAGAGCCACGCCCGTGGTGGCGAAGAGGACCAGTCTCGTTGCCGCGTAGCGGCCGGGGTGGCTGCGGTAGAGCCAGACCAGGACGGCCAGGGTGATGATGAAGTGCAGCGTCGCGTAGTAGTAGTTCATGCCGACGATGAGCCAAGTCACCGAGTTCACGGCGTGGTTCACCGACTGCTCGACGGCGATGCCGAGGTGGTGTTCCAGGTTCCAGAGCCAGTCCGCGTTGCGGAGGGCCTCCGCTCTTTGTTCCGGGACCGCGTTGCGGATGAGTGAGTACGTCCAGTAACTCACCGCGATCAGCAGGATCTCGAACCAGAGGCGGGGGCGGCGGGGGGTGCGCAGACGGCGCAGGGGGCCCCACCCCGTCTCGTCCGCGACGGGGGGAAGAGCGGCCGCTTCCCGGCCTTCCAGTGTCGTCACGGTCGTGTCACCCATGGGCACAGAGTCTGCCAGAAAAGACTTCCCCGACCGATCATCCTCCGGTCAGGGTCAGGACGCACGTTCTACGGGGGCCCCGTCCTAGGGATGGTTTCTGTTCCCCGGTGCCGAAGCCGTCGAACCGCGCACCACCAGCTCCGGCATGAACACGAACTCACTGTGGGGGGCCGGGGTCCCGCCGATCTCCTCCAGGAGCGTGCGTACCGCGGCCTGGCCCATCGCCGGGACCGGCTTGCGGACGGTGGTCAGGGGCGGGTCCGTGAAGGCGATCAGAGGGGAGTCGTCGAAGCCCACGACGGAGATGTCCCTGGGGACCTCCAGGCCGCGCTGCCGGGCCGCGCGTATCGCGCCCAGCGCCATCATGTCGCTCGCGCAGACGATCGCGGTGCAGCCGCGGTCCATCAGGGCCGTGGCGGCCGCCTGACCGCCCTCCAGGGTGTAGAGGGAGTGCTGGATCAGGTCGGTTTCGACGGTGTCCGGCGGCAGGTTCAGCTGGTCCTGCATGGTGCGGACGAAGCCCTCGATCTTGCGCTGGACCGGCACGAAGCGCTTGGGGCCGAGCGCGAGACCGATGCGGGTGTGACCGAGCGAGGCGAGGTGCGTGACCGACAGGGCCATCGCGGCGCGGTCGTCCGGGGAGATGAAAGGTGCCTGGACCTTGGGGGAGAAGCCGTCGACCAGGACGAAGGGGACGCCCTGGGCGCGCAGCCGCTCGTAGCGCTGCATGTCGGCGGTGGTGTCGGCGTGGAGGCCGGAGACGTAGATGATGCCCGCCACCCCGCGGTCGACGAGCATCTCGGTGAGTTCGTCCTCCGTGGAGCCGCCCGGCGTCTGGGTGGCCAGTACGGGGGTGTAGCCCTGCCTGGTCAGCGCCTGGCCGATGACCTGGGCCAGGGCCGGGAATATCGGGTTCTCCAGCTCCGGGGTGATCAGGCCCACCAGGCCCTCGCTCCGTTGCCGCAGCCGCACCGGACGCTCGTAGCCGAGCACGTCGAGTGCGGCCAGTACGGACTGGCGCGTGGTGGCGGCGACGCCCGGCTTCCCGTTGAGGACGCGGCTGACGGTCGCTTCGCTCACCCCCGCCTGAGCAGCGATGTCGGCAAGCCGTGTGGTCACGGCACTGGACTGTACCGGCCGAAAGTCGCCTTGCACACCAATCGGACGCCGGCGGCGACCTGTTGGCCGGCCTGGTCCGGGTTGCTGCGTCATCGCGCTCCCTTGTGAAAGTGGTGGCAAGAGCTTGCAGAGTCTTGCACAAGTGGTCCGCATGGCGCTCCACCCGTGGAAAGAAGCGTCTCACGACGGTCGCCGACTGGTCACGCACGGATAACTTCGGAGATCTCTTGCACTTTTTTTCTGCAAGGTCTTTCGTCGATCTTTCAACGCTGTTACGTTCACGTCGCCCGGCGGCCGCAACGGCGCAGTCGGCAAGACAGCAGGGTCAGGCAGACGGGGCCGGCCCTGCACAGACGGGCTTTCACCCTCAAGGAGAACTCATGCGGCGTGGCATAGCGGCCACCGCGCTGGTGGCGTCCCTCGCTCTCGCGGCGACGGCGTGCGGCGGGGACGACAGTGGCAGCGACTCGAGCGGGCCGGTCACCATCACCTGGTGGGACACCTCCAACGCCACCAATGAGGCGCCGACGTACCAGGCCCTGGTCAAGGAGTTCGAGGCCGCCAACAAGGACATCAAGGTCAAGTACGTCAACGTCCCCTTCGACCAGGCGCAGAACAAGTTCGACACCGCCGCCGGCTCCAAGGGTGCCCCGGACGTCCTGCGCTCCGAGGTCGGCTGGACCCCCGCCTTCGCCAAGAAGGGTTTCTTCGCGCCGCTGGACGGCACCGAGGCCCTCGCCGACCAGGCCAAGTTCCAGCCCAGCCTGATCGAGCAGGCCAAGTACGAGGGCAAGGTCTACGGCGTTCCCTTCACCACGGACACCCTCGCCTTCGTCTACAACAAGGAACTGTTCAAGAAGGCCGGCGTCGAAGCCCCCAAGACCTGGGACGACCTGAAGAAGGCCGCCGCCACGATCAAGGACAAGACCGGCGTCGACGGCTACTGGGGCTCCACCCAGGCCTACTACGCCCAGACGTTCCTCTACGGCGAGGGCACCGACACCGTCGACGCCGACGCCAAGAAGATCACCGTCAACGGCGCCGAGGCCAAGAAGGGCTACGGCACCTGGCTGAGCCTCTTCGACGGCAAGGGCCTGCACAAGGCCGACACCACCGCCGACGCCTACGCCCACATCCAGGAGGCGTTCGTCAACGGCAAGGTCGCCGCGATCATGCAGGGCCCCTGGGAGATCACCAACTTCTACAAGGGCTCCGCGTTCAAGGACAAGGCCAACCTCGGCATCGCCACCGTCCCGGCCGGTTCCAGCGGCAAGGCGGGCGCCCCGACCGGTGGTCACAACCTGTCGGTCTACGCCGGCTCCGACGAGGCGCACCAGAAGGCCGCGCTGAAGTTCGTGAACTTCATGACGTCGGCGAAGGCCCAGGAGACCATCGCCCTGAAGAACTCCACGCTGCCCACGCGTGACGACGCCTACACGGACAAGGTCAAGGCCGACCCGGGCATCGCCGGCTACCAGACGGTCCTCGCCGCCGCCCAGCCGCGCCCGGCGCTGCCCGAGTACAGCTCTCTGTGGGTCCCGCTGGACACCGAGCTGCTCAAGATCGCCGGTGGCAAGGAGTCCCTGGACAAGGGCCTGAGCACCGCCGAGACCGAGATCACCAAGCTGGTCCCGGACTTCAGCAAGTGACCCCGCGTGGCCGCCGGAGCGCCCTGATCATGGGGGGAGCGCTCCGGCGGCCACCGGCCTGTGTGCCGTACACCCCTGATCTGCCGAACTTCGAGAAGGTTGTCGAACCATGACAGTCGCCATCGACCGCGCGACCGGCAAGCGCCGCGGTGACCGCGCGCCGCGGCCCGGACTGGGCCAGCGCCTGAAGCACGGCTACCAGAAGCACTGGTACGCCTACGCGATGATCGCCCCGGTGGTGATCGTCCTCGGAGTGCTCGTCGTGTACCCGCTGGTGTACGGCTTCTACCTCACGCTCACCGACGCCAACAGCCTCAACAGCGCCCGCACGATCGGCGTCAACGAGATCGAGGCCACCTACAAGTTCATCGGCTTCGACAACTACGCCGACATCCTGTGGGGCGAGACGGCGTACGACCGCTTCTGGTCGCACTTCATCTGGACGGTCGTGTGGACGGCGGCCTGCGTCACCCTCCACTACACGATCGGCCTCGGCCTCGCCCTGCTGCTCAACCAGAAGCTGCGCGGGCGCACCCTGTACCGGCTGATCCTGATCCTGCCGTGGGCCGTGCCGACCTTCGTCACCGTCTTCGGCTGGCGGATCATGCTCGCCGACGGCGGCGTCGTGAACTCCTTCCTGGAGACACTCCACCTGCCGGCCCCGCTGTGGCTGGAGGACACCTTCTGGCAGCGGTTCGCCGCGATCATGGTCAACACCTGGTGCGGTGTGCCGTTCATGATGCTCTCGCTGCTCGGCGGCCTTCAGTCCATCGACTCCTCCCTGTACGAGGCCGCCGAGATGGACGGCGCCAGCAAGTGGCAGCAGTTCCGGTACGTCACCCTGCCGGGCCTCAGGTCCGTCAGCTCCACCGTCGTACTGCTCGGCATCATCTGGACCTTCAACCAGTTCGCGATCATCTTCCTGCTGTTCGGCAAGACCGCTCCGGACGCCGACATCCTCGTCACCTGGGCCTACCGCCTCGGCTTCGGACAGCAGCCACGTGACTTCGCGCAGTCGGCCGCCTACGGCATGCTGCTGCTGGCCATCTTGATCGTCTTCACCTCCTTCTACCGCCGCTGGCTGAACCGCAATGACCAGCAGCTCGCGATCTGAGGCAGGAGTCCCCATGAGTACGACCACTGTCGAGACCCCGCTGACGAAGCAGGAGTCCGCGACCACTGCCGGGCCGCGCAAGGTACGCCGCCGCGGCACGTCCCTCGTCTCGCACGGCATCCTCAGCGTGGCGAGCCTGATCGCGCTGTTCCCCGTGGCCTGGCTGCTCTTTCTGTCCCTCGGCCCGGACAAGGACGACTATCTTCACCCCGGCGGCATCTGGGGAAAGATGACGCTGGACAACTACACCTACGTCCTCCAGGAGACGAAGTTCCTCGACTGGCTGACCAGCACGCTCATCGTCACGCTGGGCACCACGTTGATCGGCGTCGTCATCGCCGCCACCACCGGCTACGCGGTCTCGCGGATGCGCTTTCCGGGCTACAAGAAGTTCATGTGGGTGCTGCTCGTGACCCAGATGTTCCCGGTGGCCGTCCTCATGGTGCCGATGTACCAGATCCTGTCCGAGCTCCAGCTCATCGACAGCTACCTCGGCCTCATCCTCGTCTACTGCACGACGACCGTGCCGTACTGCGCCTGGCTGATGAAGGGGTACTTCGACACGATCCCGTTCGAGATCGACGAGGCAGGACGCGTCGACGGGCTGACCCCCTTCGGCACGTTCGGGCGACTGATCCTGCCGCTCGCCAAGCCGGGCCTGGCGGTCGCCGCGTTCTACAGCTTCCTCACGGCCTTCGGCGAGGTCGCGTTCGCGTCCACGTTCATGCTGTCCGACACGAAGTACACGTTTGCGGTCGGTCTCCAGACCTTCATCAGTGAGCACGACGCGCAGCGCAACCTGATGGCCGCGACCGCGGTGCTCGTCGCCATACCGGTTTCCGCGTTCTTCTACTTCGTGCAGAAGAACCTGGTGACCGGGCTCACCGCGGGTGGCACGAAGGGGTAACGCGCCGTGGGGCGAGCTGTAGTCGGTTGTCTGCGGCACCGTCGTGGCTTGTCGCGCCCACGCGGCGGTAGCCGCAGATTGATACAGCCCCGCGCCCCTGAAAAGGGGCGCTCCGCCCCCCTGTACCCGAGGCGGTCGCGGTGTCCATCCGACCCCGCTGTCACCGCGGCCGTCTCGTCCTCACCGTTGTATGCCCACCTGACCCCATGAATCCGTTACGTACCAAGGACGCCATGAGCCAGCAGCACTCCGCCCTCGCCCCGGCCCCGAACCCCGCCAATGCCAAGCGCGGCGACTGGTGGCGGGACGCGGTGATCTACCAGGTCTATCCGCGCAGCTTCGCCGACAGCAACGGCGACGGCATGGGCGACCTGGAAGGCGTACGCTCCCGCCTGCCCTATCTGCGCGACCTCGGCGTGGACGCCGTGTGGCTCAGCCCCTTCTACGCCTCCCCGCAGGCCGACGCCGGCTACGACGTCGCCGACTACCGGGCCGTCGACCCCATGTTCGGCAACCTGCTCGACGCGGACGCGCTGATCCGCGACGCCCACGAGCTGGGGCTCAGGATCATCGTCGACCTCGTCCCGAACCATTCCTCCGACCAGCACGAGTGGTTCAAGCGGGCGGTCGCCGAGGGACCCGGTTCCCCGCTCCGGGACCGCTACCACTTCCGTCCCGGCAAGGGCCCGAACGGCGAACTCCCGCCCAACGACTGGGAGTCCATCTTCGGCGGCCCCGCCTGGACGCGCGTCGCCGACGGCGAGTGGTACCTCCACCTCTTCGCCCCCGAGCAGCCCGACTTCAACTGGGAGCACCCGGCCGTCGGGGACGAGTTCCGCTCGATCCTGCGCTTCTGGCTCGACATGGGCGTCGACGGCTTCCGTATCGACGTCGCCCACGGCCTGGTGAAGGCGGAGGGGCTGCCGGACCTCGGATCCCACGACCAGCTCAAGCTGCTGGGCAACGATGTCATGCCGTTCTTCGACCAGGACGGCGTGCACGCCGTCTACCGTCAGTGGCGCACGGTCCTGGACGAGTACGCCGGCGAGCGCATCTTCGTCGCGGAGGCCTGGACCCCGACCGTCGAGCGGACCGCGAACTACGTCCGCCCCGACGAGCTGCACCAGGCCTTCAACTTCCAGTACCTGTCGACGGAGTGGGAAGCCGAGGAACTGCGCCAGGTCGTCGACCGCACGCTGGAGGCGATGCGCCCGGTCGGCGCCCCGGCGACCTGGGTCCTGTCGAACCACGACGTCACCCGCCACGCCACCCGCTTCGCCAACCCGCCCGGCCTCGGCACCCAGATCCGCACGGCCGGCGACCGCGAGCTGGGCCTGCGCCGCGCCCGCGCCGCCACGCTCCTCATGCTCGCGCTGCCCGGCTCGGCCTACGTATACCAGGGCGAGGAGCTGGGCCTGCCGGACGTCGTCGACCTGCCCGACGAGGTCCGCCAGGACCCGGCCTACTTCCGGGGCGAGGGCCAGGACGGCTTCCGCGACGGCTGCCGCGTGCCGATCCCGTGGACACGCGAGGGCTCGTCGTACGGCTTCGGAAGTGGTGGCAGCTGGCTGCCGCAGCCGGCGGGCTGGGGGGAGTTGAGCGTCGAGGCGCAGACCGGTGTCGCCGACTCGACCCTGGAGCTCTACCGTGCCGCCCTCGCGGCCCGCCGTGCGCACCCCGACCTGGGGGCCGGCGACGAGGTGGAGTGGCTGCGGGCCCCCGAGGGTGTCCTGGCGTTCCGGCGCGGAGACTTCGTCTGCGTCGCCAACACCACCGGCGAGTCGGTGACGGTCCCCGCCCACGGCCGCGTACTGCTGACCAGCGGCGAGATCACCGAGGCGGACGGCGAGACGAAGGTGCCGTCGGACACGACCGTGTGGTGGACGACGGCCTGACGGCTGCGCAGTTTTGAGAGGGCCCGCTTCGGCGGGCCCTCTTGCTGTCCGCCGACTCCCGGACCGGACGGTGTTCCCCGCAGGGAACCCTCCGGGTGACCCAGGTCCTCAACCAAGTGAGACGTCATGAGTGCCGAGTGAGAGGCGAAGGGATGTGGAACGGCAGGGACGAGGCGTTCACGGCTTTCATGGCCGCACGCTACGGTTCGCTCCTTCGCACCGCCACGCTGCTCACCGGCGGCGTGCGTCCCCGGGCCGAGGACCTGGCGCAGGAGGCACTCCTGCGCACGTACCGGGCCTGGCACCGGATCGGGCGACTCGAAGCCGCCGAGGCCTACACCCGCACCACCATGGTGCGGCTCCTGGTCAAGGACCGGCGTCGGCGCTGGAACTCCGAGGTCCCCGCCGAGGACCTGCCGGAGCTCCCGGAACCCGGACACGAGGAGGAGGTGGCGACCGCCGTGGCCGTACGCGAACTGCTGCGCACCATTCCCCCGGCGCAACGGGCCGTGCTCGTACTCCGCTTCTACCACCAGCTCACCGAGCGGGAGATCGCGGACGTGCTGGGCTGCTCGCCCGGCACGGTCAAGAGCCGTGCCGCCCGCGCCCTCGCCGCACTGCGTGCCGAGGGGTTCTCCACCACCTCGGTACCCGACCGGGAGATCCCGGAGAGGGGGCACCCCGATGACTGACAAGCCGCTTCCCGACGAGCCGTTTCCGGAGGACGAGCGGGTACGCCTGCTCCTCATGGCCGCCGCCGAGGCGGAGGGCGGGATCGTCCCACCGGGCGCCGCCTTCACCGCCCGTGCGCGGCGCTCCCTCGTGCGCCGCCGCCTCGCCGTGGTCACGGCCACGTTCGCGGCAGGCGCGGCCGCGGCGGCCGGGGTCCTCCTCGCCAGTGGCGTGACGGGGGACGACGATCCGCCGCCCGCCTCCGAACAGTGTCTGAATGACACGGTACGGAACATCGAGGACCGCCAGGCGCAGGGCTACCGCCCGGTGTACGGCACCTTGCACGAGGACTGGATCCCGGTGGACGACGGAGTCACCAAGAGCTCCGGGTTCCGCTTCGACATCGAAGGCGCCCTCGCCGACGGCCGGGGCGTCCCGTCGAGCGGATCGGTCACGGTCTGGCACCCGGTGAACGAGGCCCAACTCCCGGAACCCGGACGGTACGTGCTCCTCCTCGACCGAGCGGACCGCCCCGACCGCGACGGCACGCCCCTCTTCCACCTGGCCCCGGAGCGGGCACTGCCCCTCGACACGGACGACCGCGTCGAGCTGCGGTGTGCCGACGGCAGCACGGGCTCCGTGCCGCGGGACCGGCTGCGCGCCGCGACGAACGGGGAGTGACCCGGGTCCACCGCGGCGCGCGGGCCTGGCTCACTTCCAGGCGTCGCCGGTCGTGTACGACCGGTTCGTGCCCGACTCCCAGGTCACGTTGCCGGAAGTCGTGGTGTCCGCCTGCGCGGAGCCGGCGGGCAGGGCGCGACGGAGGGCACCCAGGGGACGGTGTCCGGTCGTCATCTGCGGCTCCGTAGGCGATGTTCGGGATGCCGATCGGCGGTCCGGGCTTCAACCTCTGGTGAGCGTGACGGAGTTGAGGAAGGCACGTCAAGGTTACGGATGAAAGTACTTGCTATTACTTTCAACTCTCTTGCTGTAAACCTTTCGTGGCGGTACGGTCACGCCGACGCCCGGCAACGAAGCCGCGCCGCGGCGCAGGGGGGCCCGACTGAGCCGCATCCGCAAGGAGTTCAGCCTGTGATATCGAAGAGTCCGGCGCGCCCGAAGCGCCACAGGAAGCGACGCCGTACCGCCCTCGCCGCCGCGCTGACCGCGCTCTCCGCAGCGGGAGCCGCGGCCCTCATCGCGCCCGGCGGAACCGCCTCCGCCTCCCCGCCCGGCACCAAGGACGTCACCGCGGTGATGTTCGAGTGGAACTTCGCCTCGGTCGCCAAGGAGTGCACCAACACCCTCGGCCCGGCCGGCTACGGCTTCGTTCAGGTCTCCCCGCCCGCCGAGCACATCCAGGGCTCGCAGTGGTGGACCTCGTACCAGCCGGTGAGTTACAAGATCGCCGGGCGCCTCGGCGACCGTACGGCCTTCCAGAACATGGTCAACACCTGCCACGCGGCCGGCGTGAAGGTCGTCGTCGACACCGTCATCAACCACATGTCGGCGGGCAACGGCACCGGCACCGGCGGCTCGTCGTACACGAAGTACAACTACCCGGGCCTGTACTCGGCACCCGACTTCGACGACTGCACGAGTCAGATCAACAACTACCAGGACCGGCGGAACGTCCAGAATTGCGAGCTGGTGGGCCTCGCCGACCTGGACACCGGGGAGTCGTACGTCCGCGGGGCCATCGCCGGTTACGTGAACGATCTCCTCTCCCTCGGCGTCGACGGCTTCCGCATCGACGCCGCCAAGCACATCGACGCCGCCGACCTCGCCAACATCAAGTCCCGGCTGAGCAATCCGTCGGTGTACTGGAAGCAGGAGGTCATCTACGGCAGCGGAGAGGCCGTCCAGCCGACCGAGTACACGGGCAACGGGGACGTGCAGGAGTTCCGGTACGCCTACGACCTCAAGCGGGTCTTCAACAACGAGAACCTCGCCTATCTGAAGAACTACGGCGAGGGCTGGGGGTACATGAACAGCGGCGTCTCCGGTGTCTTCGTCGACAACCACGACACCGAGCGCAACGGCTCCACGCTCAACTACAAGGATGGCGCCAACTACACCCTGGCCAACGTCTTCATGCTGGCCTGGCCCTACGGCACCCCGGACATCAACTCCGGCTACGAGTGGTCCGACGCGGACGCCGGACCGCCCAACGGCGGCACGGTCAAGGCCTGCTGGCAGGACGGCTGGAAGTGCCAGCACAAGTGGCCGGAGATCATCCGCATGGTCGCCTTCCGCAACGCCACGCGCGGTGAGGCCGTGACGAACTGGTGGGACAACGGGGGCGACGCCATCGCCTTCGGGCGGGGCAGCAAGGGCTTCGTGGCCATCAACCACGAGTCGGGCTCGCTGAGCCGGACGTACCAGACGTCGTTGACTGCGGGGACCTACTGCAACGTCCAGGACGGCACGACTGTGACGGTGAACTCCAGCGGGCAGTTTACGGCCACGCTCGGTTCCAACACCGCCCTCGCGATCTACGCCGGCAAGTCGAGCTGCTGAGTTGCAAGTCGGCCAGCGCCCCTCGGTGGATTTCCCCGAGGGGCCTGATCGCAGGGTTTGCGAACGCGCTTGCTCATGGAGTGTGCAGCGGGAACCCACCCGAAGCCCAGCCGCTGCACGCGGCGGGGCGGGCGGGAAGCGCCCACGTTCACGTGGGTGAGGACGTCAAATGAACGACTTGCTGGCGTTCACGCAGATCAACTCCCCTGCTGAGAACGTTCGTGAAAGTTCTTACCGATGGTTTCAAGCCTCTTGCTGTAACACTTACGGCGGCGATACGTTTCGCGCGGGGTCGGACCCAAGAGAGCCGTAATCGCTAGGAGCCCATCTGTGATATCGAGATGGCCGTCGCCGTCGAGGCGTCGAACCGCCCATATCGGACGGGTCGCCGCGGTCACCGTGACCGCGCTGGCCGCAGCGCTCGTCCAGCCCCTCGCGGCGCAGGCGGACACCCCGCCCGCGCCCCCGTCCGACGCGAAGCTCGCTGCCGAGCCCGCCCGGCACGACGCCACCCGGGAGCAGTTCTACTTCGTCCTGCCGGACCGTTTCGCCAACGGCAGCACCGCCAACGACAAGGGCGGCCTGACCGGCACCCGCCTCACCACCGGCTACGACCCCACCGACAAGGGCTTCTACCAGGGCGGCGACCTCAAGGGCCTGACCAAGCGCCTCGACTACATCAAGGGCCTCGGCACCACCGCCCTCTGGATGGCCCCGATCTTCAAGAACCAGCCCGTGCAGGGGACGGGCGTCAACGCCTCCGCCGGCTACCACGGCTACTGGGTCACGGACTTCACCCAGGTCGACCCGCACTTCGGCACCAACAAGGACCTCGAAACCCTCATCTCCAAGGCCCACGCCAAGGGCATGAAGGTCTACTTCGACGTCATCACCAACCACACCGCCGACGTCGTCGACTACGAGGAGAAGTCCTACGACTACCTCGCCAAGGGCGCCTTCCCGTACCTGACGAAGGACGGCAAGCCCTTCGACGACGCCGACTACGCGGACGGTACCCGGAAGTTCCCGGCGGTCGACTCCGACTCCTTCCCGCGCACCCCGACCGTCCCCGCAGCGAAGAAGAACGTCAAGGTCCCGTCGTGGCTCAACGACCCGGCGATGTACCACAACCGCGGTGACTCCACCTTCGCCGGTGAGAGCTCCACGCACGGCGACTTCGGCGGCCTCGACGACCTGTGGACCGAGCGGCCCGAGGTCGTCAGCGGCATGGAGAAGATCTACCAGCGGTGGGTCAGGGACTTCGACATCGACGGCTTCCGGATCGACACCGTGAAGCACGTCAACACGGAGTTCTGGACCCAGTGGGCCACGGCTCTCGACTCCTACGCGGCCAAGAAGGGCCGCGACGACTTCTTCATGTTCGGCGAGGTCTACTCCGCCGACACGGACATCACCGCCCCGTACGTCACCCAGGGCCGCCTCGACGCCACGCTCGACTTCCCCTTCCAGGAGGCGGCACGGCAGTACGCCTCCCAGGGCGGCAGCGCGAAGAAGCTGGCCTCTGTCTTCGGTGACGACTACAAGTACACGACCGACAAGGCCAACGCCTACGAGCAGGTCACCTTCCTCGGCAACCACGACATGGGCCGCATCGGGTACTTCCTGAACCAGGACAACCCGAAGGCCACCGACGCCGAACTGCTCGCCAAGGACAAGCTCGCCAACGAGCTGATGTTCCTCAGCCGCGGCAACCCGGTCGTCTACTACGGCGACGAGCAGGGCTTCACCGGCGCAGGCGGTGACAAGGACGCCCGCCAGACGCTGTTCGCCTCGAAGACCGCCGACTACCTCGACGACGACCAGCTCGGCACCGACCGCACCCACGCGAGCGACGCCTACGACACCAGCGCCCCGCTCTACCGGCAGATCAGCGCCCTCTCCAAGCTCCGCAAGGCCAACCCCGCCCTCGCCGACGGCATCCAGACCGAGCGCTACGCCGCCGACGGCCCCGGCGTCTACGCCTTCTCCCGCACCGACGCGCGGACCGGCGCCGAGTACGTCGTCGCCTTCAACAACGCGGGCGAGGCGAAGACGGCGGCCTTCGCGACCGGTTCGGCCGGCATGACGTACAAGGGCCTCTACGGCACCGACGCCGCCCCGAAGAGCGACGCCGGCAAGAAGCTCACCGTCACCGTCCCGGCCGGCTCGGCGATCGTCCTCAAGGCGACCGGCAGGCCCGCCGAGCCCGCCGCCCGGCCGACGATCACCCTCGAGGCCCCGGCCGCCGGTGCCACCGGCACCGTGGAGATCGGCGCCGACGTCGACGGCGGACAGCTCAACCGTGTCGTCTTCGCCGCCCAGGTCGGCGGTGGCAAGTGGCGGACCCTGGGCTCCGCCGACCACGCCCCGTACAAGGTGACGCAGGCCATCGGGAAGGACGTACCGGCCGGAACGGCCCTGCGCTACAAGGCGGTCGTGATCGACTCGGCGGGCCGCACGGCGAGCGCGACGGCGGCCAGTACCACCGGCACCCCGCCCGCTCCCGAGGCCCCCTCCGCCTCCTCCCGCGACCACGCGATCGTCCACTACAAGCGCACCGACGGCGACTACGCGAACTGGGGCCTGTACGCCTGGGGCGACCTCGCCGACGGCGAGTCCACGAACTGGCCCGACAGCCACCCCTTCGTCGGCCGTGACGCCTACGGCGCCTTCGCCTACGTCAAGCTGAAGCCGGGCGCGTCGAACGTCGGTTTCCTCGTCATCGACAAGGACGGCAACAAGGACGTCTCGGCCGACCGCACGATCGACGTCACCAAGACCGGCGAGATCTGGATCGAGCAGGGCAAGGAGACGGTCCTCACCGAGAAGCCGGCGGCCGACTACCCGGCTCCGGACAAGACCAAGGCCGTCCTGCACTACCAGCGCGCCGACGGCGCCTACGACGGCTGGGGCCTGCACGTCTGGACGGGTGCAGCGAACCCCACCGACTGGTCGAACCCCCTCAAGCCGGTCAAGACTGACAGTTATGGCGCAGTCTTCGAGGTACCGCTCACCGACGGTGCCACCAGTCTCAGCTACATCCTCCACAAGGGCGACGAGAAGGACCTGCCCACCGACCAGTCGCTCGACCTCACGGCGAACGGCCACGAGGTGTGGCTGTTGAGCGGCCAGGAGAAGTACCTGCTCCCGCAGCCCGCCGGCTCCGCGGCCGCGCTCGACCTGACCACCTCCAAGGCGATCTGGATCGACCGGGACACGCTCGCCTGGAACGGCGCCGAAACGGCCGCCTCCACCCAGCTGCTGTACTCCCGCAACGGCTCGATCGAGGTCAAGAACGGCGCCCTGACCAGCGACGACGAGCGCTGGCTCCGACTGTCCAAGACCTCCCTCACCGACGCCCAGAAGGCGAAGTTCCCGCACCTGAAGAGCTACGCCGCCTGGACCGTCGACCCGCGCGACCGCGACCGGGTCCGCGAGGCCCTGCGCGGCCAGCTCGTCGCCTCCCAGCGCGCGGCCAACGGCGCCGTCCTGGCCGCGACCGGCGTGCAGATCGCCGGCGTGCTCGACGACCTGTACCCCGGCGCGACGAAGGCCGGCCTCGGGCCGACCTTCGCCAAGGGCCGTCCGACGCTCGCCGTCTGGGCGCCGACGGCCCAGTCGGTCAAGCTGGAGATCGGCGACTCCACCGTCTCCACCGTGGCGATGAAGCGGGACGACACCACCGGTGTCTGGTCCGTCACCGGCCCGCGGTCCTGGAAGAACAAGCCCTACCGGTACGTCGTCAAGGTCTGGGCGCCCAGCGTCCGCAAGGTCGTCACCAACAAGGTCACCGACCCCTACGCCGTCGCGCTCACCGCGAACTCCGAGCGCGGCCTGGTCGTCGACCTCGCCGACCGGTCCCTCGCGCCGAGCGGCTGGTCCACGTACACCAAGCCCAGGGCCGTACCGCTGAAGGACGCCCAGATCCAGGAGCTGCACATCCGGGACTTCTCGGTGGCGGACAAGACGGTGCCGGCGGGGGACCGGGGCACCTACCGTGCCTTCACCGACAAGCTCAGCGACGGCTCCAGGCACCTGAGGAAGCTGGCCGACGCGGGCACCTCGTACGTCCATCTGCTGCCCGCCTTCGACATCGCCACCATCCCGGAGAAGAAGTCCGAGCAGGCGACCGTCGACTGTGACCTTGCCTCCTTCCCGGCCGACTCCGGCAAGCAGCAGGAGTGCGTGGCGAAGATCGCCGCGAAGGACGGCTACAACTGGGGCTACGACCCGTACCACTACACGGTCCCGGAGGGCTCCTACGCCTCCGACCCCGACGGCACCGAGCGCACGGTCGAGTTCCGCGAGATGGTCAAGGCGCTGAACGAGGACGGCCTGCGGGTCGTCATGGACGTCGTCTACAACCACACGGCGGCGAGCGGCCAGGCGGACACCTCCGTCCTCGACCGGATCGTCCCCGGCTACTACCAGCGGCTCCTGGCCGACGGCTCGGTCGCCAACAGCACCTGCTGCTCCAACACGGCCACCGAGAACGCCATGATGGGCAAGCTGGTCGTCGACTCGATCGTCACCTGGGCCAAGGAGTACAAGGTCGACGGCTTCCGCTTCGACCTCATGGGCCACCACCCGAAGGCCAACATCCTCGCGGTCAGGAAGGCACTGGACGAGCTGACCCTCGCCAAGGACGGCGTCGACGGCAGGAAGATCATCCTGTACGGCGAGGGCTGGAACTTCGGCGAGATCGCCGACGACGCCCGTTTCGTCCAGGCCACCCAGAAGAACATGGCAGGCACCGGCATCGCCACCTTCTCCGACCGCGCGCGTGACGCCGTACGCGGCGGCGGCCCCTTCGACGAGGACCCCGGCGTACAGGGCTTCGCGTCCGGCCTCTACACCGACCCCAACTCCTCGAAGGGCAACGGAACTTCGGCGGAGCAGAAGGCCCGCCTGCTGCACTACCAGGACCTGATCAAGGTCGGCCTGTCCGGGAACCTCGCCGACTACCGCTTCACCGACACCGACGGCAAGGAGGTCAAGGGCTCCGAGGTCGACTACAACGGCGCACCCGCCGGCTACGCGGCCGCGCCCGGCGACGCCCTCGCCTACGCGGACGCGCACGACAACGAGTCGCTCTTCGACGCCCTCGCCTTCAAGCTGCCCACGACGGTGAGCGCCGCCGAGCGCGCCCGGATGCAGGTCCTCGCCATGGCCACGGCCACCCTGTCGCAGGGCCCGGCCCTCTCCCAGGCCGGTACCGACCTGCTGCGCTCCAAGTCCCTGGACCGCAACTCCTACGACAGCGGTGACTGGTTCAACGCCATCCACTGGCGCTGCGCCGACGGCAACGGCTTCGGGCGGGGGCTGCCGCCGGCGGCCGACAACGCGTCCAAGTGGCCGTATGCCAAGCCCCTTCTGAGCACGGTCAAGGTCGGCTGCGAGCAGATCGAGGGCAGCTCGGCGGCGTACCGGGACCTGCTGCGGATCCGTACGACGGAGAGCGCCTTCTCCCTCGACACGGCCGGGCAGGTGCAGTCGAAGCTCTCCTTCCCGCTGTCCGGGAAGGAGGAGACGCCCGGCGTGATCACCATGCGCCTCGGTGACCTCGTCGTCGTCTTCAACGCGACGCCCCAGAAGCAGGAGCAGAAGATCGCCTCGCTGGCCGGCGAGGGCTACCGGCTGCATCCGGTGCAGGCCTCGGGTGCGGACCCTGTCGTCAGGTCCGCGTCCTATGACGAGGCGACGGGCGCGTTCGCCGTCCCGGGACGCACCGTCGCCGTCTACACCAAGGCTGACTGACTCATGGGTGGGGGTGGGGCGGTCCGGTGGTCACACCGGGCCGCCCCACCCACGCGTCCGGTTAGGGTGAGCGCTGCTGACGTAGAACAGGAGTGCCCATGCCGCAGATCACCGTCGACTACTCGGACACGATCTCCCTGGACCGGGAGGGCTTCGCCCGGGACCTGCACACCGCGACCGTCGAGATCGCGGCGGCCAAGCCGGAGGCGTGCAAGACGCACTTCCGGCCCAGCCCGTACACGGCCTTCGGTTACGAGGACCCCGAGGAGCAGGGCCACGCGGTCGTCCACGTCACCCTCGGCCTGCTCGCCGGCCGTACGGACGAGACCAAGGAACAGCTGACCGAGGCCGTCCTGGACCTGCTGCGCAAGCATGTGGAGCACGACGGGGCCGTCCTGCACGCCTCCGCCGAGGTACGGGACCTCGACCCGTCCTACCGCAAGTTCGAACGCTAGGTCGTGTCCGCAAAGTCCCGTCGTCCGCCCGGAGGGCGGGCCCCGCGGCGTCGTGGTGGAGCGTGCCAGGCGTCGCGGGGCAGGCGGGACTTTGCGGACACGACCTAGGAAGCCAGCGAGATCAGCCGGCCGACCAGCTCGCTGAACGGGCCGTCGGCCGGCTCGTCCTTGAGCATGCGGCGCAACAGCGCGCCCATCTCCTCGTCCCCCGCGGCGCTGACGGCGGCCAGCGCCGCGAAGTCGTGCACGAGCTGGACCTCCAGTTCGGCGCGTGGGATGCGCCGGCCGTCCAGCCAGATCAGGGCCGTGGACTCGGCGAGGGAGATCCAGGAGCGGACGACCAGTTCCAGTCGCGCGGGCGGGTTCTCCACGTCCAGGTGCGAAAGGATTTGGACATACGCGGCCTGCCGTACGGAGTCGATGAGCGCGTTGGTCGCCGTCGACCCGACGGCCGGGCCGCCTCGCATCAGCGCCGAGAAACCGGGCCCGTGGTCGTCCACGAAGTCGAAGAACCGCCGCATCACCCGCAGCAGCCGCGCCCCCAGCGGCCCCTCGTGCGGCTCGACGAAGCGATCCGCCAGTTCGTCCGATGCCCGCTTCAACGCGGCTTCGTACAGGCTGAGTTTGCCGGGGAAGTAGTGGTAGACCAGCGGGCGTGAGATGCCCGCGGCCGACGCTATCTCGTCGATGGAGACGTCGTCGGGCGAGCGCTGGCTGAACAGTTCGAGGGCGACGCCGATCAACTGCTGCCGTCGCTCCTCGACTCCCATTCTTCGGCGTACCCCGGTAGTCATGCGAACACCTTACCGATCGATTCCGGCCCCGAACGGACCGGACCGATCACGGACGTTCACATGCCTCCTCGCCCTTCCCTTCACATGTCCAACACCAGGCGATCACTTCGCGCCCGCGACACACAGATCAGCATCGAGTCGGCCCGCTCCGCATCGGTCAGCAACTCGTCCCGGTGCTCCACCTCGCCCTCCAGCACCCGCTGTTGGCAGGTCCCGCAGAAGCCCTGCTCGCAGGAGTAGGCGGTGTCGGGCAACTCCGTGCGTACGGCGGCCAGTACGGTCGAGTCGGCGGGGACCGTCAACGTCCGCCCGCTGCGCCGCAGTTCGACCTCGAAGGCGCCGCCGGTCGAGGCGCGGGGTGTGAACCGCTCCAGATGGACGCGCGGGAACCGCTTCTCCACGGCGGCCATCAGCCCCGCCGGCCCACAGCAGTAGACGGCGGCACCTTCGGGCACGTCCCCGAGGAGCCCGTCCAGATCGGGCACCCCCTCCACGACGCTCACCCGGCCCCCGCCCAGCCTCTCGACCTCCTCCAGGAACGGCATCGAGGCGCGGTCCCGCCCGCAGTACAGCAGCCGCCACTCCACGCCCTCGCCCAGCGCCCGCAGCATCGGCAGCACGGGCGTGATCCCGATGCCGCCCGCGACGAACACGTACGACGAGGCCCGCACCAGCGGGAAACGGTTCCGCGGCCCCCGCGCCTCCAGCTCCGTCCCCTCCCGCACCTGCTCGTGCACCTCGCGCGAGCCGCCCCGCCCGTCCGGGACCAGCCTGGTCGCCACGGTGTACGACGAGCTGTCCTCCGGGTCCCCGCACAGCGAGTACTGCCGCACCAGCCCCGACGGCAGCACGAGGTCGAGATGCGCACCGGGCTCCCAGCCCGGCAGGTCGCGCCCCTCCAGCCGTAGTCGGACGACCCCCTCGGCGACCTCCTCGCGCGAGGCCACCAGCACGCGCAGCGCCCGCGACCGGGGCCGCCCGGAGATCGGCTCCTCCAAAGCGGGCATCGGCCACAGCGGCGAGGTCCGGATACGGCGTCGCATCGCCCGCTGGACCAGCAGAGCGGTCCCGGCGAGGACGGCGACCTTGCGCAGCTTCGGCATCAGGCGGCACCTTTCGCGGATTCCTGGGCCGTCCCGGCGGCCAGGGCGGCGGGGGAGGAGGCCAGATAGGCGACGGCCTGGGCGGTGGAGCCCTCCTGCGAGGGGTGGTACGCACGGCTCAGATACCGGGGGATGGATCTGAGCATGTCCCCGGTCGCCGGGAGCGTGCCCCGCCTGCCCCGGACGTAGAAGTCCCTGAAGGTGGCCCGGCCGTCGACGAGTGTCGGGTCGTTCGCCATGAAGAAGCGCGCCCCGCGCTGCCACAGGAAGACCAGGGCGGCGAAGGCCGTCGCCCAGGTCCGCACCCGGCGCCGGTAGTCGCCGTCGACGTGCATGAACAGGTCGAACGCCACCGACCGGTGCTCGACCTCCTCGGCGCCGTGCCAGCGCAGCAGGTCCAGCATGGTCGGGTCGGCGCCGCGCCGGTCCAGCTCCTCGGCGTTGAGAACCCAGTCGCCGAGGAACGCGGTGTAGTGCTCGATGGCCGCGATGATCGCCACCCGCTCCATCAGCCACCAGCGGCGTGCCCGCCCCGGCGGCAGAGTGCGGTCGCCGAGCAGCTTCTCGAAGAGCCAGTCGACCTGTGCGGTGTACGGCGTCGGGTCGAGCCCCTGCTCCCGCAGGTGCGGCAGCACCTCGTCATGGGCCTGGGAGTGCATGGCCTCCTGCCCGATGAACCCGATGACGTCCTCGCGGAGCCGCTCGTCCCGGATGTACGGCAGCACCTGCTTGTAGACATGCACGAACCACCGCTCGCCGGCGGGCAGGAGCAGATGCAGCACGTTGATGGTGTGCGAGGTGAAGGGATCGCCGGGGACCCAGTGCAGCGGGGTGTCGTCCCAGGAGAAGGACACCTTGCGGGCCTTGAGGGGTATCCGGTCCTGCGTGTTGGACATGGCGTCAATGTACTGACGGGTAGGACCGGGGAGAACCCTTGTGCAGCCCCTTATTTACATTCCCGTCAGCAAGTCGCGGGGTCCTACTTGAGCCCGTCGATGGAGCGCCCGCTCTTCAACGTGCCCTTCAACTCGGCCTGCGCACCCTGCTTCGCCCGCACGGCCAGCAGACTGCCATCGGAGCTGCCGCGCACCCCGCCCGCGGCCCGGATCGACTCCGTGTCCCCGGCGCCCGCCGCCAGCAGATACCAGCCGCCCGCCTGCGCCTTCCACAACACCCCCGCCAGCACATGCGGATCACGCGCCCCGCACGCCGATACGTTCTGCGCCTTCGCCGCCACCGTCGCGTGCGTCGCGCCCGGCGTCCGGAACTGGGCCAGCACCCGCTCGCCGCCGCCCCGCCAGGTCTCGGCACGCGAGCACACCCAGTCCGCGGCGCCGGTCCCGTCGGGCAGCTTGTGCCGGGCGTACGCCCAGGCGTTGACCGTGCGCACACCGGCCGAGCGCATCGCGCCCAGCCAGCAGGAGTACGGCGCCCAGGTGTGCAGTGCCTGTGTGGCGGACACGTCCTTGGTCTCGCCGGGGCGGCCGGTGGTGAGGCGGGCCGGGACCAGTTCGGCGAGGTCGGTGAGCAGCCGGGTACCGGTGCCGTCGGTCACCTGGAGGGCGTTCCACGACGAACACGCGCCGGGCTGCTGGGCGGCGGGGCTCGCCATCGGCGAGGTGACCCCCTCGGCCACCGTGAGGTCCATCGCCCCGGCGTCCGGCTTCAGCAGATCCCGCTCGGCCGCCTTCTTCACCCACGGCGCCATCAGATAGCGCACATTGCCGTCGGCCCGGCTCAGCACCACCGCGCTCGCCTCGGCCCTGGTCGCGTTGTCGACCCGGGAGAAGTCCAGGGCGGCACCGGCCGTGCCGTCCAACGGCTCGGCGTAGCGGGCGATGCGCAGACCGTCGTAGAGGATCACCACGCGCGCGTTGTCGACGGCCCCCGCGTACAGCAGTTGCGGTGCCCCGGACGGGCCGCCCGACGGGGTGCCGGGTGTCGCCGACACCGTGACCTTCTCGCCGGGGCGCGCCCACACCGCGAGCGCGCGGCGCAGCAGGGCCGAGTCGTCGGTGAGGTCGCCGCGCGCGGGCCACACGGAGAAGTCGGTACGGGCCGAGGACTGCCAGGCCAGCGCCGGGACCTTCGTCAACTGGGCCGGGTCGAGGGCCGCCTCGGCCGCCGGGTTCTGCGCGTACGAGGGCGCGGCGGGACCGTCCGGGCCCCAGCCCTCACCGGGCAGACCGAGCAGCGCCCCGCACACGAGGAGCGCGGCCCCGGCGGCGAGCGCCGCCTTCGTGTGCTGCCTGCGTCGCATCAGGTCGGTGGGCCGGGCCTGGAGCGAGCAGGGGTCGAACTCGGGGGAGTCGAGCAGCGCGTACTGCGCCGGGACGGAGTCGGCCTCCTCCAGTACGTCGGCCACGTCCTCGACGCCGGCCGCCGTCAGGACGTCGCGCACCTCGTCGTCCGGGAGCTTCTCCAGGCCACGCAGGACGTAGGCTGCCCGCGCCGGGCCGGACAGCCCCGACAGCCGCTGGTCCAGAGCGAGCTCGTCGGCGCCGCCCGACCGGGGGAAGAGGCGCAGGCCCCAGACCTGGGGCAGCAAAGGCGGCAACTGGGAACGCTTGGGCCAGGCAGGGCGGCGCAACGGCAGGCCCGCCTCCAGCGCCGTAGTGAGAACCCGGAGGCGCAGGAGGGCATACCCGGGGTCGCCCTCGCGTCCCGTCGACTGGGCCGGGATCGCGGGCGCCGACGCCCCCCGGCCCCGGGGCAGCGCACGCTGGGTGAGCGAGTGCGCGGTCACCACACGCCGGTTGCGGCCGAGACTCGGCGGCAGCACCAGATAGGCGAGCCGGACGAGACGCGGATAGTGCTCGACGAGCGCGGCCTCGGCCCGCTCGACATCAACGACCGCCTCGGCAGAGACGGGTCCGGGGCGCGGGGCGACATCCTGTGACTGCACGTTCAGCAGAACGAGCGAATGGTCAGTAGGTCACCGTCCCCCGATCACCCGGGCGCGGTCCGGTGCCGGGTCAGTCCTCGGACTCCACCAGCGCCCGGGCGTAGTTCGCCATCGAGCGCTGGTAGCGGGGCAGGTGCGGGGCAAGCGCACCCAGTACGAGGGACAGTCCCTCCCGATCCCGCCCGAGGCTCGAAAGACACAGCGCCAACGTCGCCCGTACCGCGTCGTCCAGCTCGTCGGAGGGCGTGTCAAGCTCGGGCGTCAGCAGCTTGACGCCCTCCTCCGCCAGCCCGATGTTCCGCAGCGAACTGGACAGCTGGATCTTGGCCCGCCGCCCCTTGTACCCGCTCACGTCGCCGAGCCCGCGCGCCAGGGCCTCCCGGTACAGCGGCACCGCCTTGTCGGAGTGCCCGGTGGAGTCCCAGGCGCAGGCCTGCTCGAAGGGGCCCAGCGGGCTGCCGTCCGGCAGTTCGGCGACGAGGGCGTCGATGACGGCGCGGAAACCGGCCGCGTCCTGCTCCGCGTAGGTGTCGAACGTAGACCACGCGGCGGTCACGCGATCCTCCCAGTCCTGGTTCATCGCGTCACTCTCGCACGGGAGGGCGAACACCGGCAGCGGTATTTTGAGCGCTCCGCCCGCGGGAGCCGTATCCACCGGGAGGCCCCTCAGGGAGGAAGACATGAAGGTGACCCGACCGATGCTCGTGGCGGCTGCTGCCGCGGCGGTGTTCGCGCTGGCAGGCTGCGGCTCCGGCGGTGACGGCGAGGCGGCCGTGCCCAAGACGGCCACCGGCAGTCTGGAGCACCTGGCCGCCGAGGCGAAGTGCGAGCCGAACATGCAGACCGACGCCGACGAGATCCGGCAGGCCATCTGCAAGACCGGCAAGGAGAAGTACATCCTCGTCACCTTCGCCACCGATCGTGGTCAGCGCGAGTGGATCAACTCGGCCAAGGACTACGGCGGGTACTACCTCGTCGGTCGCAAGTGGGTTGCCGTCGGCCATGAGGACGTGGTGACGTCGTTGCGGGGCGAGCTGGGCGGAGACATCGAGATAGGGACCGACCACTCCGGTCACTCGGACGAGCACTCCGCCTCGCACGAAAGCTGACCACACGGAAATCCGGACATGCGAAAGCCGGCGGTGGGAGATCCCACCGCCGGCTTCCTAATGTGGGGTCAGTTGCAGTCCTGACCCGAGTTGATGCACTGGACCACCTGGTTCATCAGGTCTTCGGACATGAAGTTGATGAAGTCGTTGTGGTCAGTGATCGGCTTGTGCAACTGCTCGGGGAAGCCGTCCACCGCGAACGGGTTCACGACCTGCCCGTTCTCGATCTGCGGGGCGGGAACGTCGTAGACGAGCTTGGCCTGCAGCTGGGGGATCGCCTGGAATCCGTTCGGGCAGCTGCCGTCCGCTTGGACGAAGGCAACGTGGTCACGGTGGTTGGCGCTGTCGGTGTTCTGTCCGTCCCAGCAGCTCTGGAAGTTGGACGTCCGCACCACGGAGCTGCCCTCGGGGCAGATCGGGTACTGCTCCGTCACCTGCCGGTCCTCGAAGCCGGTGCAGCTCCAGGAGGTGTTGGCGTTCGCGAGACCGTTGGTGAACGCCTTGGCGTCACCGGTGATGATGCGAAGGGCCGTCGGCATCGCCACGACCTCGCTCGCCTTGTTGCCCACGAACTTCAGCTCCGCCTGGGAGGCTCGCAGGACCTTGCCCACGTTGCCTTCCAGGCCGCCACCTGCCTCGTTCGCGTCCGCCTCCTGCGTACCGTCCTGCAGACGCAGCACCGGCCAGTAGTACGTGGACTTGTCGGCCTGGTTCTGGCAGCTGGTGTCGGCCTGTAGGAACTCCTGATCGCTGGTGAAGGCGTCGTTGTCCTGGTTGCCGACGTAGTCGTGGCGGTGGTGGGCGCCGTTGTCGACACCGGGAGCGACAATGATGTTGTCCGTGTTGGCGTTGCCGTTCTCGTTGGTGCCGCACTCGGTGGTGAAGGTACCCGTCGAGCCGGAGTCGCCGTTCGCGGCCAGACCGTTCTGCAAGTTACGGGAGTTGGGCTGGACGTCCTCGATCTTGACGAAGTCCTGCGCCACCGGGCCGTTGCCGGCCTGGCCTCCGTTGCCCTCGGGCACCGGGTCGAGACCGTTGTCCTGGCCCTGGCCCTGGTCCTGACCGCCGTCCTGGCCTTGGTCCTGACCGTCGTTGTTCTGGTCCTGGCCGTCGTTGTTCTGGCCGTCACCGTTGCCGTCGTTGACCTCCGGCTGCTCGGCCGGGACGCCCTGGCACTGGGCGAGCTGGTCGAGGCCCTGCGGTCGCTGGCCGCCGGCCCGGTTGATGTTGATACCGATCCGGTCGAGCGTGGCCACGCGCTTGGACTTCAGCGGGCCGAGGATGGCGTTGTTGACGAAGTTGGCGTCTCCTGCCTGAGCCTGACGCGTGTCGGCGAGACGCGCGTAGGCGTCCGTGATCTGTTTGTCGAGCAGCGCCAGCTCCTTGGCGACACCTTGACGCGCGCCCTGCGGGACGTCCTTCAGCTGCTGACCGACGTCCGGACAGTTGATCGTGGCGACCTGGGCGTTCGCGGACTTCGTCTGGTTCCACCCAGAGTTGTCCTCGTGCGCCGAAGCATAGAAATTGGCCCATACAAGCCCGCCCCCACCGAGCGCTAGGGCTGCCGATGCGGCTATGGCCTTGGTGGCCAGCGGCGTACGGCGTTTTCTCGTGTTGCGTCCCATGGAACTCCTCTGACTTCCTTTTTCGGGGCATCGAGGGCGCCCGACAGGAGTGAAGCGGCTCCCATTCATACGGAGGGCGCCCCAGAGGTGTTCAGCGGTCCCGGAAATAGTTGAAAGATTCGTGAGTGCGCTGTGCGCTCAACAGCCCCGGAAACACCGGGAGTTGTTGATCCCGTACGACGCGTGAATGGCCGGGTCCGTTTTCACCGGCCGTGGTCGAGATACGCGAGAACCGCCAGCACGCGACGGTTGTCGTCGTCCGACACCTCCAGGCCCAGTTTGGCGAAGATATTGGCGGTGTGCTTGGCGATGGCCCGTTCCGTGACGACGAGCCGGTCGGCGATGGCCGCGTTCGTCCGCCCCTGCGCCATCAGCTCCAGCACCTCCGTCTCCCGGGGCGTGAGCCGGGCCAGCGGCTGGTCGTCGGCCGCGCGCCGGGTCAGCAGCTGGTGGATCACCTGCGGGTCCATCGCGGTGCCGCCCGCCGCGACCCGCCGTACGGCGTCCACGAACTGGTCCGCGTCGAACACCCGGTCCTTCAGCAGATACCCCACCCCGCCACTGCCGTCGGCCAGCAACTCCCGCGCGTACAGCTGCTCCACATGCTGGGACAGCACCAGCACCGGCAGCCCCGGCTTCCGGCGACGGGCCTCCAGCGCGCACTGCAACCCCTCGTCGGTGTGGGTCGGCGGCAGACGTACGTCGACGACGGCGACGTCCGGCTCCAGCTCGGCCAGCGCCCGCGCCAGCTCGGGGCCGGTCTCGACGGCCGCCGCGATCTCGAAGTCGTAGGCCTGAAGAAGCCGGACGAGTCCGTCGCGCAGCAGGAACAGGTCTTCGGCTAGGACAACGCGCAAGGAATCTCCATGGTGACCATGGTGGGACCGCCCGCGGGAGAGCCGACGGCCAGGACGCCGTCGAATGTACCCAGTCGCCGCTCGACTCCGGCCAGCCCCGAACCGGCCCCGATCAGCGCGCCGCCCTTGCCGTTGTCGGTGACGGTGATGCGCAGCATCTCACCGGTGTGGTGCAGGTCGATCCAGATCCGGTCGGCGTCCGCGTGCTTGACGGCGTTGGTCAGCACCTCGCTGACCGCGAAGTACGCCGCCGACTCCACCGGCTCCTCCGCCCTCCCGGGCAGCTCCACGGTCACCTCGGTCGCCACCGGCAGTCGCAGGGCCAACGCCCTTACGGCGTCGCCCAGTCCGCGCTCGGCGAGCACGGGCGGGTGGATGCCGCGCACCAGGTCCCGCAGTTCGGCGAGGGCGTCGGCGGAGGACTGGCGGGCCTGGGCGAGGAGCTGCCTGGCCTTCTCCGGGTCCTTGTCGAGCAGCATCTCGACGGTGCCGAGGTCCATGCCCATCGCCACCAGCCGGGCCTGCGCCCCGTCGTGCAGGTCGCGCTCGATACGGCGCAGTTCGGCGGCGGAGGTGTCGACGGCGTCCCGCCGGGTCTCGGTCAGCACCCGTACGCGCTCCGCCAGTTCGCCCTGGCTGGAGCCGAGGACGGCCCCGGTGAGCCGGAAGTGGACCTGGAGCAGAGGCACGGTGAGGAAGTGCGCGAAGAAGAGCAGGACGAGGGCCAGCGCGCCGGCGCCGAACGCGGTCGCCTGATCCGTGACCGGCACGAAGCCGTACCAGTAGGTGCCGCCCATCGGATCCGCGAAGACCCGCCACAGCCCCGCCGTGATCGCCAACCCCTCCAGCGGATAGAGGAGCAGCACGGCCGGCAGCAGCGCGGTGACGAACCCCGCCGTCATGTCGACCGGCAGCCACCGCAGATCCCGCCAGGTCGCCGGGTCGCGCAGCATCCCGAAGGTCCGCGTCCACGGGTTGGCGCCCCACGGCGACGGCGACGGCGACGGAAACGGCCGGTAGGCCCGGGGAATCCGCACCCCGCCCCACTCGGCCGCCAGCACCCGCCGCCAGTCGGCGTACGCCCGCACCCCCGTCAGTACCCACGGCGTCGTCACGAGGCCGAGGCCGATGGGGATGAGCGCGAGGGACACGAGGGTCAGGGCGAAGCAGAGGACGGACCCCGGCAGCGCGACGAGAGCCAGCGCCAGCCCCCGCAGCGCCGCGACCCCCATGCCCCGTGCCCTCGAACTCCCGCCGCTTTTCGTGTCGTTGGTCATGACGCCAGTCTTGCCGAGGGCAGCGACGCCGGTCACGGGGGCCGGACCCCCGATCAGGAGGTGGTGTCAGCTACACCCCCCAGGCCTGCCAGCACCTTCGCCTCCACCTCCGGATCGAGCCCCTTCGACGTCCGGTCCGGCCGCATGGGCGCCGTGCCGCCGATGTCCGTCAGCCACCGCCAGGTGTCGGCGACGGTCTCCTCGACGGGCCGGCAGCGCAGCCCGGTCGCCAGTGCCCGGGACACGTCCGCGCTGTGCAGGGCGTCATGCAGATCGCTGCCCGGCGGCACCCACACCGGCAGCTGGGTCCACGGCTCGATGCCCGCGTCGAGGATCACCTCGGGCTCGGTCCACCGCAGTTCCGCCGTACCACCGACGGTCGCGACACAGGCGTCGAGCAGACTGCCCATGGTGGCGTGTCCCTGCGAGCTGACGAGGTTGTACGGGCCGCTCAGCTCCTGCTCCACCGCCCCCAGCGTCCACTCCGCGAGATCACGGACGTCGGCGTACTGGAGCGGCAGATCCCGTGGCCCCGGGGCCAGCACGGGTCCGCCGCGGGCGATCCGGCCCAGCCACCACGGCAGCCGGCCGACGTTCTCGTACGGCCCGAGGAGCAGCCCGGCCCGCACGAGCACGGAGTCCTGGTCCCCGAACTCCTCGACGACGGCGAGTTCGGCGCCCAGCTTGTCCTGCGCGTACTCGGTCTGCTCCGCGCCGGGCTCGGCGCCCGTCACCACCGGCGCGTCCTCGCCGAACCCCGCGGGCGGGGCCCACTCGTACACCGAGATGCTCGACACATACACATACCGCCCGGCGCGGCCCCGCAGCAGCCGCGCCGAGTCCCGTACCGCACGGGGCGCCGCCGACCAGGTGTCGACGACGGCGTCGAAGTCGCCCTCCGCCGCGAGGGCGGCCAGCCCGTCGGGCGAGGTGCGGTCACCGTGCAACGACCGCACCCCGGCCGGGGGTTCGTGCCGCCCCCGGTTGAAGACGGTCACCTCCCAGCCGCGCCCGAGGGCCGCCTCCACGACGGCCCGCCCCGCGAACTCCGTACCACCCAGAATCAGAAGCCTCATACCGACGACTCTGCACGCCGCGGGGCCCGGACGGAATGGGACTCTGCCGTCAGCAGAGGACGGGATCAGCGGCCGACCGGCGGGGTGTACTTGTAGCCGACCCGCCGCACGGTCCGGATCGTGTCCCGGTGCTCGGCGCCCAGCTTGTGGCGCAGCCGGGCGATGTGGACGTCGACGGTACGGCCGTCGCCCACATGCCCGTAGCCCCACACCGTGGTGACCAGCTGGTCGCGGGTGTGCACGCGATGCGGGTGGGCCACGAGATGGGCGAGCAGCTCGAACTCCAGGTAGGTGAGGTCGAGTTCACGCCCCTCGACGGCGGCGGTGCGCCGCACGGTGTCGACGGTGACGAGCGGATCGCCCGCCGCGCCGACGGGCGCCGCGACCGGCGGCTGCTGGTCGGCCGGGACGAGCACCAGGTAGCCGATCATCGGCGGCTGACCCGGCAGCGTGGGCAGGGAGTGCGGGGGAGCGGGCAGCCAGGTGGCACCCGGCGGCAGCAGGTCCGCCACGTCGATCACCTCGTCCCGGTCCACGGCGCGCAGATGATGCCGGGCACCGGTCGGGGAGGTGAGGGTGGGGGCGGTGGAGAGGGAACGAGTGGTCGCCATGAGAGGTCAGCTCTTTTCGCGCGAGAGGTCCGTGGGAGACGTACGTCGTTGCGCGCTGGCCGAAGGCCGGGAGGTTACGGCTTTACAGGGCCCGCGCGTTCACGCGCGGCAACACACCCGGTCGAAGTCGTGGTGCTGACGGGAAGGCCAGAAGGGCTCGAGGTCATGGCGACCTGTCGCGGAGTACTTCTGGAAGCTGGCCATGCCCCCATTGAAGCAGACACCGCTCATGGAAAGGAGCCTCCTCTCACTGCTCGGACGCCGACTCGGTCATCACATGGCAAAGGGGCGCCCACCGCGACGGTGGACGCCCCTTTGCGGAAGGCGGGAGCCGGGCGGATCAGACCTGGCCGGCCTTCTCCAGCGCGGAGCAGCACGTGTCGACGAGCAGACGCGTCACCACGTACGGGTCGACGTTGGCGTTCGGACGGCGGTCCTCGATGTAACCCTTGCCGTCCTTCTCGACCTGCCACGGGATACGCACGGAGGCGCCGCGGTTGGAGACGCCGTAGGAGTACTCGTTCCACGGGGCGGTCTCGTGCAGACCGGTCAGGCGGTCGTCGATGCCGGCGCCGTAGTTCTTGACGTGGTCGAGCGGCTTGGAGCCCTCGCCGAGCGACTCGGCCGCGGTGATGATCGCGTCGTAGCCCTCGCGCATCGCCTTCGTCGAGAAGTTCGTGTGCGCACCGGCACCGTTCCAGTCGCCCTTCACCGGCTTCGGGTCCAGCGTCGCGGAGACACCGAAGTCCTCGGCGGTGCGGTAGAGCAGCCAGCGGGCCACCCACAGCTGGTCCGAGACCTCCAGCGGCGCCAGCGGGCCGACCTGGAACTCCCACTGGCCGGGCATGACCTCGGCGTTGATGCCGGACAGACCCAGACCGGCCTCCAGGCAGTTGTCCAGGTGCGCCTCGACGACCTCACGGCCGAAGATCTCGTCGGCGCCGACACCGCAGTAGTAGCCGCCCTGCGGGGCCGGGAAGCCGCCCTTGGGGAAGCCGAGCGGGTAACCGTCCTGGAAGAACGTGTACTCCTGCTCGATACCGAAGATCGGCTCCTGGGCGGCGAACTTCTCCGCCACCTCGGCGAGCGCGGCGCGGGTGTTGCTGGCGTGCGGGGTGAGGTCGATGTTGAGGACCTCGCACAGCACCAGGATGTCGTCGCCGCCGCGGATCGGGTCGGGGCAGGAGAAGACCGGCTTGAGCACGCAGTCCGAGGCGTGCCCCTCGGCCTGGTTCGTGGAGGACCCGTCGAAGCCCCAGATCGGCAGCGAGTCGACACCGGCGGGGGAACCCGCCATGATCTTCGTCTTGGAACGAAGCTTGGCCGTCGGCTCGGTGCCGTCGATCCAGATGTACTCAGCCTTGAAGGTCACGGGCCACATCCTTCGGGGGTGGGTCTAGGCGCACTTGCGGGTGCTGCGGCGCAGCGGCACTGAGGCGCCGCACTGATGCCCGCGAGCCTGTCAACAGGCGATTTCCCGATCATTGCCCGAATGTGAACCCCGTGTTACCGGCCGATGGTGTGGCGAGCTTCACGCCAACCCGCGCACCAGCGGGGTCCCGTCACCCGTGGCCGCGGGCGGCGGGACCCCTGACACGTACGACGTGGCTACCGAAGCCTCACCCCACCTTCTCGATCACCGCCCGCCGGATCAGGAACTTGCCGGCCTCCCGCACCTGCTCGAACGCCGCGTTGTTGAGCAGCACGCAGCTGCCGGAGACCGAGGTGACCTCCACCGTCGTGGACTTGTTGTTGTCCAGGTTGGTGACCTTCAGCTTCGTACCGGCCGGGAACTGGTTGCTGGAAGCGGCCGGCGCCCCGCCCTCACCGGACAGCGTGACGGTCGACCCGTTGCAGACCTGCTGCCCCGAGGCCGCGGCACCGCCGCCGTCGTCCCCCGAGTTCCCCGCATTTCCGGCGTCCCCCGCGTCCCCGGCGTCCTGGGCACCTCCCGCCGGAGCACTCGGCGCTGCCGGCTGTGAAGCCTGGGAGTCCTGAGCCGACTCCCCGGCGACACACCCGGACGCCTCCTGCTGAACCTCGATCTGCGCGATCACGGCCTCGCGGTTGGCGATCCGCGCCTCGGACTGAGCGTCGGGATTGGCTCGCTGCCCCTCGATGAACCGCTGGTTGTTGCCGAGCGCGGTGGCGAGCCCCTGGCAGACACTCGAGTCCGCGGCGGACTTGACCGTCGGTGTCTGCGAGGCGTTCGAGGTGCTCGCCATGACGAAGGCACCGCCTCCCGCCACCGTCGCCGCACTCAGCAGCAGCGCGAGCTTTTTCTTCGTACTGACAGTTCTCCTACGCGACATGCGCGCCTCCTGAAGAGGTAGGGGAGCGTACGCCGCTATGTACGAGATACCGAACGAAGTTACTCAGTGGTCATAGGAGTCCGCTCAAGTAACCTACGTCACACCCGCCCTGAAGGGCCCTCAGTCGCCCTCGCGCGACAGCGCGTCCCGTACGGCGTCCTCGCTGCGCGCCACCACGGCCGTACCGTCCTGCGCCGTGATGATCGGCCGCTGGATCAGCTTCGGATGCTCGGCCAGCGCCCTCACCCACCGCTCCCGCGAACCCGCGTCCCGGGCCCACTCCTTGACGCCGAGCTCCTTGGCCTCGGCCTCCTGGGTCCGGGTGATGTCCCACGGCTCCAGCCCCAGCCGGTCGAGCACCTCCCGGATCTCGTCCTCGCTCGGCACGTCCTCCAGATAGCGGCGGACGGTGTACTCGGCCCCTTCGGCGTCGAGCAGCGTCAGGGCGCTACGGCACTTGGAACAGGCCGGGTTGATCCAGATCTCCATGCCGCTCACGGTATCCCGAGCCACCCGGACCGACCCCCGACCGGGCCGTCGGCCACCCTCCCGAGCCGACCGTTGTTCGAATTTCTCGCCACCTCAACCACACCTCACGACCCCGCCGTGACACGGCAACAATTTCGTTGCTGACCAGGCCATTTCAGCGAACGCTCACACCCCCAGATTGTCAGTGCCGGGCAGTAAACTGTAAGCAGTGTTCGAGAGCGTCGCCGGACAACCCGGCCGGCGCTCCACCGCGACAGGAGGATGCCTGTGCCCGCTGCCGCACTGAAGCAGAAGTCGGCCCGCAAGCCGCTGCCCACCCAGTCCACCGCGCAGCACCCGGTGCTGCTCGACCTGCCGTACGCGCCCGTGGAGAAGCGGCCGCTGCCGCCGGGCCGTCCGCGCGAGTGGTACATCACCCACAACCGCCGCCTCAAGGCCCTGCGCCTCGCGATAGCCCTCCTCGACACGGGCGTCTACATGCCCAACCAGGCCCGCAACGAGACGATCCGGAGCACCGCCGAGACGATCGGCGTCCACCCGCCGTCGGACACGACGTGCCACATGGTGCGGGCGCTCATGAGGTACTCCAGGTAAGCCGTGCGCCGGGTGCCCTGACCGCCCTGTCGGGGCACCCTCCCGCCGGCCCTACGCCGACAACTCCCGCTCCAGCGGCGTCCGGAACCGAGGCGTCACCCGAGCCGCCCCCACCCACCCCCGCAGCCGCTCCGACTCCACCGCCACCGCCGCTTCCACGGCCCGCCGCTCCACGCGCCCCAACTCCTCCAGCAACCGCCAGACGATCTCCCCGTCCCTGCGCTGAGCCCACCCGCCCACCACCCGCCCGTTCCACCAC
>NZ_JAGMUL010000064.1 GCF_019049285.1 Streptomyces sp. AC550_RSS872
ACCAGCAGCCGCCTGCCGTGAAGGGTCAGTCGGGCATTACGGTGGAACACGAAGGCCTCCGTGCGGTGAAGATTCGATACCTCCACCACACACGGGGGGCCTTCGCCATGATCAAGCCCGGGCAGTGTTAACAACGCTCGTGATCAATACACCTAGGCCCTGTCGTTTGGATCAGCCCGGCTGTGAGGCGCGGCTCCTTTCAGCCGACCCGAGCGGGGCCTGGTGCGTGCAGCTGCAAGGCGGAGGAGGGCGCCAACGCGGAGCGTTGGCAACCGACGACAACGCCGCAGATGCGCGTGCCAGGCCCCGCGACGCCGGGGTGATCCAAACGACAGGGCCTAGTCGTCTGCTGGGCGCGGTCGGGTCGCGAGTGCCGGTGGTCCGTGGCTGGTCGCGCCCACGCGGCGGAGCCGCATATGTCACAGCCCCGCGCCCCTGGGGGTTCCGGCCCGCCCGGACATGTCAGTCCGCCCCCGTAGAATTCACGCGTGGCAGGACGGATCAACGACGAGGACGTGAAGGCGGTACGGGACGCGGTCCCGATCGACGCCGTGGTGTCCGAGTACCTCCAGCTGCGGAACGCGGGGGGCGGGAACCTCAAGGGGCTGTGCCCCTTCCATGACGAGAAGTCGCCGTCCTTCCAGGTCAGCCCGAGCAAGGGGCTCTTCCACTGCTTCGGCTGCCAGGAGGGCGGCGACACCATCACGTTCGTGATGAAGGTCGACCACCTCTCCTTCTCCGAGGCGGTCGAGCGCCTCGCCGCCCAGGCCGGCATCACCCTGCGCTACGAGGAGGGCGGGTACAACCCCTCCCACCAGCGCGGCGAGCGCATCCGTCTGGTCGAGGCCCACAAGATCGCCGCCGAGTGGTACGCCGAGCAGCTGGCGACCAGCCCCGAGGCCGACACCGGCCGGGTCTTCCTCGCCGAGCGCGGCTTCGACCAGGCCGCCGCCGTCCACTTCGGCGTCGGCTACAGCCCCCAGGGCTGGGACCACCTCACCCGCTTCCTGCGCGGTAAGGGCTTCACCGACAAGGAGATCCTCCTGTCCGGGCTCGCGCAGGAGGGGCGCCGCGGCCCCATCGACCGGTTCCGGGGCCGCCTCATGTGGCCGATCCGCGACATCGGCGGCGAAGTCGTCGGCTTCGGCGCACGCAAGCTGTACGAGGCGGACAACGGGCCGAAGTACCTGAACACCCCCGACACGGCGATCTACAAGAAGTCGCAGGTCCTCTACGGCATCGACCTCGCCAAGAAGGACATCGCCAAGGCCAGCCGCGCGGTCGTCGTCGAGGGCTACACCGACGTCATGGCCTGCCACCTCGCCGGCGTGACGACCGCCATCGCCACCTGCGGCACGGCCTTCGGCGGCGACCACATCAAGATCCTCCGCCGGCTCCTGATGGACAACGGCTCGGCCCGCGTCATCTTCACCTTCGACGGCGACGCGGCCGGCCAGAAGGCGGCCCTGCGCGCCTTCGAGGACGACCAGAAGTTCGCCGCGGAGACGTACATCGCCATCGCGCCGGACGGCATGGACCCCTGCGAGCTGCGCCTGGCGAAGGGCGACGACGCGGTCGCCGACCTGGCCGAACCGCGCACCCCGCTCTTCGAGTTCGCGCTGCGCCAGATCGTCGTCCGCTACGACCTCGACACCCCGGCGGGCCGCGCGGCCGCGCTGGACGAGGCGGCGCCCATCGTCGCCCGCATCAAGAACAGCGGCGCCCAGCACGAGGTGGCCGTCCAGCTCGCGGGCATGCTCGGCATCCTGGACACCCAGTTCGTGGTCAAGCGGGTGGCCCAGCTGGCGCGTTGGGCACGGGACCGGGGCGGCCGGGGCCCGGCGTCGACCTCCCGCGACCCGCAGCAGCCGTACGACGCCGCCCCCGCACCCCGCACCTCCGGGCCCGCCCTCACCCTGCGCAACCCCGTCTACGCCACCGAACGCGAACTCCTCAAACTCGCCCTCCAGCGCCCCGAGCTGGTCTCCCCGGCCTTCGACGCGTACGGCGTCGACGAGTTCACCGCCGCGCCCTACGCCGCCGTACGCCAGGCGATCATGGACGCGGGCGGCGCGGAGTACGGCATCCAGGACGCGCAGGAGTACCTGGTCCGCGTCCGGGACGCCGCCCCCGACGACCAGGTCCGCGCGATGGTCACGGAGCTCGCGGTCGAGGCGATCATGCGCAGGACGGTCGACGAGAACTACGCCGGCGAACAGCTCGTCACCGTCCGCCGGCGCGCCGTCGAGCGCCGGGTCCGTGACATCCAGAGCCAGCTGACCCGGCTGGGCGCGGGCGGCGACCCCGCCCAACTGGCCGCCGTACAGAACGAGCTGTGGGTGTTGCAGCAGTACGACCAGGCATTGCGGGGGCAGGGCGCGGCCGCCCTCTGAGCAGGCGGTCACGGACCGGACGCAAAAAGTCACCGCACGCCCCTCGTGGCGGCGATGTGTCGTACTCCACACTGGGTTGCGGTGCCTGAGTCCTCGGAGCGCGGCCGATCCGTTCCCCACGGGTCCCACACCCCCGCGGTTCCGCTCATCGCGTACGGGACGGACAGCGGCGAGGCCGCCGACTCCGCCCTCGAAGCAGCGCTGCCGTACGACTCGGCAGCGATCATCCTGGAGGTCGCCCCCGTGCAGACCCAGACCCTCATCCAGACCGACGCCAGTACCGACGGCACGGAGCCGGACGCGGAGACCGACGTTCTCGTCGCGGTGCCGCCGCAGAGCCGTGTCGCGCACCACCCGGAGGCGGAGCCGGAGGCCTCGCCCGAGCCGGCGGAACCGCCCGCCGACGCCCTGGACGCCGATGCCGCCGAGCCGGTGGAAGCACCGGTGCCGGCCCGCGCCCGTGCCGCCGACACCAGCGCCCCCTCCTCCGACCTGTTCCGTCAGTACCTGCGGGAGATCGGCCGTATCCCGCTGCTCACCGCGGCCGAGGAGGTCGAACTCGCCCGCCGTGTCGAGGCCGGCCTGTTCGCCGAGGAGAAGCTGAGCAGCACACCCGACCTGGAGAGCCGGCTCGCCCTCGACCTGGACCGGCTGGTCGTGATGGGCCGCATGGCCAAGCGGCGCCTCATCGAGGCGAACCTGCGTCTGGTGGTCTCGGTCGCCAAACGGTACGTCGGCCGGGGTCTGACCATGCTGGACCTGGTCCAGGAGGGAAACCTCGGCCTGATCCGGGCCGTCGAGAAGTTCGACTACGCCCGCGGCTACAAGTTCTCGACGTACGCCACCTGGTGGATCCGCCAGGCCATGTCCCGTGCCCTCGCCGACCAGGCCCGCACCATCCGAGTGCCGGTCCACGTAGTCGAGTTGATCAACCGGGTCGTCCGCGTCCAGCGCCGCATGCTCCAGGAGCGCGGCTACGAACCGACGCCGGAGGAGGTGGCCGCCCACCTCGACCTCCTGCCCGAGCGGGTCAGCGAGGTCCTGCGGCTGGCCCAGGAACCGGTGTCGCTGCACGCGCCCGTGGGCGAGGAGGACGACGTCGCCCTCGGCGACCTCATCGAGGACGGCGACGCGGCGTCCCCGGTCGAGTCGGCGGCGTTCCTGCTGCTCAGGGAGCACCTGGAGGCGGTGCTGTCGACTCTGGGGGAGCGCGAGCGCAAGGTCGTACAGCTGCGGTACGGCTTGGCGGACGGCCGCCCGCGCACGCTGGAGGAGATAGGCCGCATCTTCGGGGTGACGCGGGAGCGGATCCGCCAGATCGAGTCGAAGACTCTCAACAAGCTGCGGGATCATGCGTTCGCGGATCAGCTGAGGGGCTATCTGGACTGATGCGGTCTGGGGGCGAGTGAGGGGTGATCGCGCAGTTCCCCGCGCCCCCGAGAGGGGGCGTCAGCTGCACGTCCTCAAGGGGCGCGGGGCTGTATCAATTTGCGGCTCCGCCGCGTGGGCGCGACCAGCCCCCACCGGCCCGCAGCCGCCCCGCGACCCCACACGGCACCCCCTGCCGCGACTCAGTCCACCTCGGCCACCGCCTGCGCGAACTGTGCCTTGTACAACCGCGCATACGCCCCGTCCGCCGCCAACAGCTCCCCGTGCGCGCCCTGTTCCACGATCGATCCGTTCTCCATCACCAGAATCGTGTCCGCGTCCCGGATGGTCGACAGCCGGTGGGCGATCACGAACGACGTCCGCCCATGCGCCAGCTTCGCCATCGCCTTCTGGATCAACACCTCCGTACGGGTGTCGACCGACGACGTCGCCTCGTCCAGCACCAGGATCACCGGGTCGGACAGGAACGCCCGCGCGATGGTGATGAGCTGCTTCTCACCCGCGCTGACCCCCGACCCCTCGTCGTCGATCACCGTGTCGTACCCGTCGGGCAGCGTACGGATGAACCGGTCGGCGTGGGCGGCCCGCGCCGCCTCCTCGATCTCGCCCCGGGACACGCCCACCCGTCGCCCACCACCACCCTTGCCGGAGGCGCTTCGCGCCGCCCCTTCAATTCCAGCCCCGTACGCGATGTTCTCCGCGATCGTGCCGCCGAACAGCCACGTGTCCTGGAGCACCATCCCGATCCCGGCCCGCAGTTCGTCCCGGGACATCCGGGCGATGTCGACGCCGTCGAGCGTGATGCACCCCCCTGACACCTCGTAGAAGCGCATCAGCAGGTTCACCAGCGTCGTCTTGCCGGCCCCCGTCGGGCCGACGATGGCGACCGTGTGCCCGGGCTCCACCGTCAGCGACAGGTCCTCGATCAGCGGCTTGTCGGGGTCGTACCGGAAGGACACGCCCTCCAGCGCCACCCGGCCACGCAGCTCCTCCGGCCGCACACCCGGTACCGGATCAGCCTCCTGCTCCTCCGCGTCCAGGAGTTCGAAGATCCGCTCGGCCGAGGCGACACCGGACTGCACGAGGTTCGCCATCGACGCGACCTGCGTCAGCGGCATCGAGAACTGCCGCGAGTACTGGATGAAGGCCTGCACGTCGCCGAGGGACAGCGAGCCCGACGCAACCCGCAGACCGCCGACGACCGCGACCAGCACGTAGTTGATGTTCGACACGAACAGCATCAGCGGCTGCATCACACCGCTGTTGAACTGCGCCCTGAACCCGGCCTCGTACAGCGCCTCGTTCTGCTCGGCGAACTGCTTCGCCGACTCCTCCTGCCGCCCGAACACCTTCACCAGGGTGTGCCCGGTGTACATCTCCTCGACATGCGCGTTGAGCTTGCCGGTGGAGCGCCACTGCTGCACGAAGTGCGGCTGCGACCGCTTGCCGACCCGCGTGGCGACCACGAACGACAGCGGCACGGTCACCAGCGCGACCAGCGCCAGCAGCCACGACACCCAGAACATCATCGCCAGCACACCGACGATGGTGAGCACCGAGTTGATGAGCTGCCCCATCGACTGCTGGAGCGTCTGCCCGATGTTGTCGATGTCGTTCGTGGCACGGGACAGCACCTCACCGCGCTGACGCTTGTCGAAGTACGACAGCGGCAGCCGCGACAGCTTCGCCTGCATGTCCTCGCGCATCCGGAACATCGTCCGGTTCACGGCCCGGTTCACCAGCCGCGTCGCCACCGCCATCAGCAGACCGGCGACGAGGAACACGACCAGCGCGAACAGCAGTACGTTCGCCACCGCGCCGAAGTCGATGCCCTCGCCCGGCGTGAAGTCGGTGCTGCGCAGCATGTCGGCGATCTGGTCGTCGCCGCGCTCCCGCATCGCCGCGAGGACCTGCTCCTTGGTCATCCCGGACTCGAACTGCCGCCCGACGATGCCCGCGAAGACCAGGTCGGTCGCCGCCCCGAGGATCTTCGGCCCGGCGACCGACAGACCCACGCTCATGACCACACAGAGCAGCAGCGCGTAGATGGTGAGCCGCTCCGGCTTGAACTGCGCGACGAGCCGCCTGCCGGACTCCTTGAAGTCCAGCGAGCGCTGGTCAGGGCCGCCCCCGGCCATCATCCGTCCCATGGGCCCGGCCATCAGGCAGCCTCCGATTCCGTCAGCTGGGAGAGCACGATCTCCCGGTAGGTCTCGTTGTCCGCCATCAGCTCGTGGTGCCGGCCCGTGCCGACGACCCGCCCCTCGTCGAGGACGACGATCCGGTCCGCGTCCCGGATGGTCGCCACCCGCTGGGCGACGATGACGACGGTCGCCTCGGCGGTCTCGCGCGCGAGCGCCGCCCGCAGCGCGGCGTCGGTGGCGTAGTCGAGGGCGGAGAAGGAGTCGTCGAAGAGATAGATCTCCGGCCGCTGGACGAGGGTCCGCGCGATGGCGAGCCGCTGCCGCTGACCGCCGGAGACGTTCGTGCCGCCCTGCGCGATGGGGGAGTCGAGCCCGTTCTCCAGCCGCTCCACGAACTCCTTGGCCTGCGCCACCTCCAGCGCGTGCCACAGCTCCTCGTCCGTCGCGTCCGGATTGCCGTAGCGAAGGTTGGTCGCCACGGTCCCGGCGAACAGGTACGGCTTCTGCGGGACGAGGCTCACAGTCTTCGCCAGCAGCCGGGGATCGATCTCCGACACGTCCTCGCCGTCCACGAGCACCCGCCCGTCGGTCGCGTCGAACAGCCGGGGGACGAGCCCCAGCAGGGTCGACTTCCCGCTGCCCGTCGAGCCGATCACGGCCGTCGTCTCACCCGGCAGCGCGACCAGGTCGATCGCCTTCAGCACCGGCTCCTCGGCACCCGGGTAGCGGAAGCCCGCGCCGCGGATCTCCAGATGCCCGTGCCGGCGCAGCTCCCGCACCGGCGCGACCGGCGGCACCACGCTCGACGACGTGTCCATGACCTCCTGGACGCGCTCGGCGCACACCTCCGCGCGCGGCACCATCATGAACATGAAGGTGGCCATCATCACGGACATCACGATCTGCATGAGATATGCGAGGAACGCGGTCAGATCGCCGATCTGCATGCCGCCGCTGTCGATGCGATGCGCCCCGAACCAGACCACCGCGATGGACGACAGGTTCACCACGGTCATCACGATCGGGAACATCAGCGCGAGCAGCCTGCCGGTGCCCATCGCCATGTCGGTCAGGTCGGCGTTGGCCTTCCGGAACCGCTGCTGCTCGTACTCGTCGCGCACGAACGCGCGGATCACCCGGTTGCCGGTGATCTGCTCGCGCAGGACCCGGTTCACCGTGTCGAGCCGCTCCTGCATGGTCCGGAACAGCGGCCGCAGCCGCCGTACGATCAAGGTCACGCTGATGCCGAGCACGGGCACGACCGCGACCAGCACCCCGGACAGCGGCACGTCCAGACCGAGGGCCAGCACGATGCCGCCCACGCACATGATCGGCGCCGACACCATCAGGGTGAACGTCATCAGCGCCAGCATCTGCACCTGCTGGACGTCATTGGTGGTCCGGGTGATCAGCGAGGGCGCGCCGAAGTGGCCGACCTCCCGCGCCGAGAACGACTGCACCCGGTCGAAGACGGCGGCCCGCATGTCCCGGCCGAGCGCCGCCGCGGTCCGGGCGCCGTAGTACACGGCACCGATGTTGCACACGACCTGTGCCAGCGAGATGCCGATCATCAGGGCGCCGTAGGACAGGATGTAGCCGGTGTCGCCGTTGACGACGCCCTGGTCGATGATGTCCGCGTTCAGCGTGGGCAGGTAGAGCGTGGCGCAGGTCTGAAGGAATTGCAGCAGCACCAGCCAGGCGAGGGGTTTTCGGTAGGGCCTGAGGTAGGTCCGCAGAAGTCGTATGAGCACGCTGCTTCTCTCGGAGTGGGCGGATCGGCGAAGGGGTTTGGTTGCCCTTGGCCCCTATCGTCGAACACTCCACCCGCGTTACCTCAACCGATTAAGCCGTCAGCGCGGCTCCGTACGGCCTTACGGGTACGACTCCTACCGGTCTCTTACGTTCCGCTACGTCGGCCCTACGCCCTCTCTATGACCGGAACGCCCCGGGATGCGTCTGCTCCCGCACCGACACGAACTGCTGCCGCACCGCCTGCCCCACCGCCAGCTCCTCGCCGGGCTCCAGGACCTGCGCGGCCGCGCCCTGCCAGACCGGGGGCGTGTGCGGATCGAGCGTGCCCTGCGACACACCGAGCGCCCAGGCGGCCTGCCGGGCGGCGCCGATCGCCGCGTAGTCCGCGGGCTGCGGTACGACCACCTGCGCGCCGAAGAGCATGGGCGCCGCGGCCTGCACGGCGGGCAGCTCCGCAGCCGCCCCCAGCAGGAAGATGCGCCGTACCTCGACGCCCCGGCCGCGCAGCACGTCCAGCGCGTCCGCGAGCCCGCACAGCATGCCCTCGAACGCGGCCCGCGCCAGATGCTCCGGCTTCATCGACTCCCGCCGCAGCCCCGTCAGCGTGCCCGCGGTGTGCGGCAGACTCGGCGTCCGCTCACCCTCCAGATACGGCAGCAGTACGAGGCCGTGCGACCCCGGGGTCGACTTCATCGCCAGGTCGGACAGACCCTCCAGGTCGGGCACGCCGAGAAGTTCGGCGGCGCCGCGCAGGGTGCGCACGGCGTTGAGGGTGGTGACCACCGGGAGGTGCATGCCGGTCGCGTCGGCCAGGGAGGTGATCATTCCGGAACTGTCGACGAGCGCCTCGGGATGAACGGCCATCACCGACCCGGAGGCGCCGAGCGACACGACCGCGTCGCCCAGCCCGATGCCGAGCCCGAACGCGGCGGCCATGGTCTCGCCCGTCCCCGCGGAGATGAGGAGCCCTTCGGGGGTCGTACCCGCCGCCTCCGCCGGCCCGATCACCTCGGGCAGCATGGCCTGATGGCCGAGCGCCAGCTCCACGAGATCGCTGCGGTAGGCGCCGACGGCCGCGGACCAGTACCCGGTCCCGGAGGCCCCGCCCCGATCTGTGGTCCTTCTCACGGGCCGCCCGAGCAGCTGCCACACCAGCCAGTCGTGCGCCTGCATGAGGACGGCGGCGCGTACGGCGTTCTCGGGCTCGGTCTTGGCCATCCACCGCAGCTTGGTCACCGGCTGCGCGGCCTGCGGCACACACCCCACGGCCTGCGCCCACGCCTCCCGGCCGCCCAGCGCGTCGACCAGATCGGCCGCCGCGACCTGCGCCCGCTTGTCGCCGCCGACCATCGCCGGACGCACGGTGTTGCCCTGCGCGTCGAGCGGGACCACCGCGTTCTGCTGCGCCGACACACCGATGGCCTGCACACCTTCGAGCAGCCCGCCGCCGGCCGCCTCCCCGAGGGACAGCAGCCAGGCCTGCGGATCGACGTCGGAGGGCCGGGACCCGCCGCCGTCCGGTGTGTCCACCGGATGCGGGGCGTACCCCTGCCTGAGCACGGCCCCTGAGTCCGTGTCGCATACGACGATGCGCGTGAAATCGGGCGAACTGTCCAACCCGGCGACTATCCCCATGGCCCAAATTGTGCCGTAGCGCTGCGCCGACTCGGGCCGTGGGCGCCGTAGGGGTGCGTGTGGGTTTTGCGGGTACGGCGCCGTTGTGGCTGGTCGCGCCCCGCGGCGGAGCCGCATATCGACACAGCCCCGCGCCCCTTGGGGCGTGCAGTCCCCGGAGCCCAGGAGGTGCTGCCGATCCGAGCGCCGGAAGACGTGCTCCTACGTGTTGCTGGTGCCCCAGTCGTCTTCTGCGCCTCCGTTGTGGGCGCTGCGTTCACGGAGGGAGCGGACTCGGTCGGCGACGGAGGTGGGGACTCGGTCGCCCACCTTGTCGCTGACCGTGTGGTAGGCCCTGCCCGCGAAGTGGCGGCCCTGCTGGGCGGCCGACTCGGCGGTGTTGCGGACGGCGGGGTTCTGGGAGATCTCCCGGGCCGTCTTCTTCAGCTGCTCGTAGCGCTCGCGTCCGGCGCGTGTGCCGAGGACGTAACCGACGGCGAGTCCGATGACGAACGTGAGCCGGTAGCGCATGGCGGCCACCCTTCCTTGCGTAGGTCCGTGGTGCGGCGTCGGTGCCGGGGGGAACCGATTGGCGGAGCACCCCCCTGCTTGCGCTAATGTATGTGTCGCAGCGAGCGCACGCCCCCTGGCGAATACCCAGGTAGGTACGTTCGATGCAAACGAGACCTTCCTCGGTAGCTCAATTGGCAGAGCAGCCGGCTGTTAACCGGCAGGTTACTGGTTCGAGTCCAGTCCGGGGAGCTCGGTCCTCCGTAGCTCAATTGGCAGAGCAGCCGGCTGTTAACCGGCAGGTTACTGGTTCGAGTCCAGTCGGGGGAGCACGCTGAACGAGGACCCCGTAGGGGTCCTTTTTCATGTTCGGGCTGATCTCCTGGGAACCGTGCACGTCGCAGGGGAGTCCTTGAGGGCATGCGAAGTCGACCATGCGAAGCAGGAGATCGTATGAGCGGCTATGCTGCGGCAGACGGCGCGCACACATGTACGCGACACGCCGCTATGGGGCGGTAGCTCAGCCGGTTAGAGCAGCGGACTCATAATCCGTCGGCCGTGGGTTCGAGTCCCACCCGCCCCACCAGTGGTTACCTGCGCAGGAACGTTCTGAGCTGTGGAAACGCCGGTTTTTGCTGTTGGGTGGCGTGCAGCGGAAGGTGCACGATGGTGCAGCGAGCTGTGCTTCGTGGGCGTCCAGGAAGACGCTTTCATGCCTATGACCTGTGGTTTCTTCCCAGCATTGCCGTGGGGTGTCGATCCGGGATCCCACGTGCCGTCCACCGACCACTGCCGGTGCCGGTGCCGGTCAAGGGTGTCTCGCAGCTGCCAACTGCCCTGGCGGAGACGATCCGATCCGCCGGACGGATGCTGGTGCGGTTGTTCTCTCGGAGCGCCCAGCCATGGGGAAGCCGACCATGGAGGCGCAGGGCCGATCCGGTCGCTGGGGGCGTGAGCCCAGGGGCGGCTGCGACTGCTTTCCGGCGGGTTGGTTCAGGCGGAAGAGCGTTGTCTTTCCGTGCGGATGTCAGGGGTTCGACTCTCCTGGGCTCCACCTGTGATATCCCCTCTGAGCTGCGGAAACGCGGGTCAGAGGGGCTATTCTCGTGCTGACCTGTTAGCAGGGCAGTGCGGGCGGGAGCTTCTAGAGTCCCGATTTGTCGGGGTTTGCAGGCGGTCTGCCTCCCCTGGGGTTCCCCTAGGGTCGTGTGGTGTGAGGGCGTCCGGATAGAGCTCCCGGTGCTCCGACGAGCAGGACTCGCAGGAGGTGGGTGGCGCGGGCGGGGTCAGTGCGGAGTTTGGTGAGGGCCCGCCAGTTCTTGAGGTGGGCGAAGCCGTGCTCGACTGGGCGCGTCCGGAGGCCAGGACCCGGTTGGCCTCCCTTCTGGCCGGTGGTGAGCTTGCGGGCGCGGGTGGCCTTGAAGCCGGTGACGGCCACGGGGTTGTCGGGGTCGTCGTCCAGGCATACAAGCCGAGGTCTGCGAGGGCCCCGAGGCCGGCGGGGGAAAGGTGGGCCAGGAGGTGGTCGCGGCGGGCGACGGTGATGCCGTGGCTGCGGCCGGGCCGGGCGGCCGAGATCCAGATCAGGCGGCCCCGCTCGTCGGTCAGGGCGAGGAAGTGCAAGCCGTGACGGTGGTGTTTGCCGGATTAGTTCGGCCGGTCCGCTGTTCCGGTGCGGCGCTGGGTGGGGACGAGGGTGCCGTCGACCGGCCCGCCCCTCGTACGGGCGGGTTGTGTAGGAGACCTCCGCTTCGACGGTGCGTTCTGCCGGGCGGGAGAGGCCGATGGACGCCAGCCAGTCCGGAAGTTTTGAGGCGCGTCCGCTGGCGTCGACGATCAGGTTGGCGGAGACAACCTGGGCTGTCCCGTTTCGACGCCCGTGCACGCCGATGACCGCTGGCGGGCTGCCGGTGGTGGTCAGGCCGTCGACGCAGAAGTCACCGATGAGTTCTACGTTGTCCAGCTTGAGTACGCGTTCGCGCAGATGCCGTTCGAGGAAGGGTCGGTTGAAGGACTGGACGTTGTCTCCGGTGGTGGCCATGGGCGCCCATCCGTACGGCAGCAGGATGCGCTTTGCCTCCCCGAAGTCCTGAATGGGTACTCCCTCCAAGGACATCTGTGCACGCAGGCCGGGGAAGATTTCGTCCATCGCCAGCGCGCCGCGCTCAAGCATGTAGTGGGGGTGGTGGCCCTGCGGGGCCCCGCGCCGCAAGGTGGTGTCCGTCGCAATGGCGTCACGGTCGAGCAAGGTGACACGGCCGAAGTGTTCGGCGAGGACCTTTGCTGCGAGCAGGCCGGCGATGCTGGCCCCGATCACAAGCGCGTGATCGCGGTCCGAGTACTGAGGTGTGGCGCTGGCTTGGAGCATGAACGACCTCCCGGAGACGTCCGTGGCGCACAGGACTCGGAATGGGTGTGGAGCTGGCTTGCCGTGTATGGAACGGGCCTTGCGCTCCGGCCTTCCCCGGGAAGGGCTCGGGGTCGCCGGTGCGCGGCGCGTGGTCAGGCTCCGAGACGTCGGTGGCGGTGGCTGTAGGCGCGTAGTGCGTCGATGAGGTCGGTGCGGTCGAAGGCGGGGCCATTGCCGGTTGCAGAAGTAGAGCTCGGACAGGGGCGCGAGTCACTCACTGACAGGCAGGAAGAACAGCTCCTCCAAGTCCGCCTTGCCTGCCCGGATATCACCCGGGCCTGTGACCTCGCCTGCACCTTCCGCGAGCTGGCTCGCCATTGCCGCGGCCACTTGCTCATGGACTGGATCCGTCAGGCCGAACAAGACTCCCCGCCGCCAGTGCGCCGTTTCGCCGGTTCCTCCGCCAGGACCTCGATGCAGCGTCTGCGGGTTCGTTGCAGGCGCGTCGGCGGCGAGGGCCAGGGCGTGTGCAGCAGTACGGCCCGGCTGGTGTGCGGGCCTGCCAGTGGCGGTGGTGGTCCGGCTCGGTGAGGGGCGAGAGTGAGGTGGCGCAGTCATTCCTTGATCCCTTTGGCGACCGGATGATGCTCCTGGGGCGTGGCTCGCGCAGCCTGGTGAGCGCGTGCTCTCGCGGCCCTTGCCCGGTGGGGAAGGCATGGGCGGCCAGGGCGGGGTCGAAGATCCGGGGGTCGGCCGTGCCCTCCCGGCAGCCTTGGGGATGCTGGCGGCCAGTGCGTAGGCGACGGCCTTGTCCAGTGCCTCCCTGGCGCCCGCAAGCAGGGAGGTCAGCACTGTGCCGCCTCACCGGTGCTGGGCGGGCGGGGTCGTGGGTGCTGCGGTCTCAGGTAGTTGCTGCCACCACCAGGCGATCGAGGTGAGCGCGGGCGGTGGCCCGGGGCTGACGTCCGCGGAGGTGGTGTCGACCCAGATCTGCTCCAGCAGATCCTGATGTCCGGGTTTCAGCCCGCGTCGGTAGTGCGGCATGTGCACGTGGTACTCCACGTTTCCCGCGATGAAGCGCCCCAGGTCACGTAGATAGTGCCGCAGTCCGTCTGAAGCCTGTTCCTGGGTGTGGTCCCTCAGCCGTACGAAAAGTGCCATGATCTGGTTGCTCAGGGCCAGTGCGCGGGTCAGCGCCTCTTGAAGGTCGCCGTCGGTCTCGCGGGCCAGCACCGTGACTGCGTTGATGTCCGGCGAGTGACTGGCCTCCTCCTTGGCCCACGTATGGACGTCGTTGTGCAGGCCGATCAGCAAAGAGGCCATTTCCGTGAGTGCTCGCGCCTGCGCTGTGGCCAGTTCCTCTCCGTCAAGGCGGTAGCCGTGCACGATCTCGTACAGCGCCGAATAGGCCGGAACGAACGTGGCACCCAGCCGCAGGGTCGCATATTCGTTCAGATCATGCTTCTCGCCGTCGTCCAGCAGCGAGCGCTGCCAGGCCCCGCAGAGCATCCCACGACGCAAGCTCTCCGCGAACCGGGCCACCTGAGAGGGCGTCGCGCACCGTGAGAGCCGGGCGACAAGGTCAGCCAGGGCCACGCCCAGCGGCGAGCCATCCAGTGGCGCCGCCTCGGGCGCCTCGGCAGGCCGAACCAACTGGGCCAGCAGCACGGTCGCCTTGGCGGCGTCCCCGGCACCGCCGGGCAGGTCGATGTAGTCGTCCAGTGCGAAGACCCAGGCGTTGAAGTCCGCGGCGATTTGGAGCTGCTCCAGCGGCGCGTCCGGGTAGAGCATCGACGTGCACCGGCAGATCCACACCGAGAAGTCCAGCCGGTCTTGATCCGACGTCACGCTGTCCAGCCTGTGTCGGCGAATCCATGCCGCTGTCCGATCTTCGACCTCTGGGCCCAGGGGGTTGTGCTCTGTCGGGATCGGACTCCACAACCGTAGCCCTGTGTCGCGGCCGTTGGCCTCGCTGGAGGACAAGGAAGCGCTGTTGACCATGCCGTTGTCTCCTCAACTCGGTGTTCTCGCAGCGCCGGCACCAGGCACGTCATGGCGTGGTGAGGCCGGGTCGGCGCCTCTGTCAGGACTGATTCGGGCTTTACATGCGGCAGTGCGGATCAGGGCGCCGGTTCTTCGGCTGCGCCCGTGGGGCGAGTTGGCGCTGGTTGCTTCGGAGCGGTGGTTGCGGTTGGCGGGGCGTGGTGGAGTTGGGTGAAGGCGTTCAGGACATGGACGTCGGCCAGCACGGGGTAGTCGAAGGGCAAAGGGCGTGGGCCGACTTGGTCAGGGACCGATGTGTAGCCGCCGTCGGCGTTTTGGTGGGTGAGGAGGTAGTGCAGTCCACGTCGGAGAGTGTGGCGGTGGCCGGTGTGGGCGATGACGGGCAAGGCGTGTGCGGTGGACACGACGTCGCTGTCCTTGCCTGGGTGGTAGCCCCAGCCGCCGTCGGGATTCTGGGTTCTGGCAAGGTATCCGGTGCTCGCGGAGGTGGCGTGAGCGATGCGTGCGCTTCTGTCCGCGAGGGCTGGGGGTATGTGGCGTAGGGCGTCCAGAACCCTGTGGATGGCGCTGGACCGGCTGCGAGTCCAGCTGTTTTCGAAGGTGCCATCGTCTCGCTGAGCACAGAGGAGGAAGTCGACGCACTTGTCCACGAGCGGGGCATGGTCCTGCCAGGAGGCAGACAAGGCCATGACGGCTCCGGCGGTCATATCGACCTCGCGTTGATGGCCGCGCACGTAGGTGGAAAATCCCCCACGGGGGTCGGCCATCCCGCCCAGGTACTGCTCCGCCCGAGCGACTACCTGCCGGTAGCGGGCTGTGTCTGCGATGCGCAGGAATTCGACGCAGACAGCCGTGTCGTCGACGTCGGTCTGGGCCGTGGTCTCGGTGTACCCCCAGCCACCGTCGCGCTGCTGTAGGCCGGAGATCCGATCGGCCATCTGGATCAGGAGGGATCGTGGGGCTCGGGCTGCGGCGAGTGCTTTTCCGGCCAGCGCGGTCACAAAGATCTCCTGGCCTGAGATGAAGGGCAGGCCGCCGTCGCTATTGCGGATCCGGCACAAGGCAGCGATGCCGCCGTGCAGGAGGGGACTGTCCGGTTGGCAGGCGTGCAGGGCGTGCAGAGCGATCAAGTGCGCGAGCGCATTCCCCTCCCACACCTGACCGGGGCCGGCGGATTCGAGTCTGCCAGCCAGGTAATCCCGGTCTGCGCTGCTCACGGCAGCGTGTCCTCCGTGTGCATGGCCGTGGAGGATCTTGATGGCACACAGGGACAGCTCGGTCCATGCCGCGTATCCCTGGTAGTGGAGTGCGTGGGCGTCAGTGTTTGTGCCGATGGGCATGACGCCCGTCAGGGACAGCAGCGTGCTGAGCATGAGGCGTTTGCGGGCCCCGGAGTGGTGCCGGAACTCATCCAGATAGGCCACTGCCCGGTCGTGCTGTCCGGGGCGTCCCATGGCTGCCTCGACGATCATGGTGTCCATGGGGCCGTCCGGGCGGGCGTTGCGCAGGTAATCTGCGAGACCGTCGTGGACGTGGGGCAGGGTGCTTGTCTTGCGTAACAGGGACAGCAGCAACGCCGACTCCAGCACACGGCTGCCACAGCGGTCCCGGACCAGGCCGTCCTCTTCGACCTGGCTGGCCAGGCCGTCACGCAGGCGCATTGCCTGGAGCCGGATGTGCGCTAGGGAGCGGTCCAGGTCCGGCTGCGTGCTGTCCGTGGACGTCGCGGGGTTGCTGCCGTCGTCGTAGGAGGGTGCCTCGCGGCCGGTGACGGTGTTCATCAGGCCGTCCTTTCGGTGGTGTCTGTCGCCCGGCGGATGGGGGCGGTCAGTTCACGAGGCAGTGCGAAGTGTTGGTGCTCTTCGGCCGCTTCGACGAGCTCGACGTCCTCGTAGCCGTGTGCGGCGAGCCACCGCAGCACGTTGTCCACCAGGACGTCTGGCACCGAGGCGCCGGAGGTGACGCCGACCGTGGATACCTCCTGAAGCCAGTTCGCGTCGATCTCGTCTGCGGAGTCGACCAGGTGCGCGGCATCGGCACCGGCCTGCTGGGCGACCTCGACCAGGCGCTGGGAGTTGGAGGAGGTCTGCGAGCCGACCACGAGCACCAGGTCCGCTGCGGCGCCGAGCTGCCGCACCGCCAACTGGCGGTTCTGCGTCGCATAGCAGATGTCGTCGCTGGGCGGGCCGCTGAGCTGGGGAAACCTGGTCTTCAGTGCCTCGACGGTTTCCATCGTCTCGTCCACCGACAGCGTGGTCTGCGAGAGCCAGACGACCTTCGACTCGTCCCGGACCTCGATGCCCCCGACAGCGCCGGGGCCGTCGATCAAGGTGATGCGGTCCGGTGCCTCGCCCAGAGTGCCGATGACTTCCTCGTGGCCCTCGTGGCCGATCAGGAGGATGCTGTAGCCCTCCTCGGCGAAGCGGACCGCTTCGTTGTGCACCTTCGTCACCAGCGGGCATGTCGCGTCGATCGCTGTCAGTTTCCGTGCGGCGGCCTGTTCGTGCACGGACGGAGCGACGCCGTGCGCGGAGAACATGACGACCTGTCCCTCAGGAACCTTGTCCGTGTCGGTGACGAAGACCGCGCCCTTCTTCTCCAGGGACCGCACGACATGGGTGTTGTGGACGATCTCGTGCCGCACATACACTGGCGGTCCGTAGAGCTCAAGGGCCTTCTCCACAGCCCGGATCGCGCGGACCACGCCAGCGCAGAAACCGCGGGGTGAAGCCAGCAGTACGCGTTTGCGCGCCCGGTTCACGAGGTCCTCCGGGTCACGGTGTCCGCCAGGTGACGCAGGTGCGGGATGGCGTGTGCGGTGAGGGTGGTGGACGAGTCCAAGGTGTGGAGTACGGCGTGGCGGCGCTGGTCGATGAGTTCTTCGATGTGGGCGCGGGCGCCGGTGACGGTGAGGATGCTGCGGATCTGTGCGGCCTCCGCCTCGGTCAGGTCGGGGCTGCCCAGCAGCCGGTGCAGCAAGGTCTTGTGTGGGGGTGCGGCGTCGCGGAGGGCGAGGGCGGTGAGCAGGGTGTGCTTGCCTTCGCGGAGGTCGTCCAGGCGGGACTTGCCGGTGATGTGCGGGTCGCCGAAGACGCCGAGGAGGTCGTCGCGGAGCTGGAAGGCTTCGCCCAGCGGGAGGGCGTACGCCGTCAGTTCGTCCAGCAGGGGCCGGGGGGCTGCGGCGAGGACGGCGCCGATGTGCAGCGGCCGTTCGCAGGTGTACTTGGCGGTCTTGTAGCGGATGATTGTCCGGGCCCGTTCGACGTCGTCCGTGGGCTGCCCGCCGGCCGCGACGTCCAGGTACTGGCCGTACAGGACCTCGTCGCGCATGGCGTCCAGGACGGGCAGCAGCCGCACGAGTTGGTCCGGAGTGAGGTCGGCGGTGTGGATGAGTTCGTCGGTCCAGGCCAGGGCGAAGTCGCCGACGAGGATGGCGGCGCTGGTGCCGAACCGGTCGGCAGCCGGCCCGCAGCGGCCTGCGGCGTGGCGGTTGGCGAAGGCCCGGTGCACGGTGGGCTTGCCGCGGCGGGTGGCGGAGTCGTCCATGACGTCGTCGTGGACGAGGCAGAAGGCGTGGAACATCTCCAGGGCGGCTGCCACTTGGAGCACCGGGCGGGGTGGGGGCGCGGTGCCGCCGGCGGCGTGCCAGCCGAGCACGCACAGCACGGGACGAAGCCGCTTGCCGCCTGCCGTGAGGAAGTCCCCGAGGGCTTCGGGGATTTCGGTGGGCAGCCGGTGCGTGGCGGCGTCGGCCTGCTTGCGCTCCAGGAATTGGGTCAGGATCGTCTCGGCGCGGTCGCGGGCTTGGGGCAGGTCGACTTCGCCTGTGGGGGGTGGTGCGAGGGTCATGCCTGATCACCTTCCGCGGGAAGGTCGTTGGTGAGGTGGAGGGCTTCGTCGAGGAGTGCTTCGACGATCTTGGATTCGGGGACGGTCTTGATGACCTGGCCGTGGCGGTAGATCTGGCCCTTGCCGTTGCCGCACGAGACGCCGAGGTCGGCCTCGCGGGACTCGCCTGGTCCGTTGACCACGCAGCCCATCACCGCGATCCGCAGCGGGTGGGGGAACCCGTCGAAGGCAGCCTCCACTTGGGCGGCCAGGCGGTGGATGTCGACCTGCAACCTGCCGCAGCCGGGGCAGGAGACGATCTCCAGCTTCCGCGGCCGCAGGCCGAGGGAGGACAGGATGTGGCAGCCTGCCTTGACCTGCTCCACCGGGTCGGTGGACAGGGAGACCCGGATGGTGTCCCCGATCCCTTCGGCCAGCAGGACCCCGAAGGCGACGGCGGACTTGATCGCGCCCTGGAACGCGGGGCCCGCTTCGGTCACCCCCAAGTGCAGGGGGTAGTCACACTGCCCGGCGAGCTGCCGGTTCGCGGCGATCACCGTGAGCGGGTCGTGATGCTTGACCGCGATCTTGAGATCCCGGAAGCCGTGTTCTTCGAACAGCGAACATTCCCACAACGCCGACTCCACCAGCGCTTCGGGGGTTGCCGCACCGTGTTTGGCGAGCAGTCGGGGGTCGAGGGAGCCGGCGTTGACCCCGATCCGGATCGGCACCCCCGCAGCCGTGGCGGCTTTGGCGATGTCGCCGACCCTGTCGTCGAAGCGTTTGATGTTGCCCGGGTTCACCCGCACCCCCGCGCAGCCCGCGTCCAGGGCGGCGAAGACGTAGCGGGGCTGGAAGTGGATGTCGGCGATCACCGGGATCGGTGACTTCGCCACGATGCGCGGCAGGGCCGCCGCGTCGTCGGCGGAGGGCACCGCGACGCGGACGATGTCGCAGCCCGCGGCGGTCACCGCGGCGATCTGCCCCAGCGTCGCATCCACGTCGGCGGTGTTGGTCGTGGTCATGCTCTGCACGGACACCGGTGCGCCGCCGCCGATGGGCACCGCCCCGACACGCAATTGGCGGGTGGAGCGGCGGCGCACCGGGGCTTCGGGGACCCGTGCTGTGGGCAGGCCGAGATCGGTCGTGGTCAACGTGACCTCCGGACGGCAGGCGAGGCAGAAGACGGCGGGGCGGCCAGGGGGCGGGAGGCGGCGGGAGCGGGTTGGGGGCGCGGTTCGGGGACCCCGCCCGACGAGGTGGCGGGAGCGGGGGCGCGGCCGTGGACGGAGCGGGCCACCAGCACCGCGTTCGTGATCGCCTCCGCGCTCAACCCCGCCCGCTCCAGCAGACGTTCACGCTCCCCGTGCTCGATGAACGTCCGCGGCAGCCCCAGCCGCACCACCGGGACCGTGGCCGCGCAATCGCCCAGCGTCTCCAGCAGCGCGGTGCCCACCCCGCCGTAGCGCAGGCCGTCCTCGACCGTGATCACGAGGCGGTACCCGGCCGCCAGATCCGCCAGCGACCGGGACACCGGCAGCACCCACCGCGGATCGATCACCGTCGCGCCGATCCCGAACTCGGCCAGTTCGGCTGCCGCCTCACGCGCCCGGTGCGCCATCGGCCCCACCGCCACCAGCAGCACATCCCTGCTGCCCGACCGGGCACGGAACAGCACGTCCCCCGCCGTGCCCCGCTCCAGCGTCGGCAAGTCGTCCGGGGAGCGGCCTTTGGGAAAGCGCACGAGGGTGGGGCCGTCGGTGTAGGCCACCGATTCGTCGAGGAGTTCTTTCAGGCGGGCCGCGTCCCGCGGAGCGGCGATGCGCAGCCCGGGTACCGCCGAGAAGACGGACAGGTCCCACATGCCGTGATGGCTGGGCCCGTCCGGTCCCGTCACACCCGCCCGGTCGAGCACGAAGGTGACCGGTAGTCGGTGCAAGGCCACATCCATGAGGACCTGATCGACCGCGCGGTTCAGGAACGTCGCGTAGACGGCGACCACGGGATGGAAGCCGCCCATGGCCAGGCCGGCGGCGGAGGTGACGGCGTGCTGCTCGGCGATCCCCACGTCGAAGACCCGCTCCGGGAACCGCTCCTGCATCGCCTGCAAGCCGGTCGGGCGCAGCATCGCCGCGGTGAGGGCTACAACGTCCTCCCGCTGTTCAGCCAGCTCCAGCAGGCTCTCGGAGAATGCGCTGGTCCATGACGGGAGGACAGGCGAGGCGGGGGTACCGGACGTCCCAGGCGTCGAAGGGAGAGGTCGGCCGGTGGCCGGATCCACCACACCTACGGCGTGCAGGCAGTCCGCCTCATCCTGCTCGGCCGGCGCATAGCCGCGGCCTTTGACCGTGACCACATGCACCACGACCGGGCGTCGCAAGGTCCTCGCCCGGCGCAGTGTGTCCTCAAGGTCGGTGGTGTCGTGGCCGTCCACGGGACCGAAGTAGGCGAAGCCCAGGTCGGTGAACAGGTTGCGGCACGCCCCCAGGCCACCATCGACCTTGAGTTCTTGCAGGTGGGCGGCGAGCGCGCCGGCCGTGGGGGCATAGGAACGGCCGTTGTCGTTCACCACCACGATCACCGGCCGGTCCTTCGCGGCGCCCAGGTTGTTCAGCGCCTCGAAGGCCATCCCGCCGGTCAGGGCGCCGTCCCCGATGACCGCCACCACGGCCCGCTCCTGCTCGCCGGCCAGCTGGCGGGCCTTGGCCAGACCGTCCGCGTACGACAGGGCGGTGGAGGCATGGGAGTTCTCGACCAGATCATGCTGGGACTCGCCGCGGGAGGGATAGCCGGACAGGCCGCCGGCCTGGCGCAGCGTGTCGAAGTCCTTGCCCCGGCCGGTCAGCAGCTTGTGCACATACGCCTGATGGCCGGTGTCGAAGACCAGGCTGTCGCGCGGCGAGCCGAACACCCGGTGCAACGCCAGCGTCAGCTCCACCACGCCCAGATTCGGTCCCAGATGCCCGCCGCCCGCACACACCTTCTCGATCAGGAACGCCCGGATCTGCCCGGCCAGTTCGGCTAGCTCCTGCACAGGGAGCGCCCGCAGTGCGGCAAGGTCCCCGCACACGGCGAAAGGGTGGGGAGTGGTCATGACCGTCGGCTTCCACGGCGGTCCGCTCATAGGCCGGAGAGTCGGCCCCAGGGCGTTGCACAACGTTGAAAGACGAAGGAAATTGGGATCGGTGTGGAAATCGGGATTGGTGTTGAAGGTGGAAACAGGAAGAGGTCTGACGCGCGCTCCCCCCGTGTACTGCTCCGTTCCTTTCCTTTACGACTGGTGCCTGCGCGGCCACGAGCCGCCGCTAATGGCCGCTCCGGCGCGCGAAGGGCCCGCTCGCCCGGGAAGCTGATGTCATGAACGATCCGTTCCTCGTGGCGGAGACCACCAGCCCTGCCGACCCGCCGGCCTGCCGAACACCGCGCACACGCGGTGCGCAGGTGCTCTGCGGCCGGGATCGTCACGCGTGTCGCCCCGCGTCTCGGCCGTCTGGGTCCGCACCGCGGGCGGACGCGCGAAAGGCACTGCGCTACGTGAACCTTGCTCTCGGCTGCGGCGGGATTCTCTCCCTCGCCCTGGCCATCACCGCGCGTACGTGCGGTGAGCGGCGGTAGGAGGCCAGGGCTGCCAGCAGGTCGCTCAGCGCCCGAGCTGCCCGTGGCGATTCGAGTTCGTCGATCCGTTCCATCGCGGTGAGGGTGACCGAGCAGCACTCGTCCAGATGGCCCAGGCTGAGCAGCGTCGCCGCCAGGCGCATGGCCACGAGGGTCCGGCCGCGGCGGTCGGCCTGGGAGTACAGCGTCAAGGACGAGTGCAATGCGGCCGTTGCCGCTCGCTGGTCTCCGACCGCTTCCAGGGTCCGGGCGCGCTGGAAGGCCAGCGCGGCCTGCGGGTAGACCTTGAAGGGATCCGTCTCCTGCTGGGCGGTGCGGGGCATCTCCTTCTCGTACTCGCGTTCGGCGGCAGCCAGCGTGGCGAGCGCCTGCCTGTGATCTCCTACCGTCGCCTGTGCCACCGCCTGTTGGGAGAGCAGAAAGGCCGTCACGTGCGGGGAACCGTGATGCAGGCCCGTCGCCACCGCGGCTTCGGCGTACTGGACCGCGAGTCGCGGCTGGCCGTGCTGCAGGGCCAGGGTGCTCTGAGCCCTCAGGGCCATCCCCCAGATGGCCCGGTCGCCGCAGGCCGCCGCGAGCCGCTGGGCGTGCGCGTATGCGGCCTGAGCATGACCGGGCTGTACAACGTCCTCCTCCATACGGGCCAGCAGATAGGCCAGCCGCGCCGCTCCGCTCAGAACGGCCCGCCGCCGCTCCTGACGGCCGTGTGCCGCCTGGAACAGGCGCGGCACGTCGGTCGCCGCGTACTCCATGAGTGCGGTGCGGGCGTTGATTCCGCCGAAGGCGTTCATGGACGCCGCGAAGAAGAGTGCGGCCTCCCTGAGTCTTTGATCCGCAGGCGACAGCCCATCCAGCACGCTGTCCGTGGGGCTGGGGGACAGCCGGTCGGGCAGGACGAGTGCGTGCACCCGGTAGGGGTGCGGATCCTGCCGGCCCCTGGCACGTCTGCTGGCGGACGCGAAGTCCTGGACGGCGCGTACCTGTGCCGCTTCCGAAGCGGAGGCCGCGTCCCCTCGTACGGCCCGCGGTCCGGCCGGCACGAACGCTGGGGCGTCGGGGAAACCCGCGTCGGGCAAGGACACCGCGCGCCCCAGCCGCCGTGAGAGAGCCTCGACGATCAGCTTCCGTACGACGGGTCGGGGCATGGTGCCCGACAGCCAGTGGGACACGGACGAGCGGTCGTAGCGCAGTTGTAGTCGCAACTCCGCGCCCACCGCGTTCACGGACCGGGCCAGGGCCCCGTAGGACCAGTCGGATTCATCGAGCAGGCTACGCAAGTGCGTGTTGGCCGGACGAGAAGTCATTGAGGCCCCCTTTGAGGCGGCATGCGCCCGGCCCTCCCAGGGAATGCGCTTTCTCTCTTCCGTACTACCCAGTTGGGATTGGCTACTCGACATGTGCGCGATATCTCGAACGGCCTCGCCTCTGCCTGAGGGAGGCCGTAGGGCGTCAGCGTTGCTGATGGTGACGAGTCATTCCTTCGGGCCCGGTGGGGATGAGTCAGCCGAGTGTTCCCCCGGAGTAGGGGGCCGTGCCACTCGCCCATCATGAATCCGCTCTGTGCCTGTGGCGGTGGTGTGGTTACGAAGGTGAGGAGCGTCCCGGTTTCGGGCTCGACTCCTCTGGGATCCAAGACCAAAGAGCCCCTCTGACTCTGTGCAACGTGGGTCAGAGGGGCCTTTTGCTGGTGGGGAGCAGTTCCAGGAGCATCCTCGCCACGCGGTGCCGGGGGGCGGGGCTGCGACACGTGCTGGATCAGAGCCGCACGCATGAAAGGTGCTACTCCAACGGAGGTGTGTCCGGTGCGGGGTGCCCGTGGTCCAGGCAGCCGTTCCATGAGGATCTCGGGCGTTCGTCTGTGACCGACTGACGAGGAGCCCAAGAATGTCACGTTGCCCTGTCCGGCCTGTGCTGCGTTGCCGTCTGACCACTTGGTTGGCGAGTGTCGGTGTGGCCACGGCACTGGCGCTCGGTGTCGCGGGTACGTCGGTAGCGGCTGACGGCCCGACCCCGCCTGTGTGGCCGACTACCTCGGGCCCCGCGGCCGTGATCGGCGGGCTCGTGCATCCGGATGCCTCGCCGCCGGGGGCGAACGACTGGAAGTGCAAGCCGACCGCCGCGCACCCCCGCCCGGTTGTCCTGCTGCACGCGACCTGGACGAACGCCTACACGAACTGGGCCGGGCTGTCCCCCTTGCTCAAGCAGGCCGGGTACTGCGTCTTCGCGCCGAACTACGGCGGACAGCCAGGAGTTCCGTTCAAGGCCACGCAGCACATTCCCGACTCCGCCCGCGAGATCGCCCGCTACGTCGACCGGGTGCTCAAGGCCACCGGTGCCCGGCAGGTCGACCTGGTGGGGCACTCCCAGGGCGGCGGTCTGATGCCCCGCTGGTACCTGCGGTTCGAGGGAGGTACGGCCCCTGCGAAGCCGGCGCGCAACAAGGTGCGTCGGCTCATCGGCCTGGCCCCCTCCAACCACGGTGCCGGCGCTTCAGGTCTGGGTGACCTCTCCACCGCCCTCGGCCTCAACCCGACGATGTCCCTGGTGATGGGGCAGGCGTACGCGGACCAGATGCCGGGGTCCCGGGTGAACACGACGCTCGACCGGGACGGTGACACCCAGCCGGGGGTCGACTACACCACGATCGTCACCCGACTCGACGAGGTCGTCACGCCCTACCCCAACCAGTTCCTCAAGGCCGGACCGGGCGCGAAGGTACGGAACATCCTGCTCCAGGAGATCTGTCCCCAGGACCTGTCCGAACACCTCTCGATCGCCTACGACTCCAACGCCCTCCAGCTCGTCTTCAACGCCCTCGACCCCGCGCATGCCGAACCCGTGAACTGCCGTCTCTCGCTTCCTCTCCTCGGCGGCTGAGAGACAGCCTCTCCGGCCGGCCCGGCGCCGGGCGTGGGTGGGATGTTCCGATGTTCCTTCCTCACCTCAGCGGACGGGCTGGCCGGGGGCGGGGTTGGTGCGGTCGTGGGTGAGTGGGGCGACGGACTTTCCGCCGTCGACGGTGGGGTGACGCCGGTGATCCAGGAGGAGCGGCGGGAGGGGGAGTGCCGCAGCGTGCGCGACGTCCGCCGGTTGGCCGACGCGTCCCAGGGGGTAGCTGGCGGCGACGGTGGCTGGGGCAGGGCAGTGAGGGTGTCCATGAAGGAGGGGTCCCCGACACCGCGCAGCCGCCACAGATCCGCGCCAACCCGTGGAACACGCTGGAGTTCAGCGGACGTATTGGACTGGCGGGCGGCCGGGTGGTGGACGAAGCGGTCATCGCCTACCTGCCCGAGGGCTTCTGGCCTGCTGTACCCCGCACCGTTGACGCCGCCTCCGACGCCGCACGCCGGGAAGTCCACCTCGACATCGATCCCAAGGGCCAGATCACCTTGCGAGTCCAGGACGGCGGCAGCGTCGAAGCCACCTGGCTCAGCCTCGACAGCGCATCGTGCCGAATTGAGGGTGGCGATGCGGAGTAGTGCATTCACCCCAGCGGCGAACGCAGCGGTCACCTCCGTCGGGCTCTCCAAGGCTGTCTTGGCATCGCCAGTCGGATGCCGAGGTCACCGAGCCATCCCACGCTCGACTGCCATCCTCCGAGGGACCGGCCCCGCATCAGCAGGGCCCGGCCGACTGCCATACGGCGCAGGCGAGAAGGCGAAGCGAGCGTGGCAACTCCGTTGAGCGCGGACAGGTTCCTGTCCGCGCTGAAGCACGCGGGCCTCGGCGTCGTCGAGCACGGCAAGTGGCGCACCCAACCGCAAAACCCACGGCATGTGGCGGGGGGAGCATGAGAGAAGGGCGACCGAGTCCGACCGACCTGGACGTCGGAACCCTCGCGGGAGCGCGCGCGGTGGTGGAGTCGATGCTGACCAGGGACAGATCCACCTCACCCCTCTTCGTGGCCGCCGCGATCAGGCTCTCCAGCAGGGCCTCGAAGACGCCGCCGTCACGCCACTGCCGGAAACAGTTGTGGACGGTCGACCAGGCGCGTCGAGCTCGGACGACAGCCTGAGCCTGCAGATGAATCGCAGCACGTATGAGGTCATTGGCGCGTAGTAGCGCCGTGGGTGGCCTCGTCCGCGCTATGCGTGATGCTCTGGCAGCGGCGCTCGTGTTCGTCGTCCCAGACCTTCAGCAGGATGTGATGGTCGGCACCGCAGGCGCGGGCGAAGCGGATGGTCAGGCATCGGCTGGGAAAGCGGCTGCCGGACAGGACGGCGGCGACGCGTGCTGGATCCGCCCCGATGCGGCGGACGAGTTCCTCGGTGGTCAGTCCGCTCTGACGCTGGATCTGCACCATGACCAGGCCGATGTGGGTCGTGTGGAATAAGGACGTGCGCGGTGTTTGATGCATGTGCAGGACCCCCGCGTGTGCTGGAGAGTTGGTGACTGGGCGGGTGAGGGGGTGCTGTCCGAACAGCACCCCCTCGCGGTGGTCAGTGGGGCTGGTCGAGGAGGCTGTGGCCGTGCCGGTGGCGGGTGAGGCGCAGGCCGAGCAGGACGAGGAATCCTGCGGTGCCCAGCCAGTGCCCATGCCCGTGCGGCTGGAGGAACAGCACCTGGCCGGCCTGCCCCAGCGCGAGTTCGAGGCAGCCGCTCAGACACGGCTCGCACACGCGGGTGCGTGCGGGGCGGGGGCGGGCGTGGCGCGGTTTACCGCGTCGTCGCCGAGGGGAGGGGTCCATAGCGCTCTCCTGGATGGAGGGTTGTGGACACGGGCCCCGGCGAAGGATTCCCACATCACTGCTGCCGGGGCCTGGTGCCGCCCGGTCCTGTGGCCGAGCGCGAACGACGGTAGGAGAAACACGGCAGGCCGTCTGGCTGTTCGTCGCGCCGGAAGCACGCCCGCGCTCCGGCGCGACGAACAGGGTTGGGCTCGCCTGCTGCGGTCCTGAGTTGAGTGTTCGACCGCTGCGATGCGTATGAGCAGTATGTGATTCCTCTTCGCGCTGGTGAAAGGCCTGCCCCTCTGGACACGCGGACGCATGTTCGGGTGTGTTCGAATGATGCGCCGGAGTTCAGGCCGCGTTCAGTTGGTGCTCTGCCGGCGCGATGCACGCGGTTGGCGCGGGCGCGCATTTGCAGGCAGCTCAACAGTTGATTCAAGACATTGTCGCTTCAACCAGGCATATCTGCCGGAAGGGGTGGCGATCCTCCTAGCGTCGGACCGAAATGCAATTGCATTCGGGCAACGGGGTGTTCGTTCGCCGCAGGAGGTCGTCCGGTGGAGAAGCCGACGCGTGTACACACCAGTTCCGCAGGCAGTAGTCGACGGGGTCGGGTCGTCTGGCGGAAGAGTTCGCACAGCACGTCCAACGGGATGTGTCTGGAGGTGGCGGAACCGTCCGAGAGGCAGGTCTGGTTCCGTGACTCGAAGGCGCCTGACGGCCCCGTGATCACTTTATCCAGGGGGGCGGCGTCTCTCTTCGCCTCCGCTGTGGGGCGCGGGGAGCTGTAGCCGGGTCTGGAGCGGTGCCGCCCGGTCGTGAAATACGCGCCTGCAAAGGGGCGGGTCCGGGCGGCTGCCGGGCGGCCGTGGTTGCCGAAACCTGTGGTCCGTGATCACGCCCGGATGCAGAGATGCTCGGAAGCCTCACAAAGTCATTCAGTGCTCGACATTCCCGGTGACCGGCCAATAATCAGGAGCACAATGCAAGTGCATTCCGCCGCTGACATGGGCGGACGGTCGCGGGGCGTCGGGAGGGCCATGGTGGGCGAGCAGTCCGGACCTGAGTACGGCAGGGGCACGGACTTAGGCCAGGACAAGCCGCACAGTGCGCGGATGTACGACTACTTCCTCGGCGGGAAGACCAACTACGCGGTAGACCGTGAAGCGGCCGAAACCGTCTTGCGTCTGTTTCCCGCGGCCGAGATCGCGGCCCGCGTCAACCGGGCCTTCATGCACCGTGCGGTACGGGACCTCGCCCGGCTGGGGGTGCGCCAGTTCATCGATGTGGGCACCGGGATACCGATGTCACCCAATCTGCACGAGGTCGCCCAGAGCGTCGCGCCGGAGTGCCGGGTTGCCTACGTGGACAACGACCCAATCGTGCTCGTCTACGCTGACGCCCTTCTCGATGGCACTGCCGAGGGCGAGACCTGCTGCGTTCAGGCCGACGCGACCGAGCCGGCTGCTGTCATCGACGCGGTCAGGAGCGAGGGCATCATCGACTTCGGGAAGCCGGTCGCGCTGAGCCTGCACGCCCTGTTTGAGTACGTCACCGACGATCACGAGCCCTACCGCATCGTCCGCCGCCTCATGCAGGAGCTGCCCTCGGGCTCGTACCTGAGTCTGTCGCACGCCACCGGGGACTTTGTGCCGGACGCCTGGCAGTCCGTCGTCGACGTCTACACGCAAGCCGGGGCCTCCGCCCAGGTGCGCACCCGGGCTGAGGTGTTGAGGTTCTTTGAGGGGTTGGAGCTGATCGAGCCGGGCCTGGTCGTCGGGCACCGCTGGCGGCCCGAGCCGGGCAGCGGCCCGGGCCTGGTGAACGATGCGCAGGTGTCCCTCTACGTCGGCGTGGCCCGTAAACCGTGACCGGCTAAACCGTGGACCGGCGAGGCAGGGGCGGCTGCTCAGCGGCGGTAGTGGCGCAAGAGAAGGTCACTGATCCTGCGACGGGCCTGATGGGGCGCCAGCGAGGCATGGAGCAGCGCGTCGAATGCCTTCACCCGCTGGTCGACCGCCTCGTCGTCCTCGATGATCAGACCGCCGTCGAACCCCTCCGCGTAGACGAGTGTGGGCAGCCTGCCGGCGAAGTCGAAGATCGTTGTCGGTCCCAGCTCGACGGGTAGGTTGTAGCGGCCCAGTTCGGCAAGCCGGAACTGGTAGCGCGGGTTGGCGGACAACTCGAGCAGATGCTCTAGCTGCCCGCGCATGACCTGTGCGGACCCGAACGGCCGGAGCAGGGTGGCCTCGTCGATGATGAAGATGCCGTGCTTGTCTGCGGGTGCGGCGGCAAAGCGCGCCGTGCGTTCCTGGCGCAGCTCTGTCCGGGCATCACGTTCCTCGACGGTGCCGCTCCCTCGGTTGATCACGGCCCGCGCGTAGGCCGTGGTCTGCAGCAGGCCGTGAAGCTGCATAGGCTCGTACGACCTGATCCGCTCGGCCATGTCCTCAAAACTCACCGCGGCCTGTAGGTACTGCGGCGCCGCCCACGACCACGGCTGCCACCACGCCGCCTCCTTGGCCTCGGCGGCCAGCCCTCGCAGCCGCTCCTGCTCGACGGGGTCGCTGACGTTGTACCGCTGGAAGAGTGCGGGCAGGTCGCGGGCCGGGACGTTGAAGTACCCGCTTTCCATTCGGCTCACCTTTGAGGACGAACGGCCCAGGAAGCGGGCCACCTCGCCCTGCTTCAGGTTGAGGCCGTTGCGCAACTTGCGCAGGGCGTAGCCCAGCATCATCCGTTTGCCGGACGGCGCGGGCTCGTCCCGCAGGTACCGCACGCCACGGCCGGATTGGGGGCTCTCGTTGTTGCATGGGTCCCCGGCCCCTGCCAACTGCTGGACCACTGTTGCTCCTTGACGCTACAAACGTAGAGTAAACCTTTCGGCACTCATCGTGCACGAACTGCTCGGCTTCGGCAGCGGAATCGTAAGAAAGTCCCAACATCATTTATATGTGTGGCTCGCACCGACCCGCTCCACAAGAAAAGCGAGGGCGCACACACCGCGTCAACGTGGCGTGGGGTAGCGCGAGTTGGCGCCCACTCCGGCGCGGTGCTTCCCAGCCATCGCGCCGGAGGGCATCTCGACAGGTTGGCTGGAATGGGCGCCTGGGGCAGATCCCCGGAGGTTCCGGTGCCTTGACTGGGTAAGCCTCCACTGCGGTCGCGTTGTGGCCATACACCGAACGCTGCCGTGAGGTCGGCTGCTTTACTCCTTGCCCCGTCCCCTTGAGGGACGCATCCGCGGCGGCCCATGTCGCGAGCTTGGTGAATACGTGCTCGGCGCCAACAGACCGAGCCGCGGTACTGGACGAGGTCGTGAAGGCATACGGGGCGGGTGTGCTGTCGCTGGAGACGGCTGTGCAGATGCTGTTGGATGCGGGTTGTCCGATCGAGGACGCCCCCAGGAAGCAGTGCGAATACGGGCAGATGCCGAGCGGGAAGCCGCAGCCGGGGTGCGGAAGTTGCTGGGCCGAATGACGGGCACGCCCCAGGGGGGAGAACGTCAGTAGGCCGATGACGCCGGCGTCATCGCGGCGCAGGTGAGCCAACCGGGCCTACATGGTCATTAGGTCGAGCTTCCATCGCGTGCAGTGCGGGAGTGCGTCGGCAGTGTCACGATCGAGCGGCTCGTGAGGCGATGCCGCTGAGTCGGCTGCTGCGCTGGTCCCAACCCGTCGCGCTGCTGGCGCTGCTTGGGGTCGGGGGCGCGATGTCCTCTGGGGCTTCGACGATCGCCGAGGTGGTCAGAGGACGGTGTGACGAACGTCTGAGGCATCCGATCGAGCGGGATCGAGGAGGACGCAGTCGAAGGGAACGGATGGATATGTCCGTTCCTTCGGCGACATCGCAGGTGAGACGCATCACCAAAATTGGTTCGAGTCCCACCCGCCCCACCCAGGCTCCTCCCAGGAGAACCGTTTCTGCCTGTGCGAGCGCGAGTGCGGGGTACGGTCACGCCTCGTCGGTGTCGTTCGGCCAGGCGGGGCCCACGGTCACCTGGCCGAGCTCCACGCGTATCCCGGGGAGCGCCCGGTGGGCCGGGCTCGGGGAGAGCAGGGCGGTGAGGGCCCGTTGCAGGCCGTTCTCGTCGCCTTCGGGATGTTCCCCGTGCAGGCGGAAAGGCCGGGTGTCCTGGGCGAGGACCCAGCTCGGGTACCAGGCGCCGGTTCGGCGGTTCCTTAGGACCGCGACGGGGTCCACGACCGTGCAGTGGTAGGTCACCCGGACGGGGAAACGCGCCGCGGAGTCGGACGGGGCCAGGTGCCATTCGGCGAACAGCTGCACGTCGGGGCGGACGTCGACCAGGGTCACGGCGGTGGCCCGCGCCGTGTCGACGGCACCCGTCCTGTGCTCCCCGTCGATCTCGTGCACGAGGACTTCCCCCGCCCCCGCCGCCAGCGGAGCGCGCCGCTCGCGCCACGCGCTCCACCGCAGCCGGGGCCGCAGTTCGCGGTGGCGGAGGATCGGGTACCTGGTCGTCACGCCGCCGCCTTCCTCAGTACTGGAGGGCCGTGGCCACGTCCCTGCCGATGCGCTCGACCGCCGCGAGGTCGAGACCGTAGTGGACGTAGCGGCCGTTGCGTTCCACGTGCACGAGCCCCAGGTCGCGCAGGGCGCGAAGGTGACGGGAGACCTGGGGGCGGGTCATCGACAGCCGGTCCGCGAGGTCGGCCGTGGTCATCGCCTGGCGCGCGATGAGCCGGCACAGCCGGACGCGGCGCGGATCGGTGAGCGCCAGCATGCGGCTGCGGGCCAGGGTGACCCCGATCTCGGGGGCGTCCACCGGGAAGTGGACGACCGGTGCGAGCCCCGGTTCGTCCTTCACCAGCAGGTGCGGGGCGCCGTAGCGGGTGGGGATGAGCAGGATCGGACTTCGGGCCGGGCTGATCACCGCGTGGTGCACCTTGTCGAAGACGACCCGCGACGGACCGGCCGGCCGTGCGCTGGACGGGCTGAGCGAGAGCAGGGCGGCCTCCGGCCCCTCGTCCGCGAACCGCTGCCGCACCAGGTGCGCGGCACGGGTGAGCGCGGGCTCGGTCGTCGCCCACAGGTCGGCGAAGAAGACGCGGCGGCACAGGTCGAGGAAGGCGAGGATGTCGGTGCGCAGTTGCTCCGGGTCGCGCAGCAGGTCTTCGGCGAGGGCCGGGTGCGGTTCCGGCAGACCGTAGGCCGCCCGGCGCAGCGCGGCCGCTTGTGTCGCGTCGTGGAGCACGCGACCGAAGTCGAAGCCGCGGTAGCCGCTGGCGCAGGTGTGGGCGGTGAGTTCGGCGAACCGGTCCGTCGTCAGGTCCGGCAGGGGCGCGTCCAGCCCCGGGTAGAAGCCCCGCCAGCGCAGCGCCGTCCACAGCGGGGCGAAGCGGCGCAGGCCGGCCCGGAAGGCGGGCGGCGCGTCGCGGGTGGTCTGCTCGGCCCAGGGCGCGTGTTCGGTGTGGTGGGTGTGTTCGGTCAGGACGTGCAGGCTCGCCGCCAGTTCCGCGAGCGGCGACACGGTGACGGTGAACCGGTCGGGGGCGGCCCCTTCCAGGACGATCACGACCGGCATGACGGGAAGTGTAGGGTCGCGGGCTGCTCACGTCAGCACCTCGGCTCCCGTGGCGACCTGTGCGAACTCCGCTCTCGCGGCCGTCAACAGCTCCTCGTTCGTGAGCAGTTCGGCGAGGACATGGGCCAGACCGGTCGCCGCGATCTCGGTGCGGTCGTGGGCGAGGGAGGTCGCCGCCGCCTCGCGCATCGCCTCGGAGTGGGCGGGCGTGCCCGGCTCGGCGATCTGGATGTACGGGTGGATCACCGGCAGAAGCCGCGAGAGGTTGCCGATGTCGGAGGAACCGGCGGGGCTGTCCGGACCCGCGGGCCCGATGTCCAGGCCCAGTGCGCGCACCGCCTGCCCGAACCGCTCGGCGAGCACGGTGTTGTCACGGCGCTCCGCGTAGAGCGGTCCGGTCTCGGACACCTCGGCCGTGGTTCCGGTGGCCAGCGCCGCGCCCTCGGCGGCCGCGCGGACCCGCTCGACCAACGCCCCGGCCGAGGCGGCCGTACGGTCACGTACGTACAACTCCACGGCGGCGTGGGCGGGAACGACGTTCGGGGCCTGCCCGCCGTCCGTGACGACGCCGTGCAGGCGGGCGGTGGGCGGGACGAACTGCCGCAGCGCGTCGAGGGCGGTGAGGAACAGCTGGGCGGCGGCCAGTGCGCTGCGACCCTCCCACGGTGACTTCGCGGCGTGTGCGCTCACGCCGGTGAAGGCGACGCGCAGGTGCGCCGCGGCCAGCGCGTGCTGGGTGGTGAGGGAGCGGTCGGCCGGGTGGAACATCAGCGCCGCGGCCACGCCCTCGAACACTCCGGCCTCGGCCAGCCGGACCTTGCCGGCGCCGCCCATCTCCTCGCCGGGCGTGCCGATGACGGCGACCGTTCCCGGGTGCGCCGGCCAGGCCCGTACGACGGCGATCGCGGCCGCGGCGCCCCCGGCCGCGATGAGGTTGTGCCCGCAGCCGTGCCCGACGCCGGGCAGCGCGTCGTACTCCGCCAGGACGGCGACGTACGGGCCGGGCAGGCTGCCCTCGTGCACGGCCACGAACGCGGTGTCCATCCCGCCCACCGCCTCCGTCACCGCGAAGCCGGATTCCGTGAGCCAGCGGGTCAGCGTCCGGTGGGCGTGGAACTCGGCGAACTTCAGCTCCGGCCGCGCGTGGATCGCCAGGCTCACCGCCTCCATGCGGGGGCGCAGCGCGGCGAGTTCAGCGGCCAGGGCCCCCAGCGGGGGCGGCGCGATGGTGGGCATGTGGGCCTCCGTCGTACGGGACGAGCACCGGGACGAAAGGGTTGAGCTGTCGCGGTGTGCGTCGAGACTGCGGCAGCCGTCGCGTCGCCGGCCCGCGATTACCGCGCCGCAGGTAACCCAGGCGGACCGCGCGCTCCGGACGGACAGGATGCCTCCGTAACGAAGGTCGGTGAATCCGGGGGCTGCGGGCTTGGGCCCGGCCGCTTGACCGGGGACGCCGAACGTCATGGAGGGGTGAGCATGGGCTCGGCTCAGGGACGACGGTCCTCCGTGCGGGATCGCGCGGCGGCACTCGGTCTCGGCGGGGAGCGGGGAGCGGGGAGCGGGGAGCGGGGAGCGGGGAGCGGGGAAATTATGCCGGCGCAGGGCTGTGGGGCGGCCTCGCACTGCTCGCACGGCGGTTCCTTGCGGGGGTGTTTGTCGTCCTGCTCGTCTGTCTGGTCGTCATGAGGCCCTCGTGGGGGTTCCAGAAGGGCGTCATCACGACGGGAGCCGTGGTGCTCTCACTGTTCGGTCTCACCCCGGCCTGGCGCGGTCTCAGCGCCAGGCTCGGGCTCCGCAGGTGCTACCTCTGCACGCGCGGTCTGGTGGTCACCAGCCCCTGACGCTCCTGGTCCTCGGCTGGAAGCCCCAACTGGTGGAGGCCCTGCCGACGCAGGCGGGAGCGCATGGTGTCCGCTGAGAGCGGACGGCGAGGCCGGCGGCCGTGGCGGTGGGCCCGCCCGGCCCCCGGCCCCCGGCCCCCGGCCGGCGGCGGTCAGGTGGTCGGTACCAGGCGCCACTGCTGGCAGTTGTTGTTCAGCCAGGTCCACTGGCGTACGTCGGTTCCGTTGGCGGTACCGCAGTTGGCGACGTCGGCGACCTTGCCGCTGTTCTCGTTCACGATCCGTACGTGGTCACCTGTGGCCGTGTACACCAGGCGGAACTTCTGGCAGTTGTTGTTCAGCCAGGACCACTGCCGGATGTCCGTGCCGTTGGCCGTCCCGCAGTTCGCGGTGTCCATGACCTTGCCGGTCGCGACGTTCACCAGCCGGTTGGTGTCGTTGCCCAGGTCCTCGATCCGCCACTTCTGGTTGGCGCCGCCGTTGCAGGTCCACTGGTGGATGTTGGTGCCGTCGGCGGTGTTGCCGCCCGCGATGTCCAGGCACTTGCCGCTGTTGCGGTTCACGAGGGTGTACGCGGTCGGGGTGGCCGCCGTCTCCCCGGAGGGGCCCGGCAGGGTGGTGCCGAGGGCGACGGGGGTGCCGAGGTTCGGTGTGCCGTCGGCGTTCCAGGTGAACTTCTGGGCGCGGGTGGTGCGTTCGTTGCCGCAGCGGTCGGTGGTGGAGTCGTTGGCGTGGTAGACGATCCAGTTCTCGGTGCCGTCGGGCGAGGTGAAGAAGCCGTTGTGGCCGGAGCCGTAGACGCCCGCCGCGTCGTTGCGGCTGAAGACCGGTGACGGCTTCTTCGTCCATGCGGCGGGGTTCAGCGGGTCGGCACCGGTCAGTTCCAGCTGGCCGAGCTGGTAGTCGGGCGTGTTGCAGCCGCTCGCGGAGTAGATGAGGAAGGTGCGTCCGTCGCGCTGGAGCGGCTCGGGGCCTTCGTTGATGGCGGCCCCCATGGTCTCCCAGCTGAGGGTCGGCGTGGAGATGACACTCCAGTTCCCGCTGACGGTGTACGGGTTGGTCATCGGGGCGATGACCAGGCTGGGCGGCGTGCTGCTGTTCGTTCTTCCGCTGCCGACCATGTATGTCCGGCCGTTCACCCGCAGGACGCTCGCGTCGATCAGCCAGTTGGTCGGGTAGAGGTTGGGTCCGGTGATCATCGACTTGTAGGTGTAGGGGCCCATCGGGTCCGTGCCGGCGCTCTCCAGGACATGCGTGCGCTGCGTACCGTTCGCCCCGCAGCACGGCGTGCCGCTCTGCCCGGCGCTGTAGTACAGGTACCAGCGGCCGTCGGAGAAGTGGATCTCCGGGGCCCAGATGTTGGAGTTGCGGGTGGGGGTGGTGTCCGACCAGATCTGCACGTTGGGAGCGGTGGCGAGGCCGGCGAGGGTGGGCGACTTGCGCATGCCCAGGACCCCGGTGAACGTCGTCGTGACGAGGTAGTAGTTGCCGTCGTGGTACTCCAGCCAGGGATCGGCGCCCTTGAAGGACTTCAGCGGGTTCGTGTAGGGGCGGCCGTCCTGCGCGGACGCGGGTCCCTGGGCACAGACCAGCGCCATGAGCAGTGCCACGGCGCCGGTCAAACACAGTCTGAGCCGACGAATGATCACGGTACGTCCCTTCCGGATGTTCGCTGTGTCGGACGTCGATCGGTGAGCTGGTCCGGGGTGTGGAGAGCCATCAGGTGAGCAGGGGAAGGCAGAGGACGGGGATGCCGGCGCTCTCCCAGGAGGCGTCGGCATCCCCAGTCGGTGTCGGGTCAGTTCGTCACGCGGAAGGTGGCGTCACCACGTGCTGTCGCGGTGGTGACGGTGTCGAGGCGGAGCTGGTAGGCGTAGTGCCGGATGTAGCGGTCGGGGTGGTTGTAGGACTGGAAGGAGGACCAGGTGGAGTCGGCGAGGCCGGCGACCTGGCGGAAGGTGGCGTCCGCGGCGAACTGGGCGGTGCCGTCGTTGCGGACCAGCTGGAAGTCGTTGTTGGCGTGCCGCAGGAAGTAGCCGCGGTAGTTCACCGACTCGAAGGAGACGGTGCCGGAGCCCGCGAGACCGGGCCGCAGACGGAACTGGGCGTCCGGGCCGGTGATGTTCTGGTCGATGCGCACATCGAACCCGGCGTGCCGCACGTACCGGTCCTGGAAGTTGTACGACTGGATCCGCTTGGCCGGGATGTCGCTCCAGCGGGCGAGCACACGGGATTCCTCGGCGGCCGTGAGCGGCAGGATCGAACCGTGGCGCTTCTTGTTGACGCCCATGTTGTAGCTGCCCGATGCCGGGAGCTTGTAGGTGCCGGGGGCGGAGGGGTTGGTCGTAGTGACCGGCATGTACCCGCGTCCGGAGGAGTACTGGTCGAGGTAGAGCGCCCACTCGTTGCGGTCGCGGAACTTCATCCACATCGGGCCCTCGACCTGGGCGCCGGTCAGGCCGATGCCGGAGAGGTTGCCGAGGTTGGTCCACGTCCCGAGGATCGAGTTGCTGCCTTCGAGGGTGATCTGGCCGTCGCCGGAGGCGCGTACGTAGCGGTAGTTGCCGACGCCGGCCGGCATGTCGACGATCTGGGTGTCGATGATCTCCTGCATGCCGGGGCGCTCGATGTAGATCTTCGGGGTGGTGATGGAGCGGAAGTCGCTGGTGTGGGCGTAGTAGATGCGGTGCTTCTTCACGCCGTCGACGGGCTTGTTCGTCGCCCAGTACAGGACGTAGTTGTTGGTGGCTGGGTCAAAGTGCGCTTCCGGTGCCCAGGCGTTGCGCCCGTCGGGGATTGCGCCGGCGACGTTGAGCAGCCACGGCTCCGACCAGTTGATCAGGTCCGTCGACTCCCACACCACGAGGTTGCGGCTGCCGTTGCTGATGGAGTCCGGCCACGACTGCCCGCAGCTGATGCACAGGTCGGTCGCGATGATCCAGTACTTGCTGCCGTCGGGGGACCGGACCAGTGCGGGGTCGCGCACCCCCTTCGTGCCGACCGTGGAGCGCAGGATCGGCGCCCCTCCGTTGAGGTCGTTCCAGTGGAGGCCGTCCGCGCTGTGTGAGAGGTACATCTGCTGACCGTTCGACCCCTCCCCGGTGAAGTGCAGCATCAGGTAGCCCGGGTCGGCGGCGGCCGCCCGCTGAGGTGTGGCCAGGGATTGGGAGGTGAAGAAGAGGCCGACGGCGACCAATATCGCCGCGAGCCGGGTGAGCAGTCTCGACATGTGCGTGTCCTGTCTCTCTACGGGTGCCGGGACGGGGTGGAAGCGGGGTGTCGGACGCGTGACCGCTGGAAGCCGGTGGCTGTGCCGCAGGTGCCTCGTCCGAGCAGGGCCCCGTCCCCGGCCGTCGTACCGTCGGCGAGGACGGCGAGCGACGTCGCAGTGGCGAACGGCCGGCGGACGATCTGTTCCACACCGGCAGATGCGGGAGCAACGCTCATGACAGAGACATCCTTGTTTCACGTCGTGGAGCGGAAGCGGAGGCGAGCCGAAAGGCCCGGCCAACAGGCGTGCGTTCGATATATCGGACTTTGTTCGTGAATTCGGCCAAAAGTTAGAGGGCTGTAAAAGCGAGTGTCAAGAGGGTGAACAGCAGAAGCAGCGTTTCCTCCGTCCAACCTCGGGATGGGTCGTACGTACAGGAGACGCAACCGGCGCGTCGCGCATAACGGAAACCACGGAATGGACGACAGCGTGGGGCGACGCCTGAGAAGCGGCCCCCTCATGTCCTTCCGGATTCGCTCTGGCACACTGTCGCCCTCGGCACATCGGCACGGCGACGGGACGGGTGGGGCGGGGTGCGTTCTGAGGACAGGCAGGAACGGCCGGACGTCGCTGTCGTCATGGCGGCGCGGGCCGGGGACCGGCAGGCCTCGGAACAGCTGCTGCGGGGCTGTCTGCCGTTGGTATACAACATCGTCGGGCGGGCCCTGGACGGGCACAGCGACGTCGACGACGTGGTCCAGGAGACGATGGTCCGGGTCCTGGACGGGCTGCCCGGACTGGAGCAACCGGATCGGTTTCGGCCCTGGCTCGTCGCCATCACCGTGCGACAGATCCGTGACCGGTGGCGCAGAGGGCGCACCCGGCTCGACGCGGAACCCCTGGAGGAGAACGCCCAGGAAGCAGACCCGCAGGCGGACTTCGCCGACCTGGCGATTCTTCGGCTTGCGCTGTCGGGCCAGCGGCGTGAAGCGGTGGAGGCGACCCGCTGGCTGGAGGAAGAGGAACGCGAGGTACTCGCGCTGTGGTGGATGGAGAGCGCCGGTGAACTGACCCGCGGCGAGCTCTCGACGGCCTGCGGTCTCACACCGCAGCATGCCGCGGTCCGAATCCAGCGGGTCAAGGAACGGCTGGAGACGGCGCGCACCGTCGTACGAGCCGTGACGGCCTCGCCGCGCTGCCCGGACCTGGCCGCCGTGCTCGCCTCGTGGGACGGGCGGCCGTCCGGGCTGTGGCGCAAGCGGCTGGCACGCCATGTCCGCGACTGTCCGCAGTGCCTGTCGAACTCGTCCGACCTGATACCGGCGGAGGGGCTGCTGGCCGGCTTCGCGCTGGTGCCGGTGCCGGTCGGCCTGACCGGCCTGGTACTCGCCAGGGCGCTGGGGGCGGACTCGGCCGGGGCGACCGTCGGTGCGGGCACGAGTGCGGCGAGCGGTGCGAGCCGTACGGCGCGGACGGTCGGCAGGCTGGCCGCCAAGCCCGCGGCGGCGGCAGCGGCAGGTGCTGTCACGCTCGCGGCTGCCGGAGTGGCCTGGTACACCGCCACGGGATCGCACGAGCCGGCCCCGCGACCCGCCGTCGCGGCCCCGCAGTCGCCCGCCGCCTCGTCCGTGCCGCCGTCACCGAGAACGTCCGCCGCACCGACACCGACACCGACGCCGACAACATCCCCGGCGACGACAGCTGAGGCGCGCCTCTCCGGGCGGCATGCCCTACGGTCGGTCGACAACCCCGGCGACTACGTGAGCCGGTCCGGCCGACTCGGCATCCTGGGCCCGGTCGGCGCCACCAGCTCCGCGGCCACCCGGCAGGCGGCCACCTTCACCTTCGTTCCCGGCCTGGCCGACCCCCGCTGCTACTCACTCAGGGACGCCACGGGCAGGTACCTGCGGCACTACGCCTTCCGTATCCGGCTGGACCCCGACGACCGGTCCGCCATCTTCCGGAAGGACGCCACCTTCTGCCCCCGTTCCGGTTCCACGGCCGGTTCGGTCTCCCTGGAGTCGTACAACTATCCCGGCCGCTACCTCCGTCACCGGGACAACCTCCAGCTGTGGCTCGACCCTTCCGAGAGCACGGCCGCGTACCGGGCCAGCCGCTCCTTCGTCCTCGTGGCGCCCTGGGCCTGACACTGCACGGCCTTGCTCTGAAAGTCGCCACCCCGGCGACCGGGCCCACGACGATCCGCTCCACACCGGTCGCTTAGGCTGGTTCCTTGTCGCCGGCAAGGAGGCGCCGGCTGCGGCAGCGTGTGCTCGCCGTCCGTCCGAGGGAGGCGTTCGCGTGGCAGTTGCCGGAGGCCGGTCGACGAAGCGGCTCCAGCGGGGAACTCTTTCCCAGGGGCTCATCGTGGGGACCGCGCTGCGGATCCTCGACGAGGACGGGCCGGACGCGCTGACCTTCCAGCGACTCGGCAAGGAACTGTCCTCCTCCGCGACCGCCGTCTACCGGCACTTCGCGAGCCGCGACCACATCATGGTCGCCGTCGCGGAGGAGCTCGACAGGATCTCCCTCGAGGGGTACGAGCCGCACGAGTCGTGGACCGAGTCGCTTCGGGACCTGGCGGTCCGCGCCTGGAACACCGCGCTGGACCATCCGGCGGCCGCCGCGCTCTGCATGGGGAGAGTCACCCGGGGCGTTCACGAGTTGCGCGCCGTCGACGCCGTCCTGGAAGCGTTCCACCGCGGCGGCTGGCGCGGCCGGGAGGCCGTCCTGCACTACCAGGCGTTCTCGAACTTCATCCTCTCCATGGCGAGCAACAACGCCTGGCGGCTCGTCAACCAGCGGTTCGGCGCCGAGGTGAACTGGGTGCAGGAGTACCAGCCGGCGGATCCCGACGCGTACCCCTACGCCGAGGCGGCGAAGGAGCACCTGCGCAGCGTCGACATGACCGAGGTCTTCCACCGGCAGACGGACATCCTCCTCGCGGCCCTCGAGGCGGAGGCGGCGACGCTCCCGCGCGACTGACCTGCGTCACTCCTCGCGGCCGCCACTCAGCAGCGTTCTCGCGGCCGAAATCGGCGGCAGGGATGGCGCGTGCAAAGATAGTTAACGCTATTGACTACGCCGTTCACTTGGCGGCATCCTCTCCACACCCAGTGCTCCACGGCTCGCTGCCAAGCGGCGTCCGCAGAGCGCCGCGCGCACCGCCTCCACCCCGAACTGCTCGCGCTCGTCCCGCCCGGTCCCTTGCCCGACCTGCGCAGAGCACGACATCCCTCTCCAGGAGCACCCATGCGCCAGACCCGTACCCGCGCGGTCCCTGTGACCGCAGCCGTCGCCATGACGGCCGTACTCGCCGGTTGCACCACCACGGGAGCGACGTCCGCAGACCCGAGCGGCGGTGATGCCGCCACGGCGACGAAGATCCGGACGACGATCGACGTGCCGGCCGGCTTCGACCCGGCCAAGGCCCTGTCCCTGCCGGACTACCAGCTCGCCCGGAACAGTTACGACACCCTCGTGCGCAAGGACGACGGCGGGCTCGTCGGCGGGCTCGCCACCGAGTGGAAGAACACGCCGACCTCGGCCACGTTCACCCTGCGCGCCGACGCGACCTGCGCCGACGGGACTCCGATCACGCCAACGGTCGTCAAGGGCTCCCTCGACCGGTACGTCGACCCGAAGACGGCGGCGCCCGATCTCCCCACGGTCTTCGGCCCCGGCAACACGGTGAAAGTGACCGCCGACGACGCGGCGCGGACGGTGAAGATCACGCTCGCCAGGCCGTGGGGCGACATGGTCACCGGCCTGTCGGTCGCGAGCACGGGCATCGTCTGCCCGGCGGGACTCAAGGACCTCAAGGCACTCGCCGCAGGTAAGGCCAAGGGCTCGCAGTCCGGCCCGTACCTTCTTGAGAAGTCCCAGTCCGGCGTCTCGTACTCCTACACGCTTCGTCCGGAGTACAAGGCATGGCCCGCCTGGCGCACGAAGATCTCCGGCAAGGTCGCCGCGACCTTGGAGTACCTGGTCTCGCCCGACCCGACGGCGACCGGCAACCTCGTGACCAGTGGCCAGCTCGACATCGGCAAGATCGACGCCTCCGGTATCCCGCGCTTCGACGGCGTGCCCGGCCACAGCGTGAGCGTCAGCCGGTTCTCCGACTTCTACCTGCTCTTCAACGAACGACCCGGCACCGTCTTCGCGGACGTCGCCACCCGCCGGGCGGTCGCCCAGGCCGTTGACCGCGCCGCCTTCACCAAGGTCGTCTCGAAGGACACGGGTGAGCCGTCGACGATGTTCGTGCAGAAGGGCATCCCCTGCAACGACCCCGGCACCTCCTTCCTCGTACCGACGGACAAAGCCGCGGCGGCCGACGTGCTCAAGGGCAAGAAGATCCGCCTCGTCGGCCCTCAGGTCGTCGGGCCCGCCGGCGCCGGAAACCAGTACATCCAGGAGGCGCTGCGGGCCGCGGGCGCGGACGTCACCCTCGCCAACGTGGACGTCGGGACCTGGGTCGGGACCGTGTTCGGCAAGCCCGACGCCTGGGACCTCACGGTCTTCGCCGACCTCAACTTCCTCGGCAGCCTCGCGGGCCCGCTCGGCCACTTTGTGGGCCCCACCGTCCCCGAAGGCGGCGGCAACCTCGGCGCGGTGAAGAACGCCGAGCTGAACAAGGCCTTCGCCCAGGGCGCGGAGGCGACGACCGAGAAGGCCCGCTGCACCGCGTACCAGACGGCCGCCAAGGCCCTGATCTCGCAGGTGGACGCGGTGCCGCTGGTCAACGACCCGTTCATCTACGCACTGCGCAAGGGATTCAGCGCACAGATGCTCGGCGGCTCGCTCGACGACCCGATCCTGCGCATCACCGGCTGACGGACAGGCCGTCCGCACGCGGCGCAGACCCACGCGGCGCAGACCCATGCGGCGGAGACCCACGCGGCCGGACCCGACCGTCCGGCAGGCACGGAGAGCCCCCGCGCTGTTGCGGAGCCCCGCACCGAGACCCTCGCAGCTTTCCGACAGGAGCCCCCTGGTGATCGACCCATTCAGCACCGCCCAGCAGATCGCCGACCTCGTGCGCACGAAAGAGGTCAGCCCGGTGGAGGTGGCCGAGACCTACCTCGACCGCATCGAGCGGATCAATCCCGCCGTCAACGCCGTCGTCTGGCTCGACGCCGACGCCGTGCGCGCGGCGGCCGTCCGGGCCGAGCAGGCGGTGCTGCGCGGCGATCCGCTCGGCCCGCTGCACGGCGTCCCGGTCCCCATCAAGGACCTCAACTCCGTCGCGGGGCAACCCAACACGATGTCCTCACTGGCCATCCGGGACACCCCGCGGACGGTCACGGACCCCGACGTCCAGCTCCTCCTCGACGCCGGCGCGATCCCCCTCGGCCGGACGAACTCGCCGGAGTTCGGTGCTCTGACCGTCTCCGAGAACGCCCGGCACGGCAAGACGCGCAACCCGTGGAACCCGGCCCACACCTCCGGCGGGTCGAGCGGCGGCGCGTCGGCGGCCCTCGCGGCCGGGCTCGCCCCCGTGGCACACGCCTCCGACGGCGGCGGATCGATCCGCGTCCCGGCGTCCGTCACCGGCCTCGTCGGCCTCAAGCCGAGCCGGGGACGCGTGCCCGCACTCGTCCGGGGCTGGGAACACTCGACGACCGAAGGCGCGATCACCCGCACCGTGCGCGACGCGGCCCTCATGCTCGACGTCATGGGCCGTCCCGACCGGCTCGCCTGGTACAGCGCGCCCGAACCGGGCCGCCCGTACATCGAGGAGGCCGGTGCCGATCCCGGGCGGCTGCGGATCGGCCTGCTCCTCGACGCGCCTACCGGGCTGCCGGTCGACGAGGAGTGCCGCACGGCGGCGCTGACGGCCGCGCAGGCACTGCGCGACCTGGGACACGACGTCGTCGAGGCCCGCCCCAAGATGTTCTCGTACGAGGCGATCATGGGCTTCACCTGGACGATCATCAGTGCCTCCACCTACGCCATCGAGGTCGACGACCCCGACGCGGTGGACCCCTACATCCGGCGCCGCCGGGAGACCGCCCTCGAGGTCACCGCGGGCGACTACGCCCGGACGGCCGCCCGCCTCCAGGCCGAGTCACGCGACGTGGTCGCCCAGTGGGGCCGGGACTTCGATGTCCTCCTCACCCCGACCACGGCGGTCGTGGCGCCGCCGGTCGGCCCCGTGTACGACGAGGCGAACTCCGACCCGGACGGCCCGCGCGCCACCGAGACCCGGATGGTCTCGTTCACCGCGTTCGTCAACATCGCCGGGCTGCCCGCCATCTCGCTGCCCGTCCATACGACAGCGGACGGACTGCCGGTCGGAGCCCAACTCGTCGGCGCACCCTTCGACGAGGCGACGCTGCTCCGGCTCTCCGCCCAGCTCGAACCGCGGTTCCGCTGGTACGAGCGGCACCCGGACGACGCGGCGCTCGCGGGGGCGGCGCGGTGAGCGCCGGGTCCGCGGTCCCGACCGGGCCGCTGCCCGCCGCACCCGTCCGGCGCGTCCCCCGGCTGCGGCTGGGCGGTGGCTGGGCCGGGTTCGCCGTCCGCCGGGCGGGCGGGCTGCTGATATCCATGCTGCTGCTCGTCCTCGTGACGTTCCTCATCGTGCCCCTGCTGCCGGGGGATCCGGCCCGCGCGATCGCCGGCACCAACTCGTCGCCGGCCACGCTCGCGGCGATACGCGAACGACTGGGCCTCGACGAGCCGCTGGCGACACGGTTCGTCCACTACCTCGGCGACATCGCCTCGGGACGGCTCGGCACCTCGTTCCGGTTCGACACCCCGGTTGCGGACATCGTCGCGACCCGGTTGCCGTACACCGTCCAACTCGTCGTCCCGGCCGTCCTGCTCTCCCTGGTCATCGCCGTCCCGCTGGGCATGACCGTCGGTGTCCTCACCCGTGACGGACGCCGCCGCCGGCTCGGCGTCGCATTCGGCACGGTCGCAGGTCTCCTCGCGTCGGCGCCGGTCTACGTCGTCGCGACCCTCCTCATCGTCCTGTTCTCGATCAGCCTCGGGCTGCTGCCGTCCGGCGGCGCCACGACACCGAGCGCGCTCGTCCTGCCGATCGCCGCGCTCTGCATCGGCCCGGCCTTCGCCATCGCCCGGGTCGTCCGGCAGGAGACGGCCTCGGTGCTCGCCCAGGACTACATGAGGACCGCCCGCGGCCACCGCCTGGGATCCGTGCGTCTCCACCTGCGCCACGCGCTACCCAACCTCGTGACGAGTGTCCTCACCCTGAGCGGTCTCGTCCTCACGTCCCTGCTCGGCGGGACGATCATCCTGGAGAACGTCTTCACCTACCCCGGGCTCGGCACCGAGGTCGTCCAGGCGATCATCAACAAGGACTATCCGGTGATCCAGGGCATCATCCTCGTCGTCGGCATGCTCGCCCTGCTCGTCAACCTCCTCGTCGACGTCGTCCTCGGCATCGTCGACCCCCGCACTCTTGAGGGAGGTCGTCGTGGCCACTGACGCGACCGTGCGCCCGCCCGCGCCAGGATGGCGCCGCAACCCGTCGCTCCTGTCCGGCGCCGTGATCCTCGGACTGCTCCTCGTCGTGGCCCTCGTGGCCCCGCCGCTGCTGAGCGGTTCCGCCGAGACCCTCACCGACGACACGCGGCTGGGGCCCGGTGCCGAGCATCTCCTCGGCACCGACGCCTTCGGCCGTGACGTCCTGGCCCGGGCGCTCGTAGCGACCCGGCTCACCCTGCTCATGGCCGCCGCCGCCACCGCCGCCTCGTTCGTCGTCGGCGTCGCGATCGGCGCGCTGGTCCACCTCGCACCCCGGTGGCTGCGCGAGGCCTGTCTGCGGCTCATCGACTCGGCGGTGGCCTTCCCCTCGCTCGTGCTCGCCCTCGTCATCGCGGCGGTGCTCGGACCGGGCACGGTGTCCGCGATCGTCGCGATCGCCGTCGCCGGCGTCCCCGGGTTCGCACGACTGACGGCGAACCTCGCCGCGACCGTCGCGGACAAGGACTACGTGCTCACCGCGCGCCTGCTCGGCGTTCCCGGCCTGCGCATACTGGGCCGGCACGTCCTGCCGAACATCAGCGGGCCGCTGCTGGTGCTCCTCAGTTCGAGCTTCACCTTGTCCCTGCTCGACCTCAGCAGTCTGTCGTTCGTCGGCCTCGGTGTGCAGAGCCCGCAGTACGACTGGGGCCGGCTGCTCAACGAGGCGCTGCCGTCGATCTTCGCCCAGCCGTCGGTCGTCCTCGCTCCGTCGATCATGCTCATCGTCACCGGTGTGGGCGCCATGCTCCTCGGAGACGGCGTGGCCTCACTCGTCGACCCGCGAACCCGCGGCATAACCCGCGGCACGGCGCCCGCACCGGCCAGGACGGCGGACGCGGCGGGACCGGCCGCTCCGGCACAGGACGGCGCGGCGCAGGCGCCTCAGGCGTCGGGCGGTGCGGGGGCAGCGGCCGGCACGGAGCGGGACGGCCTGCTGACCGTCGCCGGGCTGACCGTGCGGGCCGGCGACCGGACACTCGTGGACGACGTGTCGTTCACCATCGGGGCCGGCCAGATCGTCGGCCTCGTAGGGGAGTCGGGCTCGGGCAAGTCCACCATCGCCATGGCGGTCGCGGGCCTGCTCCCCGAGGGCGTGCGGGCGAACGCGTCGCGCCTTGCCCTGGGCGACCTCGACCTGCTCGGAACACCGCCGGAGCGACGCCTCGCCACTGAGATCGGCATCGTCTACCAGGACCCGATCGGCACGTTCAACCCCGCGCTGAGGCTCGGCACCCAGCTCACCGAGGTGGCCAGGGTGCATCTGGGGACGCCCCGGCGCCAGGCCGCGCAGGACATGGTCCGCGCCCTGGCCGACATCCACGTCACCGAGCCGGACCGGCGGCTGCGCCAGCACCCGCACGAGCTGAGCGGCGGCATGCTCCAGCGCGCCTCGATCGCCTCCGCGATGACGACGAACCCACGGCTGCTCATCGCCGACGAGCCGACGACGGCCCTCGACGTCACCGTCCAGGCGGAGGTGCTACGGCAGTTCCGGCGCATCAACCGCGAGCACGGCACGGCGATGCTGTTCATCTCGCACGACATCGGCGTGGTCGGCGTGCTCTGTGACACCGTCCTGGTGCTCCACGGCGGCCGGGTCGTCGACCGTACGACGGGCGGCGACCTGCGCCGGGGGACGGTCACCCACCCGTACACCCGCGCGTTGCTCGCGGCGACGCCCGCCGCGGTCGAGGCCGGCGGAACCCTCAGCGCGGTCCAGTGGACGGCCGACGCGCATGCGGCGCAGCCGAGCGGGGCGACCACGCCCTCGGACGACCTTTCCGACAAAGCCGCGGACCGCCCCCCGGCCGCGGAAGGGAGCCGCTGATGTCCGCCACAGCAACCGCCACCGCACCGGACCCGCAGACGGCCGCCCCGCTGCTGCACGTGGAGGATCTCACCGTCGAGCTCGGCCACGGCGCCGCGGCCCGCAGGGTGCTCAAGGGAGTCTCGTTCGACATCCCCCGGGGCAGCACCCTCGCACTCGTCGGAGAGTCCGGGTCGGGCAAGACGACGCTCGC
>NZ_JAGMUL010000006.1:0-34061 GCF_019049285.1 Streptomyces sp. AC550_RSS872
GACCAGGCCACCGACCCGGTCGATCACCGGCTTCGGGGAGAGGCTGGTGACGACCACGATCCACAGCGGTCCGAGGACCCCCAGACAGCACAGGGCCAAAAAGCCGCTCTTGGCGGTGAGTCCGACCTTGCTGGGCGGCTCCTCCCACACCGGGCGAGCGGGAGCCTTCAGGCTGCGGACGAGCTGCGTGTTCAGGCTCACTTCTTGTACACCCCCTGCTCGCCGAGCAGGTGCGCGACCTTGTTCGCACCCAGCACGAGACACACCCCGATGACTCCCTTGACCAGGCCGACCGCGGCCGCATAGCTGAAGTCGCCGTTCTGGATACCCATGTTCCACACGTAGGTGTCCAGGACCTCGCTGGCCCCGGCGCCGACCGCCCACCGCTGGAGCAGGAACTGCTCGAAGCCCACGCTCAGCGCGTCACCCACCCGCAGCACCAGCAGCAGCGCGATCACCGGGCGCAGCGCGGGCAGCGTGACGTGCCACATGCGCCGCCAGCGTCCCGCGCCGTCCATGGCGGCGGCCTCGTACAGGTCGGTGCTGACCGCGGACAGCGCGGCGAGGAAGACGATGATCCCCCAGCCGGCGTCCTTCCACACGGCCTGCGCGGTGACCAGGTACTTGAACAGGTCCGCGTCGGTCATCAGGTCGAAGCCGCTCCACCCGTGGTCCTCCAGGGTCTGGGCGATGATGCCCGCACCGCCGAGGATCTGCTGGAAGACGGTGACCACGAGGACCCAGGAGAAGAAGTGCGGCAGATACATGATCGCCTGCGCCACGGCCCGCACCCTGGGCCGGATCACACTGTTGATGACCAGCGCGAGGGCGATGGGGACCGGGAAGAACAACACCAGCTGGAGCACGAACAGCACGATGGTGTTCTTCGTGGCGCTCCAGAACAGCGGGTCGTCCATCATCCGCGAGAACTGCTCCACCCCCACCCAGGGGCTGTGGAAGATCGCGGTGATGCCGTTGCCGGCGGCATAGGGGTCGTACTCCTGGAAGGCGACGACGTTGCCCAGCAACGGAACGTAGTTGAAGATCACAAGCAGGACGATCACAGGCAGCGTCATCACGATGAGCGCGCGGTCCCGACGCCACCGGACCCGGAAGGGGACCTTGCCCCCCTTGCCTGCTTTGCGCGGCACGCTCTCCTTCACGGTGGCTGCGGCGACCGCGGCCGCCGGCTCCTCTGCGGCCGCGGGGGGACGAGTCCCGTCGGGCCTGCTCCCGGCCGTGAGCGACATCAGTTGCCGCTGCCGTTCTTGTCGATGAGCTGCTTGTACCAGTCGCGCAGCTTGTCACCGCCGGAGGACTTCCAGGTCGAGATGGCCTGCTGTATGTCGGACAGCTTCTTGTTGCCGCGCACGAAGTCGATCTCCAGCTGCTCGAACTGGCTGGAGAGGGTGGCATACCGGCTCGGCTCGACGATCTTCATGCCGTACGTGGACGTCTTCTTGACGAAGGCACCCTGCCGCTGCTGCCACTCCACCTGCTTGCGGGCGATCTCGGGGAAGTCGGGGTGGGCCAGGTAGGGAGCCGGGGCCGCCAGCATCGTCCAGGCGTTGCTCACCTCCTGGATACCCCGGTCGTTCTTGACCGGGACGCCGTCCTTGACCGTGTAGTGGGTGCCCTCGACGCCGTACTCGACGAGCATCCGCTCCTTGGTGCCGTAGGGCGCGGCCGCGAAGTTGGCCGCGGCCAGCGCGTTCTCGATCGTCTCCTTCGAGGCGCCCTTGCGGATCATCGACCATATGAGGGCGGGCTGCCCGGCATACAGCGTCGGGTTGCCGCCGTCGGCGCCGAAGTAGTCCATGCCCTCCATCTGGAAGTCCGGGTTGGACGCGGCCTGTTCGGCGGTCTTGCCGTACCAGGCGGACGTGTCGCTGTTGAAGACCAACATCTGCCCGGCGGCGAACCGTTGGCTCGGGTCGCCCGTGATTGGCTTTTCGTCGGGATGGACCACACCGGCGGCGAACAGCTTGCGAACCCACTCCAGATGTTCGAGGTACTCAGGATGCTCGATGCGGTACGTCAGCTTGCCGTCGCCCCCGATGTTCCAGCCGAGCGGACCGGCGGGGAGGACACCGAAGATGCCCGCCGCGCTCCACCTCATGTCACCACAGGCCCACACCTTGGCCTTGGCACTGGTGGCCTCCTTCGCCCAGCTGAGGAACTCGTCGGCCGTCTTGGGAACCGTGTAGCCCTTCTTGTCGAAGATGTCCTTGCGGTAATAGGGCACGATCATGTTCGCGGGAGCGCCGGGTATCGGAATGCCGCGCAGCGCGCCGCCGAAGATGCTCGCGCGCCAGGCGTCGGACGGGATAGCGGCCAGGTTCGGGTACTTCTTGGCCTTGTCACCCGCCAGGTAGGGGCCGAGGTCCATGAACTTCGCGGTGACCGCGCTCGAGATCTTGCCGACCAGTTCCCAGTCGGGCACGACCACCACGTCGGGTATGGAGCTGGAGGCGAGGACAGCCCCAAGCTTCTCACCATAGGTGTTGCCGTCCTGGTTCTGCCAGGTGATCTTGGTGCCGACGACCTCGTCGAGTGTCGTGTAGTAGGGGTTTCCGGGCTTCGGCGGGGAGCCCCAGAACGGGGCCATGACCTTGAAGGGAGCGCCGGTGCCGAGCTTTTCCGGGACCGAGGTGGCGAGGGCCGCGAGGTCGACCTTGCTGGTGTAGCCGGCCGCCGAACCGTTCTTCGACGGGATATCCGGCTTGGCGAACGTGCTGGCGACGTACGTCGGGAGCAGCTTGTCCGCGGCCTTGCCCGACGTGGCTCCTTCGCGCGAGCCGGTTTCCGAACCGCCGCAGGCGGCAAGCAGCGGCATCCCACCGGCCACCGCTGCGGTGGCGACCGCCGTGGAGGCGAGGAAGCTTCTCCGGCTCGGTCCTGAGGAAGTGGAGGCGGCGTTCGGCGTCATTGCGTCAACCCTTCATGGCGCACCTGGACACCCGGCGGTGGGCCGTCGGCTGCGGTGTCGTGACTGGAACTGGCTGAGCTGAAAGGGGAGATCCCATTACTGCGACGTAATGCGTAGTCGAAGCGCTTCGATGTTGCAGAGAGGTTAAGTGAAGGCATGGGGGTGCACAAGGGTCGCTTCCAAGATTCCTCCGAGGCGCAGGAGGCACTCCCCCGCATGCCCTGCTTGAGGCAACGATGTCGACCTCTTGACACTCCCTCAGCACTCTGACGGGCATCGAAGCGCTTCGAAAACGCACTCCGCTCCGCCTCAGGAGAATCCCATGTGTCTGAACATACGCCGCACACACCACAGCCGTTCCGCGATCACAGCTGCCGTACGCGGAGCGCATCGACGACCTTCCGTGGCGGCCCACCCTCGACGAAAAGATGGGATCCCTGCCCCAGTTCACCCCCGCGGCCGAGCGCCTGGCCGTCGCGGTTTTCGTACCGACCAGGAGGCCCTGCACGGCATCGCCTGGACGGTCAGGCCGGTCCGGTACTGGCAGTACTCCCGCTCTCCCCGGGGACGGCCCGGGCTCCACGGCTTCGCCACGTGAGCGCCCACGTTGTCGGGGGCCGGTGTGCACAACGTCCGGCTCGGACTGCGTGGCCCGGTGCGGCTCGCGCTCATCGCCTCCTCCCTCCGAGGTCCGCATCGCCCCCATGTGCACAGGAGTCCGACACCGGAAGGCTTCGGCGCCGGACTCGGCTTCCTCGGGCCTGCGTTCGTCATGCTCCTCATCGCCCGGACCGTTCGGGCGCAGGGACCACCGGCTTGACGGCGCACACCATCGCGATGTCGGCACCGGGCTCCAGGCCGACAAGCGCATCCCGCGTTCTGCGCCTCGGTGATGTTCTTCTCGGTCCCGCAAGAGGCGACCGGGCAGACTGGACCTCGTCGAGCGGCGGCGTACACGGCGAAGCCCCGGGCCGCCTTAAGCGACGGCGGAGCTGAAGTTGTCGTGACGGACGTTGCCGACCGGAACACCGCCCAGCACCCTGATGGCGTGCGACTTCGCGACAGTCCCCTCCCTGTCTGCCGCAACGAGACGGCCACGTCTCCGCCGCCGTTTGACCCTCGTGCTCCTCCGCCACATCCAGCCCGGTCCGCAACGGCCGGTGGTCAGGGGCACGCCCCGGAACGCCGGCGCACGTGACCTTCACTGCCGCAAGGGCGATACTGCCGACACCGGGGCTCCCGGCGACGACACGCACCACAGCCACAGAAACCTGACGACCCGTCATTAAAGTCAGCATCAGTACCGCCGGAACCCGTCCCCGACCGCTGTGAACCGCCAGGACCGACAACTGGCCATACCTGCTCTGACCTGGTTAAACGCAGGTCAGGAGCCTGGCTTCCCATCTCACCAGGAGGTATCAATGAAGATGCTGATCAATGTCGCGGAGACCGTGGTCACGGACGCGCTGCGCGGGATGGCGGCCGCCCATCCCGAGTTGGTCGTCGACGTGGACAACCGGGTGATCGTACGGCGGGACGCGCCCGTGTCCGGGAAGGTGGCCCTGATCTCCGGTGGCGGGTCGGGGCACGAGCCGCTGCACGGTGGTTTCGTGGGTCCGGGGATGTTGTCGGCGGCCTGTCCGGGCGAGGTGTTCACGTCGCCGGTGCCCGACCAGATGGTGCGGGCCGCGGCGGCTGTGGACAGCGGGGCGGGCGTGCTGTTCATCGTGAAGAACTACACGGGCGACGTCCTCAACTTCGACATGGCCGCCGAACTCGCCGAGGACGAGGGCATCCAGGTCGCGAAGGTGCTGGTCAACGATGACGTGGCGGTCACCGACAGCCTCTACACGGCCGGGCGGCGCGGCACGGGCGCAACCTTGTTCGTGGAGAAGATCGCCGGTGCGGCGGCGGACGAGGGGCAGCCGCTGGAGCGGGTGGAGGCCCTCGGGCGGCAGGTTAACGAGAACGCCCGCAGCTTCGGCATCGCCCTCAGCGCCTGCACCACCCCGGCCAAGGGCAGCCCCACCTTCGATCTGCCGCCCGGCGAGCTGGAGTTGGGGATCGGCATCCACGGCGAGCCGGGCCGGGAGCGGCGCGCGATGATGACCTCGGGCGAGATCGCCGACTTCGCCGTGGGCGCGATCCTGGAGGACATGACCCCGCGCAACCCCGTGCTCGTCCTGGTCAACGGAATGGGCGGGACGCCGCTGTTGGAGCTGTACGGCTTCAACGCCGAGGTCCAGCGGGTACTCGCCGAGCGCGGTGTCACCGTCGCCCACACCCTCGTCGGCAACTACGTCACCTCGCTCGACATGGCCGGCGCCTCCGTCACCCTGTGCCAGGTCGACGAGGAGCTGCTGCGGCTGTGGAACGCGCCGGTGAAGACGCCGGGGTTGCGGTGGGGTATGTGATCAGGATCTGTGATCAAGGTCCTTGACCAAGGTCTGTGATCAAGGTCTGTCATCAAGGTCTGCGATCCGGAGCCGAACACCCGCAACTCACCTGCCACGCAAGGAGATCCCGTGCTCGACGCCGATTTCTTCCGCCGTTGGATGACGGCGACCACCGCTTCCGTCGACCGTGAGGCGGAACGGCTCACCGCTCTCGACTCGCCCATCGGCGACGCCGACCACGGCAGCAACCTCCAGCGCGGCTTCCACGCCGTGACCGCGGCCCTGGAGAAGGAGGCCCCGCAGACACCCGGTGCGGTCCTGACGCTCGCCGGGAGGCAGCTCATCTCGACGGTCGGCGGGGCATCGGGCCCGCTGTACGGGACGCTGCTGCGCCGGACCGGCAAGGCCCTCGGGGAGGCGGGCGAGGTGAGCGAGGATCAGTTCGCCCAGGCGCTGCGGGCGGGAGTGGACGCGGTCATGACGCTCGGGGGCGCGGCGCCCGGCGACAAGACCATGATCGACGCGCTGGTCCCGGCCGTGGACGCGCTCGGCGACGGCTTCACCGCGGCCCGGGCCGCCGCGGAGGAGGGCGCCCTGGCGACGACGCCGTTGCAGGCCCGCAAGGGGCGGGCGAGCTATCTCGGGGAGCGCAGCATCGGGCACCAGGATCCCGGTGCCACGTCCTCGGCGCTGCTCATCGCGGGGCTGGCGGAGGCGCGCGGTGAGTGACGAACAGGAGGGCGGGGGTGTCGTCGGCATCGTGCTCGTCTCGCACAGCGCGCAGGTCGCCGCCTCGGTGGCCGAGCTGGCGCAAGGGCTCGCCGGCGGCGGGACGGCGGTGCCCGTGGCCCCGGCGGGCGGCACCGAGGGCGGTGAACTCGGCACCAGCGCCGAACTGATCGCCGCGGCGGCGGCCGACGTGGACCGCGGCGCCGGGGTCGCGGTCCTCGCCGACCTGGGCAGCGCGGTCCTCACCGTGAAGGCCCTGCTCGCCGAGGGCGACGAACTCCCGGACAACACACGCCTGGTGGACGCCCCGTTCGTCGAGGGCGCGGTCGCAGCGGTCGTCACGGCGGCAACGGGCGCCGACCTGGCGGCGGTCGAGGCCGCAGCCATGGAGGCGTACGCGTACCGGAAGACGTGATACGCCCGCGGCTGCCGCCAGCCGGCCCTCGGTCATCGGTCATCGGCCATCGGCCATCGGCAGCCGCCGTACGCAAGGGCCGGCCTCCCCTCTGGGCGACCGTCCTGGTCAGGGTGAGTGTCGGCGGAGTGCCAGGCGTAGTACTCGACCGCCGCGCGCAGGGCCGCGTTGAACATCGCCGCCTGGATCGTCGGACGCAGGTCGCCGGCGGGGAGGCCCGGCCCGTTCGGGGACGGCGCGGGCGAACGCCGGTTCGGCCTCGTCGTACGTCTGGAGCCATATCGCGCGCAGGCCGGGCTCGGTGCGGGTCAGGCGTACCAACGCGCCGAGGGCCCCGCGGTCGGGTCCGGCGAGCAGGGCGTCCCCGTCGGCGAGTTCGGAGTCGAAGATCTCGTCGAGGGGCTGCCCCGGACCCCAGCGCCGAAGTCCCTGACGGTGATGTACCGCAAGCAGGGCATCCGCGCGAACGTCATCGCCTCGGGCGGCACTCGGACCGGCATCGTGGTGGACGCCGCGCCGGACGCGCACGGACCTGCCGCTGTCGGCCCGCACTTCGTCAACCTCGGCAGGCCGGCCCGGCCGGAGGAGCAGACGGCCGCCCTCGTGTTCCTCGCCTCGGACGCGGCGAGCAACAACAACGGCGTGATCCTGCCGGTGGACGAGGGCTGGTCGGCGGTCTGACACCCCTCTCTATCGGCCGTACGACTGCTCGTGCCGCTCGTCATACGACTTGTCGTACGGCTCACCGTCCACGAACTCCCTGGCCAGCCGCTGTCCGGCCCTCGTGGCGGCCGCCGCGTCCTCGAGGGGCGTCACCCGCGAGTCCTTGAAGACGATGTAGGTGACGCCGGAAGGCGTGCCGCCGCTGCGCGGATCGGGCGGGATGCCAAGGGCCTTGGCGGTGGCGTACGACGCCTCGCCGATGATGTCGTGCGGGCCGACGTCGCCGACGACCGCGTACCGCACCCGTCCTCGGTAGACGACGGCCACGACCGCACCACCGTGCACACCGTCGGCATCGTGGTCCCAGATCGCGCTCGGGGTGGGTACGACGATGTACGGGAGGCGTTCGGCGTTCAAGTGACGGCCGTCGGACTGCTGATAGGCCGTCACGTGGGAGAAGTAGGGATCGGTACGGCGGTTGCAGTGTCCGGAGGGCCGCCCGTCGCAGTCGATGTCCATGTCCGCCTTCCAGAACACCGCGCCCCGCGCCCCGCAGATCGGGATCTTCGCGGGCGCTCGGCCGTCGCTCCGGTAGCGACCCCGGGAAACGGGGGCGCAGTTGCGCACCTTTGACAGCAGGTCGGCAGCGCTGACGTCGACATCGGCCTCGCGCCGCGCCTCGGACCCTTCGTCCGCTGCGGGTGGTGTGGGTGGTGTAGGTGGTGCGGTGGGTGTCGTCGGGGCGAGCAGAGCGGCGCCCGCCGCGACCAGCGTCAGCGACTGGAAACGCACGATAAGGAACCCTCTCGGCGGGGACACTGACGGACACCGATGGGGCTGGCGAAAATCAGCCCAAACTGGTGCCATTCCTATCATGTTGCCACCAGCGGGCCTCTACGGTGCGCATCCGGGCGACACGGAGACGTCCCCGAACTTCCGCCAGGGGCCGGGGGTCTGGGTCCGTGACGGTCCCGGCTCCCCGGCCACCCGCGTCCGGCGCGGGTTCAGCGACGACAGCGGGGCCCGCGCACGGGGCATGAACTCCCTGGAACTCATGGAGAGTTCAGCCGTGAGGAGCTTCAGCATACGTAGCGCTCCGGACGGCTCACCAACGACCGCCCTCTTGATGTGATCGCGCCAGCCAGCCATATTGGTCCGGACCATTGCCGCGAGGCCGCCCCCGGGGAGGCAGAGTCGTGCGACGCGTTCTGGTACTCGTTTCCGCCCTCTGCGCGGTGCTCGCCCTGCTCTCGTCCTGCGCGTGGGGCGACCCGGACGGGAACGGCGGCCGGCCGCCGGGGGCGCCCACTGGTGTCACGGCCGACGCGGGCAGTGCGACCAGCGTGCACGTCATGTGGAACGCGGTCACCACGGACCGCGGCGTTCGCGTCTACGAGGTATATCGGGGCCCCACAAAGATCAAGGAAGTGCCTGGTTCCGCACACATGGTGGATGTCACCATGCTCAAGCCCTCCACCACCTATTCCTTCACCGTGCGGGCCCGTGACGAGGACGGGCGTCTCGGGCCGCCGAGCAGACAGGTCCGGGCCACCACCCCCGCCGCGGTGGCCGACGACCGCTCGGCTCCGACGCGCCCGGGGAAGGCCACCGGCCGCGCGGTGGGCAGCCGGACGGTTCAGCTGTCCTGGTCGAAGGCCATGGACGACCGGGACGTGGTGTCGTACGACATCCATCAGGGCGATGCAAAGATCCACAGTGTGGGCGGCAACCAGACGGCGACCGTGGTCACCGGACTCCGTTCGGGCACGCGCTACTCGTTCACCGTCCGGGCCCGCGACGCGGCCGACAACGTCTCACCGGCCACGGCGGCTGTCCGCATCACCACACCCGGCACCGACGACGGCCGCGGCACCGCGCCGACCGGCTTCAGGGCCACGACCCACGAGGCGGACGGCGCGTACTACCTCGACCTGAGCTGGGTGCCGCCGCGGACGGACGGCGTCGTCACGGAGTACGAGGTCCGCCTGGACGGCCGTACGGCGACCTCGCTGGTGTACGGCGGAACCGCGCCGCGCGAGCGGGCCTCGTACAGCTTTTACCTGGGCCCGGACTCCGGGGTCGGTCACCGGGTCCGGATCCGGGGCAGACTACCGGACGGCACCTGGGGCGGCTTCTCGGCGGAGCGGACGGTGACGACCGGCGCGCAGGACTGACGAGCCGTCCGGTGTCCCCCGGATGCAGCAACGTGTCACCTGACCGGGTCCGGTCCGCATGCGGGTCGGACCCCGGGCGCGTTGGCTGCCCCTGAGGCAGCACGGGCGTTCCCGACCCTCGGCGGCGCAACGGACGTACCGCCAACCGTGCCGCCGGAGGGCATTCCATGCGCAATTCATCGCTATTCCTCCGCTCGGGCCTGACCGTGGCAGCCGCCTCTCTTCCCTTCGTCGTGGCCGCGGGTTCGGCCGCCGCGGTCTCGGGGATCTCCGTGAGCACCACCGGGTCCACGGTCTCCGTCACGACCAGCGCGTGCAGCAACGTCAACGGCAGCTGGGGCACCGCTTCCCTGCTCAACAGCCGCCAGGCGAACTTCGCCCAGGGGCGCCAGGTCTCCCTGTCGGGGACGAGCGCCCTTCAGTCCGCGGCCTGGTCCGGCGTGAGCCCGGGCACGTACACCGTCATCGTCCAGTGCTCCAACGGCACGACGGCGGGAACCCAGTCGGTCATCGTCTCGGGCCCCTCCCCCACCCGCACGATCTCCACCACGGCCTCGCCGTCACGCGGTGTCATGGGCGGCATGGGCGGAGGCACGAAGGACTACGGCACGCTCACGCTGGTGGGCGGCGGTGCCCTGGTGGGCGCGGGGGTCCTGGCCACGGCCTGGTTCCTGCGCCGCAAGTCGAAGCCGTACCGCCTCTGAGAACCCCCCGGAGTCACATCGCCTCCTCCGCAGGCCCCTCGGAGTCATATCGCCTCGGAGGCCCCTCGGCTCACGCCCTCTCGTGCCCCGGCAGTTCCGCGAACTCCTCCAGCGCGCGCGAGAGCCACTGCGTCCAGAAGGTCTCCAGATCGATGCCGGCCCGCAGCACCAGATGCCGCAGCCGGTCCTGGGAACTGTCCTTGCCGGGCGGGAAGTCGCGCTTCTCGATCTCCTCGTACTCGGCCAACTGCCGCTGGTGGAGGTCGAGATGGCGGCGCAGGTCGGCCTCGATGCCGTCGGTCCCCACCACCGCCGCGGCCCGCATCCGCAGCAGCAGCGTGTCGCGGTGGGGCTTCGGGTCCTGGGACGCGGCGGTCCAGCGGGCGAGTTCGGCACGGCCCGCGGGCAGGACCTCGTAGCTCTTCTTCTGCCCACGGGCCGGCTGCCGGCTCGGCAGGGTGCGGATGAACCCGTCGGCCTCCAGTTTTCCCAGCTCGCGATAGATCTGCTGGTGCGTCGCCGACCAGAAGTACCCGATCGACCTGTCGAAGCGACGGGTCAGCTCCAGCCCGGAGGACGGCTTTTCGACCAGGGCGGTGAGGATCGCGTGCGGGAGTGACATGGGCTCATCCTAGGGACGCGTCCGCGCGCCCCTACAGGCTCGCCGCCAGCTCCGTGCCCTGCTTGATGGCTCGCTTGGCGTCCAGTTCGGCGGCCACGTCGGCACCGCCGATGAGATGCGCGCTGCTGCCCGCGGCGAGCAGTGCCTCGTACAGGTCGCGGCGCGGCTCCTGCCCGGTGCACAGCACGATGGTGTCGACCGGCAGGACGGTGCTCTCCTCGCCGACGGTGATGTGGAGTCCGGCGTCGTCGATCCGGTCATAGCGCACACCCGGGACCATGGTGACGCCCCGGTGCTTGAGCTCGGTGCGGTGGATCCAGCCGGTGGTCTTGCCGAGGCCGGCGCCGACCTTGGTGGTCTTGCGCTGGAGCAGATGGACGGTGCGCGGCGGGGCGGGCCGCTCGGGGGCGGCCAGGCCTCCGGGGCCGGTGTAGTCCATGTCGACGCCCCAGTGGCGGAAGTACGTCGCCGGGTCCTCGCTCGCCTTGTCGTCGCCGTCGGTGAGGAACTCGGCGACGTCGAAGCCGATGCCGCCGGCGCCGAGGACGGCGACGCGGTCGCCGACGGGCGCGCCACCGCGCAGGACGTCGAGGTAGCCGACGACGCTCGGGTGGTCGATGCCGGGGATGTCGGGGGTACGGGGGGTGACGCCGGTGGCCACGACGACCTCGTCGTAGGCGGCGAGGTCCTCGGCCGACACCCAGGTGTTCAGCCGTACGTCCACGCCCTGCCAGTCGAGCTGGTGGCGGAAGTAGCGCAGCGTCTCGTCGAACTCCTGCTTGCCGGGGACCTTGCGGGCGACGTTCAGCTGGCCGCCGATCTCGCTCGCGGCGTCCAACAGCGTGACGTCGTGGCCGCGTTCGGCGGCGCTCACGGCACAGGCCAGTCCGGCCGGCCCCGCCCCCACGACGGCGACCCGCTTGCGCCGCCGGGTGGGGGACAAGGTCAGCTCGGTCTCGTGGCAGGCGCGCGGGTTGACCAGGCAGGACGTGATCTTGCCGCTGAAGGTGTGGTCGAGGCAGGCCTGGTTGCAGCCGATGCAGGTGTTGATGGCCTCCGGCTTCCCGGCGGCGGCCTTGGCCACGAAGTCGGGGTCGGCGAGCATCGGACGGGCCATCGACACCATGTCCGCGGAGCCGCCCGCCAGCAGCTCCTCGGCCAGTTCGGGGGTGTTGATGCGGTTGGTGGTGACGAGCGGGACCGACACCTCGCCCATCAGCCGCTTGGTGACCCAGGTGTAGGCGCCGCGCGGCACCGAGGTGGCGATGGTGGGGATGCGGGCCTCGTGCCAGCCGATGCCGGTGTTGATGATCGTCGCCCCGGCCTCCTCGACAGCCTTGGCGAGCGTGATCACCTCGTCGAGCGTGGAGCCGCCGGGGACGAGGTCCAGCATGGACAGCCGGTAGATGATGATGAAGTCGTCGCCGACGGCTTCACGCACGCGCCGCACGATCTCCACGGGGAAGCGCATGCGGTTCTCGTACGAGCCGCCCCAGCGGTCGGTGCGGCGGTTGGTCTGCGTGGCGATGAACTCGTTGATGAGGTAGCCCTCGGAGCCCATGATCTCCACGCCGTCGTACCCGGCGTGCCGGGCGAGGCGAGCGGCGCGTGCGTAGTCGTCGATGGTCCGCTCGACGTCGGCGTCGGTGAGCTCGCGGGGCGGGAAGGGGCTGATCGGCGCCTGGAGCGGGCTCGGGGCGACGAGGTCCTGGTGGTAGGCGTACCGGCCGAAGTGCAGGATCTGCATCGCGATCCGGCCGCCCTCGCGGTGCACGGCATCGGTGATGACCTGGTGCTGCTCGGCCTCCGCCCCGGTGGTGAGCTTGGCGCCGCCCTCGTAGGGCCGGCCCTCGTCGTTGGGCGCGATGCCACCGGTGACGATGAGCCCCACTCCCCCGCGGGCGCGCTCCGCGTAGAAGGCCGCCATGCGCTCGAAACCGCGCTCGGCCTCCTCCAGGCCCACGTGCATGGAGCCCATCAGGACGCGGTTGGGCAACGTGGTGAAGCCCAGGTCCAGCGGGCTCAGCAGGTGCGGGTAACGGCTCATCGGGGCCCTCCGTGCGGGGTGTCGTGCCTACGTAGTTGTAGAGGACCGGAGAGCCTTTATGCAACTAGTTGCACAACTGGGAGGGGGTGACACGGGCCACTGTCGCCTCGGGCGAGTGGGCGGCTGCGGGTCGGGAGTGGTTGCTCGCGCAGTTCCCCGCGCCCCTAAAGGGACCCGCAGCCGCCACACATCCGTCACCCACCCCCACAGACGGCGAGTCACATCGGGCCGGGGCGGCTCTCCAGCACCACGTGCAGCTCGCGTTCCTGGTCGCCCGAGGCCGAGGCGAGATCGTGGACCGTGAACAGGGAGTCCAGCGTCGTACGGAGCCGTTCGATGGCCCAGTAGCCGCCCTGTGCGTCGGCCTCGACGGACGACGACAGCCGGGCGGGAGGCGGGCACTCCTGCGCGTCGGTGACCTCGAACGTGCCGAGCCACACCATCGGGCGCGTCTCGTGGAGCTGCTGCGGCACGTCCTCGGGACCCCGGTCGGACTCGAAGCACGCGCACAGCGCGTCGAACACGATCCGGGCGTCTTCCTTGTTGCATCCGCTGATCTCGACGGAGACGGGTTCCTCGTGCGTTCGTTCACGGTCCATCGTGATCGCTCCTCTCGTGGCCGCACCGCGGTACCACGGGTAGCCCGCGGAACCGGACCCCAACCCAAGAAAAGCACCACCGGCAGCCGAGCACTACCGGCGGAGCCGAGCCGTCCGCGCCTCAGCGTTCCGTGATCAGCTCCTGGTGAACCGGTACGTCTTGCTGTCCGTCAGCACACAGAAGCCAGGCGAGATGACGATCACGCGCAGCGTGCCCGTACGCCGGTCGTAGTCGATGCCCTCCGTCTCGAAGTCGCCCGAGCAGGAGCTGCGCAGCGGAAGCTGCCGCAGGGCCGTGACATGGCCGGTCACATCGGAGGCGCCCGGCTCGGCGGAGAGGTCGATCCGCAGCAGCGGCTTGGTCATGCCGAAGAGGGTTCCGGCGGGGTCGTCGGAGGAGCACAGCAGGGTCGTGGCGCTGAGGAAGTCGCAGCCCTGGACGTCGCGTACGGCGTGGTCCAGCCGGATGCTGGAGGTCCAGGGGAGGTTCGCCGAGGGTGATGTGGCGGGGTTGACGCCGGGGGTCGGGTGGACCAGCAGGCGGGTCATGGTGCCCCACTCGCCCGACACCATCCACTGGCCGCCGGGCGTCACGGCGGCGAAGGAGTTGTTGAGGGCCTCCCCGGCGCCCAGCGTGTGGACGTACTCGGCCCAGGTCCCGTCCGGCGCCTGCACCCGGAACATCTTCGCGGTGCCCGAGTCCGCCTGGTACGGCTCGATGTAGTAGCCGTTGTAGGAGGCGTCGGGGTCACCCACGTGGTTCCAGCCGCGGCTGCTGACCGAGACGGGGATGGTGCCGATGCCCGTGTAACGGTTGGGGCTGTTCGCCGGGACCTCGACCGAGGCGAGGCCCTGGCTCTCGGTCAGCGGGTCGGCGCGGTCGGAGCCCACCTCCGTCCAGGTGTCGGCGGCCTGCGCGGGCGTCGCGGTGGACAGCACGGCGGCGGAGGCAAGGGCGACGAGGCCGGTGAGAGCAGCGTGACAACGTTGCCGGGCGCGCAGGGCCATGGAGCGACTCCTTGGGGGGTGGGTGCGTGTCGGCGGACAGTTTGACGGGCCGCCATAGTCATGTACAGGCCAAGCGGAGGAACCTGTGCTGTCTGTTCGGCCACAGTCGTCCGCCCACGTGATGACTTCGCCGTACGCCCGCCCTCGTGTTGAGGGATGGTGGAGGAGAACGACCAAGGGGGCCCGGAGACGGTTGAACGCGGTAGAACAAGGGGAGTCGGCACGGGGGAACGGCGTGCCGCGAAACTGGGCGAAGGCGGTGCGTGGGATGTGTGCAGCCGAACCTCCCGTGGCCGAGGGCGACGAGCCCGTGCGCGGGCCGGTAGGGCCGAGCGGGCTGCTCGACGTGCTGGGCGTGGCCTCCGTGGTGCTGGACACCGAGGGGCGCATCGTGCTGTGGAGCCCCCAGGCGGAGGAGCTGTTCGGCTACTCGGCGCAGGACGCGCTGGGCGAGTACGCGGCGCGGATCATGGTCCACGAGCAGTACCTGGACCTGGTCGTCAAGCTGTTCGCCGACGTCATGGAGACCGGTGAGGGCTGGGCCGGGGCGTTCCCGATCCGGCGCAAGGACGGCAGCACACGGCTGGTGGAGTTCCGCAACATGCGGCTGCTGGACGACGAGGGGGACGTGTACGCCCTGGGCCTGTGCGCCGACCAGACGACGGTCCGCCAGGTGGAGCGGGACGTCGCCCTGTCGACGCGGACGATCGCGCAGGCGCCGATCGGCCTGGCCGTCCTGGACACCGAGCTGCGGTACGTCTCGGTGAACGAGGCGCTGACGCAGCTCAACGGCATCTCCGCCGAGGACCATCTCGGCCGTACGCCGCGTGAGCTGCTGCCGGACGTCGACGCCGACGCCATCGAAGGGGCCCTGCGCGAGGTGCTGCGGACCGGTGATCCGCTCATCAACCAGCGCATCGTGGGCCGCACCCCGGCCGATCCGGACCGGGAGCACTTCTGGTCCATCTCCCTCTACCGGCTGGAGGACACGACCGGCACCGTGCTCGGCGTCGCCGGTATGGTCGTCGACATCACCGAGCAGCACCAGGCCGCGGTGGAGGCTGAGACGGCACGGCGGCGCCTGGCCCTCATCGCCGACGCCTCCGCCCGGATCGGCACGACCCTGGAGCTGGACCGCACGGCACGCGAGCTGGCCGACGTCGCCGTGCCGGAGCTCGCCGACGTGGCCGCCGTGGATCTGCTGGAAGCCGTGGTGGAGGGCAGACGCAGCAGCCTCGGCCCCGCGGAATCGGCGGTGATCCGTGCCCTTGCCGTCCGCGCGGCACACGACACGGAGGCCCTCGATGCCGCCGACCAGCCGGGCCAGGTCGCCCGCTACGGCGCGGACCGCCTGGTCACCGAGTGCGTACGCACCGCCAGTCCGGTCCTGGTGACGCACGTCGAGGAGAAGGACTTGCCGCGTATCGCCCGCTCCCCCGAGGCCGCCGTCCAGCTGGGCCGCGCGGGCGTCCACTCCTATCTGGCGGTGCCGCTGATCGCGCGCGGCGAGGTGCTCGGCGCCCTGGACCTCAAGCGCACCCGCAATCCGCTGCCGTTCAGCGAGGACGACCTGCTGCTCGCCCGTGAGCTGGCGGCCCGCGCTGCCGTGCAGATCGACAACGCCCGCTGGTACCAGAACGCCCGCGACACCGCCCTCACCCTCCAGCGCAGCCTGCTGCCCAGCCATCCGCCGGTGACCGGCGGCTTGGAGGTCGCCTCCCGCTACCAGCCCGCGGGCGCCAGCGCCGAGGTCGGCGGGGACTGGTTCGACGTGATTCCGCTGGAGGGCGACAAGACCGCGCTCGTCGTGGGCGACGTCATGGGCAGCGGCATCGACGCCGCCACGACGATGGGCCGGCTGCGCACCGCGACCCACACACTGGCCTCCCTCGACCTCGAACCGACCCGGCTCCTGGAGCACCTCGACAAGATCACCGAGGGCCTCGACCACTCCATCGCCACCTGCGTCTACGCCATCCACGACCCGCGACTGCGCCAGTGCCGGATCGCCAACGCCGGGCACCTGCCACCCGTCCGCCTCCGCCCCGGCCACGCCCCGGAACTCCTCGAACTGCCCACCGGCGTACCGCTGGGCGTGGGCGGAGTTCCGTTCTCCACGACGACGATCGACCTCGAACCCGGTGACCGCCTCGTCTTCTACACCGACGGACTGGTCGAGACCCGCCAGCACCCGCTCGACGAACGCCTGGCCGCGCTGCTCGAACTCCTCGACGGCCCCGACCGCCCGCTGGAGGAGGTCTGCGACCTCCTGCTGCGCACCCTGCACCGGCCCGAGAACGCCGATGACGTGGCGCTGCTCATCGCCCGTGTGCTGACGCCCGGTTGATGGGGGCGGGGGCCGGGGAGCGGGGTCCGGTCCCCGGAGAGCCCTTCGAAGAGCGGTGCGTCTGCCTCCTAGGGGGTGTTTTGCGAGGGTGCGTGCCGGGCGCCGTGGGTGCTGTGCGGGACTTTCAAAGCATCCCCTGGCCCCCGGCCGGATTGAGGCCGACCACGACATGGGCGTACAGCTCCTCGGAGACGTTCAGACGCGCCGACAGCCCGCTGCGGGTGAAGGCGTCCAGGGCCGTCGGTGCCTGGCGTTCGCTCGTCTCGACCAGCAGGCAGCCACCGGGGGCCAGCCACCGCGGAGCCTCGTCGGCGACCCGGCGCAGGACGTCGAGTCCGTCCGGGCCGCCGTCGAGGGCGACACGCGGCTCGTGGTCGCGGGCCTCCGCGGGCAGGAGCCCGACTTCGTCGCTGGGTACGTACGGCACGTTCGCCGCGAGGATGCCGACGCGGCCGCGCAGCCTGCCGGGCAGCGCCTCGAACAGGTCACCCGCGTGCACCTGACCGCCGAAGGGCCCCACATTACGGCGGGCGCAGCGCACCGCCGCCGGGTCGATGTCGGCGGAGTGCAGCTCGACGCGGCCGAGTGCGGCGGCCACTGCGGCACCGACGGCGCCCGAACCGCAGCACAGGTCCACGACCACGGACGCGTCCGGGGCATGGGCGAGTGCCTGCTCGACCAGGAACTCGGTGCGGCGGCGGGGCACGAAGACCCCGGGTTCCACGGTGATGCGCAGGCCGCTGAACTCGGCCCAGCCGAGGACGAGTTCGAGGGGCAGGCCGGTGACACGCCGGTCCACCATGGCGGCGAGTTCGTCCGGGGTGCCGGCGGCGGCCAGGATCAACCGGGCCTCGTCCTCGGCGAAGACACATCCGGCGGCCCGCAGCACGGACACGACCGCGTCGGGCGTGAGCGACGAGGGCGACGATGAAGAGGGAGAGGTGGAAGACGAGGAGGAGGAAGACGAGGAGGAGAGAGGGGGCATGGAAGCCGAGAGCCTTTCGGAAGCCGAAGGGTGCTCTCGCGGCCGCCTACTGGCGGTGATCCGCGCCGATTCGAGGTGAGAGCACCCGACCTGACACAGCGGTAATGGGTCTCACCTCCTAGGACTCCAAACGCGGTCGGGACGGCCCCGACCGGACGGCAACCCTACCGCAACCGACCCGGCTCGGGGCGGGTCACCGGAGCGCGTACGGTTGAATGAACAACACAGATCACGCTCGACCCGCGGGCCGTCGCCTACGGCGGCCTGGAGGCACCCCCGTATGAACGTCACCCGAGGCTTCACCGGACGCCCACGCGTCCAGAACGCCGCGCTGCCGCCCGGTCAGTACGACGCGGGCGACGACTGGCCCGTCCTGTCCGCCGAGGTCACCCCCGAGCTGACGCCCGCCGAGTGGACCTTCCGCGTCGACGGCCTGGTCGAGGAGCCGCGCACCTGGAGCTGGGAGCAGGCACACGAGCTGCCGTCGTCGGTGTACGAGGGCGACATCCACTGTGTGACGAGCTGGTCGAAATTCGGGGTGCGGTTCGGGGGCGTCTCGCTGGACAGCTTCCTTAATGTGGTCCGGCCCCATGTGTCCGCCACACATGCCGTCGCCTACTCGCACACCGGGTACACCACCAACCTGCCGCTCGCCGACCTGACCGGTGGACGGGCCTGGATCGCCTGGGAGTTCGACGGCGAGCCCCTCGCACCGGAGCACGGGGGCCCGGCGCGGCTGCTGGTGCCGCACCTTTACTTCTGGAAGAGCGCCAAGTGGGTCGCGGGCCTGCGGATCCTCGACCGCGACGAGCCGGGGTTCTGGGAGCAGAACGGCTATCACGCCCGGGGCAACCCCTGGGAGGAGCAGCGGTACTCCGGTGACTGACGTGACTGTGACCGAGGCGTTCGCGCCCCCGACCCGTTTCGCCGTACCCGGGCGGATCGCCGTCAGCAACCGTGCCGCCGCGCTGTGGCAGACCGCGACGATCACCGAGATCCGCCGCGAGACCCCGCACGCCGCCACGTTCCGGCTCGCGGTGCCGGCCTGGGCGGGCCATCTGCCGGGCCAGCACTTGATGCTGCGGCTGACCGCGGGGGACGGCTATGTGGCCCAGCGCCACTACTCGATCGCGTCCGCGCCGGACGACTCCGGGCACATCGAGCTGACCCTGGACCATGTCGAGGGCGGTGAGGTCTCCGGCTGGTTCCACACGGTGGCCAAGCCCGGTGACACGGTCGAGGTGCGCGGCCCGCTCAGCGGCTTCTTCGCCTGGCCCGGCGACCGGCCCGCGCTGCTGGTCGGTGCGGGCTCCGGTGTCGTACCGCTGATGTCGATGGTGCGCCATCACAGGGCGCGGGGCCTGGACGTACCGCTGCGGCTGCTGGTTTCGGCGCGCAGCCCCGAGGAGCTGATCTACGCGCGGGAGTACGGCGCGGAGACGATGCCCGTGTTCACACGGAGTGCGCCGGAGGGTGTGGCCGTGGGACGTATGGCCGCCGCACATGTGGCGCCACTCCTGGCCGAGCAGCCCTCCGGTGGGTGGGAGGCCTATGTGTGCGGCTCCAACGGCTTCGCCGAGCACGCCTCCCGTCTGCTCGTGACGGCCGGTCAGCCCGTGGACCGTATCCGGATCGAGCGCTTCGGCTGATCTTCGGTCCGAAGCGGGCGCCACGTGTTTGTCCGGGATCGTCTGGAACGATGTCCTGTGTACGGGGTACCTGGACACCATGCGATACCTGGTGCGTGACCGGCACCGGCGGCGCAGTTCGCTGCGGCGCCGCTCGGATGTCGTCGAGGCGTGGACGTTGGGGGCGGTGGCCGTACTGCTCCTCGTGATGGCGCCACTGGTCGGGGTGTTCACGGCATGGCAGGCCCATGACAGTGCCCGGGCGACGGCCCAGGAACAGCGCGCCGATCGCCGGCAGATCCGGGCCGAGGTCGTCGGCAGGCTCGCCGGCACGCTCCCCATGGCTCACGGCGGACGGCAGCCGTCCGCGAGGACGACGGTGCGCTGGGCGGAGCCGGACGGCACCGCGCGTAGGGCCACGGCGCGTGTCCCGGCCCGCACGCGGAACGGCGAAACGGTCGACGTGTGGCTGGACTCCCGGGGCCGGATCGTGGCCCCGCCTCCGGACGACAGGGCGATCCAGCAGCACGCCATCACCATCGGTGTCTGCGCCGCGGGCGGCACCGCCGCCGTGATCCTCCTGGGCCACATGGTCGTACGCCACACCGCGATGCGCCGCCGTCTGGCCGAATGGGAACAGGAGTGGGCCGCGACGGAGCCGGAGTGGACGGGCCGCAGGGCATGACCCGGGCCCCACGGGCCCTACGCAGCCTCTGGCATACGGCGTGCGATCCGACCGTGCGTCCGTAGAGCGTCCGCGAGTCCCCACAGTCGGGGCTCGCCGCGGTCGATCAGGATCCGGCCGCCGACCACCGTGGTCCAGGCCCGGGCGGGGCCGCAGCGCCGCCAGGCCTCCACGGGGTCGCCGGCCCCAGCCGCGCAGGGCGACCCCGTGCAGGTCCCAGACGACCAGGGCGGCGCAGGCGCCGGGTCGCAGAGGCCGGGGATGACGAGTCGTCCGGCCGCCGAGACGGTCGTGCCGGCCCCGGGCTCGCTCCCGGCCGTGCCGACGGCGGTGACCCGATCACAGGTGATGGCGGCCAGCCGCCCGGGATCTCCCGCTGCCGTCCACGACGAGTAGTTCGGCGTCCCTGATCAGCAGTTCCACTGATTGGACCGTAACTTCGACGGCAGACCTACGGCGTCAAGGTAGGCGCTTGACCGGGAGAGATCTGGCGAGTCCTCCGACCTCACCCGTACGGTGTGATCATCGGCAGCAACCCTTCGAAAAGGCGGTCCTTCATGGCCCTGTTCGACCTTCCGCTCGACGAACTGCGCGAGTACCGCAGCAGATCCGTCGAGCCCGAGGACTTCGACTCCTTCTGGTCCAAGACGCTTGAGGAGGCACGCGGGCACGATCTGGACGCCCGCTTCGAGCCGGTCGACACGGGGCTGTCCACGGTACGGGTGTACGACGTGACGTTCGCCGGATTCGGCGGTCACCCGGTGAAGGGCTGGCTGCGGCTGCCCGCCGCGGCGACCGAGCCGTTGCCGCTGGTCGTGGAGTTCATCGGGTACGGCGGCGGGCGCGGTCTGCCGCACGAGAACCTGCTGTGGGCCTCCTCGGGCCGCGCGCACTTCATGATGGACACGCGCGGCCAGGGCAGCGCCTGGGGCGCCGGCGGCGGGACACCGGACCCGGTGGGGGCCGCGCCCGCGTTTCCCGGTTTCATGACGCGGGGCATCGACGCGCCCGAGAACTACTACTACCGCCGGGTGTTCACGGACGCGGTCCGTGCCGTCGAGGCCGCCCGCTCGCATCCGCTGACCGACGCCTCGCGCACGGTCGCGATCGGGGAGAGCCAGGGCGGCGGCATCACGATCGCCGTGGGCGGCCTGGTGCCGGACCTGACGGCCGTCGCGCCGGACGTGCCGTTCCTGTGCGACTACCCGCGCGCGACGACGCTCACGGACCGCCACCCGTACCGCGAGATCGGCCTCTACCTGAAGACGCACCGGGGCCGCGCCGAGGACGTCCTGCGCACCCTGTCCTACTTCGACGGCGTCCACTTCGCCGCGCGCGGCCGGGCTCCCGCCTTGTTCTCGGCGGCCCTGGAGGACCAGACCTGCCCGCCGTCCACCGTGTTCGCGGCCTTCAACGCGTGGGCCCACGACACCAAGGACATCGAGGTGTACGACTTCAACGACCACGAGGGCGGCGGCCCCTTCCACGAAGCGGCCAAGCTGGACTGGCTGCGCGCGCACGCCTGAGGAACGCCGTGGGCCGGACGGCGCGCCGGCCTCGGGCGAGGTCGGCGCGTTCGGCACCTTCCACCCGGTCCGACCAGTCGGTACGTTCAGGGAGCCCGGACCGCGCTGTCGCGGCCCGGGCTTTCCGGTGGAGGACGAGGGGTGGGTTCATGACGGAGCACGAGGCAGAGGTGCACGGGCACTGCGATCCGCGGTTCGCGGCGGTGCGGACGGCGTTCGAGGCGAACTTCCGGGAGCGCGGGGAGCTGGGGGCGGCCGTCGCGGTCAGGGTCGGCGGTGAGACCGTGGTGGACCTGTGGGGCGGGTGGGCGGACGCGGCGCGCGGCCGCCCGTGGCAGCGGGACACGCTGGTCAACGTGTGGTCGACGACCAAGGGTCCGACGGCCCTGTGCGCGCACGTCCTCGCCGATCGGGGGCTGCTCGACCTGGACGCGCCGGTGGCCGCGTACTGGCCGGAGTTCGCCGCGGCGGGCAAGGAGCAGATCCTCGTACGGCATCTGCTGTCGCACCGCGCCGGTCTGTCCGGCCTGCGGGAGCCGCACTCGCTCCAGCAGCTCTGCGACTGGGAGTTGACGACCCAGCGACTGGCGGCGATGGAGCCGTGGTGGGCGCCGGGGACGCAGTCCGGGTACCACGCGCTCACGTACGGATTCCTGGTCGGGGAGGTCGTACGGCGGGTGTCCGGGCTGCTGCCCGGGGCTTTCCTGGAGCGGGAGGTGACCGGGCCGCTCGGGATCGACTTCGCGATCGGGCTGCCGCAGAAGGAGTCCGGGCGGGCCGCAGAGCTGGTGCCGCCGGTCGCGCCGAGCAGCGAACAGAAGGCGATCTTCAGCCAGTTGGCGCCCGCCGCCCTGGCCGCGCTGGCCAACCCCGCGGTGGGGGCGGAGGAGGCCAACTCGCCCGAGTGGCGGGCCGCCGAGATCCCCGCCGCCAACGGCCACGGCACCGCACGAGCGGTCGCCGCGCTGTACGGGATCTTCGCGGGCCGCGGGACGTACGACGGCCACCGCGTCCTGTCCCCCGAGGCCGCCGAGCGGGTGCGCGAGGGGCAGGGCAGCTGTCGCGATCTGGTGCTCGGGGCCGGGTTCGAGAGCGAGACCGAGGTTGGGCTCGGCCTGTGGCTGAGCGGGGCGAACGGTTCGTACGGACCCAACCCGCGGGCTTTCGGACACGACGGCTTCGGCGGCTCGTGCGGTCTGGCCGATCCGGAGGCCGGGGTGTCGCTGGGCTATGCGATGAACCGGATGGGGCCTCATATAGCCGACGACCCGAGGAAGATGGCGCTGATCGACGCCTTGTACGGCGCTCTGTGAGCGCCGGTTCACGCGGGTCGTTTCGGCCGAAGTGACAGACCACTCTTCCCTTCTGGTTTAGACCAATGCTTGGATCTGGTGGCGCAACGAACCCGCATGGCTACGACACGTCACCATCAGGAGGCGCGGCATGGTCCGCACCACCCCGCACGACCGCCCGCTCACCGAAGCGCAGCCGCTGTACTGGAGGATCGCCACCCGACTGCTCGGCGAGCTGCGCGACGGCAGGATCCCGCCCGGTGAACGGCTGCCGGCGGAACGGCAGTTGGCGCTCCACTTCGGAGTGAGCCGGGAGACCGTACGGCAGGCCCTGGAGGTGCTGCGCCACAGCGGCCTGGTCACCACCGACCGGCGGGGCAGTCATGCCACGCTGTCCGGTCCGCCGGTCGAGACCCCCTCGACGCTCACCTTCCCGGTCGGCGCCCGGTCCACGGCACCGGGCGCGGTGGACCGGGCGACGGTCGCCTGGGAGACTCCCCCGCCGGAGCACTCCGAGGCCCTGGGGATGGCCCCGCACCGACCGACGCTGGTGCACCGCTACGAGTCCGCGGGCACCGACGGACACGGCCGGCGGACCGCCGTGACGTCGTTCTCCGCGGTGGCGCTCGCCGAGGTGGCGGAGCTGGCGCGCTGCCGCGACCGCGCCGACGGCACCGGGTCGGCCGAGCTGCGCCGCGCCTACGACTGGATGCGCCGGGCGGGCCTCACCCTGCACCACCGCGACGCCATCACCCGGCTCCCCGGTGTGCCTTCGGTGCGGGTCACCCGGCGCGTGCACGATCAGTACGCCCGCCCCCTGGAGATCACGGACCTCGTCATGGACGCCCAACAGGACGCCCTGGTCTACGAGTTCACGCTGCCGGCGGCGGGCTGAGCGCGCACGACCCGCGCCTGCCGGGCCAGTGCCGGCAACCGGCCGTCCGCCGACCAGACCGCGCTGTCGTCGACCGCCCAGCCGCCGCCCGCCTGCTCGGTACGGATCCGGACGAGGGCCCAGCCTTCGTGGGCACCGTCGTCGAAGGCGTCGGTGAGATGGACGGTGAGTTCCGCGGTGGGCACCGGGCGCGGGGTGCGCCAGCGGGCGTAGAGGGCGGGCGGCGGGACGCCGGTGAGGGTGACGGCCGCCGGGGCGTCGAGGACGCGGCCGCCCAGGAAGCGGATCCATGCCGTCAGTTCGGCCTTGTCGCCTCCGGTGAGCGGGAGGTCGCCGGAGGCGGGACGGATCTCCAACTGACCTGCGAAGGGCGACAGTTCGGCCGGGAGATCCAGGCGACGGCAGTCGTGGGGTCCCGGCACGCGCGGGAGCGGGCTTCCCTCGTACGACGACCCCGAACGCCGTGAGCCGAACAATGCCGAGCCGTGGATGACCTTTACGCCGTTCTGGTGGCCGGTGAACACGCAGCTCGCCGTGCGCCGGCCGACGGCGGGCGCCGCGCCGGAGAAGTGGAGCGGGCTGCCGTCGACCGGCGCGCCAGATAGTGCGTGCTCAGCGTGCGGACCGGGTGGGCGCCGCCGGTGAAACGGTCACGTACGGCGGCCAGGGCGAGGGCGGCCACATGCCCGCCGTGCGCTCCCTCCCAGGACCACCACCCGGGGTCGATACGAGTTTGAAAAGCAAACCCTCTCACGCCGACGAGTCCGAAATTCCAACCACCTAGTCAGGGCGGCGAGCCACCACCATCCGTACCCGCGGGCTTCCGTCCGCCCGCCGCCCGAACTCCGACACGACCCCGAGTTCCACCCGGAAGCCGGCCCGTTCCAGCTCGGCACGGACCTCACCGAGCCGGAAGGCCCGGTAGTACATGACGAAGGGCGGCCGCCACACGGCGTTGCGCACCCGCATCACCGCGTCGAAGCCGAGCAGCATCCAGTACGCGGGGGACGTGGGGCGGGGCGGGGCCACGACCGGGAAGGCGAAGGTTCCGCCGGGCCGCAGCACGGAGTGGACCTGGGCGAACAGGCCCGGCAGCTCACGGGGAAGGAAGTGACCGAACGCCCCGAAGCTGACCACGAGGTCGAAGGCGGCGGTGAACGGCAGAGCACGGGCGTCCGCCCGCACCCACTCGACGCGCGCACCCTTGGCCGTCACCTGACTCCGGGCGACCTCGAGCATGCCGGCGCTGAAGTCGAGGCCGGTGACGCTGCGCCGGCACACCTCGGACAGCACTTCCACACCCGCACCCGTCCCGCAGCACAGGTCGAGGCCGTCGTCGTACGGGCCGATCCGGTCGAGCGCCGTCGCGACGGCGGTGAGTACCGACTCCGGCGTACGGAACGGTGTGTGGTCGAACTTCGGGGCGAGCAGGTCGTATCCGCGCTCGACGGACGACAGGGCCTGGACGGCGAGTTCACGCAGGGAGGGGCCCTCAGGGCTGAACATCCGGCTCACCCCGCGGCGACGCGTTGTCCGAGGACGGCGAGAACGCGCTCGCACCAGCGCAGGTTCTCCTCCTCGAAGGAGATGCCGCGCAACAGCGTCAGATACGGTCCGATGCGGTCGGACTCGCACAGGAACTCGTCCTCGGTGCGTCCGTCGAGGAGGCGGTCGCGGACGCGGGCGTAACGGTCGAGTTTGCCGCGCGCCCACGCCATGCGCTCCTCGATCAGGGCCCGGGTGGTCTCGGGGTCCTCCATGGCCTGGAGCTTGATCAGGAGTTCGTCGCGGACGGCGGTGGGCCGCCGGGGCGGCTCGGCGGCGAAGGTGCGCAGGTCCTCCCGGCCGGCCTCGGTGAGGGTGAACATCCGCTTGTTCGGACGGCGTTCCTGCTGCACGAACCGGGCCTCGACGAGGCCGTCCTGCGCGAGGCGTTCCAGTTCGCGGTAGAGCTGCTGCGGGGTCGCGGGCCAGAAGTTGGCGAACGAGACGTCGAAGGCCTTGGAGAGCTCGTAGCCCGAGGCCTCGCCGTCCAGGAGGGCGGCGAGGACGGCGTACTTGAGGGACATGTGGACACGGTAACAGCAGGTGATTATTCTCATCGACACCTACTCAACTAATTGACTATGAGGTGATCCGATGCGCGCGTTCCGCGAGGCGGTCGAGGCAGGCGACTTCGACGCCGTGGAGGCCCTGCTGGCCGAGGACGTCGTCTTCACCAGCCCGGTCGTGTTCAAGCCGTACCCCGGCAAGGCCATCACGGCGGCCATCCTGCGCGGCGTGGTGCGGGTCTTCGAGGACTTCCGCTATGTGCGGGAGATCAACGACCCGGGGGGCCGCCACCACGCGCTGGTCTTCACCGCGCGCGTGGGCGACCGGGAGATCACCGGCTGTGACTTTCTCCGGGTGAACGAGGAGGGTCTGATCGACGACTTCATGGTCATGGTCCGCCCGCTGTCCGGCGCACAGGCGTTGGCCGAGGCGATGGGGGTGCAGTTCGAGCAGATCGCCAAGGAGGCGCAGACGCGCTCGGCGTGACGGCCTCGGCACGGGCCCCGACGGTGTCGGTCTCTCCGAGTCGACACCCGGTGCCGTGCCCGTGTCCGGAATTCCTGGCGCCGCGCGTGACCCGTTCGCGGTTGGATGTCCTCATGAGCACCGACGAGCACGCGCGGATGATGTCGGCCAACCAGGCGAACTGGGACGCCCGCACGCCCGTCCATCTGGCGAGCCGGTTCTACGGCCTCGACCAGGATCTCGATCCCGCGCGCTGGTTCGCCTCCTTCGAGTGGGACGACCTCGGTGAGCTGGCCGGCCGCGATGTGCTCCATCTCCAGTGCCACCTCGGCACCGAGACGATCGCCTTCGCACAGCGCGGGGCACGGGCCGTCGGCCTGGACTTCTCCGAGGCGTCGGTGGCCGCCGCGAGCGGGATCGCCGAGAAGGCGGGGCTGGACGTCACCTACGTACAGGCCAATGTGTACAACGCCGTGGAAGCCCTGGGCCGGCGGCGGTTCGACGTGGTGTACACGGGCAAGGGCGCGCTGTGCTATCTGCCGGACCTCGACCGCTGGGCGGGTGTGGTGGCCCAACTTCTGCGCCCGGGGGGCCGGCTGTACCTCGTCGAGTTCCATCCGCTGCTCAACTCCCTCGGCCCGAAGCCCGGTCCCGGCGAGGGGCCCGAGCTGCTGCTGCGCCACGACTACCTGGGCGGCGACGGCGCCGTGCACCGGGACGCGACGCACACGTACACCGACGGTCCTGCCGTCGAAGGCGCCACGGACAGCTATGAGTGGATGCACGGAATAAGCGAGGTCGTCAACGCGTTGGTGCACGCGGGACTGACCATCCGGCGCCTCACAGAGAGCGACGAGCTGCCGTGGCCGCGCTGGCCGCAGATGGTGCGGACGCCCTCCGGTTGGTGGCGGCTCCCCGAGCCGCGCATCCCCCTGCTGTACGGACTGCTCGCCACACGCTGAACCACCGTGGTACCGTCCAGTCAGCACATGTGTACGCCCCGTCGTGGGCGCCGGTGCTGTCTCATCTCAGTTCGCCGGTCGTCGTACCGGCATCAGCTCACCACCTCGTGACCGGTGGCTCTGCCATACCCGAGGTGCTGTTCTCCCGCCGCCCGAAGGCGATCTGACCGCCTTCCCGAAGTCCGCGGCCCTCCCTTCCCTCCGCATGTCCCATGCCTTCCGTCCGTGAAAGGACCAACCCTGATGACCACCACACTCGAACACCCCCCGGTCCAGCAGCAGCCCCCGGCCCGGGCCGTCACCGGTGTCCTCGACATCGACGCGAGCGGGAAGGGCCACCTGCGCGCCGAGAACCTGCTGCCCTCCCCCTCCGACCCGCACGTCTCCCCCGCTCTGATCCGCCGCCACGGCCTGCGCAAGGGCGATCTCGTCGACGGCGTGCACGGCGACCGGCGCGCGCTCACCGAAGTCGCCCGCGTCAACGGCCGCACCCCCGGCAAGAACCGCCGTGGCTTCGGCGAACTGACGCCGCTTCACCCGCGTGAGCGGATCCGACTCGAACACCCGGCGTCCGGCCTGACCGGCCGGGTCGCCGATCTGATCGCGCCCGTCGGCAAGGGTCAGCGAGGGCTCATCGTGGCCCCGCCCAAGACCGGCAAGACCGTGCTGGTGCAGCAGATCGCGGCGGCCGTCGCCGGCAACCACCCGGAGTGCCGGCTGATGGTGGTGCTCCTCGACGAGCGCCCCGAGGAAGTCACCGACATGCGGCGCTCGGTGCGCGGCGAGGTGTACGCCTCGACCTTCGACCGGGCCCCCAAGCAGCACATCGCGCTCGCCGAGCTCGTCATCGAACGGGCCAAGCGGCTCGTCGAGGCGGGCGAGGACGTCGTCATCCTGCTCGACTCGCTGACCCGGCTGTGCCGGGCCCACAACAACGCCGCCGCGTCCGGTGGCCGCACCCTGAGCGGCGGCGTCGACGCGGCCGCGCTACAGGGCCCGAAGCGGTTCTTCGGCGCCGCGCGCCTGGCCGAGGAGGGCGGTTCGCTCACCATCCTCGCGACGGCCCTGGTCGAGACCGGATCCCGGGCCGACGACTTCTACTTCGAGGAGCTCAAGAGCACCGGCAACATGGAGCTGCGTCTGAGCCGGGACCTCGCCTCCCGCCGCGTCTTCCCCGCCGTCGACATCAACCCCTCCGGCACCCGCCGCGAGGAACTCCTCCTGCCCCCGGCCGAGTTGACCACGATGCGCGGCCTGCGCCGGGCGCTCCAGACCCGGGACGGCCAGTCCGGCCTGGAGACCTTCCTGGAGCGGATGCGCGAGACGCCGGACAACGCCACGTTCCTGCGGCGGATCCAGCCGACGCTGCCCTGCGAATGACACGCCCCGCGAGGATCGCCCGTACGGGTGCAGGCGCACCCCGACCGGCCCGGGCAGCGCGCTGTACGACGGGACCCTTCCTACGTTGGCGGTATGAAGATCGGATTTACCACCCGGGCTCTCGTGTCCACCTGCACGCTGTGCGCAGCCGGCCTGCTGGCGCTCGCGCCGACCGCTGCGGTCGCCCGCACCGGGCACGACGCCGACCCGCCCGGCGGGCCCCGGGCCGTGACACCGCAGCCCGCGCTGCTGTACCGGTCCGGCCCGCATGTACAGCCCCACGCCGAGGCACCCCGGCTTCCGCGCCTCTCCGCGCTGTCGTGGCTGGTGGCCGACGCCGACTCCGGCGAGGTGCTCGCCGCGTACAACGCGCACCGCAGGCTGCCACCCGCCAGCACCCTGAAGACGCTGTTCGCCCTGACCGTGCTCCCGACCCTGCCCGGTGGCATCCGCCACACGGTGCGCGAGGAGGAGCTCGCCGGGATCGGGCCCGGCAGCAGTCTGGTCGGGGTCGCCGAGGGAAGCACGTACCGGGTCGCCGATCTGTGGCGCGGCGTGTTCCTGAGCTCCGGCAACGACGCCGTGCGCGTGCTGGCCGCGCTGAACGGCGGCTGGCGTGCCACCGCCGCCCGTATGCAGACCAAGGCCCGTGCGTTGGGTGCGCTCGACACGCGCGTGGTGTCCCCGGACGGCTATGACACACCCGGTCAGGTGTCGTCGGCGTACGACCTGGCGGTGTTCGGCCGGGCGGGGCTGCGCAACGCGGAGTTCGCGCGGTACTGCGGCACGGCAGCGGCCAGGTTTCCGGGCAGGGGCGGCTGGTCGTACGAGATCCGGAACACCAACCGGCTGTTGACCGGCGCGGACGGCGTGGACCGGTATCCGGGCCTGATCGGCATCAAGAACGGCTACACCAGCCATGCGGGCAACACGCTCGTCGCCGCCGCCCGCCGGGGTGAGCGCACGCTCGTCGTCACGGTGATGAACCCCCGGGCGGGCGGGTTCGCCGTCTACGAAGAGGCCGGCGAGCTGCTCGACTGGGGATTCGGGGCGGCGGGGCGGGTCGAGCCGGTGGGGTCGCTGGACGCGTTGCGGGCCAAGCCGAGGCCCGGGCCGGTGCCGGTGCCGGTGGCCGCGGCGGTGGAACCCGAGGGCAGGGCCGGCTGGCCGGAGGCCTGCGCGATCGTGGGCGCCGCCGGGGTGGGGGCGGGTGCCGTGTCGCTGGTGACGCGCGGCAGGGTCGAGCCGTCGACGCCGAGTTGACCGACCGGCAGCCACAGCAGCAGGCCGAGCGTGATCCAGGTGTAGATGTTGCTGCCGAGGAAGCCGTCGACGCCGGACGCGTCGTCGAACCACAGCCACACCACGCTGGTGCACAGCACGGCGTACAGGGCAGCGGCGATCCACGGGCGCCCGGCGCGGACGAGGACGGCGAAGGACGGCAGCAGCCAGACCAGGTGGTGGACCCAGGTGATCGGGCTGACCAGGCAGGCGGTCAGTCCGGTCAGGGCGAACGCCGCCGTCCAGTCCCCCGCCACGACCGCCGGGCGCGTGCGCGCCACCCAGACGCCCAGCACCAGCAGGACCACCACCGCCCAGACCGCGCGGCTCGAGATGTCCAGGCGGGCCAGGATGCCCTGCAACGACTGGTTGGAGACGTAGTCGAGGCGGCCCACGCGGGTGGTGTCCCACATCGCGTGCGTCCAGTAGAAGCGGGACGCGTCGGGGGCCACCCAGGCCGCCAGTGCCGTAGCGGCGGCGGCGACGGCGGTGGCCACAGCCGCCGCTCGCCAGCGCCGGGCCACCAGCAGCAGGCCGATGAACGCGGCCGGCGTCAGCTTGATCGCCGCCGCCAGGCCGATGCCCACGCCCGCCCAGCGCTCCCGGCCCCTCGACAGCAGCAGGCAGTCGAGCAGCACGAGGGCCAGCAGCAGGATGTTCACCTGGCCGAAGCTGAAGGTGTCCCTCAGCGGCTCGAACAGGGCCAGTCCGCACACCGCCAGCGCACAGCCGTACCAGCCGTACCGCCGCCAGTCCCGCCCCGCCAGCACACGCAGCGCGAAGGCCAGGGCGGCCAGGTTGAGCAGCAGCGCCACCGCGATCGCGACCTGTAGATCGACCAGCGCCATGGGCAGCATGACGACGGCCGCGAACGGCGGGTAGGTGAAGCCGTACATGGTGCCGGGCACCCGGTAGTCGTAGATACGCCCGCCGTGGTGGATCCAGCTGTCGACGGTGCCGTAGTAGACGCGCAGGTCGAACCAGTCGCGCAGCAGCGGCACGGTCGCGGTGAAGACGGTCACGGCGGCGGCGAGGACCAGGACCAGGGCGAGCCGGCCGCGGTCGGTGCGGGGAAGTCTCATGCGGTGCGCTCCAACGCCGGGGTCTGCGCCGCGAGATGCGCCTGCCACAGGACGACCACGGCGAGTACGCCCCCGGAGACCGCCAGCACCAGCTGGCCGGCGTCCGCGGCGCCGCCGCTGGGCAGAACGGCCAGCGCGAGCACGCCCGTCACGGCGGCCACCCGGTGCCGTACCGAGGTACTGGGCGCGGCCGCGGCGATGAGGAACAGGCCCCACAGGGCGTACCAGGGGCGGATCGCCGGTCCGAACGCGGCCACGGCCGCCAGGCTCAGACCGAGCGCGTACACGGGGCGCGGACGCCAGCGCCACCATATGAGGAGCACGAGAACGGCCGTGAGGACAAGGCCGAAGACATGCCACACCGGCACGGCCAGTGGCGCCAGATCGCTGCCGACCTCGGTCAGCAGCGAGGCGGTGGCACGGCCGAGGAGGCTGGTGAGCGCCCAGTTATGGGGGGAGACCGGGGTGTCCAGGGCGCCTATCCAGCCGTATCCCGTGCCCGCCAGGGCCGTGGCGGCGACCGTGGTGGCGGCGGACGCGGCCGCTGTGCTCAGGACGGCCTTCGCCGGGTGGTGGCCGGAGCGCATCTGGAGCAGCACGACCGCGGCGAGGCCCAGCGCGGCGGGTGCCTTGACGAGCGCGGCGAGCGTGACGAGTACGGCGCCCAGGACCGGCCACCGGCCGAGCGCCGCGACCAGACCGGCGCCGAGCAGGCCGAGCATGATGGCGTCGTTGTGGGCACCCGCGACCAGGTGCAGCAGCACGAGCGGGTTCAGGGCGCCCAGCCACAGCGCGGCGGCCGGATCGGCGCCGCTGTGCCGGGCGAGGCGCGGCAGCGCGGCCGCCATCAGCGCCACCCCGAGGAGCGCTATCAGGCGCATGCCGAGGAGCCCGGCGGGAAGTTCACCGCGGGTCAGCGCGGACAGGGTCGAGGCGACGCCGAGGAACACCGGGCCGTACGGGGCGCCCGTGTGCCGCCACAGCGGGGCGACCTCGTCCGCGAGCGGGCCGCCGAGGTGGGCGGGACCGTACGCGTACACGTCGATGTGGGCGTCGACCATGGCCCCTTGCGCCAGGTAGCTGTAGACGTCCCGGCTGAACAGCGGCGGAGCGATCAGCAGCGGGGTGGCCCACACGGCCAGCACCAGCAGCAGGGCGCGCGGGGTCGGTGGGTCGGCGCTGCGCACGAGGTGGCCGAGGAGCAGCCACGCCGCTATCAGCAGGACGACACCGAAGTACACGCCGACCAGGCCCAGGGAGGCGTGCACCGAGCTCGGGGCCAGGAGTTCCCGGACCGGCAGGGCACCGGCCGTCTCACCGCCCAGGGCGAGGAAGGCGGTGCCGGCCAGACCTAGGATCTGGCAGCGGCGGAGATCGAGGGGGAAAGCCATGGCCAACACTCGGTCAGCCTGTCAACGCCGGGTGGCTTTGAGTTGACGCGGAGCCCTCCGGGGGGAAGCGGAAGTGTGTCCGGCCGGTGATCAGGTGCGGGGCGTTCGGGGGCTGTCGAGCGTCTGCCGGGTGCGGTGGTTTGCAGGGTGCGGGCCCGGTGGGGCCTGGTCGCGCCCACGTGGCGGATCCGCATGTCGATACAGCGCCGCGCCCCTTGGGGGCACCGCCGCGCCCCCCGGCCGGAAGGGTTCTGTCAGAACACCGACAGGCCTGTCAGCGTCGTGAAGCGGTCAAGTGCTGCCACTCCTGCTACCGAGTTGCCCCGCTCGTCCAGGCCGGGACTCCATACGCACAGCGTGCAACGACCCGGTACGACCGCGATGATGCCGCCCCCGACACCGCTCTTGCCGGGCAGGCCCACCCGGTACGCGAAGTCGCCCGCCGCGTCGTACGTTCCGCAGGTCAGCATGACCGCGTTGACCTGTTTGGCCTGGCTGCGGGTGAGGAGGCGGGTGCCGTCGGCGCGGACGCCGTGGCGGGCGAGGAAGGAGGTGGCGAGGGCGAGGTCGGCGCAGGAGGCCTTGATCGAGCACTGCCGGAAGTACTGGTCGAGCAGAACCGGTACGGGGTTGTCGATGTTGCCGTAGGACGCCATGAAATGGGCGAGGGCGGCGTTGCGGTCGCCGTGCGTGGACTCGGAGGCGGCGACGCCCTTGTCGAAGTCGAGGGCCGGGTTGCCGCTCTCCGCGCGGAGGAAGGCCCGCAACTCCCCCGCCGCGTCTCCGGTACGGGTCTGGAGGCGGTCGGTGACGACGAGGGCGCCCGCGTTGATGAACGGGTTGCGGGGGATGCCGTTCTCGTACTCCAGCTGGACCAGGGAGTTGAAGGGGTTGCCGGAGGGCTCGCGGCCCACGTGTTCCCAGAGGGCGTCGCCCTCGCGGGCCAGGTCGAGCGCGAGGGTGAAGACCTTGGTGATGGACTGCGTGGAGAACGGCTCGCGCCAGTCCCCCACGCCGTACACCGTGCCGTCGAGTTCCGCGACGGCCATGCCGAAGCGGCGCGGGTCGCAGGCCGCGAGTGCCGGGATGTAGTCGGCGGGCCGGCCGCGGCCGGGGGTCCGCTCGATCTCCTCCGCGATGCGCTCCAGGATCGGCTGGAAGGTCAGTGACGACGTTGACGCTGCCATGATCACCATTGTGCCTTCCCGCCGGTCCCGGCGCGCATCCCGAGGTGAGGGGTTCCGGCTGGTCAGGCCAGGGCCTGGCCGCTGCCCGCGACGACCTCCGGGCGGAGCAGGTCGGCGAGGGTCTCGGCGGGCAACAGGCCCTTCTCCAGGACGAGTTCGGCCACGCCCCGGCCGCTGACGAGGGCTTCCTTGGCGATGTCGGTGGCCGCCGTGTACCCGATGTGCGGGTTCAGGGCGGTGACCAGGCCGATGGAGTTCTCCACGGTCCGGCGCAGCGCCTCGGTGTTGGCGGTGATGCCGTCCACGCAGCGCTCGGCGAGGGTCAGACAGGCGGCCCGCAGATGAGTGATCGACTCCGACAGGGAGTGCAGGATGATCGGTTCGAAGGCGTTGAGCTGGAGCTGTCCCGCCTCGGCGGCCATGGTGATGGCGACGTCGTTGCCGATGACCTCGAAGGCGACCTGGTTGACGACCTCGGGGATCACCGGGTTGACCTTGCCGGGCATGATCGACGAACCGGCCTGCACCGGCGGCAGGTTGATCTCGCCCAGGCCCGCGCGCGGACCCGAGGACAGCAGACGAAGGTCGTTGCAGCTCTTGGACAGCTTCACGGCGAT
>NZ_JAGMUL010000006.1:34138-168035 GCF_019049285.1 Streptomyces sp. AC550_RSS872
TCAACTCGACCGCCTCGGCCAGACGGGACCGGTCCTCGTCGATCATGACGGCGTACGCGGAGAACTCCTGGCCGAGGGTCATCGGCACCGCGTCCTGCAACTGTGTACGGCCCATCTTGAGCACGTCACGGAACTCCACTGCCTTACGGGCGAAGGAGTCATGCAGGACCGCCATCGCCTTGAGCAGCTCACGCACCGCGAACACGGTCGCGATCTTGACGGCGGTCGGATACACGTCGTTCGTCGACTGACCGAGGTTGACGTCCTCGTTGGGGTGCAGGAACTCGTACTGGCCCTTCTCATGGCCCAGCAGCTCCAACGCCCGGTTGGCGACGACCTCGTTGGCGTTCATGTTGGTCGAGGTGCCCGCGCCGCCCTGGATGACGTCGACGACGAACTGCTCGTGCAGCTTCCCGGAGCGGATCTCCCGGCACGCGGCGACTATGGCCGCCGCCTTCTCGGGGTCGAGGAGCCCGAGCTCCACGTTCGCGAGGGCAGCGGCCTCCTTGACGGCGGCCAGGGCGTCGATCAGGTGCGGGTAGGCGGAGATCGGCGTCCCGGTGATCGGGAAGTTCTCCGTGGCACGCAGGGTGTGGACACCCCAGTAGGCATCGACGGGAACGTCCCGATCGCCCAGCAGATCGTGTTCACTACGCGTGACGGCGTTCATGAGGGAACGGCTCTTCTTTCTACGAGGGTGAGGTGGGCGCCCCTGAAAGGGGCGCGGGGAACTGCGCGACAGGCCGCAAACAACCCGCAGCCGCCGAACAAGAGATCCGGCACGTCTTTAGGCGCAGGCCGAGACGACAACAGGCTCCAGCGAACGAACGGGCCGCACACACCCGACCGCCCGCCCGCCACCCAGGAGCGCCTCACCCTGGAACTCGACGAGCAGCTCCGGATCGACGCCGGCCCACGCAAGCGCCGCCGCAGCAACCGGCACACGCGCCCGATTCGCCCCATCGGCGATTTTCACGGCAACGGCCCGCCCGTCCGGCAGGGCAGCAACCTGCACACCCTCGAACCCGTCCTTGGCGAGCAGCCCCGGCACGGCCCGCATCAACGCGGCAACATCCCGGCCCGTGCCGGAGGCCATCTCGGCGTGCTCGCGCATGGCGTCAGCGACACGCGCCTCGGGAGTGCCGGAGGCCGCCGCGGTGATACGGGCGGCCGCGCGAGCGAGGCCGTGCAAGGACACGGAGAACAGCGGTGCCCCGCACCCGTCGACGGTCACCCGCGCGATCCGCTGCCCCGTGAGGTCCTCGACGATCTCGGCGATCGCCTGCTGAAGAGGGTGACCGGGGTCGAGGTAGTCCTCCAGCGACCAGCCATTGAGCCGGCAGGCATACAGCATGGCCGCATGCTTGCCGGAGCAGTTCTGGGCGAGCCGGGAGGGCAGCCGCCCCTCCCGGATCCAGGCGTCCCGGACGACCGGATCGAATGGCATGTCCGGGACGTTGCGCAGATGGTCCTCGGTGAGCCCGGCGAGTTCGAGGATGCGCCGGGCGCCGGCGAGGTGGCGTTCCTCGCCGGAGTGGCTGGCCGCGGTGAGCGAGAGCAGCTCGCCGTCGAGCGGCAGCCCGGCCCGCACCATGGCGACGGCCTGGACGGGCTTGAGCGCGGAACGCGGGTAGAAGGCGGCCTCGATGTCACCGAGCTGGAACTGGACCTCGCCGTCGGCGCCGAGGACGACGACGGAGCCGTAGTGGATGCCTTCGATCATTCCGCCGCGTATGAGGTGGGCGACGGGGGCGTGGAGAGGTTCGCGGACAAGGGGTGCGTCCGCTATGGAACTGCTGTACATCACTGCCTGGTTGTCGTGGGTCGATGAGGGGTCGTCGACCGACACGGATCTCACGCGTCGGCCTTGGTGGAGGCACGCTTGGCACGGCTTCGGATGCCGTACCAGCCCGCGACCAGCGCTGCGACGATCAGCGGCAGGCACAGCACGGTGGTGCGGCCGGCGCCTCCGTCGGCGTACATGAGGACCAGGACGGAGGCCAGGAAGGCCAGCGTCACGACTTCGGTCCAGGGGGAGCCCGGCAGTCGGTAGCCGGGGCGGGTGAGTTCGCCCTTCTGGGTCTTCTGCCAGAAGAGCAGGTGGCAGATCATGATCATGCCCCAGGTGGCGAGGATTCCGATCGCCGCGAAGTTCAGCACGATCTCGAACGCGTCGGCGGGGACGACGAAGTTGAGGCCGACGCCGAGGACACAGATACCGCTGGTGAGCAGGATGCCGCCGTACGGGACCTGGCTGCGGCTCATCACGCCGGTGAACTTCGGGGCGGAGCCGGACATCGCCATGGAGCGCAGGATGCGGCCGGTGGAGTACAGACCGGAGTTGAGCGAGGACATGGCCGCGGTCATCACGACCAGGTTCATGACCCCGCCGGCGGCCGGGACGCCGATGTTGGACAGCACCGTGACGAAGGGGCTCTCGCCCGCCTTGTACGACGACCAGGGCAGCAGCATCGACAGCAGGACGACCGAGCCGACGTAGAACAGACCGACGCGCCACATGATCGAGTTGATCGCCTTCGGCATGATCTTCTCGGGGTTCTCGGTCTCACCGGCCGCGACGCCGACCAGCTCGACGGAGGCGTAGGCGAAGACGACGCCCTGGACGATCAGCAGCATCGGCAGCAGGCCGTTGGGGAAGAGGCCGCCGTGGTCGGTGATCAGGGACGGGCCGGGGGTCGTGCCGTCGACCGGGTGCTGGGTGACCAGCAGGAAGATGCCGATGCACATGAAGACGACGAGCGCGCCGACCTTGATGATCGCGAACCAGAACTCCAGTTCGCCGAAGATCTTCACCGAGATCAGGTTCACGGTGAGGACGACCGCGAGAGCTATCAGCGCGATCACCCACTGCGGGATGTCGGAGAACATGCCCCAGTAGTGGGTGTACGTGGCCACCGCGGTGATGTCGGCGATGCCGGTGGTGGCCCAGTTGAGGAAGTACATCCAGCCCGCGGTGTACGCGCCCTTCTCTCCCATGAACTCCCGGGCGTACGACACGAAGGCGCCGGACGACGGGCGGTACAGGACGAGTTCGCCGAGGGCGCGCACCACGAGGAAGGCGAAGATTCCGCAGACCGCGTAGGCGATGAACAGGGAGGGGCCGGCGTCGGCGAGCCGGCCGCCCGCGCCGAGGAACAGGCCGGTGCCGATGGCTCCGCCGATGGCGATCATGTTGACGTGCCGGGACTTCAGCGACTTGCTGTAGCCGAGGTCTCCGGCGTCGACGTGACCGGACTGGGGGCGCGTCTCTTCTTTGAGGTGCTGCTCGCTCACGCCTCGGGTCCGCCTTCCGTGGGGGTGTCCGTGCGCGCGGGGCGCACGATGTCGGTGAGGGTGGTCTCGACGCGGTCCAGGTGGTGGGCCATGGCGTCGGTAGCGTCGAGTTCGGAACCGTCGATCAGCGCCTCGACGATGGCCCGGTGCTCGCGGTTGGACTGTTCGCGGCGGCCGCCCAGCTCGTTGAGGAAGGCCGACTGACGCGCCAGTGCGTCGCGGATCTCCTCGATGACCCGGCGGAAGACCGGGTTCTGGGCGGCCTCTGCCACGGCCAGGTGGAAGAGGGTGTCCATCGCGACCCACGCGGTGGTGTCCGTCTCCCGCTCCATACGGTCGAGCAGATGGGCCAGGTGGTCGAGGTTCTCCGGGGTTCGGCGCAGGGCCGCGTACCCGGCGACCGGGATCTCGACGTGCCGGCGCACCTCCAGCAGGTCGCTGGCCGCGTAGTCGCCGAAGGTGGGGTCCTCGACGGCGTTGGCGACGACGAAGGTGCCCTTTCCGGTCTTGGAGACGGTCAGGCCCATGGTCTGCAAGGCCCTGAGGGCCTCGCGCAGGACGGGACGGCTGATCTCCAGCGTGCGGCAGAGCTCCGCCTCGGAGGGCAGCTTGTCGCCGATGGCGTACTCGCCGCGCTCGATGGCGCTACGGAGGTGTGCCAGGACCGCTTCCATGGCGCTGATGCGCCGCGGCGGCTGTCCGGCTGTCCGGCTGTCTGACAGGTTCACGGGAGAGATACTCCGGGTGAGCCGTGGGCGGTGTCAAGGGAGCCGAAAGGAAAGATTCACCGGGCGTGATGCCTGAAAGCCGGCTTCACACCCGGCCGGGTCCCCGGAAGGTCTCAGCTCACCTGCGGCTCGCGGGTCAACTGTTGATCACGCCCGCCCAACAGCCCGAACAGCAGCACCCCGACCACGATCCGGTAGATCACGAACGCGTTGAACGAGTGCTTGGCGACGAACTTCAGCAGCCAGGCGATGGAGGCGTAGGCGACGACGAAGGAGACGGCCGTGCCGACGGCCAGCGGCAGCGCGCCCGCGCCGGTCGCGCCCAGGGCGTCCTTCAGTTCGTAGATGCCGGCGCCGGTGAGGGCGGGGATGCCGAGGAAGAAGGACAGGCGGGTGGCGGCGACCCGGTCCAGGTCGAGCATCAGCGCCGTGGACATCGTGGCGCCGGAGCGCGAGAAGCCCGGGAAGAGCAGGGCGAGGATCTGGGAGCTGCCGACGAGCATCGCGTCCTTGAAGGAGGTGTCGTCCTCGCCTCGCTTGTGCCGGCCCATCTGATCGGCCGCCCACATCACCCCGCTGCCGACGACCAGCGAACCCGCGACGACCCACAAGGAGGCGAGCGGCCCCTTGATGAGCGGCTTGGCGGCCAGGCCCACGGCGATGACCGGGATCGTCGCGTAGATCACCCACCAGGCGAACTTGTAGTCGTGGTGGTACCGCTCCTCCTTGTCCCGCAGCCCGCGCAGCCACGCGGCGACGATCCGCACGATGTCCTTGAAGAAGTACACGAGCACGGCGGCGATCGCGCCGACCTGGATGACGGCCGAGAACCCGACGACCGCGTCGTCGTCGACGGGGATGTCCATGAGCCCCTCGGCGATCTTCAGATGCCCGGTCGAGGACACGGGCAGAAACTCGGTCACCCCCTCGACGGCTCCGAGGACGACGGCCTGACCGACGCTGATGACGCTCATGGGATCCAGTTCCGGAGGGGCGGCGGGACAGTGGCGCGCACTGTCCTACCAGGTGCGGGTGTGATCCCCTCGCCGACAACGCCACGCGGCGACTCAGGACCACACCGCCTGGCCGACCGACACCCCCACGAAAGCCGCACCGAGGCCCGCGGTCACGCTCCCCGCGATGTTGGCGACGGCATAGAGCCCGGCGCCCGTCTCGGCCAGCCGGAGGGTCTCGTACGAGAAGGTCGAGTACGTGGTCAGGGCCCCGCACAGGCCGGTGCCGAGCAGCAGCTGAAGGTGGGAGCTCACGGCGCCCTGGGCCGCCGCGCCGGTGATCAGGCCGAGGATCAGACAGCCGCTGACGTTGACCAGGAAGGTGCCCCACGGGAACACCGAGTCGTGCCGGGACTGCACCGCCCGGTCGGTGAGATAGCGCAGGGGCGCGCCTACAGCGGCGCCCAGGATGACCAGGAGCCAGTTCACGGCGCCTTCTTACCTTCCGTGTTCTTACCTCTGGTGGCAGGTCCGGGCGGTTCGGGCGGGCTGTCACCGCGGCCGATGTACCGGATGACCTCGCAGTCGTCGAGGGTGACCAGTCCCTCGGTGACGAGTTCGTCGAGCTGTGGCAGCAAGGCGCGTACCCGCTCCTCGGTGTCGACGATCACGATCGCGACCGGCAGGTCCTCGCTCAGGGACAGCAGCCGTGAGGTGTGGATCAGGGAGGAGGCGCCGAATCCCTCGATGCCGCGGAAGACGCTCGCCCCCGCGAGCCCGGCGGCGTGGGCGCGGTGGACGATCTCCGCGTACAGGGGCTTGTGGCGCCAGGTGTCGTGCTCGCCGACGAAGACGGTCAGGCGCAGTGCCCTGCCGGTCAGCCTGGTCATGGCTGCCTCGCTCTCAGGATGCGGCGGGTGGCCGCCGCCGCGAGCCACACGGCCGTGAGCGCCGCCACGAGGGTGGCGGCGAGGTAGGCCAGGCCCACACGCGGGTGCCCGCTGTCCAGCTGCTTCTGGATGTCGACGGCGTACGTGGAGAAGGTGGTGAAGCCGCCGAGCACGCCGGTGCCGAAGAAGGGCCGGACGAGGCGGTGGGCGGCCCACACCTCGGTGATGACCACCATGAACACGCCGATCACGGCGCAGCCCACGACGTTGGTCCAGAACGTCGCCCAGGGGAAGCCGCCGGGCCCGGCCGGCCACCACAGGGACGCCGCGTACCGGGCGGTGGCGCCGATCGCTCCGCCGAGCGCGACGACGGCGACGACGGGCGTCTGGGTCCGCCACGCGGGTTGCCGCGGCGCACGGACGGGGACGCGCAGGCTCTCGGTGTCCGGGGCTGTCATGGTCGTACGTCTCCTGCCTGGGCCGCCTCACCGCACCGGGCGTGGTGATCGCGGCCGGTCAACAGCGTACGCCGGGCTCATTTCGGGACGGGTGCCTCGCACACCGCGACGCCCCGCTCCCACAGGCTGCCCAGGATCAGCCGGCCGCCGGTCTCGCAGACGCTGGTGACCATACGGAATCGGGAGTGCCGGCGGGCCAGGTGGTGCACGACGTGACCGGTGTCGTCGACCGCGAGCACGCCGATCGTGCCCGTGGGGCGGAAGGGGGCGTGCACGGCGACGCGTGCGGCGCTGCGGCGTACGGCGGGGGCGGCGCGGTGGAGGAGGTCCAGCGGGGGCACGCGCGGACCGGCCAGCGCCACCCAGATCGGGCCGTCCGGAGAGCCACGCCAGAGGTTGTCCGGCATGCCCGGCAGGTGCTCGGCGAAGGGCTCGCTCTGTCCGGCGCGGGGTCCGGTGAGCCAGTAGCGGGTGAGGCGGCAGTCGCTCGTCTCGGCCACGACCAGGAAGGAGCCGTCGGCGCTCAGGGCGAGACCATTGGCGAACTGGAGTCCCTCCAGGAGGACTTCGGGGGTGTCGCTGCCGGGGGCGAGGCGCAGGAGGCGGCCCGTCGCCGTGTGCTCGACGAGGTCGCCGATCCAGTGGTCCAGGGAGTGGCGGCGGCTGCTGACGGTGAAGCAGACGCTGCCGTCGGGCAGAGCTACGGCATTGCTGCAGAACCGCAGCGGCTCCCCCGCCGCCGAGTCGGCGAGGACACGTACGGTGCCGTCGGTGAGGTCGACGCGGAGCAGTCCGCGTTCGGCGTCACAGACCAAAAGGACGTCGTCCGGGAGGAGTTCGAGGCCGAGGGGGCGGCCGCCGGTCTCGGCGAGCATCTCGACTCGGGCCTCGGCGTCCGCCAGGCCGTCGAGGCGCAGGATCCGGCCGTCCTCGACGCCGGTCAGCACGCGGCCGCGTGCGTCGGCGACCACGTCCTCCGGGCCTCGGCCGCCGATAGCGACGTAGCGGTACGGGACGAGCGTCCCCGGACGTTCCATGTGCGCCTGCCCTTCGCCGTCGGCCTCCTGCCTACCAGCCCTTCTCAAACACGCGGGCGACCTCGGCGATCCGCATGTCGTCGCGGCGGTAGTACTGGCGCCGCCGGATGCGCTTGGTGCGCAGCAGGCCGATGTTCACGAGGAGGCCGAGGTGGGTCTCGGCGACCTTGCGCGGCACGCCGAGCTTCGCGGCCACGGCGGACGCGGTGACACCGTCCTCGGCCGGGTCGCCGTGCCGCTGCCTCGGGAAGTGCGCGACCGGATCCTTCAGCCATTCCAGGATGTCCAGGCGCGCTGTGCCGGCGGGAGTCCTCAGCATCTCGTCCCCCCTTCATCGGGCCGCGTCGTCACGCGTCTTCCCACTGTCCCGCAGTCGAAGCGGCCGTGTCCGGGACTCTTCGAGCCTTGTCCGGTACCGAACGGCCCTACGGCACAGGGCCGTTCGGCCGGTACGCACCGGGGCCCGGCCGCAAGCGCGCGACCGGGCCCAGTGTCACCGACTTGAACAGTCTCGGCGGACTCGGCGTTCCCGGCGGACTCACCGGTGGCTGAACCACGCCATCGACGAGAGCGCCTTGTCGTCGTAGCCGAACAGCGCCTGGTTCTCCCAGCCGTTGCCGGAGGCGGCGTCGGTCGGGTCCCAGCCGTTGCCGGAGACGGCGGTCCAGGTCGCCTCCCAGTAGAAGACGCCGAGGCCGCGGCCGTTCGGGACGGCCTCCACGATGCTCGTCACGTCGTTCATCCAGCGGCGCTGCCCGGCCGTGTTCGCCGGGTAGCCGGAGACCAGTTCGCCGGTGGTGTTGATGATCTCCTCGTGCGCGTCCTCGCTGTCCAGCCGGAAGGGGTAGGCCGTCTCGGCGACGAAGACCGGCTTGCCGTAGCGCGCGGCCGCGTCGTCCAGGGTGGTCTGGAAGTCGTAGAGCGAGCCGTGCCAGTAGCCGTAGTAGGACAGGCCGATCGCGTCGAACTTCACGCCGCCCGCGACCGCGCTGTCGAACCACCAGCGGGTGCCGGACAGGTCACCGCCCTTGGCGAGGTGCAGGGCGACCGTGGTGGACGAGTTGACCGCTTTGACCGCGTCGTAGCCCGAGTTGAGCAGGCCCGCGAGCTGCGACCAGTTGCTCGTGGAGCCCTCGTTCCACAGCATGCCGCCGTTGATCTCATTGCCCACCTGGACCATGTCGGCGGTGGTTCCTTGAGCCTTCAACGCGTTCAACACGTCGTAGGTGTGGTTGTACACATCGGTCTTGAGTTGACTGTACGAGTGCCCGGACCACGCGGCCGGCTTGGACTGCGCGCCCGGGTCGGCCCAGGTGTCCGAGTAGTGGAAGTCGACCAGCAGCTTCATGCCGGACGCCTTGATCCGTTTGGCCATGGCGAGGACGCGCGTCCTGTTGTTGTAGCCGTCGGCCGGGTTGACCCAGACCTTCAGGCGCGCGTAGTTCATGCCGGCGTTCTTGAGGATGGTGACCGCGTCGCCGCTCGTCCCGGAGGCGGTCCTGTAGACGCCGCCCTTGGCCTCGCTCTTGGCGAGGGACGAGATGTCGGCGCCGTGGATCGACGTGCCGCCCGTGCCGGACGCGAAGGTCAGGTCGTCGACGTTGATCCAGTTGCCCGCGTTCGCGTCACTGTTGATGCTGATCGTGCACTGGTTGCTGGTCACGTTGACCGGCACGACGATACGGATCCAGCCGCTCGACGAGACCGGAAGGTCGGTGCGCTGCTCCGTGCCACCGCAGTTCTTCAGCGCTATGTACGCCGAGTTCTGGCCACCGCCGGAGCGGACCCAGGCGGTGAGCTTGTAGTTGCCGTTGGTCAGCCCCGACAGGTACTGGTACGTCTCCACCTTGTAGGCGGAGGACGCGTAGTGGGTCAGGCGGTGACTCCCGCCGTGGCCACCGGCCTCGGTGAAGGAGGCGGAGTTCTGCCCGGCCGCGGAGTACGTGGACCAGCCGGCCGGGGTCGCGGTGCCGGTGCCGTCGGACTCGAAGCCGCCGTTGGTGAGCGTGCTCGCCGCCGCGGCGGTCTGCGCGGGCAGGGTGGTCAGGGCGAGTCCGGCTGCGAGCGGCAGCAGCAGGACCCGGAGAGTGCGTCTGGGATGGAACATCGTCGTCCGTCGTCCCTTCGACGTAAGTGGGGATCGGGGGTGACCCTCACCTGGGCGGTGAGGAGCCCCACCGCCCGCGGCTCGTGGCACGCGCGGGCGGAGGGGAGTCGGCTCAGCCGTCGAGTCGGACGACCCGGACGGCTCCCGCGGGGACCTCGATGCGGCCCGCGGCGCGTTCACCGGTCAGCAGCTCGGTGCCGGGCGACTCCAACGGCACTTTGACGTCCGAGGCGGTGTGGTTGAGGGCGAACAGATAGCTGCCCGACTCGCCGGCACGGCGCACGACCTCGACGTCGCGGGGAACGTCGACACTCGGGGCGACCTGCGCGTCCTCGATCGCCCAGCCCAGCAGCGCGTCGAGGCCCTCGGCTCCCAGCCGGGTGGAGACGTACCAGGCGGAGCCCTCGCCGAGGCGGTGCCGGGTGACGGCGGGGTGGCCGGCGGTCAGGCCGTCGGCATACGTCCACACGGTCTCGGCGCCGCGCGGGACGACGAACTCGGTCCACACGTCGCCGCTGAGCTCGGAGCCGTCCGGGCCGGTGATGCGCACCAGCTGGTCCTTGAGGAGTGGCGAGAACTCCTCGACCGTCAGGCCGAGGACGTCCCGCAGGGGTCCGGGGCAGGCGCCTTCGTGCACGGCGTCGTGCTCGTCGACGATGCCGGAGAAGTACGACACGACGAGCGTGCCGCCGTTCTCGACGTACCGGCGCAGGTTGTGGCCCGCCGCCTCCGTCATCAGGTACAGCGCGGGTACAACGACAAGGGGATAGGCCGACAAGTCGGCTTCCGGGTGGGCGAAGTCGACCGTGAGGTGTCGGTCGTAGAGCACCTCGTAGAAGGCGTCGGCACGCTCGCGCGGGTCGTGGTCCTCGCTGGGCCGCCAGTCGAGGTTCTGCGCCCACCAGGAGTGCCAGTCCCACAGCATCGCGACGTCGGCCTGGGTGCGGGTGCCGCGGACCGTGCTCAACGAGTCGAGGGCGGAACCGAGTTCGACGACCTCGCGCCACACGCGCGTGTCCGTGCCGCCGTGCGGGAGCATCGCCGAGTGGAACTTCTCGGCGCCGCGCCGGGACTGCCGCCACTGGAAGAACATGGCGCCCTCGGAGCCGCGCGCGACATGGGCGAGGGAGTTGCGGGCCATCTGGCCGGGGGCCTTGGCGGGGTTGCGGGCCTGCCAGTTGACGCCCGAGGTGGAGTGCTCCAGGAGGATCCAGGGCGCTCCCCCGGCCACCGAGCGCGTGAGGTCGGCGGCCATCGCGAGGTTGACGTGGGTGCGGCGGCCGTCGGTGATCAGGTAGTGGTCGTTGGTGACGATGTCGACCTCGCGGCCCCAGGCCCAGTAGTCGGCGGAGTCGCACTGGCTGAGGGCGGTCATGAAGTTGGTGGTGACCGGGACGCCCGGTGAGAGGCGGTGCAGGATGTCCCGCTCCATACGGAAGTTCTCGCGCATGGTGGCGTCGGCGAACCGCTTGTAGTCCAGCGCCTGGGACGGGTTGACGGCCGTCGGGGTCGCGCGGGGCGGGTTGATCTGCTGGAAGTCGGCGTACCGCTGGCCCCAGAAGGCGGTGCCCCAGGCCTCGTTGAGCGCGTCGACCGTGCCGTAGGTGTCCGCCAGCCAGCGGCGGAAGTGCGCGGCGCAGGAGTCGCAGTAGCAGGCGGAGACGGGGACGCCGTACTCGTTGTGCACATGCCACATCGTCAGTGCCGGGTGGTCGCCGTAGCGCTCTGCGAGCCGGGTGGTGATGCTCGCGGCGGCCGCGCGGTAGTCGGCGTTGCTGTGACAGATGGCGGCGCGGGAACCGAACTCGTAACGCACGCCCTGCGCCGTCACGGGCAGGGCCTCGGGGTGGGCGCGGTAGAACCAGACCGGCGGGCAGACGGTGGGCGTGCCCAGATCGACGCGGATGCCGTTCCCGTGCAGCAGGTCGAACAGGCGGTCCAGCCAGCCGAAGTCGTATACCCCGGGTTCGGGCTCCAGCAGAGCCCAGGAGAAGATCCCGACGCTCACCATCGTGACGCCGGCCTCCCGCATCAGCCGGACGTCCTCCTGCCAGACGCTTTCCGGCCACTGCTCGGGGTTGTAGTCACCGCCGAAGGCGAGCCTGGTGAGGCCCCTGGGCGTGGTCTCCGGCATGGATCTCTCCCGTTTGGTTTCGATCATTTGGGAACGTGCACACATCGGATCGGCGGTGCGAGCCCAACATAACCGCACAGCAACAACCATTGACAAGTGGCCGGGATGTTTCTCTACTGTGAACGCTCACAGAAGCATGGCGGGCCCTCGCAGCAGGCGGAGGCCCCAGGTCAGGGGAGAGATCCATGCCCATCACGAAGCGTCGGCGACTCGTTTTCAGAACCGCGGCCACCTGCGTCGCCGCCGCCCTCGGCGCCGGCGCCCTCGCCGCCTGCGGCTCCGAAGACGCCGGGGAGGACTCGTCGGGGCCGGTCTCGCTGACGTACTGGACCTGGACGCCGGGCATGGACAAGGTCGTCGACCTGTGGAACAAGGGCCCGGGCAAGAAGGACCAGATCACGGTCACGGTGAAGAAGCAGGCGTCCGGCGACACGCTGGTCACCAAGATCCTCACCGCACACAAGGCGGGCAAGGGCCCGGACCTGGTCCAGGCCGAGTACCAGGCGCTGCCGACGCTGGTCAGCAATGACGCCGTCGCGGACATAGCCGATGAGGTCGGCGACGCGAAGGGCAAGTTCGCCGAAGGTGTCTGGCAGCAGACCACGCTGGGCACGGACTCGGTCTACGCGGTCCCGCAGGACATCGGGCCGATGATGTTCTACTACCGCCAGGACCTCTTCGAGAAGTACGACCTGAAGGTCCCGAGCACCTGGGAGCAGTTCGCCGAGACCGCCCGCGCGCTGAAGAAGAAGTCTCCCGACACGGACCTGACCACGTTCTCCGCCAACGACTCCGGCCTCTTCGCGGGTCTGGCCCAGCAGGCCGGCGCCAAGTGGTGGACGACCTCCGGCGACAAGTGGAAGGTCGGCATCAATGACGCCGCCTCCCAGAAGGTCGCGGGGTTCTGGGGCGACCTCGTCAAGGAGGGTGCCATCGACGACCAGCCGATGTACACGCCGGCCTGGAACAAGGCGCTCAATACGGGCAAGCAGATCGCCTGGGTCAGCGCCGTGTGGGCGCCGGGCACGCTGACCACGGCCGCGCCGGACACCAAGGGCAAGTGGGCCATGGCCCCGCTCCCCCAGTGGTCGCCGTCGGAGAACGTCACCGGCAGCTGGGGCGGCTCCTCCACCGCTGTCACCACCGACTCCAAGAACAAGGCGGCCGCCGCGAAGTTCGCCGCCTGGCTGAACACCGACGGCGACGCCCTCAACGCGCTGGCCAAGGAGAGCGGCATCTACCCGGCCTCCACCTCGGCCCAGCTCAGCGGCGCCTTCACCACGCCGCCGGACTACTTCTCCCACCAGGCCGACTTCTACACGAAGGCCGCCGAGATCGCCGAGACGACGGCTCCGTCGGCCTGGGGCCCGAACGTGAACGTCGCCTACACGACCTTCAAGGACGCCTTCGGCAAGGCCGCCAAGGACAAGTCGGACTTCGCCGCCGCCCTGAGGGTCATGCAGGACGACACGGTCGCCGACCTGAAGAAGCAGGGCTTCGAGGTCTCCGAGTGACCAGCACAAGCCGGAGGGCGTACGGGGTGAAGGGGGCCCCGTACGCCTTCCTCCTCCCCGCGACAGTCCTCTTCCTGGCCTTCTTCGCGCTGCCCATCGGCTACGCGGTCTGGCTCAGCTTCCACAAGGTGAAGGTCTCCGGGCTCGGCCTCGGTTCCGGCGCCCGCAAGGAGGTGTGGGCCGGTCTGGAGAACTACACGGACGCCCTCACCGACAACGAGCTGGTCGACGGCGCCCTGCGCGTGCTGGGCTACGGCTGCATCGTGGTGCCGGTGATGCTCGGGCTCGCTCTCCTCTTCGCCCTGATGCTCGACTCCGACAAGGTGCGGCTCGCGCCCTTGACCCGGCTCGCGATCTTCCTGCCGTACGCCATCCCCGGCGTGGTGGCGGCGCTGCTGTGGGGCTTCCTGTACCTGCCGGACGTCAGCCCCTTCTACTACGTGCTGGAGAAGCTGGGCATGCCGCAGCCCGACCTGCTGGACGGCGGCCCGCTGTATCTCGCTCTCTCCAACATCGCGGTCTGGGGCGGCACCGGCTTCAACATGATCGTCATCTACACCTCGCTCCAGGCCATTCCGGCGGAGGTGTACGAGGCGGCCAAGCTGGACGGTGCCACGCCGTTGCAGATCGCTCTGCGGATCAAGATCCCGATGGTGGCGCCCTCGCTGGTGCTGACCTTCTTCTTCTCGATCATCGCCACGCTCCAGGTGTTCAGCGAGCCGACCACCCTCAAGCCGCTCACCAACTCCGTGTCCACGACCTGGAGTCCGCTGATGAAGGTGTACCAGGACGCCTTCGGCAAGGGCGACATCTACGCGGCGGCCGCCCAGGCGACGATCATCGCCCTGGCGACGCTGCTGCTGTCCTTCGGCTTCCTGCGGGCCGTAAACCGTCGTAACAAGCAGGAGGCAGCGCGATGAGCTCCCTTGCCGTCGGCAAGGCCGACACGGCCGCCGGCACCAGACCCGGCACCGCGCAGAACCGCCCTCCGCTGCGCCGCCGGATCGCACCGGTCCCGACGATCACGCTGCTGCTCGGCGCGCTCTACTGCCTGCTCCCCGTGGCGTGGGTGGTGATCGCGGCGACCAAGTCCGGCAGCGAACTGTTCTCCACGTTCACCTTGCTACCGGGCACGGGCTTCGCCGAGAACCTCTCGGACCTGAGCGCCTACCGCGAGGGCGTGTACTGGGAGTGGATGGGCAACTCCGCCCTGTACGCCGGTCTCGGCGCGCTGCTGTCGACGGTCGTCTCGGCGTTCAGCGGCTACGCGCTGGCGATCTACCGCTTCCCCGGCCGCGAGACGCTCTTCAACGTGCTGCTGGCGGGTGTGCTGATGCCGCCGGTCATCCTCGCCATTCCGCAGTACCTGCTGCTGGCGAAGGTCGACCTCACGGACTCGTACCTCGGCGTGCTGCTGCCGCAGCTCCTCTCGCCGTACGGCGTCTACCTCTCGCGGATCTACGCGGCCGCGGCCGTCCCCGCCGATGTCGTGGAGGCCGGGCGGATGGACGGGGCGAGCGAGTGGCGGATCTTCGCGCGGGTCGCGCTGCCGATGATGGTCCCCGGCATGGTGACGGTGTTCCTGTTCCAGTTCGTGGCGATCTGGAACAACTTCCTGCTGCCGTACATCATGCTCAGCGACGACGAGAAGTTCCCGATCACGCTGGGCCTTTTCACGCTCCTCGAACAGGGAGCCAACACCCCCGCGCTGTACACGCTGGTGATCACCGGTGCATTCCTCGCGGTCATCCCGCTGGTCGCGCTCTTCCTGGTCATCCAGCGGTTCTGGAGCCTCGATCTGCTCTCCGGAGCCGTAAAGTCATGACCATGAGCAACACGGGGGGCCGACGCAGGCCGCCGACGATCCACGACGTGGCCCGCGAGGCCGGAGTCTCACGGGGCACGGTCTCGCGGGTGCTCAACGGCGGGCACTACGTCAGCCCGACCGCCCAGGAGGCGGTCAACGCGGCGATCCGCAAGACGGGTTACGTCGTCAACCGGCATGCCCGCTCGCTGATCACGGGGCGTTCGGACTCGATCGGCTTTCTGCTGACCGAGCCGCAGGAGCGGTTCTTCGAGGACCCCAACTTCAACGTCCTGCTGAGCGGGTGCACACAGGCGCTCGCGGCGCACGACATCCCACTGCTGCTGATGCTGGCGGGCACTCGGGACGAACGGCGGCGCATAACGCGGTACATCACGGCGGGTCATGTCGACGGGGTGCTGCTGGTGTCCAGCCACTCCGGGGACCCGGTGGCCGACGAACTGCGCGAGGCGGGGGTGCCCCTCGTCCAGTGCGGCAAGCCCATGGGGCTCGGCTCCAAGGTGAGTTACGTGGCGGCGGACGACCGGGACGGGGCCCGTGACATGGTGCGCCACCTGCTGTCGCTGGGCCGCCGCCGGATCGGCGTGGTGAGCGGTCCGCTGGACACCCCGGGCGGTGTCGACCGCCTCGCCGGCTACAAGGAAGTGCTCACGGAAGCGGGCGTCGAGATCGACGAGCGGCTCATCGTCTCCGGCGACTACAGCCGGGCCAGTGGCGAGGCGGGCACCGAGCGGCTGCTGGCGCAGGCACCGGACATGGACGCCTTGTTCGTGGCCTCCGACCTCATGGCGCAGGGTGCCCTGACGGCGCTGAACCGGGCGGGCCGCCGGGTGCCCGAGGACGTGGCCGTGGGCGGCTTCGACGACTCCAGCGCGGCGACGGAGGCCACCCCCGCCCTCACGACGGTGCGCCAGCCCTACGACCGCATCAGCGCCGAGATGGTGCGGTTGCTGCTCGCGCAGATCGGCGGCGAGGACCCGGCGGCGGTGATCCTGCCGACGGAGCTGGTGAAGCGCGAGTCGACCTGACGGCGTGAGCGGGCCGCGAGGGCGCGCCGCACGGCGGTCCGGCCGTGGGCGGCGCCCTCGGCGTGCGACCGGTCAGGAATCGAGAAGCCCGCCACCGCTCCCCCGCCCTAGCGTGAAACCACCGACGAAAACCGTCGGCACACACTTCACGTCAGGAGTACGCCATGACCGCCGGAGTCAACACGATCATCTACCCCGTCAAGGACCTCGACCGGACGAAGGCCCTGTTCAGGGCCCTGCTGGGCACGGAACCGTATGCGGACGAGCCGTACTACGTCGGTTTCAAGGACGCGGGACAGGACGTCGGCCTCGACCCCAACGGCCACGCCAAGGGCATGACCGGACCGGTCCCCTACTGGCACGTCGACGACATCAGGACGACGCTCGCGGCCCTGCTGGAAGCGGGCGCCGAGACACTTCAGGACGTGCACGACGTAGGTGGCGGCAGGCTCATCGCCTCCGTCAGGGACGGGGACGGCAACCTCGTGGGGCTGCTCCAGGACCCGACCGGCTGAGAGCCTGCGCAGAACTTGTTGCGCACGCACTAGTTGCACGGTCAATAAATGGCTGAATCGGTGCTACCGTGCCGGTATGGCAGTGAAGACGGCCGATGCCGGACTCGAGGACCGCTGGCGGGACATCCTCTCCGTACACGCGCGCACGATGACCGAGATCGACCGCGTACTGCACCCGCACGGGCTCGGCGCGAGCGACTTCGAGGTGCTCGACATCCTGGCGTCGGCCACGCCCGAGGAGGGCGGGCAGTGCCGGGTGCAGAACCTGGTCGGACGGGTCCACCTCAGTCAGAGCGCGCTGTCCCGGCTCATCGGGCGGCTGGAGAAGGACGGCCTGGTGGAGCGCTCCGTCTGCGCGGAGGACCGGCGCGGTGTCTACGTCGCCCTCACCCGCAAGGGCCGTGATCTGCACGCGGAGGTCCTGCCGCTCCAGCGCGACGTGCTGGCCCGGATGCTGAACGGCTGACGCGGGCCCTAGAGCACGAGCTCGGCCCCGTCCGGCAGCACTTCGACGCCCGTCTCGGCCACGCGTGCGCAAGCCGTCGAGGCGGGGTCGAGCAGGGGGTTCGTGTCGGCCAGGTGGGTGTAGATCCGGCGGGCGTGCGGGTGCCGGGCCAGGGCGGCGAGGCTGCCGGCCGACCCCGGAGCGGGCGGCCGGCGGCCGTCCGGCGCCGCCCCGTCCGTGGCGAAGTGCGTGCCGTCCAGGACGACGCAGTCCGCCGTCTCGATCAGGTCGTCCAGCATCGGGGTCCAGGCGCCCAGGCGGGGCGCGTACACGAGGACGCCCCCGGTAGCCAGATCCTCGATCCGGTACGCCGTCACCCAGCGGTCGTCCGACGCCCGGACCGGCACGTACGCCGGCGCCTCGCCCGCCACGGGGTGAGCCGTGACGACCAGCCCGCCGGCCAGCACGAACCCGCCCTCCGCCAGGCTGTCCGCCCACTCCCACGGGGCATGACGGTGCAGGGCCACCCGCGCCGGGGTCAGGGTGGTGAGCACCGGTGGCGCGGCATAGGCCTTCAGCCCCGGCGTCCCGCGCAGCACGGCCAGGCCCGCCACGTGATCGGGCTCGGCGTCGGTGAGGAGCACTCCCCGTACCGGGGTGCGCCGGGCACGGGGCCACAGGACGGGGGCCGCGGTGAGCTGGGCGCGGAGGTCCGGCGAGGCGTTCAGCAGCCACCAGTCCCGGGAGTTTCCGGTGACGGCCGCGCATTCCGGGGTCCGGGTGGGCAGCTTGCCGTCACGGGCGGCGGCGCACCGCGCGCAGGCACAGTTCCAGCGGGGGAAACCGCCTCCGGCGGCGGTGCCGAGCAGGACGACCCTCACAACGACCCCCACCCTCTCGAGCCGGCCTCCCGGTGGGATCTTCCCTCTCCGTACGGCCGAACCACCTGTGGCAGGGAGCAGTTCCGGCCGACCTTTGCCGGGCGGCGCCGGGGCCCACGACGTGCACCGACGGCGTGAGGGGGAGGAACGGCGGCACCGGTCCGCCGTTCCTCCCCCTCAGGTCGTCCGTCGCGCTACGGCCGCGCCAGCAGCGTCCGTACGCCCTCCGACGTCAGGGTCAGCGGGTGCGAGGAGCCGGCGTCTATCGTCAGCGCCAGGTCGTCGCCCGGCCACTGTGAGGCGAGGGCGCCCAGCGGGACCAGGCGGTAGCGGGAGACGAAGGGCAGCAACTCGGCCATCGCGGGCTCGGAGGTGAACACGGGGACGACGGGTTCCCCGCCCGGGCGCTCGATGACCGGCAGCGCCACGGCGCCGGGGTCGGTGGCGTCCTGTTCGTCGACGTCGTCGGGGACGGGGACGAGGACGTCGCTGCTCGCGAGCGTGTCCATCGCCGCCGTGTCCTCGGTGTTCCCGGCCAGCGCGTCCAGCGCACGCCGGGCCGGTGTGGCGGTGTTGTCGTTCGCTGGTGTCTCCATGGCAGATCCCCTGGTAGCGGCGTTCGTGCGGTCCTGCTCACGTACCCGATCCGGAGCAGGGCATTCCTGCGGCTGCCCAGGGGATCACGGAGACTCTGACGGGCTCCCCGCGGCTCAGGGGATCAACGGAATGTGCTCGGACGGCAGCCCCATGCGGTCGCAGCCGACCCGGCGGGCCAGGGGCTCGGCCATGCTGGGGCCCACATGGGTCCAGTACGTGGCCGCGTCCCGGAAGTAGCGCTGCATCCGCTCGCCGTCGCGCGCGTGCCGGGAGCCGGCGGTGCGAAAGAGGGTGCCCCGGAGAACGTCCCAGGTCATACGGCCGGCGTTCAGGAACATGAGCGCGAGGCGGTTGTCCTCGGCGACGGTGAAGGGGGCATCGCCCGTGGTGTTGCGCCGGCAGGTCTCCACCCACTCCTCGGCGGTGCGCTGCAAGGCCGCCTCGGCCGTGTGGATCACGCCGAGGGCCTCGCCGAGGTGCCGCTGGTAGTCGTGGAGGTCGGCGCGGGTACGGTCGGGTTCCAGGGTGAGGAGACGGTCGGCGAGGGCACGGGCGTACTCGTCGGCGGCGGCGTACGCGGTGCCGATCATGACGGCGGCCAGTTCGCCGTGGAAGAAGCTCGGCGCCCGCCCGGCGTACATGGGGTTGCCGTGCAGCGCGGAGCCGACGCTGCCGCCCTCGACGGGCAGGCCGAGCAGGCTCGCCTCGCAGGTGAGGTGCGCGGGGATGCGGGCCTGTTCCATGTGGATGCTGTTGGAGCCGCTGCCGCGCAGGCCGAGGACGCCGTGCCAGTCGTCGAGCACTGTCCACACCGAGCGCGGGGCGACGAACAGCACCGGCGGTCCCGGCGGGCCGCCGTGCCGGTCGGGGGCCCGCAGGGTCTGGCCGACGTAGTGGGTGGAGTAGGGGGCGCCCGAGGAGTAGGGCCAGGTGCCGTCGAGGACGACATGGCCGTCGCCCCCGGGCTGCGCGACGCCGATGGGCGCGACCGTGGACGCGGCACGGAAGTCGCCGTCGGCGCCGAAGATCTCGTCCTGCGCCTTCTCCCCGAAGAGCGTGGCGACCTGGAGGACGTGGGCGGCGGTGAGCGACAGGGCCCAGCCGGTGGAGGGGCAGCCACGGGCGATCTCGGTGACGACGCGGTAGAAGGTGGGCAGGCCGAACTCGTAGCCGCCGTACCGGCGCGGCTGGAGCATCCGGTAGAAACCGGCCCGCAGGAAGTCGTCGTGGGTGTCCTTGGGGTAGTGCGTCAGCCGTTCGGTCTCCGGCTGGCGTTCGAGCAGCGCGGGCCGCAGGTTCACGGCGCGTTCGACGAGGTCGCGTTCGGTCAGACCGGGCTCGGGAGCGGCGATCACGATGCCTCCTGACGTGCGGGGCCGTCCGTGGGTGCCGTGCTGCGTGACGCGTCACGAGTGATTGAACACGGCAACCATGGGTGACGTGCCGACCGGATATCGCCAAGTGCGGGGGCCGCGGCGAACAGTCGTAGCCTGAAGAGGAAGGGACAGGCTCCCGTCCTCGTGGGCGCGGGAGGCGTGCATGCGTTACGACGACCGCAGGGCGGCCGGTCAGCTGCTGGCCGAGGGGCTGGCGGAGCTGCGTGGCCAGGACGTGGTGGTGCTGGGGCTGCCGCGGGGCGGGGTGCCCGTCGCGGCCGAGGTGGCCCGGCGCCTCGACGCCCCGCTGGATGTGCTGGTGGTGCGCAAGCTGGGCGTACCGCAGCAGCCGGAGTGGGCGTTCGGGGCGATCGGCGAGGGCGGGGTCCAGGTCCTCAACCGGGACGTGATCGCGCAAGCCGGGCTGGAGTCGGCGGAGCAGGAGTCCGTCGAGGCGGCCGAGCGGGCCGAGCTGGACCGGCGGGTGCGGAGCTATCGGCAGGGGCGGCCGGCGTTGCCGGTGGCCGGGCGCACGGCCGTCGTCGTGGACGACGGGCTCGCCACCGGCGCGACAGCCGAGGCCGCCTGTCGGGTCGTACGGGGTCAGGGCGCGGCCCGGATCGTGCTGGCCGTGCCCGTCGGACCGGCCCACAGCGTCGCCCGGCTGGCGCGGGTGACCGACGAGGTGGTGTGTCCGCGGACGCCGGAGGTGCTCGGCTCGGTGGGAGCCTGGTACCGGCACTTCGCGCAGGTCTCGGACGACGAGGTCACGTCCCTGCTCGCGGCGGCCGCGCAGTCTCTGTCCCCCTCCCCCACCCCTGCCGGGCCCCCGAACCGTGAGGTGCTGATCCCGGCCGCCGGAGCCCAGCTGGGGGCGCGTCTGGTCGTGCCGGTCGGGGCGCCGGCCGCGGTGGCGTTCGCGCACGGCAGTGGCAGCGGCCGGCACAGCCCGCGCAACCGCTACGTCGCCACCGCCCTCAACCGCGCCGGCCTGGCCACCCTCCTCCTCGACCTGCTCACCGACGACGAGGCGCACGACCGGCACAACGTCTTCGACATCCTCCTGCTGGCCCGCCGACTGCACGCCGCGTCGCAGTGGCTGCGCCGTGAGACCGGCCTGCCCGTCGCCTACTTCGGCGCCAGTACCGGAGCCGCCGCCGCGCTGGAGGCGGCCGCGCTGTCCGGCTCCGAGATCCGCTCGGTCGTCTCCCGCGGCGGCCGCCCGGACCTGGCGACTCCGGCGGCGCTGACCCGGCTTCGGGCACCGACGCTGCTCATCGTCGGCAGCCGTGACACCCAGGTCCTCAGCCTCAACCGCCTCGCCGCCGACCGGATGCACTGCGAGCACCGGATCGCCGTCGTCCCCGGTGCCACCCACCTCTTCGAGGAGCCCGGCACGCTCACCACGGTCGCCGAACTGGCCCGCGACTGGTTCACCGCCCACGTCGAGCGGCCCGCCACCACGGGGACGCCGGGCACGCCACCACGCCGGTCGGCGTGAGACGGCTGGCTCCGGACGGTCCAAAGTCCCTGCTTCCACCGACATCCGGAGCCATGGAGACCATGTGCGGAACATCCGAGACTGCGGAGCCGTGAGGCCTCAAGCTCGGGGCGTGGCCCCTTCCAGCAGCTCGGCGACCGTGGTCACCCGGATCAACGGTCGGTACAGGTCCAGCACATGCAGCGCCTTGGCGTGCGAGTCGTCGTCCGCTCCCGCGCAGGCGTCGGCGGGGACCAGGACCTCGATGCCCGCGTCGGCGGCCGCCAGGGCCGTGGAGAGGACGCAGCAGTCGGTGCTGACCCCGGTGAGGACCAGGCGGCCCGCCGTGGTGGCGTGTCGGGCGAGTTCCGGGGTCCATTTGCCGAAGGTGGGGGCGTCCAGTACATGCCGGGCGTGAGGCGCGAACTCGTCTGTCAGTTCCCAGAGTTGGGCTGAGGGGGGTTGCAGGGCGAAGGGATGGCGCGCGTAGTACGCCTGCCAGGCGCCTTCCGGTGTGCGGGGTGCCACGAAGCGGGTGAACGTGACGCGGTCCCCGAAGGCCGGCAGGAGGCGTCGTACGCCTGCCGCCGCTTCGGCGAATCGGGGGGTGGCCCATGGGCTTCCCGGGTCGGCGAAGACACGTTGCATGTCGATGACGGCGAGCCACCCGGCCGTCATGGCGTCGCCCGTTCCGTCGCCGCCGCGCTCCGTGGGCTCGGTGGCTGCGCCTCCTGTTCGCGGACGCGTCCGCGCCGCAGCAGCAGGGTGCCGAGGAAGCCGAGTGCGAGGGCCGCCAGGACGCCGAGGTTGGCGTACGCCCAGGCGCCGGACCTGCCGCCCAGGCCCAGGGGGCCGAGGAGATAGCCCTGCCAGTCCAGCCAGTTCGCCGTCGCGTTGGTGACCAGGCCCCAGCCGAGCGCGGTCGCCGTGAGGGTCAGGAGCAGCGGGGTGAGCGGTACGTCGCCGTAGCGGCCGGACGGGCGGTAGAGGTCGGGCTCGTCGTAGTCGCGGCGGCGCAGGGCGAGGTCGGCGAGCATGATGCCGCACCAGGCGGCGATGGGGACGCCGAGGGTGGTGAGGAAGCCCATGAACGGGCCGAGGAAGTCGTCGGCGACGAACACGATGTAGACCGCGCCCACGATCATCAGGACGCCGTCGACCAGAGCGGCCGCATAACGGGGTACGCGCAGGCCCGCCGAGAGCAGGGCCAGCCCGGAGGAGTAGATGTCGAGGACCGCGCCGCCGACGAGGCCGAGGACGGCGACCACGGCGAACGGGACCAGGAACCAGGTCGGCAGGATCGTCGTCAGCGCACCGATGGGGTCTGCGGCGACGGCGGCGCTGAGCTCGTCGGAGGAACCGGCCAGCAGGAGGCCGAAGACAAGCAGGAACAGCGGCGCCAGTGAGGCGCCGAAGGCGGTCCAGCCGATCACGCCCCGGCTCGACGCGGTGCGCGGCAGGTAACGGGAGTAGTCGGCGGCCGCGTTGACCCAACCGAGCCCGAAGCCGGTCATCATGAACACGAGCGCCCCGATGAACTCCTGCGCGGAGCCCGCCGGCACGGCGCTGACGGTGGACCAGTGGACGTGGTCGGCGACGAGGGCGACGTAGCCGACGGTGAGCGCGCCCGTGACCACGGTGATCACGGTCTGGAGCCGCATGATCAGGTCGAAGCCCATCACGCCGACGACGACGGTCAGCGCCCCGACCAGGACGAGCGCGACCACCTTGGTCCCGGTCCCGCCGCCCCAGCCGAGCCGCCCGAACACGGTCGCCGTGGCCATGGTGGCGAGGGCGCAGAGCACGGTCTCCCAGCCGACGGTGAGGACCCAGGAGATCACCGACGGCAGCCGGTTGCCGCGCACTCCGTACGCGGCTCGGCCGAGCACCATCGTCGGCGCGGAGCCGCGTTTTCCGGCCACGGCGACGAAACCGCACAGCAGGAAGGAGAAGACGATGCCGACGACTCCGGCGACCAGCGCCTGCCAGAACGAGATCCCGAAGCCGAGCGCGAAGGCACCGTAACTCAGGCCCAGAATCGACACGTTGGCCCCGAACCACGGCCAGAACAGGGTGCGGGGAGTGCCTTTGCGTTCGGCGTCGGCGATCACGTCGAGGCCGTGGGTCTCCACTTGGAGCTTTCGGCCCGGGGAGCGGCCGTCGAGAGGGTCCGGGGATGTGATCACCCCGGCATCGTCGCACCGCTCACCGCGCCGGGGAAGGACAGGCCGATCAGCGGTCGCCGAGCGGGAGTGCCCGTGGCTCAGCCCAGCTTCTTCAGCAGTTCGGCGGCGAGGGGAGCGGAGGAGGCGGGGTTCTGGCCGGTGACCAGGTTCCGGTCGATGACGACGTGCGGGGCCCACGGCTCGCCCACCTGGACCTGCACGCCGGCCTCGGTGAGCCGGTCCGGCAGGAGCCACTTGGCCTGGTCGGCGAGGCCTGCCTGGGTCTCCTCGGCGTTGGTGAACGCGGCCACCCGGTAGCCGGCGTCATGTCTTCGGCAAGCGTCTGGTGCGCCACCCGGCGGTCACGATGCCCGACCTGAACGCGGTCAAGGCCGCGGTCGCGGGCGGTACGGGGTTCAGCGTGCTGCCCCGCTACCTGTGCGCCGCCGAGCTGGCCTCGGGCGCGCTGGTCCTGCTTCACGACCCGGACGACCCGCCCATCAACACCAGCTTCCTCGTCCAGCGGCCGGGCTCGGCCGGCAACCCTCATGTCGCCCTGGTCCGCGACCACCTGCTGGAGATCGTCCGCGACTGAACGACTCTCCTGGCAACTCCCCGAAGCTCAGTCGGCGTCGGGCCACAGCGCCTGGGCCACCTGGGGAGCCGTACGTCCCCAGGACACCAGCAGGGCATCCAGGGTCTCGGCGAGCCGGTCGGCCCTTCCTCACCTGTCCGATCAGGCCGCTCGTCACCGGCTCGGGCACGCTTCACCTCGCGGTGCCGATGACCTTGAAGCCGGCGGGCTCCTTGAGGGTGACGGAGACCTGACCGGTGGCCACCGAGGCGGCTTTCTCGGCGGGTTCGCCGTAGGTGAGGCTGATTTCGACACGCAACACCCACAAGGCGCCTCACTCGTGCAGCCGGTGCCCGTCCGCCGGTGGCTCCCGGCTCAGAAGTTGCCCTTGCGGTACTCGGTGGCCCCGGCGGTGGAGGTGGCGGTGACGTTGTAGCGGTCGCCGCCGGCGTCACGATTGCCCTGGTTGTGGTCGTACTGGAATCTGAAGATGTAGGTGCCGGGTTCGAGGGTGTTCCCCGGCTTCAGCGTCACCACGTAGTCCAGCTCGCCGCTGCTCGACGAGGAGGCCACCGACACCTTGTCCCCGATGTTGGACCAGGTGCCGGTGCTGGCGACGCCGCCCGTCTGCGCGATCTTGACGACCACCTTGAGGCTTTTGAGCGTCTTCGTGGTCTGCACGGTGACGCGGCTCTGGTCCCAGTAGGCATTGGAGTCGCCCTCCACGGTGGCGTCGGACCAGAGGTAGCTGGTCGGCGCCTGCTGCGAGGTGTCCGTGGACCGGGGCGCGGAGGTCCGTGCCGTCCCGGTCGTGCCGCCGTCGTCGGTCCCGCCCGAGCCGCCGGAGCCGGCGCCCCCTCCGCCTGGGGCGGGGAGATAGACCACCGCCGGGCCCTTGTCCCGGTCCTGCCGCTCAGGTGCGGCCGCGGACGCGGGCGCGCTCGGCGTGCCGCTGTCCCCAGGAGCCTTGTCCTTCACGGCGTCCTTCTTCTCGGCCGCCGTGGCCACCTTGTCCTCGCCGCCACCGCTGAAGTCGATCTGGGAGACGACCGCCGTGGCACCCGTGATCACCAGGACCACGGCGACGGAACCCCCGATGGCATTCCAGACCCTGCGGCCGGGCAGGAAGCCGCGCAGCGGGGTGCGCGCCTTGCGGGCGAACAGGTCGGCGAACTGGCCGTCCGAGCGGGTGGGTCGAACGGGGGTCTGCGGCATGAGACGGGTCCTTAAGGAGTGGGCTTCGGGAGGGGGGGCGGGCCGGGTCGCCCTACGGGACGTCTTCCGGCGTGAGTGTCATCAGGTCCGACTCCGAGATGTCGGACAGCTCGGCGACGCGATAGGCCTGACGCTCCGTCATCGCCTGGAACAGCTGGCGGGCGGCGCGGCCGTTGCCGAATCCGCGCTCCCTGGGCAGCGTGTCGAAGTGGGCGGTCAGGGCCTCGCGGGCGGTCGGCGTGAGCTCGTACTGGTGCTGGGCCGCCTGGTGGTCCACGATGCTGACCAGTTCGGCGGAGGCGTAGTCCTCGAAGAGCAGCGTGCGGTTGAAGCGGGAGGCCAGACCGGGGTTGGAGCGCACGAACGTCTCCATCTCCCGGGGGTATCCGGCGACGATCACCACCACGTCGTCGCGGTGGTCCTCCATCAACTTCAGCAGGGTGGCGATGGCCTCCTGGCCGAAGTCGTTGGTTCCGGCGTACTGGGTGAGGGTGTAGGCCTCGTCGATGAAGAGCACGCCGCCCCGGGCCTGTTCGAAGACACGGGTGGTCTTCGGGCCGGTGTGGCCGACGTACTCGCCGACCAGGGCGGAGCGGTCGGCCTCGACCAGGTGGCCACGGTCGAGGAGGCCGACGGCGGCGAGGATACGGCCGTAGAGGCGGGCAATGGTGGTCTTGCCGGTGCCGGGGTTGCCGGTGAAGACCAGGTGGCGGCTGAGCGGGGGTGCGGTCAGGCCCATGTCCTCGCGGCGGCGCACGGTCTGCATCAGTTTCACCAGCGAGGAGACGTCGTTCTTGACCCTGTCCAGACCGGCCAGCCCGTCGAGTTCGGCGAGCAGGTCCTCCAGGGTGTCCTCGGAGGGGGCTTCGGTCTCCCGCGCCTGGGTCGCCGCGGCCGCGTCGCCGCCCTCGGCGGACGCGAGCGCCTCGGCGCGGCCGGTGGGAAGGGCGGGGTGGGTCACGTTGCGTGAGACGCAGCCGTCGAACACCGGGCGGGCTCCCTTCTCCGCGGCGACGTCCTCCTCCGCGTCCCGCACCACACAGCCGCGCAGGACGGGCGCGCTCCCGGCGGCTATATGGACGGCCGGGAACGCCTCGCCGGCGTTGCCTGCGCCGGCGAAGACGCATTCCTCGAAGGTGCCGCGTGCCTTCTCCCCGACGAACAGGCTGTTCTTGCCGGTGCGGGACACGGTGACGGCCTTGAGGCGTGGTTCGGACGCAGGGCCCAGGACCAGTCCGGAGCCGGTCGCGTCGCGCACCGTGCAGTCCTCGATGCTGGGGGTCGCGCCCTCGCCGATCACGAGGCCCGCGGTGCCGGTGCCGGTGATCCGGCAGTCCCGCAGCACGGCCGAGGTGCCGGTCCCGCAGGTGATCCCGGCGCGTTCGGCTTCCGCGACGTCACACTCCTCCAGGACGACCGTGCCGGTGGACTCGGCGTTGATCCCCGTGCGACCGCGCACCACGGACAGCCCGCGGACCCGCGCGCCAGCCGCCGAGTCGATCTGAAGGCCCGACAGTCCGCAGTCGCTGATGCGCACACTCTCGACGGTGAGCTCGGCCCGGTCGGTGGCCCGGACGCCGTGTTCCGGGGTGGAGCCGATACGGCAGGAGGTCAGCGACAGGCGGGAGTCGTCGCAGGCGTGCACCGCGCTGAACCCGCAGTCCGTCACGTCGCTCGACGCCAGGGTCACCTGCGAACGGCCGCCTGCCAGCAGGCCGTTGGCCCGGCTGCCGTGCACCGAGGTGCCCTCCGCGGACAGCCGGGCGGTGCCCCGGGCCACCAGGCACGAGCCGTGCGGCCGGTCCACCCGGCAGTCGACCAGTACAACCGTGCTGTCGTCGTCGGCGCTCACGCCGGCCCCGGAGCCGCCCCGTATCCCGGTGGTCAGGAGCAGGACGTCCCCGCTGCCGGAGACGGCGACCCCGTCGGTGCCGGTACGCAGCACCTGGCAGTCGGCGAGGACCACACCACCCTCGGCGGCCTCGGGACGCCCCGGACTCCCCTCGGGACGGCGGGAACTTCCCAGCACCCGTATGCCTTCCGCACCGGTCTCCTCCAGCCGGCAGTCCAGCACGGCCACGGACGCGTCGTCCTCGATCAGCAGCCCGCTGCGGCCGGGGCCGGTGATCCGGCAGTCGCGGAGCACGGCCGCGGCCCGGCCGCGTACGCGGACCCCGGATCCGGTGACGTCCCGGACCGTCAGCCCGAGGAGGTCCGCCGTCGTGCCGGAGCCCAGGACGACTCCGGTGCCGTCGACGTCCTCGACCAGCGTGTCGATCAGTTCAGTCCCGCCCGTGGTGTTCGCGTGCACCCCGGCCAGGGCCGCACCGGAGATCCGGCAGTCGCGCAGCGACAGCGAGGCGTCGCCGCCGGCCTCGACCCGGCCGCCGGAGATCTCACAGCCGTCCAGCTCCAGGTTGCCGGCCGCCACCAGTACTGCGGGCAGGGCCGGGTCCTGTCCGGTCAGCGCGATTCCGTCGACGCGGACGTGCGGTGCGGTGATCTCCAGGACGGGTCGGCCGGGGTCCGCCGCCAGCAGCCGTACGGCGTGGTCCGGTCCTTCGTCCGGCAGCAGGCTCACCGCGCGGTCCAGGACCAGCACCTCGACGTAGTCGCCGGGGGCGATGCGGATCTCGTCTCCGTCGGCCGCGGCGCGTACGGCGGCGGTGATGCTGCGGTGGGCGCCGCGGCCCTTGGGGGCGACCCGGTGCACGGCGGGGATGGCGGTGGCGGTCACGGGAGCTCCAATCCCTCGAAGGGTGCGCTGGGTTCAGCGGCCGAGGCCTGCGGGGCCGGGGGCCGCGGGACCGGCGCAGGCGGTGGCGGTGGCGGCGCGGGGGTGGTGGCCGGCTTCGGGAACGCCCGTCCGGGAGACGGCAGGTGGCTCCCGTTCTGGCTGTCAGCCTGGGCGATCTGGAACGCGATGTACCGGGACAGCGCGGACTCGACCCAGTTCATGCCCAGTTCGCCGAGGCCGCCCTTGTGGAAGACCCGGGCGCCGGTGGCCAGATGCCAGGCGTTGCGCGCCAGACCGGTGCTCACCCCGCCGAACAGCGAGCCCGCGGCACCCCACATGCCGGCCCGCAGCGCGTCCAGGCCCTGGACCTGGTTGCCGTTGACCCCGAACACCGCCGCGCTGATGGCGTTGCTGACGAATCCGCTGAGCGCGCCGGTGGCGAGGCCCACGGTGTTGGCGTAGGTGGCGTTGCGCCAGCGGGTGGGCTTCTCGAAGGCGGCCCAGTCGGTGACCCAGTCGTCGGTGTTGTTGGCCAGCGACTGCTTGGGGTGGCCGCCCCAGTCGCGCGCACCCATGCTGGTCTTGAAGTACCCGAGCCCGGTGCGGTTGTACAAGGTGTTGAGCCCGCCGCTGAAGGTGCCGCCGACCGTGCCGGACAGCAGCGCCTTGAAGACGTCCTCCACCTTGAGATTGGCGTTGTTGGTGAGCTCGGTGATCAGCAGGTTCGCGGTGAAGTCGGTGACGAAGCCGGTGCTGAACGAGGTCAGGAAGCCGCGGAGCTCGCGCTGCCAGACGGGCATCTCGAGGGACTCGCCGTTCCTGACCCCCTGGAACAGACCGTGCCACGGGTCCTGGACCTCTCGCAGATAGCCCATGGCCTCGATCTCGGCGCCCCGGTAGTCGAACTCCCGGCCGATCAGCTGCCAGGCGCGGTCGCCGGGCAGGCCGACATCGCCGCCGACCCTGGGCAGGACCCCGCCGAGGTGGTGGGGGATGACGGCCGGGCCCGACATGCTGAGCCGGCCGAAGGGGTCGGTCCGGTAGACCCGGCCGTCGAAGACGCGCTGCTCGACCAGATGGCCGTTCTGGTACTCCCGCCACTGGCCCCACTGCTTGTCGACCTCGCGGTAGCGGACGGGATCGCCGTCCACCTTGACGCGCTCGCGGAAGACCTTGCCGACGTCGTACTCCTTCCAGGCCTCCCGGTCCACGCGGACCGTGCGGGGCGGCTCGAAGTGGCGCGCGGACTGGTCGAGCATGTCGCGCAGCGTCGTCGCACGGGTGAGTTCGCCCGCGGGCGCCGCGGACGGCCGCGGGGTCTCGATCTCGTACGCGTACTCGCGAACCCGTCCGCCGTCCCTGCTGCGGACCACCTGGTCGTCGATGAGGTCGCGCCAGCGGCCCTTCGCGACGTCGTCGTACACCCGGACGCCCCCGGAGTGGACCGTGCCGTCGGCGGCGATCTTCGTCCACTTGTACGTGCCGTCGGGCTGCCGCACCGCGTCGACCCAGGAGGCACCCACATCGGTGGCGTTGCGCTCCCGCACCACGTTGCCGAGCCCGTCGAGGTCGACGAAGGAATCGTCCCAGGTGCGTGAGTAGAGCGAGCCGCGGTTCTGCTTGCGGATGCCCTCGTCGAGCACGGTGGCCGGGTTGGCGGAGTCGTACGTCTTCCATGTCCAGCTGGTGCGGTAGGGGCTGCCGGACGACTCGACGAACACGTCGCCCACCAGGTCCCGCCGGCCGGTGACGTGCAGCAGCGAGTTCCTGTCGACCCAGACGCCCGTGCGGTCGTTGCGGGCGAGGTCCCGCAGGGTCGGTGCCTCGAAGAGGTACTCGCGTGTCCCGGCGCCCTCGCTGCGCAGCCGGACGCGCTCGACACCCGCCCTGTCGGTGAAGACGTCCCGCCACTGTCCGAGGCCGTCGGCGTGCCGCGTGCCGGTCTCGCCGGTCGTCGTGTTCCGCCAGTGCAGCTCGTACGGGGCGCCCTCGCGGTACTCGGGAAGCGGCGCCCAGCGCGTGGCGTCCTCGGCGCTGCGTCCGATCTCGATGACGCTGCCGTCGTCCAGCTTGCGGCTCTCCCGGACGACGCGGCCGAACTGGTCGACGTCGACCCAGTTGGAGGCCGACGGGTTGAGCCGGACACCGGTCACCGTGGTGCCGTCGGCGGCGGTCTGGGTCCAGTGGCTCACTCGGTTCAGGGAGTCGCCCGCGAACAGGTCACCGAAGAAGTTGTCGAACGGGTTGCGGCCCGCCGCGCCCTTCCACATGAAGGCGGGCGGACGCTGGTCGGCGAACCGCTTGACGAGCAGGCTGCCGCCGTCCGCCAGCGTCTCCAGGCTCTCGATCTGCGCGTTCATCGCGCCCTGACCGACATACGTGCCGGGGTCGATCCGTGTTCCGGCCGGGGCATGGCCGGGCAGCAGGGAGTGCTCCTGGTACATGCGGGAGCCGTGCAGTCCGCCGAACGGCCAGGTCTGGCCGCGCCGTTGGGCCACCGTCTCCAGTCCCGTGGCGGAGTCGAGGAAGGTGTCCTTGAAGGCGACGTGGTTCGCGCTCCAGTGCCGGGTGCCGGAGAGCGCCTCCACGCCGTTCTTGTCGAAGCGCTGCCAGGTCCAGTGGCCGTCGGCGCCCTTCTCGGCGCGCACGAGGCCGCCGTCGATGGCCTTGTGGTACGTGCGCACGTCGGAGGTGTTGAGCAGGCGCCAGGAACCGTCCGGGACGTCGTGGTACGTCCGCTGATCCGGGTCCCCGATGCGCTCGCCGGACCGGACCCGGGTGCCCGCGTCGTCGAACTCGGTCCAGCGGGCGTGGCCGAAGCGGTCCCGGGCGATGTGCAGGGTGTTGCCGTTCTTGAGGACCTCGCGCTCGAACAGGGTGACCTTGCCGGGCTCCTTGCCGGTCAGCTTGAACTGTCCGGTGGGGGACGACTCCAGCTTGGCGGTGTCGAAGCGGCCGGTGAAGGGGGTGTGGTCGCCGTTGACGCGGACGCCCTTGCCGGTCACGTGGTCGATGGTCCAGTACGAGCCGGTGGGCTTGCCGCCCTTGCCGCGGATGGCGACGGTCTCCTCCAGCAGCTTGCCGCCGCTCGCGTCGAAGACGGTCCGCTCCAGCGGTGCGGTGCCCGGGCCGGTGTGGATCAGGGCGATACGGCCGTCGTCGAGCCGCTCCGCGCGCAGGGCCAGCGACAGCCGGCCCGACGTGTCGAGGACCTGGGGCACTCCGTCCGGAGCGCCCGCCTCGAACCGGAACGCGCCCCGCTCTCCGGCGAGTTGGACGTCCCTCAGGGCGAGCGTGCCTTCGGGGCCGTAATGCCACTTCGTCGTGCCGGCGGCGTCGGTGAGGGTGAAGCCGCCGCGCAGTTCGGACGGCATGTTCGGGTCGAGACGCGTGAAGGTGAACGCGTCGTCGGCCACGTGCGTGCCCACGAGCTGGAAGGAGTCGGGGGCCCAACCGCCCTCGGCCGCGCGGCCGGTGAGCCCGAGCTTGCTCCCGTCGAGCTCGGCGGGGCCGCCCCTGACGAACACCTCTTGGTAGAGCAGCTCGCGATTCGGGCCGAAGCCCGTCGTCAGATCCGTCGGTGTGTGCGTGACGGTGAAGCGGCTGCCACCGCGCCCGCCGTGCGGGGTCGGCGTGACGGTGAAGTCGCCGAAGACGCGGCTGCTGCCGTCCCGGATGTCCTCCAGGCGCGTGGCCAGGGGAAGATTCTGGTACTTCTCCATGACGGTGGCGGCGCCCTGCCGGATCCCCTCGTGGGCCTGCGCGGTCATGTGGCGGAGCTGGTCCTGGAGGAGTTCGGGCCGCAGCCCGGGGAACTTGTTCAGGGAGTCGGTGGCGTCGCCCGCGAGCTGCTGCACCCGCAGGAGGTCCAGGTTCTGGATGGCGTGGGAGTCGGGTGCGACACGCAGGAACTCCATGGCCCCGGAGATGGACGACATGTCCGCCGCTGCCGCGTCCTCGGGCCGGGGCCGTATGCCCGAGGCCTCGTCGAGGGTGCGCTCGAAGAGTTCCGAGATGTCGGTGAGCCCGTCGTCCAGGAGATCTTCCTCGGGGATCGAGCTGAGCGGGAAGCGCTCGGACAGCGGGTCGACCAGCCGGGTCGGCTGTGCGTTGCGCGCGCCCTCGGTGAACCGCAGGAATCCGGAGCCGTCACGGGCCGGCAGGTCGCGGAAGACGAGGGCTCCGGTCCGGTCGAAGTGGAAGCGGCTGCCGGTGACGGTGTCGGTGAGGGTGAAGCCACCGGGCAGCCGCCCGGCGAGCGCGCCCTCGGGGGCGGTGGCCCGCAGCGACCTGACGGCACTGTCAGGGCCGATCAGATCGACCTGCGTGAACCCGTGCGCCTCGTTGTGGGTCGCCGAGACTCGCAGGCCGGAGGGGAGTCCCTCCCCGGTGAGCACGGCCTCGCGGCCCAGGAAGGAGCCGTCCTGGGCGAAGGTCCACGTCGTGTTCCCGGTCGGGTCGGTGATGGCGAACCCGTCACCCGGGAGCCGTTCCACCGTGAAGTCCGCGCCGCGGACCGTTCCGTCCGCCGCGGGGGCACGGTCGAGGAGTTCGAGGCGGAACGAGCCCGCTGCCGACTCGGTGGACGGTACGCGCACCACCCGTATCTCAAGATCGGCGAGGTCGTCCGCGCCGGTCAGGTGGATCCCGGGCGTCCGTTCCAGGAGCCCCGTCCAGTGGTCGTCCAGGACTCGCCGGACCGCCCGAAGGTCGATGTCGGGCAGGTCGTCCGGGCTCAGCCGGGTGAGCCACTGGTCGCCGTGCTCTCTCACGGCGTCGGACAGGCGCAGGGCGGCGGCTTCGTCCAGACCGGACAGGCTCGGAGCGGCACCGAGGGACAGATCGGTGCCGTCGGACAGCGGACGCGTGCCGCCCGAGGCCTCGTCCAGGGTGCGCTGGAAGATCCCGGCGAGGTCGTCCAGGCCCGAGGAGCCGGCCAGGTCGTCGAGCCGGACGGGCGGGACGTCGGGCGCGCCCTCCGTGAAGCGCAGGAATCCGGAGCCGTCACGGGCCGGCAGGTCGCGGAACGCGAGGTTGAGGTCGGCGTCGTAGTGGAAACGGCTGCCCGTGACGCTGTCGGTCAGGGTGAGGCCGCCCGGCAGACGGTCCTGAAGCGTCCGGTCGATCGCGGTGAGCGGGAACGAGTCGGTGACGCCGCGGGGACCGACCAGCCCCACGATCCTGGAGGTCAAGCCGTCCGTCGTGGTCGTGGCCGTGGACCTGAGCCACAGCCCGGACGGCAGCCCCAGACCGTTGTCGACGAGCGCCGTCTCACGGGCGAGGAACTCGCCCCCGGCGCTGAACTCCCAGCGGGTGGTACCGGCCGGGTCGGTGACGCGGAACGCCCCGCTGTCCAGGCGCTCCACCGTGAACCGCGGCCGCGGTCCCGCCCCGTGGGGCGCCGGGACGGACTGCGTGACATCCAGCCGGAACGTACCGGGCACGCCGTCGGCGGCGGTACCGGCGCCGATCCGGAACTCCAGCCCGGCCAGGTCGCCCACACCGGAAAGCGGCACGTCCTGGAAATCGGTCAGGCGTGTGACGGACAGGTCGGCGGGCAGCGCGGTGTCCGCCGCACGCGCGACAGCCAGCGCGTCGGTACCGGGCAGCTCGATCCGCGGCAGGCCGGTCGCGGCGCCGTCCAGGAGACTGTGCTCGGGGATGGAGTTCAGCGGGCCGACCACCCGGTCGCCGGTCGCCGGGCGAACGGGCGCGCCGTCGGGGCCGAACCTGGTGACGGTGCCGTCGGGCGCGGTGACGGTGAAGTGGCCGTCGACCATCTCCACCCTGACGTCCCGGACGATCCCGGCATCCGTTCTGAGCACGTAGGTGACCTGCTCCCCGGGCTCCATCGTGATCCACCGCCCGGTGGGCTGTGCCAGGTCGTCCAGCAGCCGGAGTTCGCCGGTGGGCAGGTGCGCCGCCGGACCGTCCAGGCGGGCCATCATCACCGTGATGTTCTGGCGGACGGTGTTGAGGTTCATGCCGAGCCGGTCGAAGTCGAGCCGTGCTTGATTGAACTTCAACTCGGCCGCGCTCAGGTCCAGTTCGGCCTCGGCGCGGTGCAGCGGCGGCACCTCGGGCAGGTCGGCGACCTGGGCGAGCTTCTGGCCGGCCGTGTCGAGGTCGACGGCGGCGTTCTGCGCCCTGACCCAGGCCTGGAAGCGTTCGGCGCCGGTCTTTCCGACGGCGCCGCCGGTGATGATCTCGCGCAGGGTGAGCGGCGGGAACCCGGTCTGCGCGGTGACCGTCTTGGTGGCGAGGTCGGTCTTCAGCGGCCCCAGCCCCAGCAGCTCCCGTGCGCGGCCCAGCTCGCCCGGCCTGTCCGGGAGCAGCCGGGCCACTTCGTCGAGCTTGAAGCCGAGGCTCGCCGGCGAGTCCGCTCCGGTGAACTTCCCTGCCAGCGGGCCGGTGCCCAGCTCGTCGGGGTCGAGGACGCGGATCGTCACCTCGTCCTTCAGCCCGACGTGGACGTTCACCGGATCGGTCTTGCCGATGCGCATGATCACCCCGTCCGGTGCGACGTCCACGAGGTCGATCTCACCGTCGAGGATCTTGCGCAGCTGGACGGTGGTCAGACCGCCGAACTTGCCGTCGATGCTGAAGGGCGCCAGCTCCGCCAGCTCGTCCAGTGGCTTCAGCAGGCCGGTTCCGGTGCGGTCCAGGCCCGCGAAGGCGTCCAGGTCCCGCAGCCGGGTGACCGCGCTCTGCGGCTGCTCCAGCAGGACGGACCTGGGGGCCGAGCCGGTCCCGGCCAGCTCGTCGAGGTCGTCCAGGGCGTCGAGGGTGTTGCGGAACTGCTTGGGCAGCAGTCCACCGGCGCCCAGGTCCGCCACATCGATACCGCCGCCCCGCAGAAGAGGGCCGAAGCGGGAGCCGAGGCCGTCCAGGCCCCTGAAGGCGCCCGGCTCCACGAGGTCGTCGACGGCGCCGGAGAACCGGCCCGAGGGAATCCCGGGAACGCGGGGCAGGGAGCTCGCGCTCGTCGAGCGCGCAACCGCGGTCGGTGTGGGCATGAACTCCGTCAGTTCGTCGAGCGCGTCGTCCCACGCCGACGTGCCGGGCACGACCAGCTTGCCGGGGTCCCCGAACGGCCTCGCGGAGTCGGGGGTGCGCAGGCCTCGGCCGGTCCTCGCGGCCAGGTCGCCGGCGACGGAGCCCGCGGCCTTTCCGAGGGCACCGCCGATCGAGGGCTTCACGCCCAGGCCGCGTTCGAGGATGCCCATGCGCCAGGCACCCCGGAAGCCGAACTTGGCGAGCTCGGCGTAGCGGATCGGCAGCAGCGCCGACAGCGCGAAGTCGAAGGCCCGGCCCATGTTGGTGATCGCGTAGACGCCCAGCCGTCGGCCCATGCCTCCGCCGACGAACGCGGTGGTCATGAAGAAGTCGCGGCGCAGCGCGAACCGCCCCCACCGCACCGCGCCCCTGGCGAGGCCGGCGCCCATCCGCAGCGCGCCCAAGAGGGTCCCGGGCGTGCGGGCGAGGAGGCCGGGTATCCGGGGCATGCCGGTGGCGAACATGTGCCCGACGGCCTTCGACAACCCCAGCAGCCCCTGGCCGGTCATGGCGGCCAGCGTCCGGGGCGACATCAGCAGCCTGCCACCCTGCATCATGAGCCGGCCTCCCGCGGAGAGAGCCCTGCCGCCGGCCCGCAAGCCGAGACTGGCGCCGGACTTGAACATGCGCATCAGTCCGGCGACCGTGGTGAGGCCTTTCGTCGACGGGAAGAGCATGCCGAGGAAGGCAAGGCCGAGGGCGAGGCCGTTGATCTTGCCCTGCCTGTAGTCCACCAGTGCCTTGAAGAAGAGGGTCGCGCTCAGGCCGAGCGCCAGCAGCCCCACCGGGCCGCCGATGATGACCGCCACGATCGAGACCACGATCGTGATGATCTCCAGCGCCTTCCAGATCCCCTCGGTCAACCTCTTCGCGAAACTCTTCTTCGGCGGGGTGATGGGTGAGGACATCATGGTGCACGCCGTATTCAGGGCGTCCTCCAGGATCTTGGCCTCGCCGGTGATGAAGTCGACCTCGGCCTCGATGTCGTGCTTCGCGGCGGTGAGCTCCGCGGGGGGCGGGGCGTCCTTCCCCACGAGGCCGGCCGGGGGGATCGCCACCGCGCCGCCTCGTTCCGCGGCGCGGTCGGCCCGGCCCTGGGCCTCTCGCAGGGCGTTCGCGTATCTGGCCACGGCCGAGGCCGCGAGGTCGAAGGAGTTGTGGACGTTCTCCATGAACTTCCTGAGCGACCCCTGCACGTAATTGTGCAGGGCGACCGCCGTATGCCCCTCGAAGCCGCCGTCCGACGCGTTGCGCAGCATGTTGTCGAGGCCGGCGTCGATATCACCTGCCAGGTCCCGAAGCAGGCTGAAATCCCGCGTGAAGCCGTCCAGGACACGAGGGTCCCCGGCGACAGGATTTCCTCCGTACCCCACTTGATTCCAGTCGCCAGGGCTGGCCACAAGATCCTCCAAGGTGTCCACGGCGCAAGGGGCGACCCCTTTGCATGCGGATGACCTCCTGGTGACGCATTCAAGGGGATCAGCAGTTCAATGAAGTGACGGAAACCACATACTTGCTGGTCAGTAAGGTTCCGGGCGAAATTCTTTTGAACCTTTCGGGTCCGTCTCTGCGTCTACAGGGCGGACACGATGGCACCACACACCGGAAGGGCGGAATTACATGGGCGATAACATGTTCGGCAGCGCGAAAATCCCTGTCCCCCCCGCCCGCCGTGTTTCGGTCGACTACGATCTGATGTACGCCCTCGCCCGCCAGATCTGGCATCTCCGGGATGAAATGGATGTCCCCGCGGCGCTGAAGCACAGTTTCGACGCCGGTGACATCGGGCCCCGCCCGGACACAGCCGAGGTACTGAAGAACTTCACCATCGCCTGGCAGAAGGCGTTCGGCGAGGGCTGGCAGGCCATGACGGACCTCGGCAACCTCCTCGACGAGCTCGGCAAGGCCTTCTACGACCACGACGCGGGGATGGCGGCCAACGCCGCGACGATGGCGGCGGCCTATGAGCGGAACAACGCCAAGGCGGAGAACGAGGCCTACAAGCAGCGGTGGGACGCCGCACACAAACGGGCCGATGCCGAGAACCTGGCGTGGCGGCACCAGCTCAAGCAGCGACCCCTGGAGCGGCAGCGGCAGGAGTTGGAGCGGAGGCGGGCGGCTCTGGAGAAGGAGCGGGACGCCCAGGCGACACGCCAGGAGGGCCTCAACAAGCGGCAGGAGGAGCTCCAGAAGCGGCAGGAGCCCTTGCGGCAGCGGCAGGAGGAACTCACCGAGCGGCAACAGGAGCTGTGGCGGCGACAGAAGGCCGAGCGTGCGGCACTGGAGGCTGACTTCACTGCGAAGCAGAACGCCCTGGACAAGGAATGGGACGCGCTCGCCAAGGAGCAGAACCCTTCCCGTGAACGGGTGGCGGAGCTTCAGCGCAAACAGCAGGACCTCTGGGACGAACAGAACGCCGCGCAGCAGGCCCTGGAAGGCAAGCAGGAGAAGGAGCAGAACGGGCTGAACCGGGATAAGGACGCCCTGAGCAGGGAATATGACGCCTTCAATCCCGCATGGGATCAGCTGGACAAAGAGCAGCAGGCTCTGTGGAAGGACCAGGCCGCGACCGAAGAGGCGCAGAAGCAGCTCGACAAGGACGAGGAACTGCGGCAGCAGCGGGCCAAGGACGTGTACGACGGCGTGGAGAAGAGATACGCCGAGCAGCGGGAAGAGCGGGAGAAACACCTCGGCTGGACGTTCACGGACGACGGATCCGACCCGCTGACCCCACCGCCCCCCGAGCCCACCACCTACGAGCAGGACGACGCCAACGGCCACACGAAGATCGAGTACAAGCGGAACGCCGACGGTGAGATCGAGGTCGACAAGCACGGCAACCCGGTCGAGACGACGACGACGATCACCAACAAGAACGGGCTGACGTACACCGAGACACACCGATCGCTCTCAGGCGAGGGCGACTCCGTGACGACCACCCAGCGCTCCGACGGCAGCGTCACCAAGGTCTACGAGGACGCGAACGACGAGTTCTACGGCAAGGGGTTCATGAAGCGGTACGTCCTCGACGGAGACGGCCACACCCTCCAGATCTGGACCAAGGCACCCGACGGCGACTGGACGCTACAGGTGGAGGCCAAACCGGATCCGGACTCGAAGGAGGACCCCCCGCCGATGGTGTACCTGGAGGAGCGGCCGCCCGCCTACCTGACCGTGGACAAACCGATGGTCGACGCGACCGGGAAACCGGCCGACGGCGCCTTCTCACCGGGGAATACGACCAACCTGCCCGACAACGCCACGCGTACCGACTACACGAACCCGGACGGCTCCGGCCTGCACGTCATCACCACGGACCAGATGCGCTACGTCGCCGACGACAACAACGAGATCCAGGAGATCTGGCAGAAGAACCGGTACGGCGACTGGTACCTGAAGGACTCCATCACCCAGCACGAGCGCTACGGCGACGAACCTCCTCTGGGAATGATCGGCGAGAACTGGCGCTGATCTCCCGGCCAGGGCCGGACAGCCTCCGGCCCACCCCCTGAGCTCCCTGCGGGCGCCCACCCCCCCCCGGCGCCCGCAGGGTCCCCAGGGCCCGCATCCGCGGGCCCGGAAGTTCCATCACCCACGTGCACATCCGGTCGCGACCGGGCGCACCGCAACAGAAAGAGGCCCCCATGGCCCAGACCCACGTCGACGACGAGCAGGTCAACTCGACAGCCGCGAAGCTCAACAACGCCGTCAACTCCACACTGGTCCCCCAGCTGTCGGAGCTCCAGCGGGAGGTCGAGACGCTGCTCGGCGACGGCCTGAAACTGGCGCAGACCAGCCCCAGGCTGAGCGAGTCCTACGCGAACTTCAACACGTCGGTGACCCAGGCGGTGAACAACATCACCGAGTTCGCCAAGCAGTTCCAGCAGATCGCCAAATCCGTGCAGGACCTGGACAGCCAGATCGCCAGCAGCATGCCCAAGTGATGCTCAACAAGTGAGATCGAACCAGGGCGAATGGGGCATAGCACCCATTCGCCCTGGTCGTATCCGTAGGTCAAACGTCACGTTCACCTAAAGGGGGTTGAAGCTCGCGCCAACACCCATAGACTCGCCGCACTAAAGGGAGTTCCCGCTTCCGCTTGTGGTGGCGGTGTCACCTGAACTCCCGTATTCACTCCGCTCAGCACTCGCCGCACCCGCGGCGCCCGAACGGACCGGCCCACGACACGGACGCCGGCCCTGGGGGAGGCACCACATGAGTACGTCCGCCACCTGTAACGACGCCGAGAACTCACACAGACGCGGCGGGAGCGCTCCCACATGCGACGCGTCCTTCCGTGAGCTCTACGAACGGCACCACGGGCCCCTGTTGCGCTACGTGTCCCGCCTGATGGGCGGCGACCGGCAGCGCGCCGAGGACTTCGTCCAGGAGACCCTGCTGCGCGCCTGGCTGAGCAGCGCGGACCAGCCGCCGGACTGGTCGCCCTGCCGGACCTGGCTGTTCCGCGTGGCGCACAACCTGGTGGTGGACTGGACGCGACGCGAGCAGACCCGCCCCGAGTACCACCAGGAGCTGCTGGAGACGCACGCCGAGCCCGTCGACCCGATCGGCCAGGTGGTGCACCGCCGCTTCCTCGTGCACGCCCTCTCCCGCCTGTCCCTGCCGCACCGCGAGGTGCTCTTCTACGTCTACGTGCTGGGCTGGACCGGCCCGGATGCCGCGGACGCCCTGTCCATCCCGCCGGGCACGGTCAAGTCCCGCACCCATCACGCGATACGGGAGCTGCGCCGCCGCCATCCCGAGGGTGCGCTGGTGGCCGCATGACCCGGATACCGGCCCAGGGCCACCTGATCTCGCTGGCCAAGCCCGACTCGTCCTTGGTGACGACGGTGATCGTCATCGTCGCCGTACTCCTGCTGCTGTTCCTGCTGCTGCGGCACGTGGTGCGCAAGCGGGGCGGCTGGCGGCGGTTCCGTCGCGGCGTCGCCCGCGAACTCGCCCTGACCAGGCGGGCGTTCGGTGAGCCGCTGCGCGCCTTCCGGCGACACCGCCGCGGGGTACGGGCGCTCTCCCGCCACCTGTGCGACCCCCGGTCCGGCCTGCTCGTACGCCGGCTGCTGGACGCGGCCGCAGCGGCGCTCGGCGATGTGCCCGGAGCCTTCGCCTACGGTCTGCGGACGGAGCCCGGCTGGGCCGCCGTCCAGATCGCGGCCCGCGGGCTGCCCGACCCGCCCGCCCCGTGGGAGGTCGCCGACGGGCTCGGCGGGCAGTCCTGGTGTCTGAGCCTGGACGACGAGGAGTCGTTGCCGGACGCCGCCCCCCGCGCCGGCGCCCGGGTGCGGCCGCTGACGGTCGCCGTCGGCATGGCGGACGACCTGTGCGTGCACCTCGACCTGGCCGCCGGGCCCCGGATGATCACCGTCGAGGGCGATGCCGCCACCCGGTTCCGCCTGCTCCAGGCACTGGCCGCGCAGCTGGACCGGCCGGGCAGCGGAGCCTCGGTCACCGTGGCGGACGGCGTCCACCCGCACTACCACGGGGAGCCGCTCGACTCCGTGCTGCGGCGGCTGGAGGACACGCCCTCCCCGACGACCATGGAGGAAGCCGTCGCCTCCACGATCACGGTCGTGGTCTGCGCCTCCCCCACCCGGGCACAGTCCCGGCGGCTGAGCGCGCTCGCCGCCGCCGGCACCGTCGTCTGCCTCGCCGACGGCCCGGCGGCCGGGCACAGCTGGGCGCTGCGCGTCAGCGGCCGCGGCCGGGTGACAGCCCCGGAACTCGACCTGTACGCGGACTCGGCCCCGCTGGTCAGGGCCGTCGCCGCGGCCGTCCGGGCGGACCGGCGGCGCGCACGCCGAGCACCGGCGCGGCAGTGGCCGATCGAGTCGGCCGTCGAGCCGCGTACGGAACCGGAGCAGCAGGCACCCGAGACGGCCGGGCTGCCCGCCAAGTCCGAACTGTCCGAGCTCGTCGAGGAATCCAGGTACCCGGCCACCGCTCCGGCCCGGACCGTCACCGGTTCCGACCTCCTGTCCGAACCGGCCACCTCCCGGCCCCTTTCCGCCGAGGCCTCGTCCACCGGCGGGGAGTGACCCGCCCGCCAGGCTCGGCCGTAGTCCGTAGTCCGTAGTCCGTAGTCCGGCACCGCTGCCCCTTGCTCGCCCGCGAACCACCCCTGAAGGGGAGACATGAAACTCCTCATCACCACCGTCGTCGACGGCGATCCCGCAAGCCGTCAGGACGTCGTGCTGAGCGCCGATGCCGCCACCCCGGTGCGCGACATCGCCGAGCACCTGGCCCGGCTGCGCGCCGACGACCCGGCATCGACGCCGGATCAGGCGCCCGTCTGCTACCTGGGCGACGACCCGCTGCCCCCCGGAGCTCCCTTGGCCGGAACGCCCGTGATGGATGGCACCATCATCGGCCTCGGCTCGCCCGTCCCCCGGTCGTGCGCGGAGTACGGACCCCAGCGCCTCGCCATGCCGCAACCTCAGCGGGTGGACCACTCGCCGGTGGTGGAACTCCAGGTCGTGGGCGGTCCGGACGCGGGACGGGTGTACGCGCTCGGCGTCGGCACCCACGGCATCGGCCCGCTGGAGGGCTCCGCCGTACCACTTCAGGGCCGTGGCCTTCCGTCCGAGGGCATACGGATCTCCGTACGCCCGGACGGATCCGCCATCGTCGAGCTGCCGCAGGACGCCGACGCGCGTCTGTCCGTCCCGGAGCCGCCGGAGCACCGGGGCAGGCCGGACGTCGACCTGCTTCCCCTCGCGGAGCAGGACGAGGAGGACGCGGAGGGCGAGTCGGAAGAGGAGGAGGTCACCGAGACCGCCGCCCTCCCCGACGGCTGGGAGCCCTGGCCGCTCGGCGGTGAACTCGCCCTCGGCGAGCACCTGCTGCGGCTGACCGAGCCGACGCAGCGGGACGCCGCGGTGGTGCCGTCCGAGGGCGGCGGAGGACTGGACTACAACCGGCCGCCGCGCATCCTGCCGCACCTAGAACCGGAGCGCTTCCGCCTCCCCGGACCGCCCGAGCCGCCCAGCCGCAGGCCCATCCCGTTCCTGGTGGCGTTCGCCCCCATGTTCATGGGCCTCGCCATGGTGCTCATCTGGCATTCGTACTACTACCTGCTCTTCATGTTCATGTCGCCGATGCTGATGGCGGCGAACCACGTCAGCGGGCGGCGCACGGCCCGCAAGGACTTCGAGGAGAAGTCCCGCACCTACCGGCTGCGCCGGGCCTCGCTGGAGGAGGACGTCCGGCAGAAGGTCGTCACCGAGCAGCGGCTGCGCACCGAGAGTGCGCCCGATCCGGCGATGGCCGGACTGTGCGGCGTCGGCCCCGGCCGCCGGCTGTGGGAGCGCCGGCGCGGCGACCCCGACCATCTGGCCCTGCGCATCGGTACCGCGAGCCAGCCGTCCCTGCTCGGCATCGACGACACGGCGCGCGAGGACAACCACACCTCCGTGCACTGGACCATCCCGGACGCGCCCGTCAGCGTCGACCTCGCACACTGCGGCGTGGTCGGGCTGGCCGGTGAGACCGGCCCGGTGCAGGCGCTGGCCCGCTGGATGACCGCGCAGGCCGCCGTCCTGCACACACCGCGCGACCTGCGGATCGTCGTCCTCACCGACAAGTCGTCCGAGGAGTCCTGGGACTGGGCCCGCTGGCTGCCGCACTCCCGGGACGGTCTGCCCGGATCCCGCGGCGGCGCCGTCGCCCTCATCGGCAACGACCCGGAGACGGTGGCCAACCGGATCGCCGAGCTGGTGTCCACCCTGCGCACCCGGCAGCGGGCGGCGGAGTCGACCATGAGCAAGGCGCTGCTCAGCGAACCGGACGTGCTGGTCGTGATGGACGGCGCCCGGCGTCTGCGTGACGTCCCCGGTGTCGTGTCCATCCTCAAGGAAGGCCCTTCCGTACGGATCTTCCCGCTCTGCCTGGACCACGAGGAGCGGCTCCTGCCCGAGGAGTGCACCGCGGTGGTCCGGTACGAGAACCACCGGCTCACCCTGCGCCGCACCGGCCTGCCCGCCGTCCCGGACATCCGCCCGGACCTCGTCGAACCGGCTTGGTGCGAGCGCCTGGCGCGGGGCATCGCCCCGATCCACGACGTCACCCCCGACGCCTCGGAGGGTCTGCCCGACCGGGTCGGCCTGCTCGATCTGCTGGGCCTGCCGGAACCGAGCGGTGAGGCCGTCGCGGCACACTGGGCCGGGCGCCCCGCGTCCACCGGGGTGCTGCTCGGCGCGGGCTACGACGGTCCGGCCGCCTTCGACCTGGTGAAGGACGGACCGCACGGCCTCGTCGCGGGCACCACGGGATCCGGCAAGTCGGAACTGCTCCAGACCCTCGTGGCCTCGCTCGCCGCCGTCAACCGGCCCGACGAGCTGACCTTCGTCCTGGTCGACTACAAGGGTGGCAGCGCCTTCAAGGACTGTGTGCGGCTGCCGCACACCCTCGGCATGGTGACCGACCTCGACAGCCACCTCGTCCAGCGGGCGCTGACCTCGCTGTCGGCCGAGCTGATGCGCCGCGAGCACATCCTGGCGGCCGTCGGGGCCAAGGACCTGCCCGAGTACCAGACCATGCGCCGCCGGGACCCCGAACTCCTGCCCGTACCCCGGCTCGTCATCGTCATCGACGAGTTCGCCACCCTCTACCGGGAGATCCCGGACTTCATCCCGGGCCTGGTGAGCATCGCCCAGCGCGGCCGGTCCCTGGGCATCCATCTGATCCTGGCCACCCAGCGTCCGGCCGGTGTGGTGAACGCCGACATCCGCGCCAACACCAACCTGCGGATCGCCCTGCGGGTGACCGACGCCGCCGAGAGCCAGGACGTCATCGACACCAAGGACGCCGTCAGCATCTCCCCGAGCACCCCCGGCCGGGCTCTGGCCCGCCTCGGGCACGGCACGGTCGTACCGTTCCAGACCGCGTACTCCGGGGCCGTCCGGCCGGGAGCGGAGCCGGCTCGGCAGCCGCAGCGGGCGACCGAGGCCGGGGCTCCCCGGATCTCGGGTACCGAACTGCCGTGGCAGCGCCTCGGCCGCGCCGTCGGAATGCCGAGCCTCGAAGCCGAGCCCACCGTCTCCGCCGTGGACGACGGCTCCCCCACCGACCTCAACGCGCTGGTCGACGCGTTGCGCGAGGCGGCGGAACTCACCGAGTGCGCCCCGCAGCCCAGCCCGTGGCTGCCCCCGCTCGGCCACTGCGTGCTGGTCGACGACCTGCCGCAGCCCGAGCCGACCGGCGACGCCCGTCTGGCTCCGGTGCCCTGGGCACTGTCGGACCTGCCCGGCGCCCAGGCGCAGGAGCCGGTGCTGCTGGACCTCGCCACCTTCGGCCACCTGTATGTCATCGGCATCCCGCGCTCCGGCCGGTCGCAGGTGCTGCGGACCATGGCCGGGGCGCTGGCCCGCGCCCACACCGCCGCGGACGTGCATCTGTACGGCATCGATTTCGCGGGCGGCGCGCTGTCGGCCCTGGGCGTGCTGCCGCACTGCGGCGCGGTCGTACCGCGCGGCGACACCGAGCGGCTGGAGCGACTGCTCACCCGACTCGACGCCGAACTGCACCGCCGCCAGGAGCTGCTGACCCAGCATCACGCGGCGAACCTCTCGGAACTCCGCGAGATCGTCCCCGCCTCTTCCCGCCCGGCGCACGTGCTGCTGTACATCGACGGCTGGGACGCGATGGTCGACCTCGTCGCCGAACACAACGGCGGTCGGCAGATGGACCAGTTGAACCGTCTGCTCAGGGAGGGCGCCGCCTCGGGTCTGCATGTCGTGGCCACGTCCGAGCGGGCCCTGCTGGCCGGGCGGGCCACCGCGCTCAACGACAACAAACTGCTGCTGCGGCTCAACGACCGCAGCGACTACCACGCCGTCGGGATGCGCTCCCGCGACCTGCCCGACGTGATCAGGCCCGGACAGGGCTGGACCTCAGACGGGACCGAGATCCAGGTGGCGTTGCTCGCACCCGGGGCGACCGGTCAGGAGCAGGCGGAGGCGCTGCGTGCCATCGGCACCGAGGCGACCCGCCGCGACGCCGGGCTGCCCGCCGCCCGCCGGCCCGTGCGGATCGGCACGCTGCCGGCGAAGGTGGCGTTCACGGAGGCGTACGAGAAGGTGGCCGAGGAGCTGCGCCGGCCCATGTGGGGCCTGCTGGGGCTGGGCGGCGACGACGTCGCACCGGTCGGGGTGGACTTCGCGGGCTCCTCGCCGACGTTCGTGGTCGCCGGGCCGCCCGGCTCCGGCCGCAGCACCGCGTTGGCTAGCCTGGCGGTCTCCCTGCTCGCCTCCGGCACCCGGCTCGTCGTCCTCACGCCACGGGAGTCGCCGCTGCGTGCGCTGAACGGTCATCCGGGCGTGCGCCTGCTCACCGCGCCGTCCCCCACCGCACAGGACTTCGCCGCCGCACTGGGCAGCGGCGGCGAGCCCCGCGTGGTGCTCGTCGACGACGCCGACCTGCTGATCATGCCGGCGATCGACCAGGACCTGCGCGCTCTGGTCGAGTCCGGCCGGGATCGCGGCATCGGCGTGGTCGCCGGTGTCACCGGGGAGACGATGGCGGGTGCCATGGGCTGGCTCAGTGCCCTCAAGCGGCACCGCCGGGGCATGCTCCTCGACCCCCAGAGCGTGATGGAGGGCGACATCCTGGGCGTGCGCCTGACCCAGGCTCAGCTGCGCACCCGCAGGCCGGGCCGGGGGCTGACAGTCGACCCGCGCTCCGGAGAGATGATCAACGTGCAGATCCCCGAGACGACACTCGACTGACGGCCGGCGCCGCCGCGCAGGCACCGGCGGCGCACTCCGTCAGCCACTGGTCGAAGTCGGCGTCGTAGCGGGTGCCGATGTCTGTGGCGTAGACCGCGTGGCCGCCCGCGTAGTCGCCGACGCGGAAGCGGGCGAGCATGCGGTCGATGTCGGCCGGGTGCTTCTCGACCATGTAGCGGACGGCGAGGTATCCCCACGGGTAGGTGCGGGTCACGTCGCTGTTGGCGTACGTGTTCTGGAAGAGGGTGCTCAGCTTGTACGTGTGCTTGCCCGCCTCCGTGACCGCCTGGTCGTTGGTGATACGGCGGTAGCCGTAGGAGACGTACTCGGCCACGCCCTCGATCCACCACACGTCCGGCACCGATGTCTGCTGGGCGAAGTCGCCCTTCATGTTGTGGACGGCGTCGAGGTAGTGCATGTACTCGTGGTTGAGGTTCCAGATCCTGGCGGCGTGCCCGGTGTCCTGGCTCTTCTGGTACATGACCGCGAAGGGCTTGTTGGCGGGGTCCGTCGGGTCGTCGATCACGGTCATGCCGCCGTTGTCCGTGCTGATGCCGAAGATCGCTCCGGCGTACGTCCGGTAGTCCTGGGCGCTGGCGAAGACGGCGAGGTCGAGGGTCGACAGGTACTGGCCCGGGATGGGTCCGTCGTCCTTGACGAGGTCGTGGGCGTACGCGTCCTGGCCCAGCAGGCTGGCGCACGCCGCGGCGAGGTCGGACGAGGTGAGCGACTGGGCCCGAAGGGTGCGGGTGGCGTCGCAGGCGTGGGTGATCGGCAGGGCCGCGCGCGTCAGCTGGCCCGTCAGGTCGCAGACGCCGTAGTAGGAGCAGTTGGCGCGGTCGTAGTACTCGGCCTGCGTCGCCACGGCCACCCACAGGCCGGCCGTGGGACCGGTGATGCGGGAGGCGTCCAGCAGGTTCTTGGTCAGGGGCCGGACGGTGGTCCGCAGGGCGGGGTGTTCGACGTAACGGGCCAGGTTCATCCCGGCGTTGGACGCCAGGTAGGCCCGGTCCGTGGCGAGGAGGTCCAGGTGGTCGAGCGCGAACCGGTGGAGGGTCCGGACGACGGACGGGTCGGCGGCGACGGCTCTGACGTAGGCCGCGTTCCAGTTGCCGCGCCACAGCGGGGTGTAGACGGCGTTGACGGCCGCCAGCATGCTGCGGATGGCGTCGTACGAGCTGTTGTATCCGGTCAGTATCCGCCGGTAGACCGTCAGATACCGGGCCTGCTGGTCGGCGCTGTCGGTGAGGACGACGACCTCGCTCAGCACGTCGCCGTTGGCCGCGGTGACGTCCCTGGAGCGCGGGCGGGCGAAGAAGGTGTCCAGGCCGCGTGTGGTGTTCCGGGACAGTGATGTGCCGTACGGGCCCACGTCGTCCGGGTGGTTGAACTGCACGTAGTAGCCGGCTCGCAGGAAGAGCACGAGCTGCCAGACACGGGACGAGTTGTCGCCGGTGTAGCGCTGTGCCGTGCGGGTGAACGCCTGGGCCACGGTGACCATTTGGGACTCACGGAAGACGGCGCGGGCGTCCGTGCCGGTGACCGCGAACAGGCTGTTGACGCAGTCCGTCGTCGAGGCCTTGACGAAGGCCACGAGTGCGGCGCCGGTTCTGCTGCCGAAGTCGGACGGACTGCACGGGGCCGCCTTCGGGGCGGCCCCCGCGTGCGGACGGGTGGGCGGGCGCGTCGGTGTCAGGGGCGGCAGGGTGGCCGGGGTGCGCGGCCGGTCCCGTACGACGGAGGGGGTGTCGGTGGTCGGGCCGGTCGGTGGTGGGGGCGTCTTGGCGGACGCCGTGGTGGTCGGGCCGGACTCGGCCGATGGTCTCGCGAGCGCGGGCGTCGACAGCAGTCCGGAGACGGTGACGCATACGGCGAGCGCGGCGGCCACGCGTCCGGGCAGCACGGAGCGGTAGCGCATCTGGTGTCCTCCACGGATGGATGCGCCTCGGTTGGGGTGCTGAGGCGTGTGAGGCACTGTCTCAACGCCCGGCTCCCCCAACAATGGCGTGTGACATAGCACATTGCGCCGCGGAGCCATAACGCCCGGGCGTCGCCTACGTCTTGGGCACGCTCCAGGTGCGTTCCGCCCAGTTCCTCAAGTGCGGGGATCGCGCGGCGAGTTGGCGGTAGGCGACGGTGGCGGAATGCAGCAGCGTCTCGGCCGTCTCCTCGGTCACCGTGTCGCGCCGCCAGGCCAGCACATAACGGCACCACAGCGGCGTACCGATCAGCGGTTTGACGACGACCTGCGGGATCGGCCGCGTCGTCGCCTGGACGACGGCCACACCGAGGCCGTCGGCGATCATCCCCTGCAACTCCAGCCGGTCGCCCAGGAACTCGTGCACCGCCGACGGCGTGAAGCCGGCCGCCGCACAGGCCGCGTAGAAGACGCCGGGCCATCCGGCCCCGTCGTCCGGCGTCAGGAACCAGGCCTCATCGGCCAGTTCGGCGAGGGGGACCTGAGCGCGGCGCGCGAGCGGGTGGCGGGACGACAGGGCGACGAAGTTCGGTTCGGTGACGATCCCCCGGTGGTCCACCGCGTCCGAGTGCTCCAGCTCCCGCCCCGGGTAGTCCGCGGCGATGGCCGCGTCCACCGTGCCCTCCTCCAGCAGTTCGACGATCCGTGAGGAGGCGTACACGCTGCTCACCGCGAGCGAGACCTCCGGAAGCCGGGCGCGGGCCCCCGACATCATGCCCACGAGCATCGGCGAGTTCGTCGCCGCCACCCGCAGGGTCCGACGCGCCGGCCTCGAGCCGGGAGCCTGGCGGCGTCCGATCGCGGCGGCACGGGCCAGGACGTCACGGGCCTGGGTGACGACCTCGACGCCGTACGGGGTGGGCCGCACCCCGGCCGGTCCGCGCTCGAAGAGCGGCTCGCCGAAGTGCCCTTCGATGCGCCGGAGTTGGGTGCTCACGGCGGGCTGCGTGTACCCGAGGTCCGCAGCGGCGCGCCCCACGCTCCCCGCGTCGGCGACGGCACACAGCACGCGCAGATGGCGCAGCTCCAGCTCCACCGTTCACTCCCCCAATCCACATTTAAAGCAAACACTCTCAATACCGGTCATCTCGCCCTACGTGTGACCCCCCTGTGAACACCCGTCGCACCGCATGGTTAGCATATGAGCGCCACCTAGCTCGAAAGATAGGCCCGTGACTGTCAACGACGACTCGTTCACCAACTGGAAGATCCGCGAGGAGATCGCGGAGTCGATGATCCCGCTCATCGGGAAGCTGCACCGGGAGCGGGACGTCACCGTCCTTCTCCACAGCCGCTCCCTGGTGAACAAGTCGGTGGTCAGCATCCTGAAGACGCACCGGTTCGCCCGGCAGATCGCGGGTGAGGAGCTCTCGGTCACCGAGACGCTGCCGTTCCTCCAGGCGCTCACCGCGCTGGACCTCGGCCCGTCGCAGATCGACATCGGCATGCTGGCCGCGACGTACAAGAGCGACGACCGCGGCCTTTCCGTCGAGGCGTTCACCGCCGAGGCCGTCGCCGGGGCCACCGGCGCCAACAAGATCGAGGGTGGCGAGGGACGTGACGTCGTCCTCTACGGCTTCGGCCGCATCGGCCGTCTCGTGGCCCGTCTGCTGATCGAGAAGTCCGGCTCCGGCAACGGCCTGCGGCTGCGCGCCATCGTCGTGCGCGGCGGCGGCGAGCAGGACATCGTCAAGCGCGCCTCGCTGCTGCGCCGCGACTCCATCCACGGCCAGTTCCAGGGCACGATCACGGTCGACGAGGCCAACAGCACGATCAACGCCAACGGCAACGCGATCAAGGTGATCTACGCGGGCGACCCGAGCGAGGTCGACTACACGGCGTACGGCATCAAGAACGCCATCCTGATCGACAACACCGGCAAGTGGCGCGACCGCGAGGGCCTGTCCACGCACCTGCGTCCCGGCATCGACAAGGTCGTCCTGACCGCGCCGGGCAAGGGCGACGTCCCCAACATCGTGCACGGCGTCAACCACGACACCCTCAAGCCGGACGAGCAGATCCTGTCCTGCGCGTCCTGCACCACCAACGCCATAGTCCCCCCGCTGAAGGCGATGGACGACGAGTACGGCGTCCTGCGCGGCCACGTGGAGACCGTCCACTCGTTCACCAACGACCAGAACCTGCTGGACAACTACCACAAGTCCGAGCGCCGCGGCCGTAGCGCGCCGCTGAACATGGTCATCACCGAGACCGGCGCCGCCTCGGCCGTCGCCAAGGCGCTCCCGGACCTCAAGGCGAGGATCACCGGCAGCTCCATCCGCGTCCCGGTCCCGGACGTCTCCATCGCGATCCTCAACCTCCAGCTGGCCCGCGAGACCAGCCGCGAGGAGGTCCTCGACCACCTGCGCGACGTGTCGCTGACCTCGCCGCTGCGCCGCCAGATCGACTTCATCACGGCGCCCGACGCGGTCTCGAGCGACTTCATCGGCTCGCGTCACGCCTCGATCGTCGACGCCGGCGCGCTGAAGGTGGAAGGCGACAACGCGATCCTCTACCTCTGGTACGACAACGAGTTCGGCTACTCCTGCCAGGTCATCCGCGTCGTCCAGCACGTCTCCGGGGTGGAGTACCCGACCTTCCCGGCGCCGGCGGTCTGATCCCGCCCGGCCAACGCCGACCCGTCTGCCGGCAATGCGGTGCCGACAGCCGGGTCGGCGTTCGGCTTTCCCCCCTTCCTCGCCTGCTCAGTGGCCGCGGAACGCCTCCTCCAACCACCAGGACCCGTGATCGGCGACGACCTTGGCGTCGATGAGCAACGGCGCGGACCGCGGCCCGGCGACCCAGTCCGCCACGGCCTTCAGGTCGGCCGGCGTCCGCACGGTCACCGCCTCGAAGCCATGACCCCGCCCCACGGCGGCGATGTCCGTCGGCGGGAACCGCACCGTGTCGAGCGGGTGCCCGTCGGGACCGAAGTGGTGCACCTCGGCGCCGTAGGCCTCGTCGTCGTACACGACGACCACCATGGGCAGCCCGAGCCGTCGTACGGTGTCCAGCTCCACGGCGCTCATCAGCGCGCCGCCGTCGCCGAGCGCCGCGACGGGCAGCCGGTCCGGCCGGGCCAGCGCGGCGCCGATCGTGGTCGCGAGCCCCAGCCCGATCGACTGGAACGCCTGCGTGAAGCAGAAGCCCTGCTCGTCCGGCACCGACAGATACGCGCTCGGATAGCCCATGAAGTTCCCGGAGTCCACGCCGACCACCCGCTCCGCGGGCAGGATGTCGTCGAGCGCGATGCTCAGGGTCCTCGGGTCGATCCGCTCCCGTGTGCTCGTGTCCTCGTACGGCACGTCACGCAGGCGCAGGCGAGCCACGAGGGCCTCACCGATCCGCGCTGTCCGGTAGCCCTGCCGCCGCTCGCCACCCACCTCGGACGCCCGTCGTGCGGTGAGCCGGACGTCGCCGGTGACACCGAGGTGCACCGGCCGGTGGGCGCCGAGCGCGGACGGGTCGTCGTCGACCTGTACGACGGTGGCGTCGGCGCCGATCAGATGGCCGTGCCGCATGGTCCACATGTTGAGGGCGCAGCCCCAGCCGACGATCAGGTCCGCGCCCTGGATCAGTTCGGAGGCGAGGGGCGAGGCGAAGCCGCCGGAGATGTCGAGGGACCACGGGTTGCCGTGGAAGAGCCCGCGGGCGACGGCCGAGGTCGCGAGCAGGGCGCCGTAGTGCTCGGCCAGCGTCTCCAGGGCCTCGCGGCAGCCCGTCCCGCGCGCTCCGCGGCCGGCCACGAAGACGGGCCGTCGGGCCTGCCCGAGCAACCGGGACAGCGCGGCCACCTCGTCGGCGTCCGGTTCGACCGCGTCCCGCCGCCGCGGTGGCGCCGCCTGCTCCAGGGCGCCGTCGGGCACGTCCAGCGCCTGCACCGGCAGCGGGAGGTTGAGCAGCACCGTACGCCGCTCTCGCACCGCCAGTCCGACCGCCGCACACGCCTGCTGGACGGCTCCCTCCGCCGACGTGATCCGCACCGGAACCGCGCCCACGGCACGGGCCAACGCCTCTTGGTCGACGTGGAAGTTGGACCTGGGCTCGGTCACCTCGGCCGCGAGCACGACGAGCGGCGTACGGCTCTTGGCCGCCTCCGCGATCCCGGTCATGGCGTTCGTCAGGCCGGGCCCCTGGTGCACGCTCACCACCGCGACCGTGCCGCTGGTCCGGGCGTAGGCGTCGGCCATCGTCGCCGCGCCGCCCTCATGGCGGGTGGCGACGAACCGCGCCCCCGCCGCGACCATCGCGTTGGTGACGTGGAAGTTGCCCGATCCGACCACCCCGAAGACCTGGTCGACCCCGGCCGCGCACAGCGCCCGGCCGACCGCTTCCGCGACCTTCATGAGCGGCCCCGCTCCACCAGCGCGAGCACCCGGGCAGGGGCCCCGGAGCCGGTGACGATGGGCAGTGGTCCGGCGATGACGACGGAGCCGGTCGGCGGCAGCTCGGCGAGGTTCTGAAGCTGTGTCAGGCCGTACTTGTCACTGCCCATGAGGTAGGAGTGGCAGGGGTAGGCGGGCTCGAAGGAGTGCGCGCGCCCGGCGTCCGTGCCCACCGTCTCGACGCCGAGACCGATCACCGGCGCCTCCTCTGCCACCCAGCGGGCGCACTCCGCGGACAGACCGGGGGTGTGCGGACCGTTGTCGTCGGCGTTGAGGAAGGCCTGCTGATCGTGCGAGCGGGCGTCCCAGCCGGTGCGCAGCAGCAGCCAACCGCCGTCGGGCAGGGTGCCGTTCTCCGCTTCCCACGCCTTGACGTGGTCGACCTCGACCAGGAAGTCGGGATCCTTGGCGACCTCGGCGCTGAAGTCCAGCACCGCCGCCGGGGCGATCAGTTTCCTGGCCGGCACCGAGGCCACGTCGGTGAGGTCCTTGCCGGTGACCCAGTGGTTCGGGGCGTCGAAGTGGGTGCCGGTGTGCTCGCCGCTGCGGAAGTTGTTCCAGTACCAGGCAGGGCCCCGGTCGTCGTACCGGCTGATCTCCTCCAGCTCGAAGACCGCGCTCTGCCCGAACCGGGGCGGCAGTTGGATCACCGGTGTGGAGGACGACAGGGGCGAGGTCAGGTCGACGACTTCGATCGATCCACCTCGCAACGCGGACACCAGCGCGGCAAGGACGGACGGCTCGGACATGGACGCCTCCTCGAACGGACCGTGCTCGGACCGACAGCATCTCAGTCCTGCCCCCACCTCTTGACGCGTCAATGACAACAATGGCTTGATGTTCCATGGGAGCGCTCCCACCTCACCGGGGAAGGGAACACCATGCGCGGTACGCGTCCGCCTCCTCCGTCTCGGGCTGGACCGCGGCGGTCGTACCGGCGGACGGGGCCCGCCTCACTCAGGTCCGGAACGACACCCTCAGCACCGGCGCCGACGGCACCGCGACCGTCGCCGACGCCGACGCCGTATGGAACGGCATGTTCGCACCTAGGGGGTGTTTTGAAAGTCCCGCACAGCGCCCGCGGCGCCCGGCGGGCGCGGGCACCGCACGGGACCTTCAAAACACCCCCTGGCGCGAGCGCGAGCTTCGGATGCGTCGCCGATACCCCGGCGACGGCCGGCACCCCCGACGGCGACTGTCACACGCACGGCGCGCGCCGCGTCCTCCTGACGCACCGTCATCCTCTCTCACCCACGGAGCCGCCATGAGATCCAGCACCGGCATCACCTCACGAAGCGCCCCGCGCATGGCCGCGGTCGTAGCCGCCGTCCTGGGCCTGCTCGTCTCCCTGCTCTCCCTCGCCACGCCCGCCCAGGCGGCGGCCACCGGGCTGCACATCCACAACGGCCGCCTGCTGGAGGCGTCCGGGAACGACTTCGTGATGCGGGGCGTCAACCACGCCCACACCTGGTACCCGGGCGAGACCCAGTCGCTGGCCGATGTGAAGGCGCTCGGCGCCAACACCGTTCGCGTCGTCCTCTCCGACGGCCATCGCTGGACCAAGAACGGCGCGGAGGACGTGGCCGCCGTCATCGCCCGGTGCAAGGCCAACCGGCTGATCTGCGTGCTGGAGGTGCACGACACCACCGGGTACGGGGAGGAGGCCGCGGCCGGGACCCTCGACCACGCGGCCGACTACTGGATCGGCCTGAAGGACGTACTCGCCGGTGAAGAGGACTACGTCATCGTCAACATCGGCAACGAGCCCTGGGGCAACACCGACCCCGCCGGCTGGACCGACCCCACGATCGCGGCGGTGAAGAAGCTGCGCGACGCCGGTTTCGCCCACACGATCATGGTGGACGCGCCCAACTGGGGCCAGGACTGGCAGGGCGTCATGCGCGCCAACGCCCAGTCCGTCTACGACGCCGACCCCACCGGCAACCTGATCTTCTCGATCCACATGTACAGCGTCTATGACACCGCGCGGGAGATCACGGACTATCTGAACGCCTTCGTCAACGCCGGACTGCCGCTCCTCATCGGTGAGTTCGGGGGCCCGCCCGACCAGTACGGCGACCCGGACGAGGACACCATGACGGCCGCCGCCCAGCAGCTCCGACTCGGTTACCTGGCCTGGTCCTGGAGCGGCAACACCGACCCGGTCCTCGACCTGTCGACCGACTTCGACCCGACGCGGCTCAGCTCCTGGGGCCGGCGCATCTTCCACGGCGCGAACGGCATCGCCGCCACGTCCGAGGAGGCCGACGTCTATTCCTCCTCCGGCGGCGACACCACTCCCCCGACCGCGCCCGGGACACCGACCGCCTTCGCCATGACGTCCTCGTCCGTCACCCTGAACTGGGCCGCCGCCACCGACGCGAACGGCGTCACCGGCTACGACGTGGTCCGCGTCGGCGGCGGGGCCGAGACCGCGGCCACCACGACGACCGGCACATCCGCCACCGTCACCGGCCTCGCCCCGGAGACCTCGTACACCTTCGCGGTCTACGCGCGCGACGCCGCCGGCAACCGCTCGCAGCGCTCCGGCACCGCGACCGTGACCACGTCGCCGGGTGGATCGTCGGCTTCGTGCGGGGTCACCTATCGGGTGACGAACGAGTGGCCCGGCGGCTTCCAGGGCGAGATCGCCGTCCGTAACACCGGCAGCACGGCGATCAACGGCTGGACGCTGCGCTGGACCTTCCCGGACGGTCAGCGCGTCAGCAACCTGTGGGGCGGCACCGCGACGCAGAGCGGCGCCGACGTGAGCGTCGCCTCCGCGTCCTACACGGCGACGATCGCCCCGGCGGGCTCGGTCACCCTGGGCTTCACGGCCACGAAGGGCAGCACGAACCCGACCCCCGTGGCCTTCACGCTCAACGACTCGGCCTGCTCGTCGGCCTGACGTATGCCCACCTCCTCGGCGTCCTGGCAGGTCAGGGCGCCGAGGCAGCCGTATGTCCGCCCACAGGGCCGTGACAGGAACCACACAGACCCCGTGTACGAGGCAGGGAGAGGCTCTGGATAAGGTGAGGCTGGCCTAACGGTTGACCACTGTGCACCCCAAGGGAGCCTGTCATGCTTCACCGGCGCCGCGGCACTGCCGCTGTCGCTCTTGCCGTCGCCGCCGCACTGTCCCTCGCGGCCTGCGGCAGCTCCGACGACGGCGCGGACAACGCGGGTTCCGCGGCCGGAGCGGGCGGCAAGAAGGACGTGGCCAAGGGCGGCAAGGACTTCGCGTCCGCCGCGAAGAAGACCGCGGAGATGGGCACGGATGCCAAGCCGGGCCAGTGGCCGCGCACCATCGAGCACGCCATGGGCGAGACCGTCCTGAAGTCCCAGCCCAAGCGTGTCGTGGTCCTGGACGTCGGCGAGCTCGACAACGTCGTCTCGCTCGGCATCGAGCCGGTCGGTCTCGCCCCCACCGAGGGCTCGCCCGAACTGCCTTCGTATCTGAAGAAGGACGCCGGCACCCCGGAGAACGTCGGCACCATCAACAACCTCAACCTGGAGGCGATCGCCGGCCTCAAGCCGGACCTGATCCTCGGCAGCCAGCTGCGTGCCGCGGACAAGTACGACGAGCTGTCGCAGATCGCACCCACGGTCTTCTCCATCCGCCCGGGCTTCACGTGGAAGGAGAACTACCTCCTCAACGCCGCGGCCCTGGACAAGACCGCCGAGGCCAAGGCGAAGCTCGCCGCGTACGACAAGAAGGTCGACGCACTCGACGCCAAGCTCGGCGCGGACAAGCCGACCGTGTCGATGGTGCGTTACCTGCCGGACGGAGTGATCCGGCTGTACGCGAACGCCTCGTTCATCGGCACCATCCTCAAGGACGCCGGCATCCCGCGCCCGAAGAACCAGGACATCGAGGACCTGGCCGCCGAGGTCAGCGCCGAGAACATCGACCAGGCCGACGCCGACTACATCTTCACCGGCGTGTACGGCGACGCGAAGGCCACCGACAAGTCCCGCGCGCAGGGCAACCCGCTGTGGAAGAACCTGAAGGCGGTCAAGGCCGGGCACGCGTACGACGTTCCGGACGAGACCTGGTACCTGGGTCTGGGCGTCACCGCGGCCGACGAGGTCCTCGGGGACCTGGAGAAGTACCTCACCAAATAGGCCCGCGCGTAAGCAGGCAAGAGAACCGGCAAGCAAGCGAAACAGCAGCAAGCGAAACAGCAGAAGGAACCGCATGTCCCGTGCCACCCGGCGCCGTGTCGCCTGGACGGTCGCGGGCGTGCTCCTGCTGCTCCTCGCCGTCCTGCTGAGCCTCGCCCTCGGCAGCCGGCAGATTCCCCCGGCCCAGGTGTTCGACGCCCTGCTGCACGGCGGCGACGGCGACGACGCGCAGGTCGTGCGCGCGCTGCGCGTTCCCCGCACGGTCATTGGCGTGCTGGTCGGACTCGCCCTAGCGGTCGCCGGGGTGGTCATGCAGGGCATCACCCGCAACCCGATCGCCGAGCCCGGCGTCCTCGGCGTCAGCCAGGGCGCCTCGCTGGGGGTCGTGTGCGCCATCGCGTTCCTCGGGGTGCACTCGCCCGCCGGCTACGTCTGGTTCGCGTTCGCCGGGGCGGGGCTCGCGGCCGTGGCCGCCTACGCGGTGGCGGGCAGCGGTCGCGGCGGCGCCTCGCCGGTCAAACTGGCGCTGGCCGGGGCCGCGATGAACGCGTTCATCGCCTCCGTGGTCTCCGCGATCGTCACGACCGACGCCCGTGCCCTGGACGAGTTCCGGTTCTGGGACGTCGGCTCGATCGCCGGCCGGGACGGCGAAGTAGTCACGCAGACCTGGCCGTTCGTCCTGGTGGGGCTGTTGCTGGTCGCTGTCGTGGCGCGGGGTCTGGACGCGCTGGCTCTCGGCGACGACGTGGCCAGGGGGCTCGGTCACCGGGTCGCGCTGCTGCGGGCCGTCGGCGCGCTCGCCGCGACCGTGCTGACCGGGGTCGCCGTCGCGGTCGCCGGTCCGATCGCGTTCACCGGCCTGGCCGTTCCGCACATCGCGCGGGCGCTGGTGGGGGCCGGCCACCGGTGGGTGCTCACCCTGTCCGCGCTGCTGGGTCCCGTGGTGATCCTGGTGTCGGACGTGCTCGGCCGGGTCCTCTTCGCGCCCTCGGAAGTGCCGGTGGCCGTGATGACCGCGCTGCTCGGCGTGCCGTTCCTGGTCGCGCTGGTACGGAGGAAGGCGACGGTGCCGGCATGACCCAGCCCCTGGAGCGGACCGCCCCGGCACCACGGCGTCTTCGCCCGTCCGGCTACACCGTCGTCCGCGTGCGGGACGGCAGCTTCCTGCTGCACCGCCGGGCATGTGCCGTGGCGGTCCTGCTGGCCGCCCTGCTCGCGGCGACGGTCGTGGTCTCCCTGTGCGTCGGCGAGTCGTACGTCTCCCCCACGGAGGTCGTGCGCGTCCTGCTCGGGCAGCCGAGCCCCGACGAGCTGGTCGTCGGCACGCTGCGTCTCCCCCGGCTGGTGACGGGGCTGCTGGTCGGCGCCGCGTTCGGGGCCTCCGGCGCGCTGGTCCAGACCGTCGCCCGCAACTCCCTCGCCAGTCCGGACGTCATCGGCGTCACGCACGGCGCGGGCGCGGCGACGGTGACCGCGATGACCTTCGGGGTCACCTCGTACAGCCTCCTGCCGTACGTCTCGGTCGTGGGCGGGCTCGCGGCCGCCGCGCTCGTCTACGCCTTCGCCTGGCGGGGCGGGCTGCATGCCACGCGCTTCGTCCTCGTCGGGATCGGTGTCTCGATCGCACTCGGCTCGCTGACCCGGCTCTTCCTCACCAAGGGCGACTATCTGGTGGCCCAGCAGGCCAAGGTGTGGCTGACGGGTTCGCTCAACGGCCGGGGTTACGACCAGGCCGCGCCGCTCGCGCTGGTCCTCGCGGCCCTGGTCCCGGCGCTGCTGTGGGCGGCGTACGCGCAGCGCATGGTGTCCCTCGACGACAGTACGGCGACCGCGCTGGGTGTGCGGCTCGGCCCGGTACGGCTGGGTCTCACCGCGCTCGGCGTGGTGCTGGCGTCGGTGGCGACCGGCGCGGCGGGCCCGGTCGACTTCGTGGCGCTGCTCGCCCCGCAGATCGCCCACCGGCTGACCCGTACCGCGCAGATCCCGCTGCTCTGCTCCGCCCTGACCGGCGCCGCGATCGTCGTCGTCGCGGACCTGCTGGCCCGCAGGCTGTTCTCCCCGGTCGAGCTGCCGGTGGGTGTCCTCACGGCGGCGGTCGGCGCGCCGTATCTGATGTGGCTGATCGCCCGCACCCGCCTTCGTCGTTGACCCCGCGCCGCCCCGGTCAGGTTCCCTCAGCTCGAACGCCGGGCCAGGTCCTCCAGGGCGGCGACGGCCCGGTCGGCGTGCTCGTGCGGCACGAAGAGGTGGTCGTGGTGGTAGCCGGCCACCACGTTGCAGCTCAGACCGGCCTCGGCGAGTTCCCGGGAGAACGCCGCGGTCAGGCCCACGGCGTCGAGTGCGGAGACGATACGCAGGGTGATCCACCCGGCGACATAGTCGTACGCCAGCCCGGCCGCGTCCGCCTCCTCCTGGCGCACCACGAGGGTCAGGCCCTCCGGTTCGGCGACCGTGGCGACGGGGGTGACGCCCGCGGGCACACTCCCCTCGACCGTGGTGAAGACATAGCGGCCCGGATTCAGCTCCGGACGGATTCCGCTCAGCAATGTGCTCAGGTCACTCTCACCGGCCATGAGCCACACACTACGGCGGAGGGAACCCGAGGGCCCGCGCAGGCGTCCTCCTCAGGTGACGGGGGTGCGTCGGCTCGTCCGCCGACGACAGGAACGAGGATGACACGATGAGTGACAAGGCCCGCAAGCTGTTCGAGGCGCTCGACCTCGACGAGAACGGGACCCTGACCCGCGCGGAGGTGATCATCGCGCTGCGGACGAAGGGGCCGTCTCTGGCCGCGTCGGGAGACCTGCCGTTCTGGGGCCTGGGAGACGAGGACGCCTCCTCCGCGCTGTTCGACGCGGCCGACCAGAACGGCGACGAGGTGCTGACCCTGGAGGAGTTCGCGGCGGTGGTGGACCGCCGCTTCGGCTGGCGGTGACACCGTCCTGACGCCTGCCGGGTAGACCAACCGCTTCAGCCTCCTTCAATGGAGCACGGTCTAATGTTGTGCACTTTCTTGACGGCGGTCAGCTTGAAGCCTACCTTCGCGGTGTCCTTCCCCCGGTCAAGGGAGACCGCGATGCCCCCGTCCCCCGTCGCATCACCGTCACCGGCCAGCCCCGAAAGCACCCGGCAACTCCGCCGGGTGGCGCTCTCCGGGCTGCTCGGTACCGCCGTGGAGTTCTACGACTTCCTCGTCTACGGCACCGTCGCCGCCCTCGTCTTCGGCGAGCTGTTCTTCCCCGGCGCCGACCCGGCCGTCGGCACGATCGCCGCGTTCGGCACCTTCGCCGCCGGCTATGTCGCCCGCCCGCTCGGCGGCATCGTCTTCGGGCACTTCGGCGACCGGCTCGGCCGCAAGTCGATGCTGCTGCTCACCATGGGACTGATGGGCGGCGCCAGCTTCCTGATCGGCCTGCTGCCCACGTACGACACGATCGGCGTCTGGGCGCCGGTCCTGCTGATCACGCTGCGCGTCGTCCAGGGCCTCGCCATCGGAGGTGAGTGGGGCGGCGCCACCCTGATGGTCGTCGAGCACGCCGGCGAGCGGCGCCGCGGCCTGTGGTCGAGCTTCACGCAGATGGGAGCACCGCTCGGCTCCCTGCTCTCCTCGCTGGTCGTCACTCTCGTGGTCGCCATGCCCCGGGACCAGTTCGCGGCCTGGGGCTGGCGTGTGCCGTTCCTGCTGAGCGTGGTGCTGCTCGGCGTCGGCCTGTTCGTCCGGCTGAAGGTCGTCGAGAGCCCGCTGTTCGCCGAGGTGAAGAAGGACCGCGCCGAGGCCCGGCTGCCCATCGTCGACGTGCTGCGCAGTCCCCGTCCGCTGCTGCTGGCCTGCTGTGTCGGCATCGGCGCCTTCACCGCCCAGTCCCTGCTGACCAGTTACCTCATCGCGTACGCCACCGGCATCGGCTACGCCCGCCCGCAGGTGCTCACCGCGCTCACCGTCTCCGCCTGTGCCGCCCTGGTCGTGCTGCCCTGCGCCTCCGCGCTCTCCGACCGCGTCGGCCGCCGCCCGGTCGTCCTCGCCGGAGCCGTCACCTCGGCCGCGCTCGCGTTCCCCGTGCTCGCCCTGGTCGACTCCAGGTCTCCGGGACTGCTCATCCTCGCGGTCGTCCTCGGCCACGGCATCGCCCAGTCCGTGATGTACGGCCCCCTGGGCGCGCTGCTCACCGAGATGTTCGGCACCCGGGTCCGCTACACCGGCGCCTCCCTCGGCTACCAGGGCGCCACTCTCATCGGCGCCGGCTTCTCCCCCATGATCGCCGGAAGCCTGGTGGCCGGCAGCGGCAACGGCACCCCCGTCGCCCTGCTGATCTGCGGAGGCTCCCTCATCACCGCGCTGACCGTCTGGTTCGTGCGCGAGACCAGCCGTACGTCCCTCTCCGGCTCCACGACCGAACCCGCCGAGGCCCCCCACACGCAGGAGATCACCGCATGAGAAACGGGTCCCGCACCACCCTCGCCGCGGCGCTGCTGCTCGCCGTCACCGCGCTCCCCACCTCGGCCGCCGCCGCCCCCGGGGCCACCCACGTCGACGGCCAACTCCCCTCGGGCGCCACGTACTTGATGGATGTGCCCGCAGGCTGGAACGGCACCGTCCTGGTCTTCAGCCACGGCTACACGCCCGGCCCGGCCAACCCCGCCCAGAACGCCCCGGACGACGCCACGAAGGCCCTGCTCCTCCAGCGGGGCTACGCCCTCATCGGCTCCTCCTACGCCACCACCGGCTGGGCCGTGACGGACGCGGTCCCCGACCAGCTCGCCACCCTCTCCGTCTTCACCGACCGCTTCGGGGCACCCTCCCGGACCATCGCCTGGGGACGGTCGTACGGCGGTCTGGTCACGACCGCGATCGCCGAGCGGCACCCCGAGCGCATCGACGGCTCGCTCTCCCTGTGCGGTCTGGTCCACGGCGGTGTCGCCAACTGGAACAACACCCTCGACCCGGTCTTCGCCCTCAAGACGCTCCTCGCGCCCGGCTCCGCGATCCCCCTGGTGAACCTCCCCGACCAGCAGACGGCCGCCGACGCGGCGAACGCTCTGACGGCCGCGGTCGACTCGGCGCAATCGACGCCGGCCGGGCGGGCCCGGATCGCCCTGGCCGCCGCCCTGCACAACATCCCGGGCTGGAACGATCCGGCACAGCCGCGGCCCGCCCCGACGGACTGGGACGCACAGCAGGCGAACCAGTACACGGCCGTCAAGGGTCTGGTGAAGTTCCCCGCCTTCAGCTGGCGGCAGGAGGCCGAGACCCGGGCGGGCGGCAACATGTCCTGGAACACCGGCGTCGACCACGCACGGCTGCTCGGCAAGTCCTCCGTCCGCAAGGAGGTCACCGAGCTGTACAAGAAGGCCGGCCTGTCCCTGCGCGCCGACCTCGCCACCCTCAACCGCGCCCCGCGCATCGGAGCCGACCCGGACGCCGTGGCCCGGATGAGCCGCACCAGCTCCTTCACCGGCAAACTGACCAAGCCGCAGCTCTCCGTCCACACCATCGGCGACGCCCTCGTCCCCGTGCAGACGGAGAGCGCCCTGAAGCGGGCCGTCACCAGCGCCGGGTCGGCGTCCCTGCTGCGGCAGGCGTACACGGACAACGCCGGGCACTGCACCTTCAGCCCCGCCGAACAGCTCTCGGCCCTGCACACCCTGGAGGACCGCCTCACCGCCGGCAAGTGGGTCGGAACCGATCCTGACTCCCTCAACTCCCGTGCCACAAAGGCCGATCCGACGACACCCACGCGCTATGTGCCGTACCGCCCCGCCCCGTATCCGCGTCCGTACGACCTTGCCCACCCCGCCGACGGCCGCTGAAGCCGTACGACCGCCCGCCGCACGGTCGGGGGGCGGTCGTACGCTGTGCTCCGTGGAGGACGACGACATCCTGGACGGTCAGGGCAGCTCAGAGGGGCCGCAGCAGCGCCCGCAGTCGCTCATGCTGACGTTCTTCGGCAACCACGTGCTGGACGAGGGCGACCTGTGCGTCTACTCGGGCAGCATCATCGACGTGCTCGGCCGGGTGGGGGTCGGTGAGCAGGCCGTGCGCTCGACCCTCACCCGGATGGTCAACCGCGGTCTGCTGCGGCGCCGGCGCGAGGGCCGCAAGATGTTCTTCGGCCTCACCCCGCAGGCGACCCGCGTCCTGGAGGACGGCCGCGTCCGCATCTGGCAGCAGGGCGCGGTCAACGACGACTGGGACGGCTCCTGGACCCTGCTCGGGTTCTCCCTGCCCGACTCCTGGAAACGCCAGCGCCACGACCTGCGCTCCCGGCTCACCTGGTCCGGGTTCGGGGCGCTGTACAGCGGGCTGTGGATCGCGCCCGGGAGGGTCGACGTCGCCGCCGTGGTCGCGGAGCTGGGTCTGACCGACCATGTCAAGATCTTCCACGCCCAGGCGGACGACGCCACCGACATCGCGCGGATGATCCATGGCGCCTGGGACCTGGAGAGCATCGCCGCGCGCTACGTCACCTTCGACAAGCGATGGACGGCCCATCTGGACGCCGGATCGGGCGACGACCCGATCGGGACCCGGCTGCGGCTGGTCAGCGAATGGCTCTGGACCATCCGCACGGACCCACGGCTCCCCGCCCGGCACCTTCCCTCCGACTGGCCGGCCCGCCCCGCCCAGGAGACGTTCCGCCGCGTCGCCGCACACACCGAACGGCCCGCACGGCTGATGGCGCGGGAGCTGCTGGAGACGACACGTTGAGGTAGTCAGCGGCCTGGACGCTGCCGCCCCTTCCTGCACCGCGCCGGGCTTACCGCCGCCCCGAACGGCGCCGAGGAAGCGCCGGTTTCCTGATCAAGTGTCACTCAGCGGGCGGAAGGAACACGACGACGGCCCGCGAAACGCCGCCCGTGGTCCTTCTCGGCCCTCCTCCGACCGGCGAACATGCGATGTCATGGACATCTTGCTCGTCGCCAGCGCGTTCAACAGCCTGTCCCAGCGGCTGTACGCCGAACTGTCGGACCTCGGGCACGGGGTGGACGTCGTCCTCGCCTCGCACGGCCCCGACGCGGTCCGGGCCGCCGTACGCGAGGCGCGTCCGGAACTGGTCGTCGCTCCGATGCTGAAGACGGCGTTGCCGGAGGACGTGTGGCAGGAGCACACCTGCCTGGTCGTGCATCCGGGGCCACCCGGTGACCGCGGCCCGTCCTCCCTGGACTGGGCGATCACCGAGAAGGCGCCTGCCTGGGGTGTGACGGTGCTTCAGGCCCAGGCGGCGATGGACGCGGGCGACGTGTGGGCCGAGGGGACCTTCCCGGTGGTGCCGGTCGGCAAGAGCGACCTGTACCGCAACGAGGTCTCCGACGCCGCCACGGCCGCCGTACTGCTGGCCGTGCGGCGGTTCGCCGACGGATCGTTCAAGCCGAAGCCGCAGAGCGACCCCGCGATCCCCGTGGTGTGGCGCGACCTCGTCCGCCAGGAGCAACGCCGGATCGACTGGGAGAACGACAGCACGGCCACGGTGCTGCGCAAGCTCCGCGGCGCCGACTCGCAGCCGGGGGTGCTGGACGAGATCTGCGGCCAGGAGGTGTACCTGCACGGCGGTCATCCCGAGGACCTGCTGCACGGGCACCCCGGCGAGTTGCTCGCCACGCGGTCCGGCGCGGTCTGCCGGGCCACCCGGGACGGCGCCGTGTGGATCCCGGAACTGCGACCCCGCAAGAACTCCGGCGACCCGGCCCCGTTCCGCCGCCCCGCGGCCTCGGTGCTCGCCACGTTCCCGGCTCCGCCCGGCACCCGCGGCGTGCCGGGTTCGAGCGACCGCCCGCACTGGCTGCCGGAGATCGCCGCCTCGCTCAGCCTGCCCCCCGGCCGCACCACCTGGAGCGACATCCGCTACCGGCAGCAGGGTGACGTCGGCTTCCTGACCTTCTCGTTCCCCGGCGGGGCGATGAGCACCAACCACTGCCGCAGGATGCTCGCCGCCTACCGGTACGCGCTCACCCGCCCCACCTCGGTGCTGGTGCTCGGCGGCGCCCGCGACTTCTTCTCCAACGGCATCCATCTCAACGTCATCGAGGCGTCGGGCGATCCGGCGGGCGAGTCCTGGTCCAATCTCAACGCCATGAACGACCTGGTCGAGGCGGTGCTGCGCACCACCGACAGGCTGGTGGTCGCGGCCCTCGGCGGCAACGCGGCGGCCGGCGGCGTCATGCTCGCGCTTGCCGCCGACGAGGTCTGGTGCCGCACGGGCAGCGTCCTCAACGCGCACTATCGGCGCATGGGCCTGTTCGGGTCGGAGTACTGGACCTACTCGCTGCCGCGCCGCGTGGGCGCCGAGACGGCCGAGCGGCTGACGACCGAGGCGCTGCCGATGAGCGCCGCGACCGCCCAGCGGATCGGGCTGGTGGACCGTCTGGTGCCGGTTCCGGCCCAGAGGTTCGCCACCGAGGTAGAGCGTCTGATTGCCGACGTGGCCCAAGACCCGCACCTCACACGCCGTATCACCGCCAAGGCCACCGCACGTCACGCGGACGAGCTCCAGCGGCCCCTCGCCGAGTACCGGCGGGACGAACTCACCCGTATGCGCGCCGCCTTCTTCGACCCGCGCGCCCCGTACCACGCCCTGCGCTCGGCGTTCGTCCGCAAGCAGCCGAGCGACTCGGCGAACCCGCTGGCCACCGGGGGTGCGTGTTGAGTGCGCGGCTGCTGGTGGCGGGCGTCGGCAACATCTTCCTCGCGGACGACGCCTTCGGCCCCGGGGTGATCCGCGCCCCGGACCGCCGCCCGCTGCCGGCCGAGGTGCGGGTGCGGGACTTCGGCATCCGCGGGATGGACCTCGCGTACGAACTGCTCGACGGCTACGACACGGTCGTCCTGGTCGACGCGGCGGTGCGGGGCCACCGTGCCGGCACCCTGTCGCTGATCGAGCCGGACCTCCCCGTCGGCACCGCGGGAGCCGCCCCGCCGGAGGCCCACGCATCAGCGCGAGAGTGCGGGACGCGGTCGAGCGGGCCGTCGCGGCCCTGCACGCCATGGTTCCCGTGCTGCTCACCGACCCGAGGGCCACGCCTCTGTTGAGCCGCCCGGAGGAATCCACGAACCCGTCCGAGGAGTCCCCGCACCCGTCCGCGGCCGTCTCCCGCGCCTCGTGGCCGAGGGCGCCGAGGATCGGTGGCGGCCCGACACCCCGATGCCCGCTGGGAGCATCGCCCATGTGCGATTCCGTGGACGAGGTCACCCAGGCCGTCCTGGCGTAGTCGGCGAGGCCCGTGCAGCCGGTCGGGTTGCCGGACATGGCGTGGACGCCGCCGAAGGTGGCACAGATGCCGGCGCGACCACCGCCCAGGCCTTGGCGGCCAGTTGGTCGATCCACCAGTTCAGGGTCTGCGGCTCACCGGTCTCCGGGTCGTTGCCGAACGACGTCCAGTAGCCGTCGCCCTCGATGATGTTCTGGCTGGGGAGCGAGCCCTCGATGACGGGGATGAACGGGGTCGGCAGGGTCTGCGGCAGGCCGAGCGCGGCGGGACACATGGCTTCAGAGGGAGGCAAGCGCGGCGTCGAGGAGGGTGGCGAGGTCGTCCACGTCGGTCGGCGTGAACTCGCCGGACGCGATAGCGCGCCGTACGGCGTCCTCCGCCCGGTTCACTGCTTGGCGCCGAAGTTCTGCGTCCACCAGGGGCCGCCGCTGCCCTTGTGGATGCCGACGCCGATGTCCTTGAACGCGCAGTTGAGGATGTTGGCGCGGTGGCCGGGGCTGTTCATCCAGGAGTCCATCACGGCCTCCGGGGTCTGCTGGCCCATGGCGATGTTCTCCCCGTATGTGGACCAGGTGTAGCCCGCGGCGGTGATGCGCTGCCCGGGGTCGGCGCCGTCCGGGTTGGTGTGGTCGAAGAAGTCGCGGGCGTCCATGTCCTCGGAGTGGCCCAGCGCGGCCTTGTTGAGCAGCGGGTCCTCGGAGAGGGGACCGCAGCCGGCGGCCGACCGCTCCTTGTTCACCAGGGCGACGACCTGCGCGACCTCGCCCGCGGGGGCCGCCTGCGCCTGGGGCGTGCTGGACGCGGTCCGGGTCGGCCGGGTGGACGGCCGGGGAGTCGGCGCGCTCTTCCCGGTCGGGCGTGGGGACTTGGAGGGCCTCGCCTTCTTCGAGGGCGAGGCGGACGGCGACGGGGACTTCGAGGCCGACGGAGAGGTCTCGACGGGCTTGGGTTCCGACATGTCCACGGCTGGCGCGCCGGCGGTCCGCGAGGCGGCGGCTTCCTCGGTGCTGCCGGTCCCGGGCGCCGTGTCGAAGTACCAGAGGCCACCGCCCGCCACGCAGAGCGCGACCACGACACCGCCGACGGCTCGGCGCCGGATACGCCGACGCCGGCGGGCCTCGGTGCGGGAGGTCGCACGGCCGCGCCCGCCGCGGTGCCCGGATCCGGGACCCGATCCGCCAGGGCCCGCGGACGAGGGCAGCCGGGACGTGGAGCCGGCCAGGGCCATGCCGCCGGAGGCGGACAGCACGCTGTCCAGCAGGGCGGGCGTCGCGGCGACCAGCGCCAGACCGGCCAGCAGCCCCTCGGCGGGCATCAACCCGCTCCACAAACCGGAGCAATGCCCGCAACCACGGGCATGCCGGGCTATTCGCTTGCGCCACAGCGCCGACGGCCGGCCGTCCCAAGAGGCCAGCGTGCCCTGGAGTTCCGGGCAGCGCGGCCGCGCGTCGAGCGCGCGCACCACCACACGCGCCGCCTCCAGCTGTGCCTTCATCCGCTGCACCCGGACCGCCGTGTGCTGCGGCGACAGTTCCAGGGCCCCGGCCACCTCGGACCGCGTCAACTCACCGGCGCACTCCAGCCACCACAGCGACAACAGCCCCCGGTCGTCCGGCTCCAGCCAACGCGTGGCGCGGGCGGTCTCCTGCCGCTGGCCGGACAACTGGAGCTGCACCAGGGTCAGGTCCACGAAGTCGGCGCCCGGGTCGGCGAGGTCCTCGGCCTCCTCGACGGCGCCCGGAGCGGACTGCCGGTCGTGCCAGTGTGCCCGGACCTGGTTCATCGCGATGGCCACGAGCCAGGAGCGGAAGTTCTCGGGGGAACGCAGACCCCCCAGCGCGTCGAGGGCTCGGAGCATGGTGTCCTGCACGACGTCGTCGACGTCGACCGAGCCGTTCAGTGCCCGTCCCACGACGTTGTAGACCAGCGGGAGATAGGCGCTGACCAGGGCGTCCTGAGCCTCCGGATCGCCGCCGCGGGCAGCGGTCACCAGTGCCAGTACCGCCGACTCCCTCGTGCGCTCTGCACCACTCATCAAAAACTTCCCTGTCCTCGACGCCGAACGATGCTGTCCGATACCTGGGAGATCGATCGGTGGGCTCGGGATAACAGTTCTTCGGACGCATGTTCCACGAGAGACTCATGGGGTCCGTCGAGCGGCGCAATGGGGAAAGTCACATCGAGGGGGACGGACCGCTGCCGAGCGGCGACATGGGGCCGCAGTCCAGGACCAGTACGCCCCCCTCGTCCTACTTCACCGCCTTATGTCAGGGGTGTTGGGTCGAGCTTGAAACGCAATCCGGTAGGTCCGGGACTGTGACCCGTCCTCGCTCGTCACGGTGACGACCGGCTGGTCCAGCGCGACCACGTCTTCGCCGGTGCCGGTACGGGTGCCTGCCAGACCAACGGCATGGTGACCGAGCCGCGCCTCCTACGCGTACACGCTGGATCCCGCGACCGACGTGCCCTCTCGCGTCCGGCCCCCCAGGAAGACCCCTCCATGAGTTCACGCCCAGCCCCGATGCCCTCGCGGCGCACGCCCATACCCTGGCGCAGCCAAGCGGCCGTGACAGCGCCGGCAGCCGCCCTGCTGACCGGTCCTTGCATCGCACAGGCCACCCCGCGGTCCGCACCGGCAGCCCGGGAGCAGCGACCCGGGCAAGACCAGCACCGTCCGGTACGACCCGGGCGTGCCCACCGCCGACGGCAACATCAACGGCACCATCCGCTTCGGCAACCGCGGCTACATGAACGAGCGGACCGCCTCCAAGGGCCTGGTGCCCGGGGGCCGTTCGGCGCTCCCGGGCTTCTCCGTAGGGTGATGCGCGCGTCCTGCTGTGTGGCGGGGCACCGGGCACTGCCCTCCGTCCGGTCGTCAAGGAGCAACAGGCCGTGAACGTCGAGATCCCTCCTTATCGTGATGGGCGACGGCGACCTGTTCGAGGACTGCCCCGAGCTGGCCGTCGGCTACATCCGGGAACCCGACCGGATCCAGATCCAGTACGCGAGCCCGGCCTCCGTTGCGGAGCGCCGCTCGGACGAGGAGGACCCCCATGAGCGCGTCCGGCGAGAAGGAGCTTGTCGAGCGGGTCGACGAGCACGACGAGATCGTGGCCGTCGTCAGCAGAAGCGATGCGATTCGCCACGGGTGGCTGCATCGGATCGCGACGGTCGTGTGCCGCGACCCCGCCGGACGGACGCTGGTGCACCGCCGCCCCGACCACGCCTCACGTTTCCCGGGCCGGTTCAACTGGATGCTCGGCGGCGCCGTAGAGGTCGGCGAGTCCTACGAAGAGGCCGCCGCGCGGGAGGTGACGGAGGAACTGGGTGTCCGGGTGTCTCCGAGGTTCGTGCTCAAGTTCCCGTGCGCGGGCGCGATCAGCCCGTACTGGCTCGGCCTGCACGAGGTGGTCGTCACCGAACCCGTCGAACCCGACCCCGAGGAGATCGCCTGGCACGACTGGTTGACGGAGTCCGAACTGGTCGAACTGGTTCGCCATGACGCGTTCGTTCCCGATGCCCGCGAGGCATTCGACCGCTACCTCGCCGTGCGGAAACGCGGAAACACCAGGTGAGAGCGGCTTCGCCGCAAGGGCAGTGGCGGCACCAGTGCTATATGACATGATGCCGACATGACTCATCCATCCCCCGGCCCCGATGTCCTGGTCATCGGGGCAGGCATCGTGGGTGCAGCGTGCGCGTACTACTGCACGGCCGCCGGACTGCGGGTCACCGTGGTCGAACGGGGTGCCCTCGGCAGTGGCACCACCAGCGCCTGCGAGGGCAACATCCTGGTCTCCGACAAGGAGCCCGGACCCGAACTCGACCTGGCCCTGCTGTCCTGTCGTCTGTGGCAGGAGATCGGCGAGGATCTGGGCAGGGGCGCGATCGAGTACGAGGCCAAGGGCGGCGTGGTGGTCGCGGGATCGCAGCAGACGGCCGAGGGACTGCGGCGCCTGACGGCGGGCCAGCGGACGACGGGGGTCGACGCGGTCGACATCGCCGCGGACGAGTTGTTCGAGCTGGAGCCCAACGTGACCCGGGAAGCCGTCGGCGGGGCGTTCTACGCCCAGGACGCGCAGGTCCAACCGACGCTGGCCGCCGCCCAACTGCTGCGCCGGGCCAGGCTGCGCGGGGCGACCGTCCATGTCGGCACCGGCGTCACCGGCTTCGTGCGCGACAAGCGCGGCGCGGTCACGGGAGTGCGGACCGACTCCTGCGACGTCCCGGTCCTGCACGCGCGGTGGGTGATCAACGCGGCGGGCACCTGGGCCGGGCAGCTGTCCGAACTCGCCGGCGCCCCGGTGCCGGTCCTGCCGCGCAAGGGCTTCATCCTGGTGACCGAACCGCTGCCGCGCGTCGTACGGCACAAGGTCTACACCGCGGAGTACGTGGCCAATGTCGCCAGCGGCGACGCGGGCCTGGAGACCTCGGTCGTGGTCGAGGGAACCCGGGCCGGCACCGTCCTGATCGGCGCCAGCCGTGAGCGGGTCGGCTTCGACCGCACGGTGTCCCTGCCGGTGCTGCGCAGGCTGGCGGCCCAGGCCATCGGCCTCTTCCCGTTCCTCGCCGACATCTCCCTGCTGCGCACCTACCTCGGGTTCCGCCCCTACTGTCCGGACCATCTGCCCGTCATCGGCCCGGACCCGCGCGCACCCGGTCTGCTGCACGCCTGCGGCCATGAAGGAGCGGGGATCGGACTGGCCGGCGCCACCGGTCATCTGCTGGCCCAGCATCTGTCCGGTGAGAAACCCGATCTGGACCTGACGCCGTTCCGTCCGGACCGCTTCGAGGAGGCGACCCCTTGACCCCTGCGCCACTCACCTTCACCTTCACTTTCGACGGCGAGCCCGTGCAGGCGCGGTCCGGGCAGAGCGTGGCCGCCGCTCTCCTCGCCTCCGGTCGGCGCTCCTGGCGGCGCACCCGCACCGAAGGCCGCCCGCGCGGCGTGTTCTGCGGCATCGGTGTGTGCTTCGACTGCCTGGTGACCATCAACGGGCGCCCCAACCACCGCGCCTGCCTCGTCGAGGCCCGGCCCGGCGACACCGTCTCCACCCAGGAAGGAACGGGTCATGACGACCTCGCGTGCTGAGCTGGGAGGCACCCTGTACGACATCGCGGTCCTCGGCGGCGGACCGGCCGGCCTGTCAGCGGCCGTCGCCGCCGCGACACAGGGCAGCCGTACGGTGCTGATCGAAGCGGGAGCGCGCCCGGGCGGCCAGTACTGGCGTCACCGCGACGGCGACGACGGCGCCTTGCACCACGGCTGGGGCCAATTCCGGCGCCTCCAGCGGAAGTCGGCCGCACACCATCTCCTCGACCACCGCTTCGGCCACTCGATCTGGCACGTGGAACGCACCGCGGAAGGCTTCGTCACCCACACCACCTGCGACGACGTCCCCCGCACCCTCCGCAGCCGGACCGTGATCGTGGCAACCGGTGCCTACGACCGCCAACTGCCCTTCCCCGGCTGGACGATCCCGGGGGTCTTCACCGCCGGAGCCGTTCAGGCCCTCCTCAAGGGGCAGGGCGTCCTGGCCGGGAAGCGGATCGCCGTCGCGGGCACCGGGCCCTTCCTGCTCCCGGTGGCCGCGGGCCTGGCCGAGGGCGGCGCCACGGTCGTAGGCGTCTTCGAGGCCGGCAGGCCCACCGCCTTCGGCAGGCATCCGATCGCCACCCTGCGCAATCTGCCCAAACTGGCGGAAGGCGCCGGGTACTTGAGCACCCTCCTCAAGCACCGCATCCCCTACCGCACCCGCACCACCGTCGTCGTCGCCCATGGCACCGACACCGTCACCGGGGCCACCGTCGCCCGGCTGGACGACCAGTGGCGGATGGTGCCCGGCAGCGCCCGCGAGATCGACTGCGACACGGTCGCGGTCGGCTACGGCTTCACCCCACAGACCGAGATCCCCCTGCAACTCGGCTGCGAGATGGCACGGGACGCCGACGGCAGCCTCGTGGCCCGCGTCGACTCGCGGCAGCGCAGCACTGCCGACGGTGTGTACCTCGCAGGCGAGGTGTGCGGCGTGGGCGGAGCACAACTCGCCGTGACAGAAGGTGAGTTGGCGGGGCTGCATGCCTCGTACACCACCCATGGTTCCTCCGTGGACCGTCGGCGTCTGACCCTGCTGCTGCGACGGCGGGCCGCCCAGCGGTCCTTCGCCGCGGCCATGCACCAGGCGTATCCGGTGCGGGACGGCTGGCAGAGCTGGCTGGACGAGGGCACCACGGTCTGCCGGTGCGAGGAGGTCACCGCCGGGACCATCCGCGAGGCGGTCGGCGACCTCGGGGCGACCGACCCGCGCGCGGTCAAGCTCTACGCCCGCCCCGGCATGGGTCTGTGCCAGGGCCGTGTCTGCGGCTACGCCACCACCTGCCTCGTCGCCCGCGCCAACGACCGGCAGCCCACCGCCGACGACCTGCGCGGCATGGCCGCCCGCCCCGTCGCACAGCCCCTCACCCTGGGCGCCCTCGCCGCCGGAGACGACGACAACAGCAGCTGACGGCAGCGGATTTGCCCACGTCACCAGTGACAGGGGCTCGCGGTCTATGTAATGTGATATTGCACTGTTCCTGATGGCTACCGATGGTGGGATCACCGACACGTGGAGGACTCATGACCCGGGCGAAGCCCTGGCACGGCATGCTCGTCGCGACCGCACTCCCCCTGCGCGAGACACCGAACGGCGACCTGGCCGTCGACTTCGACGCCTACGCCGACCACGTCGCCTGGCTCGCCGCCAATGGCTGCGACGGTGTCACGCCGAACGGTTCCCTCGGCGAGTACCAGAACCTGTCCGCCGAGGAGCGCGCCCAAGTGGTCACCACCGCCGTGGCCGCCGCTCCCGAAGGCTTCACCGTCATGCCGGGCGTGGCCGCCTACGGCGCCGACGAGGCCCGCCGCTGGGCCGAACAGGCCGGCGAGGCGGGCGCCTCCGCCGTGATGCTGCTCCCGCCGAACTCCTACCGCGCCGACAACCGCGCGGTCGTGGCGCACTACCGCGAGGTCGCCAAAGCCGGCGTGCCGGTGGTCGCCTACAACAACCCGCACGACACCAAGGTCGACCTCGTCCCCGAGCTCCTCGCCGAGCTGTTCGACGAGGGACTGATCGTCGCGGTCAAGGAGTTCTCCGGCGACATCCGCCGCTACTACCGGATCACCGAACTCGCCCCGGGCCTTGACGTCCTGGCCGGCACCGACGACCTGGCCCTGGAGATGGCCGTCTCCGGGTCGCCGGGCTGGATCTCCGGCTACCCCAATGCCCTGCCGCGCGCCTGCGCCGCCCTGTGGGAGGCGGCCGGCAAGGGCGACCTCGCCACCGCCCTCCCCCTGTACCGCATCCTCCACCCGCTGCTGCGCTGGGACTCGCGCACCGAGTTCGTGCAGGCCATCAAGCTCAGCATGGACCTCGTCGGCCGCTACGGCGGTCCCTGCCGCCAGCCCCGCCTACCGCTCACTCCCGAGCACGAGGCGCTCGTGCGCACCGCCACCGAGAAGGCCATCGCGGAAGGGCTCGCCTGACCATGCGCAGCAACCGGGTCTTCCACGCCGTCGACTCCCACACAGAGGGGATGCCGACCCGGGTCGTCACCGGAGGCGTCGGAGTCGTCCCCGGGGCCACCATGTTCGACCGGCGCCGGTACTTCATCGACCACCTCGACCACATCCGCCGGCTGCTGATGAACGAGCCGCGCGGTCACTCGGCGATGAGCGGAGCGATCCTCCAGCCGCCGACCCGGCCGGACGCGGACTTCGGCGTCCTCTACATCGAGACCTCCGGCTGTCTGCCCATGTGCGGGCACGGCACGATCGGCGTCGCCACGGTCCTGGTGGAGACCGGCATGGTCGAGGTCGCAGAGCCGGTCACGACGATCCGGCTCGACACCCCGGCCGGGCTCGTCGTCGTCGACGTCCGTGTGGAGGACGGCTCCGCCAAGGCGGTCACCCTGCGCAACGTCCCCTCGTTCGCCCTCGCGCTGGACCGGACAGTCAAGGTCGCCCCGTGGGGCGAGCTCGCCTACGACATGGCCTTCGGCGGCAACTTCTACGCCATCGTCGAACTGGACGACCTCGGGATCCCCTTCGAACGGGCCCACAAGAACCGGCTCATGGAGGCAGGGCTGGCCATCATGGCGGCCATCAACGAACAGGACCGGCCCGTCCATCCCGGCAATCCCGAGATCAACGGCGTCCACCACGTCCACCTGACCGCACCCGGATCCACCGCCGCCCACTCCCGGCACGCGATGGTCATCCACCCGGGCATGTTCGACCGCTCCCCCTGCGGCACGGGCACCAGCGCCCGCATGGCCCAGCTGCACGCGCGCGGACTGCTGCCGCTGAACACCGAGTTCCGCAACGAGTCGTTCATCGGCACGCACTTCATCGGCGAACTCGTCGAGGAAACAGAGGTGGCCGGCCGCCGTGCGGTCATCCCCACCGTCACCGGCCGCGCCTGGATCACCGGCACCGCCCAGTACATGTACGACCCGGACGATCCCTTCCCGCAGGGGTTCGAGCTGTGACCGCCCCGTGCACACCCCGGCGGCAGGGATGTCGACGGTGTGCACGGAAACATGCGATACATCACATACCGTCGGCCGGATAGCATGGCCCAGCCACGGCTGACGTCGAAGTCGAGCGTGGAACGATCCCGCCGCCGACAGTGAGGAAGCCAGCCATGAGCGCGGACGACGGCACGACCGTGAACCTGCCTTCGTTCCGTGGCCGCCGGAACCTCCGCCAGGAGATCACCGAGACCCTCCGCGGGGCGGTCATCGCCGGCGAGATGACACCGGGCGTCGTCTACTCCGCCCCCAGCCTCGCGGAACAGTTCGGCGTCTCCCCGACCCCCGTGCGCGAGGCGCTGCTCGACCTCGCCAAGGAGGGCCTCGTCGAAGTCGTCCGCAACAAGGGCTTCCGCGTCACGGCGCTCTCCGCGAAGGAGCTCGACGACATCACCGAACTCCGGGCGCTCATCGAGCCGCCCACGATCCGCCGGATCACGGAACAGGGTGTGTCGGCGAAGGCCGTCAAGCAGCTGCGTCCGCTCGCGGCCGGTATCGAGAAGGCGGCGGCGCGCCGGGACTTCATCGCGCACGTCACCATCGACATGCAGTTCCACCTCGCCCTGCTGGAACTGGCCGGCAACCCCCGCCTGCTGGAGACGGTGAGGTCCCTGCGCACCAGCTCCCGCATCTACGGCCTGCGTGAACTCCCCGCCGGTGACGCGCTGTTCGACTCCTCCCACGAGCACGCCGAACTGCTCGACCTCATCGAGGCCGGCGACGCGGACGGCGCGGAAGCCCTGATGCGCCGTCACATCAGCCATGTACGAGGCATCTGGAGCGAGAAGAACCTCGCCGAGGACCCCGACTGACCTACGTACGCGTCCGGTTCGCCGGTCCCTGGGCCGGAAATCGACGAATGCCCGAGAACATCCGCACCCGATGGCGCTCCCCGCCTCCCCGGACATCCGCGATCACGCCAATGTCGGCACGCGGCACCTCACGGGCGACGAGCACCGCGCGGCTCCCCCCGGTCGCCCCTGCCCTCCCCGTGCCTGCACAGATGCGGCCCCACCGGCAGCTTCACATACTCGCCACAGCACTCTCACACCTGGCACACATTCGGCCGATCGGCGGCCCGCGTCCCCTGCGTGAGGCAGACGGCGGGCAGGTCGCCTGCCTAGCCTCCCGGGCCATGCGATCACCACGTATGAGACGCCTGGGTCTCACCACCGTTCTCGGTCTGTTCCTCGCGTTCTTCGGCCTGGCCCCCAGCGCGAGCGCGGCCGACCCCGCGCCGGCCGGCCTCACGTTCGCCGCCGACGCCGCCACCACGACGCCCGGCGGCACGGTGCAGCTCTCCATGACGCTGACCAACAACAAGACGTACGACGTCCTGTTCGTCTACCAGACGATCGAGCCCACCTGGCTCACCACCCAGCGCCCCGACCTGAAGTACAGCTTCACCGGCTGCACCCTCGCCGGCACCGCGGGCAGCACCCCGTGCACCGGGACCGGCCCGAGCAACCTCGGCGCGAATTACGGAGCCACCATCCCGCCCGGACAGAGCCGGACCGTCACGCTGACCCTCCAGGTCGCCGCCGACTCGGGCTGCAACGGCAACATCGGCTTCTACTCGTACTACTACGCCGAGTTCAGCGACACGACGAACACCAGCGGCGGCCCGGTCTTCACGCCTCAGACCCGGGTGCTCTGCGCCTGAACCCCGCTCGGCCCTTCGATCAGACCCGCCGACGCCCCGCGCAGGTTCCTCACCTGCGCGGGGCAACACGCGGTCGGATCAGGCGAGTTCCACCAGGAGATCGCCGCCCTCGACCTGCTGGATGGGGTTGATGGCCAGGCGAGCCACCCGGCCGGACTTCGCGGCGGTGATCGAGGCCTCCATCTTCATCGCCTCGATGGTGGCCACCGTCGCACCGGCCTCCACCTCCTCGCCCTCGGTGACCGTGAGGGTGACCACGCCGGCGAACGGGGCCGCGACATGGCCGGGGTTGCCCCGGTCGGCCTTCTCCGTCACCGGGACGTCCGAGGCGGCCGCCCGGTCGCGGACCTGGATCGGGCGCAACTGGCCGTTCAGGGAAGACATCACGGTACGCATGCCGCGCTCGTCCGCGTCACCGACGGCCTGAAGCTCGATCAGCAGCCGGACACCTCGCTCGAGGTCGACGGCGTACTCCTTGCCCGGGCGCAGCCCGTAGAAGAAGTCCTTGCTGTCGAGCACGCTGGTGTCGCCGTAGGTGTCGCGGTGGCTCTCGAACTCGCGGGTCGGCGCCGGGAACAGCAGCCGGTTGAGCGTCTCGCGCCGGTCCTTCGCCAGCCCCTCGCGGTCGTCGGCGGTCAGTTCCCGCACCGGCTTGGCCTCGGCGCGGCCCTTCAGCGCCTTGCTGCGGAAGGGCTCGGGCCAGCCGCCGGGCGGGGTGCCCAGCTCGCCGCGGAGGAAGCCGATGACGGAGTCGGGGATGTCGAAGCGGTCCGGATCCGACTCGAAGTCCGCCGGGGAGACGCCGGCACCCACCAGGTGCAGTGCCAGGTCGCCGACCACCTTGGAGGAGGGGGTCACCTTCACCAGGCGGCCCAGCATCCGGTCGGCGGCGGCGTACATCGCCTCGATGTCCTCGAAGCGGTCGCCCAGACCCAACGCGACCGCCTGGGTGCGCAGGTTGGAGAGCTGCCCGCCGGGGATCTCGTGATGGTAGACGCGGCCGGTCGGCGAGGCCAGGCCCGCCTCGAAGGGGGCGTAGACCTTGCGGACGCTCTCCCAGTACGGCTCCAGGTCGCCGACCGCCTGGAGGTCGAGGCCGGTGGGCCGTTCGGAGTGGTCGGTCGCGGCGACGATCGCGGACAGCGACGGCTGCGAGGTCGTACCGGCCATGGACGCCACGGCCCCGTCCACGGCGTCCGCCCCGGCCTGGATCGCGGCGAGGTAGGTGGCGAGCTGCCCGCCCGCGGTGTCATGGGTGTGGATGTGCACCGGCAGGTCGAACTCCCGGCGCAGGGCCGACACCAGCTTCGCGGCGGCCGGTGCCCGCAGCAGACCGGCCATGTCCTTGACCGCCAGGACGTGGGCGCCCGCGTCGACGATCTGCTCGGCCAGGCGCAGGTAGTAGTCCAGGGTGTACAGCTTCTCCGCCCGGTCGGACAGGTCGGAGGTGTAGCACAGGGCCACCTCCGCGACGGCCGTACCGGTCTCCCGTACGGCCTCGATGGCGGGCCGCATCTGGTCGACGTCGTTGAGGGCGTCGAAGATGCGGAAGATGTCGATGCCGGTGGCCGCCGCCTCCTGCACGAAGGCATCAGTCACCTCCGTGGGATACGGCGTGTAGCCCACGGTGTTGCGGCCGCGCAGCAGCATCTGGAGGCAGATGTTCGGCGCGGCCTCGCGCAGGGCGGCGAGGCGCTCCCACGGGTCCTCGGCGAGGAAGCGCAGGGCGACGTCGTAGGTGGCGCCTCCCCAGCACTCCAGGGACAGCAGCTGGGGCAGGGTGCGCGCCACGACGGGGGCGACGGCGAGCATGTCCTTGGTGCGGACCCGGGTGGCGAGCAGCGACTGGTGGGCGTCGCGGAACGTGGTGTCGGTGACGCCGATGGTCGGCGAGGCGCGCAGCCAGCTCGCGAAGCCCTCCGGGCCGAGTTCGGCGAGCCGTTGCCGTGACCCGGCCGGCGGCTCACCGGCGGGCAGCGCGGGCAGCTTGGTCAACGGGTCGATGAGGTCGGGCCGTTCGCCGTGCGGCTTGTTGACGGTGACGTCGGCGAGGTAGGTGAGCAGCTTGGTGCCGCGGTCGGCGGAGTGGCGGGCGGTGAGCAGGTGCGGGCGCTGCTCGATGAAGGAGGTGGTGACCCGGCCGGCCTGGAAGTCGGGGTCGTCGAGGACCGCTTGCAGGAAGGGGATGTTGGTGGCCACGCCGCGGATGCGGAACTCGGCGACGGCGCGCCGGGCACGTCCGACCGCGGTGGTGAAGTCCCGGCCCCGGCAGGTGAGCTTCACCAGCATCGAGTCGAAGTGCGCGCTGATCTCCGTACCGGCGTGGGTGGTACCGCCGTCGAGACGGATGCCCGAGCCGCCCGGCGAGCGGTAGGCGCTGATGCGGCCGGTGTCCGGCCGGAAGCCGTTGGCGGGGTCCTCGGTGGTGATACGGCACTGGAGGGCGGCGCCGCGCAGGGTGACGGTCTCCTGGGCGAGGCCGAGGTCGGCGAGGGTCTCGCCGGCGGCGATACGCAGCTGCGACTGGACCAGGTCGACGTCGGTGACCTCCTCGGTCACCGTGTGCTCGACCTGGATGCGCGGGTTCATCTCGATGAAGACGTGGTTGCCCTCGCGGTCGAGGAGGAATTCCACCGTGCCGGCGTTGCGGTAGCCGATCTGCTCGGCGAAGCGCACGGCGTCGGCGCAGATGCGGTCGCGCAGGGCGGGGTCGAGGTTCGGGGCGGGGGCGAGTTCGATCACCTTCTGGTGGCGGCGCTGGACGGAACAGTCCCGCTCGAAGAGATGGATGACGTTGCCCTGGCCGTCGGCGAGGATCTGCACCTCGATGTGGCGGGGCTCGACGACGGCCTTCTCCAGGAAGACCGTGGGGTCGCCGAACGCGGACGCCGCCTCGCGGGAGGCCGCCTCGATGGACTCGCGCAGCTGGGCGGGCTCCTCGACGCGGCGCATGCCGCGCCCGCCGCCGCCCGCGACCGCCTTGACGAAGACGGGGAAGCCGATCTCCTCGGCGGCCCGGACCAGCTCGTCCACGTCGGTGGACGGTGCCGAGGAACCCAGCACCGGCACACCGGCCGCGCGGGCCGCCGCCACCGCGCGCGCCTTGTTCCCGGTCAGCTCCAGGATGTCCGCGCTCGGTCCGACGAACGTGATGTCCGCCTCCTCGCACGCCCGGGCCAGATCGGGGTTCTCGGACAGGAAGCCGTACCCCGGGTAGACGGCGTCGGCTCCCGCGCGGCGGGCCGCGCGGACGATCTCCTCCACGGAGAGGTAGGCCCGCACCGGGTGGCCGGGCCGGCCGATCTCGTAGGCCTCGTCGGCTTTCAGCCGGTGCAGGGAGTTGCGGTCCTCGTGCGGGAAGACGGCGACGGTGCGCGCTCCCAGCTCGTAGCCTGCGCGGAACGCACGAATCGCGATCTCGCCGCGGTTGGCTACCAGCACCTTGCGGAACATCCTTGATCCCTTCAGCCTGCCGGTGACGGATCACCCATGGTGTCGGCGGTGCCTCGCTCACGCCATGTGAGCCGGGCCACTTGCGGCCTAGGCTGTCCTTGAGCCTCCTGTGGTCAAGGGTGGTGAAGCGAGGTGCCCTGATGACCAGCGCGAGTCACCGCGGTGCACGTGCCCACGACGCGTTCGGCGAAACGCCGGATCTGCGCACGTACGCAGTCGGGCATGCCGGGGTCTTCCAGGATCTGCTTCCGCTCGCGCTGTGGGTGGTCGACGCCGAGGGGCGTCTGGCGCAGTGGTCGCTCGCCGCGCAGGACCTGCTGGGTCACACGCCGGAGGAGATGGTGGGCCAGGAGGCCAACCGCGTCCTCGTGCCCGAGGGGAACCGGGAGCTGGCCGACCGGCTCACCCGGACGGTGCGGTCGGGCGCGGCGGTGGTGGCACGGCTACCGGTCCGGCACCGCGACGGGACCCTGGTCGAGATGGAGATGTGGATCTGTCCGATCGCGGATGCGCGGGGGCGGACGGGTGTGCTGGCCATCGCTGCGGAGACCTCCGCGGTGGAGCATATGCGGGATGCGCTGGCGGCGCTGGAAGGCCTGTTCACCCAGTCCCCCATCGGTCTGGCCATGCTCGGCCCCGACCTGCGGTTCCTGCGGGTCAACGAGGCGCTTTCCCGGATCGACGGCGTCCCCGTGGCCGACCACGTCGGCAGGCGCGTGACCGAGGTCGCCCCCGGCGCCGGGGCACTGGAGTCGGTGATGCGGCAGGTCCTGGAGCGGGGTGAGGCGGTGGTCGACTTCCGCTACACCTCCGGCACGTCGGATGCGCGACGGACACGGACGTGGTCCTGCTCCTACGCCCCGCTGCTCGGCGGGACCGGCCAGCGGGTGGGCGTGATCGCCTCGCTGATCGACATCACGGAGGGGCAGCGGGCCCACCTGGAGGCGGAGCGGGCGCGGGGGCGTCTCGCGCTGCTGGCGGAGGCGGGTACCCAGATGGGTTCCACCCTGGATCTGACGCAGACGGCGCAGGAGGTGGTCCGCGTCCTGGTGCCCCGGCTGTCCGACTCCGCCGACGTGCAACTGCTGGAGGAGGCGATGGCCCCGGACGAGACCGCCGCGTCGGCGCACGGGGTGGTCCGCCGCGTCGCGGCGACGTTCACGGATCCGGCAGCGCCGGCCGACCTCCTCGCGGTCGGCATGACCCTGAAGATCCCGCCCGGCTCGATGTACGAGCAGCTCATCAGTGCCGGGCGTCCCATGAACCTCTACCTCAGGGACATCGGCCCGCTGATCAGAACCCCCGCCGCCGACCGGCTGCACGAGTACCTGCGCGCCCGCGTCGGGTCGGCTCGCCTGATCCCGCTGGTTGCGCGAGGCACCGTGCTCGGCGCGGTCACGGTCACCCGGACCCGCGATCGAGAGCCGTTCGACGACCAGGACACCCTACTGATCGACGAACTGGTCGCCCGGGCGGCGCTGAACATCGACAACGCGCGCATGTACAGCCGGGAGCGCGACGCCGCGCTCACCCTCCAGCGCAGCCTGATGAACCCCTCCCTGCCCACGGTCAGCGGACTGGAGCTCACCGGGCGCTATCTGCCGGCCGGCGATCACGAGGTCGGCGGCGACTGGTTCGACGCCGTCGCCCTGTCGGGCGGCCGGACCGCCCTGGTGATCGGGGACGTGATGGGGCACGGCATCCACGCGGCGGCGGTCATGGGCCAGCTGCGCACCGCCGTACGGACTCTGGCACGCCGGGACACTCCACCGGACCAGCTGCTGCGCGCCCTGGACGCCGCCGTGGCGGACCTGGGCGACAACGAGATGGCCACCTGCCTGTACGCCGTGCATGATCCGGCCACCGGCCACTGCGTGATCGCCAGGGCGGGCCACCCGCCGCCCGTGATCGCCGACGCGCGGGGACAGGTCGCCTTCCTGGACGGGGCGGCGGGCCCGCCGCTGGGCGTGGGCCGGCAGGACTGCGAGGTCCAGCGGGTGATCCTCGCGCCGGGCAGCCTTCTGGTGACCTACACCGACGGTCTGATCGAGACCCGGGGCACCGATCTCGACCAGGGCATGCGCCGTCTGGCGCAGGCGCTGCGGCACCCGGGCCGTCCGCTGGACCAGATCTGCGACGGCCTTCTGGCCCATGTCATGCCCGAGGTGGCGGACGACGACGTGGCGGTGCTGCTCGCCCGGACCCTGCGCCGGTGACACTGGCGAAGCGCGCTGTGCCCACCCGTCCGATACTGGGAGGGAGTCACCGCGAAGGCAGGCATGCGGGACGCGGGAGCGCCCGAGGGCGCCGCACGACGAGCCCCGCGCACGGCGCGAGATGGGTGGGCGATGCACAACACATCCCCGACGTCGCTCAGCGAGAGCCCGGAGGATCCGTTCTCGGTCCTCCGATCCGCGTCAGCCGTGCTGGACGACCGCGGACGGGTCGTCGCGTGGAGCGAACAGGCCACGGCACTGCTCGGGCACCGGGCCGACGAGGTGCTGGGCCGGCCCGTACGCGAGGTCCTGGTCGACAGCGAGGACCAGGCCTCGATCGACGAGGCGGCCGCCGTCTGCCGGCGGGAGGGCGGATGGTTCGGGCTGCTGCCGGTCCGGCACGGCGCGGGCCACCGCGTGTACGTGGGGTTCCGGGCCCGGCGGGTGCGACGGCTGGACTCCACCGTCGAGTGGCTCCTCGTCGGCTCGCTCGCCGAGGACATCGCTCAGTGGGAGATCGACCGGGCCGTGCTCGACGGTCTGTTCCGGCGGTCCCCGGTGGGTGTCGCGGTTCTCGGCCCGGACCTGCGCATCCTGCGGGTGAACCAGGCGATCGCGCGGTTCGGCGGACTGCCGCCCGAGGCATACCGCGGGCGTCGGGCCGCCGAGTTCCTGTTCGGTCCCGACGCCGATTCGGCTGAGGCGAAGCTCCGGTCGGTTCTCGAGACGGGCCGTCCCGTCATCTTCGCCGAGCAGCTGAGCCGGCTGCTGCACGACCCCCACCGGGAACTCGTCATCTCCATCTCCGCCTTCCGTATGCAGGACCCCTCCGGCAGGGTGCTGGGCGTCACCGAGATCGTCGAGGACGTCACCGACCGCCATCGGGCCCGTCGGCGCCTCGCGCTGCTCAACGAAGTGGGCGCACGGATCGGCAGCACCCTGGACGTGGCCAGGACGGCACACGAGCTGGCCGAGGCGGCGGTTCCCGCGCTCGCCGACGCCCTCTCGGTGGACCTGCTGGAACCCGTGCCGCGCGGGGAGGAGCCGGCCCCCGACGCCCGGGGCCCCTTGCGCAGGATGGCGGTGCGCAGCGTCCGGCCCGAAGCGCTGGAGGTGATGCATCCCGAGGGCCATCTGTTCTTCTTCCCCGACGAGACCGCCCCGGCCCGCTGCCTGGCCGAGCGGCGTCCGGTCCTCGATCCCCTCCTGGAGGACACCCACGGATGGTTGGTCGCCGAACCGCAACGGGCCGAGGCCGCGCGCGCGATAGGGGCCCACTCCCTGATGGTGGTACCGCTGGCCGCGCGCGGTCTCGTCCTCGGCCTGGTCTGTCTGTGGCGCTCCCAGCGGCAGGAGCCGTTCGAGGAGGACGACCTCACGCTGGCGGAGGAGTTCGCCGCCAGGGCCGCGGTCTGCATCGACAACGCCCGCCGCTACACCCAGCAGCACAACGCCGCGGAGGCCCTACAGCGCAGCCTGCTGCCGAGCGAGGTGCCCGAGCATCCGGCGGTCGAGACGGCGCACCGCTATCTGCCCGCGCATGCCTCCACCGGCGTCGGCGGCGACTGGTTCGACGTCATCCCGCTGTCGGGCCTGCGTGTCGCCCTGGTCGTCGGCGACGTCGTCGGCCACGGGATGCACGCCTCGGCGACCATGGGCCGGCTGCGCGCCGCCGTGCGTACCCTGGCCCATCTCGACCTGGCCCCGGACGAGGTCCTCGCCCGGCTCGACGACCTGGTGGACCAGTTGGCCACCGAGCAACGGCAGACCGACGCGAGCACCCCCCAGATCGTGGGCGCGACCTGCCTGTACGCCATCTACGATCCGGTCTCCCGGCACTGCGCCATGGCGCGCGCGGGCCATCCGCCGCCGACCGTGCTCGGCCCGGACGGCCAGGGCCGCCTGCTCGACCTCCCCGCCGGGCCACCGCTCGGCGTGGGCGGGCTGCCCTTCGAGACGGCCGAGCTGGAACTGGCCGAGGGCAGCCTGATCGCCCTGTGCAGCGACGGCCTCCTCGTGGCCGGCCACCGCGACATCGACCAGGGCCTGGCACTGCTGCGCTCCACGCTGGCCGGCCCCTTCCACTCGCTGGAGGACACCTGCAAGGCGGTGGAGGACGCGATGCTGCCGGACCGGCCCGCCGACGACGTCACGCTGCTGCTGGGCCGGACCCGGGTACTGGCGGCGCGGAACGTGGCCACCTGGCAGCTGCCGGCCGAACCCGCCGCGGCCGGCCGGGCCCGCACGCTGGTCCGTGACCGGCTGGCCGAGTGGGGACTGGAGGAGTTGTCCTTCACCACCGAACTGATCGTGAGCGAACTGGTCACGAACGCCTACCGGTACGCCGGCGGCCCGGTCCTGCTCCGCCTGATCCGCGACGGCCAGCTCATCTGCGAGGTCACCGACACCAGCAGCACCTCCCCCCACCTGCGCCAGGCCCGCGGCACCGACGAGGGCGGCCGCGGCCTGTTCCTGGTGGCCCAGCTCTCCGAACGCTGGGGCACTCGCTACGGCCGCAACCGGAAGACCATCTGGGCCGAGCAACCGCTGTCACCGCGTCAGGAGGGGTGGGCTGTCTGACCCTTCGGGCCTGGCGGCCGACCCGCCATGTCAGGGCCACACTTAGTTACGGATTCAGATAAGTACGCCCCGAACAGGCGTTGCATAAGCACTCCTTTAAGCTTCCAAAAGGAGCAATACGGGGCCAGAACAAGTCGTCCCTGGGCGGCGAACCGGGCACGGGCCCGCTCATCGCCACCGCGCCTGACGCATCGTCAGCCGTCGCCCGCCCTTGGGAGCGCCGCCCGGCGACGTGGACGGGGTGGCACGCGCACCTTCCCCGAGCAGAGCGTTTTCGGCCCGCGCGCTGCCGAGCGGTGGCCCATGCATCTTGTGAGGCCCTGTCCCCAGGCGCACGATCGGGCTCGCTCCAGCGGAAGTCCGCTTTCGGCACAGTCCACTTGAGGAGGCCCCCGTGACGACCGACCGCATCAGCCTCAGCCCCGAGGCCGCCCGGCAACTCGCGACGACCACGAAGACGACCCCGCAGATGCGCGGAATCACCCCGCGCTACCTGCTGCGCGCCCTGCCGTGGGTCGATGTCGAATCCGGTGTGTACCGCGTCAACCGGCGCCGCACCTACCTCCTCGGCGACGACCGCATCAGCAGCCACAGCGACGGCGGAAGTCCGCGAGTCGTTCAGGGCGACTTACGCGAGATCCCGTATCTGCGCGAATCCGATGACGCGCTCCTGGGCCAACTGGCCGACGCCTTCACCGAGACGAGCTTCGAGGCCGGGCAGGTGCTCGTCCAGGAGGGCGACCCCGCCGAGCACCTGTGGGTGATCGTCCGGGGCCGCGCCGAGAAGCGGGCGGCCGGGCGGTACGGCGACGAGGCACTGATCCAGGTCGTCGGCGACGGACAGTACTTCGACCTGGCGGCGTGGACCCGGGACGAGCCCATGCCGTACGCCGTCAAGGCCGTCACTCCCGGCGTCGCCCTGCGCGCCGAGCGTTCCGCGCTGGCCCGGCTCATGGAGCGCGACGAGACGCTGCGCGGGGCGGTGGAGTCGTACACCGCGGGCGGCGTGCCCGCACCAGGCACCGAGGCACCCGTCGACCTGAGCGGCGGTCATGTGGGTGAGGTCGATCTGCCGGGCACCTACGTCGACTACGAGGACGCGCCGCGCGAGTACCACATGACGCTCGCCCAGACGCGGATGATGGTGCACTCCCGCGTCGCCGACCTCTACAACGGGCCGATGGACCAGACGCGGACCCAGGCCAACCTGACCGTCCAGGCCCTGCGCGAGCGCCAGGAGAACCTGATGCTCAACCACCCCGACTTCGGCCTGCTCCACAACGTCCCGGCAGGTCAGCGCGTGCAGACTCGAACCGGCGCGCCCACCCCGGACGACCTGGACGAGCTGCTCGCGAGGGTGTGGAAGCAGCCCGCCTATTTCGTCGCGCACCCGCGGGCCATCGCCGCGTTCGGCCGGGAGTGCACGCGGCGGGGTGTGCCCCCGGTGACGGACAGCCGGTTCGGCAGCCCGCTGCTGACCTGGCGAGGCGTGCCACTGCTCCCCTCGGACAAGGTGCCGTGCCCGAACGGCTCGGGCGAGGCCGCCGGTACGACCGAGATCCTGCTGATACGGATCGGTGAGGCCGAACAGGGCGTCGTGGGGCTGCGCCCGGCCGGCGTGCCGGACGAGGTCGAACCCGGTCTGTCCATGCGGAACATGGGCATGGACCGCAAGGGCATCACGTCCTACCTCATGACGGCCTACTTCAACACCGCCGTGCTGGTGGACGACGCCATCGCCGTACTCCAGAACGTCGAGGTGGCCAAGTACCATGACTACGCCTGACGTTACGGCGCGGTCGATGGCCCCCGCCGGGTCTCCGCCCGTCCCCGGTCTCACTCCGCCGGCACCACCGCCGGCCGTGCCGTCCACCGATACCGCCGCAGCACTCCCACGCCGACCGGTCGGATTCACCGCCGAGTTCGTCCGCCACGACTTCCCGATCCTGCACCGGACCGTCAACGGCCACCCTCTCGTCTGGCTCGACAACGCGGCCACCACCCAGAAACCCCGTCAGGTCATCGAGGCGCTCGCCGCGTACTACGGCGCGGCCAACTCCAACATCCACCGCGGGGCGCACACCATGGCCCGGGAGGCCACCGAGGCCTACGAGGCGGGCCGGGCCGCGGTCGCCGGCTTCCTGGGCGCGCCGAGCCCGGACAGCATCGTCTTCGTGCGCGGCACCACCGAGGCGGTCAACCTCGTCGCGCAGAGCTGGGGCCGGGCCAACCTCGGGCCAGGGGACGACATCCTCGTCCCCGTCCTCGAGCACCACTCGGACATCGTTCCGTGGCAGATGATCGCCAAGGAGACCCGGGCCCGGGTCGTGCCGGTCCCGCTCACACCGGACGGGGAGATCGACCAGCACGCATACGCCGATCTGCTGTCCTCCCGCACCCAGCTCGTCGCGATCAGCCACGCGTCGAACGTCCTCGGCACCGTCCCGCCCGTCAAGGAGATGACGGCACTGGCCCACCGGTACGGCGCCAAGGTCCTGGTGGACGGCGCTCAGGCCGTCGCCCATTTCCCCGTCGACGTACAGGACTTGGACGCAGACTTCTACGCGTTCTCCGGCCACAAACTGTTCGCGCCGACCGGCATCGGCGCGCTGTACGTGAAGCCGGATCTCGTCTCCGGCATGGCGCCGTGGCAGGGCGGCGGCAACATGATCGAGTCCGTGGACTTCGGGCGGACCACATTCGCCCCCGCCCCGCACCGGATGGAGGCCGGCACCGGGCATATCTCCGGGGTCATCGGTCTGCTCGCCGCCGTCAACTGGCTGACGTCCCTGGACCGTGAGGCCGTCGCCGTATACGAGGAAGGACTTATGGCGTACGCGCTCCAGGCCCTCGCCACGGTCCCCGGCCTGGAGCTGATCGGCTCGGCGCCCGACCGGATCGCGGTCCTCACCTTCACCCTCGCGGGGCAGGACCCCACCACCGTCGCCGACTGGCTCGACCGCGACGGCATCGCCATCCGCGCCGGCCATCACTGCGCCCAACCAGCCCTCGCTCACTACGGATTGGACTCGGCGGCACGCGCCTCCTTGGCCCTCTACAACACCTCCGACGAAGTGGACCAGCTGGTCGCGTCCTTGCGCAGACTGCAACAGAGCACCTGACCACGGGAGGAGTCCCCACGGGGTCCGCACGGCCGGAACAGGCCGAGTGGACCCCGTGGAGTGCCAGTTGTCCGAGGAGGCCGGCGCGGTGGGTGGCCGCTGTCGTCGGGGCCGGGAAGCCGACGCCTGCCATGCCGAGGCGGTCGACGAGTTTTTCGATGACGGAGTTCTCGGCGGCGGAGCGGTCCGACAGGAGCGGCAGTTCGCAGTCGCGCTGCCAGGTGCGCTGTATGTCGCGGTCGTTCTTCCAGCGGACCTCGCGCAGGCTCTCCAACTGGAGCCGGCGGGCGGTGTCCCTGTCCATGCCCGCGTGCGACCACCTGGAGGTCGCTTCTCGAAGTCTTTCCAGGTGCCGCGGGTTTCCGAAGGCGGAAAGCGGGGACCCGGCTGTCGTAACTCATGCGGGCGGAAGCAGTTTCACGAGCCGTACCGTGGCTGACGGATCTGAAGGAAGATGAAACGCCATGACTACGCAGGTCAGGAAGGCGAACACAGTACGTCGGCCCGAGACGGGGTGGGCGAAGGCCCGCCGCCTGCGTGGACGCGAGATCCGGACCTGCATACGGGCCATGGCGGCGGACGGGGACGGCGGACAGCGGAGGGCCGGTCCGGAAGACAACATCGTCAGGGGTGACGACTGAGCGACGTCAGCGGCGCCTGAGCACGCGGAACTCGTTGCCGTCGGGGTCGGTCAGCAGCACCGCGCCGTCCCCGCTGTGAGCGGAGCCGAGACGCTTCGCCCCGAGGGAGAGGAGGCGCTCGACCTCCTCCTGCTGATCGTCGTCCGGAGCGAGGTCGAAGTGCAGGTCTTTGCCGGGGTCCGGCATCAGCGGCGGACCGCCCCACGTGATCTTCGTACCGCCGTTCGGCGACTGGATGGCGGTCTCCTCGTCCTGGTCCCAGACGAGCGGCCAGCCCAGCGCCTTGCTCCAGAAGTAGCCCACGGCCTGTGAACCGTCGCAGGCGAGCGCTCCGATGAAGCCGCAGCCGGAGAGGAAGTTGTTGCCCGACTCGATGACACAGAACTCGTTGCCCTCGGGGTCGGAGAGCACCACATGGGAGGCGTCCGGCCCCTGGCCGACGTCGGTGAGCTGCGCGCCAAGGTCGAGCGCCCTGGCCACGGTCTCCTGCTGGTCCTGCGGGGAGGCGCTGGTCAGGTCGAAGTGCAGCCGGTTCTGGGCGACTTTCTGCGCGTGCGAGCGACGGAAGCCGAGGCGGTAGCCGGCGTCGTTCCCGGACAGCAGGGTGACGCCGTCGTCGGAATCCTCGGCCCTCTCCAAGCCCAGGACACCTGACCAGAAATGCGCCAGACGCTCGGGCTGGTGCGCGTCGAAGGAGATTGCGAACAGTCGGCTGCTCATTGCGCCACGCGTCCTCGGTCCGTTGAGTGCCGACGGTCGGCGAGTGCCGACGGCCGGCTGGGCGCCATGTCAACGCCTCGAACGAGGATCCTAGGGGCGGGTCGGCCTCCATCGCAGCCGAGTATTTCCGTGGCCCCGTGCGCCGGAGGCGTGGGAGACGGTCGCGCGGAAGACGTCCGCGTAAGGCCGAGCCACCGATGTCGTCGGTGCGACCAGCAGCAGCGGTTCGGTTCTCGTCCAGGGCCCTGGCGGGTCGGGCAGCCGCCCGGGTCACGTCGCCCGCTGGTCGGCCGCGAGGCATGCGCCGAACGCACCGGTAGCTCCATGTGCGCCCCCTGTTCGGGTGTTTGTGTGCACATCAGCGCTTCTCGCACGCGGGCAGGCGGCACACCTCTGGCGAGCACACACCTACCGAAGGAGACGCTTATGCGCACACGCACCGTGCTGGCCGCCATCGCTTTCGCCGGGACTGTTCTGCTCGGAGGCGCGGGCCAGGCCCTCGCCGACGAGCACGACGAGACGAGCGGCTTCGGAGTCGAGGCCCCGGGCAACTCGCCGGCCGCCCCCGTCTTCGGGCAGGGCAACTCCGGCCTCGACCAGGATGCGTCCGGCTTCGGCCAGGACGATTCGGGCTTCGGCCAGGACGCTTCGGGCTTCGACGAGGCCACCGGCATCTGAGGAAGAAGTCGACGCTTCATTCCCTGGCCCCGCACCTTGATGCCCTCGGTGCGGGGCAGGGGAGGTCGTTGGTACGGCCCCGCCTCGGTACTCGGCCTGAACGACGCCGGGCTAGGGACCGACGCCTGGGCGGGGTTCCGCCTCCCCCTGGCCACCCCGCAGATCGGCGAGCAGTTCCGCCTGTCCGGCCAGCACTCCGGACAGGATCGTGCGCGCCACCCGCAGCAGCTCGGCCACGTGCGGGCTGGTCAGCGAGTAGTACACGGTCGAGCCCTCCTTGCGGGTCACGACCAGGTTCGCCCGGCGCAGTACCGCGAGCTGCTGGGAGAGATGTGCGGGTTCGATGCCGATCTCGGGCAGCATTTCGGCGACGGCGTGCTCCCGCTCGCTCAGCAGCTCCAGAACGCGGATACGGGCCGGATGGCCGAGCGTCTTGAAGAACTCGGCCTTCAGTTGGTACAGCGGCGTGCTCATCGTGCCGTCGCCTTCCCGGCACCACAGCACGGCCCCGTCGGCCGGGCCCCGGTCCCTCGCATCCACCCACTCGTCACGGACATGCGGTCCATCTTCGCCTGTGACTCGGTCGGCGCCGAACCCGCGTGGAGGAACCGGACAGGGGCAGGCCGGGACGTCAGGCCTTCTTGACCACGCTGGACTTCAGCTGCATGGCGCCGAAGCCGTCGACCTTGCAGTCGATGTCATGGCCGTCCACGCCGTCGACGAGGCGGATGTTGCGCACCTTGGTGCCCGCCTTGATCCCGGTCGGGCTGCCCTTGACCTTCAGCGATTTGATCACCGTCACGGTGTCTCCGTCGGCGAGCACGTTGCCGACCGAGTCCCTGATCGCTTTCTCCGCGCTGTCGCCCTCGGCCTCGTCGGCCGGTGCCCACTCGTGCCCGCATTCCGGGCAGACCAGGAGCGTGCCCATCGGGTAGGTGTGGACGCTGGAACATTCGGGGCAGGAGGGAAGCACTTCACTCATTGCACAGTCCTTTTGGATCACTCGATCGGGATGGTGTCAGCCGGCCGGCCAGCCGTCGGTGCGCCAGGCCTGCTGGTGGCCGTCGTCCGCGGCTGCGCGGTGCCGGGTGTGGGTCGCGAGGGCGGTGGCCAGGTCTTTGTGGACCGGGATGTCGGGGCAGTCGCCGTCGGGGACGAGGGAGCCGTCGGCGGGGATCGCGGCGAGTTCCAGGCTACGGCCGGCGTCGGCTAGGCGGCGGGCGCCCTCGATGATGGCCAGCCGGCCCTCGGTCGACCAGCCGCGCAGTCCGGTCAGGTCGAGGACGACCGGGCCGGTGCCCCGGGCGACGACCCAGCCGACCGCTCCGCCGAAGCGGCGCGCCGCCTGCGGGCCGAGATGACCGGCGACGGACAGCACCGCGAAGGTGTCCTCGACGGCGTAGTGCCACTCGATGGTCATGATGGTGAACTTCCTTGCGTGTGCTGCCCGTTGAGGTCAAAGGGGCAGGGTGATCCAGATGCTCTTGCCGTCGTCGTCACCGTGCACGGCCGCGGTGCCGCCGAGTTGCCGGGTGAGCTCCACGACCGTGCCGAGACCGGTGCTGCTCCCGGCCTGGTGCAGTGGCGGCTGGTGGGCGTGCCGGTCGTGCACGGCGAAGGCCAGATGGCTGCCACTCGCCGCGTACATCACCATGACCTGCGGGGACTCCTCGGCGGCGTGCCGGACGCTGTTGGTCACCAGTTCGCTGAGGATCAGCAGTGCCGCGTCCACGACGGGCCGGTGCAGCCCTATCCCCCACTCGACCAGCGCCTGCTCGGCGGTCTCGCGGGCGAGGCGGACGGCGGACGGCTCGTTGGGCAGCGTGAGCACATGCCGGTACGGAAGGGCATCGAGAACGGAGCTCATCATCTCTCCATGCGGGCGGCTCGGATGCCGGCCACAGTCGTGGGGTGCCGGCACGGCAGGCGTCGTGCGGGCCTGGCGTCCGGCCGGGCAGCGTACGGCGAGCACGTCGGCGGGGCCTTGGACGGTGACCGTCCGGCCGGTGCCGTGCACGGCGCGGTTCTCGTCCCTGCCCGGACGAGGGCGCGGCGGCGTACGGTCAGCCGGCCGTACTCCCCCGCATGCCGGGCCGGCCGTACGACGGCGGGCGGTGTTCACCGGGCTGTTTCCTCGCCGGCGGTCCTGGCCGGCGGAGGGGGAACGACGGTCAGGACGCCGGCCGTCTCCAGGTGGTCGCGGGCACCGCGGATCGCCTCGGGTGTGGTGGCGTACTCGCGGCCGTCCCGGTGCAGCAGGCCGAGCGCGCCCACCGAGTCGAGGACCTGACGGTGGCCGGGGCGCAGGCCGGAGGCCAGGACGCGGATTCCGCGCCGCTCCAGCTTCTCCACCGCGTCCTTGAGGACCAGGGCCCCGGTGGCGTCCATCGTCGACACCCGCGACATGCGCAGGATCACCACGCGGACGTCGGCCACGTCGGTCAGCTCCAGCAGGAAGCGGTGCGCGGCGGCGAAGAACAGCGGTCCGTCGATGCGGTACGCCACGATGTGCTCGGCCAGCAGCGCGTGCTCCTCGGCGCTGTGGTCGCCCCGGTCGAGCGGCACCTGGTCGAGGCGGGCGTGCTTGGCCACGGCCCGCAGCGCGAGGACGCCCGCCACGGCGAAGCCGATGATCACGGCCTGGACCAGGTCCAGGACCAGGGTCGCGACCGCCGTCAGGATGAGGATCAAGGCGTCCGAGCGGGTGGCCTTCGCCATCGCCTTCAGCGATCCGACCTCGACCATGCGGACCGCGGTGGCCAGCAGTACGCCCGCCAGCGCGGCGAGCGGGATCTTCGAGACGAGGGGCGCCGCCGCGAAGACGATCACGGCGAGAACGGCGGCGTGGGTGAGGGCGGCCAGCCGCGAGCTCGCGCCGGAGCGGACGTTGACGGCGGTGCGGGCGATGGCGCCGGTCGCCGGGACGCCCCCGAACAGAGGTGCGGCGAGGTTGGCCACGCCTTGTCCGAACAACTCCCGGTCCGGATCATGCTTCTGGCCGACGGTCATCCCGTCGGCCACCGATGCCGACAGCAGCGACTCCAGCGCGGCCAGTGCGGCGACCGCGAGTGCCGGAGCGATCAGGGTGCCCAGGGAACCGGGGTCGAGGAAGGACAGCGAGGGCACGGGCAGACCGGAGGGCAGGTCACCGATCGGCGTCGCCGCGTCCAGGCCGGCAGCCTGCGCCACGACGGTGGCCAGGGCGACCGCGAGGATCGAGAACGGGACGGTCGGCCGCCACCGGGCACCGGTCAGCATGAGCGCGGCGACCGCGACCGAGAGACCGGCCGCGGTCCAGTTCGGATGCCGCGCGAACTCCTCCACCGCCCGCCAGGCGACCACCAGCACCCGGTCGCCCTCGGGCTTGGGCACGCCAAGGGCGTTCGGGATCTGCTGGAGCCCGATCACACAGGCGATGCCCACGGTGAAACCCTCGACGACCGGCGCGGGCACGTACTGCATGTACTTCCCGGCCCGCAGCGCGGCCACGGCGATCAGCAGGACGCCCGCCATCAGCCCGACCATGAGGACGCCGGCCGTTCCGAACTCGCCGACGATCGGCACCAGGACCACGGTCATGGCTCCGGTCGGCCCGGACACCTGGAGATTGGAACCGCCGAAGATCGCGGCGAGCGCGCCCGCGACCACGGCGGTCGCCAGGCCCGCCTCCGCGCCGAGCCCGGAGGAGACCCCGAAGCCCAGCGCGAGCGGCAACGCCACGATCGCCACCGTCAGACCGGCCAGCAGATCCCGCCGGGGGTCCCGGCGCAGGTCCGCCAGATCCGCGCGCCCCGGCAGCAGTGCGGTGATCCGCACGAACGCCGTCCTCATCGCGCGGCGACCTCCGCGTCCCGCAGCTCGGCCAGGAGTTCGTTGCGCCCCGCGAGCATCTCGGTGAGGATCCGGCGCGCGGCCTTCATCAGGTCGGCCACGTCCCCGCCTGCCAGCGCGTAGACGACGGTCGCGCCTTCCCGGGTCGCGGTGACGATCCCGGAGCGACGCAGCACGGCAAGCTGCTGCGACAGGCTGGACGGTTCGACATCGATCTCGGCGAGCAGTTCCCGCACCGGCTTCGGCCCGTCCTGCAACAGCTCCAGAACCCGTATCCGTACGGGGTGCCCCAGCATCCGGAAGAACTCGGCCTTGGCCTGGTACAGCGGAACGGACACGGTGCCTCGGCTTCCCCAACAAGCCCCACCCCGGGGCGGACACGAGAGGCTGCGCCCGCGAGCTACCGGACGGCGGACACAGCCACCACAGCATCTAGCCAATTGCGAAATTTTGCAATTCCGCAGGTCCGAGGTTCCCGGCAGGGCTGTCGCGGTGGTCGCGGACGGCCGTCCCAGGACCAGGTGGCAGCAACCTGCCGCCGGAGTGATCCTTGGACAGGCGAGGGGGGTCGTGCCCCGGTGCTGGAGGAGGTCCCGTGGGGAAGCTCGTGGTCGTCGGAGTGGACGGCTCGTCGTCGTGTCGAACCGCCGTGGAAGCGGCCGCCCGGGAGTCCCGGTGGCGTGGCGCGAGGCTGCATGTGGTCCATGCCTTCAGCCGGCCGGGCAAACCGATGTACAGGCAGCTGGATCCGGCGCCGCTCGACCGTCTCACCGGTGAGGCGGCGGATCATGCCCGCGAGGTGGCGCCCGGTCTGGAGGTCACCGACGCGGTCGTGACGGGCGGGGCGGTGGAAGTACTGGGTGCCGAGTCGCGGGCCGCGGACCTGGTGGTCGTCGGCGCACGGGGTGTCGGCGGTTTCGTCGGGATGCTGCTGGGCTCGACCGCGGTGACCCTCGCCGCCCACACCGAGTGTCCGGTGATGGTGGTCCGCGAGGAGCCGACGGACACCGGGCCGATCGCGCTGGCTGTCGACGGCTCCCCCGTGGGCGGGATGGCAGTGGAGTTCGCCTTCGCCGAGGCGGCGTTGCGCACAGCGGAGGTCCTCGCCGTGCACGCCTGGCTGCCGGACTACGCACCGCCCGGCACCGGTGTGGAGAGCCCGGAGCGTCTGCTGGCCGAGGCCCTCACCGGCTTCACGGAGCGGTATCCGGACGTCGTGGTGAGGCAGGAAGTACTGAGCGGCGAACCCCGTGAGACGCTGATCGAGGCGAGCAGGAATGCCCAGTTGATGGTCGTCGGAGCCCGAGGGCGCGGCGGATTCGCCGGTCTGCTCCTGGGCTCGGTGAGCCAGGCGGTGCTGCACCACGCGCACTGCCCGGTGACGGTCGTCCGCGGCAAGGGGTGACCGGCCCCGCGTTGCCACGCCCCTGCCTTGTCTCAGCCGCGCGGGGTGCGCAGGGCCAGCAGGGCGATGTCGTCGTGACCGTCGCTGGGGTGGTGGTCGGCAAGGTCTCGTACGAAGTCGTCCGGCGGCAGGTGTGCGTGGTCGGCGGCGAGTTCGGCGAGCTCGGCCAGGCCGTGGTCGATGGGCCGGTCGGGGTGTTCGACGAGGCAACCGGTCCTTGGCGTTGGCCGGCTCCCGCACCTGCTCGGCGATCTCTTCCAGCCGGACATCCGGCCGCGAGGTCGGATCAGCATCGGCCGGCGGGGCGGGTCCGCCCTCCTCACCGCCACAGCAGATCACCTTGACCCCGGGCTTCGTCGTCGCAGACACGGCCGCGGTCCTCTCCCGGCCACGTTTCCGAGGATCGGATCGTGACGGATCGCGATCCAGCCGCTCCGCCGGTGACAATTTCCGGTGAAATCACGGAGCCGCTCAGCCCAGAAGGCCGTGCTTCGTCCGGGCGGGCGCGGGCACCGAGCCACGGGCGGCTCATCGTCGCTTTTCAAGACGCGACAAGTCGCACGGCGGCCACGGTACGGGCGTCACTGCTCCCGGGAACCGTGACCGTCACGTGCGGTTGCGGTCGAGCCCCTGGACGCGCTGTCAAGGCGCCATCTCGTACGCTCCGGACAGTGCCTCGACCCGCTCCCAGACGCGCTCCGAACGCGCTTCGTCGACGACGGGACGCCGGACCGCACCGAGCGCCCAGTTCTGCTGATCCGCCGTGGCGGAGTCCTTGCCGTACAGCTCGACGGCGAAGGCGGAGAAGTCGCGGACCAGGACGGAGAACAGCTCGTCGAGCACGTCCTCGTCGAGGTCCGTCAGGCGGGCCTGCTCCAGGATCAGCTGGCCGTGCACCACCAGCGCGAACAGCTGGCCGACGGCGAGGAGAAAGTCGAGGTCGCGGCTCTGCTCCTCGTCGGGGGCCGCGGTGGCGACGAACTCGCACAGGGCGTCGGCCTGCTCCCGGAAGCGGGCGACGTTCGGCACTCCGGCGTATGCGTCGTAGGCGGGGCGCCAGTCGTGGAAGCGCACGGAGCCGAGGCCGCGGGCGGGCCCCTGCTCGAACAGGAACGTGTCGTCGGCCGCGTCGAGGCGGGTCGGCACGGCCGCGAACTCGGCCGGGTTCAGGAGGTGGTTGCGCATGAACTTGAGGATCAGCGCGAGGTTCACGTGGACCGTGCCCTCGAGCTTGGGCAAGCCACGGATCTCGACGGCGGCCTGGGCGAAGTAGGTGTCCTTCTCGAAGCCCTTGGCGGCGATGACGTCCCACATCAGGTCGATGACCTTCTCGCCCTCCGTGGTCACCTTCATCTTCGTCATCGGGTTGAAGAGCAGGTAGCGGCGGTCGTCCGGCGAGGCGGAGCGGAAGTAGTCGACGGCGCGGTCGCTGAACAGCTTCATGCCGACGAGGCGGACGTAGGCGTCGGCCAGCTCGCGGCGCACGTGCGGGAAGGCGGTGACGGGGCGGCCGTACAGGATGCGGTTGTGCGCGTGGGTGACCGCCTCGTACATCGCGTGCTCGCAGATGCCGATCGAGGCGGTGCAGAGGTTGAACTTGCCGACGTTGACGGTGTTGAGGGCGGCGTCGAAGGCGGCGCGGCCCGTGTGCAGGACGTCGTCCGGGCCAACCGGGTAGTCGGCGAGGCGGAACTCGCTGACGTACTTCGAGGAGTCGACGACGTTCTTCACGAGTTGATAGGCCGAGTGACGGCTGTCGGCGGCGAAGAAGACGTAGCCGTCCGGGCCCTCGATGTCGGTGCGTCGGCCGAAGACCGAGACGAGTCCTGCGGCGTTGCCGTTGCCGATGTAGTACTTGGAACCCGTCGCCCTGAAGCCGCCGTTGCCGTCCGGCGTCAGCAGCATGTCGGTGGAGTAGATGTCGGCGCCATGGGTCTTCTCGGAGAGGCCGAAGGCGAACACCTCACCCTGCGCGAGGAGTTCCGCGGCGCGGACGCGGGCCGCGGTGTTGTCGCTCTGCCAGACCGGTCCCAGACCGAGGATGGTCACCTGCCACGCGTACCAGTAGTCGAGGCCGTAGAACCCGAGGATCTCGTTGAGGGCGGCGATCCGGGCCGTGTCCCAGCGCTGATCCTTGTGGCCTGCGGCGGACGCCGGGGTGAGGAAGGTGGCGAACAGCCCTTCCTTGGCGGCGAACGCGAGGAAGTCGGATAGCCAGGCGCGGGAACGGTAGTCCTCGATCAGCCTGCGCTTGCCGCGGTCCTCGAACCAGTCGACGGTGGCACGCAGCAACCTGCGGGTCTCGGGGTCGAACTGCGCCGGGTCGTACGTGCGCGGGTTGAAGAGGAGGGAGTCGGCCATGGAGGTCCGCCTTCCGTGGTTGAGGGTGTGGGTGCGGGTGAGGGACCGCGAATGAAGGTCGTGGCGCGCGGGCGGCAGTGGCCTGCGGCTCACGTGTTCGGGTGCGGCGTGCCGAGTCGGCGGAGAGTGGCGAGTACGTCGTCGAGCCAGGCGATCGTCATCCGCTCGTAGGCGATGCCGCCGCGCAGCACGACATGCTGAAGCTCCTGACCGGGATCGAGCGGGGTGGGGGCCGTCGGCCCCGTGAAGTCACGCAGTTCCCCGGCGAGATAGTGCGCGAGCCGGTCGCTGTGCACCTGCCGGTGCCGTTCGACCTCACGGATCAGCAGGGCCGGGTCATCGAAGGCGGCGCCGCGGATCTTCACGGCGAGTTCGTGCCGGATGCTCTCGGGTTCGATCGGTTCGTGCAGCCACTGGGAGAGGGCGGCGCGGCCGGGGCCTACGACGGAGTACTCCTTCTTGTCCGGCCGGCTCTGCTGCGGCAGCCCGCGGACGGCGAGCAGGCCGTCGCCCTCCATGCGCTTGAGGACGCGGTAGATCTGCTGGTGGGTAGCGGTCCAGAAGTACCCGATGGACCGGTCGAACCGCCGGGCCAGCTCATAGCCGGAACCCGGCTTCTCCAGCAGGGAGACGAGGATCGCGTGCTCTAGCGCCATACCCTGATCCTCATATGCAACTCGTTGCATAGCCAAGGGGCACTGCCGGGGTGAGACAGAGCTCACGCGCCCTGCACCCTCGATGCGTCGAACGGCGCCTCGGTCCGGCGCTCGAACAGGGCCACGGTCTCGGCAGAGTCCGGCAGTCACCAGGCCGCCCTGACCATCGAGCTGACGCCCGGTGTGACCTAGGAACAGCGCGAGTGTGTCCTCGACGCGAGGGCGGGGCGACGACCTCAGTGATGGCCGGCCATGGTCCGGAGCTAGGATCACTGGCCCGACGCCGACCTGAGGAGGCGGGTGAATTGGCCGCCGTTGTGCTCGTTCACGGCCTGTATCACCGTCCCGAGCACTTCGCCCTGGTGGCAGAACGCTTGCGGACCGCAGGAACCGAGGTTGTCGTTCCCGAGCTCCACCGGGGCTCGTTGCCTGCTGACACAGCCGTGGTCCAGGCTGCCATCGACTCGCTGCGGGAACCTCCGGTTGTGCTCGGTCACTCCTACGGTGGGTCGGTGATCACCGGGGTGAGCGGGGCCGGACACCTGGTCTATCTGGCCGCCTTCGTGCCAGATGTCGGCGAGAGCGCGGCCGGTCTGGGTGGGGCGTCACCGCAGCTCCAGGACGCGATCAGACCTGAGCCCGACGGCTCGACCAGCCTGCACCCGGACCGGGCTGCCCGCACCCTCTACGGCGACTGTCCCGAACCTCTCGCCGCCTGGGCGGTCGGCCTGCTGCGTGCGCAAGGCCCCGGCTGCGGGCGAGGAGTTCCAGAGCGCCACAGCTGGAAGCACACTCCTTCCACCTACGTCGTCTGTGGGCGGGACCGGGCCATCGACCCGGGCCTGCAGCGGAAGATGGCCTCGCGCTGCACCGACGCGCGCGAGTGGCAGACGGGCCACTCGCCCTTTGCAGGGCAGCCCGATCTCGTCGTTGAACTCCTCCAGGAACTGCTCGTCACCAACGCGCCGCGCAGGCCAGAGGACGGAGTCACCACCACTCGTTGATGGCTGCGATGAGGAGGGTCGCTTCGTAGCGGACGGCGAGATTCTCATAGCGGGTGGCGACCGCGCGGTGTGTCCATGCGCTGTGTCATGGCTCCCAGCCTGGATACGGGGCGTGACGCGGAGTATCCAGTGGAAGGCTGCGGTCCCCCTGCCGACCGGAGGGGGACACCCCGCCGTCTGGCTGGACCTGCGACCCGTCGGGGCCCGGCTACTCTCCGGGGCCTTAATGTCGAGGCGAGACGGCAGGAGCCGGGCGGTATGGACAAGGTGAGGCGGAGCACGCGTGATCCGGGTAGTGGTGGTGGACGACGAGGCACTGGTCCGGTCGGGGTTCGGGCTCATTCTGGGCGCGTCCGAGGACATCGAGGTCGTCGCGACCGCGAGCGGCGGCGACGCCGTCGGGACCGTCCGCCGGGAGCGGCCGGACGTGGTGCTGCTGGACATCCGGATGCCGGACGTCGACGGGCTCACCGTCCTGCGCGAGCTACGAACGATGCCGGATCCGCCGGTGGTGGCGATGCTGACCACGTTCGACGCCGACGAGTACATCCTGACCGCGTTGAACTCCGGCGCGGCCGGTTTCCTCCTCAAGGACACCGAGCCCGAACAACTCGCCCACCTGGTGCGCACCCTGGCCTCCGGCGGTGTGGTGCTCTCCCCCAAGGCGTCGCGGACACTGCTGCGCGGCCACCCCGGCACCGAGACGGCCGTCGACGAGGACGCGGCCCGCGTCCGGATGCTCACCTCCCGCGAGCGCGACGTCCTCGTCCTGGTGGCGGAGGGGCTGTCCAACGCCGACATCGGGGCGCGCATCCACCTGGGTGCCGGCACGGTGAAGGACCACGTCAGCGCGATCCTCACGAAGCTACGGGTGACGAGCCGGGTGCAGGCCGCGCTCCTGGCGCAGCGGGCCGGGCTGCTCGACGAGCGCCCACAGCCGAAGGCCGGCCTATGAACCGCGCGCGCGAGCTGTGGCAGCGTGTTCCCGCGCCGGTCGTCGACATCGTCCTGGTGGCGGTGGCGGCCGTGGACGTATGGCTGAACCTGTGGGACAACACGCGGCTCGGCGTCGCGCTGGCGGCGGTCGGCTGCGCCGCGTTGGCCTTCCGGCGCAGGTTCCCGCTCGGTGTCTTCGTGCTCACCCTGCCGGTCGCCCTGATGCAGGATGTCGCCCTCGCTGTGCTCGTGGCGCTCTTCACCCTGGCCGAACGCTCCCGCAGCCGCCGTCTCCTCGCGGTGTGCGTCGCCCTGGCCGCCGTCGCGAGCAGTACTCCGTGGCCCCTGGCCAGCCTCACAGAGGTCGGCCGGACCATGACGCTGGTCATCTTCGTGTACAACCTGGCGACCGCTGTCGTCCCGGTCCTCTTCGGTCAACTCGTCCAGGCACAACGGGACTTGGCCCGGCGGTTGTTCGAGATCGAGGAGGCCAGGGAGCACGAGCGGGCGCTGCACGCCCAGGCCGTGCTTGCCCGCGAACGCGCCCAACTGGCCCGCGAGATGCACGACGTGGTGTCCCACCAGGTCAGCCTGATCGCCGTACGGGCCGGGGCGTTGCAGGTCGCCGCCAAGGACTCGGACGCCAAAGAGGCGGCCCGCACGATCCGTTCGCTCAGCGTCACCACACTCGACGAACTGCGCACCATGGTCACGCTGCTGCGCGCCTCCGGCGGCCACGCCACCGAGCTGACCCCGCAGCCCACCCTGGCCGACCTGCGCAAACTGGTGGAATCAAGCGGCACGCACACGGAGCTGACGGGTGAGCTCCCGCCCACCGTGGGCACACCCGCCCAACGTGCCCTCTACCGAACGGTCCAGGAGGCCCTGACCAACGTCCGCAAGCACGCCCCCGGCGCCGACGCTCGCGTCGAGCTGTGGCAGGACGGCGACGACGTCGGAGTGACCGTCACCAACACCGCGCCCACGCGCCCCTCCCTGTCCTTGCCCGGTTCGCAGCAGGGCTTGGCCGGTCTGCGGGAACGGGCCGACATCCTGCACGGCACCCTGGAGTCCGGCCCGACCGCGGAAGGCGGCTACCGGGTGCGGCTGCGGATCCCGCCCAGCGCGGACTGACCCGACCCTGAGCATCAGCCCCGCCCCTGCCCGAGCGGGACCGAGGGGGAACCCTTTTACTGTGTGTGCAGCGAGCAACGCCCGGTCACAAGGAACGCCATGCCCGACAGCCCCGCCCCGGCACAGTCGCCGGGAACCAGCCGCAGTACCTCGGCGACCATCCCGCCGAACATCCTGCGCTGCCTCACCTCCGTCGCCGACGGGTACGGCGTCGACCTCCGGCCCGAGCTGAGCCGGGTCGGGCTGGACGAGGCGATGATGGGCTCGGCGGCGCTGCGGGTCTCCTACCGCCAGGGCAGTGCCGTCATCCGGCGTGCGCTGGAGCTCACGGGTGACGCTCACCTGGGCCTGCGGGTGGGGGCGGCGCAGCACCTGACCGCGTGGGGGCTCCTCGGCTTCGCTCAGCTGGCCGCCGACACCCTGCGGGAGGCCATCGAGACGGGCGTGCGCTTCCAGAACCTGTCCGGGGCGATGGTGGTCTGGTCGGCCGGGCCGGAGGAAGCCGGCTACGCGCTACGGGCCGAACTGCCCGATCCCGCCCTCGATCCGGCGGTCGCGGTCTTCCTGGCCGAGGAGGCGTTCGCCAGCGTCGTCACCCTCACGCGACTGAGTTCCGGGGAGGAATTCGCCCCGCAGAGCGTCGAGTTCGCCTTCCCCGCCCCGCCGGACACCGGGCCGTTCACCGAGCTGTTCCGCTGCCCGGTACGGTTCGACGCCGTGGCGAACCGCTTGGTGTTCCCCACGGCATGGGCCGGGCGGCCGATGCCGGGCCACGACCGGGTCACCTACACCGCCGTCGTGGAACTCCTGGAGGAGCAGGCGACGTCGAGGCGCGATCAGCAGGATCTGCTGGAGGTGCTGGAGATCTCGATCGCGCAGAGCCTGCCCGACGTGCCGTCCTTCGTCGAGCAGGCCCGACGGCACGCGTCCAGCGAGCGCACCCTGCGCCGTCGTCTGGCCGAGTGCGGCACGACGTACGAGGCGGTCGTCGACGGAGTGCGCCGCGAGCGGGTCGAGCAGCTGCTGCGCCGACCCGAACTGACCCTGCGCGACATCGCCCGGCAGGCGGGTTTCTCCGACGTGCGGGCACTGCGGCGGGCGGTGCACCGCTGGCACGGGGCGACCCCGGCGCGACTGCGCGGGGAGGGCGCGGAACAGTAACGGGAGTGCCCACGCGTCACCGGGCCGCCCGGTCACCAGGTCACCGGGCCGCCGGGCCGCCGGACGACCGGGCCACGCGGTCAACGCGTGCGGATCCAGACGGTCTTCTCCCTGGTCCACTGCGCGAAGGCGTCGGTGGACTTCTCCGCGCCACCGAACCCCGACTGCTTCCACCCGCCGAAGGGAGTGGTGATGTCGCCTTCGCTGTACGCGTTGACGGAGACCACCCCGGCTTCAATGCCCCGCGCGAGCCGGAGCGCGGTGTCGAGGTCGCGGGTCCACACCGAGGCGGCGAGCCCGTATTCGGTGGCGTTCGCCAGCCGCACCGCCTCGTCCTCCGAGGTGAAGGTCTGGACGGTGACGACAGGGCCGAACAGTTCCTTGGTGAGCACGTCGCTGCCCTCTGGGGCCCGGCTGATCACGGTGGGCGGGTAGTAGGCGCCGCGCGGCGGCAGACCGTGCGGCAGCCCGCCGGTGTGGACGTGGGCTCCGGCGAAGCGGGCCGCGTCCACCGTCGCCGCGACCCGGTCGAAGGCGGCCCGGTTGATGAGCGGCCCCACCTGGGTGCCCACGTCGGCGGGGTCGCCGATGGTGAGGCTTCTGGCGGCGGCGGTGAACCGGTCCAGCACCTCCTCGGCGATGCTGTGGTGGACCAGGACGCGGGAGCCGGCGGTGCAGTTCTGCCCCATGGTCAGGAACGCGGCCTCGACCATGTTGTCGATCAGTTCGTCGCCGTACTCGAGTGCGTCCGGCATGAGGACCTGGGGGCTCTTGCCACCCATCTCCAAGGACACCCGCTTGAAGTTCGACTCCGCCGCGTCGGCCAGGATGCGGCGTCCCGTCGCGGTGGATCCGGTGAACGACAGTGCGCGCACAAGCGGGTTGCGGGCGAGCGCCCTGCCGGTGACGGTGCCATGGCCGGGCAGCACGGTGAGCACGCCGTCCGGCAGGCCTGCCTCGGTCGCCAGGGCGGCCAGGTGCAGGGTGGAGCGCGGGGTCGCCTCGGCGGGCTTGAGCAACAGGGAGTTGCCCGCGGCGAGCGCGGGGCCGACCTTCCAGGCGGCCATGGCCAGCGGGTAGTTCCAGGGGAGGATCGCGGCGGCCACCCCGACCGGTTCCCGGCTCACCAGGCCCAGGCTCTCACGACCGGTCGGGGCGACGCGGCCGAAGACCTTGTCGGCCGCCTCCGCGAACCAGCGGATCGACTCGATCGCCGCGGGCACGTCCCCCGTACGGCACTCCGTGATCGGCTTGCCCGCGTCCTCGCAGTCCAGCCGGGCCAGGAACCCGGCGTGGCGCTCCATGAGGTCGGCCAGGCGCAGCAGGACAGCGGCTCGCTCCCGCGGGGACCGGCCGGCCCAGACGCCACTCTCGAAGACCTTGTGCGCCCGCTCGGCCGCCAGCGCGACGTCCTGCTCGCTCGCCGCCGGTACGGTCGTGATCAGCTGACCTGTCGTGGGGTTGACGACGTCGAGCGTCTCCTCCAGGCCCATGGTGTCCGTCCCGTTCACGCTTCCTCCACCAGTTCCCACCGGCCGCCGACCTGGCGGGCCAGCCCCCGGCGGCGCAGGTCCTCCAGATAACGGGCCATGCCCCGCTCGCCCCGCTTGCGGAACAGCGGGAAGAGCCTGGGCAGCAGGTTCGGCACCAGCATCGCGAACCGCACCAGCCGGGACTCGCCGGGCTTGACGTAGGACTCCAGGCGGGGCTTGTCCAGCAGGCTCACGACCGCCCTGACGACATCGGACGGCTGCTGCGGCACGTCCTGGAACTGCATGGAGTTCCCGCCGTCGACGGCCTCCTGACGGAGCATCCGCGTGTCGGTCGCCGAAGGCAGCACCGAACCCGCCTTGATGCCCTTGCCCCGCAGGTCCATCCCGATGGCGAGCATCGCGCCGCGCAGCCCGAACTTCGAGGCGGTGTAGATCGGGGTCTCGCCCAGCGGGAAGATCCCGCCGAGGGACACGGTCGTGACCACCCGGGGGTCGCCGGAGGCCCGCAGCAGCGGGACGGCGATCCGAGTCGTGACCAGCGGGGCGACCAGGTTGACGTCGATCTCGCGCTCGATGCTTTCCACGCTGCGCTCGTCGAAGCGTTCCGCACTGGTCATGCCCACGTTGTTCACCAGGACGTCGATACGGCCGTGGGTGACCGCGACGCCGTCGAGCATCCGCTGCACAGCGGCGCCGTCCAGCAGGTCGCAGCCCAGCCCGGCATGCCCGCTCCCGGGCAGCTCGGCGGCGGTCCGCTTGGCCCGCACCTCGTCGATGTCGACCACGAGGAGGCGGGCACCGCCTGTGGCGAAGCGGTGGCAAAGGGCGCTGCCGATGCCTCCGGCGCCGCCCGTCACCAGGATGACCTTGTCATGGAAGTCGTACGTCATGACGCCACCGCCTCCTGTCGCACGGACGTTGCCCGAGGCGGCAGGCCGGCGGTACGCCAGCCCATCTGCTCGGCGACCTTGCCGAGGTACTTCACGAAGGTGTCGCTGTGGACGTAGCCGGTGTGGCGCGGCGAGTCGACGAACTTCAGTCCGCCGGACAGGTCCGGCCGGTCGCTGCGGATCATGCGGGCAAACCGCTCGGCGGTCGGCAGCCCGGCCCCCGCGTCCCGGATGAAGGACGCGATCAACTGGGCCTGGCTGTCGAAGAGCTGGTAGGCACCGGAGTTGGTCTCGACGAAGCCGACGCCGAACAGGCCCTCGTGCTCGCGGGAGAACGAGCACAGATAGAGGTCGGGGTGCTGCTCGTCGCCGAAGTACTTCTGCGCGACGGGGACTTTGTGGACGTATCCCGTGGCCAGCAGGATGAGGTCGAAGTCGTCGCTGGTGCCGTCGGTGAAGTGCACCGTCCGGCCCTGGGTGCGCGCGATGCCGGGCCTGGCCGTGATGTCCCCGTGCTGGAGGTGGTGGATCAACAGCGAGTTGATGGCCGGGTGGGTCTCGAACAGCTTGTGGTCGGGCTTTTGCAGACCGAGCCTGCGCGGGTCGCCGTTGATCAGTCGCAGCAGCCCGCCGAACAGCTTCTGCTGCATCCACATCGGCAGGTGGGGGCCGCCCGCGGCGATGGTGTCCACCGGCCGGCCGAACAGGTGCTTGGGGATGAACCAGTAACCACGGCGCATGCTGATCGCCGCGTGGTCGGCGGAGCGCGCCGCATCGCAGGCGATGTCCAGCCCGGAGTTCCCCGCACCCACCACCAGCACCCGCTTGCCCCGCAGTTCAGCGCTGCTGCGGTAGGTGAGGGTGTGGCGGACCTCGCCGGTGAAGTCGCCGGGTAGGTCGGGGACGTTGGGGTGCCACTGCGCCCCCGTGCACACGATGACCTGCCGGTGTGTACTGGCCCGGCCGTCGCCCCGGGTGACCGTCCAGGTGCCGTCCGGGTTCTTGTCCACGCTGCGGACCTCGGTACCGAACTCGATCCGGTCCCTGAGCCCGTATGCCTCGGCGAACGACGTCAGGTACGACAGGATCTGCCGGTGCGGCGGGTAGTCGGCGAAGTGGTCCGGCATCGGATGGCCGCCGAAGCCGGAGAGGGTCTTGCTGGAGATGAAGTGGGCCGACTCGTACATCGGGCTGCCCGGGTTGTCGATGTCCCACAGCCCGCCCGGTCCCGTGTGGCGCTCGATGTGCGTGTACGGCAGGTCCCGCTCGGCCAGCGCCCTCGCGACCGCCAGTCCTGCGGGGCCCGCACCGATCACACAGGTGTCGTAGTGGTTCTCACTCATCGGTGCGCCTCCTTTCCTCGGATGTCTCACGTTGTTTGGGGAACCTATGCATCGCTCGGCCGGCCGGAACTGACCCCTGCGGCCACGGAGGGGACCGCAGCGGCCAGAGACAGGCCGCTGCTGCCCGCCACGCCCTCGGGGACGCCCCCTGACAGACGCGGCTGAGGTACTCACCCGCTCTCGGCGGCATGATCAGCAGTGCGGTCACGCCCGACCACGCCGCAGATGGTGACGGCGGACGCCTTGTCGGCGTCGTCGGTGGCGGCGAGCGCGCAGGAGGCCGAAGGCGTCTGTCTGCGGGCGCTGATCTCCGCCGTCCTGGCCATGGCCTGAGGTCGCCGCGCACCACGCCGACACCCTGCTGGGCGAGCTGCCCGGCGGGGTGCGTGGATGCTCGGTGATGGCTGAGGCCGGTCAGCAGGGGGAATTGGTCCGGACGTCCGCGACGCCTCGACCGTCGACGGGGGCGCCGTCACCCAGTGGCCGTGGAGCGGGGGCACCAACCAGCAGTGGAAGCTGCTGCCCCACACCGACGGCTCCAACTGGCTGTCCAACGTCCGCAGCGGCAAGGTCCTTCAGAGCCCGGGCGGCTCCGCCCAAGGCGACGGACTCAACCAGTTCACCGCCGACGGCGGCCACCATCAGTCGTGGAAGCCGGCGCCCTCCCCGACCAGCGGGTACCACCAGCTCGTCTACGTCCGCACCGGCTGGTGCGCCGAGGTCAAGGACGCCTCCGCCACGGACGGCGCCGCCGTCATCCAGTGGCCCTCCACCGGCTGGTCCCGCCAGGACTGGCAGATCGTGGCGGTGTGAGCCACCGGGACGCTCAGTGAGGCAGAGGCTGTTCGGCCCAGATCGTCTTGCCGACGGCGGTGTGGCGGCTGCCCCAGCGTTCGGCGACCTGGGCGACGAGCAGCAGTCCGCGTCCGCCCTCGTCGAAGACACGGGCCCGCCGCAGGTGCGGGGCGGTGCTGCTGCCGTCGGAGACCTCGCAGATGAGCACGTCGGCGCGGATGAGCCGCAGCTCGATCGGGGCGTTGCCGTAGCGGATGGCGTTGGTGACCAGCTCGCTGACGATCAGCTCGGTGGGGAACTCCAGCTCGGCCAGCCCCCAGGCGGCCAGCTGTTCGCTCGCCGTCCGGCGGGCCCCGGCGACGGCCGCGGGGTCCACGGACAGCTGCCAGGTGCACACTTGGTCCGCGCCGAGACCGGAGGTGCGGGCCAGCAGCAGGACGATGTCGTCGGCCGGTGGATCGGGCCGTACTTTGCGCATCACCTCGTCGCAGGTTTCCTCCAAGCCGGCGGCCGGGCGGCGCAGCGCTTCGGTCAGCAGGTCCAGTCCGACGTCGATGTCCCGGCCGGGTGCCTCGATCAGGCCGTCGGTGTAGAGGGCGAGCAGGCTGCCCTCGTCCACGTCGATCCGGGCGGCCTCGAAAGGCAGTCCGCCCAGGCCGAGTGGTGGCCCGGCGGGCAGGTCCAGGACGCGTACGGAGCCGTCCGGGCTCACCAGGACGGGCGGCGGGTGCCCTGCCCGGGCCATGTCGCAGCGGCCGGCGACCGGGTCGTAGACGGCGTAGAGGCAGGTGGCCCCGACCTCACCGGCCCCGACCTCACCCGAGGCCCCCTCCGCCTGGCCCCGGGTGTCCGGGCCCTCCTCCCGGTCGAGGCGGATGACCAGGTCGTCCAGCCGGGTGAGCAGTTCGTCCGGCGTGAAGTCGGCGTCGGCGAGGGTCCGTACCGCGGTACGCAGGCGGCCCATCGTGGCCGAGGCGTGCACGCCGTGGCCCACCACGTCGCCCACCACCAGCGCGACCCGTCCGCCGGAGAGCGCGATGACGTCGAACCAGTCTCCGCCGATCTCGTCCCCCGGACCGGCGGGAAAGTACCGGTGGGCGAGGTCCACCGCCTGCGCTCGTGGCAGTCGCTCGGGCAGCAGGCTGCGCTGGAGGGTGAGCGCGGTCCGGCGCTCGCGGGTGTAACGGCGGGCGTTGTCGATGCTGACCGCGGCCCTGGCGGCGATCTCCTCGGCGAGCAACAGATCGTCCTCGCCGAATGTGTCCGCCGTACGGTGCCGCAGCTGGTGCATCACGCCCAGGGTGATGCCCCGGGCGCGCAGCGGCACCATCATCACCGAATGGATCCTGAACCGCCTCATGCTCTCGGCACGGGCCGGGGAGGCCGTCGACCACTCGCGCAGGCGCGGGTCGCCCGCACGGTAGTAGGCACCCCGGCCGGTGATCAGTGCCTGTGCCGGTGGTGAGCCGGGAGGGTAGACGTCGACGTCGCCCGCCCGGACCACGGACTCCGGGCACCCGGAGAGCACCGACCGCTGCGCGGTACGGCGGCACTGCACCGGCGTGTCGGGCGGAATCGGTTGCGGCTCGTGCCCCTGGACGACCGACTCCAGCAGGTCGACGGTGACGAAGTCTGCGAGACCCCCCACCGCCACCTCGGCCAGTTCCTCGGTTGTCCGGGTCACGTCCAGGGAACGGCCGATCCGAGTGCCGGCCTCGTTCAGCACCGCCAGGCGGCGCCGGGCCCAGTACTGCTCGGTGATGTCGATCACCACCGCCGACAGCCCCAGCACCGTGCCCGCCTGGTCCTTCAGCGGGGACAGATAGACCGACCAGGCGTGATCGCGGACCTCCCCGGAGGCCCGGAAAGGCTGCTCCTCACGGAAGATCATCTCACCGGTGCGCACGACCTGGTGCTGCAGCCGGTCGATCTCGTCCAGGGGTGGAACGGGATAGATCTCCCACAACGTCAGGCCCCGCATCTGCTCCTGCGTGAGCCCCATGGAACGGCTCATCAACTGGTTGCAGGCCACGAACCTCGCCTCATGGTCGTAGACGGCCACGGGCAAGGGAAGCTGCGCGAGCGTGAGGTCCCACAGCTCCGCCGTCCCCGCTTCGGTCGGCGCGGCGGGGTATGTCACCGCCGCCGGGGTGACGACCCACGGGGTCCCGCCGTCCGAGTCCGTCATCGGCGTACCCCGCAGCTGCACCTTGACACGGTCTCCGTCCCGTTTCCGCAGCACCACATCGCTCGTCCACGGCTCCCTGGCGGCCAGGTGGCGCCGCAACGCAACGGGCAGCTTCGCGGCGAGCAGGCCGGCGGCCGGTCGGCCCACCACCTCCTCGGGCTCGTACCCGAGCAGGCGCCCCGCTCCGGCGCTCCACGCCATGACGGCTCCGCGGGCATCGATCACGACGGCGAAGTCCTCGGATGATCCCGCGCCCCTCGCATTTGTGGTCGTGTCGGGTTCGTTGTCCATGGGGTACCCCGACCTCGTCGCTGCGGCCGCTGAACACAGCGCTGCGTCACCCGTCACGGGCGCTGCCTCCAGCATCCCGCCACCGCACCCCCCCCTTCAACCGCTCGACCGACGAGGGGGCAGCACAGGTGGCACGAGCCGACGCCGGGCCACGCCGCCGCGGGCGTTGATGACAGCGATCAGCAAGTCGACTGCTTCGGCGCCCACCCGGTCGGGGCGGAGGCTGAGGGTGGTGACGGGCGGGGTGGTCGTCGCCTGGTCCGGATCCTCGCTGACGCACGCCACCTGCACGTCCCCCGGCACCTGCACGTCCGTGGAAGGCGGCGGTCCTGAGGGGCTCCTCGGGTGATGGGGTGGTCCGCAACGCGGGTGCCTGTCCGCGGCGGCGTTTCCAGGCCTGCCACCGGCCGGGCCGGACGCCGTTACGCCCCGGCCGCCTCGATGAACTCGCGCACGGCGCTGCGCGGATCCCCCGAGCGGACCAGTGCCTCGCCGACCAGTACCACGTCGGCTCCCCAACCGCGGTACTCCGCTACATCCTTCGGGCCCGTCACTCCCGATTCCGCGACCTTGACCGTGCCTTCCGGGATGGCCGTCACGAGGTCGGCGAACACACTGCGATCCACGTCGAGCGTGGTCAGATCCCGCGCGTTGATGCCGAGCAGCTCGGCTCCCGCAGCGACGGCACGCCGCACTTCGTCGACCGTGTGCGCCTCCACGAGCGGCGTGAGACCCAGCTCCTTGCACAGCCCCATCAGGTCGGCGAGCTGGCCGTCGTCCAGCGACACGACCATGAGAAGCGCAAGATCGGCGCCGTGCGCGCGGGCCTCCCACAGCTGATAGGGGTCGACGATGAAGTCCTTGCGCAGGACGGGCACGTCGACCCGGGCACGTACGGCGTCCAGATCGGCGAGAGAGCCGCCGAAACGCCTGCGCTCGGTCAGCACGCTGACCGCAGCGGCCCCGCCGGCCGCGTAGTGGACCGCGAGGGACGCGGGGTCGGGAATGTCCGCCAGCGCACCCTTGCTGGGGCTCTTTCGCTTCACCTCGGCGATGATGGACACCCCGGGCGCCCGGAAGGCGGGCAGGGGGTCGATCGCGGGTGCCATGTCCGCTGCCCGGGAGCGCAGCTCCGCCAACGGCGTCGCACGCCTACGCTCCTCCAAGTCCTCGCGAACTCCCTCGAGGATCCCATCGAGAACGCTCATCGTCCTCTTCCTTTCCTTGTCGAATCATCCGACGGTGCGGACGTTCCCCGGCTTGGGTGAGGCCGTTCATCACCCACGTCCACGTCGTGCTCAGAACAAAGCTATTCGAATCGATCATGGCGTGCGTTCCGGCCGGCCACGGGGCACGCACGTCGAACTTCTGGCGGGTGATCCGTGAAGAGTCGTGATCCCGGACCGGGGCTCAGGCCAGGCCGAAGCGCTCGGAGTGCACTTGCCGCTGGGGAACCTTCAGCCCGCGCAGAGCTCCGAGCACGGCCGAGGTCATCGCGGGCGGGCCGCAGACGTACACGTCGCGTTCGGCCATGTCGGGAACCAGGGCACGGAGGCTGTCCGGTTCGAAGGGCGAGTTCCCCTCCCCCGTACGGCCGGTGAGCAGGTGCAGCCGTCCACCGCGGTCCGCGACCAGAGCTCGTACCTCGTCGACCAACACGGCGTCGTTCTCACTGCGCACCCGGTAGAGCACGACGACATCGCCGGCCGGTTCCTCCTCCAGGAGGGCTCGAACCGGCGTGATCCCCACCCCTCCGGCGATCAGCAGCGCGCCGGGCCGCGTTCGATGCAGCGACGTGAACGCCCCGTACGGCCCCTCGATGAACGCGCGGCTCCCGACCGGGACATTCCGCAGGCGGGCGCTGGTGCTGCCGACCGACTTCGCGGTCAGGCGCAACGTGCGGCCGTCGGGTGCCGCCGACAGCGAGAACGGATTGGCCAGCCACCAGTGGTTGTGCCCGGGGAACCGCCAGATGCAGAACTGGCCGGCCCGGGCCGGCAGCTTGTCGAGGTGGCGGCCGGTGACGCGCACCGACACCACGTCGTCCGACTCCACCACGACCTCCGCGACCCGGAAGCGGTGATAGGCGTTGCGCCACAGAGGCATGACGATCCGGCCCGTGACCAGGGCGCCGAACGCGAACAGCCACAGGGCCCACCAATAGATCATCGCGAACGCGGAAGAGCTGAAGGTCGTGGTCTCCTGCAACTGGTGGACGAACGCCAGCCCCAACGCCAGGTACAGCAGCAGGTGCAGGCCGTGCCAGGTCTCGTACCGCAGCCGCTGCCTCACATAACGGGCGGATACCGCGGCGACCACGACGACGATCGCCGCGGCCAGCATTCCGAGCAGGGAGGCCGGCACTCCGGCCAGCGCGAAGAACGTCTTCGTCATCGACGCGTCATCGAGCCTCGCATAGCCCAGCACCACCAGCACGGCGTGGGTGAGGAGGGTCCACAGCAGGGTGAAGCCGACCCACCGGTGCCACACCGTCAGCCGGTCCATGCCGATACGACGGTCGAGCCACGGCAGCCGGGCCACCAGCAGCAGCTGGAACAGCATCAGCACGGCGGCGTGCAGGCCGAAGAACTTGGCGACCGTGAGCACCCCGTTCTTGCCGGTCCCGGCGGTGAGGAACAAGGCCTCGACGATCACCAGGTTGGTGATGACAAACGCCCACAGCGCCCACCGCGCCGCAACCACCGGAGGTATGGCGCCTTGCCGCACCCGAGAAATCGTCGCCTCCACCGTTTCCCCTTTGTCCATGTGCCGCATGCTCGCCCGGCACCCGCGAGGTCGCGAGGCCCCGGCGTCCTCGCCCGAATTACGGCCCCGGCCGCGAAGAATACGGAACTTGACGTGATGAACGTCTTGACCACAAGCTCTCACAGAGCTGTTGGGTACAAGAGCGGTGTTGACGAGATTCCCCTCTACGGTCCGCCCAGCACCGCGTCGGCAGTTCTGAGCACCAGGTCGTGATCACGTGTCAGCTGGGGCCGCAGCCACAGCCCACCGCCGGGACCCGCGCACCGGATGGCCGGGAACACGCAGACGTCCTGGCGGTCGACGAGATCGCCGGTCACCATCGCCAGGCGGATCTCCGGCCCGCCGTATGCGCTCAGGCGCAGATCCCACAGCACCTCTCCCCCGGGATGGAGCTCCGCCACCACGTCGACCGGCAGGGTGATGTGGAAGTCGCCGTACGGACCGACAGGACAAGGGGCGTCGATGAGGTGGCCGCCGTTCGCCCGGAGCCGGGCCATGAAGCGGTAGTGGTGCGCCCGCGCTGTCCTTCCGTGGAGCGAGCCCGTCAACCGGATCGCGTGGTCATCGACCTCGACAGCGGAGACCTCCGCGTGCGCGGGCCGGAGCCAGGTGCGCACAGCGAGCCCTCCGCCTTCGGTCGCGTACGGGATCCACGTCCGCCCTCCCTCGTCCGTCGGCCGCAGGGCTGCGGGATCAAGGAGGCGCGCTGTCTCGACGAGCCCTGCTCGGACCGGGCGCGACCTGCTGCCGCCTGCGCGTTGGAGGAACACGTCCCAGTCACCCTCGGCGAGTTCCCAGTGGCGTTTGTCAAGGACGGCCCGCACGCTGCCGTCTCCGCCCGTGTCGGGCTGTTCGAGCCGAATCCGTGGAGTACCGGCGATGTTCCTGTTCCGGTGCCGCAGGACCAACTCCCATCCGGTGGGCGGCAGTTGGTCTGCGGAAACTTCGAACGCGAGTGAGCCTCCTGGCGTGACCTGGCAGCCGGCCGTGACCGGCTGCCCCAGCCGGACAACGCCCAGGGTGGACAGCCGGGTTCGCCGCCGCGGACCGACCGCGGCCTTCCATGACCGGCGGTCGAGTTCCGGCCGAAGGTCTGTGAACAGGGCCTCGTACCGCGCGGCGATGTGTTCGGGGCGGAAGCGCTCGGAGCTCCGCCGGGCGGCCGCGGCCATCCGCCCACGCTCGGCCTCGTTCTCGATCAGACGGCAGAGGGCATCGGCCAACGCGTCCTCGACCGGCCCGTGGTCCGGGACCAGGAGGCCGTCCTCGCCGTGCGTGATGATCTCGCGGGGCGCGTGGTCGCAGTCGGTGCTGACCACCGGCAATCCGCAGCTCATGGCCTCTACGACGGACATGCCGGACGGTTCAACGCTGCTGGACACCACGGCGAGAGCGCCCTTGGCCCACTCCGGCTCCATGGGCGTGCGGGCACCCATCAGCAGAACGTTGTTGTGCAGGCCGAGTTCCTCGATGCGGCGACGGACCCGGAGCCGCTCCCGGCCGCGTCCGTAGATCCGCAGGCTCCAGTCCGGGTGCACGGCCGCTACTTTGGCGAACGCGTCCACGAGACGGTCGTAGCGCTTCATGGGTGTCAGCCGGCCGCCCGCCAGCACGATCCGGGACGCGCCGGTGGAGGGCTCGGCGGCCGGCGCGGGACAGCAGACGGGAATGCTCGTCACCCGCGTCCGCATGCCGCGGAGCGCCGCACGGTGGGCCCGTTCGTCGGCCTGGGACAGGGTGACGTAGGCGTCGAGGCGGGCTGTGGCCGCGTCCAGGTCACTCAGCAGCACGGCCCCGTGCGCGTCGCGGCCCGCGTGTTCCTGGCCGATGCGGAGGTAGTCGGTGCGGCCGTGCTGGGCCAGGAAGCAGACGAGGTACGGGCGCGTCGCGACCACCACGTCGGCGTCGGTGCTCCGGAGGTAGGCGGCAAGGCGTGTCTCGCCGAGCCTGCTCGGCGGCGTCCAGCCGGCGTGGAGGGAATCATGCGGGCACACGGTTCCCGGCGAGCGCAGGTCGGCCGACTCGACCGCGGTCCGCCGGGAGGTGGGCCGGAGATCCACCAGCGCCCGCGTCCTCACCCCGTCCGCCACCGCGAGCGGCATCCGGTCGGCGGTCCGGTGGCAGGAGACGATCTCCACCTCATGACGCGTCGCGAGTGCGGCGGCGAGGTTGGTCGTGGCCCGCACCGTGCCACCGACGGTGTAGGCGTTGTGGAGCAGAAAGGTGATCTTCACGGGTCTCGTCACTCGTTCGGGGGGCTGGTCCGGCACGCCGGGTGGGGGCAAGGGCGGAGAAAGCGGAAGTCCGGCCCTAGCCGGGGGAGTTCCACCAGGCGGTGTCGGCGGCGCGGATCGTGTTGGTGCCGCAGTGCACCTCGCCGCCCATGACGTGGTGGGTACGCCAGTCGTCCAGGTGGCGCACCCGCATACCGACCTGGGCATACGCCTTGGTCACCGCCTCGGCGAGGATGTCCTTGCCGCTCACGACCGGGCCCCACTGCTTGGGGGCGAGGTAGGTGGTGGGGCTCAGGACGACACCGTTGACGGCACCGGGGTGGTAGGCGCCGACCGGACGGTCCTGCGCCGGCGCGGGACGCTGACCGAGGAAGCCGCCGAAGCCACCCTCGTACATCGCCGGGATCTTCACGATCTCGGTGTCCGTGACGCCGGTCTCCCGCTTCAGCAGCGCCAGGTTCTCCTTGATCTTCCGGGCCGCGAAGGCGTTGTCCTTCAGCAACTGCCGGTCGGACAGGGCCTGGTCGAAGGTCGGGACGCGGCCATCGGCGTAGGAACGCGGAATGGAGAACACCTTCGTGTGCCCGTGCCCGTGCCCGTGCCCGTCGCGTTGCGCCTTGCGCAGCAGGGCCAGCCCGCCCTCCGGATCGGCGATGCCGATCTTCCAGCCGCGCGGGGTGTCGGCGGGCAGGAACTGCACGAACTCGTCCACGTGGCCGACGCCGAGCCATCCGGTGTCGAGCACCAGCGGGTCCTGCGCCTGCTGGGCCTTGAGGAAGCCCGTGTGCGCGGGCAGCCGGGAGCCGTGCCGGCCGGTGATGATCCGGCCCGCCGGGTAGGACTTGCCGTTGTGGGTGTACGGCGGAATGGTCTCCAGGTTGCCCGTGGAGTTGATCTGGTCGTACCGCCCCTTGTTGATCTGTACGGCGCCGACACCGGGACCACGCATCTCGAAGACCTGCTTGCCTGCGTCACGGTCCATCTGTCCCGAGCGGATCATCATGCGCAGGACACGTGGCTTGCCGCCGGGGCCGGGCATGCTGACATAGCCGGGTTCGATGAAGTCCTGCGCCCAGATGTCCGAGCCGTCCTTGAACTTGTACGTCGGCTTGGCGATACCGGCCTTGCGCACTTCCTTGGCGAACTCTCGCGCGAACTTCCGCTGGTTGGGGTCGCTGCGGTTTCCGTCCACGACCAGCGCCTGCTCGACGCGCCGCAGGTGGTGCTGCGTCAGGACCGGGGCGGCGCGCAGCATCACCTCGTCCGTGGAGGTGCGGTCGCCGTCGGTGACGGTGAACCGGACGGTGATCCGGCCGTCCCAGCCCTCCCGTATGACGTCCCGCCCGTCCAGGCCGAGTTGGAGCCCGGCGCGCAGTTCGGCGGCGGTGACGCGGGTGCCGGCGGTGACGTAGGTCCAGGCGTCGCCGCGCTGGAGGAACAGGCGGACCTTGGACTTGCCCGCGCCGACCAGTTGGAGGCCACCGGTGGCGGCGTCCGAGACGTTGCCGACCGGGACCGTGCGCAGCGGTGCCAGGTACTCGGGCGCCCGCACGACATTGCCCTGGGCGTCGTTGCAGGCCTGGAGCCGGGCGTTGGACAGCCGGCGGCCGTCCGGTGTCCTCGTCTTGCAACGGCGCTGCCTGTCACCGAGGTTGGGCAGGAAGATGGCGCCGCGCCGGCTGTTCCACATCGTCTTGCCCGCGGCATCGGAGTCCCCGGTGACGTCGACAGCGCCGTCACGGTTCACGTCGGCGCGAAGGTCGGCCCGGATGTCCCCGGTTTCAGCGGCTGTGGCGGCCGGCACCGTGCCGCAGGCGGTGGCCAGGGCGATCACCAACGCTGTCGGGGCCTTGGGCATGACTCTGCTCATCAGGTACTCCTCGTGGTCTTGACCCGCACCTCCATCTCATCGAGGCTCCCTGAGCCGTTCACTCCGCCGACCAGCGGGAGCACCCCCGCCGACAGGCCGGACTCCGGCCATCCGAAAGTGGTACCTGCGCCACAGGTCGGATCCGCCTGCCCCCGAACGCGACCACGTCCCGTGAGAGTCACCGGCGTTCAGTTCGCCCGGTACTGCGGACGGACGCCGGGCCTCGCGCAGCCACGGCGTCCGTGCCGGATACGGCGAGAACGGAGAGCAGGACGAGTGCGCACGCCGGGCCGAGTACGGTCCAGGGCGCCAGTTCCACGTACGGCTGGTTCTCCGACAGCAGGCGGCCCCACTCCGCGGTGGGCGGCTGCTCGCCCAGACCGAGGAAGCCGAGGGAGGCCAGGACGAGGACCGTGGTGGGCAGGCGCAGGAGGGCGTTGCGCAGGACGCCGGGCAGTACGGCGGGCAGCAGGTGGTAGCGGAGGAGATAGCCCGGGCCGGCGCCGAAGGAGACGGAGGCGAGCATATGGCCGCTGGCCCGCTCCTGTTCCAGCAGCGCCGCGGCCTGGGCCGCGTAGGGGGTCCAGCCGACCAGGCAGACCGCGAGGGCGGCACCCGAGGCCGACGGGCCGGTCACCGCGGTCGTGAGCAGTCCGGCGAGGACCGCCGGCATCGTCGACACCACTTCCGTGAGCCCCCGGCCGACCTGTGCCGCCATGCCGAGCAGCAGCCCGGTGAGTGTGCACACCGCGGTCACCGCGAGGGCCACGCCCACCGTGCGCAGCGCCCCGTGTCCCAACCGGGCCAGCAGATCGCGGCCGAGCGCGTCCGTGCCCAACGGGTGTGCGGCCGAGGGCGGGAGCAGCCGGGCCGCGGTGTCCACGTGCAGCGGATCGCGGAGCAGTCCCGCGGTGACCAGCGCGAGCAGGGCGAGGCCACACGCCACGGCGGCCCAGCGGGTGAAGCGCCCTCGGGAAACGGCCGGTGGGTGCGGAGCGGGCAGCGCCCCGTCCCGCAGGGCCGGGCCGAGCAGTGCGCGACGCAGCGCCTGGATGAGAAGGCCGGCGGCGGTGCCGAGCAGGACGAGGGCGAGTGTGGCGGTTTGCAGGGGCGGCAGGTCCTGTGCGAGGGCGGCGTCGAGGGCGAGGCGGCCGAGCCCGGGAATGTTGAAGATCTTCTCCACCGCGACGGCGCCACCGACCAGGGCCACGACGGTCGGCAGGAGTTGCGGGAGCACCCCGGCCAGCGCGCGCCGCAGCGCATGCCGGGCGACGCGGCCGGGCGCGTAGCCGTAGGCGTGCCAGGTCCGGGCCCACGGCTCGTTGAAGGCGGCGGGCAGCGACTGGTCGAGCAGACCGCCGATCATCGCCCCGGACGGGACGCCGAGGGCGAGCGCGGGCAGCACCATCGACGCCGGTCCCGCCCACCCGCTGGACGGGAACCAGCCCAGCCACACCCCGCACACGGTGGCGAGGAGCGAGGCGAGCAGGAACTTGGGCAGCGCGGCGAGGACGGCGACCCCGATGGCCCCGCTCCCCCGGTGCAGCCGTCGCCGCGAGCCGAGGTACAGGGTGCGGGCGCTGACCAGTGCGGCGACCGCGACCGTGACCACGAGCGCCCCGAGCATCAGCGTGAAGGAGACCGCGAAGGCGCTCGTCACCTGGGGAAGCACCGCCTCGCCCGACACCCAGGAAGTGCCCGCCTCGCCCTGCGGCAGACCGCCCAGCCAGTGCGCGAGATGCGCCAACGGCCCCTCGTCCAGCCCCAGTTGCTCCCGAACCGCGGCCAGCTGCTCCGGAGTCGGGTCCTGGTCGGCGGACCGGGCCCGCAGGACGGTCAGCGCGGGGTCGTTGCCGGACAGCCAGGGCAGCATGGCCACGGCCGCCAGCAGTGCGGTCCCGGCGGTGAGGCGGCCGAGGCCCGCGCCCCACCGGGACGAGCCGGCCTCGGTAGCGACCGACGTGACGCTCATCAACCGCTACTTCAGGTGGGTGTCTACGTCGATCAGGGAGCGCTCGCGAGGGTCGAGGAGCACACCCTCGACATCGGCGGCGATGCCCTGGACGACCTTCTCGTGGACCAGCGGCACGACTGCGTCGGTGCGCAGGATCTGCGCCTCGGCGGCCATGGTCTTCTGCTGCCGCTTCGTCACGTCGCCCTCTTCGGCGGCGGACTTGACGGCCTGGTCCACCTTGGCGTCCTTCAGACGGGCGATGTTGTACACGCCGTTGCTCGTGTAGTCGCTGGCCAGGTAGGCGACCGCGTCGCCGGTGTCGAGGAGCACCACCCGGGACATGATGAGGGCGTCGTACTTGCCGGCGAGGAGGTCGGCCTCCATCTGCGTGTACTCGCGGACGTCCTGCTTCACGGTGAACCCGGCCTGCTCCAGCTGCTGCTGCAGCACGGAGGCGGCCTCGGGCAGCTCCGCGCGGTTGGTGAAGGCGGCAAGCCGCAGGACCTTGCCCTTCGTCCTGGACCTGACCTGTGCGGGTGTCGCGGCCTTGGCACGGCCGGTCACCTCGACGCGCTTGTCGGCCGCCCAGGACACGGCGGGTCCGAACAGGCCCTGCGCGGGGTCGGCGTAGCCGCTGAAGATCGAGTCGACGAGGGCGCTGCCGTTGACGGCCTCGCGGGCCGCCGCGCGCAGCGCGGGGTCGGTGAAGATGCCGTTGCCGGTGTTGAGGATGAGGCTGTCGGTCCGTACGGACGGCACTTCGTGACGGGTTTTCGCGTCCAGCAGCTTGGCCTGGGAGGTGGGGATCCACTCGGCGATGTCGACGTCGCCGGAGCGCAGGGCGCTCGCGCGGGCGGTGCCGTCGGCTATCCAGGTGACGTCGATGCCGGGCGCCTTGGCCTTGCCGCCCCAGTAGCCGTCGTAACGGTCGAGCGTGGCCTTGGACTTGCCGGTGAGCTTCGTGACCTTGAAGGGGCCGGTTCCGGTACCGATCGCGCTGGCGGTGCCGTCCTTCGTGTACGCCTTGGCGGAGAGGATGGCCAGCACCGGGCTGGCCAGCCGCAGCGGGAGCACCGGGTCGGCGGCCTTGGTGCTGATGGTGACGGTGTCGGCGTCGGCGGCCTTCGCGGTGAGGGTCACGTCGCTGAGGACGCGGGGCTTGGGCGTTGCGGCGTCCGCGTGGTCGAGGGCGTTGACCACGGACTCCGCGGTGACCGGCGTGCCGTCCTGGAAGGTGGCCTTGCGCAGCTCGAACGTCCAGGTGGTGGGGTTGTTCTGCTTCCAGGACTTCGCCAGCGCGGGGGCTGCGGCGCCGTTCTTGTCCAGGGCGGTGAGTCCTTCGACCACGGAGAGCTTGCCCAGCAAAGTGGCGTCGTCGCTGTACGGGGACAGTGCCTGCACCGGCGGCCGGGCGAGCGCGACCCTCAGCCGACCGGCCGAGCCGCCTTCCGTACCCGAACCGGATCCTTCTGTGCCGGACACGAAACAGCCGGCCAGCAGCGGAGTGAGAGCGAGTGTCAAGATGAGACCGCGGGAGGTCGTACGCATGGAGGTCCTGTCATGCGAGAAGGTGGACTGAGCCCTTGCACGCCAGAAAGGGCGGAGAGGCTCAGTGAGCATATAAGGCAAGCCTAACTTGATCTACCTGACTAAGTGAATTCTCAACCAATGAGATCGAGTACGAGGTCACGCCATCCACGACGGGTGGCCCTACCATGACGTGACCGGGCTCGCCCTCGCCCCGGCTGCCCCATGATCCGGCTTCCGCCCATGCACCGAGCGTCGGCGGCGCCCCCGTGAACAGCCCCTCCGGTGGGCACCGCAACCGGCTTCGTGGGAGGCACACGGTGACGGACGTCAGGATCGGCCGCAGAGCATTCCTACGCGGGATCGGCACAGTCGCGGCGGGCGCCGCCGCCGCTTCCGTCACCGCATGTGGCGACGACGACGCCCAGCCGAGGGGCAACGCCTCCAGGAGCAGCAAGACGCTCGTCGTCCGCGACATCGGCGGCGCTTACGGTGAAGCGAACCGCAAAGCGGTCTACGAGCCGTTCAGCAAAGAGACCGGCATCCGGGTCGATGTGGTCAACATCCCCCGGTACGCGCAGATGCTCGCGCAGATCAAGGAGGGCCGGCCGCAGTTCGACCTCATCGACATCGACATGAGCGCGCTGGCTCGTTTCGCGAGGGCCGACGCCACGCTGGAACTCGACTACGACCGGCTGGCGAACGCGAGGAACGCGGGCATCGCCGAGTCCCTGCTCACCTCCTACGGCATCGGCAAGAACTACTGGGCCAGCGTCATGGCCTACCGAACCGACCAGCCCGGCGGGAGGGCGCCCCGATCATGGGCGGACTTCTGGGACACGCGCGCGTTCCCGGGCGGGCGTGCCATGCAGAGCCCGGACGCGGGCCCACCGGAGCTGGAGTTCGCCCTCCTCGCCGACGGCGTCCCCCTCGACCGGCTCTATCCCCTCGACGTCGACCGCGCCTTCCGCGTCCTCGACGCCGTAAAGGACGACGTACGGGAATTCTGGGTCGACGGTGCCACGCCGGGGGACCTGCTGGAACGCGGGCAGGTCCTGCTCTCCAGCGTGTGGCACGGCCGCCCGAACGCGCTCATCAAGCGGGGCGCACCGCTCGCGTACCAGTGGAACGGCGCCCGCCGCCAGAGCAGCGGCTTCGGCATCCCCAAGGGCGCACGTAACGTCGACGCCGCCTACCGGCTCATCGACTTCGCCCTGCGCCCCGAGGTGCAGTCCGATTTCGCCCAGGCCTACCCCATGGGCCCGGTCGTGCCCGCCGCCTACAGGTACCTGCCCAGAGAGGCCGCTGACCTGGCCAGCTCCCCGGAGCACCTTTACACCGGTTTCGACCTGGACGTCGACTGGTGGGTGAAGAACATGGAAGCCGTGACCAAGCGCTGGCAGGAATGGGCGCGGTCCTGACACGGCGGGAGCGGGCACGGCCCGCGTGACCTCGCTCTCCCGATGCCACCGCCCGTGCCGCGCCGGAGGAACGTCCCGTGAAGAGGAAAAGCGTCACTGATCGTTTGTCCCGTCTCCTCGGCGGTCGGCGTCCGCGTGCGGTGTCCCCCTCCGCGCCGCGCGAGGACGGGGACCGACTCCGGGAACCCGCCGCCCCGTCGCCGGGACGCCCGGCTCGTTCCGTGCTGAACGCGCGCAGCGTGGCAGGGCAGGTGTTCCTCTGGCAGTTGGTTCTGGTCGTCCTGTTCGCCGCCGCGGCGGGCGTGGCGCTCGTCCTGCAAGCCCGGTACACGAGCACGCAGGAGGCCCGCCGGCTCTCGCTGGGGGTCGCCCAGACCTTCGCGCGTGCCCCCGGGACGGTTGAGGCGATGAAGTCGGCCGACCCGACCGCCGTGTTGCAGCCCCGGGCGGAGGAGACGCGCAAGCTGACGGGCGTCGACTTCGTCGTCGCGATGGATCCGCGGGGATATCGCTGGACCCACCCGGACCCGGGACTGATCGGGGAACACGTCTTCGGCCTTCGCGAGGGCGCGGCTGCCGGCCGGCCCTTCACCCAGGACTTCGAAGGCAGCCTAGGCCTGGCTGTGGAATCCACAGTCCCGGTCTTCGACACCGGCGGGGAGCGGATCGTCGGCTTCGTGTCGGTCGGGGTCACGGTCAAGAGCGTGAACGCCGTCGTGCGCCACCAGATGCCGCTCCTGCTCGGTTCCGTCGGCGGCGCACTGGCCCTGGTCACAGGCGGTACCGCACTGGTGTCGCGGCGTCTGCGTCGCCAGACCCACGGTCTGGACCCGGCCGAGATGACCCGGATGTACGAGCACCACGACGCGGTGCTGCACGCGGTGCGGGAGGGGGTCCTGATCGTCGGCGGCGACGGACGGCTGCTGCTCGCCAACGACGAGGCACGGCGGCTGCTGGCGCTGCCCGGCGACGCCGAGTTGCGCCGCGTCACGGAACTGGGCCTGGAGACAGAGACGACGGAGCTGCTCCGCTCGGGCCGGACCGTCACTGACGAGATCCATCTGGCCGGTGACCGGCTGCTGGCGCTCAATATCCGGCCCGTCGAGGGGCACGGCGGCCGGCGTGGCAGTGTGGCCACGCTGCGTGACACCACGGAGTTGCAGGCGCTGGCGGGCCGGGCGGCCGTGGCCGGAGAACGGCTCCGCCTGCTGTACGAAGCGGGAGTGCGCATCGGCACCACCCTGGACGTCAAGCGCACCGCCGAGGAACTGGCCGCGGTGGCCGTCCCCCGATTCGCCGAGGTCGTCACGGTCGACCTTCAGGATCCGGTCCTGGAGGGCGACGAGCCGGTCGGACCGAACCCCGAGATGCGCCGCACGGCGGTGCATGGGGTCAAGGGGCCCTGGCCGCTCTTCCCGGTGGGCGAGCTCATCCGCTTCCTGCCCGGAAACCCCGTGGCCGTCAGCGTCCAGCACGGCCGGCCCGTCATGGTCTCCGACCTGACCGCCTCGCACGACTGGCGGGCCCAGGCCGCCGAACGCGGCCGGCGCATCCTGGACTCCGGTCTCCATTCCCTGATCACCGTGCCGCTCCAAGCCCGCGGCGTGGTGCTGGGGATGGTCAACTTCTGGCGTGTGGAGCAGAACGCCTTCGGAGAAGAGGACCTGGCCTTCGCCGAGGAGCTCGCCGCCCGCGCCGCGGTGGCCATCGACAACGCCCGCCGCTACACCCGCGAGCACGCCCTCGCCGTGACCCTTCAGCGCAGTCTGCTGCCACGCTCGGTGCCCGACCAGTCCGCCGTCGAGGTCGCCCACCGCTATCTGCCCGCCCGGGCCGGCGTGGGCGGCGACTGGTTCGACGTCATTCCGCTGCCCGGGGCCCGGGTCGCGCTGGTCGTGGGCGACGTCGTCGGCCACGGCCTGCACGCCGCCGCCACCATGGGCCGGCTGCGCACCGCGGTGCGCACCTTCTCGTCCCTCGATCTCTCACCGGACGAACTGATCAGGCATCTGGACGAGTTGGTCGCCCGGGTCGACAGCGAAGGGGACGACAGCGAGGGGAACGACAGCGGCGGAATCACGGGAGCGACCTGCCTGTACGCCGTCTACGACCCGGTGGCCGGGCGGTGCTCGCTCGCCAGGTCCGGGCACCCGGAACCGGCCCTGGTACACCCGGACGGCACGGTCGAGCAGGTGCGGGTGCCCGTCTCCCCGCCGCTGGGGCTGGGCGGCGGCATGCCCTTCGAGAGCGCCGAGTTGACCCTGCCCGAGGGCTCCCAGCTGGTCCTGTTCACCGACGGCCTCGTCGAGGATCGGAACCGGGACATCGACACCGGTCTGGAGATGCTGCGCGACGCCCTGGCGGGCCCCGGCCGGACCCCGGAGGAAACGTGCCAGGCGGTCCTCGACGCCCTGTTGCCCGCCCGTCCGAGCGACGACATCGCCCTGGTCGTCGCCCGGACCCGGCTGCTGGACCCCTCCCTGGTCGCCGACTGGGAGGTGCCCGCAGATCCCGCCGCCGTCGCCGGGATCCGAGCCGATGCCGCCCGCCGCCTGGCGGAGTGGGGGCTGGAGGATCTCGCCTTCGCAACCGAACTCGTGATCAGCGAACTGGTCACCAACACCATCCGCTACGGCACCGAGCCGAGAAGGCTGCGGATGCTCCGGGACGGCACCAGCCTGATCTGTGAGGTGGCCGACGGCAGCAGCACCTCACCGCACCTGCGCCGGGCGGCCGACACCGACGAGGGCGGACGGGGTCTGTTCCTCGTCGCCCAGTTCACGCAGCGCTGGGGCACCCGCTACCTGGCCCGCGGCAAGGTGATCTGGACCGAGCAGTCGCTCCACAGTGCGACGGCCGAACCGGACGCGGACACGGCCGAAGCGCTGCTGGACCAATGGAGCGACGCGGACTGGTGATCGCCGTGACGCGCGGTCGGGCCCTGGCATGACCGGCGCTTGCGCCGTGGGGCTCAGAACGCCGTGTAGCCACCGTCCACGGGCAGGACGGCACCGGTGACATACGACGACTCCGGGCAGGCCAGGAAGAGAACCGCGTCGGCGACCTCCTCGGGTGTGGCGAGCCGGCCGAGCGGGATGGAGTCCTCCCTGACGCGCCGGTAGGCAGCAGGGTCGGGACGTCGCTGGAACGAGGCCTCGATGATCGGCGTCATGGTCAGACCGGGCGCCACCACGTTGACGCGTATGTTGCGGGACGCCCACTCGATGGCGGCGCCGCGCGCGAGCGCGATGAGGCCGCCCTTGGCGGCGGAGTACAGGGTCTGGTCCGGCATGCCGACCATGCCGAGGCGCGAGCTGACGCACACCATCGACGCTCCCGCCCCGGGAGCCAGCGGCATCAGGTGCTTCATGACCAGGAACGCGCTCAGCAGGTTGCTGTGGAGCAGGTCGCGTGCGTCGTCGGCAGTCGTCTCCGCGAGCGGGCCGGACTTCTGAAGTCCGTGGCAGAGGACGACCACTCCCACGTCCCCCAGGTGCTCCGCAGCCCCGGCGGCGAGCTCGGAGACGAAGGCCTCGTCGTTGAGGTCCCCCGCCAGGTAGAGATCGTCCGGATGGCTCTCGGGCAGCTCGGGTCGCCGTCCGGTGAGCAGGAGGTTGGCACCCTCGCGGCGGAAGTGGGAGGCGACCGCCTGACCGATGCCGCTCGATGCTCCGGTGATCACGGCATTGACATTCTGGAGTCTCATAGTCGTTCCCTGTCAGGCCAGCACCTGGCCGCTGCCCGCGACGACCTCCGGGCGGAGCAGGCCGGCGAGGGTCTCGGCGGGCAACAGGCCCTTCTCCAGGACGAGTTCGGCGACGCCCCGGCCGCTGACGAGGGCTTCCTTGGCGATGTCGGTGGCCGCCGTGTACCCGATGTACGGGTTCAGCGCGGTCACCAGACCGATGGAGTTCTCCACCGCCGCGCGGAGTTCGTCCTCGTTGGCGGTGATGCCGTCCACACACCGCTCGGCCAGGGTGAGGCAGGCTGCGCGGAGGTGGGTGAGGGACTCCGACAGGGAGTGCAGGATGAGCGGTTCGAAGGCGTTGAGCTGGAGCTGTCCCGCCTCGGCGGCCATGGTGATGGCGACGTCGTTGCCGATGACCTCGAAGGCGACCTGGTTGACGACCTCGGGGATCACCGGATTGACCTTCCCCGGCATGATCGACGAACCCGCCTGCACCGGCGGCAGGTTGATCTCGCCCAGGCCCGCGCGCGGACCCGAGGACAGCAGACGAAGGTCGTTGCAGCTCTTGGACAGCTTCACGGCGATCCGCTTGAGCACGCCCGACATCTGCACGAACGCCCCGCAGTCCTGCGTGGCCTCGACCAGGTTGGCGGCGGTGACCAGCGGCAGTCCGGTGATCTCGGCGAGGTGGCGGCGGGCCGACTCGGCGTATCCGGCGGGGGCGTTGAGACCGGTACCGATGGCCGTGGCGCCCAGGTTGATCTCATGGACAAGTTCCACGGCCTCGGCGAGGCGGCTGCGGTCCTCGTCCAGCATCACCGCGAACGTGGAGAACTCCTGGCCCAGAGTCATCGGCACGGCGTCCTGGAGCTGGGTGCGCCCCATCTTCAGCACAGCACGGAACTCCACTGCCTTACGGGCGAAGGAGTCCTGTAGGACCGCCATCGCCCTGAGCAGCTCACGCACCGCGAACACGGTCGCGATCTTCACGGCGGTCGGATACACGTCGTTCGTCGACTGACCGAGGTTGACGTCCTCGTTGGGGTGCAGGAACTCGTACTGGCCCTTCTCATGGCCCAGCAGCTCCAACGCCCGGTTGGCGACGACCTCGTTGGCGTTCATGTTGGTGGACGTGCCGGCGCCGCCCTGGATGACGTCGACGACGAACTGCTCGTGCAGCTTCCCGGACCGGATCTCCCGGCACGCGGCGACGATCGCACCGGCCTTCTCCGGCTCCAGCAGCCCGAGTTCCTCGTTGGCGAGGGCGGCGGCCTCCTTGACGGCGGCGAGGGCGTCGATGAGGTGCGGGTAGGCGGAGATCGGCGTGCCGGTGATCGGGAAGTTCTCCGTGGCGCGCAGGGTGTGCACACCCCAGTAGGCATCGACGGGAACGTCCCGGTCGCCGAGCAGATCGTGCTCAATGCGGGTGACGGCGTTCATGGGGCTGGGGGCCTTCTCTCGGGAGGCATGGAGCAGGGCCTTCCGCGCAGCGGCGCGGAAGGCCCCCGTGGTGTCACCGGCGTCGGTTCCTGCTCAGAGCAGGCGGTCCTTCGCCTTGTAGTAGGCGCCGCCGAACGGCAGGAACCAGGGAGTGCCGTTGTAGAAGGGGACGGGCACCTTCGGGAAGCCGAAGCCGCGCATCGGGTTGGCCTCCGGCTTGCCGTCCATCATCTCGGCGACCGCGCGGCCCATGTACGTGGCCATCTGCACGCCGTGACCGCAGTAACCCATGGAGTAGTACAGGCCGTTCTCCTCGCCCGCGTGCGGAATGCGGTCCCAGGAGAAGCCGACCATGCCACCCCACACGTAGTCGATGCGCACCCCCGCCAGTTGCGGGAAGATCTCCGTCATCTCCCGCTTGAGGATGTCACCGCTCTTGACGTCGGAGGCCGGGTTGGACGGGGCGAAGCGGGCCCGGCCGCCGAAGGCGAGGCGGTTGTCCGGCGTGAGACGGATGTAGTTGCCGACATTCTTATGGGCGACCAGCAGACGGCCGTTGGGAATGAGCTCCTTGGCGCGCGCCTCCCCCAGCGGCTCGGTGACGATGATGAAGCTGCCGACGTTGATCAGCCGCTTGCGGAACCACGGCATCGACTGGTCGGTGTAGGCGTCCGTCGCCGCCATGACCTGCTTGGCACGGATGGTGCCGCGCATGGTCTCCACCACGAAGCCGCCGCCAGGGAGGCGGGTGAGGCCGGTGGCGGCGTTGCGCTCGTGGATCTCGGCACCGGCACGCTCGGCGGCGTCTGCCAGGCCGACGACGAACTTGCCCACGTGCAGGGCTGCGCCGAGCGGGTCGAGCAGGGCGCCGTGGTAGTAGTCCGAGCCCAGCTCGGCACGCAGCTCGCTCTTGCTCAGGACGACCGTCTCGTGGCCGAAGTTCTCGGCCAGGTCGCGCTGCTTGGCGTGCATGCCCTCGAGGTGCTTGGGCTTGCAGACCAAGCCGAGGCGTCCGGCACGGTGGAAGTCGCAGTCGATCTTCTCCCTGACCGCGATCTCCTCGACGACGTCCACTGCGACGCGGAACGCGTCGTAGAGCTCGCGAGCACGTTCCTGCCCGTAGCGCTGGCGGGCCTGGGCCGGGCTGATGGTGATGCCGGGGTTGCAGTGGCTGCCGTTGCGCCCGGAGGCGCCCGAACCGACCTGGTCCTTCTCGACCAGGACGACCCGGGCGCCCTTGCGGGCGGCGTGGTAAGCGGTGGACAGGCCGGTGAGGCCGCCGCCGATCACCACCACATCCGCCTCGTCGGGCAGGTCCTTCCCGGAACGGTCGGGCAGGGCGGGGGCTGTGTCCATCCAGTAGGGGATCTGCTTCATGGCGTGCGTCCTCTGTGTTCTCGGTCTGTTTCGCCGTTGCGCCGTCGGTCAGCAGCCGAGCAGCTTCGGCAGGCCCGACAGGTCGGGCAGCTCGTCGTACGGCTGGTAGTCGGCGCTGCCCTTGCGGCCGTAGCGGTTGATCCACACCCGGCGCTTCAGGCCGAGGTCGCGGGTCGGGATGTGGTCGTACTCCCAGCCCTGGGCGACGTGGATGACCTGCGAGGGCTCGACGCCCATGGTCCGGTAGGCGTGCTTGAAGGTCTGGCGGTCCGGCTTGTAGGCGCCGGCCTGCTGGGCGGTGATGACGTAGTCGAACTCGACGCCGATGTTCTCGACGTTCCGCGCGATCAGGTTGTCGTCGGAGTTGGAGATGATGGCGATCTCGTACTTGGTTTTCAGCTTCCGCAGGGCCTCCGGGACCTCCGGGAAGGGGCCGAAGGTGGGGACGGCGTCCACGAGGGCCTCGCCGTCGGTCTCGCGGTACTCCAGGCCGTGCAGGCGCATGGCGTTGCGCAGGCTGGAGTGCAGGACCTCGTGGTACGGACGGTACGCCTCCAGGACGGCCTGGAAGCGCATGACGCGGAAGTCGTCGAGGAACTCGTCGACATCCAGGTTGTCCAGATCCAGCCGGTCCTCCAGGACCTTCAGGGTCGTGGGACCGAGCTCGAAGTTGATCAGGGTCGCGTACGCGTCGAAGGTGACGATCTCTCGCATGGTGTCCAGCCTTGGTCTCTCGCGGTTTTCAGAGGGGTGGGGGCTTTTCAGAGGGGGTGGGGCTTCAGACGACGCGTTCGCCGGGGGCGACGAGCGCGTCGAGCGCGGCCAGGTCGGCCGGGCTCGGTATCCAGTCGGCCGCCGCCGCGTTGGCGGTGACCTGTTCGGGGGTCATGGCGCCGCAGATGACGGAGCCGACGGCGGGCAGGGCCGCCAGGCCGCCGACCGCGACCTGGAGGAGGGTCAGGCCGCGTTCGGCGCCGTATGTGGTGAGCGCCTCGACCTTGTCGAGGGCTGCGTCGGTGAGCCAGCCCTGCCGCCAGGACAGCCGGCTGCCGGGCGGGGGCTCCTCGCCGCGCCGGTACTTGCCGCTGAGCAGGCCGTTGGCCAGCGGGTAGTACGGCAGCAGGCCGACGCCGTGGCGCAGGCAGGCCGGGATCAGGTCCTGCTCCACACCGCGGTCGAGCAGGTGGTAGCGGGCCTGGGTGGAGACGAAGGCGTCGGTGAGGTGCTCGGCCTGGAGGTTGGAGCAGCCGATGTACCTGATCTTGCCCTCGTCGACCAGCTCCTGGAGCGCGGCCACCGTCTCTTCCAGCGGCGTGACGCCGTCCGGTTCGTGGTACTGGTACAGGTCGATCCGGTCGGTGCCGAGCCGGGTCAGCGATGCCTCGACCGCGTACCGGAGATAGGCGCGGGATCCGCGCGGACCGTACAGGTCGGCGTCCCGGCCCATCTCCATGCCGAACTTGGTGGCAAGCACCACGTGGTCGCGGCTGCCTTTGAGGGCGGCCCCGAGGAGCCGTTCACCGTCGCCGCGGAGGCCGCCCCGTTCCCCGGACCCGCCGTACATGTCGGCGGTGTCGAACAGGGTGATCCCGGCGTCGAGGGCGGCGTGGACGACGGCCTTCGTGCCGTCCTCGTCGAGGCGGGCGCCGAAGTTGTTGCCGCCCACGCCGACCACCGACACGATCGGGCCGCGCTCTCCGAGCGATCGGTATCTCATGACCGGCTGCCGAACCCGATGCAGACGTTCTTGGTCTGAAGGTAGCTCGCCAGGCCTTCGAGGCCCTTCTCCCGGCCCCAGCCGCTGTGCTTGTATCCGCCGAAGGGCAGTTCCACGCCGGTGCCGACGCCGGTGGCGTTGACATAGACCTGGCCGGCCCGGATGCCCTCGGCCAGGCGCATCGCCTTGTCGATGTCGCGGGTCCAGACGTAGGAGGCGAGGCCGTACGGGCTGTCGTTGGCGATCTCCAGTGCCTCGTCCGCGTCGTCGAACTCGATGACCGTGACGACGGGGCCGAAGATCTCCTCGCGGGCGCACCGGGCTTGGTTGTCCAGTCCGGTGAGGACGGTCGGCTGGACGTAGTAGCCGTCGGCGAGTTCGGGGTCGGTGGGGGCGCCTCCGCCGGCCCGTGCCACGGCGCCTTCCTCGCGGGCCAGTTCCAGGTAGCCGAGGACCCGGTCCCGCTGCCGTGCGGCGACGAGCGGGCCGACGTCCGGGTCGCTGAGACCGGGGCCGATGCTGAGGGAGGCAGCGTGCGCGACGAGCTTGTCCAGGAACTCCTCGGCGCCGCGCTGGAGGAGCAGCCGGGTGCCGGCCGAGCAGGTCTGCCCTGCGTTGCCGAAGGCCGAGGCGGCGACTGCGCCGAGCGCCAGGTCGAAGTCGGCGTCGGCGAAGACGACGACCGGGGACTTGCCGCCCAGTTCCGTGACCGAGGGGACCACGTTGGCGGCGGCCGCCTGGGCGACCTTGATGCCGGTGGGCACGGAGCCGGTGAAGGTGACCTGGTCGATGTCCGGGTGGCCGGCGAGGGCCGCGCCGGTCTCGCCGTCGCCGGGGACGACGTTCAGGACGCCCGGCGGGAGACCGCACTCCAGGGCGATCCTGCCGATCTCCAGCGGGGTGAGCGGCGCCTCGGGGGACGGCTTGAGCACCACCGTGCAACCGGCTGCCAGCGCCGGGGCGGAGCCGCGCGCGGTGTTCTGGAGGGGGTAGTTGAACGGGATGATGTGGCCGGAGACGCCGATCGGCTCGCGGACGGTGTAGTCGATCAGGCCGGGGCCGAGCGGGATCGTCGAGCCGCCTAGCTTGTCGGCGACGCCCGCGTAGAACTCGAAGTAGCGGGCGGCCGCCTCGACATCGGCCTTCGCCTGGCGGAGCGGCTTGCCGACGTCCTGGCTCTCCAGCCGGGCCAGCCGTTCGCCCTGGTAGCGGATGGCCTCCGCGATCCGGTACAGGATGCGCCCCCGGTCGGCGGCACGCATCCCGGCCCACTCGGGAGCGGTGAAGGCCGTGCGCGCGGCGGCCACCGCCTGGTCCACGTCCGCCTTGCCGGCCAGCGCCACCTGAGCGATGGCCGTGTCGTTCGACGGGTCGAGGACGGTGAAGGAGCGGCCGTCGGCGGCGGGGACGTGCTTGCCGTCGATGAGCAGCTCGGTCAGTTGCAGTTCGGTCGGTTGCAGTTGGTCGCTCATGGCTGGATCTCTCCCAGCACCTCGCCGAAGATGACGACCTCGTCGCCCGGGCGGACCGTGCGGATCCGGCGGACCCAGAGCACGATGCCGTCCTGCGGCGCGCTGACCTCTTCCAGCGTGTTGCCGTAGTGGTCGGTGATGGTGGCGATCAGGTCGCCTTCCTTGCAGGTCTCCCCCGGCTCGGCGCGGGCGACGAAGAAGCCGCCGGAGGCGGACCGGGCGAAGGTGCCGGAGACCGTGGTGTAGGTGTCCCGCAGCTCCGCCGCGCCGTCGATCATGCCGAGGCTGCGCAGGATGTTGCGGATCGAGTTCATGTGGTGCTCGACGTTGACCTCGCGGTACGTGGCGCCGCCGCACTCGATGGTGATGGCGGGCTTGCCGGCCTCGAGGACGGGGTGGCGGACCGTGCCGCCCCACTTGCCGCCCTTCCAGACCAGCTCGTGCCCGGCGGCCAGGGCCAGGTCCGTCGCCAGGTCCTCGTAGCCGCCCTGGAGGATGACCAGCGGGGCGATCTCACCGTAGGCGCCACCGGTGTGCAGGTCGACCACGGCATCGACGGCGGGGACGACCTTCTCGACGAAGGTGGCGGCCAGACGCTGCGAGTACGAGCCCTCCGCGTCGCCCGGGAAGATGCGGTTGAGGTTGAGGTGGTCGATGCCGCTCGCGCGGGCCGCCGCCTCGAAGGCCGGGGTGTTCAGGCAGGGGATGCCGACGACCGTGCCGCGCAGGGTGGCCGGGTCGAGGTCGGCGAGGACGCGCCGGATGGCCTCCTGGCCGTCGTACTCGTCGCCGTGCACGCCCGCGTCCACACACAGGACCGGGCCGTCCTGGGCGCCGTTGACGACTATCAGCGGGATGCCGAGCTCCACGCCGTAGCTGCTGGTGCCGACCGGGATGAGGCCCTGGGCGCGCTCGCCTGGGGCGACGGTCAGCGGACCGATGGAGTACATGTGGTTCCTTCCCAAAACGTTGATCAGATGCGGATCAAATGCGGGCCGACGCCTCGGCGAGGGTGCCCGCGATGATCGCGGCGATACGGTCGAGGACGGCGCGGTCGCTGATCAGCGGGGGCGCGATCTGGACCAGCGGCGCGGAGCGGTTGTAGACGCGGGCCAGCAGGCCGGCCTCGCGCAGCCGACGCGGGATCAGGTCGCCGATCAGCTCGGTTCGGGCCTTGGCGCTGAAAGCTCCGTCATCGAGGTCGCCGACGAGTTCGCAGGAGTAGAAGAACCCGGTGCCGCGGACGTCCCCGACGATCGGCAGGTCCTTGAGCGCCGCCATGCGCCTGGCCAAGTCCCCTTGGAGACCGCGGACGTTGTCCAGGATGCGGTCCCGCTCCATGATCTCCAGGTTGCGCAGCGCGATGGCCGTGCTCAGCGGGTGCCCGGCAAACGTGTAGCCGTGGTTGAGTACCGCGCCGGGCCGGTTGATGACCTCGGTGATCTTGGTGCCGACCAGGGTCGCGCCCAGAGGGGCGTAGCCGGCGGTGATGCCCTTGGCGACGGTGACCATGTCCGGCCGAGCGCCGTAGCGGTCCCCGCCGAACCACTCGCCGATCCGGCCGAAGGCCGTGATGACCTCGTCGGCGACGAGCAGGAAGCCGTACCGGTCGGCCAGCGCCCGCAGCCCCTGCCAGTAACCCTGGGGCGGGGTGATGCAGCCGCCCCGGTTCTGCACCGGCTCGGCGATGAGCATCGCGATGGTCTCGGGGCCCTCGGTCAGGATCGCGGCCTCCAACTCCGCGAGCAGCCATGCCGTGTACACCTCGTCGTCCGCGAACTCCGGTGCGAGGCCGAGGCGGTTGGTGTTCGACACGAACCGGGTTTCGATCGCCGGCGGGCCGTACGGCTCCGTCAGGCCGGGGTCGTCGTTGAACGACAGGGTGCCGATGGTCAGGCCGTGGTAGGCGCCGCGCCGGGCGATGGCCTTGGTGCGGCCCGGTTCGCCGCGCAGGGCGTGGTAGCTGCGGGCGATCTTCCAGGCGGTCTCGACGGCTTCGGCGCCGCCGCTCGAGAAGAAGGTGTGCTCGATGTCGACGGGGGCGATCCGGGACAGCCGCTCGGCGAGTTCGATGGCCGAGGGATGCGCGGAGCCGGTCCACAGCGGGCTGTAGCACAGCTCGCGCAGTTGCCGTTCGGCCGCCTCGGCGAACTCGGGGCCGTAGGAGTAGCCGAGCTGGCAGCAGTACAGCCCCGACAGGCCGTCGATGTAGCGGTTGCCGTCCGCGTCGTCGACGTACGGGCCCTCTCCTCGCTGGATGACGAGGAGGTCTTCGCCCTCGTCGCCGAGCGATCCGTTGGCGGTCATGTGCAGCAGCAGGTGCCGCTGAGCGGTGGCCGCGGTCAGCTGAGCGGCGGCGGTCATGGTCATACGGCTTCGCCTCCGGGGTTGGCGACGCCGACGGTGTTCTCGACCGAGAGCAGGGAGTCCTGCCGTCCGGAGCCGAGCCAGCGCACCAGGGCCACCAGGCCGAGCGCGAGGATCGCGAAGGCGATGAGGATGGCGCTGACCGCGGTCACGCTGGGGTCGATCTCGAAGGTGAGGGAGTTGTAGACCTGGACGGGGAGGGTGACGGTGTCGACCGAGGACAGGAACTGGGAGATGTAGAACTCGTCGAAGCTGGTGATGAAGGAGAAGATCGCCGCTGCGATCATGCCGGGCGCGGCGAGGGGGAAGGTGATCTTCCGGGCGATCGTGAGGCGGCCGGCGCCCATGCTGGCGGCTGCGTCCTCCAGGCGTTCGTCGATGCCGCGCAGGGTCGCGATCAGGATCAGCACCGCGATCGGCGAGGCCAGCACGGTGTGGCCGAGCGCGATGGCGATCGGACTGCCCAGCATCGCCGCCGGCTCGAACAGCAGGAACAGCCCCAGTGCGGTGACGATCTGCGGGATGACCAGCGGTCCCAGGACCAGGGCGAACACCGCCGAACGCAGCGGCAGTTCACTGCGGACCAGGGCCGTTGCCGCGGTCACGCCGATGATGAGGGAGAAGACGGTGCTCATGGCCGCGACCAGGGCGGACAGGGAGAGCGCGGCGGGCCATTTGCTGCCGTCGGCGAACAGGGCCTTGTACCAGTTCAGCGTCCATGCCTCGGGCGGGAAGGAGGCGAAGGCGTTGTTGCTGAAGGAGGTGACGAGGATGACCACGATCGGCAGCGCCAGGAACAGCAGGATCACAGTGGCCACGGCGGTCAGGGCGATGCGTCCGGCGAGGGACTTGCGCAGTTCCATCATCACGCGCTCCTCTTCTTACGGCTGGCGCCGAGCGAGGTCACGGCCTTGACCAGGAGCAGTCCGGCCAGGGTGAGGACCAGCAGGATCACGCCCTGGGCGGCGGCCCCGTTCCACTGGTTTTCCTTGGTGACCTGCTGGTTGATGAGGGTGGCGATCATCGTCTGGTTCGGTCCGCCCATCAGGGCCGGGGTGATGTAGTAGCCCAGCGAGAGGATGAAGCTGAGCAGTCCGGCGCTGGCCAGGCCGGGCGCGACCAGCGGCAGATAGATACGCCGGAAGATCGTCACCTTGCCCGCGCCCATGCTGGACGCGGCCGCCAGCAGGCGCCGGTCCACACCCCGCATCACCCCATAAAGGAGCAGCACCGTGTAGGGGAGCATCATCGACGTCGTACCGATGACCACACCCAGTTCGTTGTAGAGCAGCTGGAACGGGGCACCGGGAACCGACATGGCGGTCAGGGACTCGTTCACCAGGCCCTTGTCACCGAGCATGATGATCCAGCCATAGGTGCGCACCAGGGCGGACACGAAGTGCGGGACGACCACGACCAGCATCGCCAGGCCCGCCAGGATGGGCTTGAGCCGGGTGATGGCCTGGGCCAGGACGAACCCGAAGACCAGGCT
>NZ_JAGMUL010000065.1 GCF_019049285.1 Streptomyces sp. AC550_RSS872
CGCCGCCGGACCAGACCCATGCGCGGATCGGTGCCGGGGTGGAGCCGTCCTGGTCGAGGACGCCCAGGTGGCGCAGTGCCTTCAGCAGGCCGTCGACGCGGCGGAGGGCGGTGGCCTCGTCCCGCTGGCCGAGCTGGCCCACCTCGACGAGGACCGCCGAGATGCCCCGGCGGGCGGCGGCCGCGTGGCTGTTGCCACCCTCGGGCGTCAGCCCGATGATGACGTCCTCGATGCCGAAGGAGCC
>NZ_JAGMUL010000066.1 GCF_019049285.1 Streptomyces sp. AC550_RSS872
CGGCTCAACATCTCCCCGGTCGACGGCGTGAACCTCAACCGCGTCTTCCCCGGCGACCCGGCCGGCGGCCCCACCGAGCGGCTGGCCGCCTGGCTCTTCGCGAACCTGGTCGACGGCGCCGACGTCTACATCGACCTGCACTGCGGCGGCATCGACCAGGTCCTGCGGGACTTCGTCGGCTACCGCCTCACCGGTGACGCGGACCTCGACAAGGCGACCGC
>NZ_JAGMUL010000067.1 GCF_019049285.1 Streptomyces sp. AC550_RSS872
CCGAGCGCTTCCACATCCAGCGCGCCGAGTACGACGCCTACTGCCGCTGGGTCTGCGAGAACCTCCCCGCGCTGTCCTTCGGCCACCAGGTCGACGCGGTCCGCTTCAACGCCGAACGCGACGTCTTCGAGGTCGACTACACCCAGCTCGACCCCGGCGGGGACGCCGAGGCCCTGGGCCGTACTTACGCGAAGAACATCGTCCTCGGCATCGGCACCGAACCCGACGTCCCCGACCCGCTCAGGCCCCTCGTCGACGCGCCCGCCGTCCCCGTCATCCACGCCGCCGACTACCTCGGCCACCGCGAGATGCTGCTCGCCGCCGAGCACATCACCGTCATCGGCTCCGGACAGTCCGGCGCGGAGATCTTCCTCGACCTGCTCCGCCACCGCCCCGCCGGACGCGAACGGATGCACTGGCTCGGCCGTACCGCTGCCTTCGCGCCCATGGAGTACTCCAAGCTCGGCCTGGAGCACTTCACCCCCGACTACACCCGCTACTTCCAGGCCCTCGCCGAACCGGTCCGCGACCAGCTCGTCGACTCGCAGTGGCAGCTCCACAAGGGCATCGACGCCGAGACCCTGGCCGCCATCCACGACGAGCTCTACCGCCGCACCCTGGACGGCGGCTGGCCCGACACCGTCCTCACCCCGGGCGTCCAGGTCCGCACGGCCGGCCGGATCGCCACCACCAAGGTCGAACTACACCTGGAGCACCTCCACCAGAACACCCGCTCACGCCTGACCACCGACGCGGTCGTCCTCGCCACCGGCTACCGCGAGCGACCCCTCGGCCGCATCCTCGCCGGCCTCGACCCCTACCTGCGCCGCGACAGCCAGGAACGCCCGCGCATCGACGACCAGTACCGCCTGGTCATGGACCCGTCCGTCACGGGCTCCGGCTGCAACGTCTACGTCCAGAACGCCGAGCGCCACACCCACGGCGTCGGCACCCCGGACCTCGGCCTCGCCGCCTGGCGCAGCGCGAGCATCCTCAACTCCGTCACCGGCCAGGAGGCCTACCCCCTGCCCACCCGTACGGCGTTCACCACCTTCGGCCTCGGGCAGCAGGAGCCCCGGATCCCGCGAGCGCGTCAGCCAAGGACACTGACACCGCTCCTGGACGGGATCTGAGGCTCCTGACAACAGAGACCACGGAGGCCTAGAACACCGGCGTGCCGTTCCGCGTGAGCTTCCAGTCCACCGACGCGAAGTCCTTCGGGTCCAGCACGCCCTTCGCGGTCACCCACTCCGCGATCCGGGTGCGGATCTCCGTCGACTCCGACCACAGCTCCTGGGCCGACGCCACATGCGGGAACGCGCCGCCGCCGTTGGCCCGGTAGTTGTTCACCGCGAACACGAACTGCTGCGCGTCGTCGAGGGCGGCACCGTTGTAGGCCAGGTTCTTGATCCGCGAACCGGCCGGCTGCGCGATGTCGATGTCGTACGACAGCCCGGACACGTAGTCGTAGTTGTAGTCGGGGCGGTCGCCCGCGTTGGTCAGCTTGTCCACGTCGACAGCCGCGTCGGCGGCGGTCTGCACGAAGTACTGCGCCGAGTACTCCAGGTACGCCTTGAGCTGCGCGCCCGTCATCAGCTTCGCGACCAGCGTGTTGTCGAAGACGTACAGGCTCGACAGATCCCGGATGGTCACCTTGCCCGCCGGGATCTCCGAGGTGCGGGAGAACGGGGACGCCTGGGAGATGACCGGCAGCGCCGCGTGCTCCGTACCCGCCAGCGCCGCCTTGACCACGTCCTCCTGGACCCTGGTGATCAGGTCGATGATCGGGACGTCCTTGTAGCGGGCCTCGACCGTCGTCAGCTTCTCGGTCGCCGTGCCGACGACCTGGTTGACGTACTCCACGACGATGTCGTGGTCGGCCTTCAGCAGCTTGGTGATCTTCGGGTCGTCGGCGACCGTCTTGGAGTCGCGAACCGTCGCCTTCACCGACTCGACCGTCCAGCGGCCCTTCTCGAAGACCAGCTCGAAGTCGAACAGCGTCAGGCGCTGTGCGAAGCACAGGGGCTCCGACAGCACGACCGTCTTGCCCGTCTTCTCGTTCGTGACCAGCAGCTCCGCGATCTCCGTGTGCGCGTGCCCGACGAGGATCGCGTCGATGCCCGGCACCTGCTGCGCCACCAGCGCCGCCGAGTTCTCGATGTACGGCAGCGAGTCACCGTACGACGACGTACCCGACGAACCCGAGTGCGCCGACACGACCACCACGTCCGCACCCATCGACCGCAGCTTCGGCACCCACTTCGCGGCCTGCTCCTCCAGCCCCGGGAACACCATCTTGCCCTCGACGTACGCCTTGTCCCAGATCGCGATACCCGGGTTGGTCAGACCGAGCACCGCGACCTTCACCGGCGGGGCACCCGGCACACAGAACTTCTTGATGAAGTACGGCGGGAAGGCGGGCTTCAGCGTCTTCGCGTCCAGCGCGTTCGCACCCAGCAGCGGGAAGTCGCACTGCTCCTCGAACTTGCGCAGCGTCTCGATGCCGTAGTTGAACTCGTGGTTGCCGAGGGCCACCGCGTCGTACCCGATCGCGTTCATCGCCGCCGCCATCGGGTGGATCGGACCACCCTGCGCGGTGATCGGGTCGACCTTCGCGTAGTAGTACGTCAGCGGAGTGCCCTGGATCGTGTCGCCCGCGTCGATGAGCAGCGTGTTGCGGCGGCCCTTCTCCTCACGGACCTGGTTCACCAGCGTCGAGACGCGTGCCAGCCCCTTCGCGTTGCCCTTGGCGTCCGCGTACTCCGTGTCCTTGAAGTAGTCCCAGTTGAAGATGTTGCCGTGCAGGTCGGTGGTGCCCATCACGGTCAGGGCGTACCGCTTCTTCGGCCGGGGCTTCTTCGCCGTCTCCGCGGCCTGCGCCGCCGGGGCGGCCACCGCACCGGCCACCGCCACCCCCGCTCCGGTCACGGCGGACTTGGTCAGGAACTTCCGACGGTTCAACGGCATGAGTGCTCTCCCGGGCGAACTGGTCAACAACGCGCGTAGATTCTGACGCGCGTAGATTCTGACCTGGTCATGGCGAGCAGCAACAGACCCCGCAGGTTTCGATCTGATGACCCACCGGGGCCGAAACCAAGCAAGCGATGACAGAGTGGGACGTATGACCGCCCCTTCAGAGGAACTTCACCCCGCCGTCCCCTACGGCACGCCCGACGCCCCCCGCATCGCCGTCCGCGGTGAGGCCCACCTCGAGGTCGACCCCGAGATCGCCCGCATCGGCGTCACCGTGGCCTCCCGCGGCAAGGACCGCCGCGCCGCCCTGGACGACCTCACCCGCCGCAACACAGGCGTCCTCGACCTCATCAAGACCTACGGCGACGCGGTCGAGCGCCTGGAGACCGGCTCCTTCTCCATCAGCCCCGAACTGAAGGACAAGGGCCGCGGCGAACGCATCCACGCCTACCACGGCCGCGTCCACATCACGGCCGAACTCACCGACTTCACGGCCCTCGGCGAACTCACCACACGCCTCGCCGACTTGGAGCTCACCCGCGTGGACGGCCCCTGGTGGGCCCTGCGCCCCGACTCACCCGCCCACCGGGAAGCACGGCAGCAGGCGGTACGGGAGGCCGTGCAGCGCGCGCGGGAGTACGCGGAGGCGCTGGGGACCTCCCTGGCCGCGCTGGTGGAACTCGCCGACATCGGAGCGGAGAACGCCCCGCCGGCCTACCCCCAGACCCGCGGCGGCCGTATGCGCTCCATGGCCTACGCCGCCGAAGAGGACTCCGCTGCCGCCCCCCTCGACCTCGAACCCCAGCGCCAGCACGTCCACGCCGAGGTCAATGCCCGCTTCACCATGGCACCGCCGCAGCTGTGAACAGCCCTTTCAGGGGTGCTTCGAACGCTCATCGGAGCACCCCGCCGCACAATTCAACACTTGTCAATAGCCCTTCACGCAAAGGTTGTTGAGTCGTCATGCGCGGCCAATTCACTACCCGCCGGTAAGTCATAGAGTCGAAACATGCGCCGAGCGAAAATCGTCTGCACCCTGGGACCCGCCACCGACTCGTACGACCAGATAAAGGCACTGGTCGACGCCGGAATGGACGTCGCCCGATTCAACCTCAGCCACGGCACCCACGCCGACCACGAGGAACGCTACGAGCGCGTGCGCAAGGCCTCCGACGAGACCGGCCGCAGCGTCGGCGTCCTCGCAGACCTTCAAGGCCCGAAGATCCGCCTCGGCCGCTTCACCGAAGGACCCGTACTCCTTGAACGCGGCGACACCTTCACCATCACCGTCGAGGAGGGCGCGGACGGCGACCGCCGGCAGTGCGGCACCACCTACTCCGGCCTCGCCGCCGACGTCACCGCCGGCGAACGCATCCTCGTCGACGACGGCAAGGTCTGCCTGGAGGTCACCTCCGTCGACGGCCCGCGCGTCCACACGACGGTGGTCGAGGGCGGCATGATCTCGGACAACAAGGGCCTGAACCTCCCCGGCGTCGCGGTCTCGGTTCCCGCCCTCTCGGAGAAGGACGAGGACGACCTCCGCTGGGCCCTGCGCACCGGATTCGACGTCATCGCGCTCTCCTTCGTCCGCTCCGGCCGCGACATCGAGGACGTCCACAGGATCATGGACGAGGAGGGCCGCAGGCTTCCCGTCATCGCCAAGGTCGAGAAGCCGCAGGCGGTCGAGGCCATCGACGACATCGTGGCCGCCTTCGACGGCATCATGGTCGCCCGCGGTGACCTCGGCGTCGAAATGCCCCTGGAACAGGTCCCGATCGTCCAGAAGCGCGCGATCAAGCTGGCCAAGCGCAACGCCAAGCCGGTCATCGTCGCCACCCAGATGCTCGACTCGATGATCGACAACTCCCGCCCGACGAGGGCGGAGGCGAGCGATGTCGCGAACGCGGTGATCGACGGCACGGACGCCGTGATGCTGTCCGGCGAGACGAGCGTCGGCAAGTACCCCATCGAAACCGTCCGCACGATGGCGAAGATCGTCGAGGCCGCCGAGGAGGACATCCTGGCGAAGGGGCTCCCGCCGCTGACCGAGCGGAACAAGCCCCGCACCCAGGGAGGTGCGGTGGCCCGGGCGGCGGCTGAGATCGGCGACTTCCTGGGCGCCAAGTTCCTGGTCGCCTTCACCCAGTCGGGCGACACGGCGCGACGGTTGTCCCGGTATCGGTCGCCTATCCCGCTGCTGGCGTTCACTCCGGAGCCGGCGACTCGGTCGCAGCTCAATCTGACGTGGGGGGTGGAGACGTTCCTGGGGCCGCATGTGGACTCGACGGACGCGATGGTCGACCAGGTGGATGAGCTGTTGCTGAAGTACGGCCGTTGCAAGAAGGGCGACACGGTCGTGATTACGGCGGGGTCGCCGCCCGGGGTGTCGGGGGCGACGAACATGGTGCGGGTGCATCACATCGGGGAGGACGACAGCCCCAAGTAGTGGGCGGAGGGCCCCTCTTCAGCTTTGAGGAGGGGCCCTTTCCTTCGCTGTGTGGGGTCAGTGTTTGGGGCCTACGTGGGCGTCCATGAGGGCTACGGAGGCTTTGCGGGCGATGGAGATGTTGAACGGGTCGCTGCCGCGGGCGAGGGTGGTCCACTCGACGCCGACCTTGTCGAGGGCATCCGTGAAGAGCCTCCTGATGTCGTCCGACTTGTTGGTGAAGAAGTAGCGCGGGTACTCGTAGCGCTTGCGCTCGCCGGCTACGAGGCGCGTCGTCCAGTTGGTGATGCGGCAGCCGTCGGAGTGGATGAGGCCGCGGATGAATTCCCAGGGGTGGGCGTCGACGATCTGCTGCTGCCAGGGCTCGAGGGTGATTGAGCGTTCGTGCTTCCTGCCGCTGCCGTGCTGAGGGAAGAGGCACCACAAGTGCATGGAGTACAGCTTCAGGTCTCGGCAACCCTTGCGGCGGACTCGGCAGACCGAGTTGTTGGGGAACACCGAACGCATGGCGTTCTCGCACTCGTCCATGAGCCCCGGGTGCGACTCGTCGCAGGTGATCGACAGGCTGGGTGATCGCATGGCGCGGTTCTGGATGATGTAGCCATCGCCCAGGTAAAGGCCGAGGAGGTAGGCATAGGCCGGAGAGTCGAGATTGCCGTCGCATCGGGGGCATGGTGGGGGCGTGCGTCCGGGGCACTCGCCGCGTTTCGCCCGGTCTGCATGCTTCCAGTAGCCGACTGTGCCGAGCGGGATGTTGAACTGGCGCGCCACGTCCGCATTCCTTGCCCCGTTGCGCAACAGTGTGATCACCCTCTGTCGAACCTCAGTACCGTGAAAGTTCATGCGGATAATTTGAGTGAGTGATCGCGACCGTGCGCAGCAAAAGGCGGATGTTCACGAGAACGTGGACATCCGCTTCCTGATCAAGCAGTGCCGGGTGCGGGATTCGAACCCGCAAGCCCTCTCGGGCAGATGTGTTTGAGACATCCGTGTATGCCATTCCACCAACCCGGCAGGACTGGCTGCTCGGAAGCATACCGGGTCACCGCAGCTCCTCGCCTCTAGGTAGGCTACTTACGCAGCAGCACTGCCCGGCCCGTAACAAGGAGCCCCCGTGACCGCCCCCGAGTCGCCCCAGCCCGTAGACGCGCCCGACGACGACAAGTCGCACGTGCCTCCGCTGACGACCCGTGTCGTCATCGCCGAGGACGAGGCGCTGATCCGGCTCGATCTCAAAGAGATGCTCGAAGAAGAGGGGTACACCGTCGTCGGTGAGGCCGGTGACGGTGAGCAGGCCGTGGAGCTGGCCCGCGAGCACAAGCCCGACCTGGTCATCCTTGACGTCAAGATGCCGAAGCTGGACGGGATTTCCGCGGCCGAGAAGATCGCCGAGGAGTCCATCGCCCCGGTGTTGATGCTGACGGCGTTCTCGCAGCGCGACCTCGTCGAGCGGGCTCGTGACGCCGGTGCCATGGCGTACCTCGTGAAGCCGTTCAGCAAGAGTGACGTCGTGCCCGCGATCGAGATGGCCGTCTCCCGCTTCACGGAGCTGAAGGAGCTGGAGAAGGAGGTCGCCGACCTCACCCTGCGCCTGGAGACGCGGAAGCTTGTCGACCGGGCGAAGTCGATCCTTCAGACCGAGTACGGGCTGACCGAGCCGGCCGCGTTCCGCTGGATCCAGAAGACGTCCATGGACCGTCGGATGTCGATGCAGCAGGTCGCCGAGGCCGTCATCCAGGATGCCGATGAGAAGAAGGCCGCCAAGGGCTGACGCGCCCCGAGCGCATGAGAAGAGGCCCGCGTCCCCTGATCGGGGGGCGCGGGCCTCACTCGTGTGAATCGGCGGTTAGTCCTCGCCGAGGTACGCCTTGCGTACCGACTCGTCGTGCAGGAGGTCCTGGCCGGTGCCGGACAGGACGACGTTGCCGACTTCCATGACGTGTCCCTGGTCAGCGAGCGACAGGGCTGCCTGGGCGTTCTGCTCGACGAGCAGGATGGTGGTGCCCTGGGACTTCAGCTCGGCGATGGTCGCCATGATCTTCTGCATCATGATCGGGGAGAGGCCCATGGAGGGCTCGTCCAGCATGAGCAGTTTCGGCTGGGACATCAGGGCTCGGCCCATCGCCAGCATCTGCTGTTCGCCGCCGGAGAGGGTTCCCGCGGCCTGGTTGCGGCGTTCTCCGAGGATGGGGAAGAGGTCGTACGCCTTCTGGATGTCCTTTTCGATGCCGTCCTTGTCCTTGCGGAGGAAGGCGCCGAGCTGGAGGTTCTCGAAGATGGTCAGGCGCGGGAAGATGTGCCGGCCTTCGGGGGAGTGGGCGAGGCCCAGGGCGACGATCTTGTGGGCGGCGATGCCGGTGAGGGGCTTGCCGTCGAAGATGATCTTTCCGGAGGTCGGCTTGAGGAGACCGGAGAGGGTGCGCAGGGTCGTCGTCTTGCCGGCGCCGTTGGTGCCGATGAGGGTGACGACCTGGCCGGCCTCGACGCTGAAGGAGATGCCTTTGACGGCTTCGATCTTTCCGTAGGCGACCCGGAGGTCTTCGACCTCTAGCAGTGCGGTCACTGGGCGTCTCCCTTGGTGCTGGTGGTGCTGGTGGTGCTGGTCGCCTCGGCTGCGGCTTCGGCGGCCTCGACCTCGGCGGCCTCCGCCTCGCCGGGGTCGCCTTCGAAGGGCTCGCCCAGGTAGGCGGCGATGACGCGTTCGTCGGCCTGGACGACCTCGGGGGTGCCTTCGACGAGTTTTTCGCCCTGGACGAGGACGGAGACGCGGTCGCTGAGGTTGAAGACGAAGCGCATGTCGTGCTCGATGAGGAGGACGGCGATGCCCTTGTCGCGGATGGCGAAGACCAGCTCTTCGGTGGCGCGGGTCTCCTGGGGGTTCATGCCGGCGGTCGGTTCGTCGAGGAGCAGCAGGCCGGGTTCGCTCGCGAGCGCTCGGGCGATTTCGAGCTTGCGCTGTTCGCCGTAGGGGAGGTTGCGGGCGAGGTGGTCGCGCTTGCCTTCGAGGCCGATGAACTCCAGGAGTTCCATGGCTCGTTCCTCGCTGGCCTTTTCCGCCTTCTTGAAGCCGGGGCCGCGCAGGAGGGCGGACCAGAGGCCTTCCTTGGTGCGGGTGTGGCGGCCGACGAGGACGTTCTCCAGGACGGTCATGTTGGCGAAGAGCCGGATGTTCTGGAACGTGCGGGCGATGCCTGCCTTCGTCACCAGGTGCGGCTTCGGCGGGAGGACCGTGCCCTTGTAGGAGACGGTGCCCTCGGTGGGGATGTACAGGCCGGTGAGGCAGTTGAAGAAGGTTGTCTTGCCGGCGCCGTTGGGGCCGATGAGGCCGACGATCTCGCCCTCGTTGACGGTGAAGTCCACGGAGCGGACGGCGGTGAGGCCGCCGAAGCGCATGGTGACGTCGCGGGCTTCGAGTACTGGTGTCGTCATGGGGTCACGCACCCGCCTTCGTGGTGACGGCCGGTTCGTCGGTCAGCGTCGTTGTGTCTGGTACGTCGGTCTGGCCGGTCTCGTGGAATTCGAGCTGGCGGCGGCGGTTGGCGATGACGCCTTCGGGGCGGAAGCGCATCAGGAGGATGAGCGCGATGCCGAAGGCGAGCAGGGACTTCTCCTGGAGGAAGACGAGCTTCTCGGGGAGCAGGTAGAGCAGGGCGGCGCCGAGGAGTGGTCCGGCGACGGTGCCCATGCCGCCGAGGACGACGGCGGCCAGGAGGAACGCGGAGTTGGGGGGTGCGGCGCCGGCGAACTGGTAGGGGTTGGGCACGACGCTGTAGGTGACGTGGGCGAACACGGTGCCGGCGAGGCCGGCGAGGGTGGCGCCGAGGGCGAAGGCGATGAGCTTGACGCGGAAGCCGTTGATGCCCATGGCCGTTGCGGCTGTCTCGTCTTCGCGGATGGCGATCCAGGAGCGGCCGATGCGGGAGTCGGCGGCGCGGGTGTAGACGAGGACGATGATGGCCATGATGACGACCATCAGCAGGTAGTAGTTGGCGAAGCGGCCGAGGGTGATCCCGCCGATGTCGTTGGATTCCCCGAGGTTGAGGCCGAAGAGGTTGATGTCGGGGATGGACGGGATGCCGTTGGGGCCGTTGGTGATGTCCGGGCCGGAGTCGCCGTCCATGTTGTTGACGGCGATGCGGAAGATCTCGCCGAAGCCGAGGGTGACGATGGCGAGGTAGTCGCCGCGCAGTCGCAGGGTGGGGGCGCCGATGAGGACGCCGAAGACGAGGCTGGCGGCGGCGCCGGTGAGGGCGGAGGCCCAGAAGGGGAAGTGGACGCCGGAGAACCGGGAGAACTCCGAGCCGGAGACCAGGGCCGCGGTGTAGGCGCCGACGCCGAGGAAGGCGACGTAGCCGAGGTCGAGGAGGCCGGCGAGGCCGACGACGATGTTGAGGCCCAGGGCGACCGTGGCGAAGATCAGGATGTTGACGCCGATGTTGGTGTAGTGGTCGTTGGTCTGGGTGAAGGGGAAGGCGATCGCGGCGAGGAAGCCCATGAGGAGGGTGAAGCCGCGGTGGTGGGCGGTGAGCCGGGAGAGCCGGTCGAGGAGTCCCGCGGTGTGCAGGGCCCACATGGAGAAGGCGACCACGAGGAGGTAGCCGATGAAGAGTTCGCCGTACTCGGTGTCGATGCCGTAGGTGAAGACGCCCAGTCCGAGGGCGGTCACGACGGTGATGACGAGTCGCTCGGCCCAGGGGGCGAGGGGCTGGGGTGCGGGGACCTTCTCGGCCTTGGTGATGTACGCCTTGAGGTTCTCCTTGGTGTCGTCGCCGAGCCGCTCCGGGAGGGAGAGTGCGCCGAGGACGGGCAGGAGGGAGGCGATGGCCGCGATGTAGCCGCCGGGTTCGAGGTTGACGAGGCCGCCGAGTTCGACGCTGATCGCGATGACGGCGTACCAGGTGACGGCGAAGCCGGCGAGGGCGCTGAGGAAGAGCGGTGCGTTGTTCTTGGCGGGCAGGAGCCAGCCGAGGCCCTTGATGCCGTAGGCGGCGAGGGCGAACAGTGCGGTGAGGACGCCGGCGGTGACGGTCAGCCACTGTAGGCCGCCGGGGTAGCCGTTGATGGTGAGGTTGCCGGGGAACGCCCTGGTCCAGGTCCAGGCGAGGTAGGCGGAGGCGGCGGTGGCGATGCCGCCGGTCAGGATGATTGCGCGGGCGGCCGCGAGGGGCAGCGGCAGGAGGCCGCGGGCGGCGGGGGCGGTCTTGGCTATCTCGGTCATGTGATCACGCCCTGTCCGCGACGCGCTCGCCGAGCAGACCCTGTGGCCTGACGAGGAGGACGAGGATGAGGAGGCAGAAAGCCCAGACGTTGGCCCAGCTCTGGCCGCCGAGCTGCTCCATGCCGGGGATGCCGTCGATGTAGGCGGAGGCGAGGGTCTCGGCGATGCCGAGGACGATGCCGCCGAGCATGGCGCCGTAGATGTTGCCGATGCCGCCGAGGACGGCTGCGGTGAAGGCCTTGAGGCCCATCAGGAAGCCCATGCGGTAGTCGATGTTGCCGTACTTGAGGCCGTAGGCGACGGCTGCGACTGCGGCGAAGAAGCCGCCGATGGCGAAGGCGATGACGATGATGCGGTTGGTGTCGATGCCCATGAGCTGGGCGGTGTCCGGGTCCTGTGCGGTGGCCTGCATGGCGCGGCCGGTGCGGCTCTTGCGGACGAAGAACGCGAGGGCGGACATGCAGACGACGGCGGCCAGGATGAGGAAGATGTCGGCGTCCTTGATGGTGACGGAGCCGATGTCGTGGGTGGTGTCGAGGCCGGGGAAGGCGATGGCGCGGTCGGCGCCGGGGTAGAAGTTGCGGACGACTTCCTGGAGGGCCAGGGAGAGGCCGATCGCGGTGATGAGCGGTGCCAGTCGTGGTGCTCCGCGCAGGGGTCTGTAGGCGAACCGTTCTGCTCCGACGGCGATGAGGATGGCGACGAGGCCACCGCCGATCAGCATCAGGGGAACGGCGATTGCCATCGCTGTGCCGTCGGGCAGGATGTAGAAGTAGACCGTGAAGGCGCCGAAGGCCCCGGTCATGAAGATCTCGCCGTGCGCGAAGTTGATGAGCTGGACGATGCCGTACACCATCGTGTAGCCGATGGCGATCAGCCCGTACATCGAGCCTAGGAGCAGCCCGTTGGCCAGCTGCTGCGGCAGGGTGTTCACCGCGTGGCCTCCATTAGGAAGGGGGTTGGGTGCACTCGGGTGCGGGGTCTGTGCACTGGACGTGTGCGGGGTCTGGGTGTGGGAACGGGCCGCGCGGTTGGGGTCCTCCGTCCGCGCGGCCCGTGTGTGGCGGTGCTTGGGGGCCTGGGTCAGTTCAGGTTGGCGGTGCCGGTCTTCACGGCCTTCCACTCGCCCTTGACAACCTGGTAGACCGTCAGCTGCTTGTTCGTGGTGTCGCCGTACTCGTCGAAGGAGACCTTGCCGCTGAGGCCCTCGAAGTCGGACTTCTGGACTGCTTCGGTGACCTTGGTGCGCAGGTCGGTCATGTCGGTGGGCACCTTGCCGCCGTTGGCGTCCGCGACGGCCTTCACGGCGTTGATGATCGCGGTCGCGGCGTCGTACGAGTAGGCGCCGTAGGCGCCGTAGTCGCCCTTGTAGCCCTTGGCCTTGTAGGTCTCGATGAACTGCTTGGCGGCGGGCAGGGTGTCGGCGGGGACGCCGATGGCGGTGGCGAGGTCGCCTTCGGTGGCGGCGCCGCCGGCCTCGATGTAGGTGGAGGCGAACATGCCGTCGCCACCGAACAGCGGGATCTTGACGCCGCCGTCCTTCATCTGCTTGCTGAGCAGCGCGGACTCGTCGTACTGACCGCCGTAGTAGAGCAGGTCGGCCTTCGAGTTCTTGATCTTGGTGACGAGGGAGCCGAAGTCCTTGTCGCCGGTGTTGACGTGGTCGGTCTCGACGACCTTGCCGCCGAGCTTCTTGAACTGCTCGGTGAAGATCTTCGCGAGGCCCGCGCCGTAGGTCTGCTTGTCGTCGACGACGAAGACGCTCTTCTTCTTGAGGCCGTTGAGGGCGTAGTCCGCGGCGAAGCTGCCCTGCAACTCGTCGGTGGTCGCGGTGCGGAAGTAGGTCTTGAAGGGCCGCTTCTTGTCCGTCTGCCAGTTCTTGCCCTGGGTGAGTTCAGGGTTCGTGTTCGACGGGGAGATCTGGACCATGTTGGCCGAGGCGAACACCTGCTGCATCGACTGGGCGACGCCGGAGTTGAGCGGGCCGACCGCGCCGACGGCGGTCTTGTCACCGGTGATCGACGTGGCGTTCGACTGGCCGGTGGCCGGCTGCGCCTTGTCGTCGAAGGCCTTCAGCTTGAAGGTGACGCCGGGGACGAGCTTGTTCTTGTTGGCGTCGTCGACGGCGATCTGGGCGCCGTACTGGATGCCGAGGCCGGTGGTGGAGTTCTCGCCGGAGAGGGGGGCGTCCACGCCGATGGTCAGGGTGGTGGTGTCCCCGCCCGCGCTGTCGCCGCCGCCGTTGTCGTCTCGGGAGCCACAGGCGGTGAGGGTCAGAGCTCCGGTCGCGAGGACGGAGGTAAGTATCACCAAGGAACGTCGCACAATCAGTCCTTTCCGCGGTCACGTCCGCCTTGGTGGGGACGGTGAGGTGCCGCGCTGGTACCGAACTCCCGTTGGAGCGGTGACTGGGCGTGACTCTAAGCCCGATATGCGGACAGTGGCATCGTCGCAAGCTGGCTTGTGACGTTCTTGTTATGACGACGTGGAGGGTGGACAGGGGGCCTGGGGGCTCTCAGTGGGTTTGGCGGAATTTCCACTCCGTCCACATTCTGAGAATCCGCACTTCCGCCCGGCCGCGGGCTCGGCTCGTCGGCGACCTGGTCGCAGGCTCCGTGCGGGAGCGGCGAAAGGTCTCGGGAAAAGGTGCCGCCGTAGATGAAGCTGTGGTGCTGTATTGCGCGCGTGTTACGCAGCGTTACGTCAAGAAAGGGAAGATCCGCGCTGAGGGGGAGTTCCGAACAGTCGGATACGGATATCCGTACGGTGATCTTTCGCGTCGTTGAGGCGGCCGCGGTGAAGGCGGGCTCGGGCATGGCGTGGGCGGTGAGCCCGGGGGAGGCGGCGCCGGAGACCCTCAGGGTGACGGGCGGGCCGTGGTCGACGGTTACGGCGAAGTGGGAACGGCCGCTGGTCGCACCGGAGTTGTGGGGTGCGGCGAATCCCGGACAGCGCCAGGTGGTGGCGTTGGTGCGGGCCACGGGACGCCAGGCGGGGGCTCGGAATGGCCGGAGACCCCGGGAATCAGGGTGGCTCCGGCGGCGACCGCGCCGGTGACGGCGGTCGCTGTGGCGGCGGTGCGGGTACGGGTCGACGGTCCCGCCCAGAAGTCGTTGAGCCGGTCGGTGAGGCGTGGTGCGTCGGTGCCGATGGTGTCGTGACTCTGGTTCGTTTCCGGCCAGTTGACGGGTTCGACGGGCCCGATGCCGGTCATGGCAGCACCCTCATGGGGAAACGGTGGGCGAGGCGGTGGGGGCGGGGAAGCGGGCCGGGGGCGTGTGTTGAGGGTGGGGCAAGTGAAGCGACTGGGGGCGGCCGCCACAAGGGCGGGGCCGCCGCTCCAGGGTTTTCTCCATGTATGTGCTGTGGGCGGTCAGCTCGCCGCGCGGATGTGATCGCCGTCGTTCGGTTTCACGTCCCGCAGCAGGCACGTCAGCCGAGCGCTGCACACCCGCCGGCCCTGCTCGTCACTGATCACGATCTCGTACGTCGCCGTCGACCGGCCCTGGTGCAGGGGTGTGGCCACGCCGGTGACGAGGCCGGAACGCACGCCCCGGTGATGGGTGCAGTTGAGGTCGACGCCGACCGCGATCTTGGAGCTGCCGGCGTGCAGCATCGACCCCACTGACCCGAGCGTCTCGGCGAGTACCGCGGACGCGCCGCCGTGCAGCAGCCCGTACGGCTGGGTGTTCCCCTCGACCGGCATGGTCCCGACGACCCGCTCGGCGGAGGCCTCCACTATCTGGACGCCCATGCGCGTCCCGAGGTGCCCGGCGGAGAACAGGGCCGGCAGGTCGACGCCGAGCGCGGCGTACTCGTCGATGACCTCTTGCGGGAACGTCACGTGCTGCTGTTCGCCCATGGAGCCGGCTCCGTTCATCTTGTCCAGTCGGTGAAGGTCGACTGAGCAAACGCTCAGTCGGTCGCCGATTGTTCCAGACGTACGACGACGGACTTGCTGGCCGGGGTGTTGCTGGTGTCCGCGGTGGCGTCCAGCGGGACCAGGACGTTGGTCTCCGGGTAGTAGGCGGCCGCGCAGCCGCGGGCCGTCGGATAGTGCACCACCCGGAAGCCGGGCGCCCGCCGCTCGATGCCGTCCTGCCACTCGCTGACCAGGTCGACGTACGAACCGTCGGCGAGGTTCAGCCGCTGTGCGTCCTCAGGGTTGATCATGACGACGCGGCGGCCGTTCTTGATCCCCCGGTAGCGGTCGTCCAGGCCGTAGATCGTGGTGTTGTACTGGTCGTGCGAGCGCAGCGTCTGCAGCAGCAGCCGCCCTTCCGGCACCTTCGGGTACTCGACCGGGGCCGCGGTGAAGTTGGCCTTGCCGGTCGCCGTCGGGAAGCGGCGCTCGTCGCGCGGGGCGTGCGGCAGGGCGAAGCCACCGGGCCTGGCCACGCGCGCGTTGAAGTCCTCGAAGCCCGGGATCACGCGCGCGATGCGGTCCCGGATCGCCGCATAGTCCTTCTCGAACTCCCCCCACGGCGTACGGCTGGACTCGCCGAGCACCCGGCACGCCAGGCGGCAGACGATCGCCGGCTCGGACAGCAGGTGGCGGCTCGCCGGCTCCAGTCGGCCCCGGGAGGCGTGCACCAGGCCCATGGAGTCCTCGACGGTCACGAACTGCTCGCCGCCACCCTGTAGATCGCGCTCGGTACGGCCGAGGGTGGGGAGGATGAGGGCACGAGCGCCCGTCACGACGTGCGAGCGGTTGAGCTTCGTCGACACGTGCACCGTCAGCCGGGCGCGGCGCATGGCCGCCTCGGTGACCTCCGTGTCGGGGGACGCGGAGACGAAGTTGCCGCCCATCGCGAAGAACACCTTCGCCTCACCGTCGCGCAGGGCGCGGATGGCGCGGACGACGTCGAAACCGTGCTCGCGCGGGGGCGCGAAGCCGAACTCCTTCTCCAGGGCGTCCAGGAACGCCGGGGCGGGGCGCTCGAAGATGCCCATGGTGCGGTCGCCCTGCACGTTCGAGTGGCCGCGGACCGGGCACACGCCCGCGCCCGGGCGGCCGATGTTGCCCCGCAGCAGCAGGAAGTTGACGACCTCGCGGATGGTCGGCACGGAATGCTTGTGCTGGGTCAGGCCCATCGCCCAGCAGACGATGGTGCGCTCGGAGGCGAGGACCATCCGCAGGGCCTGCTCGATCTCCGCGCGCGTGAGACCCGTCGCGGTGAGCGTCTCGTCCCAGTCGGCGGCGCGGGCGGCCTCGGCGAACTCCTCGAAGCCATGGGTGTGCTCGCGGACGAACGCCTCGTCGACGGCGCCGGAGCCCGCGCCGGAGGCGCTGTCGTGCTCAGCCAGGATCAGCTTGTTGAGGAGACGGAAGAGGGCTTGGTCGCCGCCGATGCGGATGTGCAGGAACAAATCGGTGAGCGCGGCGCCCTTGAGCATGCCCTGCGGGGTCTGCGGGTTCTTGAACCGCTCCATGCCCGCCTCGGGCAGCGGGTTGACGGTGATGATCTTCGCCCCGCCCGCCTTGGCCTTCTCCAGGGCGGAGAGCATGCGCGGGTGGTTCGTGCCCGGGTTCTGCCCGGCGACGATGATCAGGTCGGCCTTGTAGAGGTCCTCGAGCAGGACGCTGCCCTTGCCGATGCCGATGGTCTCGGAGAGCGCCGACCCGGACGACTCGTGGCACATGTTCGAGCAGTCCGGCAGGTTGTTGGTGCCGAGCTCGCGCGCGAAGAGCTGGTAGAGGAACGCGGCCTCGTTGCTCGTACGGCCCGAGGTGTAGAAGACGGCCTCGTCGGGGGAGGCGAGGGCGGTCATCTCCTCGGCGACGATGTCGAAGGCGCGCTCCCACGAGACCGGCTCGTAGTGCTCTCCCCCTTCGGGGAGATACATGGGGTGCGTCAGCCGGCCCTGCTGGCCCAGCCAGTAGCCGCTGCGGGTCGCCAGGTCGGCGACCGGGTGCGCGGCGAAGAACTCCGGGGTGACCCGGCGCAGGGTCGCCTCCTCGGCCACCGCCTTCGCGCCGTTCTCGCAGAACTCCGCCGCGTGCCGGTGGTCCGGCTCCGGCCAGGCGCAGCCCGGGCAGTCGAAGCCGTCCTTCTGGTTCACCCGCAGCAGCGTCAGCGCGGTGCGCTTCACACCCATCTGCTGCTGGGCCATCCGCAAGGAATGCCCGATGGCCGGCAGGCCCGCCGCCGCGTGCTTGGGCTCGGCGACCTGCGGCGCGTCCTGGACCGGATCAGCCTTGGGCGGCTTCGTTGCCATCGCGGGCTCCTTCGCTGGCGCGGGACCTGAATCTCGGTGACCTGTGTCTCCGATCCTCGCACGTGGCAGTGACAGCGATCCCGTCCGGAGCGGTGCGAGCGGTGAGAACGTGCGGCGGGCCCCCGGTCCGGCCGGTGGCCGTGGGGATAAATCCAGTCGTTTCTTCCGCACGTCCACCTAGGATCATGGCGTGATCCTGACATTTTTATGGGCGGGAGCGTCGGCCGTCTCCGCGACGCTGTGGTGGTGTCGCAGGAACCTGGTGGTCGTCACGGTCGAGGGCATGAGCATGGCGCCCGCCATCGCACACGGCGACCGCGTCCTCGTCAGACGAAGACGGCTGCGGCATGTGAGAGCCGGCGACGTCGTGGTGCTGGAACCGCCGCTGACCGGGCCGTACCGCACGGCGGCGACGGCGGGCGCCGACGGCCGGATCTGGAACGTGAAACGTGTCGCCGCACTGCCGGGCGATCCCCGGCCGGACGAGGTCCCCGGCGACGGACCGGTGGAACCGGGAACCCTCGCCGTGCTCGGTGACAACCGTCTCGACAGCATCGACTCCCGGCACCGAGGGCTGTTTCCGGCCGACCACCTGTTGGGGGTCGTGGTGCGCAGACTCTCCCCGCGATGAGGTTCCAGCTCCTCGGGCCGCTGGAGATCCACTCCGGCGGACGCCAGGTCCCCGTCGCGGCGGACAAGCAGCGAACGGTCGTCGCCACCCTGCTCGCCGCCCGCAGCCGGGCCGTCCCGGTCGCCGACCTGGTCAACGAGATCTGGGGCGCCCACCTGCCGACCTCCGCGATCCCCAACCTCCGTACTTACGTCATGCGGTTGCGGCGCGGCGACCCGGAACTCGCCGGACGCCTGACGACCGCGCCGGCCGGTTACCTCCTGCGGGTGGAGCCGGACGAACTGGACGTACGGATCTTCGAGGACGCCACGGAGGCGGGACGCAGGGCGATGGCCCAGGGGGACGCCCGCACGGCCGCCCGGGCGTTCGACCACGCCCTCGCGCAGTGGCGGGGCGGAGCGTTGCAGGACGTACCGCTCGGCCGCGCCCTGAACGAGTTCGCCCAGGCGATGGAAGAACAGTTCGCGCGGGCCGTGGAGGACCACGCCACGGCCGCTCTCGCGCTCGGCGAGCACCGGGAGGTCGTGGACCGGCTTCGCCCGTTCGTCGAACGCCACCCGCTGCGCGAACGCGCCTACGCGCGGCTGATGCTGGCGTTCTACCGCTGCGGAGACGTCCACGGAGCGATCCGTGTCTTCCACCGCGCGCGTGACGTGCTGCGCGAGGAACTCGGCATCGACCCGGGCAGCGAGCTGTGCGACCTCCTCCAGTCGGTCCTGGGACGCGCTCCGGAGCTCGACGCCTCGCAGCCCGGTCCCCGTGGAGCCGTGAGCCGGCCCGTCCCGAGGCAACTGCCGCCCAGCCCCGCGCTCTTCGTGGGCCGCGCCGCGGAACTCGGACGCGCGACGGCGGCGCTTCACACGGGCCCCGGACCGGCCGTGGTCGCGATCCACGGGACGGGCGGCCTCGGGAAGTCCGCGCTGGCCCTGCGCGCCGCCCACGCCATCGCCGACCGCTTCCCCGACGGACAGCTGTACGCCGACCTCCAGGGCGCCCGCCCGGGCCTGCCGCCCCTGCCCTCCCACGAAGCGCTGAACCGGTTCCTGCGCGCCCTGGGAGTCGACCGGCACCGGCTTCCGCAGGCCGAGGCCGAGGCTGCTGCGCTGCTCCAGTCACTGCTCGCCGACCGACGCGTTCTGGTGCTCCTGGACAACGCGTCCGACGCGTCGCAGGTGCGGCCGCTGCTGCCGGCCGGCCGGGGATGCGCGACCCTCATCACCAGCCGGACGGTCCTGGGCACGCTGGACGCCCAGCAGGTCGGACTCGGCGAACTCGGCCACGGCGACGTCGTACGGGCGCTGGCCCGGCAGGCGGGCGAGGCCAGGGTCGCGCGGGAGCCGGAGGCGGTCGGCGCGGTCGCCAGGGCGTGCGCGGGGAACGCCCTGGCCGTGCGGATCGTGGGCGCGCGGCTCGCCGAACGCCCCGACCTGCCGATCGCCCGGCTCGGGGAGCGGCTGCGGCGGCTGGCGGAGTGGCGCGCGGGCGATCTCGACCTGCGTGCGTGCTTCGAGGCCAGTTACGAGACGCTGCCCGCCACGGCTGCCACGGCGCTGCGTCTCCTCGCCGCACGAGGGCCCGCCGACCTCGGCGTCGGACCCGTCGCGGCGCTGCTCGGCAGCGACGCCCCGACGGCGGAGGCCGCGCTGGACGAACTGGTACGGGCCCGCCTGCTGGACGCCGAGGGCGAACGGTCTTTCCGCATGCACCGGTTGGTCCGGCTGTACGCGGCGGAACTCCCGTCCGCCGAGCCTCGCGCGACCCGTACCGCCATGTTCGCGCACGGTGTATGAGCCGGTGTACGGGCCGGTGTATGAGTCGTTCATATGTTTGGGGCGTTCGTAACCCGACAGAAGGGGACCCCCATGAACACCCTGATGGACAAGGTGCTCGACCGCCTCGTGCCGAAGGCCACGGCGAGCGCCGACACCTCGTTCTACAAGTACTGCGGCGGGTGCGGCTACATCGAGATCTTCGATGCCGTGGGCCGTCTGAAGCGGCTGTGCCACGTGGTGGGCGGCACCTCCAGCTGCGGTCCGTGCAACACGTTCGACATCGGCTGCTGATAGGTGACCTACCTGTTCCTCGGGTGCCGCGCGCTGCTCCTCGTGGTCTTCCTCGCCGCCGTGGCGGGGAAGGCCCGCGGTCGCGCGGCATTCGCCGAATTCGCGTCGTCCGTCGTCGCCCTGCGACTGCTGCCCCGCAAGGCGTCCCGGGCCGCCGCCGCGGCGGTCGTCGGCACCGAAGCCGCCGCCGCCGTGCTGCTCGCGTTCCCCGCCACCGCGCTCGCCGGGTTCGTCGTGGCGATCGGTCTGCTGGTGGCGTTCGTGACGGGCATCGTCATGGCGCTGCGCGGCGGCCGGGCCGTCCCGTGCCGGTGCTTCGGCGCCTCGGCCACCCCCCTGGGCCCGGTCCATGTCGTGCGCAACCTCGCCCTGACCGCCGTCGGCCTCGCCGGCCTCGCCGCCGGCCTGACGTCGTCCGCCTGGCCCGCGCACGCGGGCGGCGTGGCCGTCACCGCGGCGACGGCGGCGATCGGTGCCCTGATCCTCATCCGGTTCGACGACCTGGCCTTTCTGTTCACCGATCCGAAGCGAGACTCGCCCTCATGATCTTCCTCATCGCCGCAGTGGTGCTGGTCGGCCTCCTCTGCGTGTTCGACCTGCTTCTCACCCTCGCCGTGCTGCGCAGACTCCGTGAACACTCCGCCGAGCTGGGCAGACTGGGTACCGGGCCGGACCTGCGGACGCAGATGTACGACCCGCAGATCCTGGTGGGCACGAAGGCCCCCGACCTCGCGGGCGAATCGGGCGTCCGGCTGGTGGCGTTCCTCGACGCCCACTGCGAGAGTTGCCACGAGCACGCCGCCGAGTTCGCGGAGACCGCTCGCGCCCACGACGACGTCCTGGCGATCGTCTCCGGCGAGGGCCGGGAGGCCGACGAACTCCGCACGCTCGTCGGCCCCGGCATCCCCCTCGTCCAGGGGGAGGACGCACGCACCCGGGTCCTCGCGATCGGCCTCCGGGCGTTCCCGACCTTCCTCCTCGTCGAGGCCGACGGCACGATCGTCCAGGCGGTGACCGAGCCCGGCGCCCTGACCCGGCCGGTGCCGGCGACATGACCGGGTGGCGGGAGATCCCGCGGCTGGTGGCGGTCGCCGCGGCGCTGTGCTGGCGGGCGGGGCGCGTCCGCTGCCTGGTCTACCTCGCGGCCACGGTGGTCGGCGGGCTGCTGCCGACCGGCACGGCGTGGCTGACCAAGTTCGTCGTCGACGACCTCACGTCCGGGCGGACGGCCGCCGCTCTGCGCTGGGCGGTCGCGCTCGCCGCGGTCGGACTGGCCACGGGGCTCCTGCCGTACCTGACGCGCTTCGTCAGAAGCGAACTGGACCGGCGCATCGACCGCCTCATGCAGGACGAGCTCCACACCGCGCTCAACGGGCTGCACGGACTGGCGCGGTTCGAGGACCCCGGCTTCCGCAACGACCTGTCGATGGCCTCGCAGGGGGCCGGTGCGGTGGCCGGCACCACCGCGGGCCTGTTCGACACCGCGCGCAACACCGTCACCATCGCCAGCCTGCTGGCCACGCTGTTCGCCATGAGCCCGACGATGGCGCTACTGGTCGCCGTCGCCGCCGTGCCCGCGCTCCTGGGCCACCTGGCGCTGACCCGCGGACGCGTGTCCATGCTCGCCGCCATCTCCCCGGCCACCCGGCGGCAGATCTTCTACTCGTCCTTGACCTCCGACCTCACGGCGGTGCAGGAGACCCGTCTGTTCGGCCTCGGCGGCTTCCTCAAAGGCCGCATGCTGGACGAGCTGACCGTCATGCACGACGGCGAACGACACATCGACCGCAAGGAGTTCCGCACCCACGGACTGCTCGCGCTGCTGTCCACCCTGGTCTCCGGCGGCGGACTGGTCTGGGCTGTCGCCGCGGCCGCCGACGGCGCCCTGACGATCGGTGCCGTCATGGCGTTCGTCGCCGCCGTGGCCGGAGCGCAGGGAGCGCTGGTCGGCCTCGCGACCGGCCTGGCGGGCTCCTACCAGTCACTGCTGCTGTTCCACTACCACCGCAAGGTCATCGCCACCCCCGACGACCTCCCCGCGGCCACCGGCACCGAGCTCGCCCCCCTGCGCAAGGGGATCGAACTGCGCGACGTGTGGTTCCGCTACGACGAGAGCCACCCCTGGGTGCTGAGCGGCCTCGACCTCTTCCTCCCCCACGGTTCGTCGGTCGCGCTCGTCGGACTCAACGGAGCGGGCAAGAGCACCCTCATCAAGCTCCTGTGCCGCTTCTACGACCCCACGCGCGGGGCCGTCCTCTGGGACGGCGTCGACATCAGAACCATCCCCCCGGCGGAGCTGCGCCGCCGGATGACCGTCCTGTTCCAGGACTTCATGCGCTACGACCTCACCGCCGCCGAGAACATCGGGATCGGCGACCTGCGCCGGCTCACCGACACCACGCGCGTCGCCGACGCCGCCAAGCTGGCCGACATCGACACCAAGCTGCGCGAGCTGCCGCACGGCTACGACACCCTCCTCAGCCGGATCTTCTTCGACCAGGACGACGAGGGCGACCCGCACGTCGGCGTCGTGCTGTCCGGCGGACAGTGGCAGCGGGTCGCACTGGCGCGCACCCTCCTGCGCGGCGACAGCGACCTGCTCGTCCTCGACGAGCCCAGTGCGGGCCTCGACGCCGAGGCGGAGCACGAGATCCACCGCCGGCTGCGCGCGCATCGCGCGGGCCGCACCAGCCTGCTGGTCTCCCACCGCCTCGGAGCGGTCCGGCAGGCCGACACCATCGTCGTCCTGGACTCCGGCCGCATCCGGGAACGCGGCACCCATGAGGAGCTCATGGCGGCCGATGGAGAGTACGCCCGCCTGTTCGCCCTGCAGGCCGCGGGATACGGCACATCAGATACTTCTGGCATTTCAGACGATGATGGCATTTCGGATGTTTCGGCGGGTGAGCCCGCGCCGGTGACGTCCTGACCCGGTGGGCGGCCCGGTGCGCGGCCGCCCGCCACCGGCGGTGTGCCCGACTGTCAGTGGGGCGTGGCAGGATCGGGGACGTGGCAGAGACAGCAGCGAAGCAGACCGACAACACCCCCGGCGGCAGCCGGCCGCGCCTGATGCTCATGGACGGGCACTCGCTGGCCTACCGCGCGTTCTTCGCGCTGCCCGCGGAGAACTTCACGACCGCGACGGGCCAGCCGACGAACGCGATCTACGGCTTCGCGTCGATGCTGGCCAACACGCTGCGCGACGAGGCGCCCACCCACTTCGCGGTGGCCTTCGACGTGTCCCGCAAGACCTGGCGCTCCGCGGAGTTCACGGAGTACAAGGCGAACCGATCCAAGACCCCGGACGAGTTCAAGGGCCAGGTCGAGCTGATCGGCGAGCTGCTCGACGCGATGCACGTCTCGCGGTTCGCGATCGACGGCTTCGAGGCCGACGACGTGATCGCCACCCTCGCCACCCAGGCCGAGGCCGACGGCTTCGAGGTGCTGATCGTCACCGGCGACCGGGACTCCTTCCAGCTGGTCAGCGAGCACACCACGGTGCTGTACCCGACGAAGGGCGTCTCCGAGCTGACCCGCTTCACCCCGGAGAAGGTCTTCGAGAAGTACGGCCTGACGCCCGCCCAGTACCCCGACTTCGCTGCCCTGCGCGGCGACCCGTCCGACAACCTGCCGGGCATCCCGGGCGTCGGCGAGAAGACGGCGGCGAAGTGGATCAACCAGTTCGGCTCGTTCGCCGAGCTGGTCGAGCGCGTCGAGGAGGTCAAGGGCAAGGCCGGGCAGAACCTCCGCGACCACCTGGAGTCCGTCAAGCTCAACCGCCGGCTGACCGAGCTGGAGCGGGCCGTCGAGCTGCCCAAGACCGTCGCCGACGTCGCGCGCGTGCCGTACGACCGAAAGGCCGTCGCGATGATCCTGGACACCCTGGAGATCCGTAACCCCTCCCTGCGCGAGCGGCTCTTCGGCGTCGACCCCGGAGCCGAGGAGGCCGAGGCCACACCGATCGCGACCGACGGCGTGGAGATCGACGGCTCGGTCCTCCGCACCGGCGAGCTGGCCCCCTGGCTGGCCGAGCACGGCGGCGAGCTGCTCGGCGTGGCCACCGTCGACACCTGGGCGCTCGGCACCGGCTCGGTCGCCGAGGTCGCGCTCGCGGCCGCCGACGGCGCGGCCGGCTGGTTCGACCCGTCGCAGCTGGACGAGGCCGACGAGAAGGCGTTCGCGGCCTGGCTGGCCGACGCCGAGAGGTCGAAGGTCTTCCACAACGCCAAGGGCGCGATGCGTGTCTTCGCCGAGCACGGCTGGACCATCGAGGGCGTCCGCATGGACACCGCGCTCGCCGCCTACCTGGTCAAGCCGGGCCGCCGCTCCTTCGACCTGGACGCGCTGTCCCTGGAGTACCTGCACCGCGAGCTCGCCCCGGCCGCCGCGGCCGACGGCCAGCTGGCCTTCGGTGCGGACGACGGAGCCGAGGCCGAGGCGCTGATGATCCAGGCCCGCGCGGTCCTCGACCTGGGCGAGGCCTTCGAGAGCCGCCTCGAGGAGGTCGGCGCGGCCGACCTGCTCCGCGACATGGAGCTGCCCACCTCCGCCCTGCTGGCCCGCATGGAGCGGCACGGCATCGCGGCCGACCGGGCCCACCTGGAGGCCATGGAACAGATGTTCGCCGGCGCCGTGCAGCAGGCGGTGAAGGAGGCGCACGCGGCGGCCGGGCACGAGTTCAACCTGGGCTCGCCCAAGCAGCTCCAGGAGGTCCTCTTCGGCGAACTCGCCCTGCCCAAGACGAAGAAGACCAAGACCGGCTACACCACCGACGCCGACGCCCTGGCCTGGCTCGCCACCCAGACCGACAACGAACTGCCGGTCATCATGCTCCGCCACCGCGAGCAGGCGAAGCTCCGCGTCACCGTCGAGGGCCTGATCAAGACGGTCGCCGCGGACGGCCGCATCCACACGACCTTCAACCAGACGGTCGCCGCGACCGGCCGCCTCTCCTCGACCGACCCGAACCTGCAGAACATCCCGGTCCGCACCGACGAGGGCCGTGCGATCCGCCGGGGCTTCGTGGTCGGCGAGGGCTTCGAGTCCCTGATGACCGCGGACTACAGCCAGATCGAGCTGCGCGTGATGGCCCACCTGTCCGAGGACGAGGGCCTGATCGAGGCCTTCACCTCGGGCGAGGACCTGCACACCACGGCCGCCTCCCAGGTGTTCGCCGTTGAGCCCACCGCGGTGGACGCGGAGATGCGCCGCAAGATCAAGGCGATGTCGTACGGCCTGGCCTACGGGCTCTCGGCCTTCGGCCTCTCCCAGCAGCTGAACATCGACGCGGGCGAGGCCCGCGCCCTGATGGACGCCTACTTCGAGCGCTTCGGCGGCGTCCGTGACTATCTGCGCCGCGCGGTCGACGAGGCCCGGGCCACGGGCTACACGGCGACCCTCTTCGGCCGCCGCCGCTACCTCCCCGACCTCAACAGCGACAACCGCCAGCGCCGCGAGGCCGCCGAGCGCATGGCCCTCAACGCCCCCATCCAGGGCACGGCGGCGGACATCGTCAAGATCGCCATGCTCAACGTGGACCGGGCCCTGCGCGAGGAGAACCTCACCTCCCGCATGCTCCTCCAGGTCCACGACGAAATCGTCCTGGAGATCGCTCCGGGCGAGCGTGATGCCACAGAGGAACTGGTCCGCCGGGAAATGTCCAACGCCGTCCACCTCAACGTCCCCCTGGGCGTGTCGGTAGGCGCAGGCCCGGACTGGGAATCGGCGGCCCACTAGCCCCAGTCCTTCTTGGGGGGGGGCGGCGCCACAGCGCGCCCCCCAGGGGCGCGGGGCTGTATCGATTTGCGGCTCCGCCGCGTGGGCGCGACCAGCCACCAACCACCCGCACCCCCAAACCCACCGCACCCAGGCACACGCTCAGGCACCCACCCCCACCCGCACCCCTCGCACTACCCCAACCAGCCACAACGCGAGGAACCCGGCCCAACCCCCGGAGGGACCCGTCACCCACGCGGCCCCCGCAAAGACGCCCCACCCGCCCGGCACCCGTAAGGATGCCGACATGGGTATACGCACGCTCCACCGCCGGACGACCCCGGCACCGGCGCAAGCGACCGCCGACCAGCCGCCGAGCCCGACGCAGCCGCCCGTAGCCACTGACGCAAGCACCGCCCGCATCCCGATCGACCTGATGGCCGCGTGGCGGCAGACGGCGACAACGCTCCGCACCCGTCTCGCCCACCGGACACAGGGGTGGTCCGAGCCGGCCCGCGGCTGCACGTCCCTCGCCCTCACCCTGCTCCGACGGTCCCGCCCCGGAGGGACCCGGCCCCATCCGAACCCGCACTGTCAGGCCCCGGAACCGGACGCCACACCCTGACCCCGACGGCATACAGCAGCAGTCCCAGCACGAGCCCCGCGCCCGCCCCGAAGCACAGCGTCGGGATCAGCTCCCAGTACTTCGCGCTCGCCCCCCAGTAGTCCCACCAGCGCGACGCCCGCTGCACCGCCGCCACCGCGGCCAAGCCGCCGATCACAGCGCCGGCCAGCCACCGGTCCCGTACCGAAAGCACCGGCACCCCGACCGGCGCGGCGGCAGGGGACCGCCGTAGCGCCACGACCACGAACGCGGCGATGACCACCGCGGCGACCGCCGAACCGCCGTACTGGAGGTACCAGTACAGCGGCGACCCCGCGATCTCCTCGCCCAGGACGGGAAACAGCCGCATTCCCCAGCGGTCGAGGTGCGTGAACGCGTCCCACACGACATGGGTCAGCGCACCCAGCGCGGCCGACACATACCAGCGCGCCGCCAAGGACGGCCGTACACGCGCGCGTGGCGCCCCGCAGCGCAACAACGTGGCCGGCCTGCCCTGCCGTCGCACGGGCAGGAGGGCCACCAGTGGCTCGCGCAGCAGCAGCCACAGGCCCACCAGTGCCCAGGCGACCACCACGTCGACCGTGAACACACCCGGGAACGAGTGCGTGACATCGCCGAACTCCATCGCCTCCGGCAGGACACTCGCGACGTAATAGGTCATGTCGGGAGAGAAGGAACCCGCCACCAGCACGGCCGGCACGAGCGCGACCCGGCCGGTTCCGTCGGTGCGTACGGCGGGCAGTACGGCCGCCGCATGGCTGAGCGTGAACGGCAACGGGGCTCCTTGTGCGGGGCGTTGACGGACCGGTCGGCCCGGGCTGTCGGAGAGGTCAGTATGCGGGACGCCGTGTGGCCCCTCCGGCGGGCGGAACCGTACATGGCCAACCGGTAAAAATCGGGCACCAACGGGTGCCCCCGCAAAGGAAGTTGTCGTAGGGTCGCCTGGGTCACCGTGCCGGGGAGCCCGGTCGAACAAGTGAACAGCCGCGGAAAACGTGCCGCGAGGGCAACTGTCGCGGCGAGTCGATCGTCACAACAGGGGCGGGCTCGGCACGGCGAGCCCGGCAGACAGCGTCGGGCGCTCGGGCGTCCGCAGGAGGGGTCCATTTCATGGCGGCGCAATTCGGCAGGCTGCGCAAGGGAGCGGTGAACACCACCGTGGCCGCGGTCGCGGTGGCGGCGCTGGCCGCGTCCCAGGCTCCAGGAGTGACGACCGACGACGCCGGCAGACAGGTCGCCACCGGAACCCAGCCTTCACCGGACACGGCCGCCGAGGACAGCGCGACCGGCAACTCGCCGTACTACACGGACCTGCCGCCGCTCAACAGCCCCAACCCGTCGCCGTCCGCCGGCACCCCCGTCACCCCGGGCACCAGCGAGGCGGGCATCCCCGCGACCGTCCTCGACGCCTACAAGAAGGCCGAAGCGGCGCTCCGGGACGCCAAGCCCGGCTGCAACCTGCCGTGGCAGCTCCTCGCCGCCATCGGCAAGGTCGAGTCGGGCCAGGCCCGCGGCGGCCGCGTCGACGCGAACGGCACCACACTCTCCCGGATCCTCGGCCCGCAGCTCAACGGCAACGGCTTCGCGAACATCGGCGACACCGACAACGGCGCCTACGACGGCGACAGCTCCTACGACCGTGCCGTCGGCCCCATGCAGTTCATCCCCTCCACCTGGGAGTGGGCCGGCCGCGACGGCAACGGCGACGGCACGAGGGACCCCAACAACGTCTACGACGCCGCGCTCGCCGCCGGCCACTACCTGTGCCGCTTCGGCTGGGACCTGTCCACCCAGGGCGACCTCGACCGCGCGATCCTCAGCTACAACAACTCTCAGGACTACCTGAACCTCGTCATGAGGTGGCTGGAGTACTACCGCAAGGGCACCCACGAGATCCCCGACGGCACGGGCACCCTCCCGGACGACCGCAGCGACGACTCGGCGGGCGCGAGCCCCACGCCGACGGCTCCCGGCACGCCCACCACACCCCCCAGGCCCGCCACGCCGACGACGCCGAGCAGCCCCGGGCCCGGCGACAACGGCGGCGGCTCCACCAGCCCCAAGCCCACCCCGC
>NZ_JAGMUL010000068.1 GCF_019049285.1 Streptomyces sp. AC550_RSS872
GTCGGCGAAGTCGGTGGGGGCGAGGTGGCCCGGTGGGGCGACCACGACGCGGCCGCCGGTGAGGAGAGGGGTCCAGATTTCGAAGGTGGAGGCGTCGAAGGCGTAGGGGGAGTGCATCAGGACGCGGTCGTGGTTGCCGGTCTGCCAGTAGTGGTCGGCGGCGAGGTGGACGACGTTGTGGTGGGTGTTGGCGACGCCCTTGGG
>NZ_JAGMUL010000069.1 GCF_019049285.1 Streptomyces sp. AC550_RSS872
AATCACTGGACCACCAAGATCGGTGGGGTACGACGTGAGTTCGACACCGAGATCGTCGACCAGCTCCCTGACGAGCGGATCACGTGGCGCACCACCAGCGGTGACACCCGGCAGAAGGGCACGGTCCGCTTCCAGCGAGTGGACGACACCCACACCCGGGTGGAACTCGTGATGGACGTCGAGGCGAGCGGTGCCGCCGAGAAGGCCGCCGATGTGCTGGGGACCATCGACCGGCGCGTCAAGGGTGACATGCGGCGCTTCAAGGACTACATCGAGCACCGGGGGAGCGAATCGGGAGGCTGGCGCGGCCGCATCACACCCGGTTGAGCGTGCGTGCCTTTCTTCCGGCGGTCGGGTTGGGGATGCTGCGGGGCGGTCGGCCTTTGCGAGTCCCCAACCCGACTGGCTGCAACGGCACATACTCATGGCGCCGAACTCTCCCTCCGCCCCGCAACCGCCCAGTTGGCGAGTCGGCCGACGTCAACGTGCGGCCCGACGAGGGAATCTGACTGACCGTACGGGCGTGGGCCGCTGCGGACGCGCCCTGCTCTCCCATCCTCTCTGAGCGGCCCGAATCACGCGCTTCCCCTCCAGGGGCAGACCGCCGCCTTGTGTGAGGATGCGGCGATGGTGTGGCTTGGGACACGCAGGAGAAGCCCGGTCGGACGCGTGGCTGTCATGGTGGTGGTGACGGGTGCGGCGCTGGCGCTGACCACCTGCGTCCCGGGCGGTTCCGGCGGCATCGGCGACGGGGCCGCGGGGGACCGCGAGGCGCGCTACAGACGTGTCATCGAGGACCCCCACCCCCGCCCTGCCGATGTCATCGAGGCGGCGGGCGCGCCTGCCGGCGTCGTCCGCGCGGACGACGGCTCCCTGCTGTTGACGTACGACGCCGGCAATGTCGAGGACGACGAGGGACCGGCCGCCACCGCTTGGCGGATCGTAGGGCCCGACGGGCGTACGGTCGTCGAGCAGGCGGAACACGCGGATGCGGAGGCGGCGAGGGCCGCGTTCAAGGGGGTGCGCGGAGGCTTCGTGCGGGTGCCACCGGGAGAAGGAGCCGAGGGCACGTACGCTCTCGACGCACGCGGCAAGCGACGCGAGGTCGTGGTCACCGGTGGCCCATTGGCTCCCCGCCCCGGTGACGTCCTGCTCGCCGAGGTGGAACCGTCCTTCATCTACCGCCCTGCCACGCGTACCGTCGCGCCCCCGGCCGCGGTGCCGGAGAGCGCTGTCCGCCTCGCCGTGGACGAGCGCGGCACTGTATGGAGCCTGGACCAGCCCCTGACCGAAGACCCCGAGCGCGTCGTATGGCAGCGCGACGGCCGCACCCTCGGCTCCCGGGCTGTGCCGAATCCGTACGCAGGGGGCGTCCTCGCCGCGCGGGGCGGGGCCGCGGCACTGTCCCTCATCCGCGGCGACGGCGTTCGCGGCCTGCTGGTGACGACGGACGGCGGCGCGCACTGGCGGACGCTCCTTGACGGCGCCATCCCCTTCCGGGACTTCGAACAAGACCCGCAGTCACTGGTCCTTGAGCTGCTCGCGGACGGACGGCTGCTCGTCGGTGAGGAAGCAGGCCGCTACTGGCTCGCCACCGACCGCGCCAACCGCGTCTTCCACGAGCTGAAGACCCCGGCGGCGTTCACCTCGCTGACGGTCGACGGCACCGTGCTCTACGGCATCGCGGACGCGACGACGGCGACGTACAACCCGGTGAAGGGCGAGGGTCTGTGGATCTCCCGCGACGGCGGCCGCGGGTGGCGGCAGTACGAGCAGCGCGGATAGCAGCGGCCCTGCATGGGCGGGCCGCGCAGGATGCGGGACTGGGGGCCTGCCCGGCAGAACATGCCGGACAGGCCCCCAGCCTCGAGGAGAGCTCAGCGCTTGAGCGTGAAGGTGAAGTCGCTGGACAGCTTGCCGCTCAGCCGGACTGCCGAAACGAGCTTCCCTTCCGCGATCAGTCTCTCCACCTCGGCCCGGGAAAGACGGCAGCCTTCAGCGATCAGCCGCACCGGCCGGACCGGGATCGGCGCCGCAAAGCGGACCGAGATGTCGATCACCTCGCGATCCAGGTGATCCGATTCGCCGGTGTCCAGGCGCCAGGCGCCCGCCCAGTCCAGGGCGATGTGATTACGGCGCCGCAGGACCGGATCCTGAAGCAACTCGGCTGTCAGGCCAAGGTCGTTGGCGTGCAGACGGTCCAGCAGCTCAGGCCGTACGGAGCGCACATTCATCCGCTCCAGGACCGTGAGCTTCGCGGTTTCCCCGCACCCCGTACAGAGCACGAGGAGCCAGGCGTCGATGAGCTTGTGGTGTGCGTTGACGCGGAATTTGCCGTTCGCCCGAAAGCGCTCGGACGCGCACGTGTGGCAACGGCGGAGAACGAGCGGCAGGCAGGTGGGCGCGACCACCCAGCTATTGAGCACAGAAGTACACCGGTTTCAGTGAGAAGTCCGCAGCAGAAAGGAGCGCGGCGCACAGGCGCGACGCGCGACGAATCAGCACTCGGGAGGTCTCACACGGTGTACAACGGCGCGCCCTTCACCAGACGACTTGGAACGCCAGCACGGTAGTGGCACACAGCGGCGCCGTTCCACTGGTTTTCCGGCGCCTCACGGGAACTGCCGCGTCCTGCCCCGCTGGTGGAACTCTCGTCTTCGGGGAGGGGCTTTCGTTGTGGGCCGCGGCCCGGGGCGCCGTCGCTTCGGAGCATCGATCAGCCACGTCCCCGCCGCTGTCACGGCGAGGAAGCCCGGCGTGTGCTTCCGCACTTGTTGCCGCCACGTGAAGCCGTGCCAACCGTTGGTCAGCACCAGGAACCGGGTGGGCGAAAATCTCAGTTGATCTGGACCCCGGCCTGTGAATACTGGCTGTCGTCTCGGTTGATCCGGTCTGCTTCCGGCGCTTCGAACGGGACCAGTGGAAGGGCCGGCGCGAATGACCATGCACGATGACCAAGTGGACGTGACCACCGAAATCGTTGCGACCTTGATCCGAGAACAGTTCCCTCAGTGGAGCGGCAAGGCGATCCAACTCCTGCCGTCGACCGGGACGGTCAACGCCATATTCCGCATCGGCAACGACCTCTCTGCGCGTTTCCCACTGCGTCTGTCCGATGCTGCCGAGGCGCTGGCAGTTCTGGAACAGGAAGCTCAGGCGAGCGCGGAGCTGGCACAGGTGTCCCGGTTCCCCGCCCCGGAACCGGTCGTCTTGGGAAAGCCTGGAGCGGGTTACCCCATGCCGTGGTCGGTCCAGACATGGCTGCCCGGAACGGTCGCCTTTGATGCCGACCCGAGTGGGTCGGACGCCTTTGCCGAGGACCTTGCGGCCTTCATCGCAGGCCTGCGGGACACCAAGACGCGGGGACGGCTTTTCAGCGGCGACGGTCGTGGCGGCGTTCTCGCTCACCACGACGATTGGATGGCGAAGTGCCTGGAGGAGTGTGAGGGGCTGCTCGACGTGCCCCGGCTGCGCCAGGTGTGGAGCCGCTTTCGCGAGTTGCCCCGCACGGCTGCCGACGTGATGAGCCATGGTGACCTGATTCCCGGCAATGTACTGGTCGCGGAAGACCGGCTCAGCGGCGTACTCGACACCGGCGGATTCGGCCCGGCCGACCCCGCGCTGGACCTGGTCAGTGCCTGGCACCTGTTGCAGCCAGGCCCGCGGGAAGTGCTCCGGCGGACACTGGGCTGTGACGATCTGGAGTGGGAGCGCGGCAAGGCATGGGCCTTCGAACAGGCGATGGGTGTTGTCTGGTACTACATCGAGAGCAATCCGACGATGAGCAGAATGGGGCGCCGGACACTCGACCGCATTCTGGAGTCGATGGAGTGAGTGATGCGGCCCCGATCGTGGGCTGCGACAGAGACGATCGCCGACCGCCCCACCGACAACAGCACCAGCGGGAGCAGATCGGCTGAGACGGGACAGCCGGGTACACGAGACGACATCTAGCGTGACGAGTCCCACCATTGCACTGAACTTGTTCCGACTACCCGTGCGCCAAGCACAACTTGATCGACACGATGACGTGGGCCTTTCGGCCGGACGTTCCCGCTGTGGCGGTCCGGCGGAGCCCCGCGCCGGCGTTCAGCCGGGATGAGGTCAAGCAGTATCTGTCCGCCGTCGCCTCCCATGACGCGCCCCGAAGAGCGCTGCACGAGGCAGGGCTTGATGTCGCTGTGGATGTGAGGGGCATCCGTGTCGACGCACACCGCGAGGCGCAGCTGACCGTCGCGGCAGACCCGGAAGAGATCGATTTCCCTTTCCTGCGAGGGCGGATCCGGGATGCGCCGCGCGACTTCCACCCCGGGCGCGGGACGGGTCCCGGCGACCCTGGGTTACGTTCCTCGCTCGACGGGCTGATCTCGTGGACAGCCGCTCAACAGCGAAGGGCCTGGTCGAGTATGACGAACCGTCCGCGTATCGAGATCGTCGGTGTGATGCTCGGGTTGTCGGCGATGAAGCTGACTGATCCGTTTGTTCATTCATGGTGGCCGGGCATGTTGATCGCTGTGAGCGTTGCCGCCCTCGGCGCCTTCGCCGTTGGGCATGCTTTCAATAGCCTGCCTCTTGTTTCGCCTGCTCGGCTCGCCACCGTCTCGACGGTCATCATCTGCGGCGGTGGGGTTGTCGCCGCCGTCATCGCAGGGCCCCGGGCGAATGCCGTCCAAGAATTCGCCATAGTCCTGGCCGGCTATGTGATGTTGCGTCTCATCGGTGCGACGGTGGATCGGCTGACGTCTTGGGTGAACATCTCCTTGATCGCATCGTTCGTCGGGACCGCGGTCGGTCTGAGCACGATTCTCCTGGTGCTGGTGGCCCATCCGGACCTGCCCGTATGGGCCGTCCTGGGCATCGGGGCCGGAACCGGCTACCTGGAAGGCGTCATCACCGGCTTCGCACTGCGACCGGGGAGCACGCCGGCGCGATGAAGGGCCAGGCGGGGAAGGTAGTGCCTGCGGGCTGACCTGTGGAGCAGGGGCGAAGTCGCCGACTTGGACAGACGTCGACGGTGCCGCCGCTGAACTTTGACCGGGGACCGTCTCCCCGGCCGCCGGTGCCGCCCGTAGCCTGTGGCCAAGCAACACGGTGGCGCCGAGCGACCGTCGGCGTCACCCGCACCACGGGCCAACTCGGGGGATCCAGAAGGGGGACCCGGCCCGTGACCGGGAAGGAAACCGACCCGATGAACCTTCGCAAACGGCTCGCGCTCGCCGCGGCCGCCGTGGCAGTGGGATCCGGCCTGGCCTTCGCCCCGCTGGCCTCGGCGGCCCCGCAGGCCGCTGCCGACAGCTGCGCCTACCCGTACGTCTGCTTCTACAAGGGCTCGACGAAGACGGGCCAGTTCAAGGACGTCACCAGCGGCTGGCAGAACCTCGGTGCCAGCAAGGGCGCCACCTCGATGGTGAACACCCGCCGTGACGACATCGTCTACACGCACTTCACCAACGGCCAGACGTGGTGTACTCCGCCCCTCAACACGACCACGTTCAACTCCTGGGTGGTCGACAAGGTCCGCATCAGCTCCGCTTCCAGCTGCTGACCAGCGCCGCACAGCGACGGCCCGCACTCACCCGAAGGAGAGCGCGGGCCGTCCGCGACAGGCCGGCCGTTTCCGTGAGCCGCTCCGGATTCCGTCTCACCTGCTCCGCCATCAGTAGACGGCCACCGGCGACTAAGAACTCCTGACGAAATGATCTTCGAGGTGGTTGGATCACTCCGGGACTGATGATCCGGGGGTATGGGGTGGCTCGGTCAAAGCCGTGGCATGTCGATGACGAGCTGTGGGCGGTGATCGAGCCGCTGTTGGCTCAGGTCGCGCGTCGGCCCCGGCATCCAGGGCGGAAGCGGCATCCGGACCGTCTGGTGTTCCGGGGCATCCTGTTCGTGCTGCATACCGGGATCGTCTGGGAACACCTGCCGCAGGAGCTCGGATTCGGCTCCGGGATGACGTGCTGGCGCCGCTTGGTCGAGTGGACCCGGGCCGGCGTGTGGCCCCGACTACATGAGGTTCTCCTCGCCAAGCTCCGCAGCGCGAATGCTCTGGACTTTTCCCGTGCGGCGGGCGGCGGCTCCCACATCCGGGCGTTAAAAGGGGAGCCAGGACGGGACGAAGCCCTGTTGACCGGGGTAGGACGGGCAGCAAACACCACTTGATCACCGACGCCACCGGCATCCCGCTCGCCGCCACCCTGACCGGCGGGAACCGCAATGACGTCACCCAGCTCATCCCGCTTCTCGAAGCCGTGCCGCCCGTGCGGGGCAAGCGCGGCCGGCCCCGGCGCCGTCCCGACGTCGTACTCGGCGACCGTGGCTACGATCACGACAAGTACCGCCGCCTCGTGTGGGACCGCGGCGCAAAACC
>NZ_JAGMUL010000070.1 GCF_019049285.1 Streptomyces sp. AC550_RSS872
TCCAGAACATGACCGCTCCCCCAGCTCAAAATCCCAACGAAAAGACGGGACATCAGACCAGAACACCCCAGCTCCCTGAAGATCACTGGCCCGTCACAGCGAGCAACTGTCCGCGATCGGTATGCGGTGGTCCTGACGAGGAAAACGCCTCGGCCGCCGCGGCGCTTCCCGCCGCAGGACCCCCAGGGCCCCTTTGAGCCCGGGGGTCTTGTGCTGTCGGCTGGCTACCGCCTCTACGCCGTCCAGCCTGTGAGCGCTTGGCGGAAGTCGGCGTTGAGTCGGTCGGTCAGGATGTCTCCGTCGGGGGTCAGGACGTGAGGCTGGTGGGCTCCCATGTCGGCCAGCAAGTCGGAGACGAGGGCGCACGCTACGACGACGGCCTCTCGCTTGTCGGTGACGATGGCGCCGAGGTCGGCGGTGGTGTGCGCGGGAGTTGCCGGGAGCGGCATCAGGGGGCCGTGCTGGAAGGCGCCCTCCGATACGACCAGGCGCACGGGATCGTCGCTGCCGTCGAAGCGGTGGAGCGCGGCGGACAGCATCAGGTCGCCTGCCGCTCCGGTCTCTGCCGCCCAGGCTGCGGCAGACTGCACCAGGGCCACGAGGTCGAGTTCGATTCCGCGCTGGGACAGCCGCTTGGGCCCGTCGGAGTCGAACTGGTCGCCTTGGAAGTAAGTGGGCAGCGCTGCGTAGAAGGCGCCGTCCTGGTGAAGCTGGCCGGTGGGATCGCCCTCGAAGCGGACTTGGCGGCGGCCGACCAGCACGGGACGGTCCGGCTGCACGCGGGTGGTCACTCCCTCGCCGGCGAACTTGAAGAAGCGGTCGAAGGCTGCGTTCCGGTCTGCCTGAGTGGTCAGGGGGTAGGTGCCTCGAACGGCCGGAACCGCAGCCAGGCTGATCCAGCCCGGGTAGTAGGTGGCCCTGGGGCTACCGCCGTGCTCGGTGCTGGTCAGGTAGCCCGACAGGTAGCCAAAGCCTGCGTCGGCGACCTGGTTCAGGCGGTCGACATCGTCGGAGGCAGCCTGGAAGCGGTCGCGGTAGCGCTGAGCGATCTCGGATTCGGCGAGGGTGCGGGTCGTGGTGCCGTGCCGGACGTGGACGCGGAAGTTGTAGTCGTTGCCCGGAGCGGCGACCGCGTGCGGGGCCTGGGTGCTCGGGGGCACGGTGAGCACCCAGTAGATCTTGCCCTCGTGGACGGCGGACTTCACCGGCCGTACGCCGACGTTGGGTACGACGGGCTGGATCCAGTTCGCGAGTACCGAGCGGATCCACTCTTCGCCGCGGCCCGGGACTGGGTCGAAGGGGGCCAGGGTGTGGGCGTGGTCCTGCTTGCCGTCGTCGACGCCGGTGACGACCATTCCGCCGGCGGTGTTGGCCATGGCGGACACGTCCTTGGCGAGCTCCTTCTTGCCCGCGTCGGTGCCCTGGTAGAAGTCCTTCTTCCAGTCGAGGTCGACGCTCTCGGGGATCTGGCTGTCGACCGCACGCTGCAGATCGTCCTCGGTGAGGTCGTCGGGGTGTTGTCCCAGGGCGGCGGTGAGCCGTGCGGGCAGGGCCATCGGTACTCCAGTGTGTTCACCACGTGCTGCTGACAATCGCCAGCCAGATCACGCTAATCGGGACCACCAGCCCGTCACCACGCATTTCCGGTATTGAGCCCGCCGATGCGCAACCAGGGCGCGAGCTTCCGGCGATACGGGAGAGTTCATGCCGCCGCTTACCCTGTCGAGGTCGAGTGTCTGGCTGCGGCCCGCGGGCACCATTCTCCGCATGGACACGGCAGTCGTTGCAGCGGTATGGGCCACCGTTGGGAGCTTTCTGGGCACGGTTGTTACCGGTGGCGTCGCCATCGCGGTGGCCGTGCATCAGACGAAGAGACAGCACAGTACAGCTACATGGCGTGACCGAGTCGAGGCGTACGACGGCTTAGAGAATGCTGTACATCGCCTACTGGAGATGCATCAAGTTCGGTGGGCAGAGCAAGAGGGGCAGAGCATCACCGAGCAAGACCTCAGGGATGTTGACTTCCGCAAGTGGGTCCGGCGTCAGAGGTATACGGCCAACAAGCGCGCGTTTCGAGCTGCCGCGGCCTTAGAGGCTGCCCTCCTGGAGTTGACTCAGTTTCCAGGTTTGGGCGCTGGGAATCCCTATGAGCCGTCGCCTCGTCGGCAGAAGCACGAGCTAGTGCTTGCCGTAGATGCACATTTCGCGGCATATCTCGAAGCAGCTCGTCTGGACACGCGTACCGACTGACCTTCGATAAGCACCCGAGGCACGGGCTTCGCGTTCGACCTGACGTCATGTCTCATGAGACACATCAAAGTCCGGAGAAGGACGGCCATCGGACCGTGCTGTGGCGCACCGAGGACGTCGTCCATCTGCAGTCGCGGACCGGCCGCGATGTCACCGCGCTGTGGATGGACCTGGCCGTGGCCGCCATGAGCCTGCCGCCCGGCGTGATCCTGGACGGCGAGGCTGTGGTGTACCTCGCTGCCGACGACGGCAGCGTGCACATCAGCTTCGCCGCGGCGCAGTCCCGCGCACTGTCCCGCCCCCGCCGCGCGAGGGAGCTCGCCGACCAGCACCCGGCGACGTACGTGGCGTTCGACATCCTGGCCCACCCTGCGGCGGGCTTCCCCAACCTGCGGCCGCGTCCGTACACGGAGCGCCGCCGGGTCCTCTTGGACGTGCTAGCCGACGTCGGTCCGCCGATCGTGCCGGTGTGGTCGACCACGGTCCTCGAGGAGGCCCTGCTCTGGTTCGAGACGCTCGAAGACACCGGCGTTGAGGGGATCGTGGCCAAGCCGCTCCGGTCGGCTTACAAGGCCGGCCGGGTGTGGGCGAAGGTCAGGCACGCGGACACTGTCGACGCCACCGTGGTCGGCTTCACCGGCACGGCCCGGCACCCGAAGGCCCTCGCCGTGCGGCTCCCTGACGGACGGGTGGCGTTGTCCCAGCGGCTGACCACGGCACTCGCGTCCGTCGTCGGCCCGCGCCTGGTCCCCGAGTCCGGGCGGGCGTTGACGGCGGCCGGCGACTCCTACACGCCCGTCGTCGGCGACGTGGTGGTGGAGGTCGTGGCGGGCACGACCCGGCACGCGGTGGTCACGGTGATGCGGCTGCGCTGACCGGTGGCAGGGCTTCGTCCGGCGCGGCCGGGCTGATCGGCTGGCGCAGGTCCAGGTAGCAGCGCAGTCGTACGCCGGGCTCCCCCGCATCCCGCGTCGTCCGTTCCGCTGTCGCCGTTGCCCACCGTTCGGCGAGCAGCTGCTGGAAGGCGAGAGCGGTGGCGTCGTCGGCGGCCGCGACGTCGACGACCAGGAGGCCGGGCTCGCTCACGTGCGCCTCGTTGATGGGGTCCATGTACGGCACTACGCCTGGCCTGCCGAGCGGGTTCCGTCGGTGCGGTGTCTTCACCCGACCGGGTGGAGGGTGATCCTCTTCGGTCCCAGCCAGGGGACTCGGGTGGCTGGGTAGGGTGCTGATCGCTGCCGATTGTTCCGAGGTACGAGGGGGAAACACGGATGCCCGATCGCAAGGATGAGGCCGCCCGGGAGGCGTACATGTGGGCGAGGGTCGCTGGCGACCTGCGGCGCGCCCATAAGGACCGGGAAGCGGCGAGGGAGATCAGCAACACCAAATCCGGTTCCCTCACCGAGTGGCAGCGGTGGCTCCTTGACCACCTCACCAACGAGATCAATCAGCCGCGGGCGATCGACCTGGCCGTGATGTGGGCCAGGGTCGCGTCGGTGCAGCCCATAGACGACGGCAGCTGACATGGAGAGGTTCTTCCACTCCGGCCGACTGTGGGGCGAGGGCCCGTATCCGCACTTCCTCATCCTGCTCAACGAGCATCCCGCCTACCGCGCCTACGCCGAAGCACACCACGGCCTGCTTTCGGGCTACCCCCTCGGAGTGGTGCCTGCCCAGTGGCTGCACAGCACCATTCTCGGCATCCATCAGCGGGTCAGTCCCGACCAGATGGAGCTGCTGCGCTGTGCCGCTCGCACCGAGCTGTCGGCGGTTGCGCCGTGTGAGGTCCAGCTGGGACCGGTGTGGCCCGGCGTCACCGCCATAACCGCTGCCATGTATCCAGAGGACGGGCTGGCCGTGCTCAACGCCCGTGCCCGCGCCGCTGCCGAAAGCGTGCCGGGCATCACCCTGCGCCCGCCCGAGCCGAGGTTTTGGGGACACAGCACCCTCGCCTACGCGCTGGCCGGCTACTACACCTGGGACGTCGTGGAGGAATTCCGCCTCGGAAGCGCTGGCACCTCATCGGGCTATACGACGGCCGCGTAGCCGCCTCTCCCCTGCTGCAGGCCGGGCCGGAGAACGTCCCCGGCAAGGTCATCCAGGAGAGCCGGCCACCACCAGGGCTCCGTCAGCCGCAGCCGAGGGACAGCCACGAACAAGGTCAGGGGCTGAGGCCTGCGAGCACCACCAGGTCCAGCAGCTCGTCGAGGGCGTCCTGCACCGCACGCTGGTCCTGCACGTCGGTGAGGCTCATGCCGTCCAGCAGGTACCCGCACCGGGCCACGACCGGCGCGAGTCGGCCGTGCGTCCCGTCCGGACCGGCCGCCCGCAGCCCGGCCCGGATGGCGTCCGCGCTCGCCGGGCCCTCCGTCTGCACCGCCACGGCGATCGTGCGCTCGTACTCATCTGGCACCCACGCTCCGCTGTCGAGATCCTCTCGGAGCTCCGCGAGCGCTGCCAGCACCGCCTCAGTCCTCGCCATGAACGGGACCCTACTCGGTCCAAGGACTCTGCCGGGCTGTCAGCTGTGAGTGATCAGGGGCTGTCGCCGCCCCAGTCCCAGCGGTCCGGGTCGCCGGGGCGCGGGTCGTACAGTGCCCGGCCGCCGGGCCCGAACTGCCCGAGCTCCGTGAGGAGGGAGACGCCGTCGTCGATCTCCTCCGGCCTCCAGCCGGTGATGTCGAGCAGCAGTCCGTCCAGTGGCCCGCCTACCAGTTCGGCGTAGCTGCGTCCCGGCTTCGGGCCCGGGTGGTCGTGGTCGGTGCCTTCTCTGAACTAGCGAGAAGTGGGCGTGCAGGATCGTCTGTTGCGGCAAGATGAAGGTATGGAGGAGCCGAGCCGCAAGCGCCGCAATACGTATCGTCTACTGCGTCGTCTCTCGAAGACGGGCTCCTCTCTAAAGATCCGCAGGAGGCTTGGGAAGCCTCCGCGTTCGAGTTTCGGCTTTTTTCGTGTCGCTCGGCCGTTGCCGAGCGCGGAGGCGGCATTTGCCGGATCCGCAGGCCTGAGCAGACTTTCGCTCCCTGCGTCCTGGCTAGCTGTTTCTCTCCGATGGGTTCTACCTCCCATGCCATGAGGGGCAAGGGAGGAATTTCGCGCGCCTGACGGGAGCGCTCTGAAAGCGAGTCCTTCGTTGCCCCTCGGTCGGTCATGACGTACCGAGGGAAGACCCACATGATCAAATGGAAGTTCGGGCACCGACGCGCTGGCCGCGAACAGGCTGCTGGCGGCGGAACAGCTGCTGCCGCGCCGCAGCGCTCGGCGGAAAGCCGGGATGCCGCTGACCACATCACGCAGTCGGTTGCGCAAGGAGCCGCTGCAGGAGTTGCGCGCACGCTGACGCAGAAGGTGTGGGAGAGCGTCTTCGGCGACTAGAGCGCGGGCGCCCTGGCGGCCTGCCATTGCGCGGGCCGCCAGGCGCTGCCCACAACGGCCTTTCTCCTCAGATGAGGACTTCTCTGAAACTACGAGTTGGGGCCGACCACCAGATCCAGAGCCCATAGGAACCGCCACCAGCGCAGCAGGTCGTTTCCGTACGACCGCAGGGTTGTCGGCGGGGTATGACCGGCGAGCAGGTCCTTGAGGTACAGCGCGACGGGCTCCACCAGGGATCCTGCGGGATCCATCAGCCGGTACGGCTCCCACGGATCGCCCGTCTCGTGCAGCTTGCCGATCTCGGGCAGCACGAACGCAGATTAGTCCCTTTCGGGACTGCTTGGTGCAGACATGCGGGGAAGCTAGCAGATGAGCCTCTGACCTGCGAAAACTTCGCAATTAGTTCAGTCAACACGCCGTAGATCCGGCCGCGCAGCAGCTGCTCATCGTCGCTGTCCATGTCGTCCAGCCTCGCAGCCGCCACCGACAACGAGGGCTTGCCCCAAACGGCTCTGGGCAAGCCTTCGCGCTGCCAGGAGGTCTGGCTCGGGTCAGCTGCGCCAGCGTCCGAGCCAGCCGCCGGCCTTCGAGGCCTGCGCCGCCTCCTCCTGGTGCTCCTGCTCCTGCCGGTCGCGTTCGTGCTGTTCCGCCTGCCGCTCCGCCTCGAGCGCCCTCGCCTTGCAGTCGTCGCACAGGTGCGGGTGGCTGTCCCCGCGGCCCCAGTCGACCGCGATGCTGGCCTTCCACCGGTCGTCGGTGAACTTCTGTCCGCAGTCGGCACACACGGGGCGCTGCGCCTCGCGTTCGGCTGCTTCCTGCGCTTTGCGGCGTCGCGCCTCTTCGGCGCGGCGGACCAGGGCGGCATCGCGGCGGGGGTTGCCGATCGCGTCCCAGAGGTTCTGCCGGTCCTCGCGGCCGAAGCGCCAGAACGCGGGACCGGCCGGGCCGTGTTCGCGCAGCAGCTCCAGCGTGGTCGCCACGATCGGCATCTTCCCCTGGTAGAGGTGGAAGCCGTCGGCCTCCTGGCCCTGCCAGTGCTCGCGGGTGAGGGCGGCGACCTTCTCCATCTGCTTCAGCGCGGGCCGCTTGCCGACCTGGTTGAAGACGAGCAGGACCGGCGGGTGCGTCGCGTCGCCCCACTGGGGATCGGGGGCGGACCAGCGGGTGCGCCACATCGGCTTGTCCTGGCCGTCGGTGTCCTTCGTCTTGCGGTGGAAGTGGCGCATGTACTTGTCGAACTTCAAGGCGATGACGCTCGCGTCCTCGGTGCAGTTGTCGGCCTCGATGAACAACAGCGGCAGCCCCGCCTCCGGGGCGATGAGGACGAGGTCGGCCCACGCACAGCCCACGCCGGGGTTCCTCCACGTGCCCGTCGCCGGGAGCGCGACCTCGGTGGCGTAGGAGGTGATGCTGCCGATCCCGTCGGGCGCGTCGATCCAGGCCTGGGCGGCCGCGACGGCTTCGGCCGGCTCACCGGCCACCAGGTGGAGGTCGGGCTTCGGACGGATCATCGCGATGACCGTCTCGTTGACCGTCATGGCGTGCGAAGCCCCGGAGCGGCCCGCGCTCTTGGGCATGCCGCCCATCTCCTCCGGCCCCCGGTCCAACTCGAGTCCGGCAGCGGCCAGCCCGTCCTTGGTGAGCAGGCGTACCTCCTCTCCCCCTCGGGTGCGGCCGCCGTCGACGGAAAGGCCATGGCGTCGCAGATCGTTGAGCGCGCCGCGATGGGAGGCGGTGCGCGCCTCCTTCCGCGCGGCTGCCGTCTCCTTCGTCGTGTGCCGGAAGGTCAGGTGCGGTGAGGACAGGCGCTGGATCTGATCCGCCGTCGCGGCCTTGAGCACTCCGAGCACGCACAGCACATCGGCGCGCAGGTTGTTCGTCGATCCCGCCTCGTTCGTCTTGCGCTTGCCCGCCATCAGCCCCGCCCTCCCGTGCGTCGCGACCGGCCAGCGGCCGGGCGCCGGCCCCCGGCCGCAGAGGGCACCAGGCGCGCCCTGAACCCGATGATCGCCTCCACCACTGACACCCCACCCCCACCTATTTCCCAGGACTTGGTCAGTGAGAGGAGGAGAGAAGAGGGTTGTGACGACGCTCCAGGGCACCGAGAAGCCGTGGTGTGCTGGGCAAACGCGGTCGGCGCAGGGGTCGGGCACGGAAGTGGGTACGGCAGTGGGATCGCAAGCGCCGACGGCAGGAGACTGCGGCGGCCTGCCCGGCCGACCGGCCCTCCCGGTGCTGGCCGCGCGGCTCGCCGTGAGGAGGCTCGGTCAGGGTACGGCGGGCGCCTGTGTTCGGTCATCATCGGCGGTCTCTCCCTTGCGTCGTCGCGTGCTCCACCGGCCCTGTGACGGCCGGTGGGCGTCCGCGCGAGGGAGAGCCGCCCCGATGGCTCGGTGGCCGCTGCATGCCCCTCCTGCGGGCGCGTGGCGGCCATCGTGAACACCCACCCCTTGTCCGCGACCTGACGGCGGCCGGTAGCGAGGTCTGTCAAGGAGAAACACCCGGTCCCGGAGGGTCACGCCGCATCGGACAAGGGGGCCCGGTTCAACCCATGCAGTCCCAGTTCGCCCCATCCGGTGGAGCGGGGAGAAATCTCTGGCCTGTCCACAGGCAGATCGTCCGAACCTGCTGGGAGCGTCGTGATCCGCGCGGCGACCGACAGTTGAGGAGACCTCATGCCGTACCTGATCCCGCCCCGCACGCCGCTGACGCCGGAGCAGGTGGAGCGGGGCTTCGACGACCTCCTGGCGCTCCAGATGGGCGGCGGCGCCGCTGTCACCGGGCGGGCGGAAGCGGACCCGGAGCTGGCGTTCGTCATGCTGCGGCTGGCTGAGGACATCGTCTGGCCTGTCACGGCCGTGGACGGGGAGACCGATCCCTGCGCGGACTCCTTCGCGCTGGACGAGGTCGGGTGTGTGCTGCTGTCCGCGCTGCGGGACTGGGCGCGGGACTCCCCCGCCACGGCGGTGCCGGGCATCGCCCGCAGCATCATCCGGTTCACGGTGAACGTCATCCCGGATCCCGACCACGCGGACACCGCCGACACCCTGGAGGCGATGCGCGATGAGCGCCTGGTGCTGGCCCACGCGGTGCACTCCGCACCCGGTGCGCACCGGTAGCCGCACCACCGTGCGGGTGGATGCGCACCTGGTGCGGTGGTGCGCACCGAGTCCATCCGTGCGCACCACCCTCCATCCGGTGCGCATCCACTCGGTGGGCGGTGCGCACCGGTGCGGCCGGCGGCGCGGGAGTGGTGCGCATCGGGTGGGGCCGATGCCGTGCAGCGGGCCGGTTGGAGGCGTCGCGTTTCTCCTTGACCTGAGCCGAGGTCAAGGAGAAACGCGGCGGATGCGCACCGGGTGGATGCACGGCATCGTCCCCGGCGATGTCGTCCACTCCACCGGGTGGGCTCCACTTGGTGGAGTGGGTGCTGGCCACGGTGTCCTCCACTCCCGCCGGTGGGCTCCACTCGGTGGAGTGGGTGCCGGGCGTCGCCGGTGCCCACCACGGCATCTGGTGCGCGGCATCGGGTCCACTCAGTGGCCGGCCTCCCGGCCGCGGTGCGGTCCGGGCTCCTGCGGGCGGTGCGCCCGCTGGTCGTCCTCACGCACCGGATGCGCGTCGTCGGCATCGTCGGCATCGTCGCGGTGCGCGTAGCGGTCCATATTCTCCGCCTCACTGAACCGGAACCGCTGCCAGGACTCATCGAGATGCGGTGTTCTGTCTCATCAACGAAGCCAGTCGAGACAGTCATGGAAGTAGACAGCCCTCTCGCCGCGGCTCAGATACACGTGCTCAGCGCATCGCTGCACAAGGCCGGTCAGGCTTGGTGTCTCTGCGGGCAGTTTCGGAGGTTTCCGTTCTTCGGGGGAGAACGGGGAGGGGTCAGCCGTCGAGTAGGTGAAGGCGCGCCACCTACGCGCCACTGAAACCCGACGGAGACCAACTCAGATGACGTCGTCCTTGGACTGGGCCGGACTTGCTTCGGCTGTAACGGCCACCGCGCAGGCGGCGGCCGTCATGGTGCAGGTGTACTGGGACCGGCGGCAACGCGGTCTCAGGACGACGGAGCACGAAGACTGCCGCCGCACGCCCCTCCACGGCAAAGCCTCACTGCCCGACACTCGTGTGGTCCGCGTACAAGTCAGCCTCGCAGTCCACACCCGTACGTCGGTCACGCTGGACGTCTTCATGGGCGGCGGAGCCAACGGTGCGTACCCGTCTTCGCTGCCCGCGAAGGGATCCCGCCCGTGGTAGCGGGTGAAGCTGCAGCCGAGCGCTCCGCCCCGGTGGAGGGGGAGCCCTCCACCGGGGCGGAGGTGGACCTGGGCCAGAGACTGCTGGACTACTACGACACGTTCATGGCTCAAGAAACGCAGTTCCTGCGCAGCATGTGCAACGGCAAGCTCTCGGAGCAGGCCTGCGAGGACGTCGCTCAAGAGGCGTTTTTGAGGGTGGCGAGGAAGGTCGCAGCCACACAGCTGGGGCCCGGTGTGAAAATCGGAGCGTACCTGCGCACGACCTCATGGAATCTGGCAGTCGACACGCTGCGCGCCCAGAAGCGGACTGATCTGACGGATGACACGGCGCTTGTGGCGGCGCCCAACCCGCGGAATGAAGACGTCGACCCGTTGAAGGAGCTGGTCCGGCCTGCGATCGAGGCTATGCCGCTGAGCAGGCGCCGCACGGTCGTGCAGCTGCAGAGCCAGGGTCTCGACGACGCACAGATCTCCGCAGCGCTGGGCATAGACCCGGCCCGGATCCACCGGGACCGGTACGCAGCCGTCAGCGAGTTGCGCAGTGAGCTGGGCAAATTCATCCGGGATGGGCACCGCAAGAAGACACAACGCGAGAGGAAGGACGGGTGACGGTTGTGCGCCGCTTCACTGAGGGCAGCGGCGACCGCCGGACGACGGCGGTACCGGCCGAGCTGCTGATGCTCATGGACAAGCTCGCCGGGCCCCCAGACGTCTGGGATCGTCCCGACGGCGACTTCGGCCCCCTGAGTGACCTGGACGAGCTGGACATCGAGGCGCGCCAGGAGGCGAACTCGTTGTACCGAATCGGCTCCAAGGCTCTGGCCCGCGACGAGCTGTCCACGGCCGCTGACTCGCTGGGATCGGCGGCTGCCGCCGGTCATCCTGGCGCCCTGTTCCGGCTCGCTCTAGTCGCGCTCCGCTCCGGTAAGGACTGGAATGACAACGCGTGGTTCCTCGTCGCCGAAGCCGCTCGGCACGGACACGGTGACGCTCAGCGGCTTCTCACCGCGTCCGCAGGCCGCCGCGTCTCCCCCACCGGCAGCGCCTCACTGATCGAGGACACTTCGTTCTTCGAAGAGGTGTGTCTCCTGCTCGGAGTTGCTCCACCCCTTATCGAGTCAGCCTCGCCCGGCACCTCACCATTTCCCGGTCGGCGGCCGGATACGCCAGACATCTGCCAGGCGACAGACACTGACAACCCAACGCCCGCGGCCGGGCCCGCCCACGTCCCGCCCACACGTCACGAGCCGGTACCGTCCCCGGATCACACACCAAACCGGAAGCGGGCGCACCTGACCGCGCTGGCCGGGGGCCTGACCATCTCGGGGCCGGACATGTAGCCGCCCCCCTGCGTCCATACGCGCCCGCCTGGCGCCGGCACTGCACAGCCCGGGACGCGAAGGTCGTACGACGCCGCTAAGACCCGGTGCAGCGCGGCGAGCGGCTGGGTGGGGCTCGCGAGGGACGGGCTGACCCCGAGCCCGACGTAGGCCCGACCGGTCTCCTACTTAGACTGCGGCCGAACTTCTCACCGAGCGCGGCCGCGATGGACGATTACTGACCTTGAATGCGTGATGTCGTCATGGTGGCTGGCGTCGGAGGCCGGTGCCGGTGAGGCAGCCGTCGAGGACGTCGGGACGGTACTGGAGCTGGCGTAGGCCGCGTCGGACGGCAGTGATCAGGTCATCGGGGTCGGCGAAGGCGCGATTGGCCACGGTGGTGCGTCGTAGGACGGACCAGATGCCCTCGACCGGTTTGAGGTCGGGTGCGTAGGGCGGCAGTTGGAAGACGGTGAGCCAGTCGCGGTCGGCGATGTAGCGGCGCATGCCGGCGGTGAGGTGAGTGTTGAGGATGCCCCTATGTTCGTCAAGTGGCAGAAGACGCGGCGACGGAGGTTGTCGCCGGGTGGATCTGCCGGTAGATCTCGCGGGCGACGTAGC
>NZ_JAGMUL010000071.1 GCF_019049285.1 Streptomyces sp. AC550_RSS872
GGGCCCGGAGGCCGGTGCCGCCGGAGGGCGGGGAGGGGGTTCTCGGGGCCGGGGACGCGGGTGGGGGCGGCTGGTGCGTCGGGGTGGGGGGCGACGCGGATTCCGGTGCCATGGCCGAACCTTCCGGGGCGGTCGCGCCGCCGGGCACCGTGCTCCCCCCGCTGGTCACCGTGACCGTCGTGCCGTCGGTCTCCCGGCCCGCCGCCACGGTGACCGAAGCGCCCGGCGCGTGCCGGGCCGCGTTGGTGAGCGCCTCGCGGACCACCCGGTACAGCACCCGTTCGGCGACGCCGCCCGGCTCCGGCGTGGCGCGGACCGCCTCGTCCCACCGCACGGGCAGCCCCGACTCGGCGGCGCGGGCGACGAGTTGCTCGACGGTCTCCCCCGGCGGGCTCAGGGACACCGGCTCGTCCTCCTCCCGCAGGACGCCGATGATGCGGTGCAGCCGGTCGGTGGCGTCGGAGGCGGCCGCGCGCAGGTCGGCGGCGGCGCCGCGGTGGTGGTCCGGGAGGTCCGGGGCGACCTGGAGGGCGCCCGCCCGCAGCGCGATGAGGCTCAGCTCGTGGCCCAGGGAGTCGTGCATGTCCTGGGCGATCCTGGCCCGCTCGCGCAGCCGGGCCCGTTCCTCGGCGATGCGCTGCTCGCCCTCCAGCCGCGCGGCCCGGCTCCAGCCGGCCTCGGTCAGCCGACGGCTCTGCCGCCAGTAGCGTCCGGCGAGCCAGGGGAAGACGCACCCGAACAGCAACGTGCCCATCAGGACCGCCCATTCCGGCGCCGGGTCGACCCCGAGGAGCGTGATCCGCACCGTACCGAGACAGCCGACGGCCCCGAAGAGGACGGCCACCGCTCGCACGCCGTCCGCGCGCAGACCGAGCAGCAGCGCGAAGACGCCGAGCGCGGGGCCGTAGGACACGGTGAACAGGGCGGGGGCGGCGGCCAGACTCAGTACGGCCGCCAGAGCGAACGCCGCGGGCGGGTGCCGTCGGGCCACGGCGACCGCGGCGGCGAGCACGGCGAGCCCGGTCGCCTGCTGCCATCCGGCACGCGGCTCGTTCATCCCGAGGCGGTCGGCCGTGAGCGCGGGGAGCACGAGGGCGGCCCAGAGCAGACAGGCCCGCCATATGCGAGGACGTTCCATCCGCCAGACGCTACAAGCGGGGGACGGGGCGCCGCTGCTGCCGATCGTCAGGTGCGGTGCGCCCTTCACGCCGGTCCAGGCAATTCAGCCCGTCCGGCGTTTGAGGAGAAGGCCCCTTCAGGGCGGAAGCGGGGGTCTGGGGGCCGCGGGCCGCCAGGAACCGCAACCCACCACACACCCGCAGCCGCAGCCGCATAACGCACCGCCACCCGCCACCTACCGACCCCGCCGCCACCGGCATGGCAGGATCGGAAAGGCCATGACTGCGCCCACAAAGCCCTCACCCGACACGCCCGCCGACATCAACACCCTCTCCGGCTCCGCCCTCGGGGAGAACCTGCACAGCCCCGTGATCGACTGGTTCGACGAGAACGCCCGCGACCTCCCCTGGCGGCGCCCCGAGGCCGGCCCCTGGGGCGTGATGGTCAGTGAGTTCATGCTCCAGCAGACACCGGTGAGCCGGGTCCTGCCCGTCTACGAGCAGTGGCTCGCGCGCTGGCCCCGCCCCGCCGACCTGGCCAAGGAGGCCCCCGGCGAAGCCGTCCGGGCCTGGGGCCGGCTCGGCTACCCGCGCCGTGCGCTGCGGCTGCACGGCGCCGCCGTCGCCATAGCGGAACGGCACGGCGGTGACGTACCGACCGATCACGCCCAACTGCTCGCGCTGCCCGGCATCGGCGAGTACACGGCCGCGGCGGTCGCCTCCTTCGCCTACGGTCAGCGCCATCCCGTCCTGGACACCAACGTCCGCCGGGTCCTGGCCCGTGCCGTCACCGGCGTGCAGTACCCGCCGAACGCCACGACCGCCGCCGAACGCAAGCTCGCCCGCGCCCTGCTTCCCGAGGAGGAGCGCACCGCCGCCCGGTGGGCCGCGGCCTCCATGGAACTCGGCGCGCTGGTGTGCACCGCGAAGAACGAGTCCTGCCACCGCTGCCCGATCACCGCGCAGTGCGCCTGGCGGCTCGCGGGCAAGCCGGAGCACGAGGGCCCGCCGCGGCGCGGTCAGACGTACGCCGGTACGGACCGTCAAGTGCGCGGCAAGCTGCTCGCCGTCCTGCGCGAGGCCCATGTGCCCGTGCCGCAGGCAGCCCTGGACCGGGTGTGGCACGAGCCGGTGCAGCGGGCCCGTGCCCTGGACGGCCTCGTCGCGGACGGTCTGGTGGAGCCGCTGCCGGGCGGAATGTACCGGCTGCCACAGGGCTGACGCTCAGGCACATCACAGTTCGTAGGGCCTCTGAAACATCAGAGGCACACCCGATTCACGGAACAAATCGGACAAACCGCACCAAACACCCCTCAACTCTCTTGTCGTTTTACCCCTTTCCTTCTTCCGTTACACAACCGACGGACAGCCGAGCGCTGGCCGCAGGCTGCTTCGGACAGCCCCGTGACAACGCCTCCGTAGCTTCATTGCCGTACCCCACAGACGGGGACGGCTACGAATCACAGGCAGTGACACCGACGGCGAACGAGCCGGCCGGGAACGGGGAATCGGGAGGCGGTCAACATGGCGCAGGGAGAGGTGCTCGAGTTCGAGGAGTACGTCCGCACCCGGCAGGACGCGCTGCTGCGCAGCGCCCGCCGGCTGGTCCCGGACCCGGTGGATGCCCAGGACCTGCTCCAGACCGCGCTGGTACGGACGTACCACCGCTGGGACGGCATAGCGGACAAGCGGCTCGCCGACGCCTACCTGCGCCGCGTGATGATCAACACGCGGACCGAGTGGTGGCGGGCGCGGAAGCTGGAGGAGGTGCCGACCGAGCAGCTCCCGGACGCCTGCGTCGACGACTCCACCGAGCAGCACGCGGACCGTGCCCTGCTGATGGACATCATGAAGGTTCTGGCACCGAAGCAGCGCAGCGTCGTGGTGCTGCGACACTGGGAGCAGATGTCCACGGAGGAGACGGCCGCCGCCCTCGGCATGTCGGCCGGAACGGTCAAGAGCACGCTGCACCGGGCGCTCGCCCGGCTCCGCGAGGAGCTGGAGAGCCGCGATCTGGACGCACGCGCGCTGGAGCGTGAGGAGCGGGAGCGTTGCGCGGCCTAGGCACGACGACGGGCGGCACCGGGCACACGGACAGGGGTGACAGGGGCACGGACACGGACGGGGACTCCGAGTCCGCGCACCTGGGCTCCCACCCACTGGGGCCCGCGCAGGTCCGGGGGAGCTTGCAGGCGGCGTTCACGGCGGTGGCCGTGGTCGTCGCCCTCGCCCTTTTCACCTCGGCCTGCGCCACCGGCGGCACCGGCGCCCGTGACGAGGGGCCGGCCCACGCCGACGCGGTGAGCGGCCCGGACGCCTCGCCGTCGTTCGCTCCGACGCCCACCGCCTCGGCTCCGGCCTCGAAGGTCCCGGACCGGACGGAGGCCGTCCACCTGGTCAAGGCGGACCCCGCGGTCTCGACGGACGTCAAGCGCGCGCTGAAGCCGTGCGTGTCGGACGACTATCCCGTCGACGTGTCGTACGGCGATCTGACCGGCGGGCGGGTGGACGACATCGTGGTCAACGTCCTGTCCTGCGGCGACGCGGTCAGTGTCGCCTCGTATGTGTACCGGGAGCAGGACGGCGCGTACCACAATGTGTTCAAGACCGAGGAGCCTCCCGTCTACGCGGAGATCGACCGCGGCTATCTGGTCGTGACGAAGCAGGTGTATGCCAAGGATGACGCGCTGTCGAACCCGTCCAGCGAGGACGTGCTGTCGTACCGGTGGGTCACCGATCGCTTCGTCCAGCGCTACGACACGCACACCGACTACGGCACGCTCGGCGGCGACGAGGAGTCGGCGGCCCCCGACGGCTGACCGCTCCCCCATGGACATGTCCGACACACCCCCAGCAGAACACGAGGACTGAGAGCACCGGGATGGCAGACCAGACCCACGTCCTGTTCGTCGAGGACGACGACGTCATCCGCGAGGCCACCCAGCTCGCCCTGGAGCGGGACGGCTTCGCGGTCACCGCCATGCCCGACGGGGTGTCGGGCCTGGAGGCGTTCCGGACGAACCGGCCGGACATCGCGCTGCTCGACGTCATGGTCCCCGGCATGGACGGCGTCAGTCTGTGCCGCCGTATCCGCGACGAGTCGACCGTGCCGGTGATCATGCTGTCGGCGCGCGCGGACTCGATCGACGTGGTGCTGGGCCTGGAGGCGGGCGCGGACGACTATGTGACCAAGCCGTTCGACGGTGCCGTGCTGGTCGCGCGGATCCGTGCGGTGCTGCGCCGGTTCGGACACGCCAGCGGCGGCGACCGCGGCGTGGACGAGGCCGAGGCGGCCGCCACCGGCGGGGTGCTGGCCTTCGGGGACCTGGAGGTCGACACCGAGGGCATGGAGGTGCGCCGGGGCGGGCAGCCGGTCGGTCTCACACCGACCGAGATGCGGCTGCTGCTGGAGTTCTCCTCGGCGCCGGGCACGGTGCTGTCGCGGGACAAGCTGCTGGAACGCGTGTGGGACTACGGCTGGGGCGGGGACACCCGGGTCGTCGACGTCCATGTGCAGCGACTGCGGCAGAAGATCGGCCAGGACCGGATCGAGACGGTCCGTGGCTTCGGCTACAAGTTGAAGGCCTGAGCGGGGCGGCATGCGGGGGATGTTCAGACGCGCGGCTCCGTCCGGGATGGCCCGTGCCGCGGGCCTGACGGACCCGGCCGACGTGAGCGATGCCACGGCCGGCGCCGCTGTCGCGGGCCGAGTGGCAGGGATCCGTACGGCGGCGGGTACGGGCGGTGACATGGGTGGCCGTAGGGGCACGGGCGGCCTCGGCACGAGTGGTCGCAGCGGCCTGCGCACACGCGGGCACTGGGGCAGCCGGGTGGCGATCCGCACCGGCCTGCGGTGGAAGCTGAGCGCGGCCATCGCACTGGTCGGCGCGCTGGTGGCGGTCGTGCTGAGCCTGGTCGTGCACAACGCGGCCCGGGTCTCGATGCTGGACAACGCGCGCGACCTCGCCGACGAGCGGATCCAGATCGCCCAGCGCAACTTCGAGCAGTCCAAGCGGCTGAACTTCCCGAACGCCACGATCGACGACCCGGAGCTGCCGGAGGCGCTGCGGGTGAAGGTCGAGGAGGGCCGGCGGGCCACCTATGTGACGGACTCGCCGAACGGCAACCCCGACATCTGGGCGGCCGTGCCGCTCAGCAACGGGCGGGTGATGTCGCTGCACACCGGGTTCACCGACCGCAGCGAGGACATCCTCAAGGACCTGGATCAGGCCCTGATCATCGGCTCCATCGCGGTGGTCCTCGGCGGCAGCGCGCTGGGTGTGCTCGTCGGCGGGCAGCTGTCGCGCCGGCTGCGCAAGGCGGCGGTCGCGGCGCACCAGATGGCGAGCGGGGAGCCGGACGTCCGGGTGCGGGACGCCATCGGGGGTGTCGTACGGGACGAGACCGACGATCTCGCGAGCGCGGTGGACGCCATGGCGGACGCGCTCCAGCAGCGGCTGGAGGCGGAGCGGCGGGTGACGGCGGACATCGCGCACGAACTGCGTACGCCGGTGACGGGGCTGCTGACGGCGGCGGAACTCCTTCCGCCCGGCCGGCCCACGGAACTGGTCCTTGACCGGGCCAAGGCCATGCGCACCCTCGTCGAGGACGTCCTGGAGGTGGCCCGTCTGGACAGCGCCTCGGAGCGGGCCGAGTTGCAGGACATCATGCTGGGCGATTTCGTCAGCCGACGGGTCGCGGCGAAGGATCCCGCCGTCGAGGTGCGGGTCGTCCATGAGTCGGCGGTCACCACCGACCCGCGGCGGCTGGAGCGGGTGCTGTTCAACCTGCTGGCGAACGCCGCGCGGCACGGCAGGCCGCCGATCGAGGTCACGGTCGAGGGCCGGGTCATCCGGGTCCGCGACCACGGTCCCGGTTTCCCCGAGGCCCTGCTCGCCGAGGGCCCGAGCCGCTTCCGCACGGGCAGCACCGACCGCTCGGGCCACGGACACGGCCTCGGCCTGACGATCGCGGCAGGTCAGGCCCGGGTCCTCGGGGCCCGCCTCACCTTCCGCAACGTACGCCCGGCGGGCGCCGCGGACCACGTCCCGGCCGAGGGCGCGGTGGCCGTCCTCTGGCTCCCGGAGCACGCGCCGACGGCCACGGGCAGCTACCCGATGCTGCCCTAGCATCTTCAGCCCGTCCGGCGTTTGAGGACGAGGCCGAAGGGCCGACAGCGGGGTCCGGGGCGGCAGCCCCAGCGGGGTCGAAGGGGCGGAGCTCCTTCAGCGGACGGGACGGGCAGGGGCGGCGGGGGCGAAACAAAAGGCGGGGCCCCGGGCAGAACACCACCCGACGACCCCGCCCTCACCGCCCGCTCAGACGGCTTCCACCATCGGGACCTTCGCCGCGTCCCCAGCATCGTCCCCCTTGGGCCCCGCCCCCTTCAGCGGCACCTCCTTCACGAACACAGCCGCGACCAACGCCACCACAGCCACCGCAGCCCCCAGCAGAAACGCCGAATGCGTGCCCGCGGACACCGCATGCTGATACGCCTCCCGCGCAGCCACCGGCAACTGCGCCAAGCTCGCCGCGTCCAGCTGCGCCGACTGCTCGGTCACCTTCGCCCCCAGTGCCCCGCCACGCTCGGCCATGACGTCCTGCACCCGGCTGTTGAACAAGGCCCCCATGATCGCGACGCCGAAAGAGGACCCGAGCGTACGGAAGAGCGTGCTGGACGAGGACGCGACCCCCATGTCCTTCATCTCGACGCTGTTCTGCGCGACCAGCATGGTGATCTGCATCAGACAACCCATACCGAACCCGACCACCGCCATGTACACCCCGGACGTGAGCCGGCTCGTGTCGGTGTCCATCAGCGACAGCAGATACAGCCCGAGGACCATCAGCACACTGCCGACCAACGGGAACACCTTGTACCGGCCGGTGTTCGTGGTCACCCGTCCCGCGACCATCGAGGTGACGAGCATCGCCCCGAGCATCGGCAGCAACAGCAGCCCGGAGTTCGTGGCGGAAGCCCCCTGCACCGACTGCTGGTACAGCGGCAGGAACAGCGTCGCCCCGAACATCACGAACCCGGTGATGAACCCGATCACGGACATCAGCGTGAAGTTCCGGCTGCGGAAGATGTGCAACGGAACCACCGGCTCCGCCGCCTTGGTCTGCCAGAACACGAACCCGACGAGCGCCGCGACCCCGATCCCGATGAGCTCCATGATCCGCGCGGACGTCCACGCGTACTCCGTACCGCCCCACGTGGTGACCAGCACGATCGCGGTGATGCCCACCGTCAGCAGGGCCGCACCCAGATAGTCGATCCGCGCCTGCGCCCGCTTCTTCGGCAGATGCAGCACGACACTGATCGCGGCGAGCGACACGACGCCGAGCGGCAGGTTGATGTAGAACGCCCAGCGCCAGCCCCAGTGATCGGTGATGGTGCCACCGACCAGCGGCCCGGCGATCATCGCGAGCGCCATCACGCCGGCCATCATGCCCTGGTACTTGCCGCGCTCCCGTGGCGGAATCAGATCACCGATGATCGCCATGACGCCGACCATGAGACCTCCGGCGCCGAGCCCCTGCACGGCCCGGAACGCGATCAGCTGCCCCATGTCCTGGGCCATGCCGCTGAGCACGGACCCGATCAGGAACAGCACGATGGACGCCATGAAGACGCCCTTGCGGCCGTACATGTCACCGAGCTTGCCCCACAGTGGAGTGGAGGCCGCGGTCGCCAGGGTGTAGGCCGTCACGACCCAGGACAGATGCTCCAGGCCGCCCAGCTCGCCCACGATCGTCGGCATCGCGGTACCGACGATCATGTTGTCGAGCATGGCGAGCATCATCGTGATCATCAGCGCGAGCAGGACGACCCGTACGTTCTTCGGCTGTTTCACGCCGCCGGACGCATCCGCCCCCGGCCCGGCTGTCTGTGTCTCCGCCATCGCTCCCACTCCCCCGGCCGCTCCCCGGCCACTTGTCTGGCACTTACTTGCCGCCCGGCTAGTTGTCTACACTCACGGAAGGTAGATGCGTAACTAGCCGGGCGTCAAGTAAGTTTTATGGAAAGCCAAGAGGCACGAGGATGGGCGGCACCATGGACGGCACCAAGCAGCGGCGCCGCGGGAACACCCGCCAGCGCATCCAGGACGTAGCCCTCGAACTCTTCGCCGAGCAGGGCTACGAGAAGACCTCCCTGCGCGAGATCGCCGAGCGCCTGGAGGTCACGAAGGCGGCCCTGTACTACCACTTCAAGACCAAGGAAGAGATCATCGTCAGCCTCTTCGAGGACCTGACGAAGCCGATCGAGGACCTGATCGAGTGGGGTAAGCGCCAGCCGCACTCCCTCGAGACGAAGCAGGAGATCGTACGGCGCTACAGCCAGGCCCTGATCGACGCGGAACCGCTGTTCCGCTTCATGCAGGAGAACCAGGCGACGGTCCGCGAACTGAGCATCGGTGAGATGTTCAAGAACCGCATGCTCGGCATGCGCGACATCGTCATCGACCCGGACGCCGACCTGGTCGACCAGGTGCGCTGCATCAGCGCCCTGTTCACGATGCACGCCGGGATGTTCGTGATGAAGGACGTCGAAGGCGACCCCGAGGAGAAGCGCAAGGCCATCCTGGAGGTCGCCACCGACCTGATCACCCAGGCGCACAAGGGCGCCTGAACGACTCAGGGACTCAGAGACTCAGATCTTCAGACCGTTGGCCCGCAGGAACGCCACCGGGTCGACGGCGGAGCCGTAGTTGGCGGTCTTACGGATCTCGAAGTGCAGGTGCGGACCGCTGGAGTTTCCGGTGTTGCCGGACCGGGCTATGTGCTGACCGGTCTTGACGACCTGGCCGACCTTCACGTCGATGCGCGACAGGTGGGCGTACTGGGAGTACGTGCCGTTGCCGTGCTTGATGACGATGGCGTTGCCGTACGCGGGGCCGTCACCGGCGCCGTTGCCGCCGGCCTTGGCGACCGTGCCGCCGTGCGCGGCCATGACGTCGGTACCGCTCGGGACGGCGAAGTCCTGACCGCTGTGGGTGGACTGCCACATACCGCCGGCCTGCGCGAAGCTGGCGGACTTCGTGTACTTCTTCACCGGGCTGACCCAGGACGCGGCCTTCTTCGCGGCGGCGCTCTGCGCCTGCACCGCGGTGGCGGCACCGGGGGCGGAGGTCATCTCGGCGGCGACCGCGCCTCCGGCGCCCAGCACGACCGAGGCCCCCAGGCCGGCGGCCAGCACAGCGGCACGGGTGCGGAAGGTGGACGTACGGGACGAACGGAAGGAGAAGCGCGGGGACATGCGAAACCTCATGGGGAAGACGACAGAGAGAACCACCCGACGCACAGGCATTCGTGCATTCGCCGGATGGCCATCCCTTGGTAACCCCGACCCCGCCGCTGACCAAAACCCTCCATCTACGACGGAAGCTAGTACTCCCCCGTAAAAATCACTGCATATTGACAGAGCGGCCATTCCGGACGAACCAGCATGGATACCGAAACCTGCGGATGACTTCGGAGTGAAAAGTCCCTTTTCTCCCCGTCCCCGTTTCCACTATTCCCACTAGTAACGGACAAATCGCCTGTGCGGCATGTCACCGCTGAGCGCAATCACAAGACCCCGGAATGTGACGGGGGCTACGCCGCCGCTCCGCCACTGAAGCCGCGCAACGAGAAGCGGTCCCCTGGCGCCATGTGACGCACGCCTCTAGCGACTTACCGCTCAGTAACCCTATCTTTCCCCTCACGCCATCCCCACCCACGAACATGCACGCGACAACAACACAGCGCACGTGACGTGAGAGGACCCCCACATGACGCTTCGCCGCCCCTGGACGCGCCGGATAACGGTCGGCACCGTCTCCGCGGCCGCCCTCGTGGCCCTCGCGGTTCCCGCCGAGGCCGCGACGACGGCCACCGCGACGAGCACCTCCACCGCCACCACCACAGCCGCCAAGGCGTCCTCGGCGGATGTCGACTACGACACCTGGCAGAAGGACTGCCGGGCGGTCATGGACCAGGCGCTGCCCTATCTGAAGCAGCGGATCGCCAACACCAGGCCGGGTGAGAAGCAGGCGATCGTCTTCGACATCGACAACACCACCCTGGAGACGGACTTCGGCTTCAGCTACCCGCAGCCGGCCAACGGCCCGGTCCTGGAGGCCGCCAAGTACGCCCAGGAGCACGGCGTCGCCCTGTTCTTCGTCACCGCCCGCCCCGGGATCATCTACTCGGTGACCGACTACAACCTCAAGCACGCCGGCTACCAGGTCTCCGGCCTGTACGTGCGCAACTTCCTCGACCTGTTCAAGAACGTCGCCGAGTACAAGACGGCCCAGCGCGTCGCCATCGAGAACAAGGGCTACACGATCATCGCGAACATCGGCAACAGCGCCACCGACCTGTCGGGCGGCCACGCCGAGAAGACGTACAAACTCCCGGACTACGACGGCCAGTTGTCCTGATCCACGAGCGCTGGATCCGCTTGGGTCAGAGCGTGTACGCGCACGTCGTGGGGCCGGTACCTTCGGGTACCGGCCCCATCACGCATTCCGGCAGGAAGAGGATCCATGAGCGCTGCGGACGAGTCACGCATCGAACTCGCGGACGCCGTACAGACCATCCGCGACGAACTGCTGACCGCCACCCGGCGCTCCGCGGGACAGGACGTCGTCTTCGAGCTCGGCGACATCCAGATGGAGTTCACGGTGGAGATCCGTAAGGAGGTCAAGGTGGGCGCGAGAGTAAAAGCCTGGGTGGTCGACGCGGGCGCGGACGGCGCGAGGGCCGACAGCCGTACCCACAAGATCTCCTTCACTTTGCGCGCCCAGGACGCCCGCACCGGCGCTCCCCTGAAGGTCGGCAACGAGACCGAGGGAAGCATCCGGGCCTTCGGCCGGGGCACCCCCGCGTCGCGGTGATGCTGCGCTCGGCGGTCGAGCGATCCGTGGTCGTGCTGGCCGGATCGCAGGGCAGCGGAATCATGCTGTCGCCCCGGCTGGTACTGACCAGCGCCCACGTGCTGCGCGACAAGGAGTGGATCCGCACGGTCCACCCCGAGAGCGAACAGCCCCTGCCCAGCCGGGCGGTGTGGCAGGACGAGGAGAGCGACGTGGCTCTCCTTCTCACCGGCGAGGAGCTGGTGGATCCGGAGCGGTGGGCACTGGCCAGGCTACGGTGGGGCGTCGTCGGGTCGCCCGATCCGCTCCCCGGCTGCCAGGTCGTCGGGTTCCCCGCCGTCCAACGCTACGGTCCGGACGGCCAGTTGGAGTACGACCAGCTCACCGGCACGGTCCTGCCGATGGCGGGACGGCTCAGATCGATGCTGGTCTGCGAGTTCGACCGGGCCCCGGTCGCCGCCCCGAGGCCGGGCGAATCACCGTTCGCGGGACTGTCCGGTGCCCCGGTGTTCGCCGGCTCCGTGCTGATCGGTGTGGTCACCCAGGTGCCGGAGGGCCGGGACCATCGCCGCATCGAAGCGGTCCCGGTACAACGCATTCTGGAGGCGCATGGCTTCCCCCAGCATGTGATGGGTGCCGAGCCGGGCCATGTGCCCCCGGTGCTCGAGAACGTCGTATCCGGTCATCACCTTGAGGACGAAAGGTTCGAGCGGCACTACGCACGGGCTCTGAAGACCCGGTACCGCAAGATCGAGATCTTCGGGATCGACGAACTGGGCACGACCGAGACCAACTGGGACCTCGACACCGCGTATCTGAGTCTGGAGGCCCTCTCCGTCTCGGAGGCGAGGGACGACGCACCGGTGTCCAAGACCGTCTCAGCACCCCGCCGGATCAACGACCTGCTCGCCGACCGGCCGCGGGCGGTACTGCGCGGGGAGGCCGGCGCGGGCAAGACCACGCTGGTGTGGTGGCTCGCCTCCCACGCCGCCTGTGGTGCCCTCGACCACGAACTCGCCGAGCTGAACGGCCTGGTTCCCTTCGTCATCCCCATGCGCAGCCTGCTCGCCCGGACGATGGCCTTCCCCAAGCCACACGAGTTGGCCGCGGTCGCCGAGTTGCAGATCGACGAGATCCCCGAGGGCTGGGCCCGACGCGTCCTGGAGGCCGGGCGGGCTCTGCTCCTGGTCGACGGCATGGACGAGGTGCCGCCCGCGGACCGGGAGGAGGCCCGCCACCGCCTCGCCGACCTCCTGGCGATGTATCCGCACAACCGCTGCCTGGTCACCGTACGGCCCCTGGCAGTGGCCGCCGACTGGCTCGCCGCCGAGAACTTCGAGGAGTTACGGCTGCTGCCCATGCGGGACGAGGACGTCCTGGCCTTCTCGAAGGCCTGGCATGCCGCCGCCCGCCTGGAGTGCGCGGGCTTCCGCGACCCGCATCGGGCCGCCGCCGAGGACGAGAACCTCCATGCCCTGGAACTGGCCCTGGAACGGGAACTGGGCCACAATCCGACCCTGCTGAACCTGTCCCGTACTCCGCTGCTGGCCGCCGTGGTCTGTGCGCTGCACCGCCGCCGCCGCGGCTTTCTGCCCGAGACTCGCTGGTCGCTGTACAACGCGGCGCTGACCATGCTGCTGGGCAGCCGGGACATCCTGCGCCGGGTCGCGGCGCCCGAGGGCATCACCCTGGGGGTCGAGGAGCACCAGCAGTTACTCCAGCGGATCGCGGCCTGGCTGGCCCGCAGCGGCTACGCGGAGTTCAACCACGAACAGGCACGGCATCAGATAGAGCTGGCCATGCGGGGCATGCCCCAGGTGCACCGTCAGGGCTCCGCCGAGGCCGTACTGACCCATCTCCTCAACCGCAGTGGTCTGCTGCAAGAACGCAACGACACGGCCATCCAGTTCATCCACCGCACCTTCCAGGACTATCTGGCGGCGAAGGAGCTCCAGGAGAGCGACGGTCTGGGGGAACTGCTGAGCCACGCGACCGACGAGGAGTGGCAGGACATCATCCTGCTGGCCGTGGGCCACTGCCACCGGGGCGAGGTGCGCAGGCTGATCGAGGCGATGATCGCCAAGGGTGACGAGTGCGCGGATCTCCGCACCCGTGGCGACATCCACGTGCTCGCCGCGCGGTGCGCTCTCAGCGCGGTGGTACTGGAGGAGGAGATACGGGAGCAGATCGCGGACCGCATCCGGGCGCTGATACCACCGCCCGACGACACCGCTGCCGCCAAGCTGACGTCTCTGGGCTCCTACGTCCTTTCCCTGGTCCCGGGTCCGGAGGGGCTCACCGACCGGGAGGCGAGGGCGGTCGTCCAGGTGATCCGGGACGTAGGCGGCCTTGCATCCCTGCCGCTGCTACGGCGCTTCGCCGGGCACCCGTCCCGCGAGGTCCGCGGAGTTCTCCTCACCGCCTGGCCTCGTCATCCAGCCGAGGAGTACGCGCGTGAGGTCCTCTCACATGTGCCGCTGCACGACGCCCAGGTCATCGTGGTCAACCGGGCGGAGGCTGCGGCGCTGCGGTACTGCGTGCCGCTCGGCCACGTGATGATCGACATGCCCATCAGCGGCACGGATCTGGCAAAGCTGCTGCCTGAGCAAGGCATTCATGCCCTGACTCTGATCGGCAACTCCCTGCTCGGCGACCTTTCCTTCGCTCGCAAGCTGTCCGGGCTGACCGCCTTGGCCCTTACTCTCTGCCCCAGGGTCCGGAGTTTCTCAGCGTTGGAAGGACTGCCTCTCACCTCACTGCGCCTGGAGCTCAACGAGATCGAGAAGTCCGAACTGGGCTCTCTCCAGCGACTCGACCGGCTGACCGACCTGTCCCTGGACGGGACGCTGTTCGACAGCAGCATCCCGCTGCCCTCAGGGCACCCGACCGTCGAGCGGCTCCAGGTGAGTAGTCCGACGAAGATGATGATCAACGACCTGTCCCAGTGGCCGGCACTGCGCGAACTGGCCGTCCACGGCGACTGCCACGCGCATTCCCTCCTGCTCGCGGCCTCGCGGGCCCCGTCGCTGAGCAGTCTGGAGTTCTCCATCACCTCACTCCACCTGCCCCGCCAGATCGTGCCGCCGGCCGTCGACAAGGACGGACGGCTACGACGCCGCCCCCGCGAGCTCGAACCCCTGCCGACGATCCGCAGCCTGACGCTGCGGGAGGTGAGCCGGGGCGGATCCACGAGGGATCTCGCGCGGGTGTTCCCCAACCTCACCTTCCTCGCCCTGGAGTACACGGAGGACACCACCCTCGATCTGACCCCGCTGCGCCACCATGCCGGGCTGTCGATCGTCGTCAACGGCCGAAAGGTGCAGCCGGAGGAGCTCTCCTAGCGTTGGACATAGCGAAAGGGGCCGGTGCTCGAAAGCACCGGCCCCTTCAGCTGTTGACGCTTACGCGTCCTTGCTCAGGTTCGGGCCGCCCGAAGGACCGGCCGCCTGCTCGATCGGCGGGACGTCCGGCAGCGCCGACTTCTCCTCGCCGCGGAAGGTGAAGGTCTTGGTCTCACCCTCGCCCTCGGTGTCCACGACCACGATGTGACCGGGGCGCAGCTCGCCGAAGAGGATCTTCTCCGACAGGGAGTCCTCGATCTCGCGCTGGATGGTGCGGCGCAGCGGCCGGGCGCCCAGCACGGGGTCGTAACCCTTCTTGGACAGCAGTTCCTTGGCGGACTGGGAGAGCTCGATGCCCATGTCCCGGTCCTTCAGGCGCTCGTCCACCTTGCCGATCATCAGGTCGACGATCCGCAGGATGTCGTCCTGGGTCAGCTGCGGGAAGACCACCACGTCGTCGACGCGGTTGAGGAACTCGGGGCGGAAGTGCTGCTTGAGCTCGTCCGACACCTTGTTCTTCATGCGCTCGTAGTTGGTCTTCGTGTCACCCGAGGCCGCGAAGCCCAGGTTGAAGCCCTTGGAGATGTCCCGGGTGCCGAGGTTGGTCGTCATGATGATGACCGTGTTCTTGAAGTCCACGACCCGGCCCTGGGAGTCGGTCAGGCGACCGTCCTCCAGGATCTGCAACAGCGAGTTGAAGATGTCCGGGTGGGCCTTCTCCACCTCGTCGAAGAGGACGACGGAGAACGGCTTGCGGCGGACCTTCTCGGTCAGCTGGCCACCCTCTTCGTAGCCCACGTAGCCGGGGGGCGAACCAAAGAGACGCGAGACCGTGTGCTTCTCGCTGAACTCCGACATGTCGAGGGAGATCAGCGCGTCCTCGTCACCGAAGAGGAACTCGGCGAGCGCCTTGGACAGCTCGGTCTTACCGACACCGGACGGGCCGGCGAAGATGAACGAACCACCCGGACGCTTCGGGTCCTTCAGACCGGCACGCGTACGGCGGATCGCCTTCGACAGCGCCTTGACGGCGTCGTTCTGGCCGATGACCCGCTTGTGGAGTTCGTCCTCCATGCGGAGCAGGCGGGACGACTCCTCCTCCGTGAGCTTGAAGACCGGGATGCCGGTGGCGGTCGCGAGGACCTCGGCGATCAGCTCGCCGTCGACCTCGGCGACGACGTCCATGTCGCCGGCCTTCCACTCCTTCTCCCGCTTGGCCTTGGCGGCCAGGAGCTGCTTCTCCTTGTCGCGGAGGGAGGCGGCCTTCTCGAAGTCCTGCGAGTCGATCGCGGACTCCTTGTCGCGGCGCACGCCCGCGATCTTCTCGTCGAACTCGCGCAGGTCCGGCGGCGCGGTCATCCGGCGGATGCGCATCCGGGAACCGGCCTCGTCGATCAGGTCGATCGCCTTGTCCGGCAGGAAGCGGTCCGAGATGTACCGGTCGGCCAGGGTGGCGGCCTGGACCAGCGCCTCGTCGGTGATGGAGACGCGGTGGTGGGCCTCGTACCGGTCGCGCAGACCCTTGAGGATCTCGATCGTGTGCGGCAGGGACGGCTCGGCGACCTGGATGGGCTGGAAGCGGCGCTCGAGGGCCGCGTCCTTCTCCAGGTGCTTGCGGTACTCGTCCAGCGTGGTCGCACCGATGGTCTGGAGCTCACCGCGGGCCAGCATCGGCTTCAGGATCGAAGCGGCGTCGATGGCGCCCTCGGCGGCACCCGCACCGACCAGCGTGTGGAGCTCGTCGATGAACAGGATGATGTCGCCGCGGGTGCGGATCTCCTTGAGCACCTTCTTCAGGCGCTCCTCGAAGTCACCGCGGTAGCGGGAGCCGGCGACCAGCGCGCCGAGGTCCAGGGTGTAGAGGTGCTTGTCCTTGAGGGTCTCGGGCACCTCGCCCTTGACGATGGCCTGGGCGAGACCCTCCACGACGGCGGTCTTGCCGACGCCGGGCTCACCGATCAGGACCGGGTTGTTCTTGGTACGGCGGGACAGCACCTGCATGACCCGCTCGATCTCCTTCTCGCGCCCGATGACCGGGTCGAGCTTGGACTCACGAGCGGCCTGGGTGAGGTTCCGGCCGAACTGGTCGAGGACCAGGGACGTCGAGGGGGTGCCCTCGGCAGGCCCGCCGGCGGTGGCGGTCTCCTTGCCCTGGTAACCGGAGAGCAGCTGGATGACCTGCTGCCGCACCCGGTTGAGATCTGCGCCCAGCTTGACCAGGACCTGGGCGGCGACGCCCTCGCCCTCACGGATCAGGCCGAGCAGGATGTGCTCCGTGCCGATGTAGTTGTGGCCCAGCTGAAGGGCCTCGCGGAGCGACAGCTCCAGGACCTTCTTGGCACGGGGGGTGAAGGGGATGTGCCCGGACGGGGCCTGCTGCCCCTGCCCGATGATCTCCTCCACCTGCTGGCGGACCGCCTCGAGCGAAATCCCGAGGCTCTCAAGGGCCTTGGCGGCGACACCCTCACCCTCGTGGATCAGGCCCAGGAGGATGTGCTCGGTGCCGATGTAGTTGTGGTTGAGCATCCGGGCTTCTTCCTGAGCCAGGACGACAACCCGCCGCGCGCGGTCGGTGAACCTCTCGAACATCGTTAATCGCTCCTCAGAGCGGTCAGGCAGTGGGGGGAACTTCCCCTCCCTGTCCTTCCGCAGCTTAGTCCCGCAAGCGGGGACCGCTCATTCCAACTGCCGACACCGTTGATGGCCTCCTGACCCGTGACGCCGACATCTGCTCCAACCCGATGGTGCGAGACGATGTTCCCGCAGGCCAGGTGGTTACCCTCACCATCAGTACGCCGATGGCGAACGTGAGACCCACTGTCCTGCGTGTCGCCCCCTCCCACTAGGGATGTCTTACCCGCTGGGACTGACACTCCATGCCGCGCCCCCCGGTTCCCTCCGCTACGGGCGAACAACCTTGCGCCACCCCACACCCCCGCACGCCCCCGCTTTCGACACTCAGCGCATTCACTTGAACACTAAGCGTAACCCGTACGCCTTTTCGGTGGTTTCGCTTGGCATGGCTGGCATGCGCCCCGCGACTCTCACGGACTCCGCCACGATCCCCCTCCCCCGTCGGCCGCTCGATCCGAGCGCTCAGGTCCGCCGGTGGTACGAGAACGAACTGGGCTGGCCGGTGGTGCCCGGAGCACCCGGGACACCCGGATCCCCGCCGCTGCTTCGCGTGGGTCCGTGCTTCGACGTCCTGGACGTACCGGCCGAGGCGGGCCGCGCGGCACTGCGCCATCTGACGGCGCAATCGCCGGTGGCCGTCCAGGGCGACCGGATGCGGCTGCTCCTGGCCGCGGGCAGCGCGCAGGAGGTGCCGGGGGTGCTGGACTGGCTGGAGTGGGGCGCACTGCCCCTGGACCTGACGGCACTCGGTGAGGGCGGCCTCATGGAAGCACCCCTGCCACCCGGGCAGCGGCCGCTGTCGGCCGTAGTGCGCCCTGTCGATCCGGCGCCCAGGGGGGCGGAACCGCAATGGCGTGCCGGTCTGCCGGGGCCCCGGGGGGTCCGGTCGCTCCCCCAGGACCGGTCCGCTTCAGTACAGGGGGCCGCCATGTGGCTGCGACCCCCCGAGCCCGGGGGCGAGGTCGAGGCCTCGCTGCCGACGCTGTCGGCCCTGGGGGGCGGTGGGGGCGGTGGGGGCGCCCCCGACCTCGTGAGGGTTCTGGACACGGTGGCAACGCGGTGCCACCGAATGTGGCTGCGACGCGCATGCGCCCAGTCGTCGGCCTGTCCGTAGATCAGGCGTTGGCCTTCTCGTACGCCTCGCGAATGGTCGCCGGGACGCGGCCACGGTCGTTGACCTCGTAACCGTTCTCCTTGGCCCACGCGCGGATCTGCGCGGTGTCCTGGCTGCCACCGGAAGCGGCGCGCGCCTTTCCGCGCCCACCCGAAGCACGACCTCCGGTACGACGGCCGCCCTTCACGTAAGGGTCGAGAAGGCCGCGGAGCTTGTCCGCATTGGCAGTCGTGAGATCGATCTCGTACGTCTTGCCGTCCAGCGCGAACGTCACGGTCTCGTCCGCCTCGCCGCCGTCGAGGTCGTCGACAAGAAGGACCTGAACCTTCTGTGCCACCGGATTTCCTTTCATCGATAACTTGAGGGCCGGGGGTCTGCGGCGTCCGCCGTTTCGCCGTCCCCTGTTATATGCAGTACTGCAGTACGTCGGAAAGCAAACCGCTTTTCCTGGAAAAACACAAACCCCCGGGAGAGACCCACAGGCCGAGTGCGGTCCGGAAACATGCGCGTTTCGGACATAGGGCACCTGGGCACGGGCGGTCCGGGCGGAATACGTCTTCCGGAAGCTTGACGAAGCTTCCGGAACCCTTGACGAAGCTTGGCGAAGCTTGACGAAGGGGCGGTGAAGCTTGCGGAACGCCGTGGAACCTCGGCGATCACAGATGCAGAAGCATGCGGCTGTTGCCCAAGGTGTTCGGTTTCACTCGTTCGAGACCGAGGAACTCCGCCACGCCCTCGTCATAGGAACGCAGCAGCTCCGCGTAGACATCGGTGTCCACCGGTGTCTCGCCGATCTCGACGAAGCCGTGCTTGCCGAAGAAGTCCACTTCGAAGGTCAGACAGAAAACCCGTCGAACGCCGAGCCAGCGCGCGGTGTGCAGCAACTTCTCCAGCAACTGATGACCGACGCCGGCGCCCTTCAGCCCGGGCTTCACCGCGAGAGTGCGGACTTCCGCGAGGTCTTCCCACATCACGTGCAGCGCGCCGCAGCCGACGACCTCGCCGTTGTCGTCCCGTTCCGCGACCCAGAACTCCTGGATGTCCTCGTAAAGCGTCACCGTGGCTTTGTCGAGCAGGATGCGACGCCGGACGTACTCGTCAAGGAGACGACGCACCGCGGGGACATCGCCGGTACGGGCCCGCCGGACGGTGATGGCTTTAGCGGTGACTTCTGGACTCTCCGCCGCGGGGCTCTCGGCCGAGTGGCTCTCTGCTGACATGAGCGGACGCTATCGCCCGTCGGGCTCCTGCGCCGAGGCGGGGTTCTCCTGGGCGGTATCGCGGCGGGTATCCGGGGCGGTATCGGCGCGGGTATCCGGGGCGGCCGTATCGGTGTCGGTATCGGCGCCGCGCGTATCCGGCCTGCCCGTATCCGCGCTGCCGGTATCTGGCCTGCGGGTATCCGCGCTGCTCGTATCGGTACCGCCCGTATCGGTACGCGTAACGCCCCGTGTATCGGGCGGTTCCACGGGTTCGGGTTCGGGTGTTTCCGGGCCCTGGACGATGCGTACGGCGGCCCGCAGGGCGCGGCGCTGTTCGTCGCTCATCATGCCGAAGAAGGCGACGAGTGCGGCGGCGGGGTTGTCACTCTGGGACCAGGCGTCGTTCATCAGGGCCGCCGCGTAGGCGGCTCGCGTGGAGACCGCCTCATATCGATAGGCCCGGCCCTCCGCTTCGCGGCGTACCCAGCCCTTCTGATGGAGATTGTCCAAAACGGTCATCACCGTGGTGTACGCGATGGACCGTTCCTGCTGTAGATCTTCCAGGACTTCTCGAACGGTCACCGGGCGGTTCCACTTCCACACCCGCGTCATGACCGCGTCTTCGAGTTCTCCCAATGGGCGAGGCACAACTCAGCACAATAGTGGGAGATCCGGGTGTTGGCGTGCCGGACGGACACTTTCCCCGGAAAACAGGAACAAAAAGGGCGTACGACTCGGAAAGCGTTGCGGCTTGGAGTCGTACGCCCGGTTCGGGCTGCCGGGTCGCCTAGGCCTCCGGGTTCGGGGAGGCCTGGCGGGAGCCCTCCACGCGCGCGAGGGCGGCGTCCACGGCCGCGTCCTCCTTGGCCTTGTTGGCTCCGCCCTGGGTCTTCACGATCACCCTGATCAGACCGATGAAGAACACGGCCATGACGACCGGGGGGAGGAGTGCGGAGACGTAGTCCATGCGTCCAGGGTAGCCAGGGGGTGGGGCGCGGGGCCGTCCGGGGCTCAGCCTGCGGCGAGCTGCTGGGGCGGGGTTTCGGAGGGCGGGGTCGGTTTGCGGCGGGGGAAGACCTCGCCGGGGGTGGGGAT
>NZ_JAGMUL010000072.1 GCF_019049285.1 Streptomyces sp. AC550_RSS872
TTCGAGGACTCCCGGTACGTCCCGCTGCTCAAGCACGCCGACGCCCTCTGGGAGCAGCTCCAGCAGGAGACCGGCCGCGAGCTGCGCCGCCTGACCGGATGCCTGCTCATGGGGCCGACCGACCACCAGCAGATGGCCACGGTGCTCCAGTCCATCGCGGAGCACGACCTCGACCACGAGGTGCTGGACGTCGAAGCCCTGGCCAAGCGCTTCCCGCAGTACCGCATCGAGGAAGGCGACGCGGCCGTACTCGACCGCCGTGCCGGGTTCATCCGCCC
>NZ_JAGMUL010000073.1 GCF_019049285.1 Streptomyces sp. AC550_RSS872
CGCTGGAACCTGCCGTACATCCGTTCTGGGCGAAGACGGCGGCTGCTGATCAGCGTGCGCGATGCCGCAGCCGCATACGACGGCAAGGGGCCCCCGACGCGGCCCCCACCCACAACGAACCCGCAGGCGGTACGCGAACCCCGACCCACCAAACGGACCACCGCAGGCATCCCCGCGCAAGCGCCGGAGAGCCCCCGCTCACACCCCAAGGACATTCGCCCAGCTCAGCCCCATTGTCAGTCCCCGGGTGCAGGATGGACGCATGGTCAGCAACCCACACCGAGCCCTGGACGGCTTCTCCCCCGCGACCCGCGGCTGGTTCACGGGTGCGTTCTCCGCGCCCACCGCAGCCCAGGCAGGAGCGTGGCAGGCCATCCACGAGGGCTCGGACGTGCTGGTCGTAGCCCCCACAGGCTCGGGCAAAACCCTGGCCGCCTTCCTTGCCGCCCTCGACCAGCTCGCGGCCACACCCCCACCGGCCGACCCCAAGAAGCGCTGCCGCGTCCTCTACGTCTCCCCGCTCAAGGCCCTGGCCGTTGACGTGGAGCGCAACCTCCGCAGCCCGCTGACCGGCATCCGCCAGGAATCCATCCGCCTGGGCCTGCCCGAACCGGAGGTAAAGGTCGGCATTCGCTCGGGCGACACCCCCGCCGCCGAGCGCCGGGCCCTCTTGACCCGCCCCCCGGACATCCTCATCACCACCCCCGAGTCCCTCTTCCTGATGCTGACGTCGGCCACACGCGATGCCCTGACCGGCATCGAGACGGTGATCCTGGACGAGGTCCACGCGGTCGCGGGCACCAAGCGCGGCGCCCACCTCGCGCTCACCCTGGAGCGCCTGGACGACCTCCTCCCGAAGCCCGCCCGCCGCATCGGCCTCTCCGCGACCGTCCGCCCGGTCGACGAGATCGCCCGTTACCTCTCCCCCCACCGCAAGGTGGAGATCGTCCAGCCGAAGTCGGGCAAGGAGTTCGACCTCTCGGTCGTGGTCCCCGTCGAAGACCTGGGCGAGCTGGGCGGCTCCCCGGTCGCCGACGGCGGCGAGGGCGCAGGAGCGGAACGCCCCTCGATCTGGCCCCACGTCGAGGAACGCATCGCCGACCTCGTCCAGTCCCACCGCTCCACCATCGTCTTCGCCAATTCCCGCCGCCTCGCTGAGCGTCTCTGCAACCGCCTCAACGAGATCGCCTACGAGCGTGCCACCGGCGAGCCCCTGGACGAGCACCACGCCCCGGCGGAGCTCATGGGCGGCTCGGGCGCGGCCCAGGGCGCGCCCCCGGTCATCGCCCGCGCCCACCACGGCTCGGTCTCGAAGGAACAGCGCGCATTGGTCGAGGAGGACCTCAAGGCGGGCCGTCTCCCGGCAGTGGTCGCCACGTCCAGCCTCGAACTGGGCATCGACATGGGCGCGGTCGACCTGGTCGTCCAGGTCGAGTCACCCCCGTCTGTCGCCTCCGGACTCCAGCGCGTCGGCCGCGCGGGCCACCAGGTCGGCGCAGTCTCCACCGGCGTCGTCTTCCCGAAGTACCGCGGCGACCTCGTCCAGGCAGCCGTGGTCACCGAACGCATGCGCACCGGTTCCATCGAGTCCCTCAAGGTCCCGGCCAACCCGCTGGATGTCCTGGCCCAGCAGGTCGTCGCCATGACGTCGATGGACACCTGGCAGTTCGACGACCTGCTCGCCACCGTCCGCCGAGCCGCCCCCTTCGCGTCCCTGCCCGAGTCCGCGTTCACCGCGGTGCTTGACATGCTCGCCGGCCGCTACCCGTCCGACGCCTTCGCCGAGCTTCGCCCGCGTGTGGTCTGGGACCGGGTCGCCGGCACGATCACCGGCCGCCCCGGCGCCCAGCGCCTCGCCGTCACCTCCGGGGGCACCATCCCCGACCGCGGCCTCTTCGGTGTCTTCCTCGCCGGATCCGACCCCAAGAAGGGCGGCGGCCGGGTCGGCGAACTCGACGAGGAGATGGTCTACGAGTCCCGCGTCGGGGACGTCTTCACACTCGGCACCAGCTCTTGGCGCATCGAGGACATCACCCGCGACCGCGTCCTGGTCTCCCCCGCCCCGGGCGTCCCGGGGCGCCTCCCCTTCTGGAAGGGCGACCAGCTGGGCCGTCCGCTGGAACTGGGACGCGCGGTGGGCGCGTTCCTGCGCGAGGTCGGCTCCCTGCCCAAGGACGACGCCCGCCTCCGCCTCCTCACGGCCGGCCTGGACGCCTGGGCTGCCGACAACGTGCTGTCCTACCTCGACGAACAGCGCGAGGCCTGCGGCCATGTCCCCGACGACCGCACGATCGTCGTCGAGCGCTTCCGCGACGAACTCGGCGACTGGCGCGTCGTCGTGCACTCCCCGTTCGGCGCCCAGGTCCACGCCCCCTGGGCGCTCGCCCTCGGCGCGAAGCTCTCCGAGCGGTACGGCATGGACGCGCAGGTCATGCACGCCGACGACGGCATCGTCCTGCGCCTGCCCGACGCCGACCTCATGGGCCTGGACCTCCTGGACCGGGAACCGACGAAGGCCGGCACGGAGTACGACGCCGACCAGGCGCCCGTCGGCGCGGCGGACGTCGTCTTCGACAAGGGCGACGTCGACCAGGTCGTCACCGATCAGGTCGGCGGCTCGGCCCTGTTCGCGTCCCGGTTCCGTGAGTGCGCCGCCCGCGCCCTGCTGCTGCCGCGCCGCAGCCCCGGCAAGCGCACCCCGCTGTGGCAGCAGCGCCAGCGCGCCGCCCAACTGCTCCAGGTGGCGAGCGAGTTCGGTTCGTTCCCGATCGTCCTGGAGGCGGTCCGCGAGTGCCTCCAGGACGTCTTCGACGTTCCCGGGCTCGTCGAGCTGATGGGCGACCTCGAGTCGCGCAAGGTGCGCCTGGTCGAGGTCACCACCCCCGAGCCGTCCCCCTTCGCGCGCTCCCTCCTCTTCGGTTACGTCGCCCAGTTCCTGTACGAGGGGGACTCCCCGCTGGCCGAGCGCCGCGCCGCCGCCCTGTCGCTGGACTCACGGATGCTGGCCGAGCTGCTGGGCCAGGCGGAGCTGCGCGAGCTGCTCGACGCCGAGGTCCTGACCGAGCTGGAGCGAGAACTCCAGTGGCTGACCGAGGACCGCCGCGTCAAGGACCCCGAGGGCGTCGCGGACGTCCTGCGCCTCCTCGGCCCCCTCACCGACGCCGAACTGGCGGAACGGGGCGCCGAACCGCACTGGGCCCAGGAGCTGGCCGGTGCCCGCCGCGCCATCAAGGTTCGTATCGCCGGCACCGACCACTGGGCGGCGATCGAGGACGCGGGCCGCCTCCGCGACGCCCTCGGCACAGCCCTGCCGGTGGGCGTCCCCGAGGCCTTCACCGAGCCGGTCAAGGACCCGCTCGGCGACCTCCTCGCCCGCTATGCCCGCACCCACGGCCCGTTCACCTCGGCCACCGCAGCGGGCCGCTTCGGCCTGGGGGCCGCGATCACGGACGGCGCGCTCCAGCGGCTGGCGGCGAGCGGCCGCGTCGTACAGGGCGAGTTCCACCCGGCCGGCATCGGCCAGGAGTGGTGCGACGCCGCGGTCCTGCGCCGCCTCCGCCGCCGCTCCCTCGCTGCCCTGCGTCATGAACTGGAGCCGGTGCCTCCGGCCTCACTCGCCCAGTTCCTGCCGCAGTGGCAGCACATCGGCAAGGGCCACGGACTGCGCGGCATCGACGGACTGGTACGCGCCATCGAGCAGTTGCAGGGCGCGTCCGTACCGGCCTCCGCGCTGGAGAAGCTCGTCCTGCCGTCCCGCGTCGCGAACTACACCCCCGCGCTGCTCGACGAACTCACCTCCGCCGGCGAGGTCGTCTGGGCCGGAGCGGGATCACTCCCCGGCAAGGACGGCTGGGTCTCCCTCTACATGGCGGACGCGGCCCCCCTGCTCCTGCCGCAGCCCCACCCCCTGGAGCTGACGGCACTGCACCAGTCCGTCCTGGACGCCCTGTCCGGCGGCTACGGCCTGTTCTTCCGTCAGATCGCCGACCAGATCCGCGCCACCACCCACCCCGACGTCACCGACCCCCAACTCGCCGACGCCCTCTGGGAGCTGGCCTGGTCGGGCCGCCTGACGAACGACACGCTCGCCCCCATGCGCTCCCTGCTGGGCTCGGGCCGCACCGCGGGCTCCACCGCCCACCGCGCCAAGCGCACGGTCCCGCGCGGACGCTACGGCTCCCTCACGGCCGCCGCCCGCCCCGCCTCCCGGTCTGGCCCGCCGACCGTCGCCGGACGTTGGTCCCTGCTCCCGGCCCACGAGCCGGACCCCACCGTGCGGGCCCACGCCCTGGCCCGCACTCTCCTGGACCGACACGGCGTGGTGACCCGGGGCGCCGTCGCCGCGGAGGGCGTCGAGGGCGGCTTCTCGGCGACGTACCGCATCCTGTCCGCCTTCGAGGAGAGCGGCCAGGCGCGACGCGGTTACGTGGTCGAGGGACTCGGCGCCGCACAGTTCGCCATGGACGGCGCGGTGGACCGCCTGCGCGCAGTGGCCAACGCCCGCGACCGGGGCGACGAGCTCCCCGGCCCAGCCGCCCACGACACCACCGACGCCCCCGCCCCCTTCGGCGCACCCGCACCGGACGCCGGTCAGTCCGAGACCCCCGCATACGACCACCCCGACGGCTCCCCCACCTACGACATCCCCGACCTCGATCACGACTTCCTGGACGCCCACCTCGGCCCCGGCGACTACGTCTCACCCCGCGACCGAGCCCCGCGAGGCGGCCCGCCCACCCCTCAAGGCACCGCCTGGCACAACGGCGGCAGTCCCTACGGCTCAAGGTCCGCTTCCCGCTCCCGCCCCACCGCCGACACCCGATCCGTCGTGCTTGCCGCCGCCGACCCGGCTAACGTCTACGGCGCCGCCCTGACCTGGCCCGAACCTCCCACCGGCGCCGGGCACAAGCCCGGCCGCAAGGCGGGCTCCCTCGTGGTCCTCGTCGACGGCGAACTGACCCTGTACATGGAACGCGGCGGCAAGACCCTGCTGGCCTGGCCCTCCGCCCCGGACACCGAGCCCACCGACGACCCCCGCCTGCACACGGCAGCGGAGGCCCTCGCGGCGGCGGCCCGCGCAGGCTCTCTGGGCACGGTCACGGTCGAGCGAGTGAACGGCACCTCAGCGCTGACATCCCCCATAGGCACCCTCCTGGAAGGAGCGGGCTTCATCGCGACCCCGCGAGGCCTGCGGCTACGCGCCTGACCCGAACCTCCAACGGCGCTGCCGCGCACGACCCGCACACGCCTCCACACCCATGCCACCCTTGACCCATGCCCGAAGGAGACACGGTCTGGCAAACCGCGAAACGGCTGCACACCGCGCTCGCGGGCAAGGTGCTGACCCTCAGCGACTTCCGGGTGCCTCAGTACGCCACCGTCGACCTCGCCGGCCGTACCGTCCTGGACGTCACCCCGCGCGGCAAACACCTCCTCACCCGCGTCGAAGGGGGCCTGACGGTCCACACGCACCTGGGGATGGAAGGTTCCTGGAAGGTGTACACCGACCGGCAGCGCTGGACGGGCGGGCCCGCCCACCAGATCCGCCTGATCCTCGCCGCCGCCGACGCCCGCCCCGCCCGCACGGCCGTCGGCTACCGCCTCCCCGTCCTCGACCTCCTGCGCACCGCCGAGGAAGACCGCGCCGTCGGCCACCTGGGCCCCGACCTGCTGGGCCCGGACTGGTCCGCCGACCGCGCTCTCGCCAACCTCCTCGCCGACCCCGCCCGCCCCCTCGGCGAGGCCCTGCTGGACCAGCGCAACCTCGCCGGCATCGGCAATGTCTACAAGAGCGAACTCTGTTTCCTGCTCCGAGCCACCCCGTGGCTCCCCGTCGGCGCACTCCCCGCCGAGCACACCGCCCAACTGCCCGTACTCGCCAAGAAGCTCCTGGAAGCCAACCGCGACCGCCCGATCCGCAGTACGACGGGCCGCCGCGGCCAGGACCTCTTCGTGTACGGCCGCGCGAACCGCCCCTGCCTGCGCTGCACCACCCCGATCCGCATGGCGAACCAGGGCGACGGCTCCCGCGAACGCCCCACCTACTGGTGCCCGAACTGCCAGGCGGGCCCGGCCCCGAGCCCGCCGCCTCGCGCACGGCTCCCCGTTCCACCCGAGAACCCGGGCCCAGTACTCCACGCCGTACGACCAATTGACGACCCGTCAGAAACCCTCGTACCGTCCCCTTCATGGCCGTCAAGGCGTACGACCTCACCGGACGCACCGCATTCGTCACCGGCGCCGCCAGCGGCATCGGCCGCGCCTCGGCCGTTCTGCTCGCCGAGGCCGGCGCCGCCGTGCACTGTGCCGACCGGGACGCACAGGGCCTGCACGAGACCGCGACCCTGATCAAGGCGAGCGGCGGCACCGCCCGCACCCACCATCTCGACGTCACCGACCGCGAGCAGCTCCACCAGGCCGTCGCCTCCTGCGAGCGACTCGACGTGATGGCCGCTGTCGCCGGGATCATGCACAGCAGCACGGTCCTGGAGACCCGTGACGAAGACCTCGACCGAGTACTGGACGTCAACTTCAAGGGAGTGCTGTACGCCTGTCAGGAGGCGGCCCGCGCGATGCTCGCCCAGGGCATCTGCGGCAGCATCGTCACCATGGCCTCGGGCGCCGTGGACACCGGCGGCCCCGGGCTGCTCTGCTACGGCGTGGCCAAGGCGGCCGTCGTGCAGCTGACGAAGACGCTGGCGACGGAGATGGGCCCGCACGGCATCCGCGTCAACGCGGTCGCCCCGGGCTGGATACGCACCCCCATGACCGACCGCCACGACGCCGCGGCACAGACGCGGACCGAGGCGTTCATGGCCCGGATGTCACCACTCGGCCGGGTCGGCGAACCGGAGGACATCGCGCACGCGGTGCTTCACCTGGCGTCCGACGCCTCGGCGTTCACCACGGGGCAGATCCTGCGTCCGAACGGCGGTGTGGCGATGCCGTGGTAGCCCGCCCCGCCAGCCAGGCCTGAGCCCACCGCCGCGAATCCACGGCTCCCGCAGCCCGCGCCTTGGGCACACAGTGCACCGGCAACATGCTCAACCCCCACCCTCCCGCCGCGACCGCTGCCTCCAGCGTCCCTGCACCGGGCGCCAGCGCGAGCCTCAGCACGGCCCACCACCACAGCGCCCCGAGGCCCAGGGCCACCCCCCAGCGCGCTATCGGCCGTGCCATCCGCTCACCTCCAGCCCGAGGCCAGGCCGCCCGTTCACCCGCCGGGAGGGCGCGCCAACGGCACACGGATGCAGCGCGGGCCAACGTCGTCACAGCGCGTCAGGCGCCGTCACACCCCTCCACCATGACTGCCCTGCCACACACCGGCAAACGGGCCGGGCAGGGCGTGGAGACGGACCCGAAGGACCCCGTGCAGCACGAAACCCCGACCGCACTCCCCCAGGTCTGCCTGGAGAAGGCCCGGCCGGGGCCCCACACAAATCCTCGGCGCGTGGTCAGCCCACGCGCACCGTGGTCACCGTCAGGCGGCGACGACGTCCACCGCTTCGGAAGGTGCCTTGATGGTCACCCGTTCCGGTGGCACACCGGTCACCGATACGGAACCCAGCATCGGACGGACCGACGCCGGTACAGGCTCGCTGGGTGTGGCCGCAGCAGACTGGGCCAGCTCGGCGAGGGCGAGCTCGTCGCTCACTTCCCGCATGAGCTCGGACATCCGTACGTCCAGCGCGTCGCAGATCGCGGAGAGCAGCTCGGAGGAAGCCTCCTTCTGCCCCCGCTCCACCTCGGAGAGATAGCCGAGTGAGACTCGGGCGGACGAGGAGACTTCGCGCAGAGTACGGCCCTGGCGCTGGCGCTGCCGACGCAGCACGTCACCCAGCAGGCGACGGAGCAGAATCATCGGTGGCTCCCTCCTCGGACCGCGTAGCCGCATCCTTCACGCCCCACCGTACCGCCTTGCGCCGCGGCCGTGCGGGGAGCGATGTCGTGTTCACTCAGGGCTGCAAACATCAAAACCCCCCGTTCCGTTCCGTATCCTGTGTCCGCTCATTCCCACTGTGTTCGCTCGCAAGCTCTGTCAGGAGCAGTGCGAGTACGCTCCGTACACTCTCCATACGAATTTCCGCACGGTCGCCGTTCAACCGCAACGCCTCTACTTTTCCGCCACCGGCGGAACCGGAACCTGCGTCAACGGGCCCGGCCACGGCGACGAAGACCGTGCCCACGGGCTGTCCGTCCTGCTCCTCGGGACCCGCGACACCGGTCGTGGCGATGCCCCAGTCGGTGCGCAGCGCCTTCCGTACACCGGCTGCCATCTGGGCCGCGACCTGCGGGTTCACCGCTCCGTACTGCTCCAGCAAGGCGGCGTCCACGCCGAGCAGCTCATGCTTCAGCTCGGTGGCGTAGGCGGTCACCGAACCCCGGAAGGCCTTGGAGGCCCCAGGGGCGGCTGTGATTTCCGCTGCAACCAGTCCGCCGGTCAGTGACTCGGCGACAGCGACCGTTTCGCCCTTCACTGCGAGTAGTCGCACCACGTCGGCGGCCGGGGAACTCACGCTTCCGTCTCCTCCAACGCGGCCTTGCGCTCGGCGATTCCCTGCCTGCGCAGCACAATGGCCTGTCTCACATAGTCGAGCCCGGTCACCACGGTCAGGACGACCGCCGCGGCCATCACCCACCACCGCAGAGTGGCCAGCCACCCCGTCAGCGCCAGGATGTACATCCCGACGGCCACGCCCTGCGTGAGGGTCTTGAGCTTGCCGCCGCGGCTCGCCGGGATCACGCCGTACCGGATGACGATGAAACGCAGCAGCGTGATGCCGAGTTCCCGGCCGAGGATGACGCCCGTCACCCACCACGGCAGATCGCCGAGAGCCGACAGACAGATCAGCGCCGCCCCCATGATCGCCTTGTCGGCGATGGGGTCGGCGATCTTTCCGAAGTCGGTGACGAGGTCGTACGTCCGGGCCAGGTGGCCGTCGAACAGGTCGGTGATCATGGCAATGGCGAAGGCCGCCCAGGCCAGGGAGCGCCAGGCCGGGTCGTATCCGCCGTCGGCCAGCATCAGTGCGACGAAGGCGGGCACCAGGACCAGCCGGAGCATGGTCAGGAGGTTGGCGATGTTCCAGACGCTGGCCTGATTGACGGCCGCGGCCGCGATCTTCCCGCCGCGCGCGGCGGCCTTGGCACCGCCCCCGGCACCCGGTTCGGCGCCGCCCGTCTTCGATCCGGGAGTCTTGGACGAACCCACCGCACTCACCTTGCCCGCCGCACCCGCCGGGGAGGAGCCACCCGCGGCGGACGCCGGAACTCCGGTCATCTGCCCGCCTCCTCACTACACGCGAGCATGCCCTGAAGCGGCTCGGCCACCAGGTCGACACCCTCCGTACCGACCACCTTCGCCTCGACCATACGACCGATGCTCAGCCCCTCGCCGCTCGTGAGCAGCACCTGGCCGTCCGTCTCCGGCGCCTGATGCGCTCCACGGCCGTACACACCCTCCGCCGAGTCCTCGGAGTCCACGGACTCGACGAGCACGTGCACGGTCTCCCCGACGCGCTCCTCGGCCCGCTGCGAGACCAGTTCCTCGGCCAGCCGGGAAACATGTGCCAGGCGTTCGGCGACGACGTCCTCGTCGAGCTTGTTGTCGTACGTCGCGGCCTCCGTGCCGTCCTCGTCGGAGTACCCGAAGACACCGATGGCATCCAGGCGCGCGCCGTTCAGGAACCGCTCCAGCTCAGCGAGGTCGGCCTCGGTCTCGCCGGGGAATCCCACGATGAAGTTGGAGCGCACGCCGGCCTGGGGGGCCTTGCTGCGGATCGTGTCGAGCAGTTCCAGGAAGCGGTCGGTGTCACCGAAGCGGCGCATCGCGCGCAGCACGTCGGGCGCGGAGTGCTGGAAGGACAGGTCGAAGTACGGGGCGATCTTCGGCGTCGAGGTCAGCACGTCAATGAGGCCCGGCCGCATCTCGGCCGGCTGGAGGTAGCTGACGCGCACCCGCTCAAGGCCGTCGACCTCGGCGAGCTCGGGCAGCAGCGACTCCAGCAGACGGATGTCGCCCAGGTCCTTGCCGTACGACGTGTTGTTCTCGGAGACCAGCATGATCTCCTTGACGCCCTGCTCGGCGAGCCACCGCGTCTCGTTCAGCACGTCGCTCGGGCGGCGCGAGATGAAGGAGCCGCGGAAGGACGGGATGGCGCAGAAGGAGCAGCGCCGGTCGCAGCCGGAGGCGAGCTTCACCGAGGCGACCGGGGCGCCGTCGAGGCGGCGGCGCAGGGGCGCGCGGGGCCCGGAGGCCGGAGCGAGCCCGTCCGGAAGATCGACCGGGGCGTGCCCGGGCAGTGCGACCTCGGCCGCGGATTCCTGCCGCTCGGCCGGGCTGATCGGCAGGAGCTTGCGCCGGTCGCGCGGGGTGTGGGCGGCGTGGATGCCGCCGTTCAGAATGGTCTGGAGGCGGTCCGAGATGTTCGCGTAGTCGTCGAAGCCGAGCACGCCGTCGGCCTCGGGCAGGGCCTCGGCGAGCTCCTTGCCGTACCGCTCGGCCATGCAGCCCACCGCCACGACGGCCTGGGTTCTTCCATGCCCCTTGAGGTCGTTGGCCTCCAGGAGGGCGTCGACGGAGTCCTTCTTGGCGGCGTCGACGAAGCCACACGTGTTGACGACGGCGACATCCGCGTCCTCGGCGTCCTCCACGAGATCCCAGCCGTCCGCCTCCAAACGGCCTGCGAGCTCCTCCGAGTCCACCTCGTTGCGGGCGCAGCCAAGAGTGACGAGTGCGACGGTACGGCGTTCAGGCATGGGCTCAAGACTACTTTGTCTCACTGACAGCCCACGTCGACGGGGTTGGCCGATCTTGGCCAACCCCGTCCACAGCTCAACCCTTCGGCCTGACTTATCCGGCCTGCGGGTCGCCCTTCGTGTAGGTGAGGCGCTCCACGGCGCCCGGCTGCCAGTCGTCCTCGATCTTCTTGCCGTTGACATACAGGTCGATCGCACCCGCGTCACCGAGGACGAGGTTGATCTTCTCGCTGTCCTGGAAGGTCTTGGTGTCGCCCTGCTTGAGGAGGCCGTCGAAGAGCAGCTTGCCGTTGTGGTCCTTGGCCGAGATCCAGCTCCTGCCATCGGCGGCGCTGACCTGGACGGTCACCTTGTCCTGCGGGACGGCGGCGATGGCGCTGTCCGAGGGCTTGGGGTCCTTGGGCTTGTCGGTCTTCGGGGTGGGCGTGGTCTTGTCGGCGGTCGGCGTCGAGCCGCCCTCGGCGACCGCCGGCTTGCCGCCCTCGCCCTCACCCTTGAACGCGGTGAACCCGACGAACCCGATCACGGCGACGATCGCGGCGACCATGGCCGCGGTCCAGTTGGGCCCGCGCCGCTCGGGGCGGATCCGCTCCGCTTCGAACAGGGGGGCCGCCGGGGTCGGCGCCGGCCGTCCGCCATGCGAGTCGTCGTACTGGGCGAGGAGCGGGGCGGGATCGAGGTGGACGGCTCGGGCCAGGGTCCGGATGTGGCCACGGGCGTACACGTCGCCGCCGCAGGCGGCGAAGTTGTCGTCCTCGATGGCATGCACGATGGCGATGCGGACCCGGGTGGCGTTACTGACGTCGTCGACGGTCAGCCCTGCGTCGATACGCGCCTGCTGGAGGGCACGGCCGATCGAGGGGCGGGCTTCGTCGGACACGTCTTCGAACGGACGCTCGTCTTCAGGGGAGTTGCCGATGGACACGGGGGCGCCTTTCGAGCGTTTAAGCCACCTGTGCTGGAGGTTCAGTCTAGGGGGGGTACGAAAGGGTGGGGCAACCGGGCGGTAGGACTTTGTACGCCATCGGAATGGCCGGACACGCCGATGACGGAGTACGAGATTCTCGCGCTTCCCTCAACTTGACGTACGCCGAAGGGGAACGGTTGCTCAATGATCCCTTACGGGTGAGTCACGATCGGACACCGACCCGTCGCCCACCCGTCCGCAAGGCGATCACTGCGTCCCGTTTGCGCCCCGGACTCCCTTTAAGCCTCCCCACGGATCACGGCGAGCACGCCGTCCAGCTCGTCAGGTTTCACAAGAACGTCACGAGCCTTGGAGCCTTCACTCGGTCCGACGATGCCCCGCGACTCCATGAGGTCCATCAGCCGCCCTGCCTTCGCGAACCCGACCCGCAGCTTGCGCTGGAGCATGGACGTCGACCCGAACTGCGTGGAGACCACCAGTTCGGCCGCCTGGCACAGCAGATCGAGATCGTCGCCGATCTCCTCGTCGATCTCCTTCTTCTGCTTGGTGCCCACGGTGACGTCGTCGCGGAAGACGGGCGCCATCTGGTCCTTGCAGTGCTGGACGACGGCCGCGACCTCCTCCTCGGTCACGAACGCCCCCTGCATACGCGTGGGCTTGTTGGCTCCCATCGGCAGGAACAGCCCGTCGCCCTTGCCGATCAGCTTCTCGGCGCCGGGCTGGTCGAGGATGACGCGCGAGTCCGCGAGCGACGACGTGGCGAACGCGAGCCTTGAGGGGACGTTCGCCTTGATCAGACCGGTGACGACGTCGACCGACGGCCGCTGCGTGGCGAGCACCAGGTGGATGCCGGCCGCGCGCGCGAGCTGCGTGATGCGCACGATCGCGTCCTCGACGTCACGCGGCGCGACCATCATCAGGTCGGCGAGCTCGTCCACGATGACCAGCAGGTACGGGTACGGCTGAAGCTCGCGCTCGCTGCCTTCCGGCGACTTCACCTTGCCGTTGCGAACGGCTTCGTTGAAGTCGTCGATGTGCCGGTAGCCGTACGCCGCCAGGTCGTCGTATCGAAGGTCCATCTCCCGCACCACCCACTGGAGCGCCTCGGCGGCCCGCTTCGGGTTGGTGATGATTGGGGTGATCAGGTGCGGGATGCCCTCGTACGCGGTGAGCTCGACGCGCTTGGGGTCGACGAGAACCATGCGGACGTCCTCCGGGGTCGCCCGCATCATCACCGAAGTGATCAAGCAGTTAATGCACGACGACTTACCGGAACCGGTCGCACCGGCAACCAGCACATGCGGCATCTTCGCGATGTTGGCCATCACGTAGCCGCCCTCGACGTCCTTGCCGAGCGCGACCAGCATCGGGTGGTCGTCCTCGGCGGCGGCCGCGAGGCGCAGCACGTCACCGAGGTTGACCATCTCGCGGTCGGTGTTGGGGATCTCGATGCCGACGGCGGACTTCCCGGGGATCGGGCTGATGATCCGCACGTCCGGGCTGGCGACCGCGTACGCGATGTTCTTGGTCAGCGCGGTGATCCGCTCGACCTTCACGGCAGGACCGAGCTCGACCTCGTAACGCGTGACCGTCGGACCGCGCGTGAAGCCGGTGACACGGGCGTCGACCTTGAACTCGGAGAAGACAGTGGTGAGGGACTCGACGATGGCGTCGTTCGCGGCACTGCGCGACTTGCCCGGACCACCGCGCTCCAGGAGGTCGAGCGACGGGAGCGAGTAGGTGATGTCACCGGACAGCTGAAGCTGTTCGGCGCGCGGAGGCAGGTCGCGGACATCGTCGGGCGCGGCCTTGGTCAGGTCGGGAACCTCGGCCTTGGTCAGGTCCGGGACCTCGCTCCTGGGGAGCTTCTCCTGCTTGGGCCGCGCGGCCGGGACCGGCGTCGGCACCGGCGTGGTCTCCGCGCGGTCGCCCACACTGACGCCCTGCGTGAGGTCGGCGACGATCGGCGAGGGCGGCATACCGTGCAGGACAGCTCCGTCGAGCGCGGCAGCGGCGGCCGCGGCGACGTCCACAGCGTCCATGGGACGGTTCATCTCGGGCTGGGGCACCGCGGAGCGCCTCGGCCGGCCGCGACGCCGCGAGAGGGCCTCCTGCTCGGCGTTGTCGGGGTCGTAGGACTCGGGGGCCGGACGGCGCTTACGGCCGCGTGCCGCGGGCAGCGCCTCGCGCCACTGGTCGTCGTAGCGCTGGTCGTCCTCGGTGGCCTCGTCGTCGTCCTCGTCCGGGTCGGGCAGGATGCCGAGCTTGACACCCAGCAGCCGCAGCCGCTGCGGGATGGCGTTGACAGGCGTGGCTGTGACGACCAGCAGCCCGAAGATCGTAAGCAGCACGAGCAGCGGTACGGCGAGGACCTCGCCCATGGTGTACGTCAGCGGAGTCGCCGCGCCCCAGCCGATGAGGCCGCCCGCGTCTCTTATGGCCTGCATGCCGTCGCTGCGGGCCGGCGAGCCGACGGCGATGTGGACCTGCCCGAGCACACCGATGACGAGTGCGGACAGGCCGATGACGATACGGCCGTTGGCCTCGGGCTTCTCGGGGTGCCGGATGAACCGTACGCCGATGACCGCGAGCAGTATCGGCACGAGCAGGTCGAGCCGGCCGAAGGCACCGGTCACGATGATCTCGACGAGGTCGCCGACGGGGCCCCGCAGATTGGACCAGGTGCCGGCGGCGACGATCAGCGCGAGCCCGAGGAGCAACAGCGCGATGCCGTCCTTGCGATGGGCCGGGTCGAGGTTCTTCGCACCCTGCCCTATGCCGCGGAACACCGCGCCGACCGCGTGCGCAAGCCCGAGCCAGACGGCGCGCACGAGCCGGTAGATGCCCCCCGTGGGGTTGGGCGCCGGCTTGGGCGCGGGCGCGGCTTTCTTCGCCGCGGCCTTCTTGGCCGGCGCCTTTTTCGCGGGGGCTTTCTTGGCAGCGGCCTTCTTCGCCGGGGCCTTCGCGGAAGCGGCCGCCTTCTTCGCGGGCGGCTTCTTGGCTGCGGAGGGACGTGAGGCCATGGGTGTGAGGTTACCGGTGGAGACGACAGCGGACACGTGTGCCCACTGCTTCACCCGTTCGTGTCGCCCTTGCGGAGGCCGCGAACTGACGCCGGTTCACGGACCGGTCACACACCGGACGGCCCCTGGACGGGCGCGCGTCAACACGCGCCCTCGGGATGTCAGTTCTGCGAGGGGACCGAAGACGTGCTCCCGGTGCCCGGCTCCAGGGCGTCCAGCGCCCGCCGCAACCCCGTGAGTTTGCGTTCGAGATGAGCCGCCGTGGCCACCGCGGCCGCGTCCGCCGAGTCGTCGTCGAGCTGCTTGGACAGCGCCTCGGCCTGCTCCTCGACGGCGGCGAGTCGCGCCGACAGCTCGGCCAGCAGGCCCGCCGGCTCCTTCGAGTCACCACCCGCGGCCTTGCCGCCGCCCTCCAACTGGAGCCGCAGCAGCGCCGCCTGCTCACGCAGCTGGCAGTTCTTCATGTACAGCTCGACGAACACCGAGACCTTCGCCCGCAGCACCCACGGGTCGAACGGCTTGGAGATGTAGTCCACCGCGCCCGCCGCGTAGCCACGGAAGGTGTGATGCGGGCCATGGTTGATCGCGGTGAGGAAGATGATCGGGATGTCCCGGGTCCGTTCCCGCCGCTTGATGTGCGCCGCGGTTTCGAAACCGTCCATTCCCGGCATCTGGACGTCCAGCAGAATGACCGCGAAGTCGTCCGTCAGCAGTGCTTTGAGCGCTTCCTCCCCGGACGATGCCCGTACCAGGGTCTGATCGAGCGCAGAGAGGATCGCCTCCAGCGCCAGCAGATTCTCCGGCCGGTCATCGACCAGGAGGATCTTGGCCTTCTGCACCATGGCCCGCCCTCCTCGCCCCGGCAGTGCACCGGGCTCCGCCCCAGGGGACGACTCCCTTACGCCGCCCGCCCTCGTGCCGGTCATGGTAGCCGCACCCCGCCTGTCGCCACACCCTGTCACCACGATGTCACTGTGCACGTAGCAGAAACGCAGCAGGAGACCAGAAGGTTCCCCGAATCCCGCACTTCTACACGGCTTCGAGCACACTGAGTCAGCAACTCCGTGTGAACACTGTCAGCTCCGGTCACTGCTCCCTCATCCACTGATCCATCACCGCCAGCAGATGATCGGGATCGACCGGCTTCGTCACATAATCAGATGCACCCGACTCGATCGCCTTCTCCCGGTCGCCCTTCATCGCCTTGGCGGTCAGCGCGATGATCGGAAGTCCGGCGAACTGCGGCATCCTGCGGATCGCCGTGGTCGTGGCGTATCCGTCCATCTCGGGCATCATGATGTCCATCAGGACGACCGCGACATCGTCGTGCTGCTCCAGGACCTCGATGCCTTCACGGCCGTTCTCCGCGTACAGCACGGACAGGCCATGCTGTTCCAGGACGCTGGTCAGCGCGAACACATTACGGATGTCGTCGTCGACGATCAGCACCTTCTCGCCGCCGAACCGGATGCCCCGCCGAGGCTGCGGCGCCGTGTCCGGCTCCGCCACTGACCACTGATCCTGCTGCGCCGGACGCTGCTCGAGCTCGCTCGCGGCCCTGCGGCGGCGCCTGAAGAGCGCCGCGGCGCCGTTCTGCGTCTCCCGGTACGACCGCACCTCGGCCGGCGTCTCGACCTCCACGTCGGACAGCTCCGCCAGCTCGGCCGCCGAGGCCACCAGGGCACCCGCGTCGAGAGGCGGCAGCTGCTGCTGATAGCCGTTCGGAGGCAGTTCGCTCGGGTGCAGCGGCAAATACAGCGTGAACGTCGAACCACGCCCCGGTTCGCTCTGCGCGTGGATCTCCCCGCCCAGCAGTTGAGCGATCTCCCGCGAGATCGACAGCCCCAGCCCCGTACCGCCGTACTTGCGGCTGGTCGTGCCGTCGGCCTGCTTGAACGCCTCGAAGATCACCCGCATCTTGCTGGCCGCGATCCCGATGCCCGTGTCGGTCACGGAGAACGCGATCAGCGGCGCATCCGCCTCGGTCAGCGAACCGGCCTCCAGCAGCTGCTCCCTGATCCTCATGGGAACGTCCGCGCTCGCAGGCCGGATGACCAGCTCGACCGATCCGGAGTCGGTGAACTTCACCGCGTTGGACAGCAGGTTGCGCAGCACCTGAAGCAGCCGCTGTTCGTCGGTGTGCAGCGTGGCCGGCAGCTCCGGGGAGACCCGTACGGACAGATCCAGGCCCTTCTCCGCGGTCAGCGGCCGGAAGGTGGCCTCCACGTAGTCCACGAGCTGAACGAGCGCGATACGCGTCGGCGAGACGTCCATCTTGCCCGCCTCGACCTTCGACAGGTCGAGGATGTCGTTGATCAGCTGGAGCAGGTCCGAGCCGGCTCCGTGAATGGTCTCGGCGAACTCGACCTGCTTCGGCGAGAGATTGCCCTCGGCGTTGTCGGCGAGCAGCTTGGCCAGGATCAGCAGCGAGTTGAGCGGCGTACGCAGCTCGTGCGACATGTTGGCGAGGAACTCGCTCTTGTAGCGCATCGACACGGCCAACTGCTCGGCGCGCTCCTCCAGGACCTGCCGCGCCTCCTCGATCTCGGTGTTCTTCACCTCGATGTCGCGGTTCTGCTGGGCCAGCAGCTCGGCCTTCTCCTCCAGTTCGGCGTTGGACGCCTGCAGGGCCTTCTGCCGGTTCTCCAACTCCTCCGAACGCTCCCGGAGTTGCTCGGTCAGCTCCTGCGACTGCTTCAGCAGCACCTCGGTCTTGGTGTTGACGGAGATGGTGTTGACGCTGGTCGCGATCATCTCGGCGATCTGGTTGAGGAAGTCCTTCTGGATCTGCGTGAACGGCGTGAAGGAGGCCAGCTCGATCACACCGAGCACCTTGCCCTCGAACAGCACCGGAAGGACGATCACCTGCGCCGGCGGGGCCTCGCCGAGCCCGGAGGAGATCTTCAGATAGCCGCTGGGCGCGTTCTCCACGAGGATCGTGCGCTTTTCCTCCGCGGCCGTGCCGATGAGCGCCTCACCCGGCCGGAAGGACGTCGGCATGGAACCCATCGAGTAGCCGTACGACCCGAGCATCCGCAGCTCGTACTGGTCGTAGCTCTCGGCGGCCAGGTCCTTGCCGTCCAGGAGCGGCATCGCGACGAAGAACGCCCCGTGCTGCGCGGTCACCACCGGCGTCAGTTCGCTCATGATCAGCGAGGCCACGTCCTCCAGGTCGCGGCGTCCCTGCATCAGCGCGGAGATCCGGGCGAGGTTGCCCTTGAGCCAGTCCTGCTCCTTGTTGGCGATCGTGGTGTCACGCAGGTTGGCGATCATCTTGTTGATGTAGTCCTGGAGCTCCTGGATCTCGCCGGACGCGTCGACGTCGATCTTCAGGTTCAGGTCGCCTCGGGTCACCGCGGTCGCCACGCGCGCGATGGCTCGCACCTGCCGAGTAAGGTTTCCTGCCATTTCGTTCACGGACTCGGTGAGGTCGCGCCAGGTGCCGTCGACGTCACGCACGCGTGCCTGTCCGCCGAGTTGTCCCTCCGTGCCCACCTCACGGGCGACTCGGGTGACCTCCTCGGCGAACGACGACAGCTGATCCACCATTGTGTTGATCGTCGTCTTGAGTTCGAGGATCTCGCCGCGAGCGTCGATGTCGATCTTCTTGGTCAGGTCACCCTTGGCGATGGCGGTGGTGACCATGGCGATGTTCCGCACCTGACCGGTCAGGTTGGACGCCATCTGGTTCACGGACTCGGTGAGGTCCTTCCACGTGCCGGCCACACCCGGCACATGCGCCTGACCACCGAGGATGCCGTCCGTGCCCACCTCGCGGGCCACCTTGGTGACCTGGTCGGCGAACGAACTCAGCGTCTTCACCATCGTGTTGAACGTGTCGGCGAGCTGAGCGACCTCCCCGCGCGCCTCGATCGTCACCGTCCGCGTCAGGTCACCGTTGGCGACCGCCGCCGCGACCTGGGAGATGTTCCGCACCTGCATGGTCAGGTTCTTGGCCATCAGGTTGACGTTGCCGCTGAGGTCCTTCCAGATGCCCGTGACGCCGGGCACATGGGCCTGGCCGCCCAGGATGCCCTCGGTGCCCACCTCACGGGCCACCCGGGTCACCTGTTCGGCGAAGCTGGAAAGCTGGTCGACCATCGTGTTGACGGTCGTGACGAGCTCGAGGATCTCGCCCTTGGCGTCGACGGTGATCTTCTTCGACAGGTCACCCTTGGCGACCGCGGTCGTGACCTCGGCGATCTGACGCACCTGGATGGTCAGGTTGTTCGCCATGAAGTTCACGGACTGGGTGAGGTCCTTCCAGGTGCCGGAGACGCCCTGCACCTCGGCCTGACCGCCGAGCTGACCCTCCGTACCCACTTCACGGGCGACCCTGGTGACCTCCTCCGCGAACGACGACAGCTGGTCCACCATCGTGTTCAGCGTGTTCTTGAGCTCCAGGATCTCGCCGCGCGCGTCCACGGTGATCTTCTGCGACAGGTCACCCCGAGCCACCGCGGTGGCGACCTGCGCGATGTTGCGCACCTGGGCCGTAAGGTTTCCTGCCATTCCGTTCACGGAGTCGGTCAGGTCCCGCCACACACCGGCGACGCCGGGCACCTGCGCCTGCCCGCCGAGACGACCCTCGGTACCCACCTCGCGGGCCACCCGGGTCACCTGGTCGGCGAATCCCGAGAGCTGGTCGACCATCGTGTTGATGGTGTTCTTCAACTCCAGGATCTCGCCGCGTGCGTCGACGTCGATCTTCTGCGACAGGTCACCCCGAGCCACGGCAGTGGTCACCTGGGCGATGTTCCTCACCTGGGCCGTAAGGTTTCCTGCCATTCCGTTGACGGAGTCGGTGAGCTCCTTCCACGTGCCGGCCACACCCGGCACGACCGCCTGCCCGCCGAGCCGCCCCTCGGTGCCCACGTCCCGGGCCATGCGCGTGACCTGGTCGGCGAAGGACGACAGCTGGTCCACCATCGTGTTGACGGTGTTCTTCAGCTGGAGCATCTCGCCGGAGACGTCCACGGTGACCTTCTGCGACAGGTCACCGTTGGCCACGGCCGTGGTCACCTGGGCGATGTTCCTCACCTGTCCGGTGAGGTTCCGGAACGCCGTGTTGACGGAGTCCGTCAGGTCCTTCCACGTCCCAGCGGCCCCCGGCACCTGGGCCTGCCCGCCGAGTTCACCCTCGACACCCACCTCACGCGCGACACGCGTGACCTCGGAGCCGAACGACGACAGCTGGTCCACCATCGTGTTCACGGTGTTCTTCAGCTCCAGCATCTCGCCGGAGACATCGACAGTGACCTTCTGCGACAGGTCACCGTTGGCCACGGCCGTCGTGACGGCGGCGATGTCCCTCACCTGTCCGGTGAGGTTCCGGAACGCCGTGTTGACGGAGTCCGTCAGGTCCTTCCACGTCCCCGCCGCGCCCGGCACATTCGCCTGGCCGCCCAGTCGCCCCTCAGCGCCGACCTCGTTGGCCACGCGCGTGACCTCGTCCGCGAAGATCCGCAGCGTCTCGGTCATCTGGTTGATCGTGTCCGCGAGCTGGGCGACCTCGCCGCGTGCCGACACCGTGACCTTCTGCGACAGGTCACCGTTGGCGACCGCGGTCGTCACCTGTGCGATTCCTCGCACCTGCGCCGTCAGGTTGCCGGCCATGAGGTTCACCGAATCGGTGAGGTCCTTCCACGTGCCGGCCACACCCGGCACCTGCGCCTGACCACCCAGCTCGCCCTCGGTACCGACCTCACGAGCGACTCGCGTCACCTCGGACGAGAAGGACGACAGCTGGTCCACCATCGTGTTGACGGTGTTCTTCAGCTCCAGCATCTCGCCGGCCACGTGCACCGTGACCTTCCGCGAAAGATCGCCCTTGGCGACCGCCGTGGTCACCAGCGCGATGTCCCGCACCTGGGCCGTCAGCCGGTACGCCATCGTGTTGACCGAGTCCGTGAGGTCCTTCCACGACCCGGACATCCCACGCACGCGTGCCTGCCCGCCGAGCTTGCCCTCGGTACCCACCTCGCTGGCCACGCGCGTGACCTCGTCGGTGAACGTCGACAGCTGATCGACAAGGTTGTTTACAGTCCGCCCGACCTTGAGGAACTCACCCCGCAGCGGATGCCCGCTCCCGTCCGGTGCCTGCGTCCGCAGCTCCATGCGCGGCGACAGATCACCCTCGGCCACCGCGGACAGCACCCGGCCGACCTCGGAGACGGGCCGTACGAGGTCGTCGACGAGGGCGTTGGAGTTGTCGATGGCTGTCGCCCAGGAGCCCTCACAGGCGCCCGTCTCCAGCCGTTCCGTGAGCTTGCCCTCACGTCCCACCATGCGCCGTACCCGCGACAACTCACCCGTGAGGTGGAGATTGCGGTCGGCCACCTCGTTGAAAACGGCGGCGATCTCCGACATCACGCCGTCCCCGGACACCGTGAGCCGCTTCCGGAAGTTCCCGTCCCGCATCGACGCCAGGGCCGCCAGCAGCCGGTTCAGGGCAGCCGTGTCCACCGCAGTGGTACCACCTCGCGTCTTGCGTTCGTTCCTCAGGGACTGTCCGCCTTTCGCGCGCGTCTTAGTGCCCCGCGTCGCTGCGCCAGACTCCACTGTGTCCCTCCCGCAGGGGTCGACCGTTACTGCTGTGCTCGGGTGCTACCGCTCGGCGTACCCGTTACTGCTGGGTATTCCTGCCGGATATACCAGGCCGTTCCACGGGCTGCTGCCCGCGGTACGCGAATGTCACGCAGCCTGCCCGGACCTTCACAAGAAGCTTGCCCAGTGTTTCACCCTGGCTGAACCCGGCCATAACAGTTCGGCAGCTTCGCACATCGTCCGCACACCCTCCGGACGGAAAGACTGCAGACCGGCATCCGCATGGACGGTGAAGGTAAGTAACCTTGCATGCGGCTGTCCAGCCGCGCCGGTCCCGTCCGGCCTGGGCGGTGACAGGAGGAGCACGAGCGGGCATCGGAGGGACAGCCGGACATGACCACCGGACTGATCCCGGGGGGACAACCCCCGGACCGGCCGTCGGGCACGCACATGCCGCAGCAGCGGCGCGAGCCGGTCGGCCTCGGAGCCCTGCACGTCGACAACCGGCCGAGGAGTTCTGTGATCACCGCGCGCGCGGCAGCCAGCTTCGATCCCGTCGGGCGATCGGTCGCGAGCGCCCGCTCCTTCGTCCGCGACACCCTTCAGGGGTGGGGTTTCGCCGATATCGTCGACGACGCCGTCGTCCTCACCAGCGAGCTGGTGACCAACGCCGTCGTCCACGCGGGCACTTCCGCGGACGTTCTGTGTCTGCGAAGTGACGACGGCGTACGGATCGAGGTGGCCGACCGGTATCCGGAGCGCGAGATCCCCCTCCAGGGCCATCCCGTCAACATGGGCAGCCCCGACCGCGAGGGCGGCCGCGGCCTCCAGCTGTGCGCGGCACTGGCCGGACGCTGGGGCGTCGAGTACACGCCCACCCACAAGCAGGTCTGGTTCCAACTGGACCTCCCCGAACGCCCCGTGGGCACGCGCGCCGCAGGCCCGTCCCTGCCCTCCGACCTCCTCCCGCTCGCCGACGGCCGCGTCCGCGTGGCAGTGATCCAGATCGACCGTGCGGGCGCCATCTCGTCCTGGAACGAGGACGCCGAGGATCTCTTCGGCTATGTCGCCGAGCAGGTGACCGGGAAGCCCCTGACCGACCTCGCGGCCTGGCCGCACACCCCGGGCACCAGCACCGGTATCGCCGAGGCACTCCAGCTCTCCCGCTGGGAAGGCAGCTACGGCATAAGGGGCGCCAACGGCCGTGTCACACCGGTCTACGCCTCCCACCTCCGCGTCCGAGACACCGGTGGCGAGCCCTCCACGGTCTGCCTCCTGGTCCGCGACCACGAACGCGCTGTTCTGCAAACCCCGTTGCGCATCCCGGCCTCCGACACCTCGTCCGACGCACAGAGCACCGACCCGTTCGAGGTCTTCATCGGCTCTCCGGCCCCGGACGACCTCGACGGCCTCCTTCAGCGCACGGTCGAACGCGCCCGCGACATGCTCGACGGCGACTCCGCGTTCCTGCTCCTCGCGACCGACGACGAGACGGAGCTGGAGGTCCGCGCCTCCACCGGCCTGCCCTCAGCCCGCCAGCGCTTCGCGCGCGTACCCGTCGAAGCGGGCCCCGGCCGCTACGGCTCGGCCCGCATGCCGGCCGTTCACGAGGACCTCACCATGGTCCCCGGCGCCGTCCCCCTGCTGAGGGGCACGGGCATGCGCTCGGTCGTCACGGTCCCCCTGAAGGTCGAGGGCCGCCTCACCGGCTCCCTCGGCGTCGCCGCGGAAGCCCCCAACAGATACTCCAATGAGGAGGCGCTACGCCTCCAGTTCGCCGCCGACCGCATCGCCCTGGCGGTGGAATCGGCCCGCCTGGGCGAACTGGAACGTCTGCGCCGAGGCTCACTGAGCTTCCTCGTCGAGGCCTCCGACCTGCTCGCCGGCACCCTGGACCGCGACCAGACCCTGGCACTGATGGCCCAGATGACGGTCCCGACCCTGGCCACCTGGTGCGCGGTCTACACGATCGCCGACCAGGCCTCGGAACCGTACCTGTCGTACGTCCTGCACGAGGACGAGGAGCTCATCGACGGCATTAAGTCCCTGCTGTCGAAGATCGCCCCACCGGACCCGGTCCCGACCCCGGGCGCCCGAGTCTGGTCGGCACCCGCCGAGTCGGCCCACCAAGCGGCCCTGCGCACCTCCATGCGCAGCCTCGGCCTTGGCGAGCCCATCGGCCGCATCAGCTCCGGCATCGGCCCCACGCTGGCCACGGCGTCCGCGGTCGGCGGCGAGACGGTCGTACTGCCGCTGGTGGCCCGCAACCGCGTCATCGGCATGCTGACCCTCGGCAAACCGACGGACGAACACTTCCGCCAGGAAATCCTGGAGTTGGCGGAAGACCTCTCCCGAAGGGCCGCCCTGGCCCTCGACAACGCCCGCCTCTACTCCGAGCGCACGGCCATCAGCCAGTCCCTCCAGCGCAGCCTCCTGCCGCCCGAGCTCCCCGAGATCGGCGGCGTCGAGGTCGAGGTCATCTACCGCGCGGCCGGCGAGGGCAACGAAGTCGGCGGCGACTTCTACGACCTCTTCCCGATCAGCGACGGCGCCTACGGCTTCGCCATCGGTGACGTCTGCGGTACGGGCCCCAACGCGGCGGCAGTCACCGGCCTGGCCCGGCATGCACTCCGCCTCCTCGCACGCGAGGGCCTCAGCGGCCCGGCGGTCCTGGAGCGTCTGAACTCCGCCATCCTCGACGAGGGCGCCCGCAGCCGCTTCCTGACCCTCCTGTACGGCGAGTTGAGGCCGCAGGAGGACGGCAGTGCGGAGCTGAAGGTGGTCTGCGCCGGCCACCCGCTCCCCCTCCGCCTGCGCCAGGACGGCACGGTCGAACCGGCCGCCGAACCACAACCCCTCCTCGGCGTCATGGAAGACCTGGAGCTCTACGAGCAGACGGTCACCCTCGACCCGGGCGACGTCCTGCTGTGTGTCACGGACGGCGTCACCGAACGCCGCGAAGGCAGCCGCATGCTGGGCGACGACGGCCTCACCGATGTCCTCACCACCTGCACGGGCCTCACGGCGGGCGCGGTGGCAGCCCGCATCATGCGCGCGGTCGAACGCTTCGCCTCGGATGCCCCGTCAGACGACATGGCCATCCTTGCGATGCGTGTTCCGGGCATCCACAAGGACTGAGGAAGACAGGGAGAAGGCATGAGAAAGGCCCCGCCCGAATGGGCGGGGCCTTCTATGTGGAGCCCCCAAACGGAATCGAACCGTTGACCTTCTCCTTACCATGGAGACGCTCTACCGACTGAGCTATAGGGGCCTGCTGCCCTTTGCGAAGTTCCCCTCGCGGCAACGGAATAGATCATACCCCGAACACACCCGTGCTCCCAAACCCATCAGAAGGCGGGCTGGAGCAGTCCTCCGAGCGCATTGCAGGCAGACACGATCCGCTGCATGTCCCGCTTGGTCAGAGCGGCATCGACGGGCAGAGCCAACGTTTCATCAGCGGCCCGCTCGGTCTCCGGCAGCGACACGCATCGCCGATATTCAGGCAGCCGATGCACAGGCGTCTTCACCGGCACTCGGCACTCAACACCCTTGGCCCGCACGGCCCGAGCGAAGGCATCGCGATCCGGCCGCCCATTCCCCAGCACCCGCACGACATATTGCTGATAGGTGTGCCCGTCACCACTGTCGGGCGTCTGCACACCCTTCAACTTCGCATCCAGATACGAGGCCCGCTGCCTGCGCTGAGCGATCTCGTCGTACGGAACCTCGGACTCACCCTGTTCCAACACCAACAGCCCATGCCGCTGACCGATCTCATGCAACCGCGCGATATCGGCCGACCGACCAAATCGGTGTACGGCGACGACGGCCGCCGTCCGCGGAGTCACGACCGCCGCCACAGCGGCGGCCTCCAGGCAGTACGTCAGCGGATCTATGTCGGCGAACACCGGAAGCGCCCCGGCCAGGACCACGGCCTTGGCGACTTCGACGTTCCCGAAGGCCGGTACGACAACCTCATCACCGACTCCGACGCCGGCGGCCCTGAGCATTGCAGCAGTACCCATACGGGGGATGTTGGTTGCGTAACGTGAACTTCAGGTGACGCACAACAAAAAAGGGTTGGTCCCGGAACCGAAGTTCCGGGACCAACCCTATTAAATGGAGTTCGGCGGCGTCCTACTCTCCCACAGGGTCCCCCCTGCAGTACCATCGGCGCTGTAAGGCTTAGCTTCCGGGTTCGGAATGTAACCGGGCGTTT
>NZ_JAGMUL010000007.1 GCF_019049285.1 Streptomyces sp. AC550_RSS872
TGTGACGGGCCAGTGATCTTCAGGGAGCTGGGGTGTTCTGGTCTGATGTCCCGTCTTTTCGTTGGGATTTTGAGCTGGGGGAGCGGTCATGTTCTGGAGTAATCGGCGTGCCTGCTGGTGTGTTCGGTTTGGTTGTTCGGGTGGTTGGCCTGTGGTCCGGTAGTTGTATGGGAATGATCTTGAGTTTCCCGTCGATGTAGTGGTGCGTCTATGGGTGGTTGCGCTCTCTTCGGGCTTCGGAGTGCGGTGTGGCTGGTCAGCGGCGTGTGTGGGTGAGGTAGGCGCGGAGCGGGTCGTTCGCGCTGGGGGTCAGGCGGTCGAGGTGCAACCGGTGGGTGATGAGGGCGAGGGCGCCGTTGGTGGTGTGCTGGTGCCCGCTCGGCAGGGTGGCGAGGGTGCGGGCGAGGGCGACGGTTTCGGGGTAGGTGATCAGGTCGCGTGCCAGGAGGGCGGGGGAGGCGCTGCCCGTGGTGGTGAGGTGGGGGTTGGTCGCGCAGAGCTGGGTCAGGCGGGTGTGCCAGCGGTGGGTGAGGTGTTGCTGGTGGTCGTACCAGCGGGTGGTGATGGCGCGCGCGGTGGTCCAGGCGGTGGCGGCGCGGGGGTGTCGTAGGAGGCGCTGGTGGGCGTGGTGCGCCATGGCGAGTTCTGGCGTGGCCCAGGTGCGGATGGTGGTGGTGAGTCGTGGGTCGGGGGCGGCTTGGTGGTGGTGTGGGCACACCAGCCGGTGCGGCGGCCGGTGAACCCAGGCGGTGTCGGTGGTGCCGCGAGTGTGGTGGCGGGTGCACAGGGTGCAGGCGCGGATGGGCTGCTGCTCGGCCTCGAGCCGTTTCCAGCGTGCGGCGGCTGCGGGGTGGTGGGCGTCGTGGTTGGGGGCGAGGCGGGGCAGGGCGTGTGTCAGGTGGGGGAGTGGGATGCGGGTCAGGGCGGCGAGGTGGTGGCGGGCGGCGGGGCTGAGGTGGAGTTCAGCTGTCGGTAGCGTGCCGTGGCCGGTCAGGGTGATGCCGTTGCCGTCGAGGAGTTGGGGGAGCGTCAGCTGGTAGGTGTCGGCGAGGCGTTGGACGTAGGAGGCGGTCGCCTCAAAGGGCAGCGGCCGTACGCGGAACACGCCCGGTGCTGCTGACGGGGCCCGCAGCCACACCGCTGCGGTGACGACGCTGGGCTGCGCGGGCACGGTCGCGGCTCGGGCACGGGCCGCGGCGTCTGTCGGGCTCACGGGGTGCTGGTACGGCGGCTTCGTGGCCGGGTGCGGGGTTGGTAGTGCTGTTCGGCGAGGTGATCGAGGCGGATGGCGTCGAGTGTGGTTTTGGTGATGCGTTCGGTGCCGTCGACCAGGGCGGTGATGGCGGCCTGGCGGATGAGGCGGGCAAGGCTGCCGATGCGGCCGGCGGTGCGCTCGTGCAGGTACGGGGCCAGCTTGGGGAGGGTCCCGGTCCGGTGGTGGCGCAGGTCGAGCGCGGTTTCCATCGCGGTGACGAGGTCGCGGAAGGGTTCGCTGTCGCCGAGGCGGGCGGGGAAGGCGGCGCAGTCGATGAGGGAGGCGCGTCCGGCGAGTTGGGCGCCGCGCACCCCGGTGAACAGGGGTGTGGTGGTGACGTCGATGCCGGCGTAGACGAAGGTGGCGCCGATGCGTTCGGTGAGGTCTTTGATCAGGTCGGCGCTCTGGGCGCCGGTGGTGGTGCGGGGGTTGAGGCGGTGGATCTCGTCGATCATCACCAGCTGGACGCCGGCAGACGTGTAGGTGTGGCAGACGGCGTTGGTGATCTGGGCCTGGGACATGCCGGCGGCGACGGGGATGCCGAGGTAGCGGGCGAACTCGGTGGCCAGGGTCTTGGCGCTGGCGGCGGGCGGGACCAGGACGTAGGCGACGGGAACATGCCCGGCCGTTGCTGCAGCGCCGTGGCGGCGGGTGTGGGCGAGGTGGCAGGCGCGTCCGACCTGGAGCAGGGCGGTGGTTTTTCCGGCGCCGGCGGGGCCTGTGACGATCAGGGACGGCCGTGCGGTGACCGTCTGGTGGCGGCCGAGGATCATCAGGGTGCGTACGTTTTTGGCGAGGGCGTCGATGGCCGGGGTGCGCACGGTGACGAACCGCGAGTGGTAGGCCAGGCGTTCCTCGAGGCTGCGGCGCGGCGCCCCGGGTGGGGGAGGGGCCGCCACGGGTGTGGTGGCGAAGGACTGGAAGCCGTCCCACGTTGTCACCGAGTGAGGCTGCGGATCAGGGGTGTCGCCGTCGGCGCTTGCCGCGGCACCGGGAGACCGGTCCGCTGTCGACGGGGACGCGTCGGCAGGTGCATCGCTCGTGCCCGGCGAGGCGTTCACCACTGCTCGGCCTCCGCTTCGGCGTCCCACAGCCCGTATCCGCCTGCCTCGGCCGGCAGCACGCTCGCGCCCTCCGGCTCGCTCATGTCGGTCTCGGCCGCCGCGTCGACGCTGATGAGATCGTCCAGGCTCTCGCTCCAGTCCAGTGCAGGTGTGGTCTCTGCGTCGAGTGGGCGCCGCTGGCCGGGCAGATCGGGCAACTGTGCTGCCGTACTTCCGGAGCGAGGGGCTCTGCGACGGCGGGTTTTCTGCTCGGCCTCGGCGGGGTGGCGGGTGCGGCGAAGGAGCTGGTCGAGGGCGTCGGCGAGGTCGGCCTCATGCTGGTCGTGGTCCCCGCGTTGTTCGACCTCGGTCTGGATGTGGCGCCAGAGGGCGTTGTTGAAGGGCTGGTGGACGTGGTCGCGGTGGATCCAGGGGATTTCGTGGAGCTGTCCGTCGGTGAGGCGGACGAAGACCTGGCGGGCGTCGTGGGGGTTGTGGTGGACCTCCCACTTGCCGTCCCTGGCCGCGATGGGGGAGCGCTGGCCGCGGTGGGGGTCGAGGATGGGGTGGTTGTAGGTGCGGTAGTCGAGGCGGATGCCGCGTTCGGTGATGGGCTGCCAGCGCACCGGCAGCAGTTCGAGGTAGTCGGCCCCGGTCAGCGGGACGGGCACGTAGCCGCTGACGGTGATGAGCGCGGCCCACATCTGGTTCGGCGTGAGGGCGGTTTTGGGCAGGACGGGGTGGCGCAGGCCGTCGTGGGGCCGGTTCTGCCAGCCGCAGGTGATCCATTCGTCGAGGAAGTCCTGCAGCTGCGGGATCGTCCACCGTGCCTCGGCCGCCGTCTTGGAGCCGCGGCGTTGGGGGTTGGATCCGGTGTGGCCGGCGACGTGCTGGCAGAACAGGTCGTTGATCGCGCGGAAGGTGCGCTCCACTACGGCCTTGGCCTGCGGCCGGCGGGGCGGGGCGGGCTGCACGCTCACCCCGAGGGTCTCGCAGGCGGCGACGAAGCCCTGCGAGAGGTAGATCTTGCCGCGGTCGACGATGATCGTCTCGGGCACGATCACCGGGCGGGCGGCCGCGCCCTCCAGGCGTTCGTCCAGCGACAGCATCCGCTGATACGGCACCTCGGCGTGTGACAGATGAAGCGCTGCGGGCCAGGTCGGCCGGGCTGGGTGGGGAACAGCGATTTCCGCCAGGAGCAGGGCGGCGTCGACGGCTTTGGTGCTGTGCGGGCGTAGGACGGCGGCCAGGATGGAGCGGGTGGCGGCGTCGACGGCAATCGTCAGCTCCGGCCGGCCCAGGGTGCCGTCCTCCAGGACGGCCATGATGTCCAGGCGGGTGGTGTCGATCTGCACCTGCTCCCCGGGCCGCAGCACCACCGGCGCCGACGAGGCACGGGCGGGTGCGATGGCGGTGCGTGCCGGGCGTCCTGGACGATCGGCCGGGTCGGCCAGCACACTCACCAGCCGGTAGAACGTCGACCGTGAGGGCATCTCCACCACCCCGCGCCCGTGCGTGTCCTCCAGGATCTGGCCGACCAGTACCTGCAGTCCCTTCACCGTCCCCTTCGACCGGCCCCGTTGACGCCGCAGCGCCTCCAGGACCGCGGCCACGACCCGCTCGTCGGCATATCCCGTCGGATGACGGCCGCGTGCCGGCACCGTGCGCTTGTCGACCAGTCCCCACAAGCCTTGCTTGCGGTAGGCGTGCCGCATCCGCTCCACCGTCGTGCGCGTCACCCGAGGGAAGCCGAGCGCCGTCAGCTCCTTCGCCTTGGCCGCATCCCGCTGTGCCAGCGTCCATCGCTCGGGGTCGTACTCCGGGCGCATCATCTGGCCGTCACGGCTGCCCGGGGCATGCGGCAGCCCGGTCTCCACCTCCCGGATATGGGGCAGCCAGGCCAGCGCACGCTGCTGGGCCGCCAGCGGAACGGTCTCGAACAACCCCCACTGCGGCACCGCGTCCGGCGTCCGTGCACCCACCACTTCGAAGCCCGGATCAGCGAACAACCGCCCCAGCAGCAGGCTCGTTTCGGTGCCGTCCTCCTGCAGCAGGTAGACCTGCTGGCCCTGCAGGGCGGCGACCTGCCAGGTCTGTCCTCGGTAGGCGACGTGCGCGCCGACCTCCACCACCGGCCGCCGCTGGCCCGGCTGATCGCCCACCGCGCTCACCCCTCATTCCGCCCTGCGGCACTCGCCGCCGGGGTGTCCTGCTCGCCGTCGGTCCGGTGCGCGCACAGCAGTGCCTGCTCACTGAGGGGCTCATCGAGCCGCGCCGCAAGCCACCCGGACCACAGCGCGTGATAGACAGCCGGCAGTACCTGCAGAGGATCACCCACCGCAGCTGCGCCGTCGGCCAGCGGCCGGGGCCCGGCGAACGCCTCAGTCAACGCGGCCCGCAGCCCGGGCGGCCCTTGATTGCGCGGGTGGCGGTAGCCGGCAAGCCACCGCAGATTCGCCGCCACCACCGCCGGTGGCGGCTCGAGGCGCCGGTAGGTCCAGCCCACGCGTGCGCACGCCGCCTCCAGGACCACCCGCGCCTGCTGCGCCCTGTCTGTACCAGAGGTCGGGCTGGAGGGGCAGTCGGCGAGCAGGCCGGTGCCGTCGGCGTACCGGGCGAACAGCTGAGGCACCCACGAGCGCACCCGCCCGTCGGCATCCCGCCACAGCAGCCGTACCGGGCGTGCGGACAGGCCGGTCACGTCCGGGTCCCGGTCCAGGATCATCAGCTGGGTGCGCATCGCTGCCGAACCGTGCACCACGTGCCGTCCGGTGGTCGCGGACCACCACCAGCCGGGCCCCCACCGGCGGCCCGGAACGACCGGAAACGCGGATACCGGCGCCAGATCCTCCAACCGCACCGACGCCGCCCGGTCCCACGGCACCTGCGTCGCCTGCCCGGCAGCGGTGGCGAATGCCGCTTCGACGTCCATCCCGCCCCACCCGTTGACAGCGTGCTGCTCCACGCCGGACAGCCAAGTGCCTGCCGCCTCTGAGGGAGGGGCACCTCAACACCCATCACCCGAATAGGTGACCGGTGTGTCGCTATCTGCAATCCTGCGACAGACTGCTTGTCTGATCTTCAACCGGACTGTGCGGAGCGGCTTCTAACATGGCCTCAGGTTGGGGGAGCAGTCTTGGGGAGGGACCGCGCGGATGAAGGTGCTCAGGCCGACGCAGCCGACGAGCGAGCAGCTCACGGTGATCAACAACCACAAGCCGGGAGTGTTCGTCGTACGGGGCGCCGCCGGTAGCGGCAAGACCACTACGGCCTTGTACCGGCTGAAGTTCACCGTTGGCTTTTGGCAGCGTCGCCGCCGCGACGGCTTCATCAGCGGCCCCGTCCGCGTACTGGTCCTCACGTACAACCGCACGCTGCGCGGCTACATCGAGGAACTCACCCAGGAGCAGCTCAAGGGCAATGACGTCGAGCTGACGATCTCCACCTTCGCGAAGTGGGCCACCGACCGTGTGGCCTACGAGCGGATCCTCCAGGACCACGAGCGCAACCGGAAGCTGGATGCCCTGGCCGCGCCTCTGCCGTTGTCCGCCGAGTTCGTACGCTCTGAAGTGGACTATGTCCTGGGCCGCTTCACGCCCGACCACCTGGCCGAGTACATCGAGTGCGAACGTCAGGGCCGCGGCCGCTCGCCGCGGATGCCGACCCCGTTGCGCCGCCGGCTGCTGGAGGAGGTGATCTATCCCTTCCAGGAGTGGAAGAAGCAGCAGCAGGCCTGGGACTGGTCCGACCTGGCGAACGCCATGGCGGCCAAGCGCGCCGACGACCCCTACCACGTGGTGGTGGTCGACGAGGCTCAGGACTTCTCCGCCAACCAGGTCCGGGCCGTACTCAACCACCTCACTGACGAGCACACGCTGACCTTCGTCCTCGACGCTGCTCAGCGCATCTACCCTCAGCGCTTCACGTGGAGCGAGGTCGGCCTGAGCGTGGGCTCGCACAACAGCAAGCTGCTGTCGAAGAACTTCCGCAACACCCGGCAGATCGCCGCCTTCGCTGCTCCGCTGCTCAAGGACGTGGAGACAACGGACGATGCTGCGATCCCTGACCTCACCTCCTGCAAGGAGGAGGGCGACAAGCCTCTGCTGGTCCAGGGCACCTTCACTCAGCAGATGGACCATGTGGTGCAGTTCCTCAACGACCTGGGACCCGACAACGACGAGTCCGTCGCCATCCTTCACGCCAAGGGCTGGTTCGGCGAGGTCAAGAACCGTCTGAACGCCGCCGGACTGGCCTACGTCGAACTCACCCGGAACGCCGAGTGGCCGACGGGACCGGTGAACGTTGCCCTGTCGACCATGCACTCCGCCAAGGGGCTGGAGTTCGACCACGTGATCATCGTCGGACTCAACAGCGAAGTCATGCCGCACGCCACCGAACCCGGAGACAGCGAGCGAGACGCTCACCTGCGCCTGCTGGCCATGTCCGCCGGACGCGCCCGCAAGACGCTGACCATCACCTATAAGCCCTCCGAGGCCAGCGACCTCATCGCCTGCATGGACCCGGACACCTACGAGGTGAAAGCCGTATGACCGCGGCAGAGCCGATCCCGGCCATACCGAATGGTGAAGGACAGGCTGAGGGCATCAACGCGCTCATCCAGGAGCGCAAGATCAGCGAAGTGGTGCATTTCACCACAAATCGGGGATTGCTGGGCATACTCCTGCAACGAGAATGCAAGGCTCGGGCACTTCTGTCCGAGGACGAGTATCTGGAGAGCATCTACCACGAGAACACCAAGTGGCGCCGCGAGGACCCGAAATACTGGCGGTACGTGAACCTCAGCATCAGCGAACCCAACCACAGTTTCCTGCGGACCAGCAGCCAAAAGTGGTGGGCGAACGAAGACCTCTTCTGGGCAGTCCTCAGCTTTGATCCCGTCATCATGACGCACCCAGGCGTGCTGTTCTCCCCAAGCAACATGGGATACGAGGGCATTACCCCCGTGGAGGGACTGCCTGGAGCCGAAGCTCTCTTCGCCGAGCGTGTCCCCTACGGATTCGGTAAGAGCACGCCGCCACGCGGCAACCGCGAGCCTCACCTCCCAACGAACCCGCAAGCCGAGGTGCTCTACCCGCAGGCCGTCTCCACACGACACCTGCAGCGCATCTGCGTCCTCACTGACGAGGACGCAGCGAAGGCTGAGGCCATTGTCAGTGTCAGCGGACATGATGAGGTCGACATCATTGTCGACCCGGTCACGTTCGGCAGGTAAGGACTACGGTGAGCGCCATGCAATGGGAGGCAGTACGCGCCTCAGCCCAGTGGGCGGCGTACGGAGACGCACTCGGCTTCATCACCGAACTGACCGACACCGCCGGCGTGCGACGCCGCATCGGGCGCGATGACGTCACCACCACCGTCCCCTGGAAAAGGCGCATCGGAGGACGCTACGGACGCGACATGCCCCTACCGGCAGGCGCGTACTCCGACGACACCCAGCTGCGCCTGGCCACTTCACGCGCCATTCGCGGAGACGGTGAATTCGACGCCGAGGCCTTCGCCAAGATCGAAGTCGTCGCATGGCAGGCCTACGCCCTCGGAGCTGGCCGCGGGACCAAAGCGGCAGCCACCGGCTTGATGCGGGTCGAAGCCAAGTGGTCCCAGAACATCTTCGCCACCAAAGCCGCCCGCTACGTCGACATCGGCGGCAACGGTGCCGCTATGCGCATCCAGCCCCATGTCTGGTCCGCACGGGACCTCACCAACTGGGACAACATCACCCGCGACGTCGTACGAAACGCCGTCAGTACCCACGGCCACCCCCGAGGCATCCTCGGCGCTGTCCTGCACGCCATCCTGCTGGCCTACGCCCTGGACACCAACGAACTTCCCGGCCCCAAGCAGTGGCGCCCCACAATCGACTGGCTAGAGCAAGTACCGGACGTCATCGCGAAGGACGACGAACTCGCGTACCTGTGGCTACCCACATGGACTGACTCCGCAGGCATCGACTTCCGCTCAGCCGCAACCACCGTCGCCAACGAATGCCGCGCAGCACTCGAGACCTTCGACCCCACAACACCCCTGACCGCAGAGACCTACGCTGCTCTGGTGGAGCAGTGGGGCGGCTTCAACGACGCGACTCGCGGATCAGGCACAGTCACCACCCTGCTTGCAGCGGTGCTCGCCCATGCCTACGCCGACTCACCAGAAGCCGGCCTGCTCCTCGCCGCTAACACTCTCGGCTCGGACACCGACACCATCGCCACCATGGCTGGCGCACTCCTAGGCGCCGTCACAGCAGGCCCTCCCCCTGGCACCGTGCAAGATGCCAAGGTCATCGACTCCGAAGCACGCCGCATGTGGGACATTTCCCAAGGGCGTGAAGCTGCCACGTTCGCCTACCCAGATCTGCTCCGCTGGAGCCCTCCCAAGGCCACACTCGACCTCGTAGGCCACACGCCTATGGGACCGGCACTGGCCGGTCTAGGCCCCCTGACGCCTATGGACACGCCGACGGCGAGCAACCAGGCCACATACGTGTGGGGCACCTTGTCGTTCGGCCAGAGCATCCTGGTCCGCGCCAGGCCTGACCTCAGGCCGCTGGATGAGAATCTCCTCCCAGGAGATGTGAGGCAACCGCGGAGTCGGCCTGCTGGGGATGCTCCGAGAGAACAGCAACTCCTCTTCGACGCTCCATTGCAGGCTGCTGCATCAGCCGACCAAAGGCCTGTCCTTGCCGGAACAGCGCCGGGGGCCGTGAGCGAGCGTGCCCACAGGCACGCACCACCGCCTGTTGAGGAGATCGTTCAAGAGCTGGCAAGAAACGGGTTCACTCCCGAACAGGTAGGCCGTGCACTGCTCCAACAGATCCGAGGCGGCCGATACAGCGTAGAGCGGGCTGCTGCGTTCGCCGGGCTCCTTGCCCGCGCCTACCACCAGGACGATCAGTAGCGGTCCGGCCCAGCGAGCTGTCCAGGCCACCTATCAGCCGAGATCGCCTTGCCGCTCCGGGTGCTCCGGGTGGAACAGGAGCGCGTTAAGGCCGATGGCCGTCAGCAGTCCTTGCTGGTGGGGGTGGAGCTGTTCCCACAAGGTGGTCTGTTTGCGGGCCCAGCGCTGCAGCTCGGGTGGGATGGGTTGGTCCGTGGTGCGGTATTGGTGGTAGTGCCGTTGCCAGATGAAGGCCCAGGGCGGGTTCCACCAGGGATCCAGGGCGGTGAGTTCTTGCAGGGTGTGGGCGGACAGCCGGCCTGAGCGGGCTTTGCGCCGCTGCTGCAACAGCCAGGACCCCAGGGGAAAACCGGCGTGCTCGGTGGGGGTGGAGACGGCGAGGTGGCCGTGTTCGGCGGCGTAGCTGCGAGCGTGCTCCAGCCCTTGATCCGTCGGCGCCGGGCGTGCGGCTGTGGTGACCGCGCGGGCGGTGGCGGCGGTGATCTGGATGTCCGCCAGGAGATTCTGCTGCTCAAGCTGGAGGACATCGTGGCGAGCGCACTGACGGTGCAGCCACGCCGCTACCTCGTCCGCCTCATCCTCCCGGTCCTCGCCCTGCTGGTGATGGACGGTGGGCGTGCCGGGCAGGGGGAGCCTGCCTGCCCGCCACAGGGCGTGGGCCTGCTGGTAGCGACGTTGCCAGGAATAGTGCCAGGGCGGATTCCACCAGGGATCCAGGGCAGCGAGCAGCTGCCCCCGCGGCCACCGACCCCTGCTCGACCGGGCATGACTGCGGTCCTGCATGCGCTGTGAGGCTAGCCACCGGCCCAGGGGGTACCCGTTGTGGACGTAGTCGGAGGCCACTGCCAGGTGCCCGTGTTCTGCGGCGAAGCATCGGGCGCTGGCCAGACCCGCATCCGGCATTGCCCCGGCCGCATGCGCCTCCTGGTCGTCTCCGACGGCGACCGGAGTCTTCTCGCTGGGCTCCACCATGCCGATCTCTGCCAGCAGACGCCGCTGGTCAGGATGAAGGCTCTGCGGAGCGGCACGTTGCTGTGACAGCCACCGGGCCAGTTCGGCATCGATCCCCGGGAACCCGGCAGACGCATCCAGCCGCTGACCGCTTTCCACGAGCCGGCGGACGTCAGCGTAGGCGCGCTGCCAGGCCAGAGGCCATGGCGGATTCCACCATGGATCGATGGCATCGAGTGCGAGGGACCGCTTCGTGGCGCTCGAGGCGCGCCTTGCTCGGCTGCGCTGGCTGGTGAGCCAGGCTCCCAGCGGATAGCCCTGATACCGCACGCTCTTGCCCGAGACCGCCAGGTGCCCGTGTTCGGCAGCGTAAGCCTTGGCATGTTCCAGTGCCGCCTCGAAGCCGGCTTGCATGCTGGCCCGCCGGGGCCGGGCCGTGCGGGCCACCTCAACGGTGATCCCGATGTCGGCCAGCAGACGCTGCTGTTCGGGATGGAGCGAGTCGTAGTGGCTGCACTGCAGGTATAGCCACTCTCCGTTGAGGACGTGGGTACCGGGGAAACCGGCCGCCGCATCCGGCGGCCCGTGCACCGCGGCATGATCGCGGGCCCGGTAGTACGACCGCTGCCACTGCGTCGGCCAGGGCACGTTCCACCACACATCCAAGGCCTTCAGCGCCTCTACACGCTCCTGCGACAGTGCCCAGGCCCTGGTCTTGACGTTGTGCAGCCATTCACCGAGCCGGAAGGAATCCACCATGGTGTCCTCCTGAACAGCAAGGTTGCCGTGCTCCTGCAGATACCGGCGCGCGTAGGACAGACCGGTAGCGAAGGCCTGATCCGCTTGCCGGCTGTGCCCTCGCCGTCTCTTGGCCCCCATACTGCGCCCAGCGGGCTTGGCCACCTCGGCGAGTTCGTCTGCCACCGGCCGCGGACGGTGGGCGGAGGCCACCGCCCACATACCCCTCTCCGCGGCCTGCCCGCCCCGGTGCGCCCGCACGCACTGATGAGCCCATGTGAACAAGGGACCTGACGTCTGCGCCGCGAGTTCCTCCACCAGCCAGGGCCGTCGCAGACAGCGTGCGACCGCCACGGGCAACGACGGCAGATCAGCCAGCCGGAACGGAACACCCCCACGCGCCTCGGCCACCACGCGCCTGCGAAAAGCGCCGTCGGCGAGCAACGCGGCAAGCGCCACGGCCTCCGGATACGTCACAGCCTCCCGCGCCACCACCTGCCACGTCTCCCACTCCACCCTGGATTCCCACAGCGCGCGCAGCCGCGCCGGCCACAGCTGCTCGCGCGGCCACATCCGCTGCCACCACGACGCGGTCACCGCCTGAGCCACCTCGAAGGCGCCGACCGCCGCCGTACCGCGACGCAACAGCTTCCGATGCCGCTTCTGCGCCTGCACCCACAGCTCACCCGCCGGCAGCGCCACCACACAGCCCGCCGTGCCGGGCACCTGCATCAACCACGCGTGGTGCACCCCGCACACACGCTGGCCGGGCTGCAGGTACAAGCGCACGTCCTCTGGACGCCCAGTCCGCCTGACCGTGCATTCGGGGCACGCCGGCCCCCACGGCAGGACCATCTCCGGCCCGTGATGGAACTGCGCCGCCGGGCCCATGGGAAACCGCCGACGCGGCTCTTCTTGAGCCCAGGCTGGCAGTGCCTTGTGCAGGTGGTGGGACGCGACACGGCACAGCACTGCTACGCGATCGCGGGCCTCCTGATTGAGAAAGACCTCGCTGTCCGGCCGCGCTCGGCCCATGACGTTCGACCGCCCACCGGCGTCAGCCACTGCCGGCAGCAGCTCCTTGATCTCCACGCCGTACCGAGCTGCCAACCTGCGCAGGAACGACTGCGTCATCTCGCCGTGTACCGGCGCCACCCGCCATACGCCAGCACCTAGCACCAACAGCTCAGCCTTCCCTCGACGCTGATCCCTCTCGCCCGTCCGTACGCATAACCCCCCATGGATGCAACTCGGTTACGGAATGCCGCTCATCCGGGATCGCTTTACTGCCATCCCACCCGCTGGCATGCGCCTATGCCCAGCGCATGCCGATACTGGAGAGCTGCTCGCGCCGGTCCTCCGACAGCGTCGCCGCGCGCGAGCGCTGATTGCTGATCCATGCCCCCAGGCGGAACTGCAGTTCCCATCCCTCGTCGGCGAGCACGGTCTCCACGTGCTTGCGGGGGACGTTCAGGTGGCCCTCGCGTTCGTAGAACTGCTTGGCGGCTGCCAGGTTGGCGGCCCACTTGTCGGCCTGCGTGCGGCGCGGCTTCGGCTTCTCTTCCTCGGTCGCGGGGGTGATCCCGAGGATGTGCTCGCACATCCACTGCTGCACGGTGGTGAGCTTGTCCCAGCCCAGACGCTGGGCGCGCACCCACCGCCCGAGGTCCTCGGACTGCACGAGTGCCTTGCCCGGTTCGGTGGGCAGTTCGCCGCCCTGCTCCAAGTGCAGCCGCGTGAGGTGGAACGCCCGCTGCCACTCCACCGGCCACGTGGGGCACCAGGACGGGTCGATCTCCTCCAACTGCTCGCGCCGGTCATCCGACAGCGCGCCGGCCGACGACTGAACCGGCAGCCCCTCGGCACGCCGCTGCTCGATCTCCGAGGCCTTTCGTGCTGCGGCCCTGGCGTTCTTTAGAAAAGTCCCTACTCGGTAACCCTGGTAGGTGGCGTCCAGCGGCGCCAACAGGTGCCCGTTTTCGGCGGCCCACCCGCGCGCCGCCGCGAGGCCCTCCTCCCAGGCGACGTCGTAGTGCGACCACACCATGCCGAGCTTCTCCAACTGCTCGATGCGGTCCTCGTTCAGCGTCCCGCGGGCGTAGAAGCGCCTGGCGTCGGCCACCCATTGCCCCAGCGGGAAAGTGGCCAGCGAGGCCGGCCACCCTCCAGCCTGAGCCTCCTCACCAGACGGCACGCGGAACGTGAACGGCACCTTCAGATCCCCGGACTCGCGGGCGTAGATGACGGAGGCCTCCACGCCCCGCCTCCAGTGCTCATGCTCCGGGTTGAGGACCCGCAGGTTGATGAACGCGGCCAGCTGCGCCGGGTCACGCGGCGCGCTGAACTTCAGCAGCCGCCGCGCGGGCGCCGACGGACCCCCGGACCGCTCACCCCGACCATCCTGGCCCTGTGCGGCCTTCTGGACGGGCTTGTAGGCGCTCGGGGCCTGCTGCTGCGCCAACTGCTCCACCACCCGGGCGTCGTGCGCCCTGAGCGCCTCCAGCAGCTTCGCCAACCCGCCGAACGCCCGGGAGGTCAGCATGTTGTCGGCCGTCTCGCCCGGCCCGAGCAGGACCGGGACGACCAGGCTGGCCACCTTGCCCTCGCCGGGCTGCATCCGCAGCGCCCGCCCGACGGCCTGGACGAGGTCGGGCATCGAGCCGCGCACGTCAGCCCAGTAGACGGAGTCGCAGTGCTTGGTGTCGACGCCCTCGCCCAGCACCTTCACCGAGCACAGGAAGCACTTCTCCACGAAGGTGCCGTCCGCGGCGATCCCGGCGGCGAACTCACCCAGCCGACGCCGGCGGTGGAGCGGCTTGTGCTCCCCGCACAGCCAGTCCGCCCAGATCGTCTTCGGGTACAGCTCGGGGTCGGCGGCGTGCAGCTGCGCGGCGACGTGAGGGAGGCCGGCAGCGAACGCCTCGGCTTCCTTGACGACGTGGTGGAAGACCAGCGTGCGCTTGAAGTTCTCCTCCGAGGACGCCTTCAGCAACGCGGTCTGCAGGGCGGCGAGCCGGGCCCCGCGAACCTCGTCTGAACGGCCCTCAGCACCCAGGAGCTGCGCGGCCTGGAGCTGGGTGTCGGTGATGTCCACACACACCACCTGGTACGGCGCGCAGATCCCCCGGTCGATCGCCTCCGACAGCGTCAGCGTGTAGCAGCGGGCACCGAACGGCCCGTCCGGGTCGTCCTCCATCGACGCGACCAGCTCGCCCGGGGCTCCCTCGGAGTCCTCGTCCAACTGCCACACCCGGGGCGTGGCCGTCATGTACAGCCTGCGCAGGGAAGGGATCTTCTGGTTGTTGTGGACGACCGCCCACGGCTTCCCGATCCGGCCCGAACAGCGGTGGGCTTCGTCCACGATGATCAGGTCCCAACCCGGGAGGCCGGCCTCATGGGCGCGCTCCAGCGTGCCCAGCCCCAGGCTGGCGTACGTGGCGAACACGGTCACCTTGTCGAACGGCTTCACCCAGGAGACCAGCTCGTCCACGTCCGTGGTGTTGGGGAAGGACACCTGCTCCCCGCGCAGGGACGACACCCCGATCATCGGGCCCGTGCGACCTCCAGCGCGCCAGGATGCCTCGGTCTGGGCGAGCAGATCCAGCGAGGGCACGAGCACCAGGACCCGGCCCGCGTGGAGGTCCTCAGCGCTCCGGGCGGCCACGAGGCTCTTGCCGGATCCGGTTGCCATGATCACCTGAGTCCGGAGACCACCCTCCGGCACAAGAGATCTTGCAGGCAATTCGAGGGCGCGCAGTACCGCATCAACGGCTTCTCGCTGGTGGGGTCGGAGTTCCATTGCTGCCATTTCGGTCTGCCTTCTCCTGTAGGCCGGTGGGGATTCCTACGTGGCAGGAAACAGGAAACCTGCACGTAGACGATGTGCGAGCGGCTACGGTGAAGCCACCGGGACCGGATCTCCGGGACTGATCTGGCGAGAGGAAGCCTGATCCAAAAGACCCAAACCCTCTCAGTGGTGCTGCTAGCTGAGTCCAGAGTCTATCTCGTGCTTCAAAATGAAGCAGCAACAACCGTGAAAATCCCCCGAACGTGGCTCGATCCTGTTTAGTCTGGCCCTAATCGAAACCGAAAAGCAGCCTGACGGGAGGTCAGTCAATCGCGATTCCAGACCCCGCCTGAGTCCTGACTGTTCAGGCTTCCATGACCCTCCGTCACCTCCCCTCGCCCTCCCGGGGCATGTCCCGCGCTTTCGTCTCCCACCGCCTCCCCGTCCTACTGCTGCTGCTTTTCCTGCCAGTTC
>NZ_JAGMUL010000074.1 GCF_019049285.1 Streptomyces sp. AC550_RSS872
GCCCGTCCGGCGTTTGAGGACGAGGCCCGGAGGGCCGACAGCGGGGGGCTGGGGGCGCAGCCCCCAGGGACGGGACGGGTAGGGGCGGCGGGGGCGAAACCCGTCCGGAGTCTCAGCCCGCCCTCACGCGAACCGAAGGCAACCCCATGACAACCAACACCGAACGACTCCTCACCGACCTGCGCCGGGACCTGCGCGAGGGAGGGCTGTACGGCTCGTTCCTCGTCCGGGACCTGGAGACGGGCGACGAGATCGGCATCGACCCCGACACCGAGTTGCCCGTGGCGTCCCTCGTGAAGATCCCGCTGGCCCTGGTGACTCTGGAGCGCATCCGGCGCGGGGAACTCGACGGCGCCCAGGTGATCGAGGTGCCGCCGGGCCGGATCACCACGCCCGGCCCGACGGGCGTGAGCCGCTTCCGGCACGCGGCCCACATCGCCGTGGAGGACCTGATCTACCTCAGCACCTGCATCAGCGACAACAGCGCAGCCGACGCCCTCTTCGCCCTCACTCCGCCCGCCCAAGTCGGCTCTGTTCTATGCGAGTTGGGGCTGCGCGGCATCGCCGTACGGCACACCATGCGCGAGCTGATGGAGACGCCGGTGGAGCGTTTCGACCCGGCGGACGTGCACCTCGCACACGCCCTCGCGATCGACGCCGGCACCCCGGGCCGCGGCCACCGGGTCCCCCAGCTCGACATCTCACGCGCCAACACCGGCACGGCACGGGCCTTCGTCGACCTCCTCCAGGCCCTCTGGCGCCCCGGCGCCACCGAGCCCCCGCAGCCCCCGCAGCCCGCGCAGCCCCCGGCGGTCCACCCCGAGGTCGCCGCACAGGTACGCGGCTTCATGGCCAACAATCTCGTACGCAACCGCCTCGCCCCGGACTTCGACTCCGACGCCTCCACCTGGTCGTCCAAGACCGGCATGCTGCTCAACCTGCGCCACGAGGTCGGCGTCGTCGAACACGCCGACGGCCAGACCTACGCGATCGCCGTCCTGACCGAGTCCCGCGTGGCCGCCGGCCGCCAGCCGGGCGCCGACGCCCTCATGGGCCAGGTCGCCCGACGCCTGCGCGACGAACTGCGTTCGAGGTGGATCCAGGGGGTGTTCTGAAAGTCCCGCACAGCACCCACGGCGCCCGGCACGCCGAGGGCACGCACCGGCTGCGACACCAGCCGCTGCCGCGGCGGGCGCGGGCACCGCACGGGACTTTCAACACCCCCTAGCCACCGAACCGTTTCAGCGAGCCGTCACCGCCAGCTTGGCCCCCAGCGCCACGAACGACCCGGCGAAGCCCCGCCGCAGCCAGGCCATCACCCGGGGCCGTGAGGTGACGTGACTGCGGACGGACGCCGCGAGGACGCCGTACGCCGCGAAGACCACGAACGTCACCAGCATGAACACCCCGCTGAGCGCCAGCATGCGCGGCAGCGCGTTCGCCTCGCCGGGGCTCACGAACTGGGGCAGGAACGCGAAGAAGAAGATCGTCAGCTTCGGGTTGAGAAGGTTGATCAGAACGCCCCGCACGACCACGCGGCCGGCCGAGACCGGCGCGGCCCTCTCCCCCTCGTCCACCCCGAGCGCCCCCTTGTCCTTGAGCGTGGCCCACGCCATGTACAGGAGGTAGGCGACACCGGCGTACTTGAGGATCTGGAACGCCATGGCGCTCGCGTGCAGCAGGGCGGCGACCCCGGTGACGGTGGCCAGCATGTGCGGCACGATCCCGAGCGCGCAGCCGAGTGCCGCCACGACACTCGCGCGCCGCCCGCGGGAGAGCCCGGCGGCAAGGGTGTAGACGACGCCGGTGCCGGGGGTGGCGACGACGACGAGGGTGGTCAGCAGGAAAGCGATGCTCATGCGCCCAGCCTGGGCGCACGGCGGTCCCGCCGACAGGGCCAAAGCGGCGCCCGTATCCGGGACCAATGACAACCGAGCCCTCCGCTCAGCCGGACGCGGACAACGCCTCCCGCTCGGACTCGGCCGGCAGCACGCAGAACTCGTTGCCTTCCGGATCGGCGAGAACGACCCAGCCCCGGCCATCGGATGTACGGCGATCAGCGACCACCGAGGCGCCCAGCCCCAGCAGCCGCTGGACCTCCTCGTCCCGCGTCGTGTCGGGGCGCAGGCACAGATGGAGCCTGTTCTTGGTCGACTTGGGCTCCGGAACCTGGTTGAAGTACAGGGCCGGCCCACCGGGCAGCGTGACCGCGGTCTCCTCGTCGCCGGGTCCGTCCCCGGGGTCGACCGGGTGCCCGGTCACCTCCGCCCAGAACCGCGCCAGTTGGTAGGCGTCCGCACAGTCGATCGCGATGTTCGTCACCGTTGAGGCCATGCGCACGATCTTTCCGCGGACGATGCCCCGCACGCCACGCAAAAAGCTGACGGGAGACGCAACGTCCCCCGTCAGCTTCAGCTCACGAACAGGCCGTGACTAGGCCCCGATCAGCCGGCTCGCCAGGTACCCCTCGATCTGGTCCAGCGACACCCGCTCCTGCTTCATCGAGTCCCGCTCACGCACGGTCACCGCGTTGTCGTCCAGCGTGTCGAAGTCGACCGTGACACAGAACGGCGTACCGATCTCGTCCTGGCGGCGGTAACGCCGACCGATCGCGCCCGCGTCGTCGAACTCGATGTTCCAGTTCTGGCGAAGCGTCTGGGCGAGGCCCTTGGCCTTCGGGGAGAGCTCCGGGTTCCGGGACAGCGGGAGGACCGCCACCTTCACCGGCGCCAGACGGTGGTCCAGTCGCAGCACCGTCCGCTTCTCCATCTTGCCCTTGGCGTTGGGCGCCTCGTCCTCGACGTACGCGTCCAGCAGGAACGCCAGCATCGCGCGCCCGACACCGGCCGCCGGCTCGATGACATACGGCGTCCAGCGCTCGCCGGCCTCCTGGTCGAAGTAGGTGAGGTCCTGGCCCGAAGCCTTGGAGTGCGCGCCCAGGTCGTAATCCGTCCGGTTGGCGACGCCCTCCAGCTCGCCCCACTCGTTGCCGCCGAACTGGAAGCGGTACTCGATGTCAGCGGTGCGCTTGGAGTAGTGGGAGAGCTTCTCCTTGGGGTGCTCGTACCACCGCATGTTCTCCTCGCGCAGGCCCAGGCCGGTGTACCAGTTCCAGCGCTGCTCCATCCAGTACTCCTGCCACTTCTCGTCCTCGCCCGGCTTGACGAAGAACTCCATCTCCATCTGCTCGAACTCGCGGGTGCGGAAGATGAAGTTGCCGGGCGTGATCTCGTTGCGGAAGGACTTGCCCATCTGCGCGATGCCGAACGGCGGCTTGCGGCGCGAAGTGGTCTGCACCTGTGCGAAGTTGGTGAAGATGCCCTGGGCGGTCTCCGGGCGCAGGTAGGCGATCGAGCCGCTGTCCTGCGTCGGGCCGAGGTGGGTGGAGAGAAGACCCGAGAACTGCTTGGGCTCGGTGAACTGGCCCTTGTTACCGCAGTTGGGGCAGTTCACATCCGCGAGGCCGTTCTCCGGGAGGTGGCCCTTCTTCGCCTCGTACGCCTCCTCCAGGTGGTCGGCGCGGAAGCGCTTGTGACAGGAGGTGCACTCGGTCAACGGGTCCGTGAAGGTGGCGACGTGACCGGAGGCGACCCAGACCTCGGGGGCAAGGATGACGGACGAGTCGATACCGACGACGTCCTCGCGCGACGTCACCATGTAGCGCCACCACTGGCGCTTCAGGTTCTCCTTGAGCTCGACACCCAGCGGTCCGTAGTCCCAGGCGGCGCGCTGGCCGCCGTAGATCTCACTGCACGGGAATACGAAGCCACGGCGCTTGCTCAGGCTGACGATGGTGTCGATCTTGTCGGCGGCCACGGTGCTCTCTTCATTACGACGACGGGCGACGAAGCGAGGCGCTTCACAGCGAATGCTTCAGGGTACCGGCGGGGGATCCCCCTCAACCAAATCGGTTGCCCTCTGTGGACCGCCCATCACGCTTGTTGACAATCGTTTCCAAATTTGCTGAAAATGACTGTCATGAACGTACGACGACATCACATATCCGGCCTCGCCCTGGCGGCCGTCGCCGCCCTCGGTGCCGGCACGCTCACCGCGTGCTCCTCGGACAGCGCGGCCGCGGGCAACACGGACAAGTTCGACGTCGTCGCGTCGTTCTACCCCATGGCCTTCCTCGCCGAGCAGATCGGCGGCGGCCATGTGAACGTCTCCAGTCTGACCGAACCCGGCCAGGAGCCGCACGACCTGGAGATCAGCGCCCAGCAGCGGGCGCAGCTGGAGGACTCCGACGCCGCCCTCTACCTCAAGGGTCTCCAGCCCTCCGTCGACGAGACCGTCGAGCAGTCGGGCCTCAAGACGAAGATCGACGCCGCGACGCTGACCAAGCTGGAGGACCACGGCGAGGTCGAGGACAGTCACGGGCACGAGGGCGAGGAGGCGCACTCCGAGGAGAAGGAGGAGCACGCCCTCGACCCGCACGTCTGGCTCGACCCGGTGAAGTACGCCGAGATCGCCAAGGGCGTCGGCGCGGCCTTCGAGAAGGCGGACCCGGACAACGCGGCCGACTACAAGAAGAACACCGAAACGCTGGTCAAGAAGCTCGGCGAGCTGAACACCGAGTTCGCCGACGGGCTCAAGGACACCAAGTCCAAGGTCTTCTTCACCAACCACGCCGCCTTCACCTACCTCGCCGAGCGCTACGGCCTGACCCAGGAGGCCATCTCCGGCCTCGACCCGGAGAGCGAGCCCAGCCCGGCCCGGATCAAGGAGCTCCAGGAGGAGGCCAAGGCCGACGGCGTCACCACCGTCTTCTACGAGACACTGGTCTCCGACAAGACCGCGAAGACCCTCGCCGACGACGCGGGCCTCAAGACGGACGTCCTCGACCCGCTCGAGGGCATCACCGACAAGTCGAAGGGCGACGACTACTTCGAGGTCATGCGGGCCAACCTCACGGCCCTGAAGACGGCTCTGGGAGCCAAGTGACCAACGTACGGAGGACGGCATGACCGAGCCCGTCATATCGCTGCGCGGCGTCCGCGCCGAGCTGGGCTCGCGCCCCGTCCTGCGCGGCATCGACCTCACCGTGGACCGCGGTGAGGTCGTCGCGCTGCTCGGCGCCAACGGCTCGGGCAAGTCGACCGCCGTGCGCAGCATCATCGGCCAGGTGCCGGTCAGCGCCGGCGAGATCGAGCTGTTCGGCACGGACCGGCGCCGGTTCCGCGACTGGGCGCGCGTGGGCTACGTCCCGCAGCGCACGACGGCCGCGGGCGGTGTCCCCGCCACGGTGGGCGAGGTCGTCTCCTCGGGCCGCCTGTCCCGGACCCGCTTCGGCGTCTTCCGCAAGGCCGACCACGCGGCCGTACGGCACGCCCTGGAGCTGGTCGGCATGGCGGACCGTGTGAAGGACTCGGTGGGCGCCCTGTCCGGCGGCCAGCACCAGCGCGTACTGATCGCCCGTGCGCTCGCCTCGGATCCCGAGCTGCTGATCATGGACGAGCCGATGGCGGGCGTGGACCTGACCAGCCAGGAGGTGCTCGCGCGGACGCTGAGGGAGCAGGTCACGGCCGGCGCGACGGTCCTGCTGGTGCTCCATGAACTCGGCCCGCTGGAGCCCTTGATCGACCGTGCGGTCGTCCTGCGCGACGGCTGCGTACTGCACGACGGCCCGCCCCCGAAGGCCGTCGGCCAGCACGCGCTGCCCGGCCACGACCACGTACACCCGCACGCGGCCCACGACGCCGAACCGATCCGGACGGGGCTGCTGAGCTGATGGACTTCCTGAACTACGACTTCATGCAGCGGGCGCTGCTCGCCGCGGTCCTGGTGGGCATCACGGCCCCCGCCGTGGGCATCTACCTGGTCCAGCGCCGCCAGGCCCTGATGGGCGACGGTATCGGCCATGTGGCGATGACGGGCGTGGGCCTCGGTTTTCTCCTGTCCTGGTCCCCGGTATGGATGGCGACACTGGTGTCGGTCCTCGGCGCGATCGCCATGGAACTGATCCGCTGGTACGGCAGGATGCGCGGCGACCTCGCGCTCGCGATGCTCTTCTACGGCGGCATGGCCGGCGGCGTGATGCTGATCAACCTCGCGCCGAACGGCTCGAACGCCAACCTGACGTCGTACCTCTTCGGCTCGCTGTCGACGGTGAGCGAGTCGGACGTGACGGCGATCGTCATGCTGGCTGCCTTCGTGGTCCTGGTCACCCTCGGGCTGCGGCGCCAGCTGTTCGCGGTGAGCCAGGACGAGGAGTTCGCGCGGGTCACGGGCCTCCCGGTCCGCGCCCTGAACCTCCTCACGGCGATCACCGCGGCGGTGACCGTGACGGTCGCGATGCGCGTGGTCGGCCTCCTCCTGGTGAGCGCGCTGATGGTGGTGCCGGTGGCGGCGGCCCAGCAGCTGACGCGCAGCTTCGCGGCGACGTTCGCCATCGCGGTCGCGATCGGTGTGACGGTGACGATCAGCGGCACGGTGACCTCGTACTACCAGGACGTGCCGCCCGGCGCGACGATCGTCCTGCTTACCATTGGCGCGTTCATCGCGCTGACCGCGCTGGCGGCCCCGCTGGCCCGGCGCAGGGCCCGTGCCCTGGCCGCCGCGCAGCCCTCCGGCGACCCGGCGGAGTGTGCGATTCCAGCCAGCCGGGATGCCGCGGGCAAGGTCGGCGTCTGACCGCTGACAGTCCGGACTGGCACAATGGCCCGGCAAGTGCAGACGTGAGGAGGCAACCGGTGACAGTCGCTGGACCGCCCGTAAAGGGCCGCGCGACTCGGCAGCGGGCCGCCGTGGCGGCGGCCCTTGACGAGGTCGAGGAGTTCCGCAGCGCGCAGGAACTCCACGACATGCTCAAGCACAAGGGCGACTCGGTCGGGCTCACCACGGTCTACCGCACCCTCCAGTCCCTCGCCGACGCGGGCGAGGTCGACGTCCTGCGCACCGCCGACGGCGAGTCCGTCTACCGCCGCTGCTCGACCGGCGAACACCACCACCATCTCGTCTGCCGCGTCTGTGGCAAGGCGGTCGAGGTGGAAGGGCCGGCGGTGGAGAAGTGGGCGGACGCGATTGCGGCGGAGCACGGTTTCGTGAACGTGGCGCACACGGTGGAGATCTTCGGCACGTGCGCGGAGTGCGCCGCCTCCTGAGCGGTTTTTCCTCGCCCCCGCCGCCCCTACCCGTCCCATCCTGAAGGGGCTCCGCCCCTTCACCCCGCCAAGGGGCTCTGCCCCCTGGACCCCCGCTCCTCAAACGCCGGACGGGCTGAATTTCAGCCCGTCCGGCGTTTGAGGACGACCCTGGGTTCAGTCCTGGCGGCCCTCCATGGCCAGCAGCTCCTCGTTCGGGATGGCCCCGCCGAACCGTCGGTCACGGGAGGCGAACTCGACGCACGCCCGCCACAGGTCCCGCCGGTCGAAGTCCGGCCATAGCACGTCCTGGAAGACCATCTCGGCGTAAGCGCTCTGCCAGAGAAGGTAGTTGGAGGTGCGCTGCTCACCGCTGGGCCGCAGGAACAGGTCCACGTCCGGCATGTCGGAGTAGTAGAGGTACTTGGCGAAGGTCTTCTCGTTGACCTTGGACGGATCCAGCCGCCCGGCCTTCACGTCCTCCGCGAGAGCCTGCGCCGCATCCGCGATCTCGGCCCGCCCGCCGTAGTTCATGCAGAAGTACAACGTCAGCTTGTCGTTGTCCTTGGTCTGCTCCTGAGCGATCTGGAGCTCCTTGGCCACCGACTTCCACAGCTTCGGCATCCGCCCGACCCACCGCACCCGGATCCCCAGCTCATCGAGCTGATCGCGGGTCTTGCGGATGAAGTCGCGGTTGAAGTTCATCAGGAAGCGCACCTCGTCCGGCGACCGCTTCCAGTTCTCGGTGGAGAAGGCGTACAGCGAGATCGCCCCCACGCCCATCTCGACCGCGCCCTGGAGCACGTCCAGCACCCGCTCGGCACCGACCTTGTGCCCCTCGGTACGCGGCAGCCCCCGCTCCTTCGCCCAGCGGCCGTTCCCGTCCATGACGATCGCCACATGCTTCGGGATCAGCTCACCGGGAAGCTTCGGCGCGCGGGCGCCGGACGGGTGCGGCTCCGGTGCCCTGTACTCGCGTCGCCGACGCCCCAGGAACCCACTCACGGCCATGTGCTTCTCGTCTCCTCTTACCGCTTACTTTTCCACGTACCGAAGCGAGCGCAGCCCGCGCTCCAGATGCCAGTGCAGATAGGCGGACACCAGCCCGCTGCCCTCCCGGACGTGCCGCGCCTCGCACGCGTCGGCCGTCTCCCAGTCTCCCGTGAGCAGCGCGCCGAGCAGTTCGAGGGTCTGCGGCGACGGTACGACGCTACCGGGCACCCGGCAGTCGACGCAGACCGAGCCCCCGGAGGCCACGGAGAAGAAGCGGTTCGGTCCGGGCAGGCCGCACTTCGCGCAGTCGCCGAAGCTGGGGGCGTAACCGTTGACGGCGAGCGAGCGGAGCAGGAAGGCGTCGAGGACGAGGTGGGGCGCGTGCTCGCCACGGGACAGCGTCCGCAGGGCGCCGACCAGCAGCAGATACTGCTGCACCGCAGGCTCGCCCTCGTGATCGGTGAACCGCTCGGCCGTCTCCAGCATGGCCGTCCCGGCGGTGTAGCGGGCGTAGTCGCTGACGATCCCGCCGCCGTACGGAGCGATGGTCTCGCTCTGCGTGCACAGCGGCAGCCCGCGCCCGATCAGCTCGCTCCCGCGCGCGAAGAACTGCACATCGACGTGCGAGAAGGGCTCCAACCGGGCACCGAACTTCGACTTCGTCCGCCGCACCCCCCGGGCCACGGCCCGGACCCTGCCGTGCCCCCGGGTGAGCAGCGTGATGATCCGGTCCGCTTCCCCGAGCTTCTGGGTGCGCAGCACGATGCCGTCGTCGCGGAACAGACTCATGGGGTCATTGTCGCGTACGGCGGGGGGCGGCGGGTGCGGTCGGGGTGGCTGATGGTGTCTGTCCCCAGGTGTGGACGCGCGTCGGCGTCGGACTGGGGGCGGCGGCGCGATCTCCCCGGCGTCGGTGTCGACCTCTCGGACGTGGTGTCACACGACCTGGAACGCCGTCGCCGGCTTCGCCGACGCCCGCTCCACACGCGGCAGGGTCTTCAGCTTCTCCCTCGCACTCTCCCGCTCCGCGCGGGCCGGCAGCTGTCCACCGCCCGCGAAGGCACCTCGTGGAACGACCCACGAAGGCTCCGACGACCCTACAACTTTGCAGGTTGAACGCTGTTCCCAGATCTACCTACGTTGGCCATTGAGAAGGGGCTTCGGCCCACAGACCACGCAGGGGGAACGATGCGAAAGTTCTCAGTCGCTGCCGCCAGTGCAGCAGCGATCGCTATGACCTTGGCGAGCGGCACTGCTGCCCAGGCCCATGACCAGTCGTGGGGCTGGCGGGCTTGTGGCCCCACCAAGTTGCAGAACTGTGGGACCGCTTACGTAAGCAACGGTCACCGAACGCTGACCGTTTGCGACGAAGAAGCGGACGGGCAGGGGTTCTGGACGCTGTACAAGCGATCCGACGGCAACAGCGGAACGATCAAGGACAGTAACGGATCCGCCTCCGGCTGCGGCAAGGGCACCGCTCCGACTGGAGTGACCATCACCAAAGTGAGGCTCTACTTGAACTGGGGCAACGGCAACGGCGTTTACCTGGGAGACTGGCGCACCGTGTCCTGAACCTGAACGGGGCCTGAGTGCCCGGTGACTCAGACCCCCGAGAGATCACAGCCACGGCTGTGATCTCTCGGGCATTCCCTTCGCGATCCCGGCTCCTGTCACGATCACCGGTCCTGGCTCGGAGTCACCGGGTGCGGTCCGGGTGGCTGATGGTGTTCCAGGGCACGAGATTCCACGGGCTGGAACGATTCTCCGGGTCCAGCAGCGCACGCAGATGCGCGTCGGCGGTCGCCTGCGGCGCCGGGAAACCGGCGTCGGCCGTCCCCCGCAGCCCGTCCCGCCACACCTTCCGGCCGAGCAGATAGTGAGCGGCGTACTCCTGCCAGGAGGCATACGTCCCCACCACCGCCGGCACGATGTTCTTCAGCGCGGTCCAGGCGTCGGACTCGTCGATCAGCCCGCACGCGAAGCCACGGCGGGCGATGTCGACGTACAGCGCGGCGTCCCAGGCGAGCGGCGAGACGCCGGTGACCCGGTACGCCCGCGCCCGGTACCCGCTGCGGGACAGGTCGTCGAGCCGGCCGACCAGCTGCTCACGCGAGGTGATCTCCCACTGCTCGGCCAGCCAGCGCCGGGCCCCGTCGTCGTCGATCCGCGTGAACGGGTACAACGTGGTCCGCGAGGCGTCCCGGTCCCTGCTCACCGGCGCGCTCAGCGACACCATCCACAGCTGGTGCGTGGTGAGCGGCACGGGGTAGCGGCGGGCGGCCTTCGGCCCTCTCCGTCTCCATCTCCACAAACCCATGCCGCCGCACCCTACGGGACCGCCCCCGGCCCCAGGGCCTGTCCCCTAGCTCAAGGAACCTCACCCCGGCTTCGTGCGTTCGCGTACGCGGTCGCCGCGCGCAGCCGCTCGGCCGGGCTGGCCGTACGGACGACCCCGGGCTCGGCGTCCCATTCCTTGCCGCCGCCGTACGGTCTGAGTTGGACGTACGGTCCCTCGTGTCCCATGACGATGCCGATTCTTCCGTTGCGCGTGTCGACGACGTACGACCCGATGGGTGGCTTCATCGCAGTACCGCCGCGAGGCGCTGCGCGGTCTCGACCGAACACCGGCCCAATTCGACGAGCGGGCAAGGGGCTTCACGCGCAAGACTCGCCGGGTCGATCCGGAGTGTCGGGAGCGTAATTCCTGCCTTCTCCAGCACCGCCCGCAATTCCTTCACTGCTTCCTCCGCTTCTTCGACGCAGTGCGCCGAGTGTCGTGCCGTCACGGTCACTCCCCCTCTTTTTGGGTTTCACTCATTTCATCTCCATCCTGACCTGCGGCGCCTACACTCGGCAGGAGTCTGTGCCCTACAAGTGCGGGGAAGTGCAAGGGGGTTGGCAATGGCCAATGCTTCACGTCAGGCGGCGTGGGAGTTCTTCGGCGCGGAACTGAAGCGGCGGAGGGAGGATGCGGGGGTAACTCAGGTGGATCTGGGGGCTCGGGTATTTGTCTCCGGCGGTTACATCGGCCAGTTCGAACAGGCGATCCGAAAACCCCAATTGGACGTGGCGCAGAGGATTGACGTAGCGCTACAAACCGACGGTATTTTCGAGCGGATGTGGCACCGGCTCATCAATGACCAGCGGTACGCGGATTACTTCGCCAAGGCGGCGGAGCTGGAGCGGCTCGCGACGAAGATCTGCGAGTTCGCGCCCGCGCTGGTGCCGGGCCTGTTGCAGACGGCTGGGTATGCCCGGGCGGTCACGCTGGCGATGAACCCGTTCGCGGCGGACGAGTACATCGAGGACAAGGTGTCCGGCCGACTGGAGCGCCAGCACATCCTCAAGGACGCTACACGGCCCGTGTATTGGGTCGTCCTGCACGAGAGCGTGCTGCGCATCCCGGTCGGCGGCCCGGCGGTCATGGCGGAGCAGCTGGAGCGCGTGGCGTCGATGGCGCGGGAGCGAACGGTGCTGGTGCAGGTGCTGCCGTATGCGGCTGGGGCGTACGCCCTCATGACCGGTTCGCTGAAGCTCATGGAGTTCGAGGACGCACCGCCAACCTCCTATACAGAAGCCGTGTATTCGGGGAACCTGCTTGACGATCCGGCTGTGGTGAAGCGCTCGTACGCGGCATACGATCTGATCAGGGCCGCCGCGCTGTCGCCGGAGGCGTCCCTGGCCCTGATCGAGTCGGCGGCGGAGGACTTCAGACGATGCGCGAGTACGACCTGAGCAACGCGAGCTGGCGCAAGAGCACCTACAGCGACGGCAACGGCGGTGACTGCGTCGAGGTCGCGTACGACTTCCCAGGCGCCGCCCGCTGGCGCAAGAGCACCTACAGCGGCGGCAGCGGCGGCGAGGACTGCGTCGAGGTAGCCGACGGAGTCCCCGGCACCGTCCCCGTCCGAGACTCCAAGCTCGCCTCGGACAGCCCCGTACTCCTCATCCCCGCCCCCGCCTGGGACAGGTTCGTCACGTCTCTGCGGTGACCCGTGGACCCCTCTGTGGAGCCGTCTGCTGACGCTCGGCCTCGGCCCACAGCTCCGTGAACTGGGTGATGTGGTCCTCGATGTGGTCGGGCTCGGCGCTCAGCAGGGTGCTGTCGGGGTTGTTCTCCTGGTCCGGCTTCGTCTCGTGGCAGAGTTCGCCGTCGAAGACGATGAAGTCGCTCACCCTGGGGTTGGACTCCATCAGCGACCGCACCGCGATACGCGCGTCGATGCCCCGCCGTCGATGGTCGTCGCACAGCGCCCTGAGCTCGGGTGTGACCTCGTCCTCGGTCCGTACGATGAACAGGCGCCGGATCTCCACGCCCCGCCGCTTGATCGCCTTCTCCTGTGCGGCGAGGTACCGGTCGGCGGGCCCGCTGGTCCAGAACTCCCGGTCCACCGAGGTGCTGGTGGCGTCGAGGGTCATCTTCACGCAGTCGGTGAGGTCGATCAGCCACTCGTGGTTCTCGCCGGGGCAGTCCGCGGTGCCGCTGCCGAGGCCCTCCATCATCTTGGCGAGGCGGCCCAGCTCCTTCTCGGCGAAGGCCTGCACGATGTCGCCGCCCCGCTCACGGACCTTGGTGTAGCCGAGGACCAGCCGGGTCACCTCGTCGGACCGCAGCACGGAGCCGTCGACCTGGCTGAACAGCTCCGTCGCGGCGAGGATCTCGTTGAAGCGCGTGTCGACCTTCTCGAACCGTTCCCCGAAGTCGATCAGGTACTGCACGATCAGCGCCGCGCTGCCGATGACGATGGACGCCACCCACTGCCAGATGTTCCCGTCGTCCTGGTCCAGGATGCTGGTCAGCAGGAAGGCCCCGCCCGCGGCGCCGGCCGTGATCACGATCCGCCAGAACATCTTGGGCATACGCGGCTGCTCCGGACGCGGGGCCCCTTGCCCGTTGCCACCTGCTCCTAACGATGACGCTCCGCTCATTTCTCATCCCCCGTCGGGTAATCGGTTCCGGGCCCCGTCCCTCAACTCGTGCTGAGCGCCTGCTGCGGCATCGCCACGGCCTGGAGGGCCAGTCGGTCTCTGATGCGCCGGCTCAGGTTCTCCCACTGGCGGGAGAACCCCGGCTTTGCTTCCAGTACGTCCCACAGGTGGGCCAGCGCGGGGTCCACGTGTGCGCGCGGCATCCACAGATGCAGCAGATGAACCACGACCGGATGGAGCGCCTCGACCACCGATGGTCCGTCTATGGCTCCGATCCGGCTGTTGTCCAGCATGTGCTGAACGGTCGTCAAAAGCCAGTCGTGCAGGGCGAGATCCTCGCACAGGCCCGCCGCGGCCGCCGCCGGCACATCCTCCGGGAGCCGTAGCTCCATGGTCCGCAGTCCGCCCTCGGCCACCGTGAAGTTCGCGAGCGATGCCCGCTCTCCTGCCGGGGTCCGTCGTGCCACCCAACGCAGCCGCGTCGGGCTCGACTTGAACGGCACCCTGCGGTCGAGCAGCGCATGGCGGCGGAGCTGGGCCAGCAGGCCCTCGGAGATCATCCCGAGGTCGAGTTCGCCGCGTCCCGGGCCTCTCAACACGCCCTCTGCTGTGGCCTGTTGGGGCAGCTTGCCGAAGGGCTCCACCAGGCCGGGGCGTACGAGGTACTGACCCCACGGGCGTCGCATGTCCGGGCCCGCCGCCGGAAGGCTGAAGTACGCCGTCGACTGGAGCAGCCGCCCCTCGGTCAGGACGGCGCGCGCGGCGACCGTACCGACGCCCCTGACCTTCGTGCCGTTGGAGGCGGGCAGGCGGCAGTCGACCCCGGTGAGGATCTCGGGGGACAGGGCGTACATGCTGGGCCGTTCGGAGACCCGGACGTGTTCGTCGTTGCGCAGCCTGAGCAGCTGGGCGGCGGCCCGGGCGTCCAGGGCCTGGACGGACGGCAGCAGACAGGTACGCACCTCACCGCAGGCGAGGACCGGACGCGCCGGTTGGCCGGGGGCCGCCGTCATCTCAGGTCTCCTCGGCCTCGGAGGGGTCGCCGGGCTCCTCGTAGAAGACGTAGGTGGCGCGCTGGGCGACCGCCGCGGGCACCGGCATCCCCTCGTCGGCGGAGCGTTTGGCGACCTGCTGGAGCGCGCCCGAGTCGACGTCCGTCTGGTCGAGGATGAGCCGTACGGCGTCCTCGACCGCGAGGAAGCGGTTCGGCATCAGGGTGCAGGTGCGGTAGGCGCTGAAGGCCGCCTTGGTGTCGGTGAGCCTGGTCAGCGGCGGGAGCCGGTCCCAGTCGTGCGGGAAGTCCTCGCCCTGCCAGTCCTTGGGGACCAGCACGGGCTCGCCCAGGTGCCGTAACAGGCCGAGGCGGGCCAGTTGCCACACGGCCGCCAGGAAAGGGCACGACCACAGGCGCTTGCCGTCCTTCTCGGACCACAGCTCGACGTCCATGAAGACCGAGTGGTTGCGGGCCGCGGTCTCCTGGGGCGGCTCCCAGCCCTTGACCGCGCCCAGGGCGCTGCGGGACGTCGACGGGGTGCGCTGGCCGTTGGCGAGCCAGCCGGTCTGGCTGACGGGCGGGCGGGAGCCGTAGCTGCCCGGTGGCGGTGACTCGACGAGGCGGTGCATGACCGATTCGGCGAGTTCTATGCGGTCGGCGACCGCGCAGCTCGACTCGCGGGCCAGGTAGTCGATGACGAGGCCGGCCTTCTCGGCCTCCTTGAGGATCATCGGGATCAGCTCGGCCGGGGTGGAGAAGCGGGTGAAGTAGTCGTCGATGAGGAAGCAGGTGCTGATGCGTGGGCGCTTGCTGCGGCGGGCGGCCGAGGCGCGTACCGCGTCCGCCCAGACCCGTACCTCGGCGAAGTGCTCGCCCAGCCGCTTGGGACCCGCCTCGAAGTCCTCCATGTAGAGGTGGCCCAGCTCCAGGGAGAGGTGGGCGAGCGGCACGGACTTGGTGACGGGCTCGGCGGTGGTCTCCCGGAAGGCGGTGTCGGTCATGCCTCCTCCCAGTACTTGTCGTCGGTCAGCCGTACGGCGAGCCGGCTCAGCGCCTCCCAGGTCTCCTGGTTGGCGATCTGGCTGTCGAGCACGTCCTCGTCGGTGATGAGCTGCTCACGCCACTGGAGGACCGGTTCGAGGGGCACCGAGCCGAGGACCTGGCTGTAGCCGATGCCGTGGGTGGAGGCGAGCTGCTTGAGGTCGCCGTCGGTCTTGCGCATCCATGCCGACTGGGTGGGCGAGACCTGGGACCAGAGCGGGGATTCGGGATCGGGTACGGCGGCCCGCACGAAGCGGATGGCGTTGCGCAGTGCCGCTTCGTCGTGGCCACGGTCGACGCCGCCCGCGACGATGCCGCGCTTGCCGAAGACCAGGCTGGCGGCGGCCGCCACATGCTGGCGGGTCCAGCGGTGGAAGACCAGCCAGCGGGCCGTGATGTCACGCATCTCGGGCTGTGCGGTGGCCTCCAGGACCATGTCGACGGCGTAGGAGCGGCCGGCGCTGAGGTCGACGACGACCAGGTCGAACTCGTAGTAGAGCGTCATCAGCAGGTCGACGCAGCGGCGCAGGTTGTCGTCGCTGGTGGCGAACTCGCCGCCGCTGACGTCGCCGGGCATCAGCACCAGCCGGCCGCAGCCGGGCGGCGGGAAGCGCAGCACCTGGTGCTCGGTGTCGGCCCAGACGTCGATCCGGGCCGGTTCGCTGACCTCGCCTATGAGGTAGGCGTGCAGACCGCGGTCCTCGGTCTCCTCGCGGGCGTCGGCCACGTCGAAGACGGCCGCGGCGGTGGGCGAGCCGAAGTCGAAGTCGAGGTAGCAGACGTCGTCCCCGGCCAGCGCCCGGTGGTAGGCGAGGTTGGCACTGGTCACGGAGCGGCCCGTGCCTCCCTTGTCGGAGGCGGCGAAGATCAGCACGGTTCACACTCCCCGGTCCGCGGCCTCGCGGGCGCGGGCGAGCGAGTCGAGCTGTCCCAGCACGTCGAGTGTCAACGCGTAGGCCGTACCCGGCTGTTCGTCCACGAGGCTGCGGGCGCGGCGCAGCTTGACCTCGATGTTCCTGATCTCCATCCCGTGCCGGCCGGAGTCCGTCGGCGCGGGTTCCATCTGCTCGTTGCCCAGGAGGTGGGCGGACTCGCTGAGCAACGCCCTTGCCAGTTCGGCGAGTTCGAGGCTGCGGATCGGGGGCTGCCGGTACATCTCGTGTGCCTGGACCATCACCTCGGTCACCCGCTCGGTGATGCTCCACGACACCGGCACGCGCCGCTTGAGGATCTCCGCCTCGGGATAGGCGGCGTGGACGTTGTCCCAGAGGCCGACGCCCTCGCCGTCCCGGATGCGGCGCCGCCACATGTGGTCGAAGATGTCCTCGGCGAGTCTGAGCAGCCGGTCGTGCGAGGAGAGGTTGCGCGACAGCGTGCACAGCTGGACGGTCCGCTTCAGCAGCTGCGCCGAGAAGTCGGTCATGGACCACGTCAACGGCGGGCCGAGCCGCTCGCTGCCCTGCAACGGCAGGGCGACGCCCACGTTGTGCAGCTCGTGGACCATGGGGTCGTCGCGCGTCATCCGGCTGGTGATGCGGCCGCGCTCGGCGAGGCGTTCCATGATGCCGACGGTGCGGGACAGGTCGTCGTCGGTGGCGCGGCGCCGCATCAGGTCGTGCACCAGGATGGCGGCGACGGAGAGGGAGAAGTACGCGGACTCCAGCCTCTGTCCCGTCGTACGCCAGGGAATGTCCTCCAGGGGCCAGCGGTCGTCCTCGAAGCGGGCGATGCCGGACCAGTACTGCTGGGTCAGCTCCCACCGCAGCCGGAGCGCCTCGGCGAGCTTCTGCTGTTCGGTGTTGAGCAGGCCGAGGGTGAGGGTGCGGTCGGAGAACAGGTCCTGGATACCGTCGAGGGCGACCACGGTGAAGTACAGGTACGGCACGGGGTTGGCGACGCCCGCGGGCTGCGGCCCGATGGGTTCGCTGGTCTCGATCTCGGGGGCGCTCTCGACCAGGCTCCACGCCCAGCCGCACTCGAAGAGCTGACTCTCGTCCTTGAGGCCTTCCTGGACGTCGATGCCGAGGAAGACACTTTCGTTGAGCGCCGCGCGCAGCCAGCGGAAACGGTTCTGGAACTTGCTCAGCACCTGCCGCTGCGACAGCCGTCCCTGGCCGAGGAGTTCGCAGAGCGTACGGCCCTGGGGGGCGTCGGTGTCGAAGACGTTGACGGTGAAGGAGCGCAGCAGGCTCACCATGGCGGCGGTGAGCCGGTTGCTGGTGGCCTGGCGCAGTTCGGAGATGGTCTCCTTGATGTCACTGCGCCGGGTCCTGGTCTCGTAGACCTTGAGGAAACCGAGTGTGGCCAGGCACAGGGTGATCGACATGGAGAACGAGTCGGTCACGCCGAGCTGGCGCTGTTCCTCGGTGACTTCCCTGTTCTTGTCGGCGGACCCGAAGTAGTAACCCCCGGCGAACGTCGGCCTCTTGTCGTCGCCGGTGTGCGTCCGCATGAAGTCGGCGGCGGCCGTGACGAGGTTGGCCGGGACCTCCAGCCGTCCGCCGGCTCTCTTGAGGACCTGCTGGACGTCCTCCTGTGTGGTGTCCGGGTCGTCCAGCCGGAAGGCGGGGATCTCGGTGGCCGGGTACAGCAGGCAGAGCAGCCGCTCGGCGTCGGCCACACTGCTCTGTCCGCCCCAGTCGCCCCACGCCCACTCTCCCCCGTCGAAAGAGTGGCGGGCCACCGCCTGCCAGATGTCCAGCAGATGCTGGCGTGGCTTGATCTGCATCCCATGCCCCTCACACAGGCCGCCCTGCCATCATTTGAGGAATATCGCTGTGCTGTTGTGAAGTTTCACGGCCGGCCGAACGCGTCAGCTGACCGGAATGAGCGCATCCGAATTCCGCCAACCGCAGGCGACGATCATTCCCGAATATCCGTCGCGCACCTCTGCCGCGGATTCCAGTCGTTGCACCTTGAAGTCATCCGCGAATGCCTCAAGACTCGCGCGCACCTCGGATTCTCCCACGTCACACGCCGGGAAGAAATGCTCGCCCGTGTGATATCCCTTCGAATGTTCCATGAAGGCGGCAGCGAAGGGGGCACCGGGGGCCAGCGCGCGCATGAAGCGCTCGACGCCGAGTGAGAACTCCTGGTGGGAGGTGGTCATCGACTCGGCGACGAAGAACATCGTGCCCATGGACCACTGGCGCTTGTACGCCGCCAGCTGGAAGAGGTCGCCCTGCTCGACCGAGACGACCTTGCGGAACCTCTCACGCGGGTCCGCGCCAAGGGAGTTGTACGCCTCGGACTCGCACAGGACGTCCCAGAACTGGTCCCAGTTCCGGTCGTAGGAGTCGACCTGGCGGGTGAGGTACCCGACGTTCGCGGGCGAGCGCTCGAAGAGGGTGATCTCGTCGCACCACGGCATCATCGCGAGTGCGGGATAGAGATTGGCACCGGCGCCCACGTCGATTCCGGAAACGGGACCGACGCCCTGCTTCCGGAAATGATCGCCGAAATGATCCCGGATCATGTGCAGGATCTCCGCGTCCTCTGCCTGTAAGTCGCGGTAGTTGTGATCAACGTAGGCGATCGGGTCGAACGCCGCCCAGCGCACATCCTTGTTCTTCAACTGGACGTCCCCCGACGATCTCTGGGTCATTCACTCACGGTACCAAAGGAAGGCGCACTGGGAGCGCGTCGAGGCATAAGACCCTCGCCCTCTTGTTCCGCGGAATCGCCCTGCTCAAGATGGGCTGATCTCGAACCGGGCGCCTGAAACGGAAGGCAACGGGTGCTCACCCGCACGAGTGACGCCAATCCATCACATAGGGGGCAGTTGATGGCTATGCCGGAGGAACGTTTCCCTGCGCTGGGTCGCCGCTCCGACCAGGCGTTCCTCGCCGACAGCAGTGATCGGCCGTTGACGATGAGAGGCGTCACCGAGGCGGATCTGCCCGAACTCCTCCGCGTCGACGAGGAGGTCTTTCCGGAGGACCCGTACCCGTACTTCGTACTGCGTCAGCACCTCGACGTCCACGGCGACCGCATCCTCGTCCTGGACGACGGGGACTGCCTGCACGGCTACGTCCTCTTCGTCACCACCTCGGACGGCTATGTGACGTGGGTGCTGAGCCTGGCCGTGAGCGCGGACCAGCGGGGGCGGGGGCTGGGCAAGCGGCTGATGCTGGAGGTGCTGCGGCAGCTGCGCAGGGAGCGGGTGCACGAGGTGCGGCTGACGGTCGAGCCGACGAACGCGGCGGCGATCATGCTGTACCGGTCGCTGGGGTTCGCCGCGGAGGGCGGGGTGCGCAGGGACTATCTGGGCCCCGGGGAGGACCGGCTCGTCATGAGACTGGGGTTGGGCCAGGGGTAGGAGAGGGCGGGGGGGGTAATCCCCCGGGCCCGGCGGGGTAATCCCCCGCCCCCATACGGGAGTTACCGGGATGTGACGCTCCGTCAATCTCGGTCAGGCTGCTGTGCATGAAGCAGATCACGAAGAGTGCCGCCCTGATCGCCGCCGCCTCCGGAGTCGTCTTCGGGCTCGTCACCCCGCTCACCGCGTCCGCCACCGGCACGCCCGCGCCCCTGAAGTGGGGCGAGTGCGAGGGCGAGGGGCTCGATCCGCGCCAGCGGTGCGCGACCGTGTCCGTACCGATGGACTACTCCGACCCCGGTGGCGAGCGGATCGAGATCGCCGTCTCCCGTATCCCCAGCGAGAAGCCGTCGGTCCGCAGGGGCGCGCTGCTGATCATCCCCGGCGGGCCCGGCGGGGACAGCCTCGCCGAACCCTCGGACAAGGGCCAGCGGCTGCCGAAGGAGGTGCGGGACGCCTACGATCTCATCGGGTTCGCCCCGCGCGGCAACGCGCCTTCCACGCCGGTCAGTTGTGACGTCGAGCACCGTGACCTCGCGCGCACGGCCCTGCGCCCCTGGCCCGCCCCGGACGGCTCCGTCACCGAGAACATGGTCACCGCCCGGCGCATCTCGGACGCCTGCGCACGCAACGGCGGTGAGCTGATGAAGCACATCAGCACCAAGAACAACGCCCGCGACGTCGACAGCATCCGAGCCGCGCTCGGCGAGCGCAAGCTGTCCGCCTGGGGCGACTCGTACGGCACGTACACCGGCGCCACCTTCGCCACGCTGTTCCCGCACCGCACCGACCGGATCGTGCTGGACAGCAACGACAACCCCGACCCCGTGCGGGCTGAGCGCGCACTGCTGGAGGCGTTCGAGGTGGGCGTCGAGGACAACTTCCCCGAGTTCGCCAAGTGGGCCTCCAGGCCCGGCAACCCCGACCGTGTCGCCGGCACACCGGCCGAGGTGCGCTCGCGTTTCCTCGCCCTCGCCGCCCGGCTGGACCGCGAGCCCCTCCCCTGGCCCGGCGCCAACCCGGCGCGGCTGGACGGCAACGGGCTGCGCCAGACGATGCTGGACAGCCTGTACGACCCCGAGGACTACCCGGTGCTGGCGAAGACGATGCTGGCGGCGGAGAAGGGCGAGCTGCCGCCCGCGCCGCCGAGCCCGCCGGAGGCGCTGGTGCAGAACTACACCGCGGTCGGCGCCGCGACCATCTGCAACGACGCCGCCTGGCCGAGGTCGGCCGCGGTGTACGAGAAGGGCGTCGCCGAGAGCCGGGCGAAGTATCCGCTGACCGCGGGCATGCCGAGGAACGCGATGGTCTGCGCCGCGTGGCAGTGGCAGCCGAGCGAGGCGCCGCCCCGGGTGACCGACCGTGGGCCGTCCAATGTCCTGATGGTGCAGAACGAGCGGGACGTGGCCACACCGCTGAGCGGCGCCCTGAAGATGCGCGAGGCCCTCGGCAGGCGGGCCGTCATGGTCACGGTGAACTCCACCGGCCACGGCGCCTACCTGGAGAACGGCAACGCGTGCGGCGACGCGACGGTCTCCCGCTTCCTGGCGACGGGCGAGCGCCCGGGCCGGGACACGTACTGCCGCTAGGTCGTGCCCGCAAAGTCCCGTCGTCCGCCCGGAGGGCGGGCCCCGCGGCGTCGTGGGGGCACCTCCCGCCCGAGCCGTGCGAAGCGCGGTTCGAGGGTGGGGGAACGTGCGATGGGGGTGCCCCCTCTGGGGGAGCGTGCCAGGCGTCGCGGGGCAGGCGGGACTTTGCGGACACGACCTGGGCCCAGGGCCCGGCAGGCCTGGGTCAGCGTTCGGTGAGCGGGGCCGGGGCCTCCTGGACCGCCCAGCCGTTGCCGTCGGGGTCCTGGAAGAAGAGAAAGCAGTTCCAGCTGTCCTCACCCCGGCCCTCCGCCCAGCCGGACGCGCTCACATGCATCACCGGGGTCACCTCGACCCCGCGTCCGGTCAGCTCCGCCCTGGCCGCCTCGAGGTCCGTGACACAGAGCTGGAGGCCCTGCATGGATCCGGGGGCCATCCGCGGCTGCCCCGGCGACTGGGGCATGCCGGACTCCAGCACGACGGAGCAGCGGGAGCCGGGCGGGGTGAGCTGGACGAAGCGGCCGACGCCCTCGAACCACGGGGAATCGATCTCGGCACGGTAACCGCACTGGTCGACATAGAAGGCCTTGGCCCGGTCCAGGTCGGTGACCGGCACGACGATCAACTCGAGGGTCCAGTCCATACGCTCACCTCCCCGGCCATGGTCCCTCCAGGTTGCGGACTACGCCCGTCGGCAGTAGTGGCGGGCCACCGCGTGGTACGCCTCCTTCGGCTCCCAGTGCCAGTCCGAGGAGGGGTCGTCGGGGCGGTCCTTGATCGCCTTGGTGATGCCGTAGCTCGCCAGGTCGAGGTCGTAGCGGGGGTTGTCGGGGCGGTGCGGGGCGTCCGCGGTGAGGAACTCGAAGGCCATCGCCGCGTACAGGCCCATCGACTCGAAGACGTCCAGCAGATCGCCCAGGTAGGCGGCCTGGGTCCGCTCACTGCGCACCACGTGGCCCTTGATCTCGTTCGGCTCCTTCGTGTAGTCGACGATGTCCCAGCCCATGCCGCCCGCCTCGGGCGCGCCGACGTACGCGCACGTGCCGAACTCGGTGATGGCCAGGGGCTTGCCCCAGCGCAGGTAGCGGCGCAACTCCCGTACGTAGTCCGCACGTTGGGGGAAGTACGAGTAGTATACGAGTAGTAGTCGATGCCGATGACGTCGAAGAGGTTCCAGTCGACCGGTTCGAACTCCTCGTCCTGGGCGGCGGCGTAGCTGAGGCGGCCACGGAAGACGGAGCGGCCGACCGTCGCCGCCTTCGCGGTGAAGCGGGCCAGGCGGCGCTGCATCCGTGCCATGTCGACGGTGCCCTTCTGGAGGTTCTCGACGCGGTCCAGGACCGTCTCGCCCGGGATAATCCCCGGCACGAACAGCCAGAACTCGCAGCCCACGCTGAAGTCGACGCTCGCGCCCTGCCGCCGCAGCCGCTCCGCGAACCGCCCGCACTCGGCGATGCTCTCCAGGATCTCCCGCTCGGGCACGTCCGCGAGGGTCGGCTGGAGCCAGACGTGCAGCCCGCGCTCGGCGGCCTCGGCGGCGGTGGCGATGAGTCGCTCGACGCCGTCGCCGGTGACGTCGAGGGTGTCGGCGTGCAGGTCGTCGCGGATGACCCGGACGTCCGCACGCATCCGCGCGGCGCTCCACGCGGTACCGGGCGTCTCACCCTCGCCGACGGTGTAGACGACGCCCCTGTGCTTCAGCCCCTTGCGCTCCGGCCCCCTGCGCTCCGGCTCTCGCGCGGTCGCCGCGGCCTGCCCCGCGGGCAGCACCGCCCCCGCCAGTCCGACGGCCGCCGCCCCCGCCAGAAACCCTGCCCGGCTGATCCCCGTGGTCTTCTCCATACGGTCCATACGGCCACTGTGGCGAGCGCGGGCCCGCGGCGCCGTCGGCCGATGGTCTACGGCGGCGCAACCAAGGAATGACGCACGGCGTCGATCACTGAAGAGATCGTCACCATCAGACCGACGAAATCCGACCTACGAAATCCGAGCGAAGGAGTCCGAGATCTTAGGCCGACGCACCCTGCTGACCGCAGGCACCGCCACCGCAGCCGCGCTCCTCACCGGCGCACCCGCCCATGCCGCCACCACCGACCGGCTGCGCGAACTGGAGTCCCGACACGGCGCCCGCCTGGGCGTGTTCGCGCACAACCTCGCCACCGGGCAGACCGTCCGCCACCGCGCCGACGAGCGTTTCCCGATCTGCTCCCTGTTCAAGACCCTCGCAGCCGCGGCCGTTCTGCGCGACCTGGACCAGGACGGCGAGGTGCTCGACAAGCGGATCCACTACACGGCGGACGACGTGGTGGAGAACTCCGACATCACCGAGGACCATGTCGCCACCGGCATGACCGTCCGCGAACTCGCCGACGCGGCCATCCGCTTCAGCGACAACACGGCCAGCAACCTCCTGCTGCGCGAACTCGGCGGCCCCACCGCCATCACCCGTTTCGCCCGTTCCCTCGGCGACCCGGTGACCCGCCTCGACCGCTGGGAGCCGCACCTCAACTCGGCGGAGCCGTGGCGCGTCACGGACACCACGACGCCGTGTGCGATCGGCCGGACGTACGCCCGCCTTGTCCTCGGCGACGCCCTGAACCGCCCCGATCGCGACCTCCTCACCCACTGGCTGCTGAACAACACCACCAGCGTCAACCGCTTCCGCGCCGGCCTGCCCGAGAGCTGGGCACTGGCCGACAAGACGGGCGGCGGCTCCTACGGCACCAACAACGACGCGGGGATCGCCTGGACCGAGGACGGCACCCCGCTCGTCCTGGTGGTCCAGACGACGAAGCCGGAGCAGGGTGCGGCGCCAGACCACGCCCTGATCGTGAAGACGGCAGAGCTGCTGGCGGACACGCTCACCTGAAGCGCCGCACGTACCTCCGCTGCCAGGGCGTCTCCACGGCGTGCCGGTCGTATTCGCGCCGCACGAAGTCCACGGCCTCCTCGGCCGGTACGCCGTCCAGCACCGCCAGACACGCGAGCGCCGTCCCCGTACGCCCGCGGCCGCCGCCGCACGCGATCTCGACGCGTTCGTCGGCGGCCCGCTCCCAGGCCTCGCCGAGGGCGCTGCGGGCGGCCTCGCGGTCGGCCGGGAGGCGGAAGTCGGGCCAGCGGATCCAATGGGAGGCCCAGGGGACCTCGGGGGGCGGCTTCCCCAGGAGATAGACGCCGTACGACGGGGTCTGCGCCCCCGGTGCGAGAGGGCGGCGCAGACCCCGGCCCCGGACCAGGCGCCCGGAGGGCAGCCGGAGGACCCCGTCGCCGCTCTCGTCCCACTGCTTCGCGCGCACCTTCTCGCCCTCCACGGTCCTGTCGTCACGCCTGCGGTGTGCCGGCCCTGGGCACCGCTCCGTTGACCGCGGCGGCCAGACTGAACGGAGCCTCCCGATTCCTCATCGGCCTGGTCACCTGCTTCGCCACGCACGACGGGATGCCGGCCACCGCGTCCGCCGCCTGCATCCGGTAGGCGCTCGGCGACATCCCGACCAACTCCGTGAACCGTGTGCTGAAGGTGCCCAGCGACGAGCAGCCGACCTCGAAGCACACCTCGGTGACGCTGAGGTCGCCGCGGCGCAGCAGCGCCATCGCGCGCTCGATGCGCCGCGTCATCAGGTAGCCGTAAGGCGACTCGCCGTAGGCGGCCTTGAACTCACGGCTGAGGTGCCCGGCCGACATGTGCACGCCCCGCGCGAGGGCCTCGACGTCCAGCGGCTGCGCGTACTCCCGGTCCATCCGGTCGCGGACGCGGCGCAGCGCGACAAGGGTGCGCAGGCGCTGTTCCTCGGGCGTCGAGTGGCTGGATCGCACACCCGTATCCTCCCGGGCCGCCTCCCACCTCGTCCACTCCCGCGTCCGGCTCTGACGGGCACGGGACGAGAGGAAGGCCCTCACCGGTGTCGTGGTGAGACACATCGCGGTCAGCCGCCGACGTAGGCCGCGAGGTGCTCACCGGTGAGGGTGGAGCGCTCGGCGACGAGGTCGGCGGGGGTGCCCTCGAAGACGATCCTGCCGCCGTCGTGGCCGGCGCCGGGTCCCAGGTCGATGATCCAGTCGGCGTGCGCCATGACGGCCTGGTGGTGCTCGATGACGATGACCGACTTGCCGGAGTCGACGAGCCGGTCGAGCAGACCGAGCAGCTGCTCGACGTCGGCGAGGTGGAGGCCGGTGGTGGGCTCGTCGAGGACGTAGACACCGCCCTTGTCGCCCATGTGCGTGGCCAGTTTCAGCCGCTGCCGCTCACCGCCGGACAGGGTGGTCAGCGGCTGGCCGAGGGTGAGGTAGCCGAGGCCGACGTCCGCCATCCGCTCCAGGATCCTGTGGGCGGCCGGGGTGCGTGCCTCACCGGCGCGGAAGAACTCCTCGGCCTCGGTCACCGACATCGCGAGCACCTCGCTGATGTCCCGGCCGCCGAAGCGGTACTCCAGCACCGACGCCTCGAACCGCTTGCCCTCGCAATCCTCGCAGGTGGTGGCGACGCTCTGCATGATCGCCAGGTCGGTGTAGATGACGCCGGCGCCGTTGCAGGTGGGGCAGGCGCCCTCGGAGTTGGCGCTGAACAGGGCCGGCTTCACACCGTTGGCCTTGGCGAAGGCCTTGCGGATCGGGTCGGCCAACCCGGTGTACGTGGCCGGGTTGCTGCGCCGGGAGCCGCGGATCGGGGTCTGGTCGACCGAGACCACGCCCTCCTCGGCGGGGATCGAGCCGTGCACGAGTGAGCTCTTGCCGGAGCCGGCGACGCCGGTGACGACGGTGAGCACGCCGAGCGGGATGTCGACGTCCACGTCCTGGAGGTTGTTCGCCGTGGCGCCGCGGATCGCGAGCGTGCCGGTGGCCTTGCGGACGGTCTCCTTCACCGCGGCCCGGTCACCGAGATGGCGCCCGGTGACGGTGTCGCTCCCCCGCAGCCCTTCCAGGGTGCCCTCGAAGCAGACGGTGCCGCCCGCCGTGCCGGCGCCGGGACCGAGGTCCACGACATGGTCGGCGATGGCGATCGTCTCCGGCTTGTGCTCGACGACCAGCACGGTGTTGCCCTTGTCGCGCAGGCGCAGCAGCAGGTTGTTCATCCGCTGGATGTCGTGCGGGTGCAGACCGATGGTCGGCTCGTCGAAGACGTACGTGACGTCGGTGAGCGAGGACCCGAGGTGGCGGATCATCTTGGTGCGCTGCGCCTCACCGCCGGAGAGCGTGCCGGAGGCCCGGTCGAGCGAGAGATAGCCGAGGCCGATCTCCACGAACGAGTCGAGGGTGTGCTGAAGCTTGGTGAGCAGCGGCGCCACGGACGGCTCTTTCAGCTTCCTGACCCACTCGGCCAGGTCGCGGATCTCCATCGAACAGGCGTCGGCGATGTTGATCTTGTCTATCCTCGAGGAGCGGGCGAGTTCGCTGAGCCGGGTGCCGTCGCAGTCGGGGCACCGGGCGAAGGTGACCGCACGGTCCACGAAGGCCCGGATGTGCGGCTGCATCGACTCGCGGTCCTTGGACAGGAAGCTCTTCTGGAGCTTCGGGATCAGGCCCTCGTAGGTGAGGTTGACGCCGTTGATCTTGACCTTGGTCGGCTCCCGGTAGAGGAAGTCGTGCCGCTCCTTCTTCGTGTACTTCCGGATCGGCTTCTCCTTGTCGAAGAACCCGGACTCGGCGATGACCCGCACGACCCAGCCGTCGCCGGTGTAGGTGGGGATGGTGAACGGATCCTCGGACAGCGACTTGGAGTCGTCGAAGAGCTGCGTGAGGTCGATGTCGGAGACCGTGCCGCGGCCCTCGCAGTGGGTGCACATACCGCCGGTGCGGCTGAAGGTCACCTTCTCGGTCCTGGTCTTGTCGGCGCCGCGGTCGATCGTCATCCCGCCGCTCGCCGAGACCGAGGCGACGTTGAAGGAGTACGCGGCGGGCGGGCCGATGTGCGGTGTGCCGAGGCGGCTGAAGAGGATGCGCAGCATCGCGTTGGCGTCGGTGGCGGTGCCGACGGTGGAGCGGGGGTCGGAGCCCATCCGCTGCTGGTCGACGGTGATCGCCGTGGTCAGACCGTCGAGTACGTCGACCTCGGGGCGTGCGAGGTTCGGCATGAACCCTTGCAGGAAGGCGCTGTACGTCTCGTTGATCAGCCGTTGCGACTCGGCGGCGATGGTGTCGAAGACGAGCGAGCTCTTGCCCGAGCCGGAGACGCCGGTGAACACCGTCAGACGACGCTTCGGGATCTCGATGCTGACGTCCTTGAGGTTGTTCTCACGAGCGCCGTGCACCCGGATCAGGTCGTGGCTGTCGGCAACGTGCGGCGCGGTCATCATGTTCTCCATCTACAGGTGGTCGGTCGGCAACGCTGCCGGTAGGCATGGGGTGAGGTGGGGGCGGGCGGGCTCAGCCCCGGGCCTGGATGCGGATCAGGTTGCCCGCGGGGTCGCGGAAGGCGCAGTCGCGGATGCCGTACGGCTGGTCCGTGGGCTCCTGGACCACCTCGGCGCCGGTCGCCTGCACCTTCTCGAAGGTGTCGTCGACGTCGGCGGTGGCCAGGAGGATCCAGCCGTAGGTTCCCTTGGCCATCATCTCGGCGATGGTGCGGCGTTCGTCCTCGGTGATGCCGGGGTCGGCGGCGGGGGGTGCGAGGAGGATGGACGTGCCGGGCTGGCCGGCGGGGCCGACCGTGATCCAGCGCATCTTGCCCTGGCCGACGTCGGTGCGGATCTCGAAGCCGAGGGCGTCGCGGTAGAAGGCGAGGGAGGCCTCCGGGTCGTCGTGCGGGAGGAAGCTGGCGTGAATCGAGATGTCCATGTCCGTCACGCTAGCCGTGGGCCAGGGGCGCCGCTTCTCGATTCCTGACGGACCCGAGCCGGCCGCCTTTTCCCTCGCCCCCGCCGCCCCTACCCGTCCCATCCTCCTGGGGCTCCGCCCCAGACCCCGCTCCTCAAACGCCGGAGGGGCTGGATTTACCACCCGGCGTGCA
>NZ_JAGMUL010000075.1 GCF_019049285.1 Streptomyces sp. AC550_RSS872
TGCGAGAACACCCCCCTGCGCAAGGGCAGCGAGGAGTACCTCCACTCCGAGAAGTACCAGCTGCGCCCCCGCGACTGGGCCGCCGCCGAACGCGAGGGCCGCACCATCACACCCCTGATCACCCAGCTCAACGCCGTCCGCAGGGCGAATCCGGCCCTGCGGCAGTTGCGTGACCTCCACTTCCACCACGCGGACAAGGAAGCGGTGATCGCGTACTCGAAGCGAAGCGGTTCGAACACGGTTCTGGTGGTCGTCAACCTCGACCCTCACCACACCCAGGAGGCCACGGTCTCGTTGGACATGCCGCAACTCGGCCTGGACTGGCACGAGTCGGTGCCGGTGCGCGACGAGCTCACCGGCGAGACCTATCACTGGGGCAGGGCGAACTACGTGCGTCTCGAACCGGGCACTCGTCCCGCGCACATCCTCACCGTCCTGCGACCGTCCACCCCGCAGATCGGAGGGTCACCCACAAAATGATCGTCAACGAGCCTGTTCAGGACACCTTCGAGGACACGCCTGCCAAGGATCGTGACCCGGATTGGTTCAAGCGCGCCGTCTTCTACGAGGTCCTGGTCCGCTCCTTCCAGGACAGCAACGGCGACGGTGTCGGCGACCTCAAGGGCCTGACCGCCAAACTCGACTACCTGCAATGGCTCGGCGTCGACTGCCTGTGGCTGCCGCCCTTCTTCAAATCACCGCTGAAGGACGGCGGTTACGACGTCTCCGACTACACGTCCGTGCTGCCCGAGTTCGGTGACCTGGCCGATTTCGTGGACTTCGTGGACTCCGCCCACCAGCGCGGCATGCGCGTCATCATCGACTTCGTCATGAACCACACCAGCGACCAGCACCCGTGGTTCCAGGAGTCGAGAAAGGACCCGGACGGCCCGTACGGCGACTATTACGTATGGGCCGACGACGACAAGCAGTACGCCGACGCCCGCATCATCTTCGTCGACACCGAGGCCTCCAACTGGACCTTCGACCCGGTCCGCAAGCAGTACTTCTTCCACCGCTTCTTCTCCCACCAGCCGGACCTCAACTACGAGAACCCGACGGTGCAGGAGGAGATCCTCTCGGCGCTGAAGTTCTGGCTGGATCTGGGAATCGACGGATTCCGGCTGGACGCGGTGCCCTATCTGTACGCGGAGGAGGGCACGAACTGCGAGAACCTTCCGGCGACGCATGAGTTCCTGAAGCGGGTGCGGAAGGAGATCGACGCCCAGTACCCGGACACGGTGCTGCTGGCGGAGGCCAACCAGTGGCCGGAGGACGTCGTCGACTATTTCGGCGACTTCCGAAGCGGCGGCGACGAATGCCACATGGCGTTCCACTTCCCGGTGATGCCCCGCATCTTCATGGCCGTACGGCGGGAATCCCGCTACCCGGTCTCGGAAATCCTCGCCAAGACGCCGGCCATCCCCTCCGGCTGCCAGTGGGGCATCTTCCTGCGCAACCACGACGAGCTGACCCTCGAAATGGTCACCGACGAAGAGCGCGACTACATGTACGCGGAGTACGCCAAGGACCCGCGGATGCGCGCCAACATCGGCATCCGGCGCCGACTGGCGCCGCTGCTCGACAACGACCGCAACCAGATCGAGCTGTTCACCGCCCTGCTGCTGTCACTGCCCGGCTCGCCGATCCTCTACTACGGCGACGAGATCGGCATGGGCGACAACATCTGGCTCGGCGACCGCGACGCCGTCCGCACGCCCATGCAGTGGACGCCGGACCGCAATGCCGGTTTCTCGTCCAGTGATCCCGGGCGGCTCTTCCTGCCCACGATCATGGACCCGGTCTACGGCTACCAGGTGACGAATGTCGAGGCGTCCATGTCCTCGCCGTCCTCTCTCCTGCACTGGACCCGCCGCATGATCGAGATCCGCAAACAGAACCCGGCCTTCGGACTCGGCTCGTACACGGAACTCCAGTCGTCGAATCCGGCCGTGATCGCCTTCCTCCGCGAATACGAGGACGACCTGGTGCTGTGCGTGAACAACTTCTCCCGGTTCGCGCAGCCGACGGAACTGGATCTGCGCAGGTTCAACGGGCGGCATCCGGTCGAACTGTCCGGCGGGGTGCGATTCCCGGCCATCGGCGAACTGCCGTACCTGCTGACGCTCGGGGGCCACGGCTTCTACTGGTTCCGACTGCGGCGAGATTACGCCGAGTAGTGGTACGGTTACGCCGTTCTGGTGATCGGGACAACTGCGCGCGTTTCACCGCGTGAAACCTCTCCGAGCGATCGGAAAGGACATGCCGCCTCGCGCGGCGTGAACGCCCATGGTTCCGGCTCCGCAACCGCCGGGCCGCGGCCCGCGCCGCAATTGAGGGCGGGGCGGTTTTCACCGTCCCGCCCTGGGCACGCATCACCCACACCCCGACCAGCCGGGGAAAGGACGTGACGCCATGTCGAAAGCCGTCACCCGCACCCTCACGACCCCTCCAGGTCTCCTCGCCTCGCTGGACCCACTGCTGCGGGAGTGGCTGCCACGGCAGCGCTGGTTCGCCGGCAAGGGACGTCCGGTCACCGGGTTCTCGCTGGTGGCGGCCACCGAGCTGCTGCCGCCCGGCGGCAAGCTGGGCCTGTACCACCTGCTCGTGCGCGCGCACCAGGCCCTCGCGCCGGTGCCGGGCGCACCCGAGCAGCCCGCGGACTGCTACCAACTCCTCATAGGCGACCGCGAGGCGCTGCCGCCCCGGCTGGCCCCGGCGCTGATCGGGCACGTGGCCAAGGGTCCGCTCGCCGGACGCACGGTGTACGACGCCCTGTACGACACCCGTCCCACCGAACTGCTCCTGGAGGCGCTGCGCACCGGGGCCCGGATCGGCGGACTGCGCTTCGAACGGGACGCGGGCCAGGACATCCGGTCCGGTCTGGTGCCGCGCATGGTCACCTCCGAACAGTCCAACTCCTCGGTCGTCTACGGCGATACGTTCATCCTGAAGCTGCTGCGCCGGGTCGTGCCCGGCGTCAATCCCGACCTGGAGCTGCCGCTGGCGCTGGCCCGGGAGGGCTGCGACCGGGTGCCCGCACCGACGGCGTGGATCGGCGCGGAGCTGGCGGGCGACTCGTACGTCCTCGGTGTGCTCCAGCCCTTTGTGCAGGGCGCGGCGGACGGCTGGGAGCTGGCGCTGCGCGAACTGGCCAAGGGCGAGGACTTCGCCGCGGCGGCCGGGGCGCTCGGGCGCGCGACCGCCGAGGTGCACACCGCGCTGGCCCGCACCCTGCCGACCGTCACGCTGGGGCACACACAGGTGCGGCAGCTGGTCGACGGCATGGTCGAGCGGCTGGAGACGGCCGCGCGGGCCGTGCCGGCGCTGCGGCCGTACGCCCCCGGTCTGCGCTCGGCCTTCGCGGCGCTGGCCGACCTGGCCGCCGAGGGGTGCACCTGGACCGCCCAGCGCATCCACGGCGACCTGCATCTCGGGCAGTGCCTGCGCTCGCCCACCGGTCAGTGGTGGCTGATCGACTTCGAGGGCGAGCCGTCGAGGCCGCTGGCCGAACGGCGGATGCCGCAGCCGCCGGTGCGGGACGTCGCGGGCATGCTGCGCTCCTTCGACTACGCGGCCCACTCGGCCGACCCACCCGTACCGGGCTGGGCCGACACCTGCCGGGCCGCCTACTGCTCCGGGTACGCGCAGGTCAGCGGCGCCGATCCGCGGACCGATCCGGTGCTGCTGCGCGCGTACGAGACCGACAAGGCGATCTACGAGGTCGTCTACGAGGCCCGCCACCGCCCCGACTGGCTCCCGGTGCCGCTGTCCGCCATAAGCCGTCTCGCCGCGGACACCGGCACACCCTCTTCCTCCACTCCCCTCACTCCCCTCTCCCCCCTCTCTCCACCTTCGCCTAGGAGGCCCCGCCCGTGACCCCCCGCACCACTCCCTCCAGCGGTTCGGCTCCGAAGAAGACGGCCGAGAAGCCGGCCGAGCAGTCGGCTGAACAGTCGGCCGACCAGACGAGCGTCGCGAAGAAGGCGACGACAAAGACGGTGAAGGCCGCCGAGAAGGCCGCGGAGGCCATGAAGAAGGGGACGACGAAGAAGGCGGCGGCGAAGAAGACAGCCGCCAAGAAGGCACCTGCCAAGAAGGCCGCCGCCAAGAAGACGGCGGCGAAGAAAACAGCGGCGAAGAAGACAGCCGGAGAGAAGACAGCCGGGGAGAAAGCCACGGTGAAGAAGGCTGCCGCCAAGAAAGCCGTCGCGAAGAGCACCGCAGCGAAGAGCACCCCCGCGAGCAAGGCCGCCGCCAAGAAGATCCCCGCGCAGAAGGCCACCGCGAAAAAGATCCCGGCGCAGAAGGCGCCCGCCCGGAAGCCCACGGCAGCGGCGGTGACCGCCGAGAAAGTCACCGCGCCGCACTCCGCCCCGCCGCCGGAGGCACCCGTCGCCCTCTCCCCCGCCCTCGACGCCGCCGACCGCGACCGTCTCCTCACCGGCACCCACCACGACCCGCACTCCGTGCTCGGCGCCCACCCGGTGCCCGGCGGTGTCGCCTTCCGGGCCTTCCGGCCGTACGCCCTGTCGGTCACCGTCGTCGCGGGCAGCCTGCGCGCCGAACTCCACGACGACGCGGAGGGGTTCTTCTCGGGGCTGCTGCCCCTGCGGGACGTACCGGAGGACTACCAGCTCCTCGTGGCGTACGAGGGGTCGGTGCAGGAGACCGAGGACGCGTACCGTTTCCTGCCCGCGCTGGGCGAGCTGGACCTGCATCTGATCGGCGAGGGACGGCACGAGGAGCTGTGGCGGGCGCTGGGCGCCGAGCCGATGACGCACCAGGGCGTGACCGGCACCCGGTTCACGGTGTGGGCGCCGAACGCGCGCGGCGTGTCCCTGGCCGGCACCTTCAACTTCTGGGACGGCACGGGCTATCCGATGCGCTCGCTCGGCGGCACCGGGGTCTGGGAGCTGTTCGTGCCGGAGATCGGTGAGGGCGAGCTGTACAAGTTCGAGATCACCCGGCCCGACGGCTCGAAGACGCTGCGCGCGGATCCGCTGGCCCGCCGGACGGAGGCGCCGCCCAACACGTCGTCGATCGTGCACGCCTCGCGGCACGAGTGGGGCGACGCGCAGTGGCTGGCACGGCGCGGGGCGGTGCCGCCGCACGAGGCGCCGTTCTCGGTGTACGAGGTCCATCTGGCGTCCTGGCGCCCCGGGCTGACGTACCGGCAACTCGCCGAGCAGCTCCCGGCCTACGTCAAGGACCTGGGTTTCACCCACGTCGAGCTGATGCCGGTGGCCGAGCACCCCTTCGGCGGCTCGTGGGGCTACCAGGTCACGGGCTTCTACGCGCCCACGGCCCGGCTCGGCACCCCCGACGACTTCAAGTACCTGGTCGACGCCCTGCACCAGGCCGGGATCGGCGTCCTGATGGACTGGGTGCCGGCGCACTTCCCGCGCGACGACTGGGCGCTGGCCGAGTTCGACGGGCGTCCGCTGTACGAGCACGAGGATCCGCTGCGCTCCGCGCACCCCGACTGGGGGACGCTGGAGTTCGACTTCGGGCGGCGCGAGGTGCGCAACTTCCTGGTGGCCAACGCCCTGTACTGGTGCGAGGAGTTCCACATCGACGGGCTCCGGGTGGACGCGGTGGCGTCCATGCTCTACCTGGACTACTCGCGTGAGCCGGGACAGTGGGTGCCGAACGAGCACGGTGGACGGGAGAACCTGGACGCGGTGGCGTTCCTCCAGGAGATGAACGCCACGGTGTACCGGCGGGTGCCGGGGGTCGTGACGATCGCGGAGGAGTCCACGGCGTGGGACGGCGTGACGCGGCCGACGCATGTGGCGGGGCCGGGCGGCTTCGGGGGTCTGGGCTTCGGACTGAAATGGAACATGGGCTGGATGCACGACTCGCTGGAGTACATGGCCAAGGAGCCGGTGCACCGCAAGTACCACCACGACGAGATGACGTTCTCGATGGTGTACGCCTACAGCGAGAACTACGTCCTCCCCATCTCCCACGACGAGGTGGTCCACGGCAAGCGGTCGCTGGTGTCGAAGATGCCGGGCGACTGGTGGCAGCAGCGCGCCAACCATCGCGCGTACCTGGGCTTCATGTGGGCGCATCCCGGTAAGCAACTGCTCTTCATGGGGCAGGAGTTCGCGCAGGGAGCGGAGTGGTCGGAGGCGCACGGGCCGGACTGGTGGTTGCTGGATCCGGCGTACGGAGCGGAGGCGGACCATCGCGGGGTGCGGGATCTGGTCCGTGACCTGAACACGGTGTACCGGCACACGCCGGCGCTGTGGCAGCGGGACACGGAGGCGTCCGGGTTCCAGTGGGTGGTGGGGGACGCGGCCGACGACAACGTGTTCGCGTTTCTGCGCTTCGACGCGGAGGGGGCTCCGCTGCTGGCGGTGTCGAATCTGTCGCCGGTGGTCCGGCAGGACTACCGGCTCGGCGTTCCGGACGACGTCCCTGCCTGGTACGAGACGTTGAACACCGACGCGGGGCGCTACGGAGGCAGCGACGTCACCAACCCCGACCCGGTCAAGCCCGAGCCCCAGGGTTGGCACGGACGCCCGGCGAGCATCCGGCTGACGCTGCCTCCACTGGCAACGGTGTGGCTCCGCCCCGCCTAGCTTCTTTCGCCCCCGCCGCCCCTACCCGTCCCATCCCAGGGGCTCCGCCCCTTCCACCCCGCCAGGGGGCTCGGCCCCCTGGACCCCCGTCGGCCTGAACGGCCTCGTCCTCAAACGCCGGACGGGCTGAAAGACCTGAAGGGGCGCGGGGAACTGCGCGACCAGCCCCCACCGGCCGCTGGTCGCGCAGTCGTGACCAGCCGTCACAGCGGGGGCGAGTCCAGTCTCATGACCCTGCGCTGACGGCCAAGCTCCGCGGCAGCGAACCCGTGTGCAGTACCCCCAATCGCTGCGTCGCCCTGGTCAGCGCCACGTACAGGTCACTCGTGCCGTACAGCCCCGGCTCCACCACCAGCACGGAGTCGAACTCCAGCCCCTTCGACTGACGCGGGTCGAGGAGGACGACGGACCGCGTCAGGTCGGGCTCGGCGCCCGCCGTGACTCCGTCGAGCCGCGCGGCGAGCTTGCGGTGCAGATGGCGCGGGGCGATGACCGCGAGGCGCCCCTCGGCGGGGGTCAGTTCGTCGACCGCCTTGGCGACCGCGCCGGGCAGGTCGTCGGTGGCGCGTACCCAGGGCCGTACGCCGGTGGAGCGGACGGAACTCGGGGGCTCGAAGTCGGGGTTCCGGTCGCGGACGACCGCCGCCGCCAGGTCCATGATCTCGGCCGGGGTGCGGTAGTTGACGCCGAGTCGTGTGTGCTCCCAGCGGTCCTGGACGTAGGGCTCGAGGATGCCCGCCCAGGAACCGACGCCGGCCGCCTCAGCGGTCTGCGCCGGGTCGCCGACCAGCGTCATCGAACGGGTCGGGCTGCGCCGCATGAGCAGCCGCCAGGCCATCGGCGACAGCTCCTGCGCCTCGTCGACGATGATGTGCCCGAACGCCCAGGTACGGTCGGCCGCCGCCCGCTCGGCGGCGCTGCGGTGGTCGTCCTCCTCCTGGCGTTCGGCAAAGCGTTCGGCGTCGATGATGTCGTGGGCGGAGAGGACCTCGCTGTCCTCGTCCTCCTTGTCGTCGAACTCGTAGGTCCGGGAGGCGTACGACACGTCGAGCACGCCCTGCGCGTACGCCACCTGTGTCTCGCGCTCGCGGTCCGCGCGGGCCCGGGCCACCCGGTCGTCCTCTCCGAGGAGTTCGGCCGCCTCGTCGAGGAGCGGTACGTCCGCCACGGTCCACGCCCGCGTCACGGGCCGGCGGATCGCGGCGACGTCCTCGTCGGGGAGGTAGCCCACGGGGTCGGCGAGGAAGTCCGCGACCAGGCGCTGCGGGGTGAGCACCGGCCACAGCTGGTCGACGGCCGCCCAGACCTCGGGGTTCTCGGCGAGCTCGTCCCGGATCTGGGTGATGTCGCTGGCGTCGAGGAGGCTGCTGCCGTCGTAGGGGTCGGTGCCGACGCGTTCGGCGTACAGCTCGGTGAGCGTGTTGAGGATGTGGCCCTCGAAGTGCTCGCGGGCCACGTTGTGCTGGAGCCCCGCGGCCCGGGTGCGCTCGCGGGCCACCTTGACCAGGTCGTCGTCGAGCATCAGGATCTCGCGCTCGTGCTCGATCGCGATCACCGGGTCCGGCAGCGACTGCCAGTCGCGGACGACCTCGGCGAGTACGTCGGCCATGTCGGCGCGGCCCTTCACCGCGGCCGCCTCACGGCTGTCCTCCGCGGTCGCGCGCACGCCGGGGAACAGCTCGCCCACCGTGGCCAGCAGGACGCCCGTCTCGCCGAGCGAGGGCAGGACCTCGCCGATGTAGCCGAGGAAGGCGGGGTTGGGGCCCACGATCAGGACCGCGCGCTTGGCGAGCAACTCGCGGTGTTCGTAGAGCAGGTACGCGGCGCGGTGCAGTGCCACGGCCGTCTTGCCGGTGCCGGGGCCGCCCTCCACGACCAGTACGCCGCGGTGGGGCGCCCGGATGATCTCGTCCTGTTCGGCCTGGATGGTCTGCACGATGTCGTGCATCCGGCCGGTGCGCGCGGCGTCCAGCGCGGCGAGCAGGACCGCGTCGCCGGTCGGGTCCTCGTGGCCGGTCCGCTGTTGGTCGCCGAGGTCGAGGATCTCGTCGTGCAGGGCCGTGACGGTACGGCCGCTGGTGGTGATGTGCCGCCTGCGCCGCAGCCCCATCGGGGTGTGGCCGGTGGCCAGGTAGAAGGGGCGGGCGACGTCGGCCCGCCAGTCGATGAGGATCGGCGTGCGCTCGGCGTCGTCGGTGCGCAGGCCGATCCGGCCGATGCGGTGGCTGACGCCGGAGGCCAGGTCGATCCGGCCGAAGCACAGCGATCCGTCCACGGCGTTCAGCGCGGCGAGCAGCCCGGAGCGCTCGGCGACGAGGATGTCCCGTTCCAGGCGGGCCTGCATGGGTGTGTTGCCCTGGGCGAGAGCGTCCGTGACGGAGGTCTCGGTGTCGCCGCGCAGCGCGTCCACGCGGGCGTACAGGTCGTCGATGAATTCCTGCTCACTCCGCATTTCACCGTCTTGAAATTCGGTGTTTGACAATTCCGCTCCCGGCCGGATATACTGTGCTCACTGAACTTCTTCGCGATTCCGTAGTCTTGAAGTCGCGAATCATTGAATATACGCAAAGAAATCCCCCGAGCGCAATTGCTCGGGGGATTTCGTCGTTCCGGGCGGGTTCAGAGGACGTCGGCCAGCTCCTCCAGCAGCCGCCGTTTGGGCCGGGCGCCCACCATCGACTTCACCGGCTCGCCGCCCTGGAACACCATGAACGTCGGCATGGACAGCACCTTGTACGCGTTGGTGGTCTCGGGGTTGTGGTCCACGTCCAGCTGGACCACCTTCAGCCGGCCATCCGCCTCCCCGGCGACAGCCGTCAGCACCGGCCCCATCTGCCGGCACGGCGGACACCAGTCGGCCGTGAACTCCACCAGCACCGGCACCTCCGCCCCGATCACCTCAGCCTCGAAGTCCGCGTCCGTCACCTCGGCCACGCCTGCCGCCCTGATCACAGTTCCTGCCCTCCCAGTTCGCACAACGGTGGTTCCCCCTCGGCCATCGCCAGCCGCAGGCCGATCTTGGCCCGCACGGCCCGCAACTCCCCGATCAGCGCGTCGAGCTCGTCCAGCTTGCGCCGGTAGACCGCGAGCGAGGCGGGACACGAGTCGCCCTCCGGGTACCCGGCCCGCAGACACTCCACGAACGGCCGGGTCTCCTCCAGGTCGAACCCGAAGTCCTGCAACGTCCTGATCTGCCGCAGCAGCTTCAGGTCGTCCTCGTCGTAACTCCGGTAGCCGTTGCCGCTGCGCCGCGCGGGCAGCAGCCCACGCGACTCGTAGTAGCGCAACGTGCGCGTCGTGGTCCCGGCCCGTGCGGCCAGCTCGCCGATTCGCATGCGTACGAACGTAATCCTTGACGCCGACGTCAGGGCAACCGCGGCAGGAGCGGCTTTCTGCGCACCGGGGAGGACAGCACGATCGACGTCGTCGTGCGGCCCAGCGCCGAGGTCTGTTCGAGGACCTCCTCCAGGTGGACGGTGTCCTCGACGGCGACCTTGAGGACCCAGCAGTCCTCGCCGACGACGTGGTGGACCTCGATCACCTCCGGGCGGTCGAGCAACTCCAGGGTGCGCGGGTGTTTGAGGGTGTAGCCGCCGTGCGGGTTGACCCGGATGAACGCCTGGATGCCGTAGCCGAGCCGGGCGGGGGCGACATGGGCGCCGTATCCCGTGATCGCGCCCGCCGCCTCCAGCCGCCGTACCCGCTCGGTGACGGCTGCCGGGCTGAGTCGCACGCGGCGGCCCAGCTCGCTCAGCTTGATCCGGCCGTCGGTCTGGAGCAGTTCGAGGATCTGCCGGTCCAGGGTGTCGAAGGCCACCGACGTTTCGCCGGTGGCCGGGCGTAGATGCCGTGGTTCTTTCGGCAGGGCGGCCTGATCTCCCATGTCTTCCCCTTCAGGACGTGGTGTGGGACCGAGAGAATTATGGTCATGCGAAAGGCACGAGAAGTACTGGTCATCGGCGGCAGCCGCTATTTCGGCAAGCGGCTGATCGCGCGACTGCTGGCGGCCGGGGACCGGGTGACGGTTCTCAATCGCGGATCGTCGCCGCCACCGCCGGGCGTGGTCCAGTTGGTCGCCGACCGCGGCGACGAGAAGTCCCTGACGGCGGCGCTGGGTTCACGGACGTTCGACGTCGTGGTCGACCAGGTCTGCTACACGCCGCGGCAGGCGGAGATCGCCCGCCGGGTCCTCACGGGCCGCACCCGGCGTTATGTACTGACGTCCACGGTGGAGGTGTACGAGTACGAGGACTCGATCGCCCCCGTGCGCGAGACGGACGTGGACCCGCTGGAAGTGGGCGTGGACCTCGGACTCCCCTGGGACGACCCGGCGTTCCTCGAAGCCCATTACGGCGAGGGCAAGCGGCAGGCGGAGGCCGTGTTCGCCGCCGGCCGGGACTTCCCGTACGTGGCGGTACGCGTCGCCCACGTGCTGGGCGGCGACGACGACTTCACCGGCCGTATGACGTACTACGCCGACCGCGTCCGCAGCGGGACGCCGATCCCCGTACCGGTGGTGAACCACCCGGCGACGTACATCCATGTCGAGGAGATAGCCGACTTCCTGTTCTGGACCGTGGGCCAGGACTTCACTGGGCCGGTCAACGCCGCGTCGCACGGCCCGCTGACCACCGAGGACCTGTGCGCCGCGATCACCGCGCACCTCCCGGACGGCAAGGCCGTCTTCCAGCACGTCGAGGTCGGCGAGGTCTCCCCGCTCTCCTTCACCCGCGCGTACGGCATGGACAACTCCCGTGCCACGCGGCTGGGTTTCCGCTTCACACCCGCCCGGCAGTGGCTCCCGAAGGCCGTCGCCGAGACCCTCGGAAGGGACGACTGACGTGCGGTACCGCACTCTTGGCGACCGTCGGGTGAGCGCGGTCGGACTCGGCGTGATGCCGCTGTCCATCGAGGGCCGTCCCGACGGCGCCCGTGCCCTGGCCACTGTGCACGCCGCCCTGGACTCGGGGGTGACGCTGCTGGACACGGCGGACTCGTACCATCTGCCGGGCGCCGAGCCCGGTCACAACGAACTCCTCGTGGCCCGCGCGCTGGCCGCGTACGGCGGCGACGCAAAGGGCGTGCTGGTGGCCACCAAGGGCGGCCGCGGCAGGCCTGCCGACGGCAGCTGGACGGTGAACGGCGACCCCCGGCACCTCAAGGCGGCCGCAGAGGCCTCGCTGCGGCGGCTCGGCGTCGAGGCGATCGGGCTCTACCAGTTGCACAAGCCGGATCCCGGCGTTCCTTTCGAGGAGTCGGTCGGCGCGCTGCGCGAACTCCTCGACGCGGGCAAGATCCGTCTGGCCGGCGTCTCCAACACGGACGTGGACCAGATCCGCGCGGCCCACCGGATCCTCGGCGACCGCCTGGTGTCGGTGCAGAACCAGTACTCGCCCGCCGTACGGGACAGCGAGGCCGAGCTGCGGCTGTGCGCGGAGCTGGGGCTGGCGTTCCTGCCGTGGAGCCCGCTGGGCGGCATCTCCCGCAGCTCGCTGGACGGGCCGGCGCGGAGGGAGGACGGACTGTCGCCGACGGTGGACGAGCCTCGGTTCGGCGCCTTCCGTGCCGTGGCCGCCGCCCGCGGCGTCAGCCCTCAGCAGGTGTGTCTGGCCTGGCTGCTGGCACGGTCTCCCGCCGTGATCCCCATTCCGGGAGCGAGCCGCCCTCGGACCATCCGGGATTCGGCCGCCGCGGCGGACCTGGTGCTGGGCGCGGAGGAGCTGGCACGGTTGAACGGTGCGGCCGTTCGGGTCGGTTGATGCTCCCGGGCCGCCCCGCGGACTGCTTTGTCCATGGGTTCCCCCGGGCTTCCTCTCGGGGCGGGGGTGAGCCGGGCGTCCGGCCCCGGTTCAGGCGGGGCCGGACGTCCGGAGCTGGGACCGGGACGGAGGTCAGGCCTTCGCGAGTTCCTTCTCGCCGCCCTGTTCCGACACCTCGGCCTCGGCCGGGCCGCCGTGGCCGTCGTCCAGGAGGGTCTTCTCGTCGAACGGGATGGCACCGGCGAGCACCTCGTCTACGCGCTCGCGGTCGATCTCCTTCGTCCAGGTGCCGATCAGGACCGTGGCCACCGCGTTGCCCGCGAAGTTCGTCAGGGCGCGGGCCTCGCTCATGAAGCGGTCGATGCCGACGATGAGGCCGATGCCGTCCACCAGGGCCGGCTTGTGCGACTGGAGGCCACCGGCCAGCGTGGCCAGGCCCGCACCGGTGACACCGGCGGCGCCCTTGGAGGCGACCAGCAGGAAGAGCAGCAGCGGGATCTGCTCGGCGACGGCCATCGGCGTACCCATGGCGTCGGCGATGAACAGGGACGCCATGGTCATGTAGATCATGGTGCCGTCGAGGTTGAAGGAGTAGCCGGTCGGGACGGTGATGCCGACGACGGGCTTGCTGACACCCAGGTGCTCCATCTTCGCGATGAGTCGCGGCAGCGCGGACTCGGAGGAGGAGGTGGACAGGATCAGCAGGAACTCACGGCCCAGGTACTTGAAGAGCGTGAAGATGTTGAGGCCGGCGACGAGCCGCAGCAGGGCGCCGAGCACGATGAAGACGAAGAGGAAGCAGGTGACGTAGAAGCCGAGCATCAGGATGGCGAGCTTCTTGAGGGCGTCGACGCCGGCGGATCCGGTGACGGCGGCGATGGCGCCGAAGGCACCGACCGGCGCGGCCCACATCACCATGGCGAGGATGCGGAAGACGAGCCGCTGGATGTGCTCCACACCACGCAGGATCGGCTCCCCGGTCGAGCCCATGGCCTGGAGCGCGAAGCCTGCGAGCAGCGCGATGACCAGGGTCTGAAGAACCGATTCCGAGGTGAAGGCGGAGACCATCGTGGTCGGGATGAGGCCGAGCAGGAACTCGGTGGTGTCCTTGGCCTCCGAGTCGACCTGCTCGTGACCGGCGTCCTTGATGGCGTCGGTGATGTGCAGGCCCGTGCCCGGCTCCAGGATGTTGCCGACGACCAGGCCGATACCCAGCGCGACCAGCGACATCGCGAGGAAGTAGACCAGCGCGATACCGCCGACCTTGCCGACCTTGGCGGCCTTGCGTACCGAGCCGATGCCCAGGACGATCGTGCAGAAGATGATCGGCGAGATCATCATCTTGATCAGGTTCACGAAGCCCGTGCCGATGGGCTTCAGCTCGACCGCGAAGTCGGGCGCGACCAGGCCCACGGTGATGCCGAGGGCCACCGCGATGATCACCGCGATGTAGAGGTAGTGCGTGCGATCCCGTTTGGCGACGGGTGCGGCGGGTGCCTTCTCGGGGGAACTGGCGGCGGCCACGGCTGCCCTCCTTGACGTCTTCGTCGGTATCACCGGCGTGCGGCTCACGTCCGGGGGTGTGGGGGTCTCGCTGACCGGCCGTCGCGCCCCGGGGACGGGGGGCGTCGCATTCAGCGATGCGGTGACTATCTCCCGCCGTGTGAGGGCGGTCACCCTTCCGTTCATTTAGTTCACCGTCGGCCATGGAGGCAGACTGACGGCATGCGCATCCCCGTCCCGAGACCCCGCAGCCTGGCCGGCCAGCTGTTCGCCATGCAGGCCGTGCTGATAGCGGTGCTCGTCGCCGGGTACGCGGTGTTCACCTACGTCAGTGACCGCGGGCAGGCCGAGGAGGCGGCGGGTCGGCAGGCCATGGCGGTGGCGCAGTCGATCGCCGACGCGCCGTCCGTGCGGGAGGCGATCCGCACCGCCGATCCGACGGCCGAGCTCCAGCCGTACGCGCTGCGGGTCCAGCGCGACGCCGAGGTCGACTTCGTCACGATCATGAACCCCGCGGGCATCCGCTGGACGCACCCCGACGAGAAGCAGATCGGCCAGCACTTCCGCGGCCACACGGCGCGCGCGCTGCGGGGTGAGCCCTTCACCGAGACGTACACCGGCACGCTCGGATCGTCCGTGCGGGCCGTCGTACCGATCTACGACGGGGGAGACCGGCCGTCGGACATAGTGGGGATGGTCAGCGCGGGTATCCGGGTCGAGGAGATCAGCAAGCGGGTGCAGGAGCAGCTGACGGCCCTGCTCGGGGTGGCGGCGGGCGCGCTCGCGCTGGGCGCGGTCGGCACGTATGTGATCAATGCCCGCCTGCGCCGGCACACCCATGGCATGAACGCGGCCGAGCTGAGTCATATGCACGACTACCACCAGGCCGCACTGCACGCGGTGCGCGAGGGTCTGCTGATGCTGGACGGGCAGTACCGTGTGGCGCTGATCAATGACGGCGGGCGTGAGCTGCTGGGTGTGGACGGTGATGTGGTGGGGCGGTCGGTCGCGGAGCTCGGTCTGCCCGCCCCGCTGACCGGGGCGTTGCTGGCCTCCGAGCCGAGGGTGGACGAGGTGCATCTGACCGCGGAACGGGTGCTGGTGGTGAACACCTCGCCGGTGTCGGGCGGTGAGCGGCGCGGCACGGTGGTGACACTGCGGGACGTGACCGAACTCCAGTCCCTGATGGGTGAGCTGGACTCCGAGCGGGGCTTCACCCAGGCGCTGCGGTCGCAGGCGCACGAGGCGGCGAACCGGCTGCACACGGTGGTGTCCCTGATCGAGCTCGGTCGTGCCGAGGAGGCGGTGGAGTTCGCGACCGCCGAGCTGGAGCTGGCGCAGGCGCTGACGGACCAGGTCGTCGCGGCGGTGAGCGAGCCGGTGCTGGCGGCGCTGCTGCTGGGGAAGACGGCGCAGGCCAACGAGCGGGGCGTCGAGCTGGTCGTGTCGGAGGACAGCCGCCTCGACGACGGTCTGCTGCCCCCTTCGCTGCCGGCCCGGGATCTGGTGACGATCCTCGGCAACCTGATCGACAACGCGGTGGACGCGGCGCAGGGAAGCGTGGGGGCGCGGGTGACGGTGACGGCGTACGCCGAGGACGGCGAGCTGGTGCTCCGGGTGTCGGACACCGGCGCCGGGGTGGACCCCTCGCTCGCCGAGGCGGTGTTCCAGCGCGGGTTCTCCACGAAGCCGGCGGGGCCGGGGGGCCGGGGTCTGGGCCTGGCGCTCGTGCGCCAGGCCGCGATCCGGCACCAGGGGGTGTTGTCGGTGGCGGAGGCCGACGGCGGCGGGGCGGTGTTCGAGGTGCGGTTGCCGTTGGTGGAGGGTGCTGTCGCCAAGGAAAGGCCCCTTCCGGCGGAGGGTTCCGTTTCCGCCCAGGCGCCCGCTGCCGAGGACGCGGTGGTTTCGAGAGGTGACGTATGACGGCGTCCAAGCAGGCGATTCGCGTCCTGGTCGTGGAGGACGATCCGGTGGCGGCGGACGCGCACATGATGTACGTCGGCCGGGTGCCGGGATTCGTCGCGGTCGGCAAGGCCCATACGGGGGCGGAGGCGCGGCGCGCGCTGGAGCGGACGCCGGTGGATCTGCTCCTGCTCGACCTGCACCTGCCGGATGTGCACGGGCTCCAGCTGGCGCGGTCGCTGCGGGCGGCCGGGCATCACGCGGATGTGATCGCGGTGACGTCGGCCCGCGATCTGGCGGTGGTGCGGGAGGGGGTGTCGCTGGGGGTCGTGCAGTACGTGCTGAAGCCCTTCACGTTCGCGACCCTCCGGGACCGGCTCGTGCGGTACGCCGAGTTCCACGCGGCGGTGGGCGAGGCCAGCGGCCAGGACGAGGTGGACCGCGCCCTGGCGGCACTGCGGGCACCGAGCCCCGCGGCCCTGCCGAAAGGGCTGAGCGCGCCCACGCTGGAGCGGGTCACGGTGGCTGTGCGGGAGGCCGAGGAGGGCCTCACTGCGGCGGGGGTCGCCGAGACCGTGGGCATCTCCCGGATCACTGCCCGACGCTATCTGGAGCACCTGGTGGAGGCGGGACGGGCTGAGCGCAAGCCGGTCTACGGGCAGGTGGGCAGACCGGAGTTGGTGTACCGGTGGGTTCCGGGGGTGGGCGCGGGGCGCTAGGTGTATTGATCACGAGCGTTGTTAACACTGCCCGGGCTTGATCATGGCGAAGGCCCCCGTGTGTGGTGGAGGTATCGAATCTTCACCGCACGGA
>NZ_JAGMUL010000076.1 GCF_019049285.1 Streptomyces sp. AC550_RSS872
GACGTCGCAATCCACACCGAACCGGAAGGCCCTCGCCTGTTTCAAGATCCCTCAGCCGAGACCTGCCTCACCCGTCCACAACCTCCCGGGACAGAACACCTAGGAGCGAGGTGCCGCGGTCTCGGCTCCGTTGAGGGTGTCCTCGGCGATGCTCTCGTGGTGCCTGATCACCTCGGCGATGATGAAATTCAGGAACTTCTCCGCGAACGCGGGGTCGAGCTTGGCGTTCTCGGCGAGGGTGCGCAGGCGGGCGATCTGGCGGGCCTCGCGGGCCGGGTCGGCGGGCGGGAGCTGGTGCTTGGCCTTGAGATGGCCGACCTGCTGGGTGCACTTGAAGCGTTCGGCGAGCATGTGGACGACGGCCGCGTCGATGTTGTCGATGCTGTCGCGCAGCCGGGCGAGCTCCTCGCGGACGGCGGGGTCGACGTCGCCGGGGGAAGTGCTGGAGGACGTGTTGCTGGTCATGAGCGCCCAGCCTACGGGGCGCCTCAGGCGGTCGTTCGTTCGATCACGGGTGGATCGTCTGGGTCTCGGGGACCTGGCTGCTCCAGCCGCCGGGGACGACGCGGCTCTGCTGGGCGCGGCAGCGGACCGGGGCCGTGCCGACGCGTCGGGTGAACAGGCGGGAGAAGTAGGCGGGGTCGTCGTGGCCGACGCGGCGGGCGACGGCGGCGACGGGTAGCTCGGTGGCGGCGAGCAGTTCCTTGGCGCGGCCCAGGCGGATGCCGAGCAGACAGTCCTTGGGGCTGCACCCGGCGCCGCGCCGTACGGCGGTGCGCAGTTCGGCGAGGGTCATGCCGTGCCGGGCGGCGTGGTCGGCGACGGTCAGCGGCAGACAGGCGTCGCGGGAGAGGGCCTTGAGCACGAGGTCACCGTCGGGGGCGAGGTCGGCACGCGCGCGACGCAGGGCGACGAGGAGTCGGACGCGGAGTATCTGCGCGGTCGGCGGGCCTGCTGCGCGAGCTCGGCGTCACGGTCCCGCTGTTCACCTCGGACGGCCCCGAGGACCACATGCTCTCCGGCGGCTCGGTCCCCGGGATCCTCGCGACGGTGAACTTCGGCTCCCACGCGCGCGTGGCCTTCGAGACGCTGCCCCGGCACCGCCCCGACGGTCCGCTGATGTGCATGGAGTTCTGGTGCGGCCGGTTCGGCCACTGGTGAAACGTACATGGCGCACGGCGGCACGAACTTCGCCGACTGGGCGGGCGCCGACCGCGGCGGCGGCGCGCTGCACGACGGACGGCTGGAGCCCGATGTGACGTCGTACGACTACGACGCCCCGATCGACGAGTACGGCCGCCCGACGGAGAAGTTCTGGGCCTTCCGGGACGTCCTCGCCGAGCACGCCGACGACCCTGTGCCCGAGGTCCCGCCCGCCCCCGCCCGGTTGGGCGCCCCGGCCGCGGCGGACCTGACCGACTGGGCGCCCCTGGCCGACGTGCTGGAGACCCTGGGCGGCGCGGAGAAGGCCGGCACGGCCCGGTCCCGCCCACGTTCGAGGAACTGGGCGTCGAACGGGGTCTGGTGCGGTACGAGGTGACGGTGCCGGGGCCGCGCCGGACGTATCCGCTGACCGTGCGCGGGCTGCGGGACCTCGCCGTGGTGTATGTCGACGGGGAGTGGGCCGGGGTGCTGACCGAGGACGACGCGTGCCTCAAGGAGCCGATCGCCGGGTACGCGCGCGTGGAGCTGTGGGTGGAGTCCCTGGGCCGGGTCGACTACGGGCCCCGGCTGGGCGAGCCCAAGAGAACCACCGGGGGTGTGCTGCACGAGCGCCAGTACTTGCACGACGTACGCGCGCGTGGGCTGCGGCTGGAAGCGCTGGACGACTTCGAGAAGGTCCGGGCGGTGCCCTCGTGGGAGCTGCCGCAGGACGGTGCCCCGGGGCTGTACCGGGGCACCGTCACCGTACGCGGCGCCGGTGACGCCTGTCTGGAGCTGCCGGGCCGGACCCGCGGCTTCGCGTGGATCAACGGCTTCGGCCTCGGCCGTTACTGGTCCACCGGCCCACAGCGCTCGCTCCACGTCCCCGGTCCCGTCCTGCGGGAGGGCGGCAACGAGGTGTGGTGCTGGAGCTGGAGGGGACGGCCGGGCCGGGGCCCGGCGAGGCGGGTGCCCCGGTGCTCCGGGCCGTCTGACGTACTGCTGGTGCGGCGGCCGCCTAGAGGGCGTTCGCCGCGCGGGCTATGTCCTTGGCGAAGGTGCTGACCTCGGTGTAGACACCGGGCACACCCGTGCGGGCGCAGCCGTCGCCCCAGCTCACTATGCCGACCTGGAGCCACTTGCCCGCGTCGTCCTTGCGGAACATGGGGCCGCCGGAGTCGCCCTGGCAGGTGTCGATGCCGCCGCTCTGCCAGCCGGCGCACAGTTCCTCCTTCGACACCAGCCGGTTCCCGTAGTGACGCTTGCACACGCGGTCGGCGACGAAGGGAACGGTGGCCTTACGGAGCTTGGTCGTGCCCGTGCCGGCCCCTTCCTGGGTGTCGCCCCATCCGGCGATCGTGAACATGCCACGGTTGTAGCGGTCCGTGGTGGCGATCTTCAGCGTCGGCTTGTCGATCGGCCGGGCGAGCTTGATCAGCGCCCAGTCCTTGCCGCTGCCGTCGTAGCCCGGCGCCACCTTGACCTTCTTCGACTTGACCTTGATCGCGGCGGAGGAGTCGAGGTCGTTGACACCAGCGGTGACGGTGATGCTGGTGTCGTTACCGGAGCCGTCCATGCAGTGGGCGGCGGTCAGGACGACGTCCTTCTTGTAGAGCGCTCCGCCGCAGCCCATGGAGAGATGGACCATGAACGGGAACTCGTTCTGCGCGGCGGGCGTTCCACCGACGACGCGGGTGGACGCGGCATTCGCGCTGAGGGGCTGGAGGGAGGCGACCGCGAGGGTGACGGCACCCACCGCCGCCGCTCTTTTGGCCAGGGTCATGCCGCTTCTCTTAGGCGAGCTCTGGGTCAACATACGTCCTCTCATGGCGTGTTGAGCGGCCCGCAGTATGAAGATCGGGTGGCATGCCTGGCAAGGACGGATCTCACGTCCCGGGCATGGAACCTCGCCGGGGAAAAACCCCTCACATCCCCGTAGAGTGGAATCGGGTTCCAGGCGTCTTGGGGGTAAGGGCGTGGCGAACGGCGGACCGGTCCAGCACGGCTTTCCGCACCTGGAGACGGTGCGGGCCTCGATCACCGCGCTCTACAAGCGGCTGTCGTACGACACCGTCCAGACGTTCGCGACCAGTGTGGTGCCGGCCGACGTGGCGTTCTGCGACACGGACGATCTGTATCTGGGTGCGCAGCGGGTGGCCCGGGAACTCGTCCGGCACTACCGCCTCCCGGACGCCCGGCTGATCGTCAGCTTCCGGGAGATGACCCACGCGGCGAACGTCGAACTCGCCGCGGGGCCCGAGTACTTCGTGGAACTGAACGACCGTTTCCGCACCCATCGGCGGGACATCGGGGCGGCCCTCGCCCACGAGGTGATGCACGTGTACCTGCACCGCCTCGGCCTGTCCTTCCCCGGCACCCGGGACAACGAGATCCTCACGGACACGGCGACGACGTATCTCGGCGCGGGCTGGCTGCTTCTCGACGCGTACCGGGAGGACTCGGCGTCCTCGCAGAAGCTGGGGTATCTGACGCCGGAGGAGTTCGGGTACGTCCTTGCCAAGCGGGCGCTGGTCTTCGCCGAGGATCCGTCGGTGTGGTTCACCAGTCCGCAGGCGTACACGGCGTATGTGAAGGGTCTGGCGGAGGCTCGGCGTGACGAGCAGCAGCCGCCGCTGACGGCTGCGGGGTGGGCGGGGCGGCGGCGGTACGCCCACGATCGGCGGCATGCTCAGGGGGATCGCGGTGCCGGTGTGCGGCCGGGGGTGCCGTACTCGTTCACGCCGGATGGGCGGGGGCCGCTGCGGGTGTCGTTCCCGTGTCCGACGTGTCAGCAGCGGATTCGGGTGCCGGTGCGGGGGCGGGTTCGGGCTCGGTGCGGGTTGTGCAGGACGGTGCTGGAGTGCGACACGTAGTGTTTCCTCGCCCCCGCCGCCCCTACCCGTCCCATCCCTGGGGGCTGCGCCCCCAGACCCCAGCTGTCGGCCCTTCGGGCCTCGTCCTCAAACGCCGGACGGGCTGAAATACCCAGCCCCTCCGGCGTTTGAGGAGCGGGGTCTGGGGCGGAGCCCCAGAAGGATGGGACGGGTAGGGGCGGCGGGGGCGAGGAACGCTTACGTGCCGTACACCGGTCCCACCACACCCGCCTCGGCCAACAACTTCCCCACCACCTCCCCCACCTCCTCCGGCATCCA
>NZ_JAGMUL010000077.1 GCF_019049285.1 Streptomyces sp. AC550_RSS872
GCGCGACGAGGTGGCGGTGGCCGGCTGGGTGAAGGAGACCTGGCCCCAGGTGGAAGGACCGTGGCGGCGCTCGATGCCTGGCTCGTTTTCGAGGACGAGGCCGGCTTCTCGATGACGCCGCCCACCCGCCACACCTGGTCCCGCCGCGGCCGCACTCCCGTCGTGCGCGTACGGGGCCGCTCGCGCCGCCGCTTATCCGTCGCCGCCCTGGCCTGCTACAAACCCGGCGCACGCTCGCGGCTGATCTACCGGCCCTGCCCGGACGCCCGGCCTGACGGACGCAAGAGCTTCTCCTGGCAGGACTACCGCGACCTGTTCCAGACCGCGTACCAGCAGCTCGGCGGCCCGATCGTGGTGGTCTGGGACAATCTCAACACCCA
>NZ_JAGMUL010000078.1 GCF_019049285.1 Streptomyces sp. AC550_RSS872
CCTCAGCCCCTCCGGCGCTCGAGGACGAGGCCCGGAGGACCGATGGCGGGGGGGCGGAGCCCCCAGGGATGGGACGGGTGGGGGCGGCGGGGGCGAGGAAGGTCAGGGGGTCGCCGGGGCCGAGTTGTTCGTGTCCTGGGGGGTCGCGTCCGCGTCGTCACCCGAGGTCGCCAGCCACGTCCCCACACCCGCCGCAGCGACCAGCGCCACCGCAGCCGCCCCAAGTGCCACCCGCCGCCGCCGAGCCACGGCCCGATGCCGCGCCGACCCCGGCCGAGGCGCCCCGGCAGCCCGCGGCACGCGAGCAGTACCCCGCGCACCCCCGGCCAGCTCGTCGGGCCCCGGCACCCTCATCGACGTATGCGTGTCCCGGTTGGAGTCGGCCGGCTTCCCCCCCGGCACCAAGGGCACCGCACCCCGCCGCCGCACCCGCTCCCCCGCCGGCTCCGCTTCCTCCGCCGCCGGAGCCTCGTCCTCCGCCGACTCCGCGTCCGGCTCGTCCACGTCCAGCGGCGGCATCCCGGCCACCAGCGGCAGCAGCTCCCGCAGCCGCACCCCCAGCTCCGACGCCCGCAGCCGCGAGGCCGGCGCCTTCGCGAGGCACTGGATGATCAGCTGCCACAGCTCGTCGGGGATGCCGGGCAGGGGCGCCACCGTCTCCGTGACGTGGCGGCGCAGGACCGCTCCGGGGTGCCCGCCGCCGAACGGGGTGAAGCCCGCCAGCAGCTCGTACAGGACCGTGGCGAGGGCGTAGATGTCGACCGCGGCCCGCGGCGGCAGACCCTCCACGATCTCCGGTGCCAGGTAGTCCGGCGTCCCGATGATCTTCGTGGCGCGCGTACGGCGCGGTGAGTCGATGAGCTTCGCCACACCGAAGTCCGTCAGCAGGGCGGGGTGCGAGCCGCCCGGGCCGAGCGGGCCCTGCATGTCCAGCAGGACGTTCTCCGGCTTGACGTCCCGGTGCACGACCCCGGCCGCGTGGGCCGCCGCCAGCCCGTCGGCGACGTCCGCGACGATCGCCACCGCCGCCTCGGGCGCGAGCCGCCGGTCGCGGTCGAGCCGGGTGCGCAGGTCGGTGCCCCGGACAAGGTCCATGACGAGCGCGAGGTCGTTGCCGTCGACCACCAGGTCGCGCACGGAGACGACGTTCGGGTGCTCAAGGCCGAGCAGTGCCGTGCGCTCCTGCACGAAGCGTCCGACGAGCTCCTGGTCGGACGCGAGATCCTCGCGCAGCAGCTTGACGGCGACGGGCCCCTCGGGCCCCTCGCCCAGCCACACCGTGCCGGCGCTGCCCCGCCCCAGGATCTGGTTGGCGGTGTACCGGCTGCCGATCTTCCGTGCCAAGGCTGCTCCTACAGACGCGTGTGTCGCTAAAACTACGCGTCCGAAGAGCCAACCTTCACCGCCGAGGCGGAAATCACCCGCCAGATGTCGACAAAGAATCAAACCAGCTGACGCCGGGTCGACCGCGGCCGGTTGCTGCCCGAGGGTCAGTTGGTGCCCGAGCCTCCGCCCAGGTCCCCGATCCACCCGGTCACGGTGCCGAACCAGTCGCTGATCTGCTCCCAGTAGCCCTTGCCCGTGCCGATCCAGCCCTGCAACGGGCTCAGCTCCCAGATCAGCCAGCCCGCGACGAAGAGGATGATGATCGTGAACAGACAGCCCTTGAGGCAGCCGAGCCCGGGAATCCGCATCGGGTTGGCGCTGCGCTGCCGGGGCTGACGCGGCTCGCGCTGCGGCCGCTGCGGCTCCGGCGTGGGCGGCGGAGCGTACCGCTGGGGCTGCTGCGGCTGCTGCTGCGGCTGGCGCGGTGGGGCGTACGGCTGCGGCTGGTGCTGCTGCGGATAGCCGTAGCCCTGCTGTCCGCGGCCCTGCGGAGGGCGCTGCTGCTGAGGGTGCGGCTGCTGCTGCGGGCGGGCGACCTGGCGCTGTGGGCGCCGGCGCAGCGGGTCCTGGTTGGGGTCGAGGTACTGGACCTGTGTCTGCTCGTTGCGGTCCCGGGCGGCTCGCAGCTGGTTCTGCCAGGGGTGCGGCTCCTCGGGGCCGGGCTGACCGGGCTGCTGTCCGGGCGGGCCCGGCGGCATCGACGGCATGACGGCCGTGGGGTCGGCGGCGCCCGCCGGGCCGGGGGCACCCGTGTGCGGCAGGACGCTGGTCGCGCCGTTCGGGTCGTACGCGCCCGGGGCCGCGCCGTGCGGCAGCACCTGGGTGGGGTCGGCCGACCCCGGCACGGTGGCCGGCGCGGGGTCCGGGGCGAGGAGTGCGGCGACGCCCTCGGCGGCGGCGATCTGCGCGGAGTTGGCGTGCACGCCGATGCCCTCGGCGACGACGCGCAGTCCGCGGGCGAGGTTCTCGGCGCTGGGCCGTTCGTCGGGGTTCTTGCGCAGGCAGCGTTCTATGACCGTCCACAGCGGGTCGGGGACCGTGGACGGGCGGCGCGGCTCGGCGCTCAGGTGCTGGTGCAGGACCTCGAGGGCGGAGCCGCCGCCGAACGGGGGGCGGCCGGTGAGCAGCTCGTAGAGGAGGATTCCGGCGCCGTAGATGTCGACCGCGGAGGTCTGCGGGCGGCCCTCGGCGGACTCGGGCGCGATGTACGCGGGCGTGCCGACGAACTCGTGGGTGCGGGTCAGGCCCGGGGAGTCGGCGAGGCGGGCGATGCCGAAGTCGGTCAGCATCGGGTGCATCTGGCCGCCGTTCTGCTGGAGCAGGACGTTGGCGGGCTTGAGGTCGCGGTGGACGACGCCGTCGGCGTGGCTGGCGGCCAGCGCGTCGGCGATCTGCGCGGTGAGCAGGGCGGCGGCGACCGGGGTGAAGGGGCCGTTCTCGCGCAGGTAGCGGTGCAGGTCGGGGCCGTCGACGAGGTCCATGACCAGGGCCAGCAGCTCGCCCTCGACGACCAGGTCACGGACCCGGACGATGTTCGGGTGGGTCAGCCGGAGCAGGACGGAGCGCTCCCGCAGGAACCGCATGACGATGTCCGCGTCGCTGGCGAGCTCCTCCTTGAGGACCTTGATCGCGACGGTCTCGCCGGGCTGGCCCTGCACGGCCGCCTCGGCGCCCGCGGTCTCCCGCTGGCGGGCTCGCCAGACGGTCCCCGTGGCGCCGCGACCGAGCGGCTCCTCGAGGAAGTACTTGCTGCCTACCGGCCGCACGTCGCGCTCCCTGCTGCTTGCCTACGTTCCGACCCACTGTAGTGCCGTGCCCCCGGGCACCGGCCTGTCCTCATTCTGTGCGTCTTACGTATGGCTTCCCGTACATGTTCGAAGGAAAGACGCTCGGCTCTGTCTCCTGGTTGCCGCAAGCGGAAGTGAGCGATCTCAACTGATCGCCGGCGGGGCACTTGTCCGGCACTTTTGCGGGCAGAGCCGACCAATCAAGATCACTTGCCTTCGGGCGGGGGGCGCGTTGTCAGTGGCAGGTGCGAGGATGCGTGCAGTGCGTGGAGTACTGGCCGATGTGCTCGTGTGGGGTGGGGGTGGTGAGCGCCCTCGCAGAAGGGACCGCTGACGCCGATGCAGATCCGGCTGACCGTCGTAGACCCGCTGGCCCCGTCCGCCCCGGCGCGAGGACGCGCCGCGAGCTGCGACGTGCTGGTCACGGCGCCCGCGGGTACGGCCCTGGCCGCGGTGGCGTCGGCGCTCGCCTCGGCGGTGTCCGCGGGCGACGGCACCATCGTGCTGTACGCCGGCGCGGAGCGGCTCGACGACCGGCGCAGCACCCTCGGCGAGCCCCCGCTGATAGACGGCGCCGTGCTGTCCCTGGGCGCCCCGGCGGCCCCCGAACCCCATCCCGAGCTGGACGACGCCCCGACCCAGCTCCAGGTCGTGGCCGGCCCGGACGCGGGCGGGGTCCATCTGCTGCACGGCGGCGAGATCCGCATCGGCCGCTCCGCCGAGGCCGACGTGCCGCTCGACGACCCGGACGTCTCCCGGCTGCACTGCGCGGTCACGGTCGCCGCCGACGGCCGCGTCTCGGTGGCCGACCTCGGCTCCACCAACGGCACGACGCTGGACGGCACGCGCGTGACCACCCGCCCGGTGCGGTTCGCGCCGGGCGCGCTGCTGAGGATCGGTGAGTCGGCGCTGCGGCTGGCCCCCGCCGGGGGCCCGGGGGCGCGCGTGCGGACGGAGCCGGACGGGGAGGGGCATACGCGCGTCCCCGCCGCCGACCTGGGTGTGGAGGCGGTGGCCGGCCCGCGCAGCGACAGCCGACCCGCGGCGCCCTCGGGAGCCGGAGCGCCGGTGCTCCACGCGCGCGTGGCGGACGGCGGCGACACGACCGCCCGGGACCGCGGCCCGGTCGAGCCGCCCGGCGTACCGGTGCAGGGCGGGGCGCCGGGGATCGAACGGGACGGCGGGTCCGGGACGCCGCTTCCGGGACCGCGCGCGGGCGACACGCACGGGGCGGGATTCGGAGTGGGCGCGCTCGACGGGCGGGACGAGGACGGCAGCCGCGAGGACGCAGGCGCCGCCGGCCGACGCAAGGGCACCCCGCTGCGGGGCACCGACGTGCCGCCCGGCGTCCGCAGGCGCGGCGGGCTCACGGCATGGGCGCGGCGGCTGAAGGGCGGACGCGGCGAGCAGGGAGCGGCGACCGGCCATGAGGCGTACGACGATGAGGTACCGCCCGCCGAGGCACCCGGTCTCCCCACGGCCACGGCCGGTTCCCGGCTGCCGGAGACCTGGCCGGACCCTGCGTCACTGCTGCTGACGGCCCTGGGCCCCGGACCCCGGCTGTGGGAGCGCGCACCTGGTCACCCGGAGGCGCTCACGGTGCGGCTCGGCACCGCCGACCGCGCGGCACCCGACGGCTCGGGGCTGCTGCCCGCCGTACCGGTGACCGCCGATCTGCGGGAGGTCGGGGCGCTGGGGCTGGCCGGTCCGCGTGAGCGGCTCGCCGGGCTGGCCCGCGCGGTGATCGCCCAGCTCGCCGCGCTGCACTCGCCGGACGTGCTGGAAACGGTCCTGATCAGCGCGGACCGCTCCCGGCCCCTGGAGGAGCGCACCGCCGAGTGGGCCTGGCTGGGCTGGCTCCCGCATGTCCGGCCCGGGCACGGCCAGGACTGCCGACTGCTGCTGGCCTACGACCGCGAACAGGCGACGGCCCGCACGGAGGAGTTGCTGCGGCGGCTGGAGGACCTGACGGCGGAGTCGGCAGCCGGAGTCGTCGGGGCGGGCCCGGCCCGGACTCCGATCGCCGTCGCGGACGGCCAGGACCCGGACCGGCGTGCCGTTCGCCGGCCCTCCTGGGCGCGGGACGACGAGTGGGCCGACGGGACGGCGGACGGGTTCGCGGGGCCGTACACGGTGGTCGTCGTGGACGGCGATCCCGGGGGCGCCGATCTGCGCGAGGCGGTGGCGCGGCTGGCGCTGGAGGGCCCGCGGGCCGGTATTCACGTCGTGTGCCTCGCCGAGACGGCCGCGGCCTCGCCCGCGTCACCGGTGACGGAGACCTACGAAGCGGCGTGCATGGTGGCGCCGGCGTTCCGCGAGTGCGGTGCGGTCGGGCTGCTGAGCGGTGATGTGGCGACGGCGCTGCGGCTGGTGCGGGTGGCACGGGCAGGGGCGCAGGTCAATCCGCGCGCGGTGGACGCGTCCCGGGCGGGTGCCGCCGACCGGGGCCCTGGCGGCCGCGCCTTGGCGGATGCGGCTCACGGCGCGGCAGGCCACGGCTCGGGCGCACTCGGTCCGGTCGGCCACAGCCCGGTCGGACCCGGCAGCGCCGGACACGCCCCCGCTGCTTCCGCTGCCGCCGACCAGGCCCCCGCCCACGGTCCCGTCGGGCACGGCACCGTCGCCGCGGTGGACGCCGTCTCCCTCGCCTGGGCGGAGCGGTTCGCGCGGGCGCTGGCCCCGTTGCGCACGGAGGGGGCCGTCGGCGAGCGGCACGCGCGCGTGTCGGTTCCATTGCCTCAGGCGGCGCGGCTGCTGGACGAGCTGGGGCTGGCCCGGGCCACCCCGGCGTCGCTGATGGCGCGGTGGGCCGACGCGTCCGACGATCCGGAGGCCCTCGGCGGGCGGGCGTGTGCCGTGCTCGGGGCCGGGCCGCGCGGCCCGGTCGGCGTGGACCTCGGGACCGACGGACCGCACCTGCTGATCGAGGGGCCGCCCGGCAGCGGGCGTACGGAGCTGCTGCGGGCCGTCGTCGCCTCGCTGGCCGCGGCCGAGCGGCCGGACCGGCTGGGCGTCGTGCTGATAGACGGCCGGGACGGCGTCGGCGCGGGCGGCGCGCACGGAGACGGGCTGCGGGTCTGTACGGACGTTCCCCATGTCACCACCCACCTCACCGCCAACGACCCGGTCCGAATGCGGGAGTTCGCGCAGTCGCTGAGCGCGGAGCTGAAGCGCCGCGCCGAGCTGCTCGGGCGGTCGGACTTCGCCGAGTGGCATTCGGGACGTGCGCTGTCGGGCCGGGTGGTCGCGCAGCGCGCGGCGGGCGGCGGCGCCGGTACCGGGGGCGGGGGCGGTGACTTCACGGGGGATCTGGACTCGCCGCCCAGTTCGACGATCCGGCTGCGGCCGGGGGCGGCCCGTCGGCAGGCCGAGGCGGAGGCCGTGCCGCCGCTGCCCCGGCTCGTCGTGGTCGTGGACGACCTGGACGCACTGGTCTCGCCCGCCCTGGGGTCCACGGGCAGGCCCGCCGCGGGTTCGGTGGTACGCGCGCTGGAGGCCGTGGCCCGGGAGGGCGAGCGGCTCGGGGTGCATCTGGTGGCCGCCGCGTGCGTCGGGGGCCGTACGGCGGAGTCGGAGTCGGCCCGCCGGGCGACCCTGCGGGTGACGCTGGACGCGGTGGTGGCGGGGCCGGAGGAGCCTGCGCCGGGGCGCGGGCGGCTGACTCGGGCGGACGGAAGAGCGGTGCCGTTCCAGGGCGGCCGGGTCACGGGGCGTATCCCGCGGACGGCGACGCTGCGGCCCACGGTCGTGCCGCTGGAGTGGCACCGCATGGGCGATCCGCCGGCCCGGCGTCCGGTCCGCGAGCTGGGCAACGGGCCTACGGACCTGGCCCTGCTGGCCAGTGCGCTGGAGCGGGCGGCGCGGGAGGTCTCGGCGACCGGGGTGCCGTCACTGCTGTAGTGCCCTGCGCAGAATCAGCCCGTCCGGCGATTGAGGACGAGGCCCTTCAGGCCGATAGCGGGGGTCTGGGGGCGGCAGCCTCCAGCGACGTTCACACCAGCGCAGGGCCCCTGGTCACGAGGCGGTCACGATCCCCCGCTTGACAGCGGAGGCGGTCTTGCCGCCCCCAAACCCAAGGCGTAGACCAGATCGCACGGGACAGCGCTCGAACGTTCGACGAGGCACGAAGAACGGGGCAGTCATGCGCAGCACGAGCAGCAGGAACCGGACAAGCAGGGCCGCACGGGCCGCGGCGACCGTACTCGCGGGCGCCCTCGCGGTCTCGCTCACCGCATGCGGTGGCGATGACGACAACGGCGGCGGCAACGAACAGGGCGGGACCGGTCAGGAGACCGGCAGCACCGTCACCCTTCCCAAGCTGAACGGCGAGTCCCTGGAGGTCGCCGCCGTCTGGACGGGTGCCGAACAGGCCAACTTCAAGAAGGTCCTCGCGGAGTTCGAGAAGCGCACGGGCGCCAAGGTGACCTTCGTGCCCGCACAGGACCCGATCATCAACTTCCTCGGCTCCAAGGTCGCGGGCGGCCAGCCGCCGGACATCGCGATGCTTCCGCAGCCCGGCGCGATCAAGCAGGCCGTCGACAAGAAGTGGGCCAAGCCGCTCGGAGCCGATGCGATCAAGGAGCTCCAGGAGAACTACTCGCCGGGCTGGCAGAACATCGGCAAGGTCGACGACAAGCAGTACGGCGTCTACTACAAGGCCGCCAACAAGTCCCTGATCTGGTACAACAACCAGGTCTTCGAGAACGCCGGGGCGAGTGAGCCCAAGACGTGGGACGAGCTGCTCACCACCGCCCAGACCGTCTACGACTCCGGCGTCACGCCGTTCTCGGTCGGCGGCGCCGAGGGCTGGACCCTCACCGACTGGTTCGAGAACGTCTATCTCTCCCAGGCCGGCCCGGAGAAGTACGACCAGCTGGCCAAGCACGAGATCAAGTGGACCGACCCGTCCGTGAAGGACGCGCTGACCACGCTCGCCCAGGTGTGGGGCAAGAAGGACTATGTGGCGGGCGGCGCGACCGGCGCCCTCCAGACGGACTTCCCGGCCTCCGTCACCCAGACCTTCACCGGCGGCGACCAGCCCAAGGCCGCCATGGTCTACGAGGGCGACTTCGCGCAGGTCAACATCGTGCAGGCCAAGGCCGAGGTGGGCACGGACGCGAAGGTGTTCCCGTTCCCGACCGTCGGTGACACGGCGCCCGTCGTGTCCGGCGGAGACGCGGCGGTCATCCTCCAGGACTCCAAGGCGGCGCAGGCCCTGGCCACCTGGCTCGCCTCGCCGGACGCGGCGACGATCCAGGCGAAGCTCGGCGGCTACCTCTCGCCGAACAAGAACGTCGACAACTCGGCGTACCCGAACGACGTCCAGCGCAAGATCGCCAAGGCGCTCATCGACTCCGGTGACGACTTCCGCTTCGACATGTCCGACCAGGCCCCGCAGGCCTTCGGCGGCACGCCCGGCAAGGGTGAGTGGAAGGCCCTCCAGGACTTCCTGAAGAACCCGTCGGACGTCGCGGGCACGCAGGCGAAGCTGGAAGCCGACGCGGCCGCGGCGTACGGAAACTGACGCGATGGCGTCGACGGAAGCGGCAGGGGGCAGCGGGCCTCCTGCCGCACCCAAGTCACGCAAGAGCGTGACCGGCACCCGAAGGACCGTGGCGGCGCTGTTCCTGCTGCCCGCCCTGGTGCTGCTCGGCGCGCTCGTGGTCTACCCGATCGGGTACTCGGTCTTCCGCAGCTTCTACGACCAGTCCGGCGAAGGATTCGCCGGGTTCGACAACTACCAGGCGCTCTTCACGGACGACGGCATCCGCACGGCCCTGAAGAACAACGTCATCTGGGTGGTGTTCGCCCCGACCGTCGCCACCGCGCTCGGTCTGATCTTCGCGGTGCTGACCGAACGGGTGCGCTGGGGCACGGCGTTCAAGCTGGTCGTCTTCATGCCGATGGCGATCTCGATGCTGGCGGCGGGCATCATCTTCCGGCTGGTCTACGACCAGGATCCGGACAAGGGTGTCGCGAACGCGGTGTGGGTGGGCGTCCATGACACCTTCGCGCAGGCGTCGGCGTTCCCCAAGGCCCACCCGGGCCGGGAGTCGCCGCTCGAAGCGGCGCCGGGCGGCGGCTTCATCACCAGGGCCACCGTCAGCGCCGGCACCCCGGTCTCCCTGCCCCTCGTGGGCGTCGCCCCCGACCAGATGCCGGACGACGCGAAGAAGGCCGTACAGGCGAAGGCCGATCCGTCCGGGATCACCGGCACCGCCTGGCAGGACTTCACGCGCGGCAAGGGCGTCGGCACGCTCGGCGGGGTCGACGCCTCGGAGCTGGGCTATGCCGGGATGAGGATCGAGGCTGTCAAGGACGGCAAGGTGGTCGCCTCCACGAAGGCGGCCGACGACGGTACGTTCACGCTGCCGGCCGCCGCCGAAGGGGCCCGACTGCGGCTGCCACCGGACAACTTCAAGGAGCCGTACAACGGGGTGGACTGGCTCGGCCCGTCCCTCGTCACGCCGTCCATCATCGCCTCGTACATCTGGATGTGGGCCGGTTTCGCGATGGTGCTGATCGCGGCCGGGCTCGCTGGCATCCCGCGCGATCTGCTGGAGGCGGCCCGGGTCGACGGCGCGAGCGAGTGGCAGGTGTTCCGCAGGGTCACGGTGCCGCTGCTGGCGCCCGTCCTCGCGGTCGTCACCGTCACCCTGATGATCAACGTCCTCAAGGTCTTCGACCTGGTCTTCATCATCGCCCCGGGCTCCTCCCAGGACGACGCGAACGTCCTCGCCCTGGAGCTGTACCGCAAGGGCTTCTCCGAGGACCAGCCGGGCATCGCCAGCGCCATCGCGGTGTTCCTGCTGCTGCTCGTGATCCCGGTGATGTGGTTCAACGTCCGCAGGCTGCGGCGGGAGGTGCGGCGATGAGTACCGATGTCGGCGGGCTCGGCAAGGGAACGCCGGAGCCGCTCACTGTGGTCAGGAGCGAACAGTCCCTCGGTGGCCGGCTCGCCTCGTTCGTCAGCGGTGGGCTGGTACGGGTGTTCCTCATCGTCGTCGGCCTGTTCTGGCTGGTCCCGACGATCGGTCTGCTGCTGTCGTCGCTGCGGCCGCCCGAGGAGATGACGGCGAGCGGCTGGTGGGAGGTCTTCAGCAAGCCCTCCCAGCTCACCTTCGGGAGCTACGACAAGCTCCTCGGCAACAGCGACATCACCAACTCCATCCTCAACACGGTGCTGATCACCGTCCCCGCGACGCTCCTGGTCGTCGTCATCGGCTCGCTCGCGGGCTACGCGTTCGCCTGGATGGAGTTCCCGGGCCGCGACTGGTGGTTCCTGGGCGTGGTCGGTCTGCTGGTGGTGCCGGTGCAGGTGGCGCTGATCCCGATCGCCGAACTGTTCGGCGACATCGGCATCTTCGGCTCGCTGATCGGCGTGATCCTCTTCCATGTCGGCTTCGGGCTGCCGTTCGCGGTGTTCCTGCTGCGGAACTTCTTCGCGGAGATCCCGAGGGAGCTGCTGGAGGCGGCCCGGCTGGACGGTGCCGGTGAACTGCGGCTGTTCTTCCGTGTCGTGATGCCGCTCGGCGGTCCGGCGATCGCCGCGCTCGGCATCTTCCAGTTCCTGTGGGTGTGGAACGACATGCTGGTCGCTCTGATCTTCACGGACGCCGACAGCCAGCCGATCACGGTCGCGTTGCAGACCCAGGTACGGCAGTTCGGCAACAACATCGACATCCTGGCGCCCGGCGCGTTCATCTCCATGGTGATCCCGCTGGTCGTGTTCTTCGCGTTCCAGCGGCAGTTCGTGTCCGGCGTGATGGCGGGCGCGGTCAAGTAGCGGCAGACACAGCACACTTGAGGGGGTGGACCGTCACCGGTCCGCCCCCTTTCGTTCATCCATGGTCCCCCGTATGCCGTACCCCGCCGTAACCAAGTCACTCCATTGGCCGTTGCCGGGCAAGGCGCTGTCGCCGCCTACCGTCCCGGTCGACCAAGTGGATGTCCCTTGCCCAGGTTCAGTGTCATCGTCCCCGCGTACAAGGTTCAGGCGTACCTGCACGAGTGCCTGGAATCCGTGCTCTCCCAGTCGTACCCCGATCTCGAACTGATCGCCGTCGACGACTGCTCGCCGGACGCGTGCGGCGCGATCATCGACGAGTTCGCGGCCCGTGACCAGCGCGTACGTCCCGTGCACCTCAACCAGAACCAGGGCCTGGGGCCCGCTCGCAACGCCGGTGTCGTGGCGGCCACCGGCGACTACCTGATCTTCCTGGACAGCGACGACACCCTCACCCCCGACGCCCTGCACGCGATCGCCGACCGGCTGAAGGAGACCGGTGAGCCGGACGTCCTGGTCTACGACTACGCGCGGACCTTCTGGACCGGCGAGAGGATCCGCAACCAGGTCGCGTCCCTGCTCTCGGAAGAGGGCCCGGCGCCGTTCCGGCTGGCGGACCGGCCGGGGCTGCTGCGGCTGCTGATGGTCGCCTGGAACAAGGCGTACCGCCGGGAGTTCGTCGAGGAGGGCGGCTTCGCCTTCCCGCCCGGCTACTACGAGGACACGCCCTGGACGTACCCGGTCCTGATGACGGCGGAGTCGATCGCGACCCTGGACCGGGTGTGCGTGCACTACCGGCAGCGGCGCCGGGGCGCCATCCTCGGCACGGTCAGTCCGCGGCACTTCGACATCTTCGAGCAGTACGAGCGGGTCTTCGCGTACGTCGACCGGAACCCCGAACTGGCCCGCTGGCGGCCAATGTTGTTCCGTCGGATGGTCGACCACCTGGTGGTGGTGTTCGCCCGGCGCGACCGGCTCCCGCGCCGCAGCCGCGCCGCGTTCCTGCGCAAGGCCCGCACGCACTGCCGCCGTTACCGCTCCCCCGGCGTCCCCGTACCTCCCCGCGCCCGCGTCCACCACACCCTGATCCGTCTGGGCCTGCACCGCACCTACCGTGCCCTGCAACTGACGTCCGCCCTGGCCCGGCGTACCGCCAAGGTCGCGGACCGGCTGCTGAAGGGCCTGTGTTCCGCGGTCCTGCGCCTGCACTACCGGGTCCAGCGCAGCCTGCCCGTGCGCGCCGACCGTGCCGTGTTCGCCGCCCACGGCGTCCGAGGCCACGGCTGCCACCCGGGCGCCCTGGAGCAGGCGTTCCGTACCCACGCGCCGCACATCCGCACGGCCTGGGTCGACGAGGCCGAGCAGAACGGCACCGTCCCGTCCGGCACGCGCCGACTGCGCCCCGGTTCGGCCGCCTACTGGACGGCCCTCGCCCGCTCCAAGTACCTCGTCCACAACGCCGGTTTCGACCGCCGTCTGGTCAAGCGCCCCGGCCAGGTCTTCGTGCAGACCCAGCAGGGCACCCCGCTCAAGCACAAGGGCCTGGACCTGCGGGAACGCCCGGCCGCTGCGGGCGACCTGGACGTCGACGAACTCCTCGACAACGTCGACAAGTGGGACTTCGTGCTGTCCGCCAACCGCCACTCCACCCTGACCTGGGAACGTGTCCTCCCGGGCACCTATCAGACCCTCGAGTACGGCAGCCCGCGTGACGACGTCTTCCAGCAGGCGACGTCGGCGGACGTGGCCCGGATCCGTGAGCAGCTCGGCATCCCCGAGGGCTCGGTCGTGATCCTCTACGCCCCCACCCACCGCGACTACCGCCGCATCCAGCGCACCACGCTCGACCTGTCCCGCGTCCTGCGCCGCCTGGGCCCCCGCTATGTCGTGCTGGCCCGCGCCCACCACCGCCACGGCGGCCCGCTCACCGACGCCACCGAGCCGGGCCGGATCATCGACGTCACCGACCGTCCGAGCATCGAGTCGCTGTGCCTCGCCTCGGACGCGCTGGTCACCGACTACTCGTCCCTGATGTTCGACTACGCCAACCTCGACCGGCCGATCGTCATCCACGCCGACGACGCCGAGGCGTACGAGGCGGCCCGTGGCACCTACTTCGACCTGCGGTCCTTCCCGCCGGGCGCGGTGGCGCGCAGTGAGGACGAGCTGATCGACATCTTCGCCACCGGCCACTGGCGGGGCTCGCGCTCCGCGCAGCTGCGGTCGGCGTTCCGGGAGCGGTTCTGCCCGCACGACGACGGGCGCGCCGCCGAGCGGGTCGTCCGGCGTGTGGTGCTGGGCAAGACCGCCCTCCCGCCCGTCGTGCCGCTGGACCGGCGCCACCCCGTTCCGTCCCCTGCCGCGGAGCGCTCCGCGGAGAGGGCCGCGACCGCTTCTGCGGCGTCTGCTGCGCCGTCGTGGCTTGTCGCGCCCGCGCGGCGGAGCCGCATGTCAGAACACAGCCCCGCGCCCCTTGCGGGCGATGCCGTTCCGCTCGTTGAGACGAAAGCCGACTCGGCCTCCTGAAGAACCCAGCCGCCAGAAGACCGACAGAAAGAGCAGTATGCCCCGCTTCAGCATCATCGTTCCGTCTCATGGGGTCGCGGGCCGGCTGTCCCAGGCACTGGACTCGGTGCTCGGCCAGTCCTTCGGTGACTTCGAGCTGATCCCGGTCTGTGACGCCCCAGGCTCCCCGGCGGCGGACGTGGCCGCCGGGTACGCCGAGCGGGACTGCCGGGTGGCGCCCGTGCACGCGCCGCCGACGGCCGGTCTGGCGGGGGCGCGCAACACCGGGCTGCGGGCGGCGCTGGGCGACTGGCTGCTGTTCCTGGACGGCGACGACGTGCTGGTGCCGGGGGCGCTGGCGGCACTGGACGCCCGGCTGCGCGCGACCGGTGCCGCGGACGTCCTGTACTTCGAGCACGAGCGGACCCCGTGGTGGGCGGGCGAGCCGACCAATCCGGCCACGCTGCCGCTGGCGCGGACACCGGGCGGGGTCTTCGCGCCGCGCGAGGCGGCCGAGCTGACGGGCGTCCAGCTTCCGGCGTGGAGTGCGGCCTATCGACGGATCTTCCTCCTGGATCAGGAACTCGCCTTCCCCGACGGCCACTTCACCGACATCGGCTTCGGCGGCCTGGTCGCGTTGCGCGCCGAGCGCATGGCGGTGCTGCGGCAGGTCGTCGTACGGCATCTGCTGCGGCGCCAGGGCAACCGGCTGAACCTTCCGGGAGAGCATCACTTCGAGTTGCTCGACCAGGTCGAGCTGGTGCTCGCGCGGGCCGTGGAGCAGGGGCTGTCCGCGAAACGGCTCGGGCCGTTGTTCGAGCAGCTCTTCGCCGCCGTCCTGAAGACGGCGGCCCATCCGCGACGGCTGGCGTGCCGGCGCCGCGCCTTCTTCCGGCGGGCGAGCGGGCTCTACCGGCAGTACCGGCCCGCCGGGTTCCGTACGCCGGGCGGCAGTGTCGGTGTCCAGCACCGGCTGCTGGCGCGGGGGGCGTACACGGCGTTCCGGGCGCTGCGCGGCGCCAACCAGGCGGTGGTGAACGTGACGTCGTCCCTTACCCGGCCGCGCGGGCTGCGCGCTCGGCTGCGCTACCGCCGGCAGTTGCGCCGCCCTCTGGATCAGAACCTCGCCGTGTACTGCGCGTACTGGGGCCGCGGCTACACCTGCAACCCCGCCGCGATCCATGCGAAGGCGCGGCAGCTCGCGCCGCATCTGCGCTCGGTGTTCCTGGTCGAGCCGGAGGCGGTGGACAGCGTGCCGAGCGACGTGGAGTACGCGGTCATCGGCAGCCGGAAGTACTGGGACGTGCTCGCCCGCGCCAAGTACCTGATCAACAACGCCAACTTCGCGGACGCCGTGGTCAAGCGCAGAGGCAGTGTGCATCTGTCGACCCAGCACGGCACCCCGCTGAAGAAGATGGGCGCCGACCAGGCGACGTACCCGGTGGTGGCCGCGGCGACCGGCAGCTTCGCCAGGCTGCTGGCCCGCGTCGACCGCTGGGACTACAACCTCACCTCCAACCGGCACTCCACGCAGATGTGGGAGAGCGCGTTCCCCGCCGCGTACGAGACCCTCGAGTACGGCTATCCGCGCAACGACGCCTACTACACGTCGACCGCCGCCGATGTCGCCCGCGTCCGCCGCGAACTCGGCGTCCCCGAGGGCAAGAAGGCGCTGCTCTACGCCCCCACGCACCGCGACCACGCGACCGGCTTCGAGACGAGCCTCGACCTCGACGCGCTGTGCGAGGAGATCGGCGACGAGTACGTGGTGCTGCTGCGCGCCCACTACTTCTACGACCGGGGCGGCGTGCGGGGCAGCGGCCGGGTCATCGACGTCACCGGGCACCGCTCGTCCGAGGACGTGTGCCTGGCCGCCGACGCGCTGATCACCGACTACTCCTCGATCATGTTCGACTACGCCAACCTGGACCGGCCGATCGTGGTGTACGCGGACGACTGGGAGGTCTACCGGGAGCTGCGGGGCGTCTACTTCGACCTGATGGAGGCCCCGCCGGGGCGGGTGGCCCGGACGCCGGGGGAACTGGCGGGAGTGTTCCGCGACGGCTCGTGGGCGGACGAGGAGGCCGGAGCCCTGCGCGCCGCGTTCCGGGAGCGGTTCTGCCAGTTCGACGACGGGCAGGCCGCCGAGCGGGTCGTACGCCGGGTGCTGCTGGGCGAGCAGCCCGAGGCCATCCCGCCGGTGATCCCGCTCGCCGAGCGCATCCCCGCCCCCGCCGCCGCGACCCTCGTGAGGAACTGACGTGCCCCGCTTCAGCATCATCGTCCCCGTCTTCAAGGTGCAGGGCTTCCTGCGGGAGTGCCTGGACTCGGTGCTCGGGCAGTCGTACACCGACTTCGAGGTGATCGCGGTCGACGACCGCTCGCCCGACAGCTGCCCCGCCATCCTGGACGGCTACGCCGAGCGCGACGCACGCGTACGCGTGCTGCACCTGCCGCAGAACGTCGGCCTCGGCCGGGCCCGCAACGCCGGTCTGGAGGAGGCGAGCGGCGACTACGTCCTGTTCCTCGACAGCGACGACTTCTACACGCCGGGCCTGCTGGCCGCCGTGGCCGCGCGGCTGGCGGCGAGCGACGACCCGGACATCCTGGTCTTCGACCACGTACGCACCCACTGGTGGGGCCGCGGCGGCCCCAGTACGGCGGCGGACCTGCTGGCCGCGGCCGGCACGGGCACCTTCGGCGTCCGCGAGAACCCCGAGTACCTGCATCTGTTCCTGGTCGCCTGGAACAAGGCGTACCGGCGGGACTTCTTCCTGAAGCACGAGCTGCGGTACGCGCCGGGGCTGTACGAGGACGCGCCGGTCACCTACCGCTCGATGGTGCTGGCCGACCGTGTCGCCTGTCTGGAGCGGATCGGGGTGGAGTACCGGCAGCGTCGCCAGGGTGCGATCACCAAGACGCCGGGGCGGCGCCACTTCGACATCTTCCCGCAGTACGAGGGCCTGTTCACGTTCCTCGAAGCGCGCCCGGACCTGGAGTGGGCGCGGCCGCTGCTGTTCGAACGGGCCTTGGACCACATGCTGTTCGTGCTCGCGCGCGAGGACCGGGTGAGGCCCGCTGACCGGCCTGACTTCTACCGCGAGATCCGCTCCTTCCACGCCCGACACGCCCCGGAGGGCTTCACCCCGCCCGACGGATGGCGCGGCAAGGAGATGCGGCTGCTGGCGACGGCGCCCTACGCGTCGTACGCCGTGGCACGCGGTCTGCGTGAGGTGCGCCGGGTGGCGGGGGCCGGTCAGCGGCGGGTGACGCGGGCGGCGACGCAGCGGGCCCAACAGGCCTGGTATGCCACCCGGTCGAGGCTCCCGCTCGATCCCCACCTGGCCGTCTACTCGGCGTTCTCGCATCGCGGGGTGCTGGGCGATCCGGCGGCGATCCATGCCAAGGCCCGGGAGATCGCCCCGCACATCAAGGGCGTGTGGGTGGTGCAGGAGGACGCGGTGGACGCGCTGCCGCCCGGCACGGACCACGTCACTCCGGGCTCGCGGCGCTACCACGAGGTCATGGCGCGGGCCACGTACTGGGTGAACAACGTCAACTGGCCCGGCACCCTGGCCAAGCGCCCCGGCAGCGTCCACGTCCAGACCCACCAGGGAACCCCGCTCAAGTACATGGCGGCCGACCTGCTGGCCAAGCCCGGCGCCCGGCACGGGTTCGACGTGCCGAAGATGCTGTGGCGGGCCGACCGCTGGGACTACAGCCTGGTCGCCAACCGGCACTCGGAGCTGGCGTGGGAGCGGGCGTACCCGTGTCACTTCACCTCGCTCAGGACGGGCAGTCCACGCAACGACGTGCTGGTCAACGCGGATGCGGCAGCCACGGAGGCCGCCCGTGCGCGGCTGGGTGTCCCCGCCGGGGACACCGTCGTGCTGTACGCGCCGACCCGCCGGGAGTACCGCAAGGGCGGGCATGTCGACCGGATCGACCTGGCCCGGTTCGCCCGGGACCTGGGTTCGGGCCACACGCTCGTCGTGCGTCTGCATCCGTCGCTGGCGCAGGGCACGGCTCGCGGGATGGGGCTGACCGATCTGCACCGGCGGGGCGTGCTGATCGACGCGACGGACGAGCCGCACGTCGAGGACATGATGCTCGCCGCGGACGTCCTGGTCACCGACTACTCCGCCCTGATGTTCGACTACGCCAACCTGGACCGGCCGATCGTCATCCACGCCGACGACTGGGGGGCGTACGTGGCGAGCCGGGGCGCCTACTTCGACATCACGGCGGATGCGCCGGGCCATGTGTCGTGCTCATACCGGGAGTTGGCGTGGCTGTTCACGTCCGGGTCGTGGCAGGACGAGGAGTCGGCGCGGTTGCGGGCCGGGTTCCGGGAGCGGTTCTGCGAGTTCGACGACGGGTTGGCCGCCGAGCGGGTCGTACGGACGCTGATGCTGGGTGAGCGGATGACGGAACGGCCGGGCGGGGCGGAGCCGGGCGAGGTGGGGCCGGACGGGGTGGGGCCGGACGGGGTGGGGCGGGTGCCGGCTCCGGCGGCACCAGGGGCTCACTCGATGAGGTGATGTGAGGCGAAGCCGTTGCCCCGACCGGCCCGGCAGGGAACATTCGGCAAATGCCTCAAACCCACACAGACTCCACGACCAGAGCCGCGGGTGCCTCCGCCGGTGTCCTCGTCCGGAGGACCGTGCGCGGCGCGAGTGCCCTGCGCGGCGGCCGCAGTTGGCGTCCTACGCCGTACCAGGTCTTCGGCTTCGCCTTCTTCCTGGTGATGTTGCTGGCGTACTGGGCCGTGCCGTTGTGCTGCGACGCGGGCCAGCACGCGGCGGTGGTGGAACGCCTCAAGGCGAACCTGCTCCACCCGCGGCACCCGATGGCGGACCTGCCGGGCGCGGGCAGCCCGTACTACTCGCCGTACGCGGTCGCGCAGGGCGCGTTCGCCCGGCTGACGGGGCTGGGCGGCTGGGAGGTGGTGCGGCTGACCGGTGTGCTGAACCTGCTCGTGCTGCTGACCGGCACCGGCCGTCTCGTGCGGGTACTGACGCCGAGGCCGTGGGCGCCGGTGTTCGCGCTGGGGGCGATGACGCTGTTGTGGGGGACCGAGCGGGCGTGGTGGAGCGGCTATCTGAACCTGATGTCGATGACCGGGAACCTCGGCTACCCGTCGGCCTTCGCCATCGGGCTGACCTTCTGGGCGTGGGCGCTGACGGGGGCGCGGGCACGGGGGCAAGGACTGGGACCGGGGCAGGAGAAGGGGAAGGGGAAGGGGAAGAAGCAGGGGAAGGAGCAGGGGAAGGAGCAGGAGGAGGGACCGGAACGGGGGGTGGTCCGGTACGTCGGGCCGAGCGGGCTGCCGGGTCTTGCCGGGTACGTGGGGCTGGGCGCGCTGTACGGGCTGATCCTGCTGATCCATCCGATCACCGCGGTGGCGGCGGTGCTGGGGGCGATGGCGTTCGTCGCCGGGTGGCAGCGTGGGTGGAGGCGCAGGGCGCGGGGCGGAGCGCGGGGCGCCGTGGTGGTGCGATGGGGGGCGATGGCGGGTACTGCGGTGCTGGTCGCCGGATGCTGGCCGTACTTCGACGTGTTCGCGCTGGCCGGGGACGACAGCGTGGACTGGATGCACCAGCGGCTGTACGAGGACCTCGGCGGGCAGTTCTGGCTGGCGCTGCTGGGGCTGCCGGCGCTGTGGCTGCGGTGGCGGCGGGATTCCTGGCGGGATCCGCTGGTGCTGCTGTTCGCCCTCGACTGCCTGGTGGTGGCGTACGGCTGGGTCAGCGGCCACTACACGTACGGCAGGATCCTCGGGCTCACCCTCGTGCCGTTGCAGTTCGCGCTGGCCGTGGAACTGGCGGCACCCCGGCCGTGGGGCAGGGTGCGGCAGGTGCTGGGCGGGGCGGCCGCCGTCGGGGCGTGTGCCGGGTTCCTCACCGCGCAGGGCGGGGCGGTCGTGCCGCGCGCACTGGACCCGATCGGCCTGGAGCAGCCGTCGCTCTGGCCGTCGTACGCGTGGGTGGCACGGCATGTCGGGAAGGGCGAGGTGGTCATCTCCGACGGGCACTTCGCGCCCCGCTCCCTCCCTGGCTACGGGCCGAACCTCGCCGCGCCGATCTGGCCCGACCCCGCCCTGGACGAGCGGGAACGGGAGCGGCGGCTCGCCGATGTCCGCGCCTACCTCTCCCCGGACTCGACCCGCGCCGAGCGCACGGCCGTCGCCCGGCGCCACCACGCGCGCTGGCTGCTGCTGACGCGGTTCAAGCGGGTGCCGGAGGAGGCGGTGGTGGTGGCGTGGAGCCGGGAGACGGGGGAGGTACTGGCGCGGATCGGGTGACCGCCGGTCCGGGGTGCGGTTACTCGATGACGAGGTCGACGTCGATGTTGCCTCGGGTGGCGTTGGAGTAGGGGCAGACCTGGTGGGCCTGCTCGACCAGCTTGCGGCCGGTCTCCTCGTCCAGGGCGTCGGGCAGCTCCACGCGCAGCGTCACCTTCAGGCCGAAGCCCTCGCCCTGCTTGCCTATGCCGACCTCGGCGGTGACGGCGGCGTCGGAGACGTCGACCTTGGCCGCGCGGCCGACGAGGCCGAGGGCGCTGCCGAAGCAGGCGGCGTACCCGGCGGCGAAGAGCTGCTCCGGGTTGGTGCCCTGCCCGTTGCCGCCGAGCTCCACGGGCATGGCCAGCGCGAGGTCGATCTTGCCGTCGTTGGTGACGGCGCGGCCCTCGCGGCCGTGGGTGGCGGTGGCGACAGCGGTGTAGAGCGCGTCCATGGAAAACCATCCCTCTCGAGTCGAGTCACGTCCGGCGGCTGTGTCGTCGGCCGCCGTGCGAACACAAGTAGAGCACACAATTCAATTGGGTACAACTAAATGATGGGCACGAGCTACCCTGGAACCATGACGACCACGCCCACGGCCGACTGGCTCCGCCTCGACCAGCAGATCTGCTTCTCCCTGAACGCCGCGTCGCGCGCCTTCGGCGGCGTCTACCGCGTGGTCCTGAAGGACCTCGGACTCACCTACCCGCAGTACCTGGTGATGCTGGTGCTGTGGGAGCACGGCGACCTGCCCGTGAAGAAGCTGGGCGAACACCTGCGCCTGGACTCCGGAACCCTGTCGCCGCTGCTCAAGCGACTGGAGGCGGCGGGCCTGGTACGCCGGGAGCGCAGCGTCCGCGACGAGCGCTCGGTGGAGGTGCGGCTGACGGACGAGGGCACCGCGCTGCGCGAGCGCGCCCTTCAGGTGCCGCGCCGGATCGCCACCGCGACGGGCTTCGACGTGGACGAGATCCGCGCGCTGCGGGCACGGCTGGACCAGCTCACCGAGGCACTGGACGCCGCCGCGGCGGCGGAGGCGGCGGAGGCAGCAGCGGGGCACGGCGCATAGCCGGCCGACGCGCGCGGAGCCATAGGGGCTGACGAGGCCGCCGCCTCCGAAACGCCGCTGCCCGCGAATGAACCCGCCGTCAACTCCCGTCGTCTTCCGGAACGCGCCCCAAGTCCCCCTAACGGGCGATTGCGCATCATTCCTACGATTCCGGAACGTGGCCTCCATGCACGCTCACGCCCCCAGCACCGCGCGCGCCCCCCAGGTCGGCGTCATCGTCATCGGCTACAACGACGCCGCACATGTGACGACCGCGGTCCGCTCGGCACTGGCGCAGGGCCCCGTCGTCCGGGAGGTCGTCGCCGTCGACGACTGCTCGACGGACGGCAGCGTGGACCTGCTCGCCCGCCTCGCCGCGACCGAGCCACGCCTGAAGGTGGTCCGGCGCCGGGTCAACAGTGGCGGCTGCGGCAGCCCGCGCAACACCGGGCTCGACCGGGTGACCACGCCGTATGTGATGTTCCTTGACAGCGACGACGTACTGCCGCCGGGCGCGGTGGACACGCTGCTCGCGGCGGCGACGGGGGCGGACGCGGAGGTGGCGGGCGGTCTGTGTGTGCGGCGGGAGCTGCCCGGGCGGCGCGAAGTGCCCTGGCAGGCGCCCCTCTACGCCACGCACGCCGTCTTCGAGCACCCCGCTCAGCGGCCGCGTCTGGTCCACGACACCCTCTGCGTGAACAAGCTCTACCGCACGGACTTCCTGCGCGAGAACGGCATCCGCTTCCCCGAAGGCCGCTTCCCCTACGAGGACTTCGTCTTCACCGCGCGCGTGCTCGCCGCCCGGCCGCGCCTGGCCCTCGTCCCCGACCGGGTGTACGTCTGGCATGTGCGCCGCTCGGCCGACCGGCTGTCGATCTCCCTGGACCGCGCCGACATCGCCAACTGGCGGGCGCGCACGGAGGCGAGCCGGCTGGCGTACGAGATCCTGCTGGGCGCGGGGCAGAAGGAGCTCGCGCGGGCGGCACGCACCAAGTTCCTCGACCACGAGCTGCGGATGTACGCCCGTGAGCTGGGATTGCACGACGAGCGGTACCAGCGCGCGTGGTGGGCGCACACGCGCGCGTGTCTCGCGGAGTACGACGCGTCCGACTGGGCCCACAACCCCACCGCGCCCGGCCGCCTCATCGGCCGTGTCGTCCTGGCCTCCCCCGAGCCCCGCGACCTCCCCCGCCTGAGGGACCTGGCCTCCCGCCCGGCCCGCCTCCTGCCGCCGTACGCCCGCTCCGCCGACGGCACCCCCGTCTGGTCGGCCGACCTGCCCGAGGTCACCCTGGAGCCGCTGCTGACCCGCCCGGTCCACGTCCTCCCCCTCGCCGTCGACGCGGAACTGCGCCCACGCGCGCGTACCGCCCTGCTGCGGCTGCGCCTGCACGAGCTGTACGGCAGGGTGGCGCAGGCGGGGCCGGAGGCGCTGGAGGTGGAGTGGCGGTGCCGGGAGACGGGGGTGGCGGCGGAGGCGTGTACGAGGGTGGCGCTCGGGTCGTGCCCGGCTGACGGAGACGGTGTCCGGTCGGTCGAGGTGACGGTGGACTGGGCCGCCTTCAGGGCGGGCACGTGGGATCTCCGGCTGCGCGTGGGCTTCCGGGGTGGCGCGTACCGCGAGGTCACGGCGCACGCGGTGGCGGGCGCCGGTCTGCTGCGCCGGCGCGTCGCGATCGGCGCGGGTCACTCCGTGGTACTCGTCCAGCCGTACGCCACCCACTCAGGAGCGTTGGCACTACGCGTCGCCCCCGGTTCGCGGGGTGTCATGTCGGTTGTCCGCGGCAGACTCCGCCGCCTGCTTCACTGTCACTGATTTCACTTGTCACGAGGGGACGGCCGCACATGACCTGGCTGATCACCGGCGGCGCCGGTTACATCGGAGCGCACGTCGTACGGGCGATGACCGAGGCGGGGGAGGACGCCGTGGTGTACGACGACCTGTCCACCGGCATCGCCGACCGCGTGCCGGACGGCGTCCCGCTGGTCGTGGGCTCGACCCTGGACGGCGAGCGCGTCGCCCGCGCCCTCGCGGACCACGGCGTGACCGGCGTGGTCCACCTGGCGGCGAAGAAGCAGGTCGGCGAGTCGGTCGACCTCCCGCTGCACTACTACCGGGAGAACGTCGAGGGCCTGCGCGTCCTGCTGGAGACCGTGACGGCGGCCGACGTGCCGTCCTTCGTCTTCTCCTCCTCGGCGGCGGTGTACGGCATGCCGGACGTCGACCTGGTGACGGAGGAGACGCCCTGCGTGCCGATGTCGCCGTACGGCGAGACCAAGCTGGCGGGCGAGTGGCTGGTCCGGGCGACGGGCCGCGCGACGGGCCTGTCGACGGCGTCGCTCCGCTACTTCAACGTGGCGGGCGCCGCCGCCCCCGAACTCGCCGATGTGGGCATCTACAACCTCATCCCCATGGTCTTCGAGAAGCTCACCGAGCACGCGCCCCCGCGCATCTTCGGCGACGACTACCCGACCCCCGACGGCACCTGCGTCCGCGACTACATCCACGTCGTCGACCTCGCCGAGGCCCACGTGGCCGCGGCCCGCGCCCTGCGCTCCTCCCCCGGCCACACCCTCACCCTCAACATCGGCCGCGGGGAGGGCGTCTCGGTCCGCGAGATGATCGACCTCATCAACGCCATCACCGGCTACGACCGCCCCCCGACCGTCACCCCGCGCCGCCCCGGCGACCCGGCCCGCGTCGTCGCCTCCGCCGACCGCATCGCGACCGAACTGGGCTGGAAGGCCAAGCACGACGTCCAGGACATGATCGCTTCGGCGTGGGAAGGATGGGTCCGACTGCACCCGGAGGCGGCGCGTGACTGATCGGGCGCTTCGCCGCCGGCGCAGCGGCTGAGACCCGGGCGAGGCGACCGACGACACGCAGGTGACCGGACTCGTCGGCGAGTCACCGCTGGAGTGCGGCGGGCTCGAACTCCCGGACGTCTTCCGCCGCTTCCAGTGCGGGGCGGCGGCCGGCAGTTCCACCTCTGACCCGGTCACCGTACGGGTGCGTTGACGCCGTCCCGGTCAGCCGGCCGGCGTCGGCCGCAGCCTGCTCACAGCGCCTTGAGTGCCTGCGTGGTGGACCGGGCCAGGGCGTCCAGATACCCCTTGGGCAGCTTCGGGCTGCGGGCCACCACCATCCGCCAGTACAGCGGGCCCGAGATCAGGTCGAGGGCCAGTTCGTCGTCGAGGCCCGCACGCACCTCGCCGCGCTGCTCCGCCCCGACCAGGATCTTGCTGGCGACTCCCTCCTGGCCCTGTTCCAACGCCTTGTGCAGCGCCTCGGCGATCTCCGGGTTGCGGGCCGCCTCCGCCTGGAGGTCGGGGATGATCTGCGAGACGACGGGGTGCCGCAGGGCACGCGAGGTCACCTCGTACAGCATCCGCAGGTCGCCCTCCAGGGAGCCCGTGTTCGGCGTCGGCAGCCCCATGACCGCGACCGCCGACACCACGTCGAGCACCAGGTGCAGCTTGGAACGCCAACGCCGGTACACCGCGGTCTTGCCGACACCCGCGCGGCGCGCGATGCCCTCTATCGACATCCGCGCATAGCCGACGGCCGCCAACTCCTCGAAGACAGCCGCCCGGATGGCCTCCGTCACGTCCTCGCGGAGTACGGCCGCCCCGGCGGGGGTCCGGCGGCGCGGGCTCGTCCGGGGCTGGCCGGCGTTCGTCGTCATGCGGACAGCATAGGGCGTAGCGACGATACGGTCCCGTCCCCACGAACGGGCTCTCGCGCGGGCGTCGCGACGGTACGGCAGCGTCCCCCACGTATCGGGGCCTCGCCGCCGTCACGCGCGACGGGACGAGACGGTCTCGTCCTGACGCATCCGTAGCGACGAACCGACGAACCAGTTACGCCCCGCCGACCGGGACATTGCGGCGAGGCATCGCCCACGCGGCCCCACCGTTACCTCGCACACGTCACGACGAAACGGTTGCGTTCCGACGCCGCCGAGGCCTACGCTCACGTTGCGACGATACGGTCCCGTCCCGACGTAAGAAAACGTGAAGAGCCACGTAAGAGAACGGAACGTCGCAGCACCCTCCCCGGACCCCAGCCCTGCCCCTCCCACCCCCACTCCACCTCCCAACCCCCGAACGAAAGCAGCGGATGTGAGCCAGGCCCTCCACACACCGCCCACCACGGCCCCGGCCCCACCCCCCGAAACCGACCTCGCGGCCCTCGCCGCCCGGCACGGACTCGCGGTCAGTGGCGCCCGCCCCTCCCTGCCCGGGTACGTTCGCGAGCTGTGGGCGCGCCGCCATTTCATCGGGGCGTTCTCCACGGCGAAGCTCACGGCCCAGTACAGCCAGGCGAAGCTCGGTCAGGTCTGGCAGGTGCTGACGCCGTTGCTGAACGCGGCGGTGTACTACTTCATCTTCGGCAAGCTGATGGGCACCAGCCGCGGCGTGCCGGACTACATCCCGTTCCTGGTGACGGGCGTGTTCGTCTGGACGTTCACACAGAGCTCGATCATGGCGGGCACGCGCGCGATCTCCGGGAACCTCGGTCTGGTACGTGCCCTGCACTTCCCACGGGCCGCGCTGCCGATCTCGTTCGCGTTGCAGCAGCTCCAGCAGCTGCTGTTCTCGATGGCGGCCCTGGTCGTGATCCTGCTCTGCTTCGGCATGCCGATCACCGCCTCCTGGGCACTGACGATCCCGGCGCTGGTATTGCAGTCCACCTTCAACGCCGGCGTCGCGATGATCATGGCCCGGATGGGTGCGAAGACGCCGGACATCGCGCAGTTGATGCCGTTCGTGCTGCGTACGTGGATGTACGCGTCGGGCGTGATGTTCAGCATCAGCCACATGATGGCCAAGCACACGGACACGCCGTCCTGGGTGACGTCGGCGCTCCAGGCCAACCCTGCCGCCGTCTACATCGACCTGATGCGCTTCGCGCTCATCGACAGCTTCCACGGCGACCAGCTTCCGCCGCACGTGTGGGCCATCGCGACGGGCTGGGCGCTGCTCGCCGGAGTCGGCGGCTTCATCTACTTCTGGAAGGCTGAGGAGACGTACGGCCGTGGCTGACAACGCAAAGCTCGCACAGGAGCCCATCCCCACCGTCATCGCCGACGGCGTCGACATCGTCTACCGCGTCAACGGCACCGGCGCCGGCCGCGGCTCCGCCACCGCCGCCCTCAACCGCATCCTGCGGCGCGGGCAGGCCGAGAAGGCGGCCGGTGTGCGCAAGGTGCACGCCGTCAAGAAGGTGTCGTTCGTGGCGTACAAGGGCGAGGCCATCGGCCTCATCGGCACCAACGGCTCCGGCAAGTCCACCCTGCTCAAGGCGGTCGCGGGCCTGCTCCCGGTCGAGAACGGCCGTATCTACACCGACGGCCAGCCCTCCCTTCTCGGCGTGAACGCGGCCCTGATGAACGACCTCACCGGCGAGCGCAACGTCCACCTCGGCGGCCTCGCCATGGGCATGTCCCGCGAGCAGATCAAGGAGCGCTACGAGGAGATCGTCGACTTCTCCGGCATCAACGAGAAGGGCGACTTCATCACCCTCCCCATGCGCACGTACTCCTCCGGCATGGCGGCCCGCCTGCGTTTCTCCATCGCCGCGGCCAAGGACCACGACGTGCTGCTCATCGACGAAGCCCTGGCGACGGGCGACCGTTCGTTCCAGAAGCGCTCCGAGGCCCGGATCCGCGAACTGCGCAAGCACGCGGGCACGGTGTTCCTGGTCAGCCACAACAACAAGTCGATCCGCGACACCTGCGACCGCGTCCTGTGGCTGGAGCGCGGCGAGCTGCGGATGGACGGGCCGACGAGCGAGGTACTGAAGGAGTACGAGGCCTTCACCGGCGACAAGAGCGACAAGCCGGCGGCCCAGCCGAGCCCGAAGCCCCAACCGACGCCCCAGTCGAAGCCGGCGCCCGCCCCTCTTCCCTCGTAGGGCGCAATCGCGGGTCACCTTTAATCCCATTAGTTCAACTATCTCCTAGTTCGGGTTGGCGGCCGGACAGGGTGCGCCCGGCGCGATGAAGAAGGTGAAGGAGTCCCGCGATGCCCGAGCTCAGCGTCGTCGTCCACGGACCGAACACCCAGGACCGGCTGACCGGACTCCTCGCCTCGCTGGCCGCCCACCCCCACCCCGACGTCGAGGTGATCGTGGCCGCGGTCGGCCCCTGGGCCCAGGAGACGGCCCGGGCCCACGTCCCCGAGATGCTGGTGCTGCCCCTGCCGGACGGGACGGACGACGCCACGGCCCGGTCGGCGGGGGCGGCCCGGGCCACCGGCCGCTGGCTGCACTTCGTGCACGCGAAGGACGGACTGCCCGTCGGCGGCCCGCGCCTGGTCGCGGAGCGTGCCGCGGAACTGCCGGACGAGGTGGACGTCCTCCTCTTCGATCACGTCTGCTCCACCTGGGAGACCTCCGGACTCCCCTCCACGGACGGCCCCCGGCTGGACCGCGCGGGCCGCGCCGCGCACCGCGTCGGCGACCTCGACCGCAGCGCCCTGCGCATCACGCCCCTGCTGGGCAACCGCGCGCTGCGCACGGCCTTCTGGCAGGCGCACGAACCCCGGCTCGCCACCCCGGACGAGCCGTACGCCGCCTACGCCACGCTCCTCCTCGCCGACCACATCGCCGCCCTGAACCAAGTGGCGTACGAACACCACGAACTGCGCCCCGAGAGCCTGCCGCCGGTCCCGCCCGAGAACCACTACGCCCTGGTCGACCGCTACGAACAGCTCCTGACCCTCGCCCTGGCAGTAAGCCCCGCCCAGAACAGCACCGACTTGTCCCGGGCCGCCCCCGAGACCGCCCCTCGCTCTCCCTGCCACGCCGTCCTCTACGACGTCATGGTCCGCGACTGTCTGCGTACCTTCGCCCGCACGCCCATGCCGGACCCGGTGGCCAGGGAGTTCTTCCGCCGCACCGCCGACGCCGCCGTCCGCCTGCGCCCGCCCGGGTACCGCCGCCCCGCCGGCCCCGAGGGCATCCGCCGAGCCCTTCTCGAAGAGAACGCGTACACCAGGTACCGCGCCTTCCAGGCCGCCAACCGCGCCCGCCGCGCCGCGAAGTCGGCCGTACGAACCCATAGGCGCGAGGTGGCCGCCGCCCTCGGCGACCGCCACTACCGCACGGCCCTGTCACGCCCGGTCGACCCCAACCTGGCCGTCTTCGCGGCGTACTGGAACCGCGGAGTCGCGTGCAGCCCGGCGGCCATCGCCGCCAAGCTCACCGAACTCGCCCCCCAGATCCACCCGGTGTGGGTGGTGGCCCCCGAGAACGCCGCCCTGCTGCCGCCCCACACCGACCACGTGCTCCCCGGCACCCGCCGCTACCGCGAGGTGCTGGCCACGGCCAAGTACCTGGTCAACAACGTCAACTTCCCCGACGCGATCGTGAAACGACCGGACGCCGTCCACCTCCAGACCCACCACGGCACCCCGCTCAAACGCATGGGCGTCGACCAGATGGAGTTCCCGGCCGCGGCCAAGGGGCTGGACTTCGAGGCGTTGCTCGCCCGTGTCGACAAGTGGGACTACAGCGTCTCCGCGAACAGCCACTCCACCCGGATGTGGGAGCGCGCGTATCCCTCCCGCTTCGTCTCCCTCGACCACGGCTATCCGCGCAACGACGTCTACTACACGGCCACCGCGGCCGACATCCGGACGATCCGCGACCGCCTGGGCATCCCCCCGGCCCACCGCGCGATCCTCTACGCCCCCACCCACCGCGACTACGAGGCCGGCTGGACTCCCCGCCTCGACCTCGCCACCTTCGCCGACCAGCTCGGCAAGGACACGGTCCTGCTGGTCCGCGGCCACTACTTCTACGACGGCACACCGTCCCCGCTGACCGCCCTGCGCCGCACCGGCCGGGTCGTCGACGTCTCCGCCTACGACCCCGTCGAGGACCTGGCCCTGGCCGCGGACGCGCTGGTCACGGACTACTCGTCCATCATGTTCGACTACGCCAACCTCGACCGCCCGATCGTGGTCCACGCCGACGACTGGGAGACGTACCGCTCCACGCGCGGCGTCTACTTCGACCTGCCGGCCGAGCCGCCCGGCCAGGTCGCCCGCACCCAGTGCGAACTCACCGAGATCCTCACCAGCACGGCCTGGCGCGACGAGGGTGCGACGAAGACGCGGGCCGCCTTCCGCCGCCGTTTCTGCGAGTACGACGACGGCCGCGCCGCCGAACGGGTCGTACGGCGGGTGTTCCTGGGCGAGAGCGAGGACGCCCTGCCCCCGGTCACCCCGTTGGAGGAACGCACACCGGCGCCGACCCCGGAGGAGGCCGCATGACCAGGGATGTCCCCCGTGCCCGGACCCCGACCCCGGCTCCGACCCCGACCCCGACCCCTGCTCCGGCTCCGGCTCCGGCTCCGGACGTCACCGTGACGGTCATCGTCTTCAACGACGCCGCCCGCCTCCCCCGAGCCGTGGAGTCGGTACGCCGCCAGACCCACGCCAACATCGAGATCATCATCAGCGACGACCACTCCACGGACGAAACCCCGCAAGTCGCCCGGCACCTGGCGGCCCAGGACCCCCGCATCCGTCACCTCCGTCTGCCGCGGAACAGCGGCGGATGCAGCGCCCCGCGCAACCGCGCCCTGGAGATCGCCCGGGCGCCGTACGCGATGTTCCTGGACAGCGACGACGAACTGACGGACAACACGGTCGAGTTGCCGCTGTCGGCCCACCACGAGCGGGAGATCGACTTCGCGATGGGGCGGTCGTGCGGGTCCGGGAGGACAGCGGCCGCCGTACTACATGGATGCCGCATCCGGTCGCCGAGCAAGATGTACGCCCGCGCCTTCCTGGACCGCTACGACCTGCGGTTTCCCGAGGGCATCCACTACGAGGACCAGCTGTTCTCGACGCAGGCGTACTGTCTGGCCAAGGAGTTCACGATCATCCCGGAGCCGGTGTACCGCTGGCACATCGCACCGTACGCAGCCACGGAAGCGGCCTCGATCTCCAACCAGCGCCACAAACTGGACAACGTCCGCGACCGCGTCCACGTCCACGTCCACGTCCAGCGCCTCGTCGACGGCTTCCCCACCGAGAGCGGACACGCCGGGCTGCGTGAGGACAAGGACTACAAGTTCCTCAAGCACGACTTCCGGATGTACGCCGGAGACCTCCCCTACCGCGACGAGGAGTGGCTGTCCTCCTTCGCCGACCTCACCAACCCCTACCTGGAGACCCTCTCCCCCGCTGCCTACGCCCGCCTGCCCCGCACCAAGTAACCATCGAACCGGAGGGCCGAGGCCCCGGCCGCCTCCAGATCCGCTGGCAACCGGTAGGCATCACGGCCAGGCCTGGTAAGCCCGGCGGTACGCCGCCTGGCCCGCCCGAGGGTAAGACGGGCAGCCCGCTTGCTGAGAAGCGCGCTGCGCCAGACCTTTTCAGCCTTTCTTCCAGCCCGTCCGGCGATTGAGGACGAGGCCCTTCGGGCCGGGGCGGAGAAAGGCCCTTCACCGCACCACCTCGTACAGCACCTCCCCACCCGGCCCCCGAGCCACCACCCGCAACCCACCCCGAACTCCAGCCTCAGCCCCCCGATCCACCACCCACCGCACCCCGTAGGCCCGCACAATCCCCCGCCGCACCCCCTCAGCCGTCCCCACAGCGAAGTAC
>NZ_JAGMUL010000079.1 GCF_019049285.1 Streptomyces sp. AC550_RSS872
TCGACTCCCCCAACCCACCAGACTCGCCGTACCCCCTCGACTCCCCCAACCCACCAGACTCGCCGTACCCCCTCGACTCCCCCAACCCACCAGACTCGCCGCGCCCCCTCGACTCCCCCAACCCACCAGACTCGCCGTACCCCCTCGACTCCCCCAACCCGCCAGACGACACGCCCTGTCCGCTCGGCATGCCCAGCCCACTGGGCTCTTCCCGCCCGCTCAGCTCCCGCGACTCGCCGGTCTCTCCCGCCCCCGTCATGACTCCCCCCGCAGCGACACAAGGTCGGACAGCTCACGGTTCGTCAGTTCCGTGAGGGCCGATTCGCCGGAGCCCAGGATCGCGTCGGCGAGGGCCCGTTTGGATTCCAGCATTTCCGCGATGCGGTCCTCGACCGTGCCCTCGGTGATGAGGCGGTGGACCTGGACGGGCTGGGTCTGGCCGATGCGGTAGGCGCGGTCGGTGGCCTGCTCCTCGACGGCCGGGTTCCACCAGCGGTCGAAGTGGACGACATGGCCGGCGCGGGTCAGGTTCAGGCCGGTGCCCGCCGCCTTCAGGGACAGGACCAACACCGGCGTCGCGCCGCTCTGGAAGCGGTCCACCATGCGCTCGCGTTCCGGGACGGGCGTGCCGCCGTGGAGCAGGTCCACCGGGATCGCCCGCCCCGCGAGGTGGGCCGTGATCAGGCGGGCCATCCCCACGTACTGCGTGAAGACCAAGGCCGAGCGGTCCTCCGCCAGCAAGGTGTCCAGCAGTTCGTCGAGCAGTGCCAGCTTGCCGGAGCGGGCGGCCAGTCGCTCGGTCACCTCCGCCGTCTCCTCCTTCAGGTACAGCGCGGGGTGGTCGCAGATCTGCTTCAGGGAGGTGAGGAGCTTCAGGACCAGGCCGCGGCGCGCCATGCCCTCCGCCGTCTCGATGGCGTACATCGACTCACGCACCACCGCCTCGTAGAGCGCGGCCTGTTCACGGGAGAGCGGGACCGGGTGGTCCGTCTCCGTCTTGGGCGGCAGCTCGGGGACGATGCCGGGGTCGGACTTCTTGCGGCGCAGGAGGAAGGGCCGGACCAGGCGGGCCAGCCGGTCCACCGCCTCCTCGTCCTCGCCGTTCTCCACCGCGCGTGCGTGCCGGGCGCGGAAGGACTTGAGCGGGCCGAGCAGGCCCGGTGTCGTCCAGTCGAGCAGCGCCCAGAGCTCGGAGAGGTTGTTCTCGACCGGTGTGCCGGTCAGCGCCACGCGCGCGGGCGTCGGGATGGTGCGCAGGGCCTTCGCCGTGGCCGAGTACGGGTTCTTCACGTGCTGGGCCTCGTCGGCGACGACCATGCCCCAGGTGTGCTGGGCCAGCGTCGGGGCCGCCGAGCGCATCGTGCCGTACGTCGTCAGGACGAAGCCGCCGTCCATGTCCTCCAGGGTGCGGTCCGGGCCGTGGAAGCGGCGGACGGGGACGCCGGGCGCGAAACGGGTGATCTCCCGCTGCCAGTTGCCCAGGAGGGACGCCGGGCAGACCACCAGGGTCGGGGCCGTCCTGGCGCGCTTCAGGTGCAGGGCGATGACCGTGATCGTCTTGCCGAGGCCCATGTCGTCGGCGAGGCAGCCGCCGAGCCCCAGGGATGTCATGAGGTCCAGCCAGGCCAGGCCCCGGAGTTGGTAGTCCCGCAGCGTCGCCCTCAGTCCCGGCGGTGGATCAGCGGGCCGCACGCCCACCGTCAGCCGGTCTCGCAGGGCGGCCAGCGCGCCGACCGGCACCGCCTCGACCGTCTCGCCGTCGACTTCCGCGCTGCCCGTGAGGGCGACGGACAGCGCGTCGACCGGGTCGAGCAGGCCCAGTTCGCGCTTACGGGCCTTGCGGACCAGAGCCGGGTCGACCAGTACCCAGCTGTCCCGCAGCCGGACGACCGGCCGGTGCGCCTCGGCGAGCGCGTCCATCTCGGACTCGGTGAGCGGGTCGCCGCCGATCGCCAACTGCCAGCGGAACTGGAGGAGTTCCTCGCTCTCGAAGAACCCGGTGCCGTCGGTCGCCGAGCCCGGCGCGGGTCGTACGATCGCGGCCGCGCTGAGGTCCTGTGCCAGGTCCCGGGGCCAGTGCACCGCCACCCCGGCCGCCGCGAGCCGGGTCGTGGCCACGCCCAGGAGGTCGCCCAACTCCTCGTCGGACAACGCCAGTACGTCGGGCACGTCCTGCTCGGACAGCCGGTCGAGCGGCGCCCACACCCGGGCCGCGCGCCGCACCGCGAGCGCCGCGTCCACGCGGGCGCGTGGTCCGAAGGCCGCGTCGGCCTCGCCCGACCACAGGGCGGCCGCGTCGGCCACCAGGGTGGGGTCGGCGAGGCTGTGCACCTGGACGATCGCCGCGCCCGCGCTGCGTGCGCCGGCCCCGGTGTCGTCGAAGAGATCGTAGGCCGACAGGTCGAGGCGGAGTGAGATGCGCACGCCCGCGTCCATGCCGGCGGCGACCTCGGCCGCCCAGTCGTGGGCGTCGGGCAGACTCTGGGCCTCGCGTGCGGCGAAGGGCTTTCCGCAGGCGTACGGTGCGGCGGGGGTGCGGGGCAGGGTGTCCGCGACCGCGTCCAGGAAGGACCGCATCAGCGCCTCGGGCTGGGGCAGTCGCAATGGGCCGGGACCGGGCAGGGGGACCGCGTGGCCTTCGTGGGGCAGGGCGGCGGCGACCGCCCGCAGGTGGGCGATGTCGTCCGGGTCGAGCGGGCCGGCCCGCCAGGCGTCGCGGCCGCCGGCCGTCAGACCGGGCAGCAGCCGACCGCGCGCGGTGAGCCGCAGCGCGTGCAGTGCGGCCGCGCCCCAGCAGGCGGTGGCGGGGTGGGCGGCCGGGTCGCGCCGGGCCCGCACGAGCAGCGGCAGGGCTTCGGCGAGCGGCAACGACAGTGCGGGGGTGGTCCGGCGGCGGACTCCGGCCCCATGACGTCGTACGACGGTGAGCTCGGTGTCCTCGGCGGGCAGTGGACCGCCCTCCGGGTCCCAGAAGGCGATCCGCCCCTGGCGCGGGAGGGACGCGGGCAGGAAGACGGCGGCAAGCCGCACGGGGACGGCGTCCCCCGCGCCCTCGGCCACCGCGATGCGGTTGCTCATACGTCCTGTCACCTCCCGCCCATGAGTCGGATCAACCGTCTTCGACTCTACGGGCGGGGTCTGACAATCGGTCCCGGCGACCGGCTCGGGCCGCAGAGTTCACGAGGTGATCAGGGAACCGTGCGCGAGACGACGTAGACGAACGGGTTGGCCGGATCGGACATGTTTATGACGACGTTCTGGGTGGGCGCCGGCTTCTTCTGCTTGTGGGTGAAGCCGTACCACGGGCCGGGGCCCGTGAAGTTCCAGCCGGTGATCTCCTGGTCGCGGGCCGAGATGGTGATGGCGTCCCGCTTCAGCTCGTCCCGGCTGACGCCCATGGTCTGGAAGAACCAGTCCAGGTTCTTGTCGGCCGTCGAGAACTGGACGTAGAGACGGCTGGTCCTCCAGTTGTTCGTCTCGTAGTACGCGAGGTTGTACGAGTAGTCCGGGACCGGGATCTGGTAAAGGCGGCGCTGGACCCTCGACGGCCAGTGCGGGGTGAGGCCGGTCGCCGCGTACTTCTCCTCCTTGTCCTTGCCGCTGTCGCGGCTCTGGTTGGCGGAGATCACCAGGTAGCCGGCGGGGACGCCGATGAGCAGCACGATGATGAGCAGGGTGAGCGCCCTGCGGCGGATCATGTGGCGGCGGTCCTCGGTCGGCTGCTGCGGCTCGCCCGGGGAGTCGGCCTGGCGGGGTACGGACATGGTCACACCGACCCCTGCGACGACGACCGGCGGGCCTCGGCGAACCGCGCGTAGCGCTCGTACCGCTCGACCCGGCGCCGGTTGGCGCGCCGGAAGCGGCGGGCGACGAGGCGGGCCAGGTCGGCGGCGCCGACCATGCCGGCCTCGGGGCCGAGCTGGGCGCGGGTGATGCGGGCCTCCGGGCGGTAGCCGCGGCCGGTGAGGTGGCGTTTGAAGGCGTCCCGCGCGGGGCCGATCAGCAGGTCGTCGGCGGCCGACACACCGCCGCCGATCACAAAGCAGGACGGGTCCAGGGCGGCCGCGAGGTTGGCGATGCCGACGCCGAGCCACTGGCCGATGTCCTGGAGGAGCTCGATGCACATGGCGTCGCCCTCGCGGGCCAGCTCGGTGATCATCGGGCCGGTGATGTCGCCGATGTTGCCCTTGACGTGCTCGATGATCCCGTAGGCCACCGGCGAGTCGGCGGCGGCCAGCTCGCGTGCCTCTCTGACCAGCGCGTTGCCGGAGCTGTACTGCTCCCAGCAGCCGCGGTTGCCGCACGGGCAGCGGTGCCCGCCGGGCACGACCTGCATATGGCCGAACTCGCCGGCGACGCCGTACTTGCCGCGCTTGACCTGCCCGTCCTCCAGGATCGCGCCGCCGATGCCGGTGCCCAACGTGATCATGACGAGGTGGTCCTCGCCACGGCCGGCCCCGAAGCGCCACTCGGCCCAGGCGGCGGAGTTGGCGTCGTTGTCGACCAGCACGGGCACGGCGAGGCGGCCGGCGAGGCGGTCCCGCAGGGGCTCGTTGCGCCAGGACAGGTGGGGCGCGAACAGGACGCGGTTGCGGTCGGCGTCGACCCAGCCGGCCGCGCCGATACCGACGGCGTGCACGTCGTGCCGGTCGGACAGGTCCAGGACCAGCTCGACGATCGTGTCCTCGACGACCTTCGGGCTCTTGGACTTGTCCGGGGTCTCCGTGCGGAGCCTCTCCAGGATGTTGCCGTCGGCGTCTACGACGCCCGCCATCACCTTCGTCCCGCCGATGTCGATCCCGACGGTCGGCACACGGGGTGCGGTCAGGAGTGAGCGGCGCTCCCGGGGTCCCACGGCGCGGAGCACGGGGGCTCGCCGGGAGCCGATGGGGGCGGTGAAGTCGCGGTAGGTGCTCATCAGGCCCGATTCTGCCGCACGCTCACGCTGGGTGCCGAACGGGGCGGCCAAGGGCGGCGCGCGTCACAGCAATTTGTCCGGACATTACGACCAGCACATGCTCCGGCCCTCTCTCGCTCAGGTCCGTGCGACAGCGACACTCATGACCGTACGAGCAGCTGGAACTCGAAGGAGTACCGGGTCGGGCGATAGGTGTGAGTGCCGTACTCGACCGCTCGGCCGGTGTCGTCGAAGGTCACGCGCTGCATGGTGAGGAGCGGGGCACCCTCCTCCTCGGCAAGCCGCTCGGCCTCGGCGGCGGTGGCGGCGCGCGCGCCGATGGTCTGCCGGGCGCTGTGCAGGGTGATCCCGGCAGCGCGCATCAGCCGGTAGAGGCCGGTGGCCTCCAGCTGCGCGGTGTCCAGGTCGAGCAGGGCGGGCGGCAGGAAGTTGCACAGGTACGCCATCGGCTCACCGTGCGCGAGGCGCAGTCGCTCGATCCGGTGCACCTCGCTGTCCTCGGCGACCCCGAGCGCGGCCGCGACCTCGGCGGACGCCGGGACGACGGTGTTGACGATCACCTTGGTGGCCGGACGCTGACCGGCCGACTCCAGGTCGTCGTAGAGGCTGCTGAGCTCCAGCGGGCGCTTGACCTGACTGTGGACGACCTGAGTACCCACGCCCCGGCGGCGCACCAGCAGGCCCTTGTCGACCAGTGACTGGATGGCCTGGCGGACGGTCGGCCGGGACAGGCCGAGGCGTGCGGCGAGTTCGATCTCGTTGCCCAGCAGGCTGCCGGGGGTGAGCGCTCCGTGCTCGATCGCGGCTTCGAGCTGCTGGGACAGCTGGAAGTACAAGGGCACCGGACTGCTCCGGTCCACACTGAGCTCGAGTTCCACGGTCGGGTCCACTTCTGGTTTCGGCACGGCCTGACTGTAGCTCTACGCGTTGTTGACGGGAAGTCGTGTAGTTCGATTGTCCGGACATTTGCATTGACAGGGTGTGCACTGAACCCCCACTTTGTTTCCATGCGCATCGGGGTCATCGGTACGGGCCGTATCGGCACGATTCATGCCAACACGCTCAGCCGGCACCGCGACGTCGGATCACTGATCCTCACCGACGCGGATGTCGCGCGGGCCCAGGAGCTGGCTCACCGGCTGGGGGAGACAGCCGCGCCGGGCGTGGACGAGATCTTCCGGTGGGGCGTGGACGCGGTGGTGATCACGACGGCGACGTCGGCCCACGCCGAACTGATCGGTCGGGCAGCAAGGTCGGGTCTTCCCGTCTTCTGCGAGAAGCCGATCGCTCTCGATCTGCCGGGCACGTTGCACGCGATCGGGGAGGTGGAGACGGCCGGCACGATCCTCCAGATGGGCTTCCAGCGCCGCTTCGACGCGGGATACGTCGGCGCGCGCGAGGCGGTACGGTCCGGGCGGCTCGGGCGGCTGCACACCGTGCGAGCGCTGACCAGCGACCAGTCGCCTCCGTCGGCCGCCTGGCTGCCCCTGTCGGGCGGGCTGTACCGGGACACGCTGATCCACGACTTCGACGTGCTGCGCTGGGTGACCGGGCGCGAGATCGTCGACGTGTACGCGGCCGGGTCGGACGCCGGGCCCGCGATGTTCCGTGAGGCGGGCGACGTCGACACGGCGGCGGCGGTGCTCACGCTGGACGACGGCACGCTCGCCACGGCCACGGCGACGCGGCTGAACGGCGCCGGGTACGACGTGCGCATGGAGCTGGCCGGGGAGTCGGACCAGATCGTGGTGGGCCTGGACGACCGCACGCCGATCGCGTCCACCGAGCCGACCGGGCCGCCCGCGGCGGACAAGCCGTGGTCCGGGTTCCTGGAGCGGTTCGGGCCGGCGTACGAGGCGGAGCTGAACGCGTTCGTGGAGGTGGTGCGCGGCGAGCGGGCCAACCCCTGCGACGGGCGTGAGGCCCTGCAAGCCCTGCGGGTCGCGGAGGCGTGCGAGCTGTCGCGGCGGGAACGAAGGCCGGTCGCGGTCGCGGAGCTTCCGGGCGGGGCTTCGGCCGCGGCGCTGTGAAGGCTGCGGGCTCTGTGCAGGGCGCGGGCTCTGTGCAAGGCGCGGGCTCTGTCAATGCCGTGAATGCCGTGGCCCGGCGACGCACTCGTACGCCCCGACCGACGCTCCCCGCGGTGGCTGGACCGACCCCGGAGGCGGCCCACCACCAGCGCACCGGAAGACTCCGCACCCCGCGCATCAGCGGGCCCGGCGGCCACTCCCCCGGTGCCCCGTCCAGGGCCAGGCCCGGGGCGCGCTCCAGCAGGGACCGTATCGCCGTGCGGGCCTCCAGGCGGGCCAGGGATGCGCCCGGGCAGTAGTGGATGCCGTGGCCGAAGGCGAGATGGCCGCGGACGTCGCGGCGGATGCCCAAGCGGTCCGACGCCGGGAAGCGGGCCGCGCTCGCGCAGCCGCGCGTACACGGGATGCGGGTCGGTACGGAACTCCTCTCCGAACTCCCCCAGGTCGACCACTTCCGCCATGACGCCCCCTCCCACCACCTCGAGAACGCGCGGGAGCGGCGGCTAGTTGTATTGACCCGCAGGGTTGTTCACGCGGGTGATGGGTGGGTGGCCGCCGAGTGCGGTGTGGCAGCGGTGGTGGTTGTAGGTGTGCAGGAAGTCTGTC
>NZ_JAGMUL010000080.1 GCF_019049285.1 Streptomyces sp. AC550_RSS872
CGGCACCACACCCAACTGGACCACCTACCACCCCCCACACACACACCACCACATCCCCCTCCCCACCCACCCCCTCAACCCCAAACACCACTGGATCGACACAGCCACCCCGCAGACAGCCGCGCCGCGTGCCACTCCCGGGCCGCATCCCCTGCTCGACAGCCTCCTGGTGCGGTCGATGGACCAGTGCGTCTTCCTCACCGAGTTCGCGGTGGACCGGCACTGGGTCCTGTCGGAGCACAAACTGCTCGGTGAGGCGATCGTGCCCGGCACGACGTATCTCGACATGGGCCGTGCCGCCGCGGAGACCCTGCTCGGGCGCCCGGCCACGGAGATTCGTGACGTCACCTTCCTCGTCCCGCTGCTGGTGCAGGAGGGAACGTCCCGCACGGTGCACACCACCGTGCGTGAAGCCAGTGACGGACTTGCCACGTTCACCGTGGCGAGCCACGATCCCCGGGACGACACCTGGACCCTGCACGTCCAGGGGACGGTGAGCGTCCGGCCGCATCCGGAGAAGCCGCGGCAGCGGGACGTGGCGGCACTGCGGGCGGAGTGTGCGCTGGACACCGTTGACACCGCGGCGCACCAGGCCGAGCACAGGACCATGGAGTTCGGCCACCGCTGGCAGGGGAGTCTGCGGACGGTCCGGGTGGGCGTGCGCCGCGCGCTCGGAGAGCTGGACCTCCCCGAGGAGTACGCGTCCGAGTGCCGCGACCACGTCCTGCACCCAGCGCTGCTCGACCTGGCCACCGGATTCCACGGTTTCGCGGTCCTGCGAAGCGCCGACGACTCGCTCCGGGCACGCGAGGACCGCGGGTTCTTCCTGCCCGTCGGCTACGACTCGCTGCGCATCCACACCGCGCTGCCACGGCGTGGGATCAGCCATGTCCGACCGCACGCGGACCACGGCGGCGACGGCGAGGTCCGCAAGACCAACGTGCTGATCTGCGACGAATCCGGGGCGGTGGCCGTCGAGATCACCGGATTCACCGTCAAGCGCGTCACCGACGCACGGCGCACCGTGGCCCAGCTGCGTCCGCACGCCCGCCACCACGCCCTTCGCTGGATCCAGGCGCCCGCGCCCACGGGGACACCGGCGGCCGTTCACCGCGTGCTGCTGGTCGGGGAGGACCACGGAATGGCCGGGCAGCTCGGCGAGGCCCTGCGCGCGCACGGCGTCGATGTCGCCGAGGCGACGCTCGCCGATTCCTGGTCGGCGGTGGACGCCGGCCGCTACCGTGTGCCGCCCGAGCCTGACGGGTTCGTCCGGCTGCTCGACGCGCTCGGCGGTCCGGTGTTCGACGAGGTGGTGTACGTCGCCGGGCCGGTGAACCCACGTCTCCACGACGAGCCGGCGGTCTTCGACGCACATCTGTCACGGGGCGTCCACAGCCTGTTCCACCTGCTCCAGTGCCTCTCCGGACGCGGCGCCATGCCGGACCGGCTCAGTGTCGTCGCCCCGTCCGTCGCCCGGGTGACGGGCCGTGAAAGCGCGACGGAGGCCGTGCACGCCACGTTGTTCGGCCTCGCCAAGGTGGCGGCGCTGGAGAACGACGGGCTGGGCGTGCTCTGCGTCGACGTCTGCGGGGACACCGGCGCCGACGCCGTGTGCGCCGAACTGCTCGGCGTGCGCACCCTCGCGGCCGTGGCCCTGCGCGACGGGGTACGCCATGTCGCCCAGCTGGTTCCCGTCCAGCTGAAGAAGGATCCTGACATCCCGCAGGTCCGAGCAGGCGATGTCTTCCTCATCACGGGCGGACTCGGTGGCCTCGGCCTGGCGGTCGCCCGTCACCTGAGCCGTACCGTCCCAGGGGTACGCCTGGCTCTGGTCGGCCGTACGGAAATGCCGCCCCAGGAGCGGTGGGACGAGGTCTCCGACCCCGCGCTGCGGCGGCGGATCGGGATCCTGCGCGAGTTGGCCGACAGCGGGGCGAAGGTGCGCACCTACAGCGCCGATGTCGTGGATCTGGCGCGGATGACGGAGATCGTCCCGCTCATCCGCAGCGAGCTGGGAGCGGTCGACTACGTGGTGCACGCGGCCGGCGTGGCGGGGGACGGTTTCCTCTTCCGCAAGGATCCCGAGACCTTCCGGCGCACCCTGGCACCCAAGGTACTCGGCGCCGCGGTGCTGGATCTCGTCACACGCGACGCCCCGCCGAAGCTCATGGTGAATTTCGGTTCGACGGTCTCGGTCTTCGGAGCCGCGGGCCAAGGCGATTACACCGCGGCGAACAGCTACCTCGACCACTTCGCCGACGAGCGCTCAGCGCGTGGCCGCAGGACGGTGACGATCGGCTGGAGCGACTGGCTCGATGTCGGTATGGCCTTCGACCACGGAGTACCGCGGGACCAGGGCTTCTTCCGCTCTCTCCCCGTCGAGGAGGCGCTGAGCAGCTTCGAGGAGATCCTCGCCTCGTCGGGCCGGTCGGTCATCGTGGGCGAGATCAACTCTCCGCGGCTCGCCCGGGCCGACAGCCCCCTCGCCGCGTTGGTGGACCGCGGCCATGTCGTGCTGTCCGAGCCGATCCGCCGGGCCGCAGCATTCGCCCAGGACTCCCCGGTACCTCCGGCGGACACCGCGCGCAGCGGAGACGATGCCGCTCGGCTCAGGCTCCTGGGCAAGAAAGAGGACACGTACACCGGGACCGAGCGAACGCTCGCCCACATCTGGGCCACGGAGCTGGGTCTGGCCGAACTGAACGTCCACGACAGTTCCTTCGCGCTCGGGGTCGATTCACTGGCGGCGCTGCGGCTGGCGCAGCGGATCCAGAAGCTGATGCAGGTCCGGGTGTCGATGGCGGATCTCTACACGTACGAAACGGTCGCGAAGCTGGCCAAGCACCTTGACCGCGAAGGTGCCGGAGCCATGGACGGCTCCCTCTCTTGAGAAAGGCGGTACGGCGTGAGCGTGCGCACAGTAGGAGTGGTCGGGGCCGGGACCATCGGCCGGGGGGTCGCCCAGTCCTTCGCCGAGGCGGGCATCGAGGTGGTCCTCGTCGACGTGTCACACAGTCAGCTCGACAGCGCGGTGGCACAGATCCGGCGCGATCTGCTCGTCAACGAGATGCTGGGCGTGAGCACGCTCAAGGACGGCGCCGACACCGTCCGGGAACGCATCCGCTGCGACACCGGTCTGGCGGCCCTGGCCGACGTCGACTTCGTGGTGGAGAACGTCACCGAGAACTGGTCCGTGAAGCGCGAGGTGTACGAGGAGATCGACGCCCTGTGCCGTCCTGGAGTGATATTCGGGGTGAACACGTCAGCGGTTCCGATCACCCGAGTGGGATCGGTGACCCGACGTCCGTCCGAGGTCATCGGGCTGCATTTCATGAATCCGGTGCCCCTGATGGACACGGTCGAGGTCGTCAGGGGTCATTTCACCTCGAACGACACCCTGAGCACCGCCCTGGGGCTGCTGCGGGAACTCGGCAAGGAGGGCATCGTGGTCGGCGACGCCCCGGGCTTCGTGACCAACAGGGTGCTGATGCCGACCATCAACGAGGCGATCTTCTGCGTGCAGGACCAGGTCGCTTCGGCCGCGGACGTCGACAGGATGTTCAAGGGCTGCTTCGGCCACAAGATGGGTCCGCTGGAAACCGCTGACCTCATCGGCCTCGACACGATCCTGAACTCGATCACCGTCCTGTACGAGAGCTTCCGGGACACCAAGTACCGGCCGGCCCCGCTCCTGCTGCGGATGGTCGACGCCGGCCTGCTGGGGCGCAAGACAGGACGCGGTTTCTACGTCTACTGACATCACCCATCGCACAGGAGAGCCGAACATGACACAGGACGACGCCCGACAGCGCATCCGGGAGTTCCTCGCCCCCCAGCTGGCAGGCCAGCGTCTCGCCGACAGCGACGACTTCTTTGCCCTGGGGTACGTCAACTCCCTCTTCGCCATGCAGCTCGCGCAGTTCCTGGAGAGGGACCTCGGACTGGCTCTGCGGCCCGAGGACATGGACTTCGACAACTTCCGCACGGTGGACGGCCTCGTCCGCCTCGTCACCGCGAAGACCGTCGTCTGAATCCCGTCCGGTGAATCCCGTCCGGCGGGCGTGGCTCTCCACCGCCCGTCACGTCCGCCGGCCTCGTTTCCCTGCCCCAGGCGAGGAGTACACACGTGACGCACACCCACATCGACCTGCACACCCCGCTGCCCGAAGCGCTGGCGCCGGAGGTCGAACGCCGCCTCTTCTTCGTGTCACCGGACATCACCGGCTTCGAACTCGTCCGCGCTGAGGGGGAGATACGTGGGGTGGCCCTCGTCACCAACGGCTCCCCCGCCCGCGATGTGCTGACCGAGAAGGTCAACTTCGTGGTGGACAACGACGTACGCAAGCAGTGGGTGACACCGCCCAAGGCGATCTGGACGTCACCCCATCAGCGTTCTGCGCAGGAGGACGTGTTCGAGCAACTCGTGGCGGCGGGCGCGGTGAGTGAGACGGGTGAGGGCCAGGTCGCCATGGGCGATCCCTTGCTGTCCCTACTGGCCTACTTCGACACCGCCGTGCGCGAGATCCTCGCGCAGGACTTCACCGCCCTGGAACAGCGGTACCCCACGCTCATCAGCACCACGGCGCTCCAGACCTCCGGCTATTTCAAGGCCTTTCCGCAGCATCTGATGTTCGTCAGCCGACTGCGCAACGACATCGACGTCTACCGTGCCTTTCAGGCGACGTACGCCGACTCGGGCATCGACGCCGGCGTGCTGGAACACTGCGACAACGTGGACTACTGCCTGCCGCCCACGATGTGTTACCACACCTTCCACCAGTACAAGGGGCGCACCCTCACCTCGGACAGGCTGCATGTCGTCACGGCCCGGGGCAAGTCCTTCCGTTTCGAGGCCGCCTACTCCGCCACCATGGAACGGCTGTGGGACTTCACCATCCGGGAGATCGTGTTCATGGGGACGCGGGAGGAGGTCCTCGGCGCCCGCGAACGCTTCATGCGCAACATGTTCGCCTACGTCGAGTCTCTCGGCCTGAGCGGCTTCTGCGCCGTGGGCAACGACCCGTTCTTCTGCGGTACGGACACCTCCGGGCGCATCTGGTCACAACGCCTGCTGGAGCTGAAATACGAGCTGCACTTGCCTGTCGCCGCCGACCGCACCATCGCCGTCGGATCCTTCAACTTCCATGACGACCTGTTCGGCGAGGCCTTCGGGATCGCACACGGTTCCGGCGGCGTGATCAGGAGCGGATGTGTCGGATTCGGGCTGGAGCGGCTCGTCTACGCCTTCCTGTGTCAGTACGGCGTGGCTCCCGAAGCCTGGCCGACCCCTGTCCGCGCCGGAACCGGACTGTAGGGCAGGCCTCGTGAACGACGCTGCACCCACCCGTCAGGTCCCGGACGACGCCCCCGCCGAGGCCGGTTCCGCCGTACCGGGGATCTCCTCGGGCCGTACCCCGCGCACACCGGAGGAGGAGCTGCTGTGCGCCATCTTCGCCCAGGTGCTCGGCGTCGACCTCGTCACGATCGACGACTCCTTCTTCCAACTGGGCGGTCACTCGCTGCTGGCGACCAGGCTGTCGGCCCGGGTGCGCACCGCGCTGGGTGTCGAGGTGTCGTTGCGCACCATATTCGAGTCGCCGACGGTCGCCTCCCTGGCCGGCCACCTCGCACAGGGAGAGGGAGACGGCAGGCCTGCCCTGCGGCGGATGCGGCGGCCACCGGAGATACCCCTCTCCCAGACCCAGCGCCGGCTGTGGTTCCTCAACCGCCTGCATGGCGCCGCCGCGAACTACAACATGCCCATGGCCCACCGCCTCCGGGGCGAGCTGAACGTGCCGGCGCTGCGGCGCGCGCTCGGCGACCTGGTCCACCGGCACGAGACTCTGCGCACCGCCTACCCGGACTGGGACGGCCGCCCGCAGCAGGTCGTGCTCGAACCCGACGAGGCGCCGGTGGAGCTGCCGGCCCAGGTGGTCACCGCGGCCGAGCTGCCCGGAGCGCTCACCTCCGAGGCGGGCCATGCCTTCGACCTCACCTGCGAGACCGCGTTGCGCTCCCGGCTCTTCCGCCTGGCCGAGGACGACCATGTCCTGTTGCTGACTGTGCATCACATCGCCTGTGACGGATGGTCCTTGGTGCCCCTCACCCGGGACCTCGGGCTCGCCTACGCCGCCCGGTGCCGGGGCCGGCGGCCGGACTGGCCCGATCTGCCCGTTCAGTACGTCGACTACACGCTCTGGCAGGACGACCTCCTGGGCGATCCGGAGGATCCGAACAGCCTGCTGGCCCGGCAAGGCCGATTCTGGCGGCGTGAGCTGGCCGGCATGCCAGACCGGCTGCGCATCGATGTGGCAGCGCAGCGACCGGCCACCCCCACCCATCGGGGAGGCCGGACCGCCGAACGGATCCCGGCACAGACCCATCGCGCCCTCCAGAAGCTGGCCCGGGAGACCGGAACCAGCGTCTTCATGGCCGTCCAGGCCGCACTCGCGGCCGTGCTCACCCTCCGTGGCGCGGGCACCGACATCGCCATCGGCACCCCCACGGCCGGACGAGCCGATTCCCAACTGGACGACCTGGTGGGCTTCTTCGTCAACACCCTTGTCCTGCGGACTCGCACGGACGGCGATCCCACGTTCCGGGAGATGCTCCGGCGCGTGCGCGGCACCGATCTGGCGGCCTTCGCACATCAGGACATTCCGTTCGATCACATCGTCCAGTTACTCAATCCGGCCCGTTCCGCGGCCTGGCACCCGCTCATCCAGGTCATGCTCGCCTTCCAGAGCAACGACTCCTCCGAACTCCGCCTGCCCGGACTCGATGTGCGGCCCGAACCGGTCGAGGAGGGCATCACACGGTTCGACCTCCGTTTCGAACTCTTCGAGCAGGCCACGAAGGACGGGCAGCCGACGGGGATCGATGTGAGCCTCACCTTCGCCCTGGACCTGTACACGCCGGAGCACGCGCAGCAACTGATGCGGGACTTCCTGGCGGTCCTCGACGCCGCCGCGACACCGGACCTGCGCCTGAGCGAACTGGGCGGCCCCGCCCCGGCCTCCGGGGCCGCGGAGGCCGGGGCGGGGCCGGCCGTCACGCCGACGTCCGCGCCCGGTCACGCGCGGCAGGAACCCCGTGTGGCCTTCGTCTGCTCGCCCTACGGACAGCAGTGGGTCGGCATGGGGCGCACCCTGTTCCGCACCGAACCGGACTTCCGCGCCGCGCTTGAGGCGTGCGACGTGCTCCTCGCCCGCCACGCCGGATGGTCGCTGATCCACGAGCTGTTCCTCGACGAGCCGGAGGCCAGGACCGGAGACGTCGGGGTCATGCAGCCCATTGTCTTCGCGATCCAGGTGGGCATCGCACGGTGGCTGGAGGCGGCGGGCGTGCGGCCCCACGCCGTCGCGGGTCACAGCGTCGGGGAGATCGCCGCCTGCGCCATCGCTGGCATTCTGGAGCTGCCCGACGCCGTTCGCGTCGTCCACCACTACAGCGACCAGCAGCGCCGGGTGGCGGGCGCCGACAGCGGTATGGCCGTGGTCGAACTCAGCGTCTCCGACCTCGCACGGCACCTCGACCGCTACGGCGGGAAGGTGTCCATCGCGGGCATGAACGGACCGCGGACGACGGTACTGGCCGGCGACAGGTCTACGCTCAAGACGCTCGTCGCCGAACTCCAGGCGCTGAATGTCCTGTCGGCCATGGTCCGCGTCGACCTTCCCGCGCACAGCGCGGCGATCGACCCGATCATGGCCGACATGGAACAAGCGATCGGAAGGGTCACCCCCCGGCAGGGCCGGATCGACATGGTCTCCTCGGTCACGGGAAGCGTCCTGGACTGGCGGCAGATCTCGGCCGCCTACTTCTCACGGAACCTACGGCAGCCCGTCCTCCTGGCGCAGGCCACCGAGCAGCTCCTGTCCGAACACGACGTGCTGGTCGAGATCAGTGCCCACCCGGTTCTGGCCCCGGCCCTTCAGCAGACCGTGGACGAGGGCGGCAGGGCAGCCACCGTCCTCACGACGATGCGCCGCGGCGAGGACGACCGTCTCGGCCTGTTCGAGGCGCTTGACGCCCTGGAACGGATCGGGACGAAGGTCTCGCCTGCGACTCGTCGCGGGGCCCGTTCGGCTCCGGCTTGAACGGACAGCCGCGTGAGGCCGGGCCGTGGATCGGGCTATCCGGCGGCGGAAAGTCCTCTGCGATTCTGGCTTTGGCCACTCGCGGCCTTTTGCCTTGTGGGTGGTGGAGACCGTGACCTGGGCCTTGGTTTCGTCGGTCAGTGCATGAACTGCGGCGATGATGGCTTCGGACCCCTGTGTGTCCACAAGTTCCACGAACGGCTGGAGGTCCCGGTCTGCGGGATCGTGCTCCGCATAGTCCTGCAACTCACCCCAGGAAGCGAAGAGAACCAGTTCGGGGTGAGATGTGTGGCTGCACAGTTCTCAACGCGGCTCACCGACAGGGCCACTTGTGGCGCCGCGCTGTGCGCGGCAGCAGCCACGGGTCGGGACGGGTCCCAGCTGGGTTGCGTGACAGTGAAGAGGCCGAGGGCGCTGGGCACGCGGGAGGACAGCGTGACGTCACGGTCTCGGCGCACTGTTCTGTCTTGTCGAAGGGAAATGATCGTGGCACGAATTTCGCGCGTCCTGGTATCTGGCACAGCCCTGATCGCCATGGCCGTCCTAGGCGCGTCGGCCACCGCCTCGGCGGCCGACGAGTTCCCGACGGCCTACAACACCAAGACTCAACGCCTGACGGACAAGCCTGAGAGCGACATGGATCCGTCCTGCGTCTCACGACGTATCTCCCTGATAGCCGGCGAGTACGACTGGGAGCAGACGCTGGCGCTCGGGTCGCGCTCGAACCTGTACCTCGGCTCGGGCATGTACACGTGGGAGGACTGCCTGTACCCGGACGACGGCTTCTACGTCCAGCAGACCTCGCTGAACCCCGACAACCCTGACTGGGACACGATTTCGCTCACCGACTGGGTGGAATTGGACGAGGAGCGCACCTACACGTGGGGCTCACTCCTTGACCCGAGGTTCTGAACGGCGACGGCGCGCTGCACGGCGTCCGACAGCGCCCTCGGCCGCTCGAGCGATGCCTTCCAGCTCGGACGTGCCGGTGCAGAGCACGGCGTCGTGACACCGCCATGCTCGAAGCAGGGTGAGAGAGGGTTGGTACCAGGTGAGCAGTACGACGGTTCCACTGGTGATCGCGTTCCTGGGCATCGTCGGCACGCTCACCCGGCACGCTCACCTCAAGGCTCATGACACGACGGCTCGCCGAAAGAGCCAAGACCAAAGAACTGGAACATGCCGAACGACAGCGCGTCGAAGAGCGGCAGTACGGGGCGAAGCCCGCAACCACGGAGGCCACCCGAGCCACTGGGTGCGTTGAGGTAGTACAGCAGCAGGCGGCTGACGGCCGCCTGCTGCTCTCGGTCTTCGGGGTCGATTACCCGCCTGAGAAGATCGCCTTCCCGATGCGGACGCCGATCTGGTGCCGCAGCCAGGCGTCCGAGGTCGGCTTCGCCTGCCGGGAGGTGATCGACCAGCTGCTGGAAATCCTGGAAATCAACGTGCTCCACCGGCTCCGAGCCGCCCAAGGCGTGCTGGGCCTGCGGAAGAAGTACGGCGACCAGCGTCTGGAGGCCGCCTGCGTGAAGGCCATCTCGGTCGGCGATCCGTCCTGCCGCACCATCAAGGACATCCTGGTGGCCGGCACCGAGACGACCCCGAACCCGATACCGGGGAGGCCGGAGCGGCAGCCTTCCTCCACGGACCCGAGGGTCTGTTCGCCGCCGACATCCCCACCCAGACACCCGGCGAGCGTCACGATCACCAGGAGGACGGCGACGCTGAGGAGGCCGCGCGATGAGCGTGATGGACACAGCCCTGCGCGAATCGCTCAAGACCCTGCGGCTGTCGGGAATGCTGGAGACCCTGGACGCCCGCCTCGCCCAGGCCCACGGCGGCGAGCTCGGCCACCTCGACTTCCTCCAGATCCTCTGCCAGGACGAGATCACCCGACGTGAGACCGTCGTCTTCGAACGCCGCCTGCGCAAGGCGAAGTTCGAGCAGCAGGTCACCCTGGAGGGCGCCTCGACTTCAACGCATCCCCGAAGCTGCCCGCCGCCCAGATCCGCGACCTGGCAGCCCTGCGCCGGCTCCACGCCGGCGAGTCCGTAATTCCGTTCGGGCCCGTCGGTGTTGGAAAGACACACGTCGCGCAGGCCCTCGGACACCTGGCGATCCGCCAGGGCGCCAACGTCCGCTTCGCCAAGACAGCCGCATCCTGGCCGAACCCGCCGGGGCCACGCGGACCGCACCTGGGACCGGCGCATGCCCGGGATCGTCCGCCCCGACCTGTTGATTCTCGACGACTTCGCCATGCGCCAGATGACCGCCCCACAGGCCGACGACCTCTACGAACTCATCTCCGAGCGGCAGGGCCGGTCCGTGATCATCACCAGCAACCGGGCGCCCAGCGACAAGCCCTGACCACCCAGATTCCATCGCTCGCAGGGGTGCCGATACGGCTGGCCAACAGCTCGCCGGCGCTCCTGCCTCGTTGTCCTTGCCGCGTGAGAGGCTCCCCGGCGACACCAGGACACGGATGGAGAGCCGGCGGGATGGGTTTCGAGGGCGAAGTCTGGCGACTGATGCGGCAGAAGGAAAGGAACTGCTCGGCGAGATCGTGACCGACGAGGCCGACTTTCCATGAGTACGAGCGGTTCGACGACTCCTACGACCGGATCGCGGACACCTTGTCGCTGGTGGCCCCGTCAGGTCCGGTCGCGGAGTCTCTTCTGCACATCAGTGACGGTCGTGGCACCCGCAACGCGCCCGTTCTCCGGCGTGGCCGCCCGTTCGATTGCCACCCCGTCGGCTCCATCCGGCCCTGCCGCAGTAAATGCGTACACCTCGCACCCACCCCTCGCGATCATGCTCGGTCGAACATGCGAGGCCGCCGGTGGGGTGCCGAGGAGACCTATCGGCACTGCCGCGAGGCCGACAGCAACGTCACCGCTCTGGCCTTCTCACCAGACGGCCGCACCCTGGCTCCGCCATACGGCCGGGGCCGGCAGTGCGGCCGGCAACGCTGCCCACCATGACACAGTCGCCGCTCTCGACGTCCTCGCCGGGGTGCAACTCGCCACCGTCACCGGCGAACACACTTGAATCAAAGGGCGATCACCCTGTGGAGTGGCCGCCCATTGGTGTTGTTCGGGGCTGCCGTTCGAGTGATCGCTCCATGTCAGCGACGGCTGACCGTGCATTCCCGGCGGCCGGTGTGCGAGGTTGTGCCGGACCCGGCCGAGCGGAATCGGAGGCGCCGACGCCATGACTTCAGTGATTGCCCGGCGTCTCGTCGTAGCAGTGGCGCTGGTCGTGCTGGCGGCGACGGCGGCCTGCGGGGGTGGCGGAGACGGCGGGCCGACGCCTCCCGGACCCACCGAGACCGAGGAGAACGGAACGCCGACCTCGGAGGAGACCGAGGTCACCTCGGACGAGGAGACGGACGGCGAGATCTTCCTGGGCAGCGACGCCGAGGAGGCCTCCGCGTCGGACGTCGAGCTTCCGCCCACACAGGTGGGCGAGCCGACCCAGGGCGAGGTGGACATCAAGCCATCCGCACAGGGGCTGCCCTCGGGTCTGCAGAACTTCAGCATCACGATCGATGGCGAAGAGGTTGAGACGGTCGATCCGTGTCTGGGCGAGATCCCGCCGGACGGCTGCACGCTGATCTTCCGGTACACGCCGACGCGGCCGGGATCGTACTCCGGTGAGTTGACGCTCACGCTGGACGACGGCTCCACCATCACCGCCGCTGTCTACGGTGAAGCGACCGAGGCCCCGACCTCGGACACGGACTCGACCACTCTGGAGCCCCCGACCGACGAGCCCACGACCGACGAGCCCACGACCGATGAGCCTCCGACCGATGAGCCCCCGACCGAGGAGCCCCCGACACCGTTCGAAGAGGAGACTCCGGTGCCGGGGACGTAGCGCCGACGTTCTTGTCAGGGCTGCGGATCTCCAGCCAGGCGGTACGGTCGTCGGACAGCACCACCACATGGCGGTCTTTCCAGCGCGAGACATAGGAGACCAGGTAGAAGCGGGTCGGTGACTTCATGAGGAGGCGGAAGCCCCGGTACTCATACCGGTATGGCCCACCCGCACTGCCGTGGTCCTTGAACCTGATGCCCTTCGCGTTGTGGGGGACGATCACACGTGAATGGATCACCACGAACGGGGTGTCCTTGTACCCTCTCCTCGCGTCCAGCCGCGCATCGCTGCGGCCGACGACCGCCGAGTACTGCGCCATGTCGAAGAACAGGCTCACCGTCAGCATCCCAATGAGCAGCGTGCCGACCGCCAGCCACACACGGTCGCCGGCGGGGACCTGCCGGACTCGGGTCTCCGGGCTCTGGCTCAGCCGCAGATGGACGGCCCAGACGGCCAGCGTGGACCCCACGGCCACCATCAGGGCCGGCATGAACGTGCGCGGCACGCCCGGAGGGAGAATGGCCACCAAGCCTGAGAACAGGGTCGCGAGGCCCATGAGCATCATGGCCACGCCGACGGCAAGCAGCAGGACGATCGCCGTCCGGCGGTGAACCTCATGCTCCGGTCCGGCCAGAGCCCGTCCCAGCCAGCCGAACACCAGGAACACGATCAGCCCGCCGGCCAGCAGGAGACAGAGGGGCAGGAAGATCGCTTTCGTGCTGCTGGCCACGACGTTCTGGACGGACATCCCGAGATCCTCGGGCACCACGCCGAGGGCGGAGTAGTACTCCCGGACGTAGAGGCTGCCAAAGTAGTAGAGCAGGGCAAAGGCGACGGTCCCCGGCGCCGCGACGTAAGCCGCCTTCTCCACGAACGTCGACAGGGGTGAGCGCGCGGGAGGGGGCTCGGACTCGGTTGGCGGCACCTGCGGCGCGGACATGACCATCAGTCTGTTCGCCTTCGATGGAGCCCGCACGCGGAGTTGCTCCCTCGGCCGACCATCCGGAGCGGCCGCCACACGGCGTCTCCGGGACGACTCCGGGATTCTTCCGGGTCACACCCCGATGTCGGTGATGCCGGTTCGGCGCATGATGGAGACACTCCGATCAATGCGGGGGAGGTGGTCCATGACGCATCCGTTGTGGCGATCGTGGCAGGGGAACGGCACGCCGCAGCCCTCGATCGAGGGGGAACAGCACCCCGGAGCGGTGGCAGGGCGGCAGCGCCCCGCAGCCATGGTCCGAACAGAGCAGCCCCTCGATGCCTCTTGTGACGCCGGAGGAGAGGGAGCTGCACCCCGCCGAGCTGCGCACCCTCGCCGAGAAGCCATCTCGGGTGGCCGAGGAAGTGGCAGGCATGTGAGGCACGGGGCCCTCGGTGGCCCGTGCCTGACGGATCGCGCCGACCAGTATGGCGTCGGTGAAGTTCGCATCGGTCAGGCCGGCGCCGGTGAGGTTGGCGTCGATCAGTATGGCGTTGGTGAAGGTGGCGCCGGCTGGGCGGGCGCGGGTGAGGACTGCCCTGACCAGGTCGGCGTCGGTGAAGTTCGCCCTGTTCAGACGGGCGTCGGTGAGGTCCGCCCCGTCCAGGTGGGCGTCGGTGAAGTTCGCTGGCCGGCCACCGGGGCTTTCCCGTGACTTTGTACTGGCGCGGGTGAGGTTCGCCCCGACCAGTCGGGCGTCAGTGAGGTCCGCTCCGTCCAGATGGGCGTCTATGAGCTCTGCTCTGTCCAGGGATACGCCATCGAGGTCCATGTCAGCCAAGCTGACGCCCCTGAGGTTGGGTGAGGTTCACCTCTCTCTGAGCGAGGCGCCCAGAGCCCGGCGGAGTCAGGTGGGCGTGGGTCAGATCCGCGTTGGACAGGTTGGCATCGGTGAGTTCAGCGCCCTCTAGGCGCACGTCGGTAAGATCAGCCCCTCCCAAGTCGGCGCCGGTGAGGTGAAGGCCAGCGAGACGGAGGGTTTCGCGAGCATCGACGTGTGTGCGTGCGTTCCTACCCCTGAGCCGGGGGGGCGGCACCCGGAGATCGTCGCGCCCGTGGCTGCGACGGCTCCCTTGCGTTGAAGCGCGCTTCAACTCGTACGGTCGTCGTGTGGCGACCGAGCGGATCGAACAGATCGACGGAACTCTGACCATTGCCGAGACGTCCGAGCTGACCGGGCTCACCCCTTCCACTCTCCGCTACTACGAACGCATCGGGCTGATCGACGGCGTGGCACGCGGGCCGGACGGACGGCGCCGTTATCAGGCAGCGGATCTGGCCTGGATGGCTTTTCTGCTACGGCTACGGACGACCGGGATGCCCATCCAGGGGATGTTGGCGTTCGCGGAGCTGCGCCGGGGCGGAAACGCCACCGTGCGGGAGCGGCTGGAGCTGTTACGGAGACACCAGGCACAGGTCAGCAGGAGGTATGAGGCCGTCATGCGCAGCCTCGACGCCATCGACAACAAGATCACGCACTACGAGCGGCTGGTGGAGGAACGGGATGGGGACAGCGGACGACAGGCGTGACGCACGGCGGAGGGACGAGGCGGGCAGGGGCAGGCGGGCCCTCCTGCGGTACGGAGCTGTTGGAGGGGTCGGCGCGATGGCAGTACCCCTGACGAGGCCGGGCGTAGCGGTGGCCGACAGTGCGGATCGTGGGCCGTCCAAGCGGTACGCGCGGGGCGCCGCCCGTATGAAGGAGATCGCCGGCGAGGATGCCCTCGCCACGGTGGAGGCGCTGGAGGACATCGCCCCGGATCTGGGGCGCTTCGTAGTCGAGTTCGCGTACGGGGATGTGCACGCACGGCCCGGACTCGACGTAAGGCAGCGGCAGTTGGTGACCATCGGCGCACTGACCGCCGCCGGGGACACCGCCCCTCAGTTACGGTTCCACATCGGCGCGGCGCTGCATACCGGTCTGGACGCGGCGCAGGTGGTGGAGGCGCTGATCCACCTGGTTCCCTTCGCGGGGTTCCCGCGGACGCTCAACGCGCTGGCCGCCGCGCGCGCCGTGTTCGAGGAGCGAGGGGTGCACATCGAGCCGATCGAGGTGGAGCCCGGCGGGGATCGTTATGCACGGGGCGAGGACAAACTGCGCGAGGTCGACGGCGAGCACGGCATCGAGGTGATCGAGTCCCTGAACGACGTGGCGCCGGATCTCGGCCGGTACATCGTCGAATTCCCCTTCGGAGACATCTACACGCGACCGGGGCTCGACCTGCGGCAACGGCAGCTTGTCACCCTGGGCGGACTGATCGCCTTCGGTGACACGGCACCCCAGCAAAAGGTCCACTTCAACGCCGCGCTCAGAGTGGGACTCTCACCCCGGCAGGTGATCGAGACGGTCATCCAGGCCGTCCCGTACACGGGATTCCCCCGCGCGCTCAATGCCGTCGGTGTCCTGCGCGAGGTCTTCGAGGAGCGCGGGATCCGCCCCGTCTGACCGGTATGGGCACGATGGAACGGATGGCGGGCCGCCCGGCTCATCGACTCGGCCCATGTGCCCGAAGGCGGGGCAACAGGACAACGAGTTCGTCTCACCTTCATGTCCCTTGGGCCGGACAGAGGCCACCGTCAATGAGAAAGGGACACGCGAAATACGAACCAACGGGAAGCGGCTACGTCTGTGCCATGTCGACGAAGCGCGAGTAGTGGCCTTGGAAGGCTACGGTGATGGTCGCGGTGGGCCCTGGCGGTGTTTGGCGACGATCAGGTCGGCCTCGCCAGCGCGGGGTGAGTCCTTCTCGCAGGCGTCTTCGCGGTGGATGAGGATGACGAGATCGGCGTTGTCCTCGAGGGCGCCGGAGTCGCGCAGGTCGTTGAGCATGGGCCTTTTGCGGGTGCGCTGTTCTGGGCCGCGGTTGAGGGTTGAGCCCCGGCCCTGTACTCGTGAAGGTACGGCCAGGGGACGTGTCCCCTGGCCGTACCTTCACGAGTACAGGGCCGGGACGGGGCCGGTCGCGGCCGGCGGCGCCGGATCACTTCCACCTCGAAGGAGGCGGCCGATCCACACCCTCACTGACCAGAGCGGATCAGATGGCGATCCTGGGGGTGTACCAGGCGTCGGAGCCGGACGGCGTCCTCTGGATCCCTATGGCCGAGTCCTGAAGCCGCTTGGGGCAAGTGATCACCTTGGAGAGGTACCCGCCACGCGGCTTGAGGCCCTTCTTCAAGACGTAGGCCGTTTGGCCTGCCGGGCCCGCGCAGTTCAGGAGGAACTCCGAGTTGATCGTCCCGTACGTCTTGTTGGTGAAGTTCAGCTGCACCTTGTTCGCACTGACGCGCATGATGCACCGCAGCACCTTCTCGCCCTCACAGCGCCACACGCCGTCGCCCGCGGCGCGGGATGCCTGGGCTTCAGCAACCGTCACGGACGCCCCCATGAGCGCTGTCGCAGCAACGCCCGCAACCACCATTCGAGCTGCTATTCCCACGATTCACCCGTTCTCTCTGTACGTGCGACTAACGAACGCCGGGCAGACCCTTGGGCCCGCCTGGCGGCGACTCGCTGCGCGCACGTGTTTCCCCGTTGGAAGCTTTCCAGCATTCCCCGTGGGGACGATCATGCCAGGCGCACTGCACTGGACGTTGGCGGGGTGAAGTCCGGGGCCCACAAGGGCAAGAAGGGTTGGATCTACTCGGCCCTGTCCTCGTGAAGCTACGGCTTGGTGGTGAAGCCCACCTCGTCCGGGACGGCGGCCTGCTCGCGGCGTTCGACGTCGCCGGTCCAGGACTTGGGCAGGTACAGGGCACGGTCGATACCTGCGTGCCCGTGCCGGGAGGTGTAGGTGAGGTAGACGGCGACCTGGGCGTTCTCGATCCTGCCGGCGGTGCCGGTGTACTGGCGTTGGACGCCGACCGTGTGCGTGCCCTTCTTCAGGTCGCCGGTCTCGTCCACCACGAGCACGGCCTGCTCGTCCGCCAGATGCTCCAGCACGTAGCCGCGCAGGTCGTCGCAGACCAGGTCGGCGTCCCACTTTGCCCGCCCGAGCAGGTGTTGCAGCCCGTCCGGGGTGGTGTCCCCGATGTGCTCGGTTATGGTCCAGCAGTTCTTGCGCGGCAGGTCCGAGAGCAGTCCAAGGACCAAGTCCGGCACCCGGCGCCGGGGTTCAACCCGCGCGAAGCGGCCCGCGATCCGCTGCATCAGGCCCTCGAATGACTCCTGCCACCGGGCACGGTCTACGCTGTGACCTGCGGCCGCCGCATGATCTTCAGTCTTCACACACCGATGATCAACGGTGGCCGCACCCGTTTTCACAGCGCCCTCACCGCAGATCGTGCCAGGAGGACATATGCAACACGGCGAAGTCTGGTGGGTCGAGTTTGATGAGCGACGGCCGGTCGTGCTGCTGCCGGGAGACGAGGCGTCCGGGATCCGGGCGATGCAGGTCGTCGCTCCGGCGGGCGTAGACATCAGCGGTCTGGGCATCGAAGTGGCCATGGGCGCCACGGAAGGACTGCCCTTTGAAGGCGTGCTGCGGTTCGCGTTCCCGCGTCCAGGCTTCACCCCTTGCACGTGGCTGACCATCGTGTCCCGGGACGACCTGGTCGAGCGGGCAGGCGTGCTGTCCTCCGTGAAACTCAGGGAGATTGAGGACGCCCTCCGTGTTGCTGGACAGCCGCAGGAGTGGACCGCGACGGCAGCCGCGAAGCTCAGCGAGATGAAGGATGCCCTCCGCCTCGGTGGACCGGAGTAAGCGGGCAAGGGACGGACGCCGCCGATGGTGTGGGCGATCTCGTCCAGATGATCAACGCCGGCCATCTCCGCGGCGTCCCACACCAGCAAGATCACGATCTACGGCTGGAGTATGAGGATCTCCCCCGCCATCTGCGCGATGACGCCACGCCGCGTTAGGCCGCCTGCTGTCGGCGCTGGGTACCCGGCAGGCAGTTCACGTTCCACTGCGTCCACAATGTCGGTGATCGTGAACGTGATGCCTGTGTCCACCGCAAGGCGTGCTACAGCCTCAACTGCTTTGTCAGTCCGGCTGGTCAGGTCTTCGGCCAGGCGCTCTCATAGTCAACAGCCACTCACAGACCGTATCGGTTGGGGGCGTCGGCTGCCTACGGATTGCCGGCTCCGAGGGCAGCCGGGGCGCCGGGGATCAGAAACACGCACTTGCGTAGGCCAGCACGACCGGCCGCGTCGGAAGCCGCTCCCCCGCCGCCGCCTGCGAAAGCGCGCTCGCCCCCTGACCCGCGCGCTGCGCCATCACCCGGTACGTCGGACCGCCGGCCTCCGCCCGCAGCTTGCGTAACTCGGCCGCCAACCGCGCCACCGGCCCGGCACTCGGATCCAGCGGACTCTCCGGACGTCCCGCCATCAACACCCTCCCGGTGCCGCTTCCCCCGTGAACGCGGCGCTGCGGCCCGCGAAGCTACGCGCACCCGTGACGCAAGGGCAACCCCGATGCTCTCTCCTCAGCCAGCGCCGCAACCACCTGTCCCCGGCCTTCGGAGCAGCCATTGATCAGGGTGGCAAAACCGGCTCCTCATTCAATTCCGATGCCGCTGAACTCGATGACGCACAGCACCGGCCGGGCCACAGCCAGCCCGGCCGCATCCACCATTGGAGGAAGCACGAGCATGAACATGGCCAAACGCGCCACCATCGGCCTGTCGATCGCAGCGCTCGGCGCCAGCCTCGCCGTCGGGGCTCCCGCCGTAGCAGTTCCCCAGCCGGCCAAGGCGGTCACCAGCATGGTCAGGAGCATGCCGGCCACCACCGAGGCGCAGTCCGGCAACGACACAGCAGGCACTGACACGGGTCCGGCCCACGTCAAGGCTCCGGTAACCGCCCAGACCACGCACCGAGCGCGGCTGTGGACCCAAGTAGGAGGTGGTGCAAACGGCTACGCCGACATCACGCACACGTACACGGCCGTCGGGAACGGCTACTACCAAGGAAAGATGAGCGGCAAGCTCAACCACTACTATGCCCCAGGCAACCGTCAGGTCGTCGTCATGTTCAGGGTCGACGGCACCCTCGGTGGGTACTCCAAGGTGACCAAGAGCAACAACGTCCCCTTCAACAAGACCTACAGCAAGTTCAAGAAGGTCTCCGCACGGATCTGCCTGCACAAGCCCGGCGTGCCCATCAAGCTCAATTCCGGAGTCTCCTATTGCAGTCCATGGTGGGGATGACACGTCCAAGCGACGACCTGATGGTCCCGCGCAACCGGGTGGGAGTGATGGCAGCTGCCCGGTCCCTGGTGGGGCCGAGCAGCACCCCGGCGCCCGGGCGGGCCGCCGGACCGAGGACGCTCACCATGGCCGGGCCAGCCGGGTAGGACACACGTTGGCGAGGGCCTCCAGGGCGAAGACGGTGGGCAGCCCGGCAGCCCGTTCACCGGACAGCAGGGCGGACCAGTGAGTGGAGGGCAGGGCACCCAGTGGGGCGGCACCGCCCAGCCCACCACTGCACCGCCCGGAGTCACCTACCACCGGCTGTCCGCGTCCGAGCATGAGTGGATCTTCGACGAGCTGATCACCCCGGCGGCCGCATGACTTCGGTCACGGCGCCGATGTTGGTGCGGCACAGCACCGCGTCTGGGGAGGTGACCAGGCCGACTTCCGTTGGAATCGGAACGGTGCCGGTGAGCCGGATGGGCGCGTCGGTCAACGCCAGCCACCGGTTGGCCTGTTCGGCGAGGAGCGGACCGGAGCGGCAGGAACGGGTCAAGGTGAGGTGGGTGGCGTCGAAGCCCGTCATCACATCTCGGGCGCCGCGCCCCTCCCGTAGATGGCCTGGGCGGAGTCGCCGACCATCACCAGTTGGGCGTGGCCGCGTTGAGCGCGAAGGCCTGCTCAAGGACAGGGTTGGTGTCCTGGGCTTCGTCGAGGAGGACGAAGTCGGCGTCGATCTTCGGTTCAGTCAGGGCCCACATCTTCAGGTAGTGGTCATACTCGAACCGGACTTCGCCTTCCTCAGGGTTTTGCAGGTCCTTCCATGCCTTCTCGACGAACGGCATGACGACGTCGGCGAGTTGCCCATACTCGTCCGGCCTCTCGAGCCTGCGCAGGGCTGACACGTGGCGTGACGCCAAAGCCCTGTCGGCGGACTGGCCAGAAGCGGGTGACCGTACGCAGCACGGTGTGGGGGTCGCTACCTCGCGTTCAACAGGGATATCACCGACGACGCAGCCGCCCGGTTTCCGCGCTCCGTACTGTGCAGGACCGCGCATGCCACGGCATACGCGGCCATCGGCCATCGCTTCGCTCGCCGCCTCAGCAGCCCCCGCCGCCCGCCTGGCGGATCGGGAAGGCCCACGGCATCAGATCCCCTGTCCGCATCGGTGATCACGAGATCAGCCACAGGAGCCTGCACGGTGCTTGGTACTCGCGGCGAGCAGATCGAGCGTGCAGGTCTTGCCAGTGCCGGCGCCGGCCTGCCGGCCTGCAAGACCAGGTGGTGACCGTCGCGGAAGCATCGACGGCATGGACCTGTTCGTCGGTGGGCGTGCAGCCCGTCAGTGGTGCGGGGTGGCAATGGCGGCGAGGTGCGTGCCGGGGCGGACGGAGAGTCCGTTCATGTTGTAGATGATCTTTCCGGTGGAGACGGCGGTGATCTTGTGTTCGGTGCCGTCGACCGGGTCGATGATGCGGCCGATGGTCTGTCCCTCGGTCACCTCGTCGCCCGTGACCGCGTCGGGGTACCAGAGGCCTGCGGCCGGAGATTCGACCTCGCCCGTCCAGATCCAGTCGCGCGGCTGCACGGTCACCGGTGCGAGGTGCTGCGGCGACTCGATGATGCCGAGGTGGTGCAGGAGCCGGTACAGGGCGTCGAGGAGCCTGCGCACGGTGGCGGGGTCGCGGTCGCCGAGTTGGCCGGTCTCGACGAGGATCGCGGGGATACCCTGCCGGTTCGCCGCGGCGTGGCTGTTGCCGCCGTCGGCGCTGGTGCCGAAGATGACCAGCTCGTATCCGACCGCGTGGGCCATCGCCCTGTTCTTCGCGTCCAGTTCGTCGTCGCCGGTCAGGCGGTAGCCGACGAAGTCGAGCAGGTGCTGGTCGATGCCGCCGCTGTGCAGGTCCACGTAGGCGTCGGCGCCGTCGATCAGGTTCTCGAACAGCCAGGCCGCCATCCGGTCGGTGGGGCCGCCGTCCTTGTCGCCTGGGAAGACGCGGTTGATGTTGACGCCGTCCAGCGGGGAGATGTTGAGCCGTCCGCCGTAGACGGCCGGGGGGTTGGACACGGGGCAGATCACCAGCTGGCCGGCGATCTCGTCCGGTTCCAGCAGCCCGGCCAGGCGGGTGGTGGCGTCGACGGGGATGAACTCGCCGCCGTGGACGCCACCGGTGATCACGACCCTCGGGCCCGGGCGGGAGCCGTTGACGAGGATCAGGGGCACCTCCACTGTCGTGGTGCCCAGGTCGGCGGACAGGCTCCCGCGGGTCTTCTGGCCGGGCTCGGCCGTCAGCGCGCCGATGGTCAGGGTCATGGCTTTCCTCGTTCGGGCTCAGGCCGCGGTGCGGCCGTTTGTGGTGACGAAGTCGATCGGCTGGGAGGTCCGGCCCTGAAGGGCGAGGTCCGCGGCGATGCCGCCCATGGCGGGCGAGACTTTGAAGCCCTGGCCGGAGAAGCCGGCCCGCGGGGCACTTCTCGCATTCGCGGGCCACTCTCGTTCACTGCCTCAGTAGACGGTTGCCCGTCTCAGGACTGAACGGCCGAGCGCAGTTCGGGCAGGGTCAGGACCTCGTCCAGCACGTCGACGTAGAGATCCACGTGCTCACGGCGGAAGGTCATGGGCGGTTTGATCTTCAGTACGTTGTCGTGCACGCCATTGGGGAAGACGATGACGCCTCGCTCCTTCATGAGCTCGGTGACCATGAAGGCCTGCTCAGTGGCCGGCATCTTGGTGGTGCGGTTGCGGACCAGTTCGACGCCGAGGTAGAGCCCTTCCGCCCGCACGTCACCGATGAGCGGTTGGCGCTGCTGGAGCTCGCGCAGCGACTGGGCGAAGTACCCGCCCACGCTCACGGCGTTCAACCTCAGCCCATCCTGCTCGACGATGTCGAGCACGGCCTCGCCGATCGCGCAGGAGACCGGGTTGCCACCGAAGGTGTTGAAGTACTTCATGCCCGTGTCGAACGCGTCGGCGATCTCCCGAGTCGTGACCACCGCCGCGAGGGGATGCCCGTTCCCGAGCGGCTTGCCCATCGTGACGATGTCCGGGACCACCCCCTGGAGCTCGAACCCCCACCAGGGCCCGAGTCGTCCGACGCCGACCTGGACCTCGTCGGAGATGCACAGGGCGCCCGCCCGCCTGGCCGCGGTGAACACGCCGTCGAGGTAGCCGTCGGGGAACACGATGTTCCCGCCCGATCCCATCAGGGACTCTGCGATGAAGGCGGCCGGGGGTCGGCCGTCGGCCGTGATCCGCTCGATGACAGCCGCGGCGTCGCGCGCGTACTTGACTCCGGCGTCCGCGTCGTCGTACCCGTAGGTGCTGCGGTAGCGGTCCGGGATGACGACCTCGTGGGTGGTCGCGGGCGCACCGGCGCCGCCGGGGCCCTTGTAACGGTTCGGGCTGATCCCGGTCACCACACCGGTGTTTCCGTGGTACGCGCCGTCGATGTTGACGATGTGCTGACGACCTGTCACCTGGCGGGCGATCCGCAGCGCCAGGTCGTTTGCCTCGCTGCCGGTGCACACGAGGAAGACGACCTCGAGCGGGCCGGGCAGCGTGGCTACCAGTTTCTGCACGTAACTGGCGATCTGCGGGTACACGAAACGGCTGTTGGTGTTGAGCTTGCGCAGCTGTCCGGTGGCGGCGGCCGTCACGCGTGGCTCGGCATGGCCGACGTGGGTGACGTTGTTCAGCGAGTCCAGATAGGCCAGGCCGTCCTCGTCGTGGAACCACACGTCCCGCCCACGCACAAGGTTCATCGGGGTGCGGTAGTAGTTGCGCTGGGAGCGGGCGATGTGGCGACGGCGCACTGAGACGACGTCGTCGATGGTGGGGGCCGGGGTGGAGGACTCGGTGAACCCGAGGAGCCGGGCGGGGTCGGGTGACAGGTGGCTCCACACCTGCCGTGCGGAGGGCGGCACGACGCGAGGCGGCGGCCACGTGGCCATCCGCGCGGTGCGGTGGACCTGCACCTGGACGCAGGGCCCGAGCGGGTCCGTCTCCTCGCCGGCGCCGGCGCGTCCCAACGGCGTCCCGGCCAGGACTGTCGCCGCAACGGGCGGCACGTCGTCGAGTCCCCACCAGCACGTCCAGAACTCCAGCCCCTCGACCGCATGTCGCAGCACCAACGGCATCCCGGCGCCACCGCGGGCTTCGACGACGCCGGACAGCGGGCTGGCAACCTCCTCGGCGTCTGCCACGATCAGCGAGCCGCCGACCTGAACCGTCGCGGGCTCGTCGGCTCCCGGGCGGCGCCGGCCCCCCAGGAGCAGCGATGCGCCGAGGTGGGGCACGTAGCCCCGCCGCCGTCGTCCGTCGAGGACGTCGTCGATGCGCGCGCGCACCGCCCTCGCGTCGTGCCAGTCGACTTCGTCGTAGAGATCACTTGCCGGTCGCAGGTCAAGCAGTTGCGGGGCCGGTGCGTACGGGGCACCGTCTCGGGCCGCCTCTGCCAAGGCCTCTGCCAAACCCCGCTGCTCCCGCGTCGGGGGGAGCCCACACGCGACCCGGAACGTCGCCTCGGCGACGTCGGGGCAGACCTCGGCCACCTGCGCGATCGCGGGCCAGGTGTGTTGCATGCGGTTCCGCCCGTACGGCGTGTCGCTCTCGGCGACCCGGCGCGTCCACGTCACCGCGTTCATGCACAGCCGGGCGGCCGCCAACGGATAGACGGCCGCCAGTTCCTCGGCCGTGAGGGGGAGCACCGAGTGGAAGCCGGCCACGACTTCGGCCGCAGCGGCGAGCGGGTCGGCCTTGCGGACCATGGCGTAGCCCGCCGCGATCGCCACCTCCGCCGCGCGCACGCTGTAGAGCGAGTCGCCCAGGTCGACGATGCCCGAGATCCGCAGCACCCCGTCCTCGTCGGCGTCGGCGTCGGCGTCGGCCAGGACGTTGGCGTCATTGAGATCCTGGTGTACGACGCTCCGCGGCAGTCGGTCCCATGCCGGCAGGAGAGCGTCGTACCAGCCCATGATCGTGCGCACCGACTCCCGCCGGTCCGCGTCCTGTACAGCGTGCAGCGACGCCTCGACGATCTCAGCGGCCCGGCGCATGTCCCAGTCGTGTGGTTCCAGGCCCACCGGTGGCTCCACGCTGGAGAGTCCGAGGCTCAGCCGCCCAGCGGCTTCTCCCAGCCGGCGCAGAAGCGCCGCGGGGTGGTCGTCGAGTTCCGCCAGGACCCGGCCCTCAAGCCAGCTCATCACGCGGACCACGTGCGTTCGGCCCTCGTGGACGACGGCGGCAAGGAACTTCCCCTCGCGTGTCGGGATCAGCCGTGGCACCGGAAGGTCGGGAACGGTGGCGGCCAGATGCTGGAGGAGCGAGTTCTGCCAGAGAACGTCGGCCGAGTCCGGCTCCGCGCGGGTGACCCGTACGAAGTAGCGCAGGCCGTCGTCGCCGGTGATCCGGACGTTCTGGTCGATCTCCCCTCCCAGTGGGTGCTGGACATATCCCTCGAGTCCGAAGGACTGCCGCAGCACGTGATCGAGGAGCGAGTCCGGCAGTTGGCCGGTGTGACCGGGGATGGTCGTTCCGTCCTGGCCGGTTGTGGTCGCTGAGGTCATCGGTGCGTTCTCTCTCTCGTCGTCAGGTCGCTCATCACTCACCGGGGGTCTGCGCCACGACGCTCAGGTCGTGGCCAGTCCCCCGCCGCCACCGGTGTCCGACCTTTGTCCGAGGCTGTCAGCCGGCTCCCGGACGGTCCGATCGATTGCGGTTCCCGGGGGCGGCGGGGAGGGCTGCCGCAGCTGTGTCTCGATCGCTTCACGGGCTGCGCAGACCTCGACCAAGTGGGACCTGGGCCAGGACGCTCTCCCAACACCTGGTCGGCGATCAGGTCCGAGGCGGGTCGTCCGTCAAAGGCGGAGCGCTCATCGAGACCGGTCATCAGCTCACGCGGCGGCGGTCACGGCGTCCCAGGTGACGTTGGCGGCGAGCACCCCGCGCAGCGCCTCGGCGGCGTCCAGCGGTGCCCTCTGGTCCTCGACCCTCGCCTTGAGCTCGGCGTAGTCTCTGCGGGAGTCCTGGATGATCTCGCTTCCGCTCTGCCTGGCGAACCGGTTGGCTCGGCCGCCTTGGTCATCGCCTCCTGGTGGGCTCCGTGGCGGAAGGCCGACAGTGAGCCGAGGAACGCGGCGCCCCTCAGCAGCGTCTGCTCAAGGTGACCGACTGGGGATCAGGTGCGGAAGTGCCATAGCTGCTCCAAGTGCGGGTCATGTCACGAGCCCACTCCAGCCCGAGGTGATGCGTCAGATGAAACACCGCGGAGAATCCGGCAACAAGGGACGCGGGGCCGCGACATCGACCCCGTATTTTGTGCCTGTGCACAATTTCTGTCAGGGAGCCCCAGCGGCATGCCAGCGGCATTGCCCGGAGACGGCCCCGGATCCGTCCGGTGACGGCTGTCGTCGGGAGAGGCGGTCCTCGTGAGCGGCCCGGGACGCCGTAAGGGCGGGACTCGCCACGACGCCGTGCAGGCGATCGCGCGTCGGCTCCTCGAGGAACGGCTCGACGAACTGACCTCTCGTGCTCTCGAACAACTGGAAGCCGAGGAGCCCGCCTACGCGTCGGCGGACTGGGACCCGGTCCAGAAACGGGAGGGGATGCGACGAACCCTCGAACTCGCCCTGACCCGGCTGGCCGGCGGTCCCGTGCCCCGGACCGTCTCGCGCGCCACCGAGGACGTGGGACGCGAGCGAGCGGAGCAGGCGTTCCCCCTGACCGCTCTGATGCACTCCTTCCAGCTGGACCTCAGGACCCTGTGGGAGGCCGTGCTCGCAGAGGGGCGAGCACGTGGCATCAGCGCCGATCCCGACTTCCTCGACGGGTTGATCCGCGTCTGGGAGGCGACGGACGCCAACAGCGTCGAGGTCGTCGACGCCTACCGCCGCACCGAGCGGGACCTTGCGAGCCGTCGTACGGAGGTGCGCAACCGCGCCTTCAGCCGCCTGGTCCTGGAAGGGGAGCAGGATCCCTCCACCGTCGCCGAGGCCTCCACGTTGCTGGGCTTCTCCGAGAACGTCGCGCTGACCGTGGTCGTGGTCGAATCCGTTCCTACCGGGGACCCGGCTGTGTCCCAGGTCGACGATGCGCTGCGTCGGGGCGGCCTGGTACGTCACTTCGGATGGATGGGTGACGAACTCCTCGGCATCATCGGTCACGGACGGCGCGATGAAGAGGTCATGCTTGCCATGCTCCGGCCGTTCGCCCCGTGGCGCTGCGGCGTCGCGGAAGTCCCCGGCCTGGCGCTGACGGCGCGGGGCATCCGGTTCGCACGTGCCGCGATCCGCAGCTCCGCGCAGCCCGGAGTGCGGCACGTGGAGGGCCACTGGATCGGGGCGATCATGTCGGCGCAGGAGGAGCTCACCGGTGCGATGGCCACCGGCGTGCTGCGCCCACTGCTAGAGCTGCGCGACCGCGACCGCATCCTCGAGACCCTGCGCTGGTACCTCGACCTCGGCTCGGTCGCCGAGGTGGCCGCACGCACCTACCGTCACCGGAACACGGTGGGCAATCGCCTACAGGCTGCGGAAGAGGCGACCGGGCTGAAGCTGTCCCGACCGAACGACGCCGCCCGGCTGGTCCTCGCCCTGGCTTGGCTGGAGACGGACGCGGGCGCCCGCTTCCGGGCGGCGATGTCCTGATCCACCGATCGCTGGACGGGACGAAGCCACCGGCCGGGGCCGCGACCGAGAGAGCCGGCGCCAAAGCGTGTCGGTCAGAGGACACATGCGCTACATGTGAGCGGCAGCCTCGGCGGCCGACAGCCCGGTCACGCTGCCGGGCAGCGGCGCCGAGCGGCCGCAGTCCGCGCCGCAGCCGCAGCCGCAGCCGCAGCCCGCATCGGATTCCTGACAGAGATTGTGCACACGCACAAAATACGTGGCCGATCTCGCGGCCTCACGTCCCTTGTTGCCGGATTCTCCGCGGTGCTTCACTGACGCATCACCTCGAGCCGGAGAGGCTCATCGCATCGGAGCAGCAATGATGCTGCCGCCGACTACCTGATCAGCATTCGCAGTCCCCGGCCTGTCCGGGGCCCGTCTTCCAATGGCGGCCCCTTCGGGACCTCAGCCCCTCAGCCCTCATGCCCCCGGCAAACAGAATGCTCTGTATGCCCGAAAAGAGGTTGAACATCATGCGTCAGATCGTCACCTTCGATGCCTACGGCACCCTGGTCGACTTCCAGCTCGGCCCCACCACCCTGAAGGTCCTGGCCGACCGGCTGGACCTGGACCGTCTGAACGTCGACGAGTTCCTCGACGACTTCCGCATCATGCGGTTCCACGCCGTACTGGAGGCATACCGCCCCTTCCGCGAACTGCTGCCCGCCAGCCTGGAGATAGCGATGCGTCTGCACGGCCTGGAGTACCGGCAGTCCGACGGCGAGGCCCTGGTCGCGGCCGTGCCCACCTTCGGCCCCCACCCCGAGGTCCCGGCCGCCCTGCGGGCACTGAAGTCCCGGTACGAGATCGCCATCATCTCCAACACGGACGACGACCTCATCGCCCAGAACCTGGCCAACATGGGCGTCGAGTTCGACCATGTCATCACCGCCCAGCAGGCCAAGGCGTACAAGCCCTCCCGGCAAGCCTTCGAGTACGCCTTCCAGGCCATGGACATCGACCCCGCCCAGGTCATCCACGTCGCCCAGGGCTGGGAGTACGACCTCATCCCCACCCGCGGCCTCGGCCTCGCTCGCCGCGTGTGGATCAACCGCTACGGCCACAATGGCTCCATGGGCGCCCGCGGCAGCGCCGACTACCAGCCCTTCGACGAGCTGCCCGACCTGTCCGGCCTGCCGGCCCTGCTCGGCTGCTGAAGCCGGGACCCGGACCGGCCGGTGATGGACGCCCTGAAGCTGCTGGCCAAGTACGCTGACGTCGGCGGCAAGACCCCGGCGCGAGCGTGGTCGGGTTCGCGTTCACCGAGCTGCTCAACTTCCGCCTGCTGCCGAGGCTGAAGAACATCGGCAGCATCCGCCTGTACCGGCCCGACGACGACCCGCCCGGCCGGCCGGCGCTCGGCGGCTCGCTGACCCGCGCGATCCGCTGGGACCTGATCGCCCAGCAGTACGACCAGATGGTCAAGTACGCCACCGCCCTGCGCCTGGGGACAGCCGAGGCCGAGCAGGTCCTGCGGCGCTTCACCCGGGGCGGTCCCAAGCACCCCACCTACCAGGCCCTCGAAGAACTGGGCCGCGCGGTGCGCACGACCTTCGCCTGCGACTACCTCGCCAGCCCCGACCTGCGCCGCGAGATCCACGGCGGCCTCCAGGTCGTGGAGAACTGGAACTCGGCGAACACCGTGCTTCCAGTACGGCAAGGACGGTGCCCTGACCGGCCCGGACAAGGAGCACGCCGAGACCTCGATGCTCGCACTGCACCTGCTCCAGAGCAGCCTCGTGTACATCAACACCCTGCTGCTCCAGCAGGTGCTCGCCGAGTCGGCGTGGGCGAAGAAGCTGCGCAACGATGACCGGCGCGGGCTAACCGCGCTGTTCTGGTCGAATATCAATCCGTACGGCACCTTCCGGCTGGAGATGGACAAGCGCCTCGACTTTGGGCCCCTGGCTGTTCCCCGCCCGCGGCGGGCCACCGAGGACGTGGCACAAGCAGCGCGATCAACCCCGTGAAGGTCAGAGTCGTGAGCCACGGGCCCGGGAGTCTCCATCCGTCCGGATGGTCAGCAGTTCGCCGCAGTCGTGGGTGTAGAGCCAGGCTGTGGCCTTCTCGTAGAAGAGGCGGACCGCCAGCGGCATCACCAGGTCGCGTATCCGCCGGGTGAGCGGGCCTGCCGTCTTGGCGTCGCGGTTGTCCGAGGCGGCCTTGACCATCTTGGCGATACGGGCCGAGCGGGCGGCTTCGTACGCCGAGAGGGCGGCCGCCACCAAGGGCTCCGCGGCCAATGACCGGGCCAGGACGAGTGCGTCCTCCAAGGCCATCGACGCGCCCTGGCCCGCGCCGACGGGGTGTCCGGCGTCGCCGAGGAGTGCGATGCGGTCGTTGTGGCGGACCGGGACCGCGTCGAGTTTGT
>NZ_JAGMUL010000081.1 GCF_019049285.1 Streptomyces sp. AC550_RSS872
CTTTACGTCCTGAGCTGGGGGTGGCCGCAGAGACCAGCGAGAAGCGACTGTTTACTAAAAACACAGGTCCGTGCGAAGCCGTAAGGCGATGTATACGGACTGACGCCTGCCCGGTGCTGGAACGTTAAGGGGACCGGTTAGTCAGGATTCGTTCTGGCGAAGCTGAGAACTTAAGCGCCAGTAAACGGCGGTGGTAACTATAACCATCCTAAGGTAGCGAAATTCCTTGTCGGGTAAGTTCCGACCTGCACGAATGGCGTAACGACTTCTCGACTGTCTCAACCATAGGCCCGGTGAAATTGCACTACGAGTAAAGATGCTCGTTTCGCGCAGCAGGACGGAAAGACCCCGGGACCTTTACTACAGTTTGATATTGGTGTTCGGTTCGGCTTGTGTAGGATAGGTGGGAGACTGTGAAGCGGGCACGCCAGTGTTCGTGGAGTCATCGTTGAAATACCACTCTGGTCGTGCTGGATGTCTAACCTGGGTCCGTGATCCGGATCAGGGACAGTGTCTGATGGGTAGTTTAACTGGGGCGGTTGCCTCCTAAAGAGTAACGGAGGCGCCCAAAGGTTCCCTCAGCCTGGTTGGCAATCAGGTGTTGAGTGTAAGTGCACAAGGGAGCTTGACTGTGAGACCGACGGGTCGAGCAGGGACGAAAGTCGGGACTAGTGATCCGGCGGTGGCTTGTGGAAGCGCCGTCGCTCAACGGATAAAAGGTACCCCGGGGATAACAGGCTGATCTTCCCCAAGAGTCCATATCGACGGGATGGTTTGGCACCTCGATGTCGGCTCGTCGCATCCTGGGGCTGGAGTCGGTCCCAAGGGTTGGGCTGTTCGCCCATTAAAGCGGTACGCGAGCTGGGTTTAGAACGTCGTGAGACAGTTCGGTCCCTATCCGCTGTGCGCGTAGGAGTCTTGAGAAGGGCTGTCCCTAGTACGAGAGGACCGGGACGGACGAACCTCTGGTGTGCCAGTTGTTCTGCCAAGGGCATGGCTGGTTGGCTACGTTCGGGAGGGATAACCGCTGAAAGCATCTAAGCGGGAAGCCTGCTTCGAGATGAGGACTCCCACCCACTTGATGGGGTAAGGCTCCCAGTAGACGACTGGGTTGATAGGCCGGATCTGGAAGCACGGTAACGTGTGGAGGTGACCGGTACTAATAGGCCGAGGGCTTGTCCTCAGTTGCTCGCGTCCACTGTGTT
>NZ_JAGMUL010000082.1 GCF_019049285.1 Streptomyces sp. AC550_RSS872
GTGGTGGCGGGCGCGGGCGCGGGCATGGGTTGATGCTAGGAGGGGGGTAGGGGCTGGGGGGTGGGGCACGCCGGGTGCCTCCGGCGGTTGGGCCGGGATGCCTGCGGCGGCCTGCTGGTGTTCGGTGGGGTTCGCGTAGCGCCTTGCGGTGCGTTGGGGGTCGGGGCCGCGCCGGGGGGGTGTCCGTCCTCGGTCGGGCGGCTCGGTGAGTTCGAGATGTGCTCTGGGTGTCCGCCCGCCGCTGCGGGCGGACACCCCCCGACACGGCCCCTTCGTGCCGTGCGCGGGTGCGGCGCCGCGGGACTGTCCGTCCTCGGTCGGGCCGATGTGTCCCCTTGCCGCCGTGCGCGGGGGTGGGTGTCAGGCCGGGCGCACCACGCTGTGGATCGATGACTCTCCGTCGTAGTAGATCGACTCCTCGCGGACGTACGCGCCGGGCTTGGGGGCGTGGATCATCATGCCGTTGCCGATGTAGATGCCCACGTGGGTGACGTCGTCGTAGAAGAAGACCAGGTCGCCGGGCTGGGCGCTGGAGAGGGGGACCGTGGTGCCGGCGTTGACCTGGTCGTAGGTGACACGGGGGATGTCGACGCCGGCGGCCTTCCAGGCGCCCTGGGTGAGGCCGGAGCAGTCGTAGGAATCGGGGCCGGTGGCGCCCCAGACGTACGGCTTGCCTATCTGGGAGCGGGCGAAGGCCAGGGCCTTCTCGGCCTTGGTGGCGTACGAGGAGTCGGAGGAGGACGAGTCCGAGGAGGATGAGCTGGACGGGGGCTCGTTGCTCTCCTGCTGCTGTGCCTCTTCTTGGCGCTGACGCTCGGCCTCAGCCTGCTGCCGGGCCAGCTCCGCGGCTTTGCGGGCGGCCTCCTCCTGCTTGCGCTTCTCGATCGCGGCGAGGCGGGCCTTCTCCTCCGCCGTCAGCTTCGAGAGGAGTTCACGGGCGTCGGCGAGCTTCGTCTGGACGGTGGTCTTGGCGGTCTGAAGGTCGTTCTGCGACTCGGTGAGCGTTTCGAGGCTCTGGGTGGCCTCCTGGCGCTTCTTCATCGTCGCGGACTGCTGGGTGAAGTAGTCGTCGACGGCTTCCTTCTGACGGCCTGTCATGCGGTCCATCAGCTGGGACTGGTCGAAGTAGTCCTGCGGGGTGTCCGCGAGGAGGAAGGTCGCCGTGTCGGGGGCGGCCGCTCCTGTGCGGTACTGGGCGGCGGCGTTGCGGCCGAGTTCCTCGCGGGCGTCGTTGAGGGTCTGGGTGCGCTTGGCGACGTCGTCGAGGAGGGTGTCGACGCGCTTGCGCTGCTTCGCGGTCTTCTCCTTGACCGCGTTGTACTTCTCGGTCGCCGACTCCGCCTGGCGGTAGAGGTCGTCGACCTTCTTCTCGACCTCTTCGAGGCTCGGCTTGTCGTCCGTGGACGGGTTCGCGTTGGCCGTCTGGGACAGCAGGGCCACGGAGGTGAGGGCCGCCGTGGCGAGGGCGGGGGTCCGTATGCCTGCGACGCGCGTGCCTGCGGGACGCGACTTGCGGTGCGACGCCAAGGGAGGCGACTCCTTCCGTGCTCCGCCTACCGAGTTAGCTGTCGGGTTCGGGCGGGTGGTTCGGAAGGGTTGCCCTACGGCTCGGAAGTCCGGCCGATTCACCCCAAGTTCGGTGGGTCCCCGGCTCCGGGCCCCGTGGGGCGTACCGGACTCGGCGGAGGCCGCGCGGCCCGGCGACGTTCGCCGGTGGGGGTCGTACGGCCTGCCCGGCACGGTAGCCAACTCGTGTGGCCCCTGTGAAGGTTGATGTTCGATATGCCCGATACATTTTCGTGACCTTGGGGTGGTGTATTGCGGGCGGGGGTCGCTTTGGGGGTCTTTGGGGTGGGGTGCGGGGGTTGGCGCGTTGGTTGCGGAGTGTGATTGTCGGGTGCTGGAGGGTGAGGGATGGTGGGGTGTCGGGGATTGGATCGGGCGAGGTTCTCGGGGTGGCGGCGGGCTGTCAGTGGGGCGCCCTAGACTCGGAGAGCGATGAGCAGCCTCTTTGACGACAGCTTCCTGGCGGACCTCCAGGCCCCACGGGCCCACGAGGAGCACCCGCCGCCGCCCGAGGACGATCACGCTCCGGAACCGGTTCCGGACGATCTGTTCGGCGGGAAGTTCGACGTGCCGCCGGACCGGGACGCCTACTACCGCGACGGCGCCCCGCGCCCGGCCCTCGACGCCGCCGCGCTGCTGGAGGGGTTGAACGAGAACCAGCGTGCGGCCGTCGTCCACTCCGGCAGCCCGCTGCTCATCGTGGCCGGTGCCGGGTCCGGCAAGACGCGGGTGCTCACCCATCGCATCGCCCATCTGCTGGCCGAGCGGAATGTGCATCCGGGGCAGATCCTCGCGATCACCTTCACCAACAAGGCCGCGGGCGAGATGAAGGAGCGCGTCGAGCAGCTCGTGGGGCCGCGGGCGAACGCGATGTGGGTGATGACCTTCCACAGCTCGTGCGTCCGCATTTTGCGGAGGGAGAGCAAGAAGCTCGGCTTCACGTCGTCGTTCTCGATCTATGACGCCGCCGACAGCAAGCGGCTGATGGCGCTGGTGTGCCGGGATCTGGATCTCGATCCCAAGCGTTTTCCGCCCAAGTCCTTCAGCGCCAAGATCAGCAACCTGAAGAACGAGCTGATCGACGAGGAGGACTTCGCCGCCCAGGCGACGGACGGCTTCGAGAAGACGCTGGCCCAGGCGTATGCCCTGTACCAGTCGCGGTTGCGGGAGGCCAACGCCCTCGACTTCGACGACCTGATCATGACCACGGTCAATCTGCTGCGCGCCTTCCCGGACGTCGCCGAGCACTACCGCCGGCGTTTTCGCCATGTGCTGGTGGACGAGTACCAGGACACCAACCACGCGCAGTACGCGCTGGTGCGTGAGCTCGTCGGGACCAGCGAGCACCCCGTGGACGTGCCGCCCAGCGAGTACGACCTCCCGCCCGCCGAGCTGTGTGTGGTGGGTGACGCCGACCAGTCGATCTACGCCTTCCGGGGCGCCACCATCCGCAACATCCTCCAGTTCGAGGAGGACTACCCGGACGCGACGACGATCCTGCTCGAGCAGAACTACCGGTCGACGCAGACGATCCTGACCGCCGCGAACGCCGTCATCGAGCGCAATGAGTCCCGCCGCCCCAAGAACCTGTGGACCAATGCGGGCGCCGGCGCCCGTATCACTGGTTATGTCGCGGACACCGAGCACGACGAGGCGCAGTTCGTCGCCGACGAGATAGACCGACTGACGGACGCGGGGGATGCCAAGGCCGGCGACGTCGCCGTCTTCTACCGGACGAACGCCCAGTCCCGTGTCTTCGAAGAAGTCTTCATCCGCGTCGGGCTGCCCTACAAGGTCGTCGGCGGGGTGCGGTTCTACGAGCGCAAGGAGGTCCGCGATGTGCTGGCCTACCTGCGGGTGCTGGCCAACCCCGAGGACTCCGTGCCGCTGCGGCGGATTCTGAACGTGCCCAAGCGAGGCATCGGCGACCGTGCCGAGGCGATGATCGACGCCCTCTCGCAGCGGGAGAGGATCAGCTTTCCGCAGGCGCTGCGGCGGGTGGACGAGGCCTACGGCATGGCCGCGCGGTCGACCAACGCCGTCAAGCGGTTCAACACGCTGATGGAGGAGCTCCGTACGGTCGTGGAGTCCGGGGCCGGACCGGCCACCATCCTGGAGGCGGTCCTTGAAAGGACCGGCTATCTCGCCGAGTTGCAGGCTTCCACGGATCCTCAGGACGAGACCCGCATCGAGAACCTTCAGGAACTCGCGGCCGTCGCCCTGGAGTTCGAGCAGGAGTCGGGTGAGGGCGAAGCCTCCGGCGGTCTCGCGGAGTTCCTGGAGCGGGTCGCGCTCGTCGCCGACTCCGACCAGATCCCCGACGAGGACGAGGACGGCTCCGGCGTCATCACCCTGATGACCCTCCACACCGCCAAGGGCCTGGAGTTCCCGGTCGTCTTCCTCACCGGCATGGAGGACGGCGTCTTCCCGCACATGCGTGCCCTCGGCCAGACCAAGGAACTGGAGGAGGAGCGGCGGCTCGCCTACGTCGGCATCACCCGTGCGCGTGAGCGGCTGTATCTCACGCGGTCGGCGATGCGCAGCGCCTGGGGCCAGCCGTCGTACAACCCGCCGTCCCGGTTCCTGGAGGAGATCCCCGCCCAGCACGTGGACTGGAAGCGGACGGGGGCGACCTCGCCGGTGTCCTCCGGGCCCGCGTCCGGGGTGGCCGCCTCGCTGTCCTCGTCCCGCTCGCGCTCCTCCGCCTCGGGCGCGTCCGGTTTCGCCACGCGCCGTACGTCGGAGAAGCCCGTCGTCCAGCTGGCCGTCGGGGACCGGGTCACGCACGACCAGTTCGGGCTCGGCACCGTGATGGCCGTGAAGGGCACGGGCGCGAACGCCGAGGCGACGATCGACTTCGGGGACACCAAGCCGAAGCGGTTGCTGTTGCGGTACGCGCCGGTGGAGAAGTTGTAGGACCGGCGAGCGTGCGCCCCCGCTGACGGGCGGGGGCGTGCGGCGTGCGAGGGAGTCGGCTTGTGATCGGTCCGGCGGTCGGCGACGCCTGCTGACGATCGTTCGGTTACGTCGGGTCCAGACCGTGGCTGCGCAGCCATGCCAGCGGGTCTATGGCCGAGCCGCCGCCCGGGCGTACCTCGAAGTGCAGGTGCGGGCCGGTCGAGTTGCCGGAGTTGCCGGAGTACGCGATCGGGTCGCCGGCCTTGACCGTCGTACCGGAGGCGACGCGGTAGCTGGAGAGGTGGCAGTACCACGTCTCCGTGCCGTCCTTCGCGGTCACGATCATCATGTTGCCGTAGGCGCTGTTCCACTGCGTCCGCACGGTGCCGTCGGTCGCGGCCATCACCGTCGTGCCGTACGAGACGGGGAAGTCGATGCCGGTGTGCACGGACATCCAGTTGATGCCGGACTGGCCGAAGTAGGCGCTGAGGCCGTGGTTCGCGACCGGGATCGCGAACTTCGGGCGCAGCCGCTCCTTGCGGGCCGCTTCCTCGGCGGCCCTGCGCTTCTCGGCCGCCTGCTGCGCCTTGAGGTCGATGCGCTCCTGCGTACGGCTGGCGCGGTCGGCGAAGTCGTCGGCGCCGGCGGAGAGGCTCTCGAGCTGGGTGTCCAGCTTGTTGTTCGCGGCGGACGGCTTCACGGCCTCGCTGTCCGAGGCGAGCGTGGACGCGTCCTTGTCGTCGGTCAGAGTGCCGACGGAGGCGGCGGCGATCCCGGCGACGCCCATCACACACGCGGAGGGCACGGCAACCGTCAGCAGCGCGGAGCGCTTGGGGGGCGTACGACGGCGGGAGCGCGAGCCGCTGCGGGACGCCGCGCGCGGGGAGGGGGCCGGAGCGGCCTCCTCCTGGTCGTCGAGGAGCGGGGCCGCGGCGGGGAGTTCGCCGGTGGCGGTCGACTCGGCGTCGGGCTGGGCCGGATCGTCGTACGCCGTGGGGTCGACATGTCCCGTGGGGTCGACGTGCTCGATCTGCTCGAAGTGCGCGGTCTCCTGCTGGTCGAAGGATTCTGCTGGCTGTTGGTACTCGCCCGTCGCCTGTGTGGTGGCGCCGTCGGAGTTCCACTGCGTGGCGTCGTACGCCCCGGTGTCGAAGGTCTGCGTGCCCCATTCCCACTGCTGGGTCTGGTCGGCCGGCAAGCCGGACTGGTCGGGCTGGACCCAGGCGGTCGCATCCCACTGACCGGAGGTGTCGTGGCCGTTGGCCTGCTGCGGGACGAAGGGCAGTCGCTCGTGCTCGGCCGTCCATGCGGTGGTGTCGTACGCGCCGGTGTCGTAGGCGGCGTGGTGCTGGGCCGCATAGGCGTCGTAGTTCACGGTGTGGTGGTTGCCCGTGGACCACTGCGTGGCGTCGTACCCGCCCGTGGTCTCACCGGGGAGGCTGCCGAACAGGGGGTCCGCGTCGAAGGTGGTGGTGGCCTGGCCGGCGCCGAATCCGGTGGCGTCGTAGGTGCCGTACGCGGTGGAGTCACCGTACTGGGCTTCCTGGGCGCCATAGGACGCGTAGTGCGCCGAGGCGGCGTCGGAAGCCGTGGCCGGGGAGGTCATGGTCCCCGACGGGTGACGATCGTTCACCAACTTCTCTCTCGCCTCGACAACAGGGGCTGCCAGAGCAGTGCGGCGACTGTACCCGGCGGTACGCGGGCACGACAATCTTCGGCAGGTTTCGCGCGCGCAGGAAACGGGCATTCGGCCGTGTTTTGGCGGACTGCGGGCGCGAGTTTGGCCTTGCGTTCGAAGGTTGTTCGATGTCGGTCGGGTGTTCCGGGGCTGTGTGTCGGGTGTGGGCCGAGGGGGAGTCGCGGGTGGGTCGGGGCTGGGCCGAGGGCGAGTCGCGGGTGATTACGCCACGGTCAGGCCGTCGGCCTGCGGGGTGGCTTCGGTCCCTGGCCGTGCGGTGTCGAGCGCCTGTCGTATCCCGGCCGCCACGGCGGGGTGCACCGGGAGGGCGAGATGGCCGATGCCGCTCACGCGGACGTTCTGCGCCAGCAGGTCCGGGTGGTCGATGCAGGCCGTCTCCAGCGGGTCCATCAGATGGTCGAGGTCGCTCCAGAAGCTCACGAAGTGGGTACGGCAGCCGGGCGCGGGCCGGGACAGTTCCTCCAGGACCGGTGAGCCGGGGCGCATCTGACGCACGATCGGGTGCGCGTTCGCCAGTGGGACCACGCGGGTGCCGGAGTGCGGTGTGCCGAGCGTGACCAGCGTGCGGACCCTGAGGTCGCCGCCGAGGCACTGCACGTAGTAGCGCGCTATCAGCCCGCCGAGGCTGTGTCCGACGACGTCCACCTGGCTGCTGCCGGTGCGCTCGCATATCCCCTCTATGTGCCGGCCGAGCAGTTCGGCGGCGGCGCGGATGTCACAGGTCAGCGGGGAGTAGTTGAGCGACTCGATCTGGTGCCTGCCGTGCTGGGCGAGGCTGCGGCGCAGCAGGACGAAGACCGAGCGGTTGTCGATGAAGCCGTGCAGCAGGACTACGGGCGGTCGGGTCCGGGTCGGCAGCGGGGCGGTGTCCCGAGCGGGAAGCGTGGGGGGCGTACGGCGCTCCTGGGCGATGCCGGACGGATACAGCAGTACGTGACCGGCGAGGATCGCGATCTCCAGGGCCGTCGCCTTCAGCAGGGCGAGGGAGAGGCCGGTGAGTCTGCTCGGGAGCAGGCGTCGGCAGAGCGGAAGAAAGGGGAGTGCTGCCCCGGTGACCTTCATGGCCGACCTCCTTGTGGCACGCGGGAGGACGGCTTTGGCCCCCGTGTGCCCTCGTGGAAGTCGCGGCGGAGGTGGCCGGCGGAGCATGAGGAAGGCGCATGGGGTGAGCGAGGCGCGTGCTGTGCGTCGGCCGGGTCGGCGATGGCGCGCCGATGGCCTGACGGGGCTCCCTGCCGGTGTGGCGACGAGGCTCCCCGCTTGTCGTGCCTTACCTGCCCTACGTGCCCTTCGTGCCACCGTCGATGCCGCATCGCCACGGCGCGCGGTCGGCGGCGCGGTGGTGCGACGACCTCGTTGCGGCTCCCTTTGCGCGTGGTCCCGCTGCGACGCGTGCACCGCAGACTTCTGCGGCCCGTGTGCCGCAGTGATGGGAACGGTGCGCGGCGAACGTGTCCCACCGTGTGATTTCCCCCTCGGTCTGCACCGCGAAACTGCCGGTTGCGGGATGCTGGCGATAACGTTCGTTCACTTCCTTGGGCGATGTGGCCCGGGGCGTCCGTGCCGTGAGGGCGCGTCCGGAGCGATGGGCGACGGAGGAGTGCGATGGCGCACCATGTATGACGTGTGCGGCGAGTGCGGCATAACTCAGATATGAGCGGTGCCTGTCGGTACGGATGGATGTAGTCGCTTCATGGAGGCAGTGATGGGTGTGGCAGCCGGTCCGATCCGCGTGGTGGTGGCCAAGCCTGGGCTCGACGGCCACGATCGGGGGGCCAAGGTGATCGCGCGGGCGCTGCGCGACGCCGGTATGGAGGTCATCTACACCGGGCTTCACCAGACGCCCGAGCAGATCGTCGACACCGCGATCCAGGAGGACGCCGACGCGATCGGTCTGTCCATTCTGTCCGGCGCCCACAACACCCTGTTCGCCGCCGTGATCGACCTCCTCAAGGAACGCGAGGCGGAGGACATCCTGGTCTTCGGTGGCGGAATCATCCCGGAGGCGGACATCGCGCCGCTGAAGGAGAGGGGCGTCGCCGAGATCTTCACGCCGGGTGCGACGACTCAGGCGATCGTGGACTGGGTACGGGCGAACGTGCATCAGCCGGCTGCCTCCGGCGGCTGAGCGGATTGCCTGCGGCGGCTTGGCCGACCTTTGGTGCGGGTGGGTGGGGGTGGCGGTCCCTGGGAGCTGCCGCCCCCAGACCCCCGCTTCGGCCCGAAGGGCCTCGTCCTCAAACTCCCCCAGAGGGGGTGCCCCCAGACGGGCTGGGTGGTTCCAGCTCCTCGATCATGGCCGCCCGCAGGCGTAATGTCGTGACCAGTCGCTGGAACGCCTCCGCCCAGTACCCCCCAGCTCCTGGCGACGCGTCCTCCGGCTCGTCCGGTATGGCGAGCAGGCCGTCGAGGCGGCTCGCCTCGGCCGGGTCGAGGCAGCGCTCGGCCAGGCCCATCACTCCACTGAAGCTCCATGGATAACTCCCCGCGTCCCGCGCGATGTTGAGTGCGTCGACCACCGCTCGCCCGAGCGGCCCGCTCCACGGCACCGTGCACACTCCGAGCAGCTGAAACGCCTCGGACAGGCCGTGTGTCGCGATGAACCCGGCGACCCACTGGGCCCGTTCGGCGGAGCCCAGCGTGCCGAGGAGCTTCGCGCGCTCGGCCAGGGACACCGCCCCCGGACCGCCGGCTTCCGGGGCGGACGGCGACCCGAGCAGTGCCCTCGCCCACTCGCCGTCCCGCTGCCGTACCGCCGCCCGGCACCACGCCGCGTGCAGCTCGCCCTGCCAGTCGTCCGTCACCGGCAACGCCACGATCTCGCCAGGCGTACGGCCTCCGAGCCGACCCGGCCAGGTGCCCAGCGGCGCCGCCTCCACCAACTGACCGAACCACCAGGACCGTTCACCACGGCCCGCCGGAGCCTTGGCCACGACTCCGTCGCGCTCCATGCCCGCGTCGCACTCGTGCGGCGCCTCCACGCTGATCGTCGGCGTGTCCCGGGTGTGGTCCAGTGCCACGCAGGCCCCGGCCCGCACCGCCATCCGCGCGGCGAGCGCCGAGGCCGGCAGCGCCGACAACAGCTCCGCGGCCGTCGCCCGGACGTTACGGCTCCGGTCGGCCAGCGCCTGCTCCAGGAACGGCTCGTCCTGCGGGCCAAGACCGGACCGCAGCGAGTCGAGGAACATCAACCGGTCCTCGGCCCGCTCCGTCGGCCACGTCGTGGTCAGCAGCTCGCGCGCGGCGGCGGGCTCACGGGCGCGGAGCGCCGAGAGCAGGCCGACCCGCTCGGCGAACAGCCCTTCCTGCCACAGCTGTTGGACCTCGGCCGGGTCGTCGAGGTGCGGCAGCGCCGCGCCTCCGCCCGGAGTCGCACGCAGGGCGAACCGCCAGTCAGGGTTCAGCCGGGCGAGCCACACCGCCCGCGGGCCGGCGAAGGTCAGCGCCGAGGGCCGCAGATCCGTACGGCCCCGCGCCGCGTCCAGCAGCGCGGGCAGCGTCTCCGGGGGTGGCGCGAAACCGCGGTCGTTCGCCGTCGCGAGCCACTGGGGCAGCAGCTCCATGAGGTCCGGTGCCGTGCCTCTGCGTCCGCCGCCCGCGCCGGGACGGTCGGCCAGCAGCATCGCCAGCCTGCGCGCCGCCGCCGGCGGCAGCACCGGGCGGGGGTCCTCGGGTGTCGGATGGGGCCGCTGCGCCGCCCGGGCCGGCTTCAGCCCGGCCCGCCGCCGTACGGTCTCCACGGCCGCCGTGTCCAGCAGCGTCACCGGCGCCTCCCGGCCCGGCACGCAGCCCGGGGGTGTACGCCGGTCCGTTCCGAGGAGGGCCGCCGTGACGAGTGCCTCCCAGGCGTCCGGTGCCGACGAGTCCACAGGAACGGAACTGTTCATGAGGCTCATGCCTGTCTGCCTTCCACTCGGCCTTGGTGTCTGCGAGGCGCCGGTCAGCACAGCCGTACCGCCTCTCCCTCGCCCTCCGGCCAGGCCGTCAGCGGGGTGAAGCCGCGGTGGCCGCACTCGCCGAACACCTTGACCGGTCTGCCGCCCGACAGTGAGACCAGCCGCCACAGGCCCGGGCGGGCCCGGGCGGCCGGGGCCAGGGGCAGGGCCGTGTCCGCGTCGGCGTCCGCCAGCTGCCACGAGTCGCCGTCCGGGGCCGGTACGACCCGGTCCAGGGTGACCGGGACGGAGTCCAGCCACGGGTCGTCGCGGAGCGCCTCTCCGTAACGAGCGGCCGCCTCGGCCGTCGTCACCCCCGGCGGCCGTATCGACGCGGGCGCGGGCGGGGCGAACTGCTCGCCCAAGGACGCACGCAGCTGCCCGGCACCCGGGTACGCCGCCACGTCCGCGTCCAGGACCAGCCCGACCGGCAGCGCCGGCTCCGGCGCACGGCCGACGGCGCCGTAGGAGAGGAGCAGCGCGGTGCGGCCCGAGTCGGCGCCGTGGAGCCATGTCCGGCGCGTCGTCAGCTTCACGTCCGCCGTGTCGTACTGGGCGAGGACCAGCCAGCGGTCCCGGATCGGTGGGCCGTCCGCCGAGGCGGGCAGGCCGACGCGGGAGCGGACGGTGTCCGACAGGGCGTCGGGCAGCCCCTCGCGGCGCAGCCAGCCCTGGTCGAGGAGATGGAGCAGGGCGCACTCCTCCAGCAGGCGCACCGGCCAGCCGGGGCCGGACGCCGGGATCGCCCCCAGTTCCCGCACCCGCGCGGCCAGTCCGGGGGCCTGGGCGTCGACCATGCGGGCGGCCGTCTCCTCCCACATCCCGTACCCGGCCTGTTCCGCGCCGGCCAGGCCGCCGCGCAGCAGGTCCGCCAGGCGCTGCTCCAGTTCCGTCGCCCCCGCGGTGACCCGTACGGCGCGCCGCTCCGCACGGCGCCGCGCCGCCTCCGGATCAGCGGGCGCCGATGAGGAGCCGGACGCGCCCGCCGTCCGCTTCTCCTCCGCGTGCTGCCTCCTCCCCTTTATCCACTGCTCCGCCCAGTCCGGCGCCTGCGCCGGCGGCACCGCGCCTTCCCCGTCCGCCCAGAGCAGCAGCAGCCCGAGGGCGTGTTTGCACGGGAACTTCCGGCTCGGGCAACTGCACTTGTACGCGGGCCCGGCGGCGTCCGCGATGTCGATGACCGTCTGATACGGCTTGCTGCCACTGCCCTTGCACAGCCCCCACACCGTCCCCTCGTCGGAACTCCCCGCCTCGGACCACGGCCCTGCCGCGCCGAGTTTGCTTCCCGCTTTGCGTGACGCGGCGTCAGGAGCCAGTGCCAATACCTGGTCCGCGGTCCAGCGCACCCCCTGCTGAGTCATGCCACCGAAGGTAGATCCCACCACTGACAATCGGCCGGGGCCGATGGCTCGCGATCGGCCTCGCAGGCGTGTTTTCGCAGGTCGGAACGCATTGTCAGTGGCGTGGTGCAACGTTGGTGGCAGATCCGAACCGGCCGAGCTGGAGGGGGACTTTGCCATGACCGTGTCCGTTGAGCCGACGTCCGTCGAAGCGGGGGAGGCGGAATCGGCCCAGGCGTTGCGACCGCATGCCGAGGACGCCTTCGCCCATGAACTGGCCGCGCTGGCCGCACAGGACGACCGTCCGCGCCCGGCCCGCTGGAAGCTGTCGCCGTGGGCCGTGGCCACGTATTTGCAGGGCGGCACGCTGCCGGACGGCACGGTGATCACACCGAAGTACGTGGGCCCGCGCCGCCTGGTCGAGGTCGCCGTCACCACGCTCGCCACCGACCGCGCCCTGCTCCTGCTCGGTGTGCCCGGCACCGCGAAGACCTGGGTCTCCGAGCATCTGGCCGCGGCGGTCAGCGGCGACTCGACGCTGCTGGTCCAGGGCACGGCGGGCACACCGGAGGAGGCGATCCGGTACGGCTGGAACTACGCGCAGCTGCTCGCGCACGGGCCGAGCCGGGACGCCCTCGTGCCCAGCCCCGTCATGCGGGCCATGGCGGAGGGGATGACGGCGCGGGTCGAGGAGCTGACCCGGATTCCGGCCGATGTGCAGGACACGCTGATCACGATCCTGTCGGAGAAGACGCTGCCGATACCGGAGCTGGGGCAGGAGGTGCAGGCGGTCCGCGGCTTCAACCTCATCGCCACGGCCAACGACCGCGACCGTGGGGTCAACGATCTCTCCAGCGCCCTGCGCCGCCGCTTCAACACGGTCGTGCTGCCCCTGCCGGAGAGCGTCGAGGCCGAGGTGGACATCGTCTCCCGCCGCGTCGACCAGATCGGTCGCTCGCTCGACCTGCCGGCCGCGCCCGACGGCATCGACGAGATCCGTCGCGTCGTGACCGTCTTCCGCGAGCTGCGCGACGGCGTCACCGCCGACGGCCGCACCAAGCTGAAGTCGCCGAGCGGCACGCTGTCGACGGCGGAGGCGATCTCCGTGGTCACGGGCGGCCTCGCGCTGGCCGCCCACTTCGGCGATGGAGTACTGCGACCCGGCGATGTCGCCGCGGGCATCCTCGGCGCCGTCGTCCGCGATCCGGCGGCCGACCGGACCGTCTGGCAGGAGTACCTGGAGGCGGTCGTGCGCGAGCGGGACGGCTGGACGGACTTCTACCGGGCGTGCCGGGAGGTGAGCGTGTGAACGACGACGACCTCGGATGGGGGCGCCCGAGCGGCGGTTCGACGAAGGGCGGGTCCGTGGCGGGGAGGGGCGCGTTCGGCGCGTCGTCCGGTGGCTGCGCAGGAGGGTGCACAGGAGGGTGCACAGGAGGGGTGCGCCGTGATGAGGGGTGACGTGGTGCGCCGGCCGCAGAGGGGAGCGCTTCGGTGTGCTGGGCGATGTGCGGGGCGGGGGCGGTGGCGCCGCCGGACGGTCGGGGATCGAGGGGGGACGGTGTGACCGGCGTGGACAGTTTCGGGAGCGAAGGCCGGGGCGCCGGGCCGCTGCTGCTCGGCGTGCGGCATCACGGGCCGGGGTCGGCACGGGCCGTTCGGACGGCGTTGGAAGCGGCCCGGCCGCGCACCGTGCTGATCGAAGGGCCACCGGAGGCCGACGCCCTGATCGCGCTCGCCGCCGACGAGGCCATGCGGCCGCCGGTCGCCCTCCTCGCCCACGCCGTGGACGAGCCCGGCCGCTCGGCCTTCTGGCCGCTGGCCGAGTTCTCCCCGGAGTGGGTCGCGATCCGCTGGGCCCTGGAGCACGAGGTCCCGGCCCGCTTCATCGACCTGCCGGCCACGCACACGCTGGCGTGGGGGGAGGACGCGGAGCGGGTGCCAGCCGGCAAGGACGGCGAGGCGGGTCCGGCCGACGGGAACGGCCCCGACGCCGGCCCGGCCCCCGGCCTTGACGCGACCGCCGACGTCCGGGTCGACCCACTCGCCGTTCTCGCCGAGGTCGCTGGATACGAGGATCCCGAGCGGTGGTGGGAGGACGTCGTCGAGCACCGGGGGACGCGGGACGGGGACGCGTTCGCGCCGTTTCTCGGGCTCGAGGAGGCCATGGGGGCGTTGCGGGAGGCGTACGGCAGCGGGGGGCATGAGCGGGATCTCGTGCGGGAGGCGCACATGCGGCTCCAAGTGCGGGCCGCCCAGCGGGAGTTCGGGGACGAGGTGGCCGTCGTGTGCGGGGCGTGGCATGTGCCCGCGCTGCGGCAGAAGACCACCGTGGCCGCCGACAAGGCACTGCTGAAGGGGCTGCCCAAGGTCAAGGCCGACATGACCTGGGTGCCGTGGACCCACCGTCGGCTGGCCCGGGCCAGCGGGTACGGGGCGGGGATCGACTCACCGGGGTGGTACGGGCACCTCTTCAGCGCGCCGGACCGGCCCGTCGAGCGGTGGATGACCAAGGTGGCAGGGCTGCTGCGGGACGAGGACCGCATCGTGTCCTCGGCACATGTCATCGAGGCGGTGCGGCTCGCGGAGACGCTCGCGGCGATGCGCGGGCGTCCGTTGCCGGGGCTCGGTGAGACCACCGACGCGGTGCGGGCGGTGATGTGTGACGGCTCGGACGTGCCGTTGGCGCTGGTGCGGGACCGGCTGGTCGTGGGGGACGTGCTGGGGGAGGTGCCGCGGTCGGCGCCGGCGGTGCCGTTGCAGCGGGACCTCGACCGGATCCAGCGTCGGCTGCGGCTCAAACCGGAGGCGCTGGAGCGGGAGTTGGAGCTCGACCTGCGCAAGGAGAACGACACCGAGCGCAGCAGGCTGCTGCACCGGCTGCGGCTGCTCGGCGTGGGGTGGGGTGAGCCGGTCGCCTCGCGGGGCAGTACCGGGACGTTCCGGGAGACGTGGCGTTTGCGGTGGGAGCCCGAGTTGTCGGTGCGGGTCGCCGAGGCCGGGGTGTGGGGAACGACCGTGTTCGCCGCGGCGACGGCCAAGGCGGAGGCGGACGCCGTCGCCGCGCAGGCCCTCGCCGACATCACCGCTCTCGCCGAGCGCTGTCTGCTGGCCGAACTGCCGGACGCGCTGCCCACCGTGATGCAGGTCCTCGCCGACCGGGCCGCCCTCGACGCCGATGTCGGCCATCTGGCCCAGGCCCTTCCGGCGCTGGTCCGTTCCCTGAGATACGGCGATGTGCGCGGCACGGACACCGCGGCGCTCACGGAGGTCGCCGCGGGGCTCGCCGAGCGCGTCTTCGTGGGCCTGCCCCCGGCGTGCGCCGCGCTGGACGCGGACGCCGCCGAGGAGATGCGCGGTCATGTCGACGCGGTGCACGGAGCGGTGGGGTTGCTGGGTGATGCGGTGGCCTCGGGGCGGGGGGCACCGGGTGAGGCGTCCGCGTCGGGGCGGGGCGCCGAGAGTTCCGCTTCAGGGCAGGGCGCCCAAAGCCCGGCCGTCGTCGCCGGGCACGGCGGCCTTCGGGCGCGGTGGCACACGGTGCTTCGGGTGCTGTCCGTGCGGGACACCGTGCCCGGCGTCATCAGAGGGCGGGCCGTACGGCTGCTGCTGGACGACGGGGAGTTGGGGCAGGAGGAAGCGGCTCGGTTGATGGGGCTGGCTCTCTCGCCGGGGACGCCGCCCGGGGATGCGGCCGCGTGGATCGAGGGGTTCGTCGGTGGCGGATCCGGCGGCGGGATGCTCCTCGTGCACGACGAGCGGCTGCTCGGGCTGGTCGACACGTGGCTGACGGGGGTGTCGGCGGAGGCGTTCACGGACGTGTTGCCGCTGCTGCGGCGGACGTTCTCGGCGTATGAGCCGGGGGTGCGGCGGACCTTGGGGGAGCTGGTTCGGCGTGGGCCGGGGGAGCGGGGGCGTGCGGCGGTCGGCGGCGGTTCCGGCATACCCGGTTTCGCGGCCGAGCTCGACATCGAGCGGGCGGATGCGGTGGTTCCGGTGGTGCGACTGCTGCTGGGCCTGGACCAGGTGGACATGGGCCAGGTGCACAGGGACCAGGTGCACAGGGACCAGGTGGACAGGGACCAGGTGGACATGGGCCAGGTGGACAGGGACCAGGTGGACAGGGGAGAGGACGCCGGGGGCGGCCTCGCGGACAACGGCCTTGTGGGGGCGACGGGATGACGGTTGGTGGAGTGAAGGAGTCGAGGGAGCCGGCCGGAGCGGTGGGCGCCGTGCGGCGGTCGCGCGGGTTCGTGGCGCAGGGGCGGCCGATGACGACGACCGTGCCGGTGATCCCGCTGTGGGAGCGGCCTCGTGAAGGAGCGTGCCGATGACGATCGAGGCGATGGAGCCGGCCCAGGAGCGGCTGCGGCGGTGGCGGATGGTGCTGGGCGGGGACAGCGCCGACGGCACCGGGTGCGCGCTCTCCGGGCGGGACGCGGCCATGGACGGGGCGCTCGCCGCTCTCTACGGCAAGGAGGACAAGGGGCAGTCGGGGAAGGACCGTTCGGCGGGGCTCGGGGCCTCGGCGCCGTCCGTGGCGCGGTGGCTCGGGGACATCCGGACGTACTTCCCGTCGTCCGTCGTCCAGGTCATGCAGCGGGACGCCATCGACCGGCTCGGGCTGTCCACGCTGCTGCTGGAGCCGGAGATGCTGGAGGCGGTGGAGGCGGACGTGCACCTCGTGGGCACGCTGCTCTCGCTCAACCGGGCGATGCCGGAGACCACGAAGGAGACGGCGCGGGCCGTGGTGCGCAAGGTCGTCGAGGATCTGGAGAAGCGGCTCGCCACCCGCACCCGGGCCACCCTCACCGGTGCGCTCGACCGCAGTGCCCGGGTCAACCGCCCACGCCACCACGACATCGACTGGAACCGCACGATCGCGGCCAACCTCAAGCACTACCTCCCGGAGTACCGGACGATCGTGCCGGAGCGGCTCATCGGGTACGGGCGGGCGTCGCAGTCCGTGAAGAAGGAGGTCGTCCTCTGCATCGACCAGTCGGGGTCGATGGCGGCGTCGGTGGTGTACGCGTCGGTGTTCGGGGCCGTGCTGGCGTCCATGCGGTCCATCCACACGAGGCTCGTTGTCTTCGACACCACCGTTGTCGACCTCACGGACCAGCTCGACGACCCGGTCGACGTCCTCTTCGGCACACAGCTCGGCGGGGGCACCGACATCAACCGGGCGCTCGCGTACTGCCAGTCGCAGATCACCCGCCCCGCGGAGACGGTCGTCGTGCTGATCAGCGACCTGTACGAGGGAGGCATACGCAACGAGATGCTCAAGCGGGTCGCCGCGATGAAGGCGTCGGGCGTGCAGTTCGTGGCGTTGTTGGCGCTGTCGGACGAGGGGGCGCCCGCATACGACCGGGACCATGCGGCCGCGCTCGCCGCGCTGGGCGCACCGGCCTTCGCATGTACGCCCGACCTGTTCCCGGAGGTGATGGCGGCGGCCATCGAGAAGCGGCCGATTCCGGTTCCGGACGCGGCGTGAGGAGGGGGATGGCGCGGAATTACCGGTGATTTGTCGACCCGGTGACTACCGACTTCGGCCAGCAAAACGGACATGCGTGCCCATCGGTAGCGGGGGGCTTGCGCGACCTCGGGAGGGGCGTGCGAGGATCGACGCCTCATCAGCGGCGCGCCGCGCGCCGCTCGTCCGTATCGCGTCCAGCTGACTCGTCGCTCGGTACGTGTACTTGTGCACTTCGTTCCACCACACGGAGGACTGCCCCGTCTTGACCTGGCCGGCCATGTCACCAGCTGCCGCTCTGCGCGTTCTGCGTATCGCGGCTGGGCGGCGTGCGCTGGAGCTGGTGCTGTTGCTGGGCGGTCTGTTCGCGATCGGGTTGCTCTGCGGAGGGCAGGCGTCTGCGGCGGACGGGGTGTCGGCGGTGCCGGCGAGCGGGGTGTCGGCGGTGTCGGCGAGCGGGGTGTCGGTGGGCACTTCGTCCACGTCGTCCGCCGATCTGCGGGCGTCGGCGGGAAGCGAGGCCGAGCGGGGCGAAAGGGCCGAGCGGGTCTTGAGCGTTCCGGCCAAGCCCGGCGTGCGCGACGAGTCGACGGTGGCTTCCAAGCCGGGGGCTCCCCAGTACGGCGAGGGCGAGAGCGAGGCTCAAGCCATCCGCCCCGCACCCGCTTTCCCCTCCGCACCCGCCTTCTCCTCCGCGCCAGTTCTCCCAGCCTCGCCCTCCCTCCCCTCCCTCACCCCCCTGCCCTCCCTGCCCTCCCTGCTCCCCCCGCCCTCGATGCCGGAGGCTCCCGAGTCGCCGGCGTGGCCGAGTTGGCCGGGGCTGGACTTGCCGGAGTTCCCGGGTCTCCCCGGCGCTGACATTCCGGCGCTTCCCGGTGTGCCTGCCGTGCCGGCGAAGACGCTGCCGGCGATCGGCGCCGGGGCTTCGCAGCCGGAGGCACAGGCGCCCGGGTCCGTGGACGGACGGGACGACGACGAGGGGCGTACCGGCGAGGAAGCGGCCGTGGCCTACGGGCCCAGGTTCGTGGCCCTCGCCGACGACACCGGGACCCATGTCCCGGCGGCCGACGGTGCGCGCAGTGTCGCGTCGGCCGGGTACATCCCTGTACAGCACGCGCCGGTCGATCACCCGGGTGGTGTGCTGGGCAACCGTTCGGCGGGCGACAACAGCACCTCGCGGCACGGGGACGCGCACGCCGTGTCGCTGAACCCGAGGGCGCCGTTGCGGCTGGCGCCCGGCGCCGCCGCCCGCGTCGAAGCGGACGAGATCCAGGACAGGCACCGGGACATTCCGGTTTCCCCCGCCTAGGCCCGCGGGCCTGCCCTCCCCGCCGTAGACCTGCCGCGCGGGGGCGGAAACAGGTCTGCCCGCCCGTCCGGACACTCCCCAGTTCCCGGATGTCCCCCGACATCCCCCGGACGGAAGCCTCCGGAGCCGTACCCGGTCCCGCTGGTCCCAGCTCCGCAGCTGCCCGGACCGCGACCGGAAACGGCGCCGAATGTCCCCAAACCGTCCGAAGTCCCGGAGTTCCTCGCCGTTGCGTAGCTCCGGGGCCTTCGGAGCCCAAGATCTAGGGATCCGACGCAGTATGAACAAGAACATCCGCCGTTCGATCGTCATAGCCGCCGGGGTCACCGGCGCATGGGCGCTCGGTTCGGCCGCCGCCGGCGCGGACGAGCTGTCCGCCTCCACCCTGTCCGTACCGGACACGACCACCGACTCGGCCGACGCCGCTGACAACGCCGATGCCTCCGGCCTGCTCGGCGGGGTCACCGGCACCGTCAACGGCGTCGTCTCCGGCGTGACCGACACCGTCTCGGGCGTCACCGACGGCGCCGTCGGCACGGCAACCGGCACCGCCGGTACGGCCTCGACCGTGTCCGCGGACGCCGTCGAGCAGTCCCGCCGCTACGTCGACGCCAAGGTCACGGTCCCGTCCGCCCAGGCCGCGACCTCCACCACGTCCACGACCTCCTCCACCGCGGCCAAGGCGAAGCGCGCCGCCCAGGTCATCCAGGGCGCCAAGGCCGCCCGCGCGGACAAGGCGGCGGCGCAGGCCGAGGCCGATGTCTCGGCACGCGGCTCCGCTGCCGCCTCCGCTGCCGTCACCGACCTCCGGAACGCGCCCCAGGACGCCCCGAACGTCCCCGGCACCGTCGACTACCTCTTCGGCCCGCTCGCCGCCTTCGCCCCTGAGCTGGAGCAGGCGCTCGCCGCGGCGCAGACGCGGCTGCTGGGCACGCAGGCGGCGGCCCGTTCGCAGGTGCGGGGCGTCGAGGGTGTCGTACGGACGAAGGCGCAGTACGCCGTCGCCGGCGCGGGCCGCACCGTCGCGGGCGTGCAGGGCGTCGGGCAGGCCACTGTCGCTCACATCGACGGCAGGACCCAGGGCGCGGTGGCGGCCGTCGCGTCCACCGCCACCGGCGAGGCCAACGCCGTCAGGACGGCCGCCGAGACCTCCGTCTCCGCGGTCCCGGGCCACGTCACCGGCACGGTCGGCGGCGTGGAGCAGCGCGTCGTCGGCACGGTCGGCGCGGTCCCCGGCACGGTCACCCCGGTCGTCGAGCAGACCGCCGACGCGGTCGTCCCGCCGATCGCCGGCCAGGCCGTGTACGGCGTCGTGCCCATCGCGGGGTACGCCGTCGGGGGCGTCGTTCCCACCGCCGACCACGCCGTCGCCGGGGTGGCCCCGGTCGCCGTGAGCGCGGTCGACGGTGTCCGGTCCGTGGCCACCGGCGCGGTGACCGGCGTGCGGCCGGTCGTCGGCCAGGCGGTGGACGGCGTCGTTCCGGTCGCCGGGGGCGCGGTGGACGGGGTCGCCCGGACCGCCGGGCACACGGTCGATGCCGCGACCGCCCTGGCGTACGGCGTCGTCGCCGACGTCCAGCCCGTGGCCGGCCAGGCCGTCGCGGGCGTCCAGCCTGTCGTCGGCGGGGTCGTCCAGGACGTACAGCCGGTGGCCCACGGCGCGGTCGGCGACGCCCAGCACCTCGCCCACGGCACCGCCGCCGACGTCCGGCCCGTCGCCCACGGCGCCGTCCACGACGTCCAGCCGGTCGTGCAGGGCGTCGCCACCGACGTACCCCCGTACGCCACCGGTCTGGCCGGTCACGTCACCGGAGACGTCACCGGTACCGTCCTGCCGCCCGTCGCCGACACCGCCGTGCACGGTGTCGTGCCGGTCGCCGGGCAGGCCGTCGCGGACGCCGGGGCGCTCGGCCACGGAGTGGTCGGCGACGTGCGGCCCTTCGCGTACGGCGTCGTCGGCGAGGTCGACCCCTTCGCGCACGGCGTGGCCGGACAGGCCGTCCCCTTCGCAGAGGGCGTCACCGGGACTGTGCAGCCCGTCGTCGAGACCGTCGTGGACGCCGTCCAGCCGGTCGTGCAGGGCGTCGGCGGCAGCGCCACGACGCTGGCGTACGGCTTGGCCGGCGAGGCGGACCCGTTCGCGTACGGGGTCGCCGGGCAGGTCGCGCCCTTCGCCGAGGGCCTGAACGGCACGGTCCAGGGCTCGGCCGGACCGCTGGCCGGCAACGCGGTCACCGGCGTGCAGCGGACGGTCCAGTCCGCCACGCCGGGTTACGCGCATGACCTCCAGCATGACCTCCAGCAGGACCTCTACGGAGACGGCGGCGCGTACCGCATCTGATGGGGTGACCGACCGACTCCGCGGGGCGGATGGACCCGGACGGCCGAAAACCGTCGGCCTGTCCGACCGGAACCCCGCGGACCGGCCGGGGTGGTCCCCATTGGGGTGGGGGTCATCCCGGCCAGAGCCCACAGGGGCGGCCCATTCGTGCCCCTTCGGGCTGTTCAAGGGACCTCACCGGGTCAACCCCAACCCGGTGAGGTCCTTCCCTGTATCCGGTGTGGTCCTTCCGCGTCGGTGTGGTCCTTCCGCGGTGTGTGCCCGGCAGGTTCCCGTTAGCTCACAGTCGGCACGCCGTGCCAGAGATCTTCGCTGCTCGCGGCATCATGTGACAGGTATCACCGCTCATGTGTGACCCTCGATTTAGGGGCCCTCCGCAACCAGCGATAACCTGCGAGACGGACATGCCGCGCGCTCGGACACCGTGTGCGCCTCCCTTGTGACAGACGGCGGACGTCACGTTGCCCTTCGCGGCACGCCCACGCATCCAACGAACCGCGAGATCACTGATAGGGACGGAAGCGCGTGGACCTGTTCGAGTACCAGGCGAGGGACCTCTTCGCCAAGCACGATGTACCGGTGCTGGCCGGTGAAGTCATCGACACGCCTGAGGCGGCCCGCGCAGCCACTGAGCGCCTCGGTGGCAAGTCCGTCGTCAAGGCACAGGTGAAGGTCGGAGGCCGTGGCAAGGCCGGTGGCGTGAAGCTCGCCGCCACCCCGGACGAGGCCGTCGCCCGCGCGACGGACATCCTCGGCATGGACATCAAGGGCCACACGGTCCACAAGGTGATGATCGCCGAGACGGCCCCGGAGATCCTGGAGGAGTACTACGTCTCCTTCCTCCTCGACCGTGCCAACCGCACCTTCCTCTCCATCGCCTCCGTCGAGGGCGGCATGGAGATCGAGGAGGTGGCGGCCACCCGTCCGGAGGCCGTCGCCAAGATCGCGATCGACGCCATCGACGGCGTGGACGAGGCCAAGGCCCGCGAGATCGTCGAGGCCGCCAAGTTCCCGGCCGAGGTCGCGGACAAGGTCGTGAACGTCCTCATCACGCTGTGGGACACCTTCATCAAGTCGGACGCCCTCCTCGTCGAGGTCAACCCGCTCGCGAAGGTCGCCTCCGGTGACGTCCTCGCCCTGGACGGCAAGGTGTCGCTCGACGACAACGCCGAGTTCCGTCACGACTGGGACGAGCTGCACGACAAGGCCGCGGCCAACCCGCTCGAGGCCGCCGCTAAGGAGAAGAACCTCAACTACGTCAAGCTCGACGGCGAGGTCGGCATCATCGGCAACGGTGCCGGTCTGGTCATGTCGACGCTGGACGTCGTCGCGTACGCCGGTGAGAACCACGGCAACGTCAAGCCGGCCAACTTCCTGGACATCGGCGGTGGCGCCTCCGCCCAGGTCATGGCCAACGGTCTGGAGATCATCCTCGGCGACCCGGACGTCAAGTCCGTCTTCGTCAACGTCTTCGGTGGCATCACCGCCTGTGACGAGGTCGCCAACGGCATCGTCCAGGCCCTGAAGCTGCTGGAGGACCGCGGCGAGGAGGTCACCAAGCCGCTCGTCGTCCGTCTCGACGGCAACAACGCCGAGCTCGGCCGGCAGATCCTCACCGACGCCAACCACCCGCTGGTCCAGCGCGTCGACACCATGGACGGCGCGGCCGACAAGGCCGCCGAGCTGGCCCACGCCGCCAAGTAAGCACTCAGGACGAGGACAGAACACACCATGGCTATCTGGCTCAACAAGGACAGCAAGGTCATCGTCCAGGGCATGACCGGCGCCACCGGCATGAAGCACACCAAGCTCATGCTCGGTGACGGCACCGAGGTCGTGGGCGGCGTGAACCCGCGCAAGGCGGGCACCTCCGTGGACTTCGACGGCACCGAGGTACCGGTCTTCGGCACCGTCAAGGAGGCCATCGAGAAGACCGGCGCCAACGTCTCCGTCATCTTCGTGCCGGAGAAGTTCACCAAGGACGCCGTCGTCGAGGCCATCGACGCCGAGATCCCCCTGGCCGTCGTGATCACCGAGGGCATCGCCGTGCACGACTCGGCGGCGTTCTGGGCGTACGCGGGCAAGAAGGGCAACAAGACCCGCATCATCGGCCCGAACTGCCCCGGCATCATCACGCCGGGCCAGTCGAACGTCGGCATCATCCCGGGCGACATCACCAAGCCGGGCCGTATCGGTCTGGTCTCGAAGTCGGGCACGCTGACGTACCAGATGATGTACGAGCTGCGCGACATCGGCTTCTCGACCGCCGTCGGCATCGGTGGCGACCCGATCATCGGCACCACGCACATCGACGCGCTCGCCGCGTTCGAGGCCGACGCCGACACCGACCTGATCGTGATGATCGGCGAGATCGGTGGCGACGCCGAGGAGCGGGCCGCGGACTTCATCGCGAAGAACGTGACCAAGCCGGTCGTCGGCTACGTCGCGGGCTTCACCGCCCCCGAGGGCAAGACCATGGGCCACGCCGGTGCCATCGTCTCCGGTTCCTCCGGCACCGCCCAGGCGAAGAAGGAGGCCCTGGAGGCCGCGGGCGTCAAGGTCGGCAAGACCCCGACCGAGACGGCCAAGCTCGCCCGCGAGATCCTGGGCGGCTGAAGCTTCACGGCACTCAGCTGATGTCGGTGGGCCCGTTCCCTGCGTGGGGGCGGGCCCACCGGCGTTCACGCTCGCCGCGCTGACGGGGTGCCGCCTGCGCCCACCCGTGCCGCCCCAGCGGCGCGACTGCCCCGCAGGCCAGGCGGACTGCAACGCCCCAGGGGCGCGGGGCTGTATTGATGTGCGGCTCCGCCGCGTGGGCGCGACCAGCCACGACGGGCCCGCAGCCGGAGGACGGCCGCAGCGGCAACGGCGAGTTGCTCAGCTTCCGGCAGGAAACAGGCGCTCCGGGCCGTTCTGCATCTCCTCGCGCAGCTTCGCCCTCAGCTTCAGCTCCTTCTCCGACAGGGGCCCCGGCGCCACCCTGGGCGGCACCCCCCGCACCGTCGCCCCCGGTGGCACAGGGGGCTCGTACTGGGTCGGAGCCGTCCGCAGGGTGAGCGCCGTCGTGCCGATGAGGGCCACCGTGAACGCGATGGCGGCACGCGTCCAGAAACGGGCCCGGCGTTCGCTGCCGTCGCGCACCGTCGCCGGCTTGGGCGCGCGCAGCCGCTCCGTGGAGGCCAGTTCGGCCAGGCGCTCGTGGAGTTCGGCGGGGTCGGACAGGCCCGGAAGGCGGTCGGCGACCGAGGCGCGGGCGTGCAGGAGACGGTTCGCGGCCGCCGGTGTGGTCGCCTCGGTCTCCGCCGCCGTCTCGGGCAGGTCGAGGCCCACCCCGTCGTACAGGAGCAGCGTGCGGCGCTGGGGCGGCGGGAGTTTGAGCAGTACGTCCAGCAGGGCACGGTCGGACGCGTCGGACGGCGGGGGTTCGGGGTGCCGGTAGCGGGGACGGAACCGGTGCCAGGGGGAGAGCGCGAAGTCGTACGCCGTCGCCCGCACCCAGCCCGCCGGATCCCGGTCGCGCGCCACCTCGGGCCAACGCTGCCAGGCGACCTGGAAGGCCCGCTCGACCGATTCGCGGGCGAGTTCACGGCGCCCGGTGAGCAGGTACGTCTGCCGTACGAGGGCGGGTGCGCAGAAGGCGTAGAGCGCGTCGAAGGCCTGGGCGGGGGTGAGGGGGTGTTCCGGGCGGGGTTCCGGGGTCGGGGGCAGATGTTGGTCCTCGGACCGCTGACGCGCCGTCACCTCAGGTTCCCCTGCGGCTTCCCGAGCCCTGATCCTGCGTCAATTGCGTCACCGTACGCCCCTTCGGTTGAAAAGGTACATAAACATATATTGAGCGACACATCGGAGGTTCGCCTGTTACGACGGGAAAGCGCGTGTCGTTGGGAGCATGGCGCTCGTGATCGAGATGACCGCTCGTCGAACGCCCCTGTCGTCCCTGCTCACTCGCATCCGCTACCGAATGCCCGGACTGGGCGCCAGCCTGCTGAACGGCGCCGTGGCCGCCGGGTTGGGGCTCGGCGTGCTCGCCGTACTGGTGATCGCGCTGTGGATCAGCTCGCCCTACCCGGACAGCGGGCCGGGCGGCGCGCTCCAGGTCGCCGCCGTGCTGTGGCTCCTGGCGCACGGCGCCGAACTGGTCCGCGCCGATACCCTCTCCGGCGTCCCCGCCCCGGTCGGCGTCACACCACTGCTGCTGCTGATGCTGCCGGTGTGGCTGGTGCACCGGGCGGCCCGAGACGCGGCGGCGGACGGCGGCGACGGGGCGCCGTTGGTGTCGGGGCGTACGGCGTGGACGGGTGTCGTGCTCGGCTACCTCGGCGTCGGGGCGGCGGCCGCGGCCTACGCCACCGGGGGTGAGCTGCGGCCTGCGTGGTTCTGGACCGCGCTGTGCGTGCCCCTGGTCACGATGGCGGCGGCGGGCGTGGGGGTGTGGACGGCGTGTGAGCGCCGGCCGGAGGCCGCCGACGGTGTGCTCGGCGTGATGCCGACGCAAGTACGGCGGCTGGTGCCCGGCGCGGAGGCGCCCGCCCGTCTCGGCGCGGCGGCCCGGGCGGCCGGGGCCGGGGCGGCGGCGCTCGTCGGCGGCGGGGCGGTGCTGGTGTGCGGCTCCCTGGTGTGGCACGGCGGGGCGGCACGGGCGTCGTTCCTGGAGCTGACGGCGGGCTGGTCGGGGCGGTTCGCGGTACTGCTGCTGTGCGCGGCCCTCGTGCCGAACGCGGCGGTGTGGGCGGCCTCGTACGCCCTCGGACCCGGGTTCGTGCTCGGCGCGGGGCATGTCGTGGGTCCGCTGTCCTCGGCGCCCGCGCCGCTGCTGCCGCCGCTGCCGTTGCTGGAGGCGGTGCCGGGGGCGGGGGCGGGCTGGCCGTTGCAGTGGGCTGTGGGAGCGGTGCCGGTGGCGGCGGGTGCGGTGGTGGGGTCGTTCGCGGCGGGGTGGGGCGGCGGGTACGAGGAGCGGCGGACTTCCACGACGGCGGGGTCCCGGGCCGGGCGTGCGCCCGCCGTGGCCTGGGCGCCGGGGCGGACCGCCGGGGTCGCGCTGCTGGCGGCCGTGTTCTGCGCGGCCGTGGTCGCGGTGCTGGCCGCGCTGTCGGGCGGACCGCTGGGGCGCGGGGTGCTGGCGCAGTTCGGGCCGGTGTGGTGGCAGGTGGGGGCGGCGACGCTGGCGTGGGTCGCGGTGGTGGCGGTTCCCGTGGCGGTGGTGGTGCGCGGGTGGCGGTGCCGGACGGGTTGGGCGCCGGGGACGACTCGAGTGAGCGAGACGGGGACGGGGGCGCGGGAGGCTCTCATCGGTAAGCCCCGCGTCGAGGAGGCGAAATCGGAGAAGTCGCAGAAGCCCAGGAAGCCGGCGAACGGCAAAGGTGCGTCGACGGACTCGGAGACGCACCACTCCGCCTACGGCGAGGAAGGGCCCTTCACGGCGTTGGCACAGGACCAGGCCGGCCCGCAGGGCAAGGACCAGGAGGCCGGGTCCGCGGCGGCGTACGACGAGGACGGGCCGTACGAGGCGGGTGCCCAGGAGGTCCCGTACGGGGCGTACGACCACGACACGACCTTCGAACCGGACGGCTTCCCGCCCGCCGAGCCCTCACCCGGGCGTTCACCCGTGCCCTCACCGGATCCGTCACCGGAGTCACCGCCCTCGCCCTGGCACGACGAGGACGCACGCGCGGCGCGCTGGGCGGCGATGAAGGAGGCATCGGATCCACAGGAACCGCCGGAGCCCGGGGAGGCCGCCGAGGTACCTGACACCCCGGAGACTCCTGAGGCACCGGCCTCGCAATGACCCAGGTCGGCGGACAGCGGTGGAACCCGTCAGTCCCCTGTGCCCAGAACCCCCCGCAGCTCCTCAGGCAAATGCTCGTCGCACGACTGCTTGGCCTCGTTGGTCAGCGCGTCGTTCGTGCACGTGTAGTAGTCGCTGTACACCATCTGCGCCGTGAACCCGGCGGCCACCACCGCGATGGCCAGGGACGCCGTGACCAGGCCGCTCACCGCCGCCGTCGTCTGGGGGCGGCCGGTGGGCCGGGGCGCGGCCGGGGTGTCCGGGTCGGGGGTGCGGGGCTTGGTGCGGAGGCTGCTGATGCCCCAGTACAGGGCCAGCGCGCCCAGGAGCAGAGCCACGTACGGCCAGCTGAACAGGGCGAAGAAGAAGGCCCACATGCCGGAGAGCAGGGCGTAACGAGCGCGGCGCTGGGCGGGGTCGGTGGGGTCCCAGCGCATGCCGGTGCCCGGGGTGCCGTTCCCGGGGCCGTCCTGGCCGGTGCCTCGGGGGTGGTCGCCGAAGCCGCTGGGGGAGCGGCCCGGCTGGCGGTCGCTCCACTGGTTGCCCCAGGGCGAGTGGCCGCCGCCCTGGTCGGACCCCTGTGAGCCGTCCTCGCCGGACGGGCGCCGCGGCTGCCAGGGGCGGTCGGGCGTGCCCTCCGGCGGCGGGGCGAAGGGGTTGTTGTCGTCCTGGGTGCCACTGCTCGGTTCGTCGCCGGACGGCTTGTCCGAGGGCGCGTCGGGCGGCGAGGCGGGCCGCTCGCGCAGCAGGACGGCGTCACGCTTCCCTCCCTGCGCTGACTGCGGAGGGAGGGTGAGGAGTCGCAGGCTGCGGTCCGACATCAAGTGAGCGTCTTCCCCTTGGTGAACGACTGATCTTGGTGAACGACTGATCCGACATGAGCTGTCACCTCGTGAACGCACCACACCACCACGGCGTTCCCGGGTCCGGCTCCCCCCAGACGCTACCTTCCGGCCAGGCCCCCGTCCCGTGGGGGGCGTCGGGAGTGCCGGTATCGTTGCTGACGGTCGGCCGCTTCGTAGACTTCCCCGTATCCGAGGGCGCGAAGCATTCGTACGACCATACAAAGACGCTCACCGAGAAAGGGCTCCACCGTGGCCAAGCGCCTCGTCGTGCTGGTCTCCGGATCCGGCACCAACCTTCAGGCGCTGCTCGACGAGATCGCCGCCGTCGGTCCCGAGGCGTACGGCGCCGAGATCGTGGCCGTCGGCGCGGACCGCGAGAACATCGAGGGGCTCGCGCGGGCCGAGCGTGCCGGACTGCCCACCTTCGTGCGGAAGGTCAAGGACTACGGCAGCCGTGAGGAGTGGGACGCGGCGCTCGCCGACGCCGTCTCCGCCCACGAGCCCGACCTCGTGGTCTCCGCCGGGTTCATGAAGATCGTGGGGAAGGAGTTCCTCGCGCGCTTCGGCGGCCGGTTCGTCAACACCCACCCGGCCCTGCTCCCCAGTTTTCCCGGCGCCCACGGCGTCCGCGACGCCCTCGCGTACGGCGCCCGGGTCACCGGCTGCACCGTCCACTTCGTCGACGACGGCGTCGACACCGGACCGATCATCGCCCAGGGCGTGGTGGAGATCCGGGACGAGGACGACGAGAGCGCTCTGCACGAGCGCATCAAGGAAGTCGAGCGAAGGCTGCTCGTCGAGGTCGTGGGGCGGCTCGCCCGTAACGGCTATCGCATTGAGGGACGAAAGGTAGTTATCCAGTGACCGCCACCGCCGAGAGCAACAAGCGGGCCATTCGCCGGGCGCTCGTCAGCGTCTACGACAAGACCGGTCTGGAAGACCTCGCGCGCGGCCTGCACGAGGCGGGCGTCGAGCTCGTCTCGACCGGCTCCACGGCCGCCAAGATCGCCGCGGCCGGTGTCCCGGTCACCAAGGTCGAGGAGCTCACCGGCTTCCCCGAGTGCCTGGACGGCCGGGTCAAGACCCTGCACCCGCGCGTGCACGCCGGCATCCTCGCCGACCTGCGCCTGGAGGACCACCAGCGGCAGCTGGCCGAGCTGGGTGTCGAGCCGTTCGACCTCGTCGTGGTCAACCTCTACCCGTTCGAGGCGACCGTCGCCTCCGGTGCCTCGCCCGACGAGTGCGTCGAGCAGATCGACATCGGCGGTCCGTCGATGGTCCGTGCCGCCGCCAAGAACCACCCCTCGGTGGCGGTCGTGACCAGCCCCGACCGTTACGCCGACGTGCTCACCGCGGTCGCCTCCGGCGGGTTCGACCTGGGTGCCCGCAAGAAGCTCGCCGCCGAGGCGTTCCGGCACACCGCCGAGTACGACGTGGCGGTTGCCGCATGGTTCGCCGCGGACTACGCGGGCGACGGCGCGGAGTTCCCCGAGTTCCTCGGCGTGACGTACCAGCGCAAGCAGGTCCTGCGCTACGGCGAGAACCCGCACCAGCCCGCCGCCCTCTACACAGGCGGCTGCGGCGGTCTGGCCCAGGCCGAGCAGCTGCACGGCAAGGAGATGTCGTACAACAACTACACCGACACGGACGCCGCCCGCCGTGCCGCGTACGACCACGACGAGCCCTGCGTCGCGATCATCAAGCACGCCAACCCGTGCGGCATCGCGATCGGCGCGGACGTCGCCGAGGCGCATCGCAAGGCGCACGCCTGTGACCCGCTGTCCGCGTTCGGCGGCGTGATCGCGGTCAACCGGCCGGTCAGCAAGGAGATGGCGGAGCAGGTCGCCGAGATCTTCACCGAGGTCATCGTCGCCCCCGACTACGAGCCGGGCGCGCTCGACGCCCTCGCGAAGAAGAAGAACATCCGCGTCCTGCGCTGCCCCGAAGCACCCGAGCTGGTCGCGGAGTTCAAGCCGATCGACGGCGGCGGGCTCGCCCAGATCACCGACACCTTCCAGGCCGACGGCGACGACCCCGCCAACTGGACCCTCGCGACCGGCGAGGCCCTCTCCGCCGACGAGCTCGCCGAGCTCGCCTTCGCCTGGAAGGCGTGCCGGGCCGTCAAGTCCAACGCCATCCTGCTCGCCAAGGACGGCGCGTCCGTCGGCGTCGGCATGGGCCAGGTCAACCGGGTCGACTCCTGCAAGCTGGCGGTCGAGCGGGCCGGGGCCGAGCGGGCCCGGGGCTCGTACGTCGCCTCGGACGCGTTCTTCCCGTTCCCGGACAACATCGACGTCCTGGGCGAGGCCGGTGTCAAGGCCATCGTCCAGCCCGGCGGTTCGGTCCGCGACGAGCTGGTCGTGGAGGCGGCGCAGAAGGCCGGCATCACGATGTACTTCACGGGGACGCGGCACTTCTTCCACTGAGCCGCACCTGCTTGTGGGGCCCGCCGGTCGGTGACCGGCGGGCCCTCGCCCGTTCAGGTCGCCGTCATGACGAACGGCGCAGCGCCGCCCAGGTGTCGGGCCCGACCTCGCCGTCGACGGCCAGCCCCTTGTCGCTCTGGAACAGCCTGACCGCCGACTCCGTGTCCGCCCCGAACTCGCCGTCCACTCCGGACCCGCCGACGCTGTAGCCGCGCTTGGTGAGCATGCACTGCACCTGGAGGACGCGCTGCCCCCTGTCGCCCCGGTCGGTGAGTTCGGTGCCGGAGTAGTGGGTGCAGTCGGAGAGCCAGGGCGGGGTGGCGGGTGTGGTGGCGGTCTTGGTGGGGGTGGGGGACGGGGCGTTGCCGCCGCCTCCGCTGCCGCTGGTGCCGCCGTCGGACGGGGCGGAGGTCTCGTCGGTGGGAGCGGCCTGCGTTCCGCCGTCCGTCCCGCCGGTGGACGCGTCCGGGTCGGCGGTCTCCTCCGCAGCCGAGCCGGTGTCCTTCCCGCTTACCTTCCCGTCCCCCTTCCCGTCCCCCTTCCCGTCCCCCTTCTCCTTGCCCTTGTCGCCGGAGGGCGAGGTGGTCGGGGAAGGGGAGGACGAGGCGTCGCCGGGGGCGGTGCTCTCGGCGGCCGTCGCCGCGGCCGGGGCCGTGTTGTCGGCGGCAGGGCGGGTGAGGAAGAAGGCGCCCGCGGCGAGGGCGCACACGGCGAGACCGGCCGTGGCGGCGAGGTAGGCCTTGCGCCGCTTCCGTCCGCCGCCGTCGCCGAGCGTGGACGCCTGCGTGGCGCCGGGGGCCGGCGAGACCGAGTGCCCCGCACGCGTACGCAACTGGACGGTCTCGTGCGCGCCCTGCTGGTCCTGCACGAGCCGCTGGACGGGGACCCGTTCGAGTACGTCACAGGCCTGCCGTCGGGCCAGCAGCCGGCCGGCCAGCGGCTCGTCCCAGGAGGGGACGCGGCCGTGACCGGCGGCCACCGCGGCCTCCGTCAGCCGGCCCGGGGTGGGACGGCCGGCGGGGTCCTTGGAGAGGCAGGCCGACAGCAGCGCGGCCAGCTCCGCGTCCCGTGCCGCGAGTCCGGCCATGACGTCGGCCTTGGGCTCCTCGAACGCGACCCGGTGCATCACGTCGACGCCCGTCCCGTCGCCGAACGGGGCGTGCCCGGTGGCGGCGTAGATCAGACTCCCGGCGAGTGAGAAGACGTCGGAGGCGGTGTCGCAGCGGCCCTCGCGCAGATACTCGGGCGCCATGAAGGCGGGCGTACCGACCCTGCTGCCGGTGGAGGTGATCGCGCTGCTGTCGGCGGCCTGCGCGATGCCGAAGTCGATGACGTGCGCGCCCTGTTGGGACAGGATCACGTTGGACGGCTTGAGATCCCGGTGTACGACGCCGGCGACGGCCAGCGCCGACAGGGCCTGTCCGAGATCGCCGACCAGCCGCCAGACCCCCTGGCATGCGAGCGTGCCGCACTCGCGGACGGCGTCGGCCAGGTTGAAGCCGGGCAGATACTGCGTCGCCATCCACAGCAGCGAGTCGTCGAACCCGGTACCGAGCAACTGCGGCGCCTGCGCCGAACGCACCCGGGCGTGCAGGGACGCCTCCCGCTCGAAGCGCCGGCGGAAGCGGGGGTCCTCGGCGTACTCGGGACGGATCACCTTGACGGCTGCGAGGCCGGGGGTTCCGTCGGCGGGACGGGCCAGATACACCCGGCCCATGCCGCCGCTGCCGAGGAGGCCGAGGGGCAGGTAGGGGCCGATGCGGCCGGGGTCGGCGGGGCGCAGCGGGGTGGCGCCCGCCTGCGGCAGCGCGGTGCCGCCGTACACCGGGGTGTACGGCGACCCGGGTGGCTGGTCTGTCATGGGTCCCCCGACCTGCTCTTTCCTTCGCAACGTGCTCTCGTGCCACGCCAGTTGGCTGATGAGAGGCTATCGTCCCGCCGCCGGGAAGTGTCCCGGACGCGGCGGGAACGGGGCGGGGGCGCCGTAGGACCGTGCGACGGAGGCAGGAGCCGGCTGAGTCGCCGGCCATCCGAGCAGGAACAGGAACTGGAAGACGCGGGCTGCGGGATGCACGGGCGGGAGTCTCCACTGCGGCAGGGCGGGGAGGAGGGGGGCGGGACAGCCGCGGTGAGCGTGGAAAGGTGACGCTCACCGCGGCTGTGCGCCCGGACTCGACCGCGCACCCCTGTTCGCGGTCTCCTCCATCGGCTGTGCCGACTCCCCCCGGGGCGGCACGGTGCCATCGTGGCGGACGTGAGGGGAGCGCGGTACCTGGATAGTTACAGGGTCGTCGGGCTCAGGACCTCACCCCACTTGATCTCGTGGATCCTGGTCAGCCGATGAAGCTACCGGGCAGGCAGCTGCGCCCGGGGTCGCCGTTCCGGTAGAAGTACCAGTCCATCGCCTTGCGGGTGTCGGGGCCGTAGATCCCGTCCACCTCGATCCTCGCGTCCCTTTGCACCGCCTTGACGGCCTCACGTGTCTTGTCCCCGTAGATGCCGTCGAACCCGCCGGTGCTCAGGCCGTGGCAGTGGTTCAGGTTGAACTGAAGTTCCTTGACGGCCGAGCTCTGGTTGCCGTACTTCAGGATGCAGTCCCTGGTGCCGTTCCCCTTGTAGTACGGCTGATTGACGGTGTCAGTCCCGCCGGCCTTCACGGACTTGACGCCGTTGCACGTCGGATACGAGGCGGCGAACGTGGACGGTGCGGCGGCGATCATGCCGCCCAGGAGGCTCGCCGTGAGGACTCCTGCGGAAACGGCTGCCCTGGTGCGGAGGAGCGGGCGGTTCTGGAACATGTGGCTCTCCCTATGCTGTGCGGCTCTCTTCTGACCTGTCCGCGCCGCAATCATGGTTGGGGGGGGAAGGGGTGGGGAACCTGAAATGTTTCAGGGTCGCCAGGGGAGAGGCTCACCTCGCACCACACCGTCTTGCCTCCAGGTGTCAGCCATACGCCCCAGCGTCGGGCGACCGCGTCGAGCAGGAGCAGGCCGCGGCCCGTCTCGTCGTCCTCGCCCGGGTGACGCGCGATGAGCCAGGCGTGCGGGTCCGGATCCGTGACCTCCAGGCGGGTACGGCCGTCGGGAGTGCGGAACAGACGGACGGTCACCGGGGTGGCCTCGCCGACGTGCTCGATCACGTTCGTCAGCAACTCGCTCACGCAGAGCTGGGCTTCGGAGACGGCCCGGCGGTGAGGTAGTAGAGCGATAGGTCCGCGCTGTCGTCGTCACCGCCCCAGCGGACCGCCCCCGCGCAGTCCGCGACGATCGCCCGGATTCTCTCGACCTGCCGCGGGAAGTAACTGCCGGAGGCCCTCGCGCCGGGGACGATCCGCAGGGCCGTGCCCGAGGACAGGTTGGAGGCGGGGCTGGTCAGCGGCGTGCGGCCGATTCTGCTCCAGCCTTGCAGGTCGCCCGCGCGAAGTTCCTGGACCTCGTAGTGGAAGCGGCGCGCTATGTCGAGGAGCAGCAGTTCCGGAAGGCCGATCCGAACGTCGACGCGGAGCCCGGTTCCGGAGACCGAGCGGGTCAGGACCGTAGAAGCGTGGTTGGTCCGGTTCTGGATCTCCCAGCCGTTCTGTGACAGGGGGATCTTCGTCGGCCGGGGGCGGGACGCCGGCGCGGTGCGGTCGGCCGCCGTGGCGGTGCCGCTCGGAAGGAGATACGCGGCCGTGGCGGCGGTGCCCACGGCCAGGACGGAGCGGCGGTTGGGGTGCGTGCTCATGGCGAAGCCTCTCAGCTGGTCCGGATGGTCCGGTTGTACTGCTCCAGGACCTGGTACAGGCCGATCAGTTCGCCCCCGTACTTCTCGGCCCCGTCGCCTGTGCCGTTGTAGCGGGCGAGGATGTCCTGCGAGTCGGCGTCGCTCGTGTTGAGGCCGGGACGCGTGACGCCGATCTGATGCGCGTTGTAGATCGTGAGATAGGCCGCGGTGCTGATGTTGTACGACGGGTCGTCGTGCAGACGGTTCCACACGGACGTCTTGTCGGCGTCGGTGAGGCGGGAGCCGTTGATGATTCCCTGGTCCATGCAGTAGTTGCGGGCCTCGATGGCCACCCAGGCGAAGATCTGCCCCCAGCCGGTGCTGGAATCGTCCCGGTCACCGTCCTTGACCGCGTCGTCGGCGAACTTGTCCAGCGGGTTCCACTTGCGCAGCTCCCACAGGACAGGGGCCTGCACCAGGGCCTTGCGCAGTCGCAGCACCCTGGCGAGGTCGGTGAACAGCCAGTCCATGCCGATGACGGCGTCGAACGCCTCGGTGGTGGAGATACCGCCGATGGTGGCCCAGTCGTTGTCGTTCCAGTTGTCGCCGCCGGTCTCGGGCACCCCGATCGACACCAGGTAGTCCTGGACGTCCTTCAGAGCGGCGTCGTGGTAGGAGTCGTCGAAGTCCTTGTCGAGGCCGGTGGGATCCAGGCCCTGGTCGAAGGACTTCTGGCCCCGGTCGCGGCCGGAGACGATGTTGACGTCGACCTCGATCCTGCCGTCACCTGAGCCGATCCACTTGGTGACGATCTGGTCGAAGGCCCAGTTGGCGGGAAGGGGGTAACCGAGGTTGCCGGAGAACCCGCTCGACATGTCGGAGACGAAGCTCGTGACGGCGTAACCCTGGTTCGCGACGCGCTGACAGACATTGCGAGGACCGTAAATGCCCACGTTGTAGGAGGAGTTCTCGCCGACGGTCCGGAAGACCCCCTTGAAGTGCGGGATGATGTAGTCGGTGACCTCCCGGTCGACGGCGTCGTAGTCGACGGCGAAGTAGATGGTGGTGCCGTCCTTGAAGCCGTGGAACTTCGCCCAGTCGATGGCCGCGAGCGCGGCGTGCACACCCGCACCGTAGGAGAAGTCGTCGACGACGCGGTTCCACGTCTGGTAGATCGGGAAACAGCGCAGGCCGTTGACGGCGATGGTGTCGAGCTCGCCGGGCTGGATCTGTTTCTCCGGCAGCTCGCTTCCGCCCGGGTTGAGATAGCGGCCGACGATCTCGACGCCCTCGGACTTCAGGGTCGCGGCGCGGGCGTTGGTGATCCTGGTGACGCCGTCGCAGGCGGCTCCCTTGCGGTCCTGGTCACCGTAGGAGACCAGCAGTGATGCCCAGGTCTGGACGTCTCCCTTCCCGGTGACGGGAAGTGCCGCGAACCGCTGGAAACTGCTGACGGCGGTGGACAGGGTGCTCTCGAAGGCCGCGGTGAACGCGTTGAAGCGCTGGTTGAAGAGCATCGCCGCGGAGAAGAGGCGTACCCAGTTTCCCGTGGATCCGACGGACAGGACGTGTTCCTGAAGCCCGGCTTCCGTGTCGTTGCCGAACCAGCCGTCCGCGACGCCGTCGGACATGCCCATCTCGTACTGGACGGCGTAGATCATGGACTTGGCGACGGCACGGGAGAAGTGGCCGTCGCACGGCATGACGAAGAAGTCGCGGCGCTTGACGTAGCGGCCGTTGAGCCACCGCTGGATGTCGCGGACCGTCTCGGATCCGTTGTTCACCACCACATAGGCGTCCATCGTCAGCAGGGCCTTGAAGACCTTGGGGACGAGGTCCGACCCGGGGAAGGCACCGGCGACGCCCATCCGCTGCTTCATGAGGGTGATCGCGGCGGCGGTCCGGTCGTCGTAGACGCCGTTGATGTTGCTGCCGTCGTAGCCCTTGGCGTAGAGCGCGGACTGGATGATCATGGTGACGTTGGCCGGGGTGTCGAGATGGCCGATGCTCGGCCATTTCGACTGGAGCCTGGACAACGTCGTCGGACCGAAGTTGTTCGACAGAGCGGTGATACCGAGCTCGTACTGGAGGGCTCGGGTCAGGGCGTACATCAGGTCCCAGCCCGTGTTGCCGTCCTCGTCGACCTTCATGCCGATCTTGTCTTCGCCATAGACGGTGTTCACGAATCTCTGGGCCCTGCGGACCATCTCGTCTGCCACGTGACGTCCCCTTCCGGAGGTGGGGGTCCACCGTGGTCATGGACGGACCACAGGGGTACCTCGAACGTTGCAGGTACACCGGGTGGCCGGGCAGCCGGAGACTGACGTGCGATTCGCAGCAGCTCACCGACAGAAGGGGACCGTTGTGCGTGCACGGACCAAGGCGGCCATCGCCGTCGTCTCGGCGCTGACCGCAGGACTGCTGACCGCCGCCCCCTCCAGTGCGAGCGTCGTGCAGGGATACATCGTCGGTACCGGTGGCATCAATGACGACTGGGGGGACGAGGGGCCGCTGTCCCGGGTGGCCAACAACCACAGCAACGTGGTCCTCGTGTGGCAGGGCGTGCTCTACGCCGACGGCTACCTGACCAACAGTGACCGCGACTGCTGGTTCGGGCCGGCCACCGAGGCGGCGACCAAGAAGTGGCAGAAGGACCGCGGGCTGATCGACGACGGGATCGTGGGTCCGCTGACGTTCGGCAGGGCCGACGACCACCTCTACTGGGACGGCGACCAGATCAAGTACGACGGCAGTGTGCGTGATATCGGCAAGATGCGCCGGGACTCCCAAGGCCGCTACTACGAACCGGCGTCGGGCGACGCCGGCGGCTATGCCTCGTACACGTCGGCCGACGCCGCCATCTGTGCGTAGCGCAGGGACTCTGACGCGGGGTCAGTCGGAGGCGGCCGCCATGCAGCCGCCGTAGACCAGGAAGATCGAGGCCCAGATGGGCAGGGAGACGAGATCGCCGTAGCCCCACGTCCGGGACTCCCGGATCACGTCCAGGCTCTCCGCGTGGAGGGGATCCTCCGGGTCGTAGACGACCGTGAACTGCTCGCCCACCTGGGGGATACGGTCGTGTGTCCGGACGACGACCCAGATCTCGCCCTTCTGCTCCGGATGGGTCCGGATGCCGCAGCGGACCCGCATCGGCTCGCCTTCCGCCTTGGGGTTGAGGTGCCCTCGGCAGATACCGGTCGCGGTCCGGCCGTGCTTGTTCAGCCGGCGCTCGCGCTGTGCCTTGGGAAACGAGACCAGAGCCGAGACGGCGGCGCCGACCGCGCAGAACAACGCCCAGTAGCGCAGCACGGCATCCCCCCGGTTCGGCAAGCGCTCTCTCCACCTCTACCAGGACCGGTCGGCTCCGGCAACGGCTCAGCCGTCCACCTCGTACTGCCCCACCTCGATGAAGTGCCGCAACTCCTCCGGCGTCCCGTCGATCACGTCCTCCGCTGCGGCCCGCAGCGCGTCACTGATCGTCGGGTCGGCGAGGATGCGGGCGACGCGGACGCGGTCGTCCTCGGCGACGGCCAGGCGGTAGCCGGTCTTCAGGAAGGCGCGCAGGGCCTGCGGGGTGTTGGCGTCGAGGGCCTCGTTGGCCTCCCGGATGACCCCCCTGTCGGTCTTCGGGTCGGCGGAGGCCAGGATGCGGGCGATGGCGACGCGGTCGTCCTCGGCCTGGGCTGTCCAGCGGCCCGTCTCCAGGAAGTACCGCTGGTCCTCGATGGTGCCGTCCATGGCGGCCTGCGCGGCGGCGTAGACCGCCTTGCCCGTGTTCGGGTCGGCGATGATGCGCATGATCGCTACGCGGACGTCGTCGTCCGACATGTCGTCAACGCCGGTCGTGGTGGGGGACGTTGCCACGGTGGTCGCGGGCGCGGCAGCGAAGGCCGGGGTGGCCAGCAGGAGTGCCGGGGTCAGCGCGGTTGCCACGAGGGCCAGGGCGGCGCGGGTCGGTCTCACGTGTGAGCCTTTCTTCCCAGGTTCAACGGTGAACGTATGTTCCCTCATGGTGCGCGGGAGTTCATTGCCGGAACAAGGAGTTTCAACTGTGCATTTCTGCACGTGCGTTGCAGGCCTCGGGAGGGGTCCCGTTCTCCGGCCGTAGATTCGCCGCCATGACGGTGGGAGGGGGACCGGTATGTCCTGGCTGATCATCGGGGGTGTGCTGGCGGCCGCGGCGGTCGTTGTGCGCCGGGTCCTGAGGTACGGGACGGCGGGGCTGTGGCGGTTCGCACTGCGTCTCGTCGGCACGACGGCGGTGCTCGGCCTGGTGTCGTGGGGGCTGATGCTGCTGCCACCGGTCAACGACATCGTCCTCGGCGACAAGCCGCGCAACCTGTGGGACTTCGCGCGCATCTGTGAGGACGACCGCACTGGAGATCCGTTCCCGCGGGCGGCCGCTTACGAGCCGGGGGCCGGGCCGCATCCGTGGGTGGCGATAGAGAACGGGAACAGCGCGTACGCCTCCAAGGGCACGGAGACGGAGGATCCGGTGTGGCCGGACGATGAACCGGCTCCGGACACAGTGCAGTTGGTGGCGTGCAGGGAGCCGGCCGGGTCGGTGCCGGGCACGGAGGTCAGCTGCGCGTACAGCGTGAACGGTCTGGGGGTGGGCGGTCAGTCCGTCGAGTTCTCCCAGGGCGTCTACACCGTCACCGTGGTCGAGGCGCGCACCGGCGACGTGGTCCGCCGGGGCACCGTGAGGGGCGAGACGGGGTGCGCTGAATCCATCGTGGCGGGAGAGAAGGGGCCTCACCGCACCGATCCTTCGTGGGAGGCTTACGCGGACCTGCTCGCCGGCATTCACACCGCCCCGTCCGGCTCCTAGCGCGCCTTACGCAGCGCGCTCCATGTCTGCGGCCCCACCACCCCGTCCGCGTCCAGCCCCGCCCGCTTCTGGAAGATCACCACCGCGTCGTGCGTCATCGGGCCGAAAATCCCGTCCGCCTCGCCGACTTCGGTGATGCCGTGCAGGTACCGGAGCAGGCACTGGGCCTCGTGCACCTGGCTGCCGCTTTCACCCTGTTTGAGCATGAAGTCCCAGGTTCTGTTCCAGCCGGCGGTGTAGCCACGGCCGTGCTTGTCGTCCTCGTACACCGCGGGCTTCTCGCAGGAGGCCGGTGCCGCGGCGACACGGGTCTCGTCGCGGAGCCCGTATGTCACCGCCGTCGCCCCCAGCACCGCCGTCGCCGCGAGGGCCGCGACCAGCACCGGACGCCGCCACCGCCGGGGCCGTAGCCTCGGCAGCCGGGCGGAGGGGGAGGCGCCCGCGGCCTCCTCGACGCGGCGCAGCAGGGCTTCGGTGTCGGGGACGCGGGCGACGCGCGCCGCGTGCGTGGGGGCCAGACAATCCTGGACGATCTCCCGCCAGGCGTCCGGGAGCCGGGGCGACAGGCGCAGCTCCTCGGTGCCGCGCGCGTACCGCGTCGCCGCGTCCGTGCGGGCCTCCGTGCTGCCGCCCGGCAGCGGGAAGGAACCGGTGAGGGCGACATGCGCGAGGACGCCGAAGGCCCAGACGTCGGCGGTCGGACGGATGCGCGTGCCGCGTTCGTCGACCTCGGGCCACAGCAGCTCGGGCGGGGTGTAGTCGGGCGTCGCGAAGGCGGGGGCGTACGCGTGCGTGCCCTCCAGTTCCGCGGCCATGTTGAAGTCGGCCAGCCGTACCGAACCGCCCTTCAGCAGCAGCACATTGGCCGGTTTCAGGTCACCGTGCACCCAGCCCGCGTGGTGCAGCTGGTGCAGGCCCTCGCAGATCTGGGCCATCAGCGCCGGAGCCGACTCCGGTGTCGGGTCGTGTTCCAGTACGGCGTCCAGGGACCCCTCGGCCAGCTCCAGGACCAGTACGGTGGCGCCGTCCAGCTCCGGGTGTTCGGGGTCGTCGACGGTCAGGGTGTCGTACATGCGGATCAGGCGGGGCGCGCGCAGACGGCCGAGCAACTCGACCTCGCGCTCGGCCAGTTCCCGCAGGTGCCGTAGCTGGCGGGGCGTGCGGGTGCCGGTGGGCAGGAACTTCAGGGCGGCCCGGGCAGGCAGCTCCAGGCCCCCTTCCTCGGTGAGCCGCGCCGCGTACACCGTGGCGAAAGCGCCGGACGCGAGGCGCTCCCGTACCTCCCACGCCCCGACCCGGTAGCCCTTCGGGACGGCGACGGCGCAGGACCGGCCGGTCACCGCAGCACCTCGGCGACGGGGGCCGGTGCCGTCAGCACCGCCAGGTCGTCCTCGCGGACCAGGTCGAAGCGGAGCGCGAGGGAGACCAGGGACTCCTTCTTGCCGTTGACGCGCTGGCCGGACGCGGCGGTGTCGGGGCCGGGCCGCAGCCGGAGCTTGAGCGCGAGGTAGTCGATGTTCCAGTACACGGCGGACCGGCTGACCGTCGGCCAGACGCCCCGCAACCGCTCCACCAGCTGCTCCACCGCGGGCAGCGGCGCGTGCGGCTCGCCGCGCAGCCGGGGCTCGCACAGGGCGGCCAGCACCGCGAAGTACCTGCTGGTGCGGTCCAGGGCAAACGCCGGGGCCGTGACGGGACCGGGCAGGCCCTGGCGGTCGGCGCTGCGGAAGGCGTGGCGCGGGGCCCAGACGTCGAAGGTGAGCAGGTCACCCGCGGCGGGCAGGACCACCCGCGCGAACTCGAACGGCACGGGCGCCTCCAGACGACCCGGCGCGATCTTGAGGTGCTCTCCGGCGCCCTCGGGGTTCTCCACCACGTAGGTCTGGTCCTCGCTGAGGTTGCTCAGCAGCCAGAAGGACCGGTGGGCCGTGATCTCCCCGGCGACCCGGGGCACCCCCTCGTGCGCGATGGTCAGTCCGCCGTCCTGCGTGGCCCTGCCGAACGAGAGCCGCTCACCTGCGGCGATCCGCACCTGGCCGTCCACACTGCCGCTGTCCGGCGGCACGACGATGACGCTGTACATGGACCCGTCCCCCTCAAGATCCCCAGTTCAACGTTCAACAGGGAAAGGGTAAGGGAGACCCGATTGCGGGAGCGAAGCTTTGGGACAGCATGGCGCGTCGCGGCGTCCGGCCCTCCCCCGAGGGAGCCGGAAGCCGCGACGCGGGTGTGCCACCCGTCGGTGACAGGACAACGATGACGCCGGACACCCGGCGCGCGGTACCTGAGAACTCTCAGGGTCACGTCTTCCGCGGCGGCGTGTACTCCTCGAGGTAGTGAGCGACCCGGGCGGTGTAGTCGCGGTCCTGCGGTGTGTACTCCTTGAGGAAGTGGGCGACACGGGTGGCGTAGGAGCCGGTGTTCGGGGGAACACCGCCCGCGTCGTTCACCTTCTTGTACGACGTCCGGTACGCGGTGGCGAGCAGCACCCGGCGGTCACCCGACAGGTTGTCGCGCAGCCGGGGCTCGATGAAGCAGAGATAGCGGCCCACGGCCGGAATGGACTCGGAGGGCGTGATGGGCGGTCGGGGCGTCTCCTTCGCGGGCACGCCGTCGTCCCGGATCCACCAGCGCAGTACTTCCGGCGTCCAGCGGGCGATGCCGTACTCGTCCTTGTCGGGATCGGAGAGATCCGGGTCGAAGTCGCTCTCGGCCTTCAGCAGCGCCGCGATCAGCGCGGGCGTGACCTCCGGCTGGACACAGTCGTGAGCGGAGTCGACGATCAGCCGGCGGTAGGCTGCCGGGATGCCCTTGTCCGTACGGAGCTCGTCGGCGCCGTAGCTCGCGGGCGTCACCTTCTCGCTCTCCCCGCCCGAACTCCCCGGGCCGCCGACGTCCGCCCACTTGCTGACGCCGTAGCCGAGGACCGAGGCGGCGACGACGGCGATCGCCGTGGCCAGGATCCGCGTACGACGGGAACGGCGGCGCGGCAGCAGCCTGCGGGGCAGCCGGGGCGAACGACCGGTGCCCGCCGCCGCCTCGACCCTGCGCAGCAGGTCGTTCGTGGGAACCCGGTCGGCATGCGTCCGGGCGAGACAGTCCCGGACGATCTCCCGCCAGGCGTCCGGGAGTTCGGGCGACAGCCGCAGTTCGTCGGCGCCGCGGGCGTAGGCGGCGGCCGCGCCCCGACGGGCCGTCGGGGTCCCGCCGGGCAGAGGGAAGGAGTCGGTGAGGACCAGATGGGCCAGCACCCCGAACGCCCACACGTCCGCCGACGGACGGATGCGACGGCCCCGTTCGCCGATCTCGGACCACAGCAGCTCGGGCGGGGTGTAGTCGGGCGTCGAGAAGGCGGGCGTGTACGCGTGCGTGCCCTCCAGCTCCGCCGCCATGTTGAAGTCGGCGAGCCGGGCCGAACCGTCCGCCATCAGCAGCACGTTGGCCGGCTTCAGATCCCCGTGCACCCACCCCGCGTGATGCAGCTGCGCCAGCCCTTCACAGATCTGCGCGAGCAGCACGGGCCCGGCACCGGGGCGGGGCTCCGCCGCGAGCAGCGCCGACAGGGAGCCCTCCGCCCGCTCCAGTACGAGGATGGTGGCGCCGTCGAGGGCGGGGCTCGCCGGGTCGTCGACGGTCAGGGTCTCGTACATCCGGATCAGCCGCGGCTGCTTCAGCCGGCGGTACAACTCGACCTCGCGCTGGATGAGTTCGCGCAGGTGGGTGAGTTGGCGCGGGGTGCCGGTGCCGGTGGGCAGGAACTTCAGGGCCGCCGACTTCGGCAGGCCCGGCAGATCCTCCTCGGACGCGACGCGCCGGCCCTCGTACACACTCCCGAACGCCCCCGTGGCGATCGGCTCCCGCACCTCCCACGCGCCCACTCGGTACCCCTTCGGCACCGGCACGGCGTACGGCTCGGTCACCGGGCCGGCCGACCGGAAGCCGAGGCGGACGAAGGCTCTCGCGACGACTCCCGCAGCACGACGAGGTCGTCCTCGCGCACCAGGTCGAACCGCAGCGCCAGCGAGACCAGCGACTCCTTCTTGCCGTTGAGCCGCGGACCCGTGTCCGCCGTCTCCGGGCCGGGCTTGAGCCGCAGCTTCACGGCGAGGTAGTCGATGTTCCACTGCACGGACGTACGGGACGCGGCCGGCCAGTGGGGACGCAGCCGGTCCACCACCTGGTCCACCGTGGGCAGCGGGGCGTGCGGTTCGCCGCGCAGCCGGGGTTCGCACAGCGCGGCCAGGACCGCGAAGTAGCGCTTGGTGCGGTCGACGGAGAAGGCGGGCGCGGTGGTCGCGCCGTCCAGGCCGCCGTCGGAGCTGAGGTAGTCATGGCGCGGCGCCCACACCTCGATCGCCAGCAGGTCGCCGGCCGCGGGCAGCACGATCCGCGAGAACTCGAAGGGGACCGGCGCGTCCAGACGCCCCGGCCCGACCTTGATGTGCTCCCCTGCCCCCTCCGGGTTCTCCACGACGTACGTCTGTTCCCGGCTGAGGTTGCTCAGTATCCAGAAGGCACCCTGCGCGGTGATCTCGCCCGCTCTGCGGGACACCCCGTCGTGCGCGATGGTCAGGTCGTTGTCGCCGGCGGAACGGCCGAAGCCGAGCCGCTCGCCGGGCGCCAGCCGGAGCTGGGCGCGGTCGGTCTCGTCCTCCGTGGTCGGCGGAGGTACCACGATGATGCTGTACAAGGTGCGTCTCCCCGTGCCTGACGGCTACCCACGTCAGATTAGGGGGACGCAGCGGGGCCGTGCCCCCCTCGTACGAGTGAGACACGGCCCCGGCTGTTAAATGGCGCGAACTCTTCAGTCACGCGTGAATGTTCGGTGCGTTCGGTGAAGCGTTCAGTAACGCGCGCGGTTGAACCACGCCTTGCCGTTGGCGTTGCCGACGAACACGGCGACCAGGATGGCCAGCACCGTGTGGGCCAGGCCGACGAGGATGAACGGGTAGATGCCGAGGACGGCGGTGATGATGGCGAAGACCAGGATGGTGACGCGCGCGCCGTTGCCGCCGGACTTGAACTTCGTGGCCAGCACGACGGCGAAGATCGCCCACGCGACGCCGAACGCCGCGTAGCCCCACAGCACGCCCTGCGAGTCGCCCAACGCGTCCTGGAGGGCGGAGCTCTCCTGCGCCGTCGCGCTGTCCTGGAGGTCCTTCGCCGCCGCCGCGCCGAGTGCCATCAGCACCACGCCGATGGCCTGGAGGCCGACGATGACCCACAGCATGATGCGGGCCGCGCTCACCGAGCCGGGCATCGCCGTCATGGGGGCGCCGGCACCGTAGGCCTGCTGGACAGGCGGAGCCTGCGGGTAGCCGTAACCGGGCTGCTGCTGAGGGGCGCCCTGCGGGTAGCCGTAGCCCTGCTGGGCAGGGGGCTGCTGCGGCGGGTAGCCGGGCTGCTGCTGGCCCTGGGGCGGGCCGTAGGGGTTGTTCGGGTCGCCGAAGCTCATCGGGCGGTCCTTCCTCCGTTTTTGATCAAGTGCGGGGACGACGCGTGGCACGGCTCGGAGGAAGTTCTACGGATGCGGTTCGTCCCCCCGGTACTGCCCGCGGCACCAGCGTCTCATCGTTCTTCAGCCGCCTCTTGCTTGTCCAGCGGCATTCCCTATGTGTTGTGCAAGTGCAACATCACTGATCATGGGCGGATACGGGAGGAGATGCGGCGGCGCGGGTCGTGGGGGATCGCGGGAGACCCGGATTGGAACCGGGAGGGCGTCATCCGCGAGGATGGGGGGCATGACCGCCCAGATTCTCGATGGCAAGGCCACCGCAGCCGCGATCAAGTCCGATCTGACCGCCCGCGTGGCGGCGCTGAAGGAGAAGGGCGTCACGCCCGGCCTCGGCACGATCCTCGTCGGGAGCGACCCCGGCAGCCAGAAGTACGTCGCCGGCAAGCACCGCGACTGCGCCCAGGTCGGCATCGCCTCCATCCAGCGTGAACTGCCTGAGACGGCGACGCAGGAGGAGATCGAGGCGGTCGTCCGCGAACTGAACGAGGACCCCGCCTGCACCGGTTACATCGTCCAGCTGCCGCTGCCCAAGGGCATCGACGAGAACCGGATCCTGGAGCTGATGGACCCGGACAAGGACGCCGACGGGCTGCACCCCATGAACCTGGGACGGCTCGTGCTGAACGAGCCCGCCCCGCTGCCCTGCACGCCGAACGGCGTCCTTACGCTCCTGCGTCAGTACGGCGTGGAGATCAAGGGCGCCGAGGTCGTGGTCGTCGGCCGCGGTGTCACCATCGGCCGTCCGATGCCGCTGCTGCTGACCCGGCGCAGCGAGAACGCGACGGTGACCCAGTGCCACACCGGCACCCGTGACCTGGCCTCGCACCTGCGCCGCGCCGACATCATCGTCGCCGCCGCGGGCTCCGCCCACCTGATCCGCCCCGAGGACGTCAAGCCCGGCGCGGCCGTCCTCGACGTCGGTGTCTCGCGCAACGCCGAGGGCAAGATCGTGGGCGACGTCCACCCCGGTGTCGCCGAGGTGGCCGGCTTCATCTCCCCGAACCCCGGTGGCGTGGGCCCGATGACGCGGGCGCAGCTGCTGGTCAACGTGGTCGAGGCGGCGGAGCGCAGTGCCGGCTGAGGCGGGCTCCGGCAAGGCGGAGGAGATCGAGGAGATCGAGGTCCGGGACCCGGTGAGCGCCCCGGACGCGCAGGGCGTGCCCCGGCGCACCACCCGGCGCTTCCCGCTGTTCACCAGGGACACGGCCCGCCCCGAGGGCGGCGGCCGCGCCGCGCCGGGTGACGCCCCGGCGCCCGCCCGGCAGTGGCCGGTCCTGCTGGTCCTCGGCATGGTCGCAGTGGGCCTGCTGATCACCGCGCTCGACGAGTTCCGCGTCGGCACGCTGGTGATCGGCAGCGCGCTGCTGGTCGGTGCGGTGCTGCGATGGTTCCTGCCGAGCGTCGGCATGCTCGCCGTACGCTCCCGCTTCACGGACATCGTGACGTACGGCGTGCTGGGTCTCTCGATCGTGTTGCTGGCGTTGATGGCGCAGCCGAAGCCGTGGCTGACGGTCCCGTTCCTGAAGGACGCGCTGCATTTCACGGTGGACAGCTGACGCCCGGGCCCTCGGCCCCGTGTGTGACGGCGGCCCGTCCTCTCCCCCGAGGAAGGACGGACCGCCGTTTCGCGTCCGCCCTCCGGGAACCAATGCGCCGTCCCGGGTCGTCACCTGATCGGATCTGGTTCGGAGGTGAGCGATGGGTGCCTGGCAGCCGCTGCCCGACGATCTGCCGCCGGAGGTGCGGCATTTCGTGGAGCAGTTGCGGCAGCTCAAGGACCGTACGGGCCTGAGTCTGGTCGCGCTGGGCGCGCGTACCGCGTACAGCAAGTCCTCCTGGCAGCGCTACCTCAACGCCACCCAGCCCCCGCCCCGGCAGGCGGTCGTCGCCCTGTGCCGGGTCGCGGACGTCGGCAGGGACGAGGCGGAGCGCTTCGGGGTGCGGTGGGAACTGGCGGTGCAGGCCTGGCCGAAGCCGGTGACGGTGACGGGGCCGGGGCCGGGGCCGGCGAAGCCGGAAGGGGACGCCGAGGGCGTGGGCGTGGGCGAGGGCATCGGCGAGGAGTACGAGGACGATCCCACGCTGCCGTGGTGGGAGGCGCCGCCCAGCAGGTCCGGGCCGCCCACGGGGCGGCTGCTGGTCGTCGCCGTGGTGCTCGCCGTGGCGCTGGTGCTGGCGGCGGTGATCGGGGCCGTTGTGCTGGGCTGAGCACGGCGGGGCGGAAGTGTCCGAGTCGCCCGAATATGGCATGTGCGACCTGAGTGTTCTTATCTGTGCTTTCCGTGTGTCGATGTGTTGACAAGTTCGCGGATTTGCAAGGAAGTCGTTCGGTAAGCGGGCTAGCGTGGTCGATCGGGACGTCCGGGGCGTCCCAACTGTTCTGTAAGGGCTTACTGTCGGGGTTGTGTCGGCCGGCGAGGGGGGCCGGTGGAACACTGGACGCGGTCCGATGGGCGTGCAACGGTGCATGGCCACGGTCCCCCTGCTCCCGTGCGCCCCCACCCCGGGAACTGAGATCCTTGTCGGGCGCATCCCTGTGGGTAGCCAGAACGGGGACTCGGCAGAGGGCGTCACGCGCGGGGGAACGCGAGAAACACCAGCACGAACCGGGGGGAAGAGGGGGGAAGCAATGCCTCGTTGGAGGGCCTTGCCGGATGAACTCGATCCGCAGGTCAGGGAGTTCGCGAGCCAGCTGCGTCGGCTCGTGGACCGTAGTGGTCTGAGCATCGCGGCGCTGGCCGACCGGACGGGCTACAGCAAGACGTCCTGGGAGCGGTACCTGAACGGGCGGCTGCTCGCGCCGAAGGGCGCGATCGTGGCCCTCGCTGAGGTCACGGGCACCAATCCCGTTCACCTGACGACGATGTGGGAGCTCGCCGAACGGGCGTGGAGCCGTTCGGAGATGCGCCACGACATGACCATGGAGGCGATCCGGATCTCCCAGGCCCGCGCGGCCCTGAGCGAGTTCGGTGCGCCGCCGGCGAACGCCAAGAGCAGCACGAAGGCGGCCAAGGCCGGTCGCAAGAGCGGGAGCGCGACGGCGACGCCCGGTGTGGCGGGGCCGGCGGGCGTGGCCCCGACCGTGCCACCGGTGCCGGCCCAGCCGACGGCTCCGGAGGTACGGGACTCAGCGGTACGGGATTCGGCGGTACGGGATGCCCCGGTACGGGACGGCGAATCCTCCGGGGCCAACTCGTGGGGGCTGGCGGGGTACCGGGGACCGGCGCCGACGGGTGCCGTCCGTCCGTCCGGTACGCCTGGCGCGGTGCCGGGTGCGTCGGGCATGCCCAGTCCGTACGGCGAGCCTCCGCGGGGGCCTTTGCCGGGAGACGGCTCCTCCGGCGGGGGGAACGGCAAGCGGCGGCTGACGATGTTCCTCGCGGGGGTCGTCGGGGTGCTGGTGGTGATCGCCGCGGTCTTCTTCCTCACGGACGGCGGCGGCAAGAAGAACGAGGACGCCGTGCAGTCGCCCTCGCCGTCCGCGAGCACCGACCCCGATCTGCCGGCCGGCGTCAAGTGCAGCGGTGACTCCTGCACCGGCAAGGACGCCGAGACCATGGGATGCAGCGGTGACCTCGTGACCACCGCCAAGACCGCGACCGTCGGCACGTCCGTGGTCGAGGTCCGCTACAGCGAGGCGTGCGGCGCGGCCTGGGGACGTGTCACGCAGGCCACGCAGGGCGACGAGGTGGTGGTGACGGTCGGCAAGGCAAAGCAGACCGGCACGATCACCGTCGCCGGCGACACGATCGCCTACACGCCGATGGTGGCCGTGAAGGACGCGGGAGAGGCAAAGGCCTGCGTGACGCTGGCCGCTGGGCAGGAGGGGTGCACGCAGTAACGCCGTTCAGGTTGTCTTTCGGGTGCGGGCCGGTGGGGGCTGGGTATTTCAGCCCGTCCGGCGTTCGAGGACGAGGCCCGGAGGGCCGATGTGGGGGTCCGGGGGCAGCAGCCCCCAGGGACGGGACGGGTAGGGGCGGCGGGGGCGAGAAAAAACTGGGTGGGAGGCATGGCCGCCGGGATTGTGGGCACGCGCACCGTACCCCCACGGGAGTCCGGCAACCGGTACCCCCACCCGGCGGCCGCCCACGTCCCCCTCTCCCGGACAGGGCGGCCGCCTTCTTCCACAGTCATGGTCATTCTGTGGGACGGGCCACACGGACCCGGCCGTGCGAGATCCCGGATGCGCGATAGCCTGGCCGGTGGATCTCTCGACGCCAAGAGATCGATCATCTCTACGTCCCGCACCCCGGGGCGGGGATGCCCTCACCGCCAGCTGTCATACGGAGAACGCCATGACCCGCACTCCCGTGAACGTCACCGTCACCGGCGCGGCCGGCCAGATCGGTTACGCCCTGCTCTTCCGCATCGCCTCCGGCCAGCTGCTCGGCGCGGACGTGCCGGTCAAGCTGCGCCTCCTGGAGATCACGCCCGCGCTCAAGGCCGCCGAGGGCACCGCCATGGAGCTCGACGACTGCGCGTTCCCGCTCCTCGCGGGCATCGACATCAGCGACGACCCGAACGTCGCCTTCGACGGGGCGAACGTCGCGCTCCTCGTCGGCGCCCGCCCCCGCACCAAGGGCATGGAGCGCGGTGACCTCCTGGAGGCCAACGGCGGCATCTTCAAGCCGCAGGGCCAGGCCATCAACGCCCACGCCGCGGACGACATCAAGGTCCTGGTCGTCGGCAACCCGGCCAACACCAACGCGCTCATCGCGCAGGCCGCCGCGCCCGACGTACCGGCCGAGCGGTTCACGGCCATGACCCGTCTGGACCACAACCGCGCGCTGACCCAGCTCGCGAAGAAGACGGGCTCCACGGTCGCCGACATCAAGCGCCTGACGATCTGGGGCAACCACTCCGCCACCCAGTACCCGGACATCTTCCACGCCACCGTCGCCGGCAAGAACGCCGCCGAGGTCGTGAACGACGAGAAGTGGCTCGCCGAGGACTTCATCCCGACCGTCGCCAAGCGCGGTGCGGCGATCATCGAGGCCCGCGGCGCCTCCTCCGCGGCCTCCGCCGCCAACGCCGCCATCGACCACGTCCACACCTGGGTCAACGGCACGGCCGACGGCGACTGGGTGTCGATGGGTATCCCGTCCGACGGTTCCTACGGCGTTCCGGAGGGGCTCATCTCCTCCTTCCCCGTCACCACCAAGGACGGCAAGTACGAGATCGTCCAGGGCCTGGAGATCAACGAGTTCTCCCGCGCCCGTATCGACGCCTCCGTCAAGGAGCTCGAGGAGGAGCGCGAGGCGGTCCGTTCCCTCGGCCTGATCTGACGGACGGCCTGATCTGACGGATCCCGAGTCGATTCTCACCACCGGTCCCCGGGCGGCCTCGGCCCCCGGGGACCGGTGCGTTTCACGAACGCCGCCTCACTGCCGTACGACCAACTCGGCCAGGTCCAAGAACGCGTTCAGCGTCGGCGTCCGCAACTGGTCCAGTTCGCGGAAGCCCGGGGAGTGCAGCGACTTGTCGAAGGGGACGGCCACCACCTGGTCCGCACCGATGCCGAAGCGCGCGGGCAGGCCGTCCGGGACCGGTCGGCCGGAGAGCCCCTCCACCTGGGTCACCACGACGATCGCCTCGTCGGCCAGCCGTCGGCGCCCGCTGCCGCGCAGCCGGTCGAGCACCCGCCATGTGGCGTCGAGGAACCAGCCGGCGCTGCCACAGCACAGGATCAGCCGGTCGGTCAGATCGAGGACGGTGTCGGCCGACCGGTCGAGCCGCAGTGGGGCCCAGTCGGTCAGTACGAACGAGTAGTACGGCGCGGTGCGCGCCAGCGCTTGTGCGTAGGCCTGGGTGTGGGCGAGGTTCGGCGGGACGTGGCCCGGAGGGTGCGCGGCCACTTCCAGCCCGGAGCTCAGGCGCGTGGTGCGGGCGCGTACCTCGTCGTACGACGCGTCGGCCGGCAGGTCGGCCAGATCGCGCACCGTGGCCGGGTTGCGCCGGGTGAGGAAGGCGCCGAGCGCGCCCTCGCCGGCCGCTCCGTCGAGCGCCAGCACCGGCTCTCCCCGGACGGCGGCGAGCAGTGAGCCGAGCGTGATCGTCGTGGTTGCCCGACCGCTGTAGTGATAGGTCCCGAGCAGGGTGATGCGGCGGGCGTGGTCGAGCGGCCTGCGCAGCCGTGCCAGCCGGGCCGCCCGCTCACGGCGGGCGGCGGGCAACCGGGGCGGGCGGATCGGAGGGTCGGCGGGGTGCGCGTCGAGGGGCCGCGGCAGGGTGAGGGGCACCCGCACCACCGGCCGGACGCCCGCGTCGGGCTGCTGTGCGGGGGCCCGCTCGGCGCGCGAGCGCGCGATGTAGTTGGCCAGGACGTCCGCGACCTCACCGGCGGTGGGACGCTCGGCCGGGTCCGCATCGAAGCAGCGCAACACGACCTGCCGCAATGGCGCCCAGGTGTCGCCCTGCCACATGTGCATGCCCTCGGCACCGCCGGGCACCTGCCGGTGCAGCTCCCGGCCCGCTTTGCTGCTGATCAGCTGGAGGAGATCGCCCAGCGCCCGCACATTGTCCTTGGGCGTCGGCACGGGGCCCGTGCCCACGTACCGGCCCGCCACGGCGCAGTCGGACAGGTCACCGAGCAGCACGGTGCGCCGCTGCACGAAGATGTTCTCGGCGCTGAAATCCACGGGGACGATCTCATGGAGATGGCACAGCGCCAGGGCACTGGCCAGATGCCATCCGATGAGCAGCGCGGTGAGCTTGTCGAACGGGGCGGTGCCCGTCGTGTGGGCCTCGTTGAAGATCTCCGAGAGCCGTGGCGGCGAGGACGGCCCGGGTTCGTACCGGATCGGGTCCGTCGCCAGCCAGGCCTGTCCGGTGCGGGCGTCGAACCCGTTGCCGCGCACGGCGGGTGCGTACTGCCCGTCCAGCCGGCGCAGCGCCTGAAGCTCCAACGCGATCAGTTCGGACGTGTCGAAGTCGAGGTCGGGTCGCGCGATGCGGACCATGGCCGGGCGGCGCTTCTTGTTGGTGCCGTCGTACTCCACCGTCCGCCGCAGCCGCCGTCGGGCGTGGAGCCGGTAAGGGCCCAGCTCCCGGGGGTCGTCGTCGGTCAGCGGCTGCCAGCCGTCCGCAGTGGTGGTGCTCTGCCCCGGCTCCCGCTCCAGTCCGTGCACCCCTGGGTCGAACGACACCCCGAACCGGGTCAGCAGCCTGCGCTCCACGCTGGTGAAGGGACGGTGCGAGCCGGGTAGTTGGGCGGAGCCGTCCGGGTGGGCGAGCCAGGCCGGGAAGTCGGGCGAGCTGCCCGCGAGTCGCTCCAGGCGCCGCCCGATGCTGCGGCTGGTCCGCAGGAGTTCGGACTGCGGGACCGCGTCGAGGAGCGTCGCACGCGAGGTGTCGGAGAAGTCGAACACCTGGTGCTTGGCGGGAAGCGGCCCCGGGACCGGTGCGGGATGCGGCTGCATGAGGCCGCCGAGGAAGACTTCCGCGAGGTGGGAGGTGCGCGCCTGCCACGGGACGGCCGCCTGGACGAGCCGCATGACCGGCACGGTGAGCGGCGACACGGCCGCCAGGTGGGCGGCGAGCCGGTAGGCCTCAGGCGTGGCCGCGTCCCGGAAGTGCTGCAAGTTGCCCGCGGCGGGGGGTGCGGTGACCGCGTGGGACCGGAGCGGGCGGGCCAGCAGGGGCAGCTCGACCGTGGCGCCGGGCGAGGCGAGGAGGTGGGCCCAGTCCCGCAGCGAGGCGGCCGTCGGCTCCAGGACCGGCACCGGCACACCGTCGAAGCGGGCCAGGTCGGGCGGCAGTACGGGGTCGGTGATCTCCCAGGAGGTGTTGGCGCCCCCGATCCGCCGCGTCGTTGCCTGCCACCGCTCCGCGTGGACGCCCGACCCCTCCCACAAGCCGTGCGGCAGGGTGTGCAGCAGGGCGGCCGGACCGCGGGAGGCCCAGAAGGACAACAGGTCGTGCAGGGCACCGCTGCGCCAGGAACCGCCCATGCCGTCGCTGACGACGAGGACGAGGGTGCGGCCCGACGGGTCGCCCACCGCGCTCAGCGGGACCGGGGTGCTGTCCGGCTGGAACGGGCGGGCGTGCAGGCGGGGTTCGGAGACGCTGCGGGCGTCGAGGCCGAGGACACGGGTGGTGGCGAACGCGCCCAGCCGTTCGAGCAGGGTGCGCAGTTCGGCACCGAGCCGGTGCCACAGCAGCATCGACAGGCCGTCGTCGACGAGCAGCGCCAGATGGAGCCAGCGCTCCTGCACGGGCCGCAGCACCACGTCCGGCAGCAGGGTTTCGGCGAGTTCGGCGGCGGTGCCTTCCTCGTCGATCTCCAGCCGGTGCGGACTGGGCTGACGGCGACGCAACGGCCGTAGCGCGCGACCCAGTTCGAGCTCGCCGGTCAGGGCTTTGTCCTCCGGGACCCGTACGGGCAGTGCCTTGCCCGGCTCGGGGTCCTGCCGCAGCCGTATCCCGGGGATGACCGGCGGTGCCTGCCGTGCGGCCGCGAAGAGGGACGGGGCGGTGAGGTCGGGCAGTTCCGGGTCGTCGGGATCGGGCTTCTCGGTGTGCCGGGAGGGCGTGGTCTCGTCCGGCTCGGCGGTGGCAGGCGGCTGCTGCGCCGGCTGGGCGGCGCGGGCGGGCCGGTCGAGTGGCATGCCGTCCCCGCTCGGCAGCCGCCGGGCCAGCCACAGCACGTCGAGCACCTGATCGGCGTCCAGCTCCTCCCCGGAGGCTGCCAGGACCCGCAGTGCCTCGACGAGACGCGCACCACTCACCGTCACAATGCCCCGGTCAGCTGGTGCAGTACGGCGTCCAGCAGGCCCTCCGCGTCCAGGTCGACGCCGCCGGTGCGCAGGAACACCGCGTTCAGGAGCTGGTCGGTGGCGAGTTCGCCGGGAGCGCGACGGCGCAGGAACGCTTCGATGAGCTCGTCCGCGTCGCGCAGGGCCTCCTCGCCGAGGTGCGCCGTGACGATGGCGCGCAAGCGGGCCTCGTCGGGGACCGGCAGGGCGAGGCGCACACAGCGGCGCAGGAAGGCCGGCGGAAACTCGCGCTCACCGTTGCTGGTGATGACGACGACCGGGAACTCGGCGCACTGCATCCTGCCCTGGTGGACCGTCACCGAGCCGCGGTGGTCGGCGGTCTGCACCTCGATGTCCGCCATGTCCTCGGGGAGCCGGGTCAGTTCGGGGATGTCGAAGTAGCCCTCCTCGAAGACGGTGAGCAGGTCGTTGGGCAGGTCGACGTCGCCCTTGTCCATCTCGTCGATGAGCAGCGCCCGCGGGGTGGCCGACGGCACCAGGGCCGTGCCCAGAGGGCCGAGCCGGATGAACGTCCCGATCGATGGTTCGTGTTCGCCCCGGTCGCGGCTGAGCGTGGTTTCGCGCAGACGTCCGATCGCGTCGTACTGGTAGAGCGCCTCCCGCACGGTCGACCGGCTGTTGATGGACCAACGCAGCAGCTCGCCGAGCCGCAGCTCGTGGGCGACCGCCCGGGCCAGCGACGACTTGCCGGTACCTGCCGGTCCGGTGACCAGCAGCGGACGGCGCAGATGCAGGGCGGCGTTGACGACGTCGGCGTGCTCCGGCTGGATCAGGTACGGCAGTTCGGGCCGGCCGGCCGAGGCCGGGCTGAACCGGCGCCAGGGCGGTGCCGAGGGAAGGGTGACGGCGCGTGGGACGCCGTCGCCTCGGAAGAGACGCCAGTCGGCCTCGGTAGCGGAGGTCATGCGCTCTCCTGTGGTTCGCTCAGATGCAGTCGGGGCACGGTACGGTCGGCGTCCGCCCAGGCGAGCACCGGGCGGCCGGGGAACTCGGGGGCGCGGGTGCCCCGGGCGTTGGCCCGGTAGACCCGTACCCCGTCGGGCAGTTCACGGGTGGCGACATCCGCCATGTGCTTGGTGACGTGCGAGGGGGTGTCCCGACCGCGGTCCCACACCACCACCGGTATGCCCACGGCGAGACAGATCTGAACGATCGCGTCGCGCGGCCGCGGCGGCACGTCGATGGACACCCGGACCGTGTCGAGCCGGCCCATCAGCTCGTAGTAGATCTGATGCGGGTCCTGCGACGGGTCGGTGACGACGAGAGTCTCCCCGGAGTCGAGGTGCTTCCACCGTTCACGCCAGTCGGGAAGGAAACGCTCGTGCCGGCGCAGGAGTTCCGGGCAGTGCACGACCAGCGGGAACTCCACGCCGAGCACTCCCGGCACGACTTCGCCGGGTACCTGGGCGGCCCATTCGTCGACCGGCAGGTTCAGGTCGGCGCGGTCCACGAGCACCTCCACCAGCGGCCGCCCGCCGTCCCGGTCCGAGGGGGTGAGGGACTCAAGGACGCGCAGCAGTTCACGCGCCGCCTGGGATCCCGTGTACGAGACGTCGCTGTCCACCGACACCTGCCGGGGCCCGGTGCCCTCGTCGCACCAGATGCGCAGCCGGTGCCGCCCCTGCCCGGCCCGCCCCAGCTGGACCAGAACCCGTTTGCGCCGGGCCGTGCCGCGCAGCATGCGCAACCAGTCCTGGGCGTCCGAGCGCCGCTCCCTGAGGGCCGCGCCCGGGATGCCGAGCCGTCCCGCCACGCTGTCCGACCACAGCCGCAGCTCCGCCTGCCGGGGCGCCGGGCACAGCGCGGCGACGTACTCCACGACCCGCAGCAAGGCCGGTACCCGTACCTCGCCGTCGTCCGAGTGGCCGTCTCCGGGCAGCTTCTCCAGTGTGTCCAGCAGCACGTCCAGGGAGGCGCCGTCGGCCAGGGCGGCGACCCGCTTGGTGGCCTCGCGCACCACCTCGGGGAACCGTTCCAGCACCGACCGGTCGACGGTGCGCAGCAGCTGGTGCAGCCGACGGTGTTCGCGCGGCGAGAGCAGCAGGGGAATCTCCGACAGCCGCCCGGCGACCAGCACGCGGTCGGCCGCCCTCGGGTCCCTGGGGCGCAGAAGCTCGGTGAAGGCCGCCACGGCGCGGCGGTCGTGCAGCAGAAAGGCCGCGAACTCCTCGATGGAGGGCGGGCTCACGGGACTGCCCTGTCCGACGCCGCACGCTAGCGCCAGCTGGCGGGCGGCGTCGCCGAGCGAGTACGGCGACGGCAGGGCGTTCCCGATCGCGGTGACGAGCATGCCGAAGGCGGGGTCGTCCGGGTCGTCCGGCTCGCCGTCCTTCTCGGCGAGGACGCCGAGGGGCCGCAGCTCGGCCTCGATCCGCTGCCAGGGAATCGCCCAGCTGCGCCGGATCATGTGCTGCGGGCTGTGCGGCAGCGCGGCCCCACCGGGATCGCACGGCGGCATGAAGTGCGCGGCGACGAGTCCTACGACGGCTTCATCCTCCTCGCACCACAGCGGACCGCCGCTGTAGCCGGGTCCCACCGCCATGCCCGTGCCCTTGCCGTCGAGGTAAGCGACGGGGCCGTCGAGGGCGGCGACCCGCAGGTCGGCGAACGTCGCGCCGCGCCCGCTGCCGTGCCACGCCCGCACTTTCTGGCCGGGAACCATGGCCGCACGGCGATCGGGTGCGGGCAACCCGACGAGCGGCGCGTCGATCCGCAGCACCGCCAGATCGCCGAGCCACTCCCCGTCGCCGTTCCGCACGGGCGTGCCATCGCTCCTGCGCGGGGGGATCCAGTGCGCCACACGCGCGGGGTACCGTTCCGTCTTCCGTGCCCCCTTCACCTCGACGAACAGCTCGCCGAGGCCGGGCGGCCGGGTCTCGAACACCGCTCTGCCCAGAGCGTCGTTGACGACATGCGCGCAGGTCAGCACGGCGTCGACGTCGAGGAGGACCCCCGCACCCGCCGGCTTGCCGTCAGCCGTCCTGCGCACGGACGCGACGCGGGGTCTCGCCTCGTCGCCCGGCACCGCCTCGACCGGTCTGAACCACCCCACGGTCACTCCGCGCCGGGCGCGGGCTTCCAACTGGCGGTGACGGTGAGGTGCGCCTGTCCGTTGCCGCCGACGATGCCGAACTTGAGGTCCTGGCCGACCTGGAGGCCGAACGTCACACTGAGCTCGCTCGGAGGATCCGGTACGGCCGAGGCGACGTCATGCACTTCCCGCAGCAGCGGCCCGAGCGGCTTGAGCGCTCCGCGCAGGGTGGCGGCCGCGAGGCTGGCGACCGCCGCCCGGCCGCCCGTGGCGACAGGGACGGCCCTCCCCATTCCCCCGGGGAGGTCGTCGTCCTGGGCGGGGGGAAGGTGCTCCGGGGCCGCCGCGGGAGCGAGCAGGAACCTTACGGGCGTACCGTCGTCGAACTCTGATTCCAAAAAGGTGGACACCGCAGCATTGTGACCGAACTCCTGTGGCGAGAGGGAGAGTTCACCGAGCAGGACGTTCCGAAGAAGCCCGGCCGGTGTGCGGGTGTTGCGCAGGAAGCGTGAGCGGATGGGGCGAGGCCGTAACGGTGAGTGACTCACGTCACACGAGTGCTATGGTGGTCGATCCTGGCCAGGGCCAACTCCCCTTCTGCTGAGGCTAGTTGTCCGCGTCAGGACCTTTCGCATCTGCCATGCCTGGTTCCTGCATCGGGGGACGATCCATGACCCAGCCCGAGCTTCCGTCCCAACGGGCGGAAGTGCCGAGACCCGGACCACGCCGTCCGGTCGATCCCTCGCGAAGCGAGGCCTGCCGACTGCTGTGCGCGGGGACGTATCTGCACGTCGGCTACCGGGACGCGGTGATCGACGAACTGTACGTGCACCGCGAGCGGTTCGCCGCGCCCTCCTACGGCTTCGACGCGGCCCGCGTCCTCGCCCACGCCCTGCGCGCCCGCCGACAGGAAGTGGCGTGGGCCGCCGGCATGATCGGCCTGTGGGTGGTCGTGGCGGCGCTCACCAAGTGGCAGATCACGATGGTGATCTGGCCCATCCTGCTGATCGCGCTGGGCCGCCGGCTGGGCGGCAGCCTCGGCATCGACGCACAGTTCCGGCAGTTCGCCCTGCTCCGGCGCGCTCTCGCGTTCGTGCTGCGCTGGTACGGCCGTCTCACCCTGGTCGGGGTGTACCTCTTCCAGTTCCGGGTGCTCATCGCCGGTCCCGAGGAGTCCGACGAGTACGCCTCCGACTACTACGGCGATTCCGGTGACAGCTTCCTCGACTCGTCGGACGGCGACGCCCTCGAAGGCCCCTTCGGCCTGCTCGACGCGAGCGTCGCGGAGGCCGACCGCTTCACCGCCGTGTGCCTGCTCGCGCTGCCGTTGCTGCTCGCGCTGCTCAGCGTGTGGCAGCGCGGCCAGTTCGCGCGCACGATCGCGGGTGAACTGTCCAAGAAGCGTTTCCCGGACATCACCGCCGACCCGGCCGAGGAGGCGCCCGGCCACCGGTTGCTGGAACTGAGCCGGCGCATCCGCCAGGAGCAGCACGCGCCGCTGGTCCTCTACGCGAAGTCCGACCCGTTCCGCGGCGCGGGGCTGCCGTTCGAGCCGTGGTCCCTCTCGATCGAACTCCGCCCCCGAGCGACGGGCCACGACGACTCGCCGCTCGATGCCCTCGCCAAGCCCGGGGCGGCGCCCACGCCCGCGGAGCCGCTCGACAACGCCACAGTGCTGGAGAAGATCAAACCGCTGCTGGAGCAGTTGCGGGAGCCGTCGGCGCGCAGCTCCCCCCAGGCGGCCGACAGCGTGCTCGACCGGCTGCGCGAACTCGTCGTGGACGAGTGCGTGTTCCTGCCCGCGGAGGGGCTGCCGGGCCGGATGGCCTTCCCGTACACGCCGTACACGTACGCGATGCACCGTGCCGACGCCGTGGAGGAGGGCGGCGAGCAGCGACGGCACTTCCTGCGGGTGCGCGTCGGCGGCTGGGACGAGGAGATCGTCGTCACCGTGTTCGTCCGCGTCCACACCCAGGGCGGGATGCTGATGCTCGAGGTCGCGCCGCACGTACTGCCGCCGGTCAACCCGCTGTTCGGGACCGCCGACAGGAAGGCGCACGAGCATCTGCACCGCGGCGGCTTCGGCCGCTACGTCTTCGCCCTGCTGCGCATCCCGGCCGTGACCGGCGACGCCCTGCGTGTCCTGGTCCGCGCCCTCGCCCAGCAGTGGCGGCAGCTCACCGGCGTCCACGCGGACACGCTGCCGGACGGGCCCGGTGTCTCGGTGCGGGAACTGGGTGCGGACGATCGGGCGACCCTCTTCCAGGAAATGGACATCACCCGCTATCTGAAGTCCATCCAGGACCGGATCGCGAGCGGGGTGCGCCAGGCGCTGTGGAACGCGGGGTACGACGTCGCCGAGTTCGAGCAGAAGGTCACCAACGTGTTCAACAACAGCGGGACCTTCGTCGGAGGCTCCGTCCAGGGCAACGGGATCGCCGTCGGCAGCGACAGCAGGGCCACCTCGTCGGCGGGCAAGGCGTCCGCCGCCGCGTCGCCGGGTGCCGGTGGCGCGGCGAAGAAGTAGGACAACGGAGGATGACATGAACCAGACGCCAGCGGGCGACGGCCAGGGCTCCGGCACGTACGTCGGCGGATCCGTCACCGGCAACGGCATCGCGGTCGGTGCGGGCGCCAGTGCCCGTTACACGTCGATGACGGCTCCGGCCGACGCGTCGCATCAGGCCTTGCTCCAGGCCGTCCGCGACCTCAGCGAGGACCTGAGGAGGTACCCGGTCACCCCCGAGACGCAGGAGCTCTCCGCGAGCCTGGAGGAGACGGAGCAGCAGGTGACCAGCACCGGCCGCGCCCAGCCCGGCGTGCTGGGCCGGCTCCGCACCGCCCTGGAGGCGGCGGGCGGCGTCCTCGGCGCGATCACGTCCGCTACGGCCCTCGGCACGGCCGTGGCCGGACTCATCGGGGGCTGAGTGATGGGCGGCGGGGGCACCGGCGAGGTCCGGTGGAACAAGGACACCCAGTCGTGGGAACGGGTGGGCGCGGGCGGTCACCCCGCCCCGCCTCCGCCGCCCGCGAAGCCCGTCCGGCCACCGACGGCCGCAGGGCTGCCGGCCGGCTTCGGTGAGGGGACGCCGGGGGAGGGGCCCGCCGGAGAGCCGGCGGACGGCGCGACCCCGCCCGACTGGCCGCAGCCGCCCTCCTTACCGCCCGAGGCCCCGCGCGGCCGGCGCGGGAGGGTCGTCGCCGCCGCGGTCGGTGCGGCGGTCGCGGTCACCGCGCTCGCGAGCTGGCTCGCGGTCGACATGGCGGGGGACGACGGCGACACGGCGGACCGCGCCCCGGCGAGCACGGCCGGCGTCTCCCGGGACGACCGGTCCACACCGCCCCCGGACACCCCGTCCGATGCGGCTCCGACCTCCGAGGACCCGTTCACGGCCGCGTCCGAGTCACCCGAAGTGCCCGCCGGATACCGGCCGGTCGAGGACCCCTCGGGCTTCTCCACCGTCGTCCCGGAGGACTGGACCCGCAGCGAGCAGAAGGACGGAGCGGTCGTCTTCTACACCTCGCCCGACGAGCGCGCCCTGATGCAGATCTTCGAGGTGGTCGAAGCGGGCTACACCCCCGACGACGCCCTCGACGTCGCTGTCGGCAGTCTCTCCGGACAGCCGGGCTTCAAGGAGATCAGCCGGGGAACCGTCCCGGAGGAGACGTACGCGAGCGAGCTCGTCTACGAGTACGACAGCGAGGACCTCGGCGAGCGGGTGAGGGCCGTCGACCGGGTCTTCCAGACGGACGACGGCCGCCTCTACGCGATGGTCGTCCGAGGCACGACGGAGGACTGGCCCGCGACGCGGGAGACGCTGGAGAGCGCCAGGGCGGCGTTCACGCCGAGCTGAGGCCGTCAGGTGCGTCCAGCCGCTTCTCGAACCAGTGGCTGGCGTAGACGTTGTCGTCGTACGCCGGGATGTCCGTGTATCCGCAGGCCCGGTACATCGCCTGCGCTTCGGTGAGCGCGGCGTGGGTGTCGAGGCGTACGACGGTGAAGTGCCGCGCGGAGGCCTCCTGTTCGAGCGCGTCGAGCAGACGGCGGGCGAGGCCGAGGCGGCGGGCGTCGGGGTGCACCCAGACGTGGCGGATCTCGCCGACGCCGGGTTCCAGGCGCCGTAGCGCCCCGCAACCCACGGGACGGTCTTCCTCGTAGGCGACGAAGAACGCCCCGGCGTCGCCGGACACCTCCTGCGGCCGTACGAGGTCGTCCTTGTCGAACCCCTCGGGGAACCGCTCGTCGATGTCGGCGGCGTAGGCGTCCAGGCAGGCCCGGGCGTCAGGTGCCGCGCCGTCGACGAGGACGACGGTGATGCCGGCGAGGCGCAGCAGCCGCTGGGCGGTGGCCATCGCCCGGGTCAGTTCGGCGCGCTGTGCCTCGCCGAGGCCTTCGAGGAGCCCGGCTGCGGCAGCGCTCGCCCGCCGGTCCTGCTCCGTCACCTCCACCCGCCCGGCCGGGGTCAGCTCGAGCACACGCAGCCGGTTGTCCCTCGGGTGCGCGCTCACCCGGACCATGCCCTGGGCCTGAAGCGCCTTGGCCATCCGGCTCAGATACCCGGCGTCCAGACCGAGCCGGCTCCTGAGTTCCCGCAGGGACGCGCCGTCGCCGATCTCGAAGAGCAGCCGGGCCTCGCCCAGCGGGCGGTCCTGGCCGAGGTAGTGGTCGTCCAGTACGCCGATGCGGCGTGTGAAGTAACGGTTGAAGCGGCGGAAGGCCGTCACATGATCCGTCGACACTGGCTCCATAGTTCTTTGACTTTAGTCAAAGGTTGGGGCCCGGTCGACCCCATGGATGCCCTTTTCATTGCTGTTTGTCCGGATGTTCAGTGATGCACCGCACTTTCGACCCTCGATTGCGCATGCAACACGGGGGCCGGGGCAGGTGGTCACGGTCCTCGTGGGTGACACCTGTGTGACTCAGAGGCACTGAACAGGAACGGAAGGCAACACCGATCATGACCGGACAGCAGGCGCAGCAGACGATTCACGCCGGCGGCGAGTGGCGCGACGCCGTCTCCGGCGCGACGCGCGAGATCCTCGACCCCGCGGACGCGACGCCGTTCGCCGTGGTCGCCGAGGGCGACGAGAAGGACACCGACCTCGCGGTCGCGGCCGCCCACCGAGCCTTCGACGGCGGCCGGGGGGAGTGGCCGCGCACGCCCGTCGCCGAGCGCGCCGCCCTGCTGCGCCGCGTCGCCGACCTCCTCGTACGCGACCGCGAGAAGCTCGGCCTGCTGGAGAGCCGCGACGCCGGCAAGACCCTCGAGGAGGGCCGGGTCGACATCGACTGCGTCGCCGACGCCTTCCGCTACTTCGCCGACCTCGTCGCCGCCGAGGCCCCGGGCCGGGTCGTCGACGCCGGCTCCTGCGACATCCACAGCGTCGTCGTCCACGAGCCGGTCGGTGTCTGTGCGCTGATCACGCCCTGGAACTACCCCCTCCTCCAGGCGAGTTGGAAGATCGCCCCGGCCCTCGCCGCCGGGAACACCTTCGTCGTCAAGCCCAGCGAGATCACCCCGCTGACGACCGTCGCGCTCATCGAGCTACTGGTCGAGGCAGGGCTGCCCACCGGGGTCGCCAACATCGTCACCGGGCCCGGCCACTCCGTCGGCGCCCGCCTCGCCGAGCACCCCGACGTCGACCTCGTCTCCTTCACCGGCGGCCTGGTCAGCGGCACCAAGGTGGCCCAGGCCGCGGCGCCCTCCGTCAAGAAGGTCGCGCTCGAACTCGGCGGCAAGAACCCCAACGTCGTCTTCGCCGACGCCTGCGCCACGGAGGAGGGCTTCGACACCGCCGTCGACCAGGCCCTCAACGCCGCCTTCATCCACAGCGGCCAGGTCTGCTCGGCCGGCGGCCGTCTCATCGTCGAGGAGTCCGTCCGGGACCGCTTCGTCGCCGAACTCGCCCGCAGGGCAGGCCGGATCCGGCTCGGCCGCGGCACCGCCGACGGCGTCGAGTGCGGGCCGCTCGTCTCCGAGCAGCAGCGCGCGAAGGTCGAGGCGTACGTCGACTCCGCGCTCAAGGAGGGCGCGGTGCTGCGCTCCGGCGGCCGGCGTCCCGAGCCGTCCCCGGAGCGGCCGGAGAGCGGCTACTTCTTCGAGCCGACCGTCCTCGACCACTGCCACCGCGAGATGCGTGTCGTCCGCGAGGAGGTCTTCGGCCCGGTCCTCACCGTCGAGACCTTCCGCACCGAGGACGAGGCGGTCGCCCTCGCCAACGACACCGAGTACGGGCTCGCGGGCGCCGTCTGGACCGCCGACGCGGGACGGGCGCGGCGGGTCGCCGGCCGACTGCGGCACGGCACCGTCTGGATCAACGACTTCCACCCCTACCTTCCGCAGGCGGAGTGGGGCGGCTTCGGCAAGAGCGGCGTGGGGCGCGAACTCGGCCCCGCGGGGCTCGCCGAGTACCGCGAGAGCAAGCACGTGTACCAGAACCTGGCGCCGACGCCGGTTCGGTGGTTCCGGGGCTGACGCTGCGTCTCCGACAGTGCCGCGGTTCGTCGTTCGGCGTCTGCGGCGCCATCGTGGCTGGTCGCGCCCGCGCGGCGGAGCCGCATATCGACGCAGCCCCGCGCCCCTTCAGGGCGCTTCCGTCACGCCCCTCAAGTCTGAACCCCTGGAGTACCCCCCATGTCCCAGAACACCCCCGTCTACGACTACGTCGTCATCGGCGGCGGCACCGCAGGCTCCGTCATAGCCTCCCGCCTCACCGAGAACCCCGACACCACCGTCGCCGTCATCGAGGGCGGCCCCAGTGACGTCGGCCGCGACGACGTCCTCACCCTGCGCCGCTGGATGGGTCTCCTCGGCGGCGAGCTGGACTACGACTACCCCACCACCGAGCAGCCCCGCGGCAACTCGCACATCCGGCACAGCCGGGCCCGTGTCCTCGGCGGATGTTCCAGCCACAACACGCTCATCGCCTTCAAGCCGCTGCCGTCCGACTGGGACGAGTGGGAGGAGGCGGGCGCCACGGGCTGGGGCGCGGTGCCGATGGAGGCGTACTACGCCCGGCTGAAGAACAACATCGTCCCGGTCGACGAGAAGGACCGCAACGCCATCGCCCGCGACTTCGTCGACGCGGCGCAGGGCGCGCTCGGCGTCCCGCGTGTCGAGGGCTTCAACAAGCAGCCCTTCACCGAGGGCGTCGGTTTCTTCGACCTCGCCTACCACCCCGAGAACAACAAGCGTTCGTCGGCGTCGGTGGCGTATCTGCACCCGGTGATGGACGAGCGGGAGAACCTGACGATCCTGCTGGAGACCTGGGCGTACAAGCTGGAGCTGAACGGCACGCGCGCCGAGGGCGTCCACGTCCGTACCAAGGACGGCGAGGAGGTCCTGATCCGCGCCCGGCGCGAGGTGGTCCTGTGCGCGGGCGCCGTCGACTCGCCCCGGCTGCTGATGCACTCCGGCATCGGACCCGGGGAGGACCTCACCAAGCTGGGCATCCCGGTCGTCCACGACCTGCCGGGCGTCGGCGAGAACCTGCTCGACCACCCCGAGTCGGTGATCGTCTGGGAGACCGACGGACCGATCCCCGACAACTCCGCGATGGACTCCGACGCGGGCCTCTTCGTGCGCCGCGACCCCGAACACCAGGGCCCCGACCTGATGTTCCACTTCTACCAGATCCCGTTCACGGACAACCCGGAACGACTGGGCTACCAGCGGCCGGAGTTCGGGGTGTCCATGACCCCGAACATCCCCAAGCCGAAGAGCCGCGGCCGGCTGTACCTGACCAGCGCCGACCCGGCCGTGAAGCCCGCGCTGGACTTCCGCTACTTCACCGACGAGGACGACTACGACGGCCGCACCCTCGTCGACGGCATCCGCATCGCCCGTGAGATCGCCAAGACCGAACCGCTCGCGGGCTGGCTCAAGCGGGAGGTGTGCCCCGGCCCCGACGTCACCGGCGACGAGGAGCTCAGCGAGTACGCGCGCAAGGTCGCGCACACCGTGTACCACCCGGCCGGCACCTGCCGCATGGGCGCCGCCGACGACGAACTGGCCGTGGTCGACCCACAGTTGAGAATCCGAGGCCTGGACGGCATCCGAATCGCCGACGCCTCCGTCTTCCCGACGATGACCGCAGTGAACCCGATGATCGGCGTGCTCATGGTCGGGGAGAAGGCCGTCGATCTGCTTGGAGGTGAGGCGTGATGAGTACCTTTAACACCCCTGGTGCTACTGCTACCCCTGGTACCGCTAGTGCCACTGATACCCCTGTCTTCTCTGTCGACGGTCTCTGGAAGGTCTTCGGCCCGAAGGCCCACCGCGTCCCGGCCGACCCGGAGCTGGCCGGGCTCACGTCCGCCGAGCTGCGCGCCCGCACCGGCTGCACGGCGGCCGTGCAGGACGTCTCCTTCGACGTCCGCAAGGGCGAGGTCTTCGTCGTGATGGGCCTGTCCGGCTCCGGCAAGTCCACGCTGGTGCGCTGTCTGACCCGGCTGATCGAGCCGACCGCGGGCACCATCGCCATCGACGGCGAGGACGTCCGCGCCATGGACAAGACCCGGCTGCGCGAACTGCGCCGCCACCGCGCCGCGATGGTCTTCCAGCACTTCGGCCTGCTCCCGCACCGCACGGTCCTGGACAACGTGGCGTACGGCCTGGAGATCCAGGGCGTCGGCAGGGCCGAGCGCCGTGAGCGGGCCGCCCAGGTCGTCGCCAAGGTCGGCCTGGAGGGCATGGAGCACCGCAGGCCGGGCCAGCTGTCCGGTGGTCAGCGCCAGCGTGTCGGCCTGGCACGGGCGTTGGCGGTGGACCCGGAGGTCCTGCTCTTCGACGAGCCGTTCAGCGCGCTCGACCCGCTGATCCGACGGGACATGCAGGAGGAGGTCGTCCGCCTGCACCGCGAGGAGGGCCGCACGATGGTCTTCATCACCCATGACCTCAGCGAGGCTCTGAAGCTCGGCGACCGTATCGCCCTGATGCGCGACGGCCGCGTCGTGCAGCTGGGCACGCCCGAGGAGATCGTGGGCTCGCCGGCCGACGACTACGTCCGCGAGTTCGTCCGTGACGTGCCGCGCGAGCAGGTCATGACCGTGCGTACGGCCATGCGTGCCGCGTCGGCGGACGAGAGCGGCAACGGGCCGGCCGTCGCGCCGGACGCGACGGTGTCCGAGGCGATCGAGGCGGTGGCGCGCACCGGTGCCCCGGCCCGGGTCATGGAGGGCGGGCGCTGCCTGGGGGTCGTCGACCACGAGCGTCTCCTCGGCGTCGTGGCGGGGACGGAGCAGAGCGCGCCGGCGGGGCAGAGCGCCGCAGCGGGGGCTGGGAAGCGCAAGGAGGTGGCTTGATGGCCACCGTCACCGCCGCCGCCCCCCGCGCCGCCCTGCCCGGCATCCTCAAACAGCCCGTCGTCCGCAAGCTCCTGCTGCTGGCGCTCGCCGCCGCGATCCTCGTACCGCTGGCGAACGCCCGCTGGGCGAGCGGAAGCTGGCCCGCCGCGCTGACCGTCGACTTCTCCGACCAGCTGACCAAGGCCAGCGTCTGGATCATCGACAACCGGGACAGCCACCCGCTGTTCGTCTACTTCTTCGGGCACATCAGCAACGCGGTCGTGATCTCCGTGCGCGCCGTGTACCTGGTGCTGCTCGCGGCCGGCTGGGCCGGCGTCACCGCCGCCGCCTCCCTGATCGCCTGGCGGGTCGCTGGCCTCAGGCTCGCCGCCGGTACCGGCATCGCGCTGCTGGCCTGCGGGTTCCTCGGCATGTGGATCCCGGCCATGCAGACACTCGCGCTGATGGCCGTGGCGGTCCTCGCCTCGGTCGCCGTGGGCGCGCTGCTGGGGCTCGCCGCCGGACTGTCCGACCGTATGGACAGGATCCTGCGCCCCGTCCTCGACACCATGCAGGTGCTCCCGGCCTACGCCTACCTGCTCCCCGTCGTCCTGGTCTTCGGCATGGGCGTCCCCGCGGCCGTCCTGGCCACCGTCGTCTACGCCGCCCCGCCGATGGCCCGCCTCACCGCCCTCGGTCTGCGCGGCGCCGACAAGGAGGTGCTGGAGGCGGTCGAGTCGCTCGGCGCCACCGCACGGCAGCGCCTGCTGACCGCCCGCATCCCGCTGGCCGGCAAGGAGCTTCTCCTCGGCCTCAACCAGACGATCATGATGGCGCTGTCCATGGCGGTCATCGCGTCGGTCATCGGTGCCGGCGGCCTCGGTGACCGCGTCTACCAGGCGCTGGCCACGGTCGACGTCGGCGCGGCCCTCGCGGCCGGCATCCCGATCGTGCTGCTTGCGATTGTCCTCGACCGGGTGACCGGCGCGGCGGGCGAGGGCCTCGGTGACGAGCCGCAGCCGAACGGCCGGGCACGCTGGCTGTTCGCCCTGGCCGCCGCCGTGGCCGTAGCCGTCACCGGGCGTCTCGTGGGCCGTCTCGACTGGCCCGAGGCCTGGACCCTGAACATCGCCGAGCCGGTCAACCGCGCCGTCGGCTGGATGACCGACCACCTCTACTCCGGGGTCCCCGTCATCGGCGGCACCGCCGACTGGGCGGCCCACTTCACCACCTGGGTCCTCGACCCCGTGCGCGACACCCTGCAATGGCTGCCCTGGTGGTCGGTGCTGCTGATCGTCGCCGCCCTCGCCTGGCTGATCGGCACCTGGCGCACCGCGCTGACCGCCGTCCTCGCCATGGCCGCGATCGGTGTCCTCGGCGTGTGGACGCCGGCGCTCGACACCCTCTCCCAGGTGCTGGCGGCCGTCGCCGTCACCCTGGTCCTGGGCATCGCGACCGGCATCGCGGCCGCCCGCAGCGACCGCGTCGAGCGGCTGCTGCGGCCCGTCCTGGACGTCTTCCAGACGATGCCGCAGTTCGTGTACCTGATCCCGGTGGTCGCACTGTTCGGCGTGGGCCGCGCCCCGGCCGTCGCGGCGGCCGTCGTCTACGCCCTGCCCGCCGTAGTCCGCATCACCACCCAGGGTCTGCGCCAGGTCGACCCGGCCGCCCTGGAGTCGGCCCGCTCGCTCGGCGCGACCCCCGTCCAGCAGCTGCGGCAGGTCCAACTCCCGCTCGCCCGCCCGGCGTTGCTGCTGGCCGTCAACCAGGGCGTCGTCCTGGTCCTCGCCGTCGTCATCATCGGCGGCCTGGTCGGAGGTGGCGCGCTCGGCTACGAGGTCGTCGCCGGACTCGCGCAGGGCGACCTCGCGACCGGGCTGGTGGCCGGCGTGGCGATCGTCTGCCTGGGCCTGATGCTCGACCGGGTGACCCAGCCGACGGAACGCCGCGCGAAGAAGGGAGCCTGACATGCGTGTTCGTATGCGTACGACTGCCGTGGTGGCCGGCGTGTCCTCGCTGGCGCTGCTCACCGGCCTGACCGGCTGCGGTGCCGCCGACATGACCAAGCAGGCCTCGCCGTTCGCGGGCGCCCAGGGCGCGAAGTCCGTGACGCTGTCCGTGCAGTCCTGGGTCGGCGCGCAGGCCAACGTGGCCGTCGCGCAGTACCTGCTGGAGCACGAGCTCGGCTACCGCGTCGACACCGTCCAGATCGACGAGGTCCCCGCCTGGGACGCGCTCAGCCAGGGCCGCGTCGACGCGCTCCTGGAGGACTGGGGGCACCCGGAGGAGGAGCAGCGGTACGTCAAGGACAAGAAGACGATCGTGCCCGGCGGCGACCTCGGGGTCACCGGGCACATCGGCTGGTTCGTCCCGACGTACTTCGCCGAGCAGCACCCGGACGTCACCGACTGGAAGAACCTCGACAAGTACGCCGACCAGATGCGTACCGCCGAGAGCGGCGGCAAGGGCCAGCTGATGGACGGCTCGCCGTCCTACGTCACCAACGACAAGGCGCTGGTGAAGAACCTGGACCTGGACTACCAGGTGGTGTTCGCCGGTTCGGAGGCCGCACAGATCACGCAGATCAAACAGTTCGCCAAGGAGAAGAAGCCCTTCCTGACGTACTGGTACACCCCTCAGTGGCTGTTCAAGAAGGTCCCCATGACCGAGGTGAAGCTGCCGGCGTACAAGGAGGGCTGCGACGCGGACCCGGAGAAGGTCGCCTGCGCCTATCCGCACACCCCGCTGCAAAAGTACCTCAACGCGGACTTCGCCAAGACCGGCGGCGAGGCGGCGGCCCTGCTGAAGAAGTTCAAGTGGACGACCGAGGACCAGAACGAGGTCTCCCTGATGATCGCCGAGCAGAAACTGTCGCCCCAGGAGGCGGCGAAGAAGTGGGTGGACAGCCACGAGTCCACGTGGAAGGCGTGGCTGTCCTGAGCGTCATGTACTGACCGTCATTCCCTGACCGTCATGCCCTGACCGTCACTTTCTGAGGCCGACCGCGATCTCGCGCAGCGCCTGCGCGGTGCTGCGCTGGAGTCCCGGTCCGAACGTGATCCGGGTGGCCCCGAGTTCACCGAGCGCGGTGGGCGAGGGGCCGTCCCCGGTCACGGTGCCGTGCACGTTGATCGGCCCCTGGATGCCGGAGCGCAGCAGTGGCAGTACGTCGACGGGGGCGCCGATCGGATACACGCAGTCGGCGCCCGCGGCGACGTACAAGGCGGCCCGCTCGATGGCCCGTTCCGGATCGGACACGCCCCGGATGTACGTGTCCACGCGCGCGTTGACGAACAGCTGGTCCCCGGCCGCGTACCGCACCTCGGCGAGCCACTCGGCGTGAGCGCGCGGCTCCTTCAGGACCCCGTCCTCGGAATCCTCCAGGTTGCAGCCCACGGCACCGCTCTCCAGCAGCCGCTCGACCAGCTCCTTCGGCGCGATGCCGTATCCGCCCTCGATGTCCGCCGACACCGGCACGTCGACCGCCCGTACGATCCGGGCGACCGCAGCGAACATCTCGTCGGCCGGGGTCTGCCCGTCCTCGTACCCGAGGGAGGCGGCGACGGCCGCACTGGGTGTGGCCAGCGCGGGGAACCCCGACTCGACACAGACGCGCGCGGAGTCGGCGTCCCAGGGGCCGGGCAGTACGAGCGGGTCGCCGGGAGCCGTGCGCCGGTGCAGGGCACGGAAGGTCTCGATCTTGGTCACGGTGTGTATCCCCCTGGTGGAATGCGGCGGCCGACCATCACCCGGTTCCAGTTGTTGATGGCGACGATCAGCGCGATGAGATGGGCGAGTCGGGTGTCGTCGAAGTGCGTGGCGGCCCGGTCGTACACATCGTCGGGCACGAAACCGTCCGTGACCAAGGTGACCGCCTCGGTCAGCGCGAGCGCGGCCCGCTCCCGCTCGTCGAACAGGCCCCCGGCCTCCTCCCAGGCGGCCAGCATGTCCAACCGGTCCTCACTCACGCCGTGTCCGCGGGCGATCCCGAGATGCATGTCCAGGCAGAACGCGCAGTGGTTGAGCTGCGAGGCCCGGATCACGACGAGCTCGGCGAGGGCCGGATCGCCGAGCCCCTTCTTCGCGGCGGCGCTGACGGCCGACATGGCCTGCGCGACGGCGGGGTCGAGCACTCTTGTACGGCTCGTACGAGCCGTAGGACTTGTCCTTACGGTCACAAGTACTGCCCCGGCTGGTAGTGACCCGGGGTCCGCCGGCAGGTCACCCCGAACCGGTTCCACGCGTTGATCACCGTGATCGCGGCGATCAGCTGCGCCAGCTCGGCCTCCTCGAAGTGCGCGGCGGCCCGCTCGTAGACCTCGTCCGGCACGAAGCCGTCGGTCAGCACGGTCACGGCCTCCGTCAGTTCCAGCGCCGCGAGCTCCTTCTCGGTGTAGAAGTGCCGCGACTCCTCCCAGGCGCTCAGTTGCACGATCCGCTCGACGCTCTCGCCCGCCGCGAGCGCGTCCTTGGTGTGCATGTCGAGGCAGAACGCGCAGTGGTTGAGCTGCGAGGCCCGGATCTTCACCAGCTCGCGCAGGACCGGGTCGAGACCCCGCCCGGCTGCCGCGTCGAGCCGGATCATGGCCTTGAACACGTCGGGGGCGAGCGCGGCCCAGTCGAGACGCGGGGTGGGCTCGGGAGCGTAGGGGACGGTGCTCGGTGTGCTCGGTGTGCTCGCGGTTCTCTCTTCTGCGGTCGTCATGATCTCGACCCTAGGAGCGAAGCAGCCCAGGAGTATGGTCCACTTCCATGGTGAAACCTTGGGCCACTCTGGGCGTCGACCTCCATCTGGAACCGGCGGGACCGGGCCTGCGCCGGGGCCTGACCGACGCCCTGCGCGAGGCCGTCCGCACCGGACGCCTCGCCCCCGGCACCCGGCTGCCCTCCTCCCGCTCCCTCGCCGCCGACCTGGGCATCGCCCGCAACACGGTCGCCGAGGCCTACGCCGAACTGGTCGCCGAGGGCTGGCTCACCGCCCGCCAGGGCTCGGGCACGCGGGTCGCCGAGCGCGCGGTGATCCCGCCGGCGGGCGCGACCGCCCCACCGCACCGTGAGCGCCCGCGCCCCGCCTACGACCTGGTCCCCGGCACCCCCGACCTCGCCGCCTTCCCCCGCACGGAATGGCTCAAGGCGGCCCGCCGCGCCTTCCTCGCCGCCCCGAACCAGGCCCTCGGCTACGGCGATCCGCGCGGCCGCCCCGAACTGCGCACCGCCCTCGCCGGCTACCTCGCCCGCGCGCGGGGCGTGCGCGCCGACCCCGAGCGCGTGGTCGTGTGCGCGGGCTTTGTGCACGGCCTGCAACTGCTCGGCAGGGCGCTGCGGGCGCGTGGACTGGACACGGTGGCAGTGGAGTCGTACGGCGTGCCACCGCACTGGAAACAGCTGACGGCGGCCGGCCTGACCACCACACCCCTCGCCTTCGACGAACTGGGCACGAACCCGGGGGCATTGACGGTGGAGGAGGGCGTCGGCGCGGTGCTCCTCACCCCGGCCCACCAGTTCCCCATGGGCATCCCCCTGCACCGCGACCGCCGGGCCACGGTGGTGGACTGGGCGCGCCGCACCGGCGGACTGGTCCTGGAGGACGACTACGACGGCGAGTTCCGCTACGACCGCCAGCCCGTCGGCGCGCTCCAGGGCCTCGACCCCGACCGCGTCGTCTACCTCGGCACCGCCAGCAAGTCCCTCGCCCCCGGCCTGCGGCTGGCCTGGATGGTGCTGCCGCCGGCGCTGGTGGACGCGGTCACGGAGGCGAAGGGCGGCTCGGACACCTGCGGCGCGGTGGACCAGCTGACGCTGGCGGAGTTCCTCACCTCCGGCGCCTACGACCGCCACGTCCGCGCCGCCCGTCTGCGCTACCGCCGCCGCAGAGACGCCCTGGTCCAGGCCCTCGCCACCCACGCCCCCCACCTCCAGGTCACCGGCATCGCCGCCGGCCTGCACGCCGTCCTCCGCCTCCCGCCCGGCACCGAACAGTCCGTCCTCCAGGCCGCCACCTGGCAGGGCCTCGCCCTCAACGGCCTGAACGCCTACCGCCACGAGACAGCCACGACAGAACGCCTCGACGCCCTGGTGCTGGGCTACGGGACGCCCGCGGACCATGCGTGGGCGGGAACGTTGGAGGTTTTGTGCAGGGCGCTGCGAGCTTCCAGCCCGTCCGGCGTTTGAGGACGAGGCCCGAAGGCCGACAGCGGGGGCGGCGGCCCCCTGGCGGGGTCGAAGGGGCGGAGCCCCTTCAAGGGACGGGACGGGTGGGGGCGGCGGGAGCGCTCACCGCCCGCCAGGCGTACCCGGCGCCTCCCCGAACCGCGCCAACGCCAACGCCCCCGCCACCGACACCACAAACCCCAGCACCGCCAGCCAGGCCAACCCCTCCCGCGTACGATCCCCCAGCCACACCACCCCCACCACCGCCGGCCCGACCGTCTCCCCGATCACCATCGCCGCGGTCGCCACCGTCACCGACCCCCGCTGCAACGCCGACGTCAGCGCCAGAAACGCCGCCCCGCCCCCCAACAGCAGCGCATACGTCGCCGGATTCCCCAGCTCCGACACCGAGACCGAGTCGATCAGCCGCACCGCCACCTCCACCACCCCGAACCCGA
>NZ_JAGMUL010000008.1 GCF_019049285.1 Streptomyces sp. AC550_RSS872
CTCCCCCTCCACGCAGCCGACGACCGCCGCCCCCTTACCCACGGAGGCCGCCGGCGCCCAGGAGGAGTCCGCCGCGGCCCGAGACCCCGCCCCGCCGACACTGCGCCGCGGCGACCGGGGCTCCGAGGTGGTCGAGCTGGAACTGCGCCTGACCCAACTCGGCGTCTACACGAGGGAGGCCGGGGGCAGCTACGACGAGGGCGTCGAGGACGCGGTGAACAGGTACCAGTGGGCGCGGGGAGTGCAGCCGGAGGAGTACGGGGTGTACGACCTGGTGACGCGGGAGAGGCTGGAGTCGGAGACGACCGAACCGTGACGCCGCGCTGGGCTGAACCCGCTCGCCCAAGAGCTCGGGGCTTTGGGTTCGATGGCGGCTGCGGGTCGCCTGTGGCTGGTCGCGCAGTTCCCCGCGCCCCTGAGGTCGGCCTCGCGGCCGCCAACCCAGGGGCGCGGGGAACTGCGCGAGCAACCCGATACGACCCGCAGCCGCCATCGAACCCGCACCCCCGAGCTCTCAGGCGATGACCAACCGAACCCCGCCATCCCCCGCCGCCTCGACCCGAACCTGCCGCAAGTCCCTCACCAGCACATCCGGCCCATGCGTCCCGGCCCTCGCCCCGACCCCCACGACCCGCATCCCCGCGGAGCGCCCCGCCTGAATCCCCGCCGCCGAGTCCTCGAACACCACACAGTCCTCCGGCGCGACCCCCAACTCGGCCGCCCCCTTCAGAAAGCCCTCCGGGTCCGGCTTGCTCGCGCCCACCGACTCCGCGGTGACCCGCACATCCGGCAGCTCCAGCCCGGCGGCAGCCATCCGCGCCGTGGACAGCGGAACATCGGCCGACGTCACCAGCGCATGCGCCAGCCCCCGCTCCCGCAGCGAGGCCAGGAACTCCGGCGCCCCCGGAATCGGCACCACGCCCGCCACGTCCGCCGTCTCCTCGGCGAGCATGCGGGCGTTGTCCGCGTGGTTCTGCTCCATCGGCCGGTCGGGCAGCAGCAGGGCCATCGAGGCGTACCCCTGCCGTCCGTGTACGACCTTCATCACCTCGTCGCCGTCCAGCCCGTGCCGTTCGGACCAGCGTCGCCAGATCCGTTCCACGGCGGCGTCCGAGTTGACGAGGGTGCCGTCCATGTCGAGCAGCAGGGCACGAGCGGTGAGGACGGTGGCCGGCATCAGCAGCTCCAGGGCGAGGGGCGCGGGGGTACAGGGGTGCCCCCGGGAGGAACAAGGTGGTCCCGCCCGCCGGTCAGGGAAAACGGGCGGGAGCCACTTTGTTCCTCCACGGTACAAAACCGATCCCGATCGCGCCACCACCTCCAGAAACCGTTCACCGACAGTTCAGCTCGCAGCCGGTCCGCCCCGCCCTCACCCGGCGACCGCCTCCCACAGGCTCCACACCCCGAGCCCGAGCATCAGCAACGCCGCCACCTTGGTGATCAGCCGCAACGGCACCCGCCGCATCAGCGCCTTCCCGCCGACGATCCCGAGCCCCGCCACGGCCCACAGCGCCAGCACCGCGCCGATGCCGACCGACAGCGGATCGTCGTAGCGGGCCGCGAGGTTCGCCGTCATGATCTGCGTCAGATCCCCGAACTCGGCGACGAGGATGAGCATGAACCCGGCCCCGGACACCTTCCAGAAGGACTGGTTCTCCGGCTTGCGGATCTCCTCCTCGCCCTCGCCCTTCTTCATGAGGAGCACCGCCGCGCCCCCCAGGAAGAGCACGCCGGTCACGGCGTGCACGATCTGCTGCGGCAGCAGCGTGAGCACGCTGCCGGCGGCCACGGCGAGGGCGACATGCAGCGCGAACGCGGCGGCGACGCCGGCGAAGACGTAGGAGGCGCGATAGCGCGTGCCGAGGACGAGCCCGGCGAGTGCGGTCTTGTCGGGCAGTTCGGCGAGGAAGACGACGCCGAAGACGACGGCCGTCACGGTGAAGCTGATCAAGGTTCCTCAATCGGTCGGGGCTGCCCCACCGAGAGCGATGCTGCACTGCGACTGCGCTGCGACACCTCGGCACGGCAGCACACGTGGGCACCCGCGCCATGCGGCACGGGCGTGCACTGCTTGCCGAAGGTCTCGCTGGCCGACCTCGTGAACGAGGTCCGCCTCCGGGCGCCGGCTCAGACGAGCTGAGCAGTATGTCGACGGTCCGGCGAAGAGCTACTCCCCTTCTGCACGGCCCATCGTACGGGACGCCCTCGGCCGACTCACAGGAAGAAAGTCCCGCACTCAACCTTGTCGTGTCATGCACGCGTCATTAGTTTCTTACCCGACGCACACCTCCCCGCAACGCGGCGCGGCGAGCATTCCATCGCTCGCACGCCAACACCCCCACCTCCCAAGGGAGTTCGCATGTCGAAGTTCTACGCGCGTCGACGGGTCAGCATACTCGCGGCCCTCAGCGGCCTCATAGCCTCCGTCGCCCTTTTCAACGCCCCGACCGCCTCCGCCGCGCTCCCCACCCCCGTCAGCGGCGCCACCGCCCGCGGCTATCTGGCCGAGCTCACCGTGGCCACCGAGGACCGCACCGGCTACGACCGCGACCTCTTCCCGCACTGGATCACCCAGTCCGGCGCCTGCAACACCCGCGAGACGGTCCTCAAGCGCGACGGCTCGGGCGTCGTGACCGACTCGTCCTGCGCCGCCACCAGCGGCAGCTGGTACTCCCCGTACGACGGCGCCACCTGGACCGCCGCCTCCGACGTCGACATCGACCACCTGGTCCCGCTGGCCGAGGCCTGGGACTCCGGTGCCGACAGCTGGACCACCTCCCGGCGCCAGTCGTTCGCCAACGACCTGACCCGCCCGCAGCTGATCGCGGTCACCGACAACGTCAACCAGGCCAAGGGCGACCAGGACCCGGCCACCTGGATGCCGTCGCGCTCGGACTACCGCTGCACGTACGTCCGCGCCTGGGTCCAGGTGAAGTACTACTACGACCTCTCGGTCGACTCGGCGGAGAAGTCCGCCCTCACGAACTACCTCGCGAGCTGCTGACCGCACCGGCCGGGACCGCCGGAGTTCGGCAAACCGTGACCTGCGGAACCTCCCCGCCCACCTCCGTCGTTCCGTACCGTACGGGGCGACGGAGGAGGGCGATCACGTGGCCGAACTGCGCCTTGGACCACTGCTGAGGTATGCCGACGGCTCGTCCGCGACCGTGTGGGTCGAGGCGAGCCGTCCGTGCACCGCCGAGGTGCGAGGCGCGGACGGCGCCCGCGGTACCTCCCGCACCTTCCAGATCGCGGGCCACCACTACGCCCTGATCCCGGTGAGCGGCCTGGCTCCGGGATCCTCGGAGGCCTACGAGGTCCTCCTCGACGGCACACGCGTGTGGCCGCTGCCCGACAGCCCGTTCCCGCCCTCCGTCATCCGCACCCCCGCCGAGGGCGACACGGTCCGGCTCGCCTTCGGCTCCTGCCGCTGGGCCGCGCCGCCGGCCGACGAGGAGGATCCGGTCGGCCCGGACGCCCTGGACACCCTGGCCGCCCGGATCGCGGCCGACCCGGCTGGCGAGCGGCCGGACGTGCTGGTCCTGCTGGGCGACCAGGTGTACGCCGACGAGACCTCCAAGGCGACCAGACGCTGGCTGGCCGCCCGGCGCGACCTGCGCGAGCCGCCGGGCGACGAGGTCGCGGACTACGAGGAGTACACCCGGCTCTACTACGAGTCCTGGCTCGACCCGGAGGTGCGCTGGCTGCTCTCCACCGTGCCCAGCTGCATGATCTTCGATGATCATGATGTCGCCGACGACTGGAACACCTCCGCCGCCTGGCTCGCCGACATGCGGGCCACGCCGTGGTGGCGGGAGCGGCTGCTGAGCGGGCTGATGTCGTACTGGGTGCACCAGCACCTGGGCAACCTCCCCCCGGGCGAGCTGGCCGCGGACCCGCTCTACGCCGCCGTACGCGAAACGCCCGACGGCACCGACCTGTTGCGCTCCTTCGCCTGCGCGGCGGACGCCGACCCCGCCTCCGTCCGCTGGAGCTACCGGCGCGACTTCGGCCGCGTACGGCTGCTGATGGTGGACACGAGGGCGGCCCGGGTCCTGGACGAGGGCGCGCGCTCGATGCTCAACCCGGGCGAGGCCCGCTGGCTGCGCGAGCAGGCCCTGGACGCCCCCGGCTCCTACGACCACCTCCTCATCGGTACGTCCCTCCCCTGGCTGCTGCCGCACCTGGTGCACGACGCCGAGGCGTGGAACGCGGCCCTGTGCCGGGGCGAGCGCGGGGAGCGGTGGGCGCGGTTCGGGGAGAACCTGCGGCGGCGGGCTGACCTGGAGCACTGGGCGGCGTTCCCGTCGTCGTTCGACGCCCTGGCAGCGCTGATCGCCGAGGCCGGGTCGGGCGCGCAGGCTCCGGCGACGGTGTGTGTGCTGTCGGGCGACGTCCACCACGCCTACGTGGCCGAACCGACCTGGCCGACCGGCACGGGCCCAGCCGCCCGCGTCTTCCAACTGACCTGCTCCCCCGTCCACAACGCCATCCCCCTGGCCATCCGGCTCGGCTTCCGCTTCGGCTGGAGCGGGCTCGCCCGGGGGCTGGGGCGCCGGTTTGCCGGGCACGGGGGCTGTCCACGTCCGCCGATCGACTGGCGCCGCACGGGCGGGCCCTGGTTCGGCAACCAGCTGATGACCCTGACGCTGAGGGGCCGTTCGGCGCGGCTGCGGCTGGAGCAGGCGCGGGGCGCTGCGCGGGGCGCTGCGCGGCTTCGGGCGGTGGCGGAGGTGGAGCTTTCGTCGTGAGGGTGCGGTGCGGGCCGGTCGCCTGAGAGCTCGGGGGTGGCGGTGCGTTGGCGGGTGCGGGCTGTGTGTGGCTGGTCGCGCAGTTCCCCGCGCCCCTGGGTGGGCGCCCGCGAGGCCGACCTTTTAGGGGCGCGGGGCTGTATCAATGTGCGGCTCCGCCGCGTGGGCGCGACCAGCCACACACGACCCGCAGCCGCCGAACCCAAATCCCCCCGAACCCACCGAGGAGTCTGTGATGCTCGTGATGCATCCCACACTCACACACCCCAGGGCTCGGCCAGCCCCACTCCCGACGGCATGATGAGCCGGACCGTCCGCTTCCGTCCGACGGTTCGCTCCGATGCGCCCCATACGCCCGGGAGTCACCCTCTTGACCGCACCGACCTCCGTACCGACCCCGGAGCCCCCCACGGTCTCCCTCGCCGTGGTCGGCGCCGGCCCCCGGGGCACCAGCGCCCTGGAACGTCTCTGCGCCTCGGCTCCCGAACTCCTCCCGCCCGGGACGCGTCTCACGGTTCACGTCGTCGACCCGGCCCCACCCGGGCCCGGGCGCGTGTGGCGGACGGCGCAGTCGCCCGAGTTGCTGATGAACACGGTGGCGTCGCAGGTCACGCTGTTCACCGACGACAGCGTGGACTGCTCGGGCCCGATCCGGCCCGGCCCCAGCCTGTACGACTGGGCGGCGGGCGACCTGGGTCCGGACGAGTATCCGACGCGCGCCCACTACGGCCGGTACCTGGAGTGGGTGTTCGCGCGGGTCGTGCGCGAGGCGCCCCCCGCGCTCCGCGTGGAGACGTACGCCGCACGCGCGGTACGGCTCGACGACGCACCCGACGGCAGCCAGGTCCTCACCCTCGACGACGGCCGTGTCCTGCCCGGCCTGGCGGCCGTGGTGCTGGCCCAGGGGCATCTGCCGACGGCCGCCGACGCGACACAGCGCCGCCTCGCGTCCTACGCCGAACGCCACGGTCTGTGCTACGTGGCCCCCGCGAACCCGGCCGACGTCGACCTGTCCTGCGTGCCCCCCGGCGAACCGGTGCTGTTGCGCGGCCTCGGCCTCAACTTCTTCGACCACATGGCCCTGTTGACGACGGGCCGCGGCGGACGCTTCGTACCGGACGCCCGGGGGCTGCGCTATCTCCCCTCCGGCAACGAGCCGCTCCTGTACGCCGGTTCGCGGCGCGGCATCCCGTACCAGGCGCGCGGCGACAACGCGAAGGGGCCCTACGGTCGCCATCTCCCGCTCGTCCTGACGCCCGAGGTGATCGCCGGTTTCCGCAAGCGGACGGACTCGGGTGAGGCGCCGGACTTCCTGGCGGAGATATGGCCGTTGGTGGCGAAGGAGGTGGAGGCGGTGTACTACGCGGCGCTGATACCGCTGCCCGCGCGTCCACCGGGGACCCGGCGCCCCGGGTTCATCGAGCGCTTTCTCGCCGTCCCGCACGGCGCCCCCCAAGAGGCCGACCTGCTCGCGGAGTTCGGTGTAGCGGAGCACGAGCGCTTCTGCTGGGACCGGATCTCCCGGCCGTACGCGGGACGCGACTTCGCTGATCCCGGGCAGTGGCGCGACTGGCTGCTGGCGTATCTGCGCGAGGACGCCGCGCAGGCCGCCCGGGGCAATGTGCACGGTCCGCTGAAGGCGGCCCTCGACGTGCTGCGCGACCTGCGCAACGAACTCCGTCTGATCGTCGACCACGGCGGCCTCACCGGCGCCTCCCGCCGCGACCACCTGGACCGCTGGTACACCCCGCTCAACGCCTTCCTGTCCATCGGGCCGCCCCGGCGCCGGGTGGAGGAGCTGGTGGCCCTGGTGGAGGCGGGGGTCGTGGAGGTGCTCGGACCTCGGCTGGAGGTGCGGGAGGAGGACGGGGCGTGGGTGGCGTGCTCGCCGGAGGTGCCGGGTTCGGCGGTGCGGGCGACGACTCTCGTCGAGGCTCGGCTGCCGGAACCCGACGTACGCCGGAGCGCCGACGACCTGCTGGCCCGGCTGCTGAAGAGAGGGCAGTGCCGCCCGCACACCGTCGACGGTCATGAAACGGGCGGGGTGGACGTGACACAGCGCCCGTACCGTCTGATCGACCGCCAGGGGCGGGCGCACGCAAGGCGGTTCGCGTTCGGTGTGCCTACGGAGGGTGTGCACTGGGTGACGGCGGCGGGGGCGCGGCCGGGTGTGGATTCGGTCACGCTTTCGGACGCCGACGCGGTGGCGAGAGCGGCGCTACGTGCGGTTGCTTCCGGGGCGGACGGGAATGCCGATGCCGAAACCTGGCCAAATGTTGAACTTGCAAGTGTTGATTAGCGCTACCTAACGTGGGGCTTACCGATCAGTACACGTCCCCACACCGTTCCTCACAGGGACCGGTAAACCTCAGACCGAGGGAGTCCCCCCAAATGACCGGACGCCTCAACAGCGCCCAGCCGTATGCCATCGGCCTGTTCCGCATAGTCGTCGGCCTGCTCTTCGCCTGCCACGGCGCCAGCAAGCTCTTCGGCACCTTCGGAGGCGAGACCGTCGAGGCCGGCACCTGGCCCGGTTGGTACGCCGCCGTGATCGAGCTCGTCGGCGGCAGTCTGGTCCTGCTCGGCCTCGGCACCCGCGCCGCGGCGTTCATCTCCTCCGGCGCCATGGCGTACGCGTACTTCAAGGTCCACCAGCCGCAGGCCCTGTGGCCCATCGAGAACAGCGGCGAAGGTGCCGCCATGTACTGCTGGGCCATGTTCCTGCTGATCTTCACGGGCTCCGGCGCGTTCGGGCTGGACCGCCTGTTCGCCAAGCGCTCCGAGGCGCAGAGCCGGACGGCGGCCGACAAGACGCCGGTGGCGGCCTGACGCCCGGTGCTGCCTGACGGCGGTGTCGCCCTGACGGGGCTCCGCCCTTGAACGACGGCGCCCGCACCCGCGCGGCTCACGCGGGTGCGGGCGCCGCTCTTCGCCCGGCCCACGGGCAGCCGGGTGAAGATGCTGTGCCGAACACACGAGCCCCCGATGAATCTCCTGTCCCACCCCCCGCGTACGCTGTATGGCTGTCATAGGCCGCACCCTGCCGCTCCCCCGCGACGTCGCGGCACGGCACGGACTGGCCACGGGGGAACGGGGAGTTGCGGTGCTCGAGGGTCTCGAGGACATGGGTTCGCTGACGGCGGCCCCGTGGATCTACGTGGTCGTAGGACTGTCGGTCCTGCTGGACGTGTTCGTCCCCGTCCTGCCCAGCGGTGTCCTGGTGATCACGGCCGCGACGGCGGCGGCCGCGGGGACGGGTGCCGCGACCGGTCAGGTCCCCGGCGAGGTCCCCGACATCCTGGCCCTGACCCTCTGCGCGGCGACCGCCTCCGTCCTGGGTGACCTGGTCGCCTACCGCCTCGCCTGGCGCGGCGGCGCCCGCCTGGACCGCGCGATTGCCCGCTCCCGCCGCCTCACATCAGCGCAGGAACGTCTCGGCACGGCCCTCGCCCGAGGCGGCGGCGCCCTGGTCGTCCTGGCCCGCTTCGCCCCCGCGGGCCGCTCGGTGGTCTCCCTCAGCGCCGGTGCCAGCCGCCGCAGCCCCCGCGACTTCCTCCCCTGGTCGGCCCTGGCCGGCCTGACCTGGGCCACCTACAGCGTGGCCCTCGGCTACTTCGGCGCCCAATGGCTGGGCGCGACCTGGCTGGCCACGGCCGTCTCGGTCGCGGCACTGTTCGCGGCGGGGGCGGGGGCCACGTACCTGATGCGCCGGACACCGGCGTAGCCGCTCCGCTCAGGGCGCGGGCCTGGGCGGGCGTCCGCTTCGGCGGCGGGAACGGCCGGCGCGGTGGCGCCGCTTGCCCGGGCCGGCCTACGTGACCGCCCTGCTGTAGTGACCGGGGCCGGCGCGGGTCTCCTGCTCGTGCTCCCTGCTCCTGCTTCTGCTTCTGCTTCTGCTTCTGCTTCTGCTGCGATGACGGCCGGAAGCCTGAGCGCGCGGTCGTACCCTGTGGTGCCCATACGCCGGTCCAGCCGCCCAATGCGGTGGTCCAGGCGGGCCGGGCCGTCGACCGAGAACGCGGGAAGCCGACGCGGACGCCCGTCGTGACTACGGGCCGCAAGCCCGCGGTTGCCCGGAGCGGGTGCCCTGGTCCGCTTCGACCGTGGTGGTCGCGCATCGGACCCGACGCACCCGTCCTGCGCGGCCGGGCAGGGCGGCCCAGCGGGGCGGCCGTACACGCCGGTCCTCCCGGTGGGCGGCCTCCCTCGCCGGTAAAGCCGCACGGCAGGACCACGCACCCCGGCGACGCGCCCGCCGACGTACGGCCCCGCATCCCTCCCGTTGCCCTACCCGGCCTTGCGCGCCACCGCGGCGGACCCCCGCACCTCCAGCCCATCGAGCAGGTCGGCCGTGGCGGCCGCGATCACGTCGACGGCGCGGTCGAAGACCTCCCGGTTGTGTGCGGCCGGGGCGCGGAAGCCGGAGACCTTGCGGACGTACTGGAGGGCGGCGGCTCGGATCTCTTCCTCTGTCGCCTCTTCGGGCAGTACGGGCGGACGAAGTGTCTTGATACTGCGGCACATGGTGAACAGTCTCCCTCGGGGAGGGCCTCGTCTGCCATGATCACGCCGAGGCGGCCACCGCAGACGGGGCCGACCGACGAGAGGAATCGCAATGACGGCGCAACGCATGACGGCGCGAGAGACCACCGCGAACGACCGGCTCACCGTGGCGGTGCTGGGCCCGGGCGGCATCGGCGGCCTGCTCGCCGCGCTGCTGTCCAGGTCCGGCCACCGCGTCGTGTGCCTGGGCGGTGACGAGACGGCCGAGGCCCTGCGGACGAACGGAATCCAGGTCCGCAGCGCCCACTTCGGGGACTTCACCGCCCAGGTCGAGGCGGACACCGAGCTCCGTGAACCGGTCGACGCCTGCCTGATCGCGGTGAAGGCCACCGCCCTGGACGCGGCCCTGACCCGTGTCCCGCCCACCGCACTCGGCGACGACGCCCTGATCGTCCCGTTCCTGAACGGCGTGGAACACCCGGCGGCCCTCCGCACCCGCTACCGCCCGGACCGTGTCGCCCCCGCCGTCATCCGCGCCGAGTCGACCCGGGTCGCCCCGGGGCATATCGAACACGCCAGCCCCTTCGCCGAGATCGACCTCACCGGCGACACGGTCCCCCGCGACCGCCTCGACGCCCTGGCGCAAGCCCTCGACACGGCCGGCCCCACCACCCGCGTCCTCCCCGACGAGACGGCGGCTCTCTGGGCGAAGATGTCCTTCCTGGCCCCCTTCGCCCTGCTGACCACCCGCCATGCCCTCCCCCTCGGCGACGTACGCACCCACCACCGCGAGCAGTTGACGTCCCTGGTCGAGGAGACGGCCGCCGTCAGCCGCGCCTGCGGCGGCCCCGCGGACCCGGCCCAGGCCCTCGCCCGCTACGACGCCTTCCCCCCGGGCACGAAGTCGTCGATGCAGCGCGACGCCGAGGCAGGCCGACCCCTCGAACTGGACGCCATCGGCGGCGCGTTGCTGCGCGCGGCGGAGCACCATGGGATTCCCACGCCCGTGACGACCGGCCTGGTGCGTGAGTTGAGGGAAGCCGGCCACTAGGCCCTGTCGTCGGCTGGGCTCGGGTGAGCCTCCCGTTCACCCGCCCACACACCCGTTCGCATGAACCACCCCAACAAGCTCGCCACCCAAAATCGAACAGGCGTAGCATTGGCTCGTGGCTACGCCCTATGACTTTCCGAGTGACCTGCTCGCCGGTCAGGAGGAGCTGCATCAGGTCCGGGCCGAGCTGTCGGCCCTGCTGAAGCGGCTCCCCTGGTCGGTCGTACCCCTGGACGCCTTCAGCGACGACAACGGCTGGCGCAAGGTCGAGCGCCCCGCCTCCCCCGGCTGGACGGAGGACGAACAGGCCCAGGTGGAGAAGCTCCGCCGCCGCGAACACGAACTCGCGATCTTCATCAGCGGCCACCGCTACTGGTCGGAACTGGCCGGAGCCGAACGCGTGGACGCCCGCTCACAGCTGAAGCACGCCCATGGGGCGTCGGCGCCGCGGGAGAGCTGAGAACGCGAAGGACCCCGGCCGCGAGCGGCGGGGTCCTCTACCGCGGTGGGCGCGGACGGTTTCGAACCGCCGACATCCTGCTTGTAAGGCAGGCGCTCTACCCCTGAGCTACGCACCCGAGAACGAGTCGACAGCCTACCTTGCCAGGGGCCATGTCCCGCAAACCCGTATCGATGCCGTCCTGGGGTTATCCCCACCTCGGATCCGGGAGCGGCCCGGATCCCCACCGGTCTCCCGGATCCGTACGGTCGAACCACCATCCGAATCCTGGGCCCTGAAGGGCAGGTCTCAGGGAGTCTCAGGGGGAGATCGTCATGGCCCGTACCGTTGCCGTCCGCGCTGTCGCCGCCGTCGGAGCCGTCGTGGCGCTCGTCGGGGGGCTTGCCGCGTGTGGGGCCTCTGCCGGGGACGACAAGGAACCCGAGCACCGGTCCTTCGCGCTGGAGGGGCGGACGCTGACCGTGGACTCCGACGACTCGGCGTTGGAGATCGTCGCCGCCGACGGGAACAAGGCGGGCACGGTCGAGGTGACGCGGTGGTTCCAGGGGTCGGTCGCGATCGGCTCGGCCCCCAAGGTGACGTGGTCGATGGAGGACGACCGGCTGGTGCTGCGGGAGAAGTGCTCGGGCATGATCGCGAACTGCTCGACGAAGCACCGCATCAAGGTGCCGCACGGCATCACCGTGAAGGTGCAGGACGGGGACGGGAGTGTGCGGGCACGGGGGTTCCGGGACGCGTTGAGCGTGCGGACGGGGGACGGGTCGGTGCGGGTCACCGACTCCAGCGGGCCGCTGGATCTGCGGACGGGCGACGGTTCCGTACGGGTCTTGGACGTGTCCTCGCGCACGGTGAAGGCGCGGACCGGTGACGGCTCGATCCGGCTCGAACTCGGCACCGTGCCGGATCTGGTGGAGACCCGCAGCGGCGACGGCTCGGTGACGGTCGAGCTGCCCCGGTCGACGTACGACGTGACGACCGAGACCGGCGACGGGGCGGTCGACGTGTCCGTGCCCCGGGACAACACCAGCCCGCACGAGGTCTCCGCGCGTACCGGCGACGGAAAAGTCACGGTGCGAACCGCGAACTAACCGGCCCGTGTGTTCGTCCTAAACCGGTGGGAGAATGAACCGGGCAGGGTGAATGACAGCACGGGAGAGGGATGTGACGGCGACACCTCCGCAGCCGAACTCGCCGTCAGCGCCGGGCGCGCAGGCCGACCCGGAGTGCATGCGGGGCGCCACCGTCCGCCGTGCCCCGCACGGCACCCGCCGCGCCCTCCGGGACACCCTCGCCCTCGCCGCCCTCCCCCTCCTCGCCGCCCTCGCCCTGCCCGCCGCGTTCGCCGGCGGCGGCACCCGGCGCTGGTTCGGTGGGCGGGCCGAGAGCCAGCGGGCCGAGGCGCAGGCAGCGAAGGATGCCGCGGCGGCCGCGTTCTACGAGCTGGACACCGCCCAGCGCGATCTGCGGATCTCGATCGAGACGATCACGGCCGTCGACGACTCCCCGGCCGCCCGCCGGGCGATCACCGACTTCGAGGCGCTCGGCCGGCGTATCGACGAGGTCAGCCACCAGTACATCCAGGCCGTCGACGCCCACGACCTCGACCGCGACGACCTCGAGGCCTCGGTCGCCGCCCGGGCCCGTGGCGAGCTGACCAAGGCCAAGGACGACCTCGACAACGTCAAGCGGGAGCTGGAGCGGTTCACCGACGGGCTGGGGCCGCTGCTCGGCAAGGCCGAGACCCAGCTGGCCCGCCTCGCCCCGGCCGTCGAGCGTGCCCGGCAGGGCCTGCTGGCCGCCTCGAACGCGCTGGACGCCGTACGGGCATCCGGGCTGCGGGCGGACGACCTCGCGGCGCGGCTCGCGGCGCTCGCTCCGGAGCTGACCAAGCTGAACCAGGGTGCCGGGCAGCATGGCGTCCCGCAGACCCTGGAGCGTGCCGAGCGGGTCGCGCGGGAGGCGGGAGCGGTCCGGGCGGAGGCCGAGCGGCTGCCGGAGAGGGCCGCCGAGATCGATCACCGGCTGGTGTCGCTGCGTACGCGCGCGCAGGCGCTGACCACGCGTGCCGGGCAGGTGGAGCCGGTGCTGAGCGAGCTGCGGCGGCGGTTCACGGTGGCCTGCTGGCAGGACCTTCAGGGGGTGCCGGACGGGGCCGCGGAGAACGTACGCCAGGCCGAGCTGAAGCTGAAGGAGGCGCAGGCCGCGCGGGACGAGCAGCGCTGGCCGGACGCCACCGCGCTGCTGTCGACGGTGCGGGCGCTGCTGAACAGCACCGACGAGTCGGTGTCGGCGGCCGGTGACCGGCTGCGGCGGCTGAACGCCGTACAGAAGGATCCGCAGCAGGAGATCGACCGGACGCGGTTCGCGATCCGGGACGCCCAGCGGCTGGCGATGGCCGGGCGGAACACCCCCGATCCGCGGCACGCGCGCCCGCTGGACGACTCGGTCGCCCGGCTGGAGCGGGCGACCGGCACGCTGGAGGGGCGTCACCCGGACTACTGGCACTTCCTGACCGAGGCGGAGGCGGTACGGCGGACGGTGGCCCGGGTCGTCGCCCAGATCCGCGAGGAGCGCGGGGCCGGGCACTGAGCCGTGCGGCCGTACCGCCTCCGTCCCGGGATGGTCAGGTGCGGTAGGCGTAGTAGGCGGCGTTCGGGTCCGACGCGATGACGCTCGCCAGCGAACGCCGGTAGGTGTTCGTGGAGTGGTACGTCAGATACGGCATGCCCTGCGGGCTGCGGTAGGTGACGATCATCGTGTGGTCCTTGGAGCCGTTCTTGTCGAAGTCCATCTGGAGCACGTCGCCGAGGTCCATCTGGTAGACGTTGGCGAGGCCGGTCGTCCGCTTGGAGTTCTGGGCGAACCAGGACCATTCGTTGACGCCGACGAACGAGTGCGACTGGATCTCGGCGTTGCCGAACCACTTCGTGTAGTCGTAGACGTAGCCGGGCGCGTGCTTCCAGCCGCCGGCCTTCAGGGCCTGGCTGACGAAGTTGGTGCAGTCGCCGCCCGCGCCCTCGCCGTTGAAGTCGGGGTAGTCCTTGTTGTAGTTCCTCCAGTACCTCTCCGCGTACGACGCCATGCCCTTGTAGTCCAGGGCCGTACCGGTGAGGGTCTTGGGCCTGGCCGGGGCGGGGTAGGTGGTCGCGGCGCGCGGGGCGGACGGCATGGTGTCGTCCACGGTGGGTGCCTTCGGCGCCTTCACGGACGGCTTGGCGGGGGTGTTCACCGCGATGCCCCGGCCGGTGTCGCGGATGCCGGTCAGCTGCCAGTCGCCGTGGCGGTCGGCGGTGAAGGTGAGCTCGTGGCGGGCCTGGAAGCCGGTGGTCGTCGGCTCGTCGCCGCGGACCTCGGCGTAGGTCAGGGTCGTGGTCTCGGTGACGGTGGCCCGGGCCGTACGGCCCGTCACGCGGGTGGCGTCCAGGGTGACGGCGGTGTCGGCCTCGCGGTACCTCTCGCCGAGCCGCGCGAGCAGGTCCTTGCGCCGGTCCAGCGCGGACAGGGCGGTGTCCTCGCCGCGGGCCACCCGGGAGGACAGGCGGACGTCACCGGAGAAGCCGTCGGTCAGCGGCTTCCGGCTCCGCTCGCCGTCGACCAGGGCCTGGGTGCGGTCGGTGAAGACCGCGTCCGCCAGCCGCTGGAAGGTGGCCCTGGTCGTGGCGTCCACCGTCGGGTCGTCGGCGACCGCGGCGCCGGCGCTGAAGGTGGGCAGCAGTGCCGCCGAGGCGGCGATCGAGACGACGGAGGCCGCGACTACGGTGGCGCGGCGGCGCGTACGGCTCGGTGTTCTTGATCTCACGGGGATTCTCCTCGCCCGGGGTGGTCGAACCCGGGCAAGGAATCTTTACATCATCTCCTCAACTTCCCCACACCCGGGGGTGGTTGAACACGCGAGCTCTCGTCCGGCTACTTCACCACCGTCGACCAGTCCGGCGACTGCGCCGGATCCAGACCGCGCAGCCGCCGCAGGGTCTCCGGTTCCTGTACGTCCATCCAGTCGGCGAGCTCCCTGAAGGACACGCACTTGACGTCCTTCCTGGTGCAGACGTTCTTGATGACCTCGTCGACGGCCTTCATGTAGATGCCGCCGTTCCACTCCTCGAAGTGGTTGCCGATGAACAGCGGGGCCCGGCTGCCGTAGTAGACCCGGTTGAAGCCGGCCATGTAGGTGTCGAGCGTCTCCTGCATCCACTCGGCGTGCCGGGCGGGGTCGCCGTCGGTCTCGCCGTCGGACTGGTTGTAGAGGAAGTTGAAGTCCATGGACAGGCCCTGGAAGTCGCCGCCCTCGTACGGGAGCATCTGGAGCGGGAAGTCCCAGATGCCGTTCTTCTTCGTGGGCCATATCTGGAAGTCGCCGGTGGAACTGGCGTCGTAGCGCCAGCCGTAGCTCTTGACGGCCTTCAGCAAGTTCCCCTGGCCTTCCAGACAGGGGGCGCGGCCGCCGGTGACCTCCTTGCGGAAGTCGAAGGGCAGCGGGGCGAGGTCGGTGTAGCCGGTGTTGGTCTTCCACTTCTCCCCGAAGGCGTAGAACTGGTCGATCTCGCTCTTCCACTCGTCGACGCTCCAGTAGCGGCCGCCGCGGGTGCCGCAGAAGTGGCCGTTGAAGTGCGAGCCGATCTCGTGTCCCTCCTTCCACGCCTTGCCGAGCTGTTCCAGCGTGGTGCGGATGTGCTCGTCGGTGGGGTAGCTGATGGCCGCTGCCCCCTTGTCGTGCCGCGGCGGGGCGTAGAGCTTCGCCTTGTCCTTGGGCAGCAGGTAGATGCCGGTGAGGAAGAACGTCATGTGGGCCTCGTACTTCTCGGCCAGTTCCCGGTAGTGCGCGAAGAGCTGGTCGTCGCCCGCCAGGGCGCCGTCCCAGGAGAAGACGACGAACTGGGGCGGCTTCTCACCCGGTTTGAGCCGCTTCGGCCTCAACGTTCCATTCTGCGGCCCGGTGTACGAGGTCGAGCCGTCGCCGAGCACCTTCGTCCTCCCGTCCCACTCGGGCTCCTCGGGGGGCCTGGAGGGCGGTTCCTCCGTGGCCGAGCCGCCCCGGTCGCCGGCGGACGCGATCGGTGTGGTGCTGTCCGGGCCGGTCAGGCTCGTGTAGGCCACGGGGAGCACCAGGGCGAAGAGGAGGACAGCCACCGCCATCGCTCCCATACGGACGGAATGCTCGGACACACGGGCCCGGCGGCGGCTTGCATGGGCTCGGCGGCGGTGGCCGGATTTCGACGACATGGGCGGGCCGTTCTGCGAGGGGGGTGGGGGGCGTGCGGTGGCGGGTCGCCGGGTCAGTCGAGACCCAGGGCGCCGGCCCAGATGTCGTACGGGACGCTGTTGGCGGGGGTGCCGGCGACGCCCTTCAACGGCAGGGGTTCGAGGCTCTCGGCGAGATCGACTCGGTAGGCCACGACGGCCGTCGACACCGAGGCGGCGGTGCCGACGTACCAGGCCGCGGTGTCGCCCTGGGTGGTACCGGTCTTGCCGGTGACGCGCGGGGCGGAGGCCGCGGTGGCCGGGTGGGCGAGGACGAAGGCGTCCCGCAGGGCGGACTGGACCTGCTCGGCCACCTTCGCCGGCACCGCACGCCGCGAGGCGGGCTTCGCCAGCCGCACCTCGGAGCCGTTGCGGGTGATCCGGGCCACCGAGTACGGCTCGACATGCGTACCCGCGGCGGCGAACGTGGCGTACCCGCTGGCCATCCGGATCGCGCTGGGCGTGGCGCTGCCCAGGGACAGCGCCGGCACCTGCGGGCCGAAGCTGGAGCCGAGCAGACCGGCCGCCTCCGCGGTCCGGCGCACCTTGTCCAAACCGGTGTCCATGCCGAGCTGCATGAACGGCGTGTTCACCGACAGGGCGAGCGCCCTGTGCAGGCTGATCTGCCCGTGGTCCTCCCCGCCGTCGTTGCGGGCCTTGACCTGTTTGCCGCCGCGGTCCCAGTAGGGCCCTTCGGGCGTCATCACCGGGATGCCGTCGTCCCCGTCGTACAGCGTCTCCGGTGTCACCTCGGTCGCGGCGCCGTCGCGGGTCTTGTGGACGCCGTTGTGGAGCGCTGAGGCGTAGACGAAGGGCAGAAAGGCCGAACCGGCGGGCACGGTGGTCGCGTTGGACTCGTTGTAACCCTGCGTACGGTGGTCCGGGCCGCCGTAGACCGCGAGGATCCGTCCGTCGGCGGCGACCGAGGCGGCACCGTAGTGCGCGGTCTTCGCCTGACCCGGATGGTCCTTGCGCGCCTGCTCGCGGGCCTTGGTCACGGCGTCGGTGAGCGCCGTCTCCCGTTTGCGGTCGAAGGTCGTGTAGATCTGGTAGCCGCCGAGGTCGAACTGCTGGTCCGTCAGATGTGCGGCCTTCTTGGCGTACTGCGCGGCCAGTTCCACCAGGTAGTCGCTCTGCCTGCCGGTGTCGTAGCCCTGCGTCTGCCGCAACGGCTCGGGGAACGTCCGGTACTTCGCCCGCTCGGCCGGTGACAGCCTGCCGATGTCGACCATGCGGTCGAGGATCCAGGACCAGCGCTCCACCGCCCGCGCGTGGTTGGCCTTGCTCAGCGCGGGGTCGTAGAGGGCGGCGCCCTTGAGGAGGGAGGCGAGGAACGCGGCCTCGCTGACGTTCAGCTCCCCGACGTCCTTGCCGTAGTAGGCCTGGGCGGCGCGCTGCATGCCGTAGGTGCCGCGGCCGAACCAGCTGGTGTTGAGGTAGCCCTCCAGGATGTCGTCCTTGCTCATCCGGTTGTCGAGCTTGAGGGCGAGCATGGCCTCGGTGACCTTACGGCCCAGCGAGCGGTCCTGGTTGAGGTAGACGTTCTTGACGTACTGCTGGGTGATCGTGGAGCCGCCCTGGGTATCGCCCTCGCCGAAGGTGCGCCACACGGCGCGGGTGACACCGCTGAGCGAGATGCCGGGGTCGGAGTAGAAGCCGGCGTTCTCCGCGGCGAGCACCGCCCAGCGGACGTCCTCGGGTATGTCCTTCAGCGGCATGTCCTGCCGCCGCACCCAGCCGGTACGGGCCATGGGCGTCCCGTCGGACCAGAAGTAGACGTTGTCCTGCTGGGTGGCGTACGAGTTGAGGTTCTCCGGGATGTCGGTGGCGGCGTAGGCCATGGTCAGGGCCGCGGTGGTCAGGCCGAGGAAGGTCAGCGCGGCGCCGAGCCACTGCCGCCAGGAGGGCATCCAGCGGCGCCAGCCGGTGCGGCCTGGCCGTGGGTACTGCGGTCGGAGGCGGGACGCCCAGCGCGCGGCGACCACTCTCAGGGCGGCGCCCAGGCGGGCCGGTGCGGCAGGGCGGCGGGGCCTGCGGCGATGGCCGGGCGCAGGGGGTTCGTCAGCGCGATCGGTGCGACCGGTGCGAGTGCGATCGGTGCGAGTGCGACCGGTGCGAGTGCGACCGGTGCGATCAGCACGGTTGACGCCGGTTAAGTCCTCCTGGACCGTTCGCAATGGCACGGTCTCGTCCGGCGGGAGCGCGGGGACCTTTAACTGCATGGTCTCGTCCGGCTCCTGCCCAGCCCTGGTCACGGCTGCGCCCCTCCCCCCAGTTCGGTCGTGCCCGCGAGGAAGGGCATGGCCGCCGCGGTCAACGGCAGCGCGCCCCCTGTTCCCCCGGCCTTACGGCTCCTCGCGGCGATCGAAAAATATCAGTGACCTTTTCAAGTTCTCCACACCGGTATCGGACAGGGTCGATCGCAACTTGATCGCAAACGGTCGCAGAGAGGGGTGTATCCGGTCAGGCCGATTAGTCTTTGACCATGCCTCGCTATGAGTACCGGTGCCGCAGCTGCGGTGACACGTTTGAACTGAGCCGTCCGATGGCGGAGTCCTCCGCGCCCGCCGCGTGCCCTGCGGGGCATGACGACACGGTGAAGCTCTTGTCGACGGTGGCTGTGGGCGGGACGGCGTCCGCCCCCGCGGCTGCGCCCAGGGCGAGCGGCGGGGGCGGTGGGTGTTGTGGTGGAGGGTGTTGTGGCTAGGTAGAGCGGGTGCGTTTCTGACTGCGGGCGCGTGGGGGCTTGTCGCGCAGTTCCCCGCGCCCCTAAAGGGGCGCCGCCGTGCGGGTCGCCTTCAAGAACTCCCTCAGGATGCGCTCGCCCGCCAGGACTCCCCGCTCCGGCAGTGCGCTGATCGCCGGAGCTGTCCAGTCGGCGTCGGCCAGTTCGCCGTGGCCCGGGCGCCAGCCCTTGTCGGCGGCCAGGAGCAGGTCGGCGTCCAGCAAGGAGTCGCCGGCCGCCAGAGTCAGGTCCGCGCCCGTCCTGCGGGCCACCTCGTGCACGGCGGCGCTCTTGGTGAGGGGCTTGGGGACGGCGTAGATCTTGCGGCCTTGCAGGGAGACGGTCCAGCCTCGGTTCTCCGCCCACACCGCGAGTTCCTTCACCCACTCCTCGGGCAGCAGCTCGCGCTCGACGACGAGGTAGGCGAAGAGGTCCTCGGCGATGCGGTGCTTGCGCACCCATGCCGGGGACGCCGTGGCCATCAGGTGGTCCTGGATCTCCGCGAGGGGCGCGCACTGTTCGGCGAGCCGGGCCTGGACCTGTGCGTGCCAGTCAGGGTCGGTGACGCCGTCGACGAGCAGATGGCCGCCGTTCGCGCAGATCGCGTACTTCGGGGCGGGGCCCGGCAGGTTGATGCGCTGGTACTGCTTGCGGGTCCGGGTCGTCGTCGGCACGAAGACCGCCGCGTCGCCGAGGTCGGTCAGCAGCTGGGCCGCCGTCTCCGTCAGGTACGACAGCGGCTTGCTCTCGTGCACCTCCACGCAGAGCAGCCGGGGCGCCCGCGCGTCCGGCATGGTCAGCGCGAGGGCCGCGGCGGAGTAGATGAGCGTACGGTCGAGATCGCTGGCCACCAGCACCGGCATCAGAGGTTCACCGCCTTGCCGTCGGCGCCCGTCGCGCCCCGCGTGTACTTGGGGTGGATCAACCCCACGCAGGTGTACGGCAGTTCGGCCACCTCTTCCACCGGTACCCCTCTCTGTTCGGCCAGCAGTCGGACATGGTCCAGGTCGGCGCCGGCACCGGCTCGCGCCAGGATCTTCCAGGGCACGCGGCGCAGCAGCACCCGCGTGGTCTCGCCGACGCCCGGCTTGACGAGGTTCACGTCGTGGATGCCGTACTCCTCGCTGATGCGCTCGACGGCCGCCCAGCCCTCCCAGGTCGGCGCGCGGTCGGCGGACAGCAGTTCCTTGGCGGCCGCCTCGACGGCGTCCACGACCTCCGGGAAGCGGGCGGAGACGGCGTCCAGGAAGGCCACGGAGACGTCGGCGCCGGCGAGTTCGCGGTAGAACTTCGCGCCGTGGTAGTCGTGCGGGCCGACCAGGTCGGCGCGCAGGACGGTGCGCGAAATCAGGCCGGAGACGGTCGAGTTGAGGCACGCGGACGGGATGAGGTAGTCGTCGCGGGTGCCGTACGTCCGCACGCACGAGCCCGGGTCGGCCAGTACGGCGATCTCCGGGTCGAATCCGGTGATGCCGTCGGATGCCTCGAACTCCCGTATCGCGTCGGCCAGTTCGCGGGTGATGGCGCCCTTGCCGGTCCAGCCGTCGACGAAGACGACGTCACGCGGGTCGTGGTGGGCGGCGAGCCAGCGCAGGGCGTTGGCGTCGATGCCGCGGCCGCGCACGATCGACACGGCGTAGTGGGGCAGTTCGAGGCCGTGCCGGAACTGGGCCCAGCGGCGCATGAGGATGCCCACGGGGGTGCCGGCGCGGGCGAGGGAGACGAGCACCGGGCGCGGTGAGCGCTCGGCGAGGACGAGCTCGGTCACGGCACCGGCCGCCTGCGCAAGCCGCGCCGCGGTCTCCTCCAACGCCGTGTGGAACAGCGCCTGGTACTGCTCGCTCGGCTGGTACTCCACCGGCAGCGACTCCGCGTAGTGCGCGCCGCCGCTCTGGATGGCCTCCTCGCGCTCCTCGGTCGGCGCCTCCAGCGTAACGTCCGAGAGGTCCTGGAGCAGCCAGCCGACCTCTTCGGGGGCGTACGAGGAGAAGGCGGGGCCGCGGAGGGGCTCGGACAGCATCGGGGGCCTTTCGGGACTGGCAGGGGGTGCTCCGGGGACGTACGACGGTACGACCGCGAGCAGGACGTGCGGGGTGTGGGCGGTGAGCTGCGCCAACAGGCCCTCGGGGGCGTGCAGCTCGGGGGTGTCGGCGGCCGAGTCGACGACCACTGTGACGGCGTCGAACCCGGCGCCCGCGACGTTGTAGGCGTAGCGCTCGCCGGGGCCGTCGGCCGGGTCGTCGTGGGCCGGGAAGACGAGACGGGTACGTATCGCGTAGCCCGGGTCGTCGACCGCGAGGACGGGTGAGCGGGTGGTGGTCGAGTAGCGGACCTCGATCCCTTCCGCGACCTGCTCCAGCTCACGGGCGAGCCTGAGCGGGGCGTACATCAGCTCCTCGAAGCCGAGGATGTGCACACGCCGGGCGCTCTTGGGCAGCGCCTCCGCCAGACGGGCGGCCATGGCGGGGAGGGCGCTTTCGAGCCGGGTGCGGTGCTGCGGGGTGAAGCCGTGACGGCCGCCGTCGGGGAGGCCGGGGGGCCAGTGCAGGTCTATGCGGGTGGGGTGGGGGTGGGTGAGGTTGTCTGCCGGGTGCGGGCCGGTGGGGGTTGATCGCGCAGTTCCCCGCGCCCCTAGGGGGGTGGTCCGTCCGTCGCCTGCAAAGCTCGCGGCGCCTGCCTCGCCCTTCAGGGGCGCGGGGAACTGCGCGACCAGCCCCGACGCACCCGCAGACGACGAACGACCCTCCGCGGCACTCTCGGCCTCGTACCGCGCCACCAACGCCTGCCCCTTCTCCAGCACCCCCTCCGGCAGCAGTACGGTCCCCGAAGCCGCAGCCACCAGATCGACCCGGGCGCCGATCTCCCCGGCGAAGTCCGCGAGGCGCCCCGCGTCGGCCGCCGACCGCATGTCCACCAGGGCGACCACGACGTACCGCCGCCGCGGATACCGCTCGTGCAGATCCCGGATGGTGTTCAGCACCGTGTTCCCGGTGGAGAACTCGTCGTCGACCAGCACCAGCGGCCCGTCCCCGGCCAGCAGTGCAGGATCCTCCGGCAGCAGCAGATGGGACGTGGCGTGCGAGTGGGCCTCCTCGAAGCCGCCCGCCGGAGCGACCCCGGCGACCGGGCGGCGGGTGGAGTGCAGATACGGGGCGTCACCGACCCCGTCGGCGACGGCATGCCCGAGCCCGGTAGCCGTCTCCGCGTAACCGAGGACGACCGCGGCCCCCGCTTCCTCGGCGCCCAGGAGATCCCGTACCCGGCGGCCGAGGGCGAACCCGGCGCCGTACACGACGGACGGCGACTGCGGCACGTGCTTGCCGAGCACGTTGGAGACCAGCAGATGCGCCCGCTTGGGGTTGCGGCGCAGGGCGAGCCCCAGCATCTGCTTGAGCTCGTCGTCGCCCACGAGCTGGACTCCGAGCCGCTCGGCGACCCAGCTCCCGGACCAGACCCCGTTGTTCACTGCGTTGTTCATACGTCCCTTGGGTAGAGAAGCCGGTCGGCCCGGTCAGGCCGGGATACCGGCGGCGAGCAGCTCCACGAAGCCGATGTCCTCGTTGGCCACACCGAACACCTCGGCCCGCAGCAGGGTCCGCTCGGCCCAGGCGCGGTGCGGCTTCACCTCATTCATCTTGTTCGTGTACTGCGACCTCAGTACACCCCCGCCGCCGCGCTCCGGCCGCAGGATGTCCTGGGCGTCACTGAACTCCTCGTGACTGACCACGGACAGGGCGTGCACGGGCAGCACGTGGGAGGGGTGGATGCAGGTCTTGCCGAGGAGGCCGTTGGCGTGGTCCATGGTGATCTCGCGGAGCAGGCCGTCCATGGAGTGCTCGATGAGGGCCTCGCGCAGTTCCTCGGCCTGGCCCTCCAGGAAGGGGCTGCGGCGCAGCTGGGGCTTGAACATACGTTCCTGCACCCGGAAGTACTCCCACACCGGACCGGTCACCGTGAACCCGGTGCCGTCGGCTCTGCCCAGCATGTTCACCACGTCGGCGATCACGGAGGCGACGATCTGGACGTCGTACGCCGTCATGTCCGGTGCGCGCCGCAGTCCGTACGACGAGCAGAAGTCGGTGACCCCGAGGCGCAGCGCCAGCACCCGCTCGCGGTACTTGTCGACCGCGCGGAAGATGCCCTCCAGGGTCTCCACGCGGGACTCGCGATAGAGCAGCTCGGGCGACTCCAGCACGGGCATGGCGAACAGCCGCCGCCCGCTCTGCGCCTCGGCGCTCGCGAGGGCCTCCAGGAAGGGCATGCCGTGCTCTTCGGTGAACTTCGGCAGCACGAATCCGGACAGCAGCCGTACGGCGGGTCCGAGCCTCCGTACGAGGTCGGGGATCTGCTCGGGGGTACGGACCCGGATGAAGAGCAGCGGCAGCTCCGCCGCGCCCTCCGTGCCGTCCGCGCTCTCCCTGCCGGCGAGGTCGGTGAACTGCCGGACGAGGTTCTCCTCGCCCTCCGCCACGTCCTCGTCGCCGATGGAGTCCTCCAGGCACAGCACCATCGAGACCACGCCGAGTCCGGTCTGTTTGACGATGTCGTCGGCGAGCCGCGGCCGGGTGGCCGGACTGTAGAGCGTGGCGCCCAGGGCCGCGGAGAGCAGCCGGGCCGGGGAGCCGGCGGAGAACTCGCACGGCTCCTGGTGGAAGAGGCGCTGACGCACCTCCGGGGCGATGTGCCCGAAATGACGCATAGAGCTCCCCCGTGGTGTCTCAGTGGCCCCTGTGACCGATTCACAGGTGGCCGGTAATAGTACGTAGATACCCATGTCAGGGGTTCCCGCAGGGCATGAACTTCTGGTAACGCGGACGAACACAGGCGCGCACGGTCCGTCGCACCCCCGCGTTGTCGTGACCAGGACGGAGAGGGCAGGATGACCGTATGACGCACGCGATGTTGAAGGGGTCGAACGTCCCGCTCGAAGCCACGACGGTACGCGCCGTGCTGCGCTGGACGCCCGGGCAGGGGGTCCCGGATGTCGACGCCTCGGCACTCCTCCTCGGCCCCGACGGTCGTGTGCGCTCCGACGAGGACTTCGTCTTCTACAACCAGCCCCGGCACCCCTCCGGGAAGGTCTGGCGACTCGGCAAGAAACGGGGCGCCGAGGGCCTCACCGACACGATCCAGACAGATCTGGCCGGTGTCGAGTCCGCCGTCGGTCAGATTCTGCTGGTCGCTTCGGCGGACGGCGTCGCCTTCGACTGCGTACGGGACCTGCGCATCGTGCTGTACGACGCGGCAGCCGCCGACGGCGACCCGCTGGCGTACTTCGACATCAAGCCGGAGACAGGCCAGGAGACGGCCCTGATCTGCGGTGAGCTGTACCGCCGCGGCGAGGGCTGGAAGTTCCGCGCCCTCGGCGAGGGCTACTCGAACGGCCTCAAGGGCCTGGCCACGGACTACGGCATCTCGGTGGACGAGTCCGAGGCGATGGAGGAGCCCCCGCCGGCCGCCACGCCGGAGGTCTCCCAGCCCCTCCCGCCGGAGCAGCCCACGACCGTGGTCCCGCCCCAGCCGTCCTACGGCTACCCCCAGCAGCCCCCACCGACCCAGCCGGCCTACGGCTACCCCCAGCCCACCAGCCAGCCGGCTCTGTCGGCCTCGGGCTACGGCTACCCGCCCCCGGTGACAGCACCCCAGCAGGAGGGCTTCCGCCTGCCACCACAGGGCCCTCAATTCATCGGACGGTGACGGCGACGCCCCCGTTTTTCAGGGGCGCGGGGAACTGCGCGACAAGCCACAACGAGCCCGCAGCCGCCACACAACACCGGGCCCCGAGCTCTCAGGCGCCCCGGCCCAGACCCAGCGTCAGCGCTCCGCCTTGGACTTGTACCCCCGCCCCCACTGCAACCCCCACCCGAACAACCGATCAAGCTCGGCCTGAAACCCGTACACGAACTTCACCTCACGCCGAACCCATATCTCGCCCTTCACGTTCTCGATCATCACCACCGCACAGGACCGAGCCTGCGGATGCCGCTCGTCGAGACCGATCTCGATCCGGGGCCCGTTGCTCGGATACAGCGTGACGATCGCGTGCGTACGGTCGAACGCCGGCGTCTGGTCATAGATGTACACAAAGACCAGCAGCCGCTTGATCTCCTCCCGGTGATCAAGGTTGACGTACATGGTCTCCCCGGACGCCGACCCGAACCGGTCGTCCCCGCTGAGCTTCACATACGGCGGCGAGTTGACGTCCCCGAGGAACCCGCCGAGCGGCTGGACGACCCCCTTCGTCCCGTCGGCCAGCTCGTACAGGCACCCGAGGTCGAGGTCGACGTTGACCATGCTCTGGCTGTGCCCCAGCACCTCTGGCGGCCTGAGCGCCTTGAAGGGATGCCGCAGCAGGCTCTCCCGCTGCGAGCCCCCGATGTCCGACGTCCGCATACGCCAGGCCAGGTTGACCCGGAGATGACCGGTCGCCGCCCCCTGCTTGGTGAGCGAGACCCGGTCGTGCCGCTTCGTCAGCTCTATCGAGTTCGATGACGCGCTGCCCGAGTCGAACTCGGCCGCCCGTCCGCGCCAGAGTCCGTCCAAGAAGCCCATTCCGCCCCCACGTCCCACACGAAAGACCTGCGTTCACTGGAAAAACCGGCGGGGCGGCCGGAGGCCCGGCCGCCCCGCTGAGAGCGTTCCTCAACCGCAGGGGTGTCACACCCCGGACGAGACCTCAGTCTTCTCGTCCGAGCCCGCCGCTTTTCCCTCCGCGGCCGCCAGCGCGCGGTTGCGGCGCACCGAGGACCAGAAGGACCAGCCGATCAGGATCACACCGATCGAGCCGGTGATGAACTCGTTGATCTCGTACTGGATCGTGACCAGGAGGATCCCGGCGAGGGCGCCGATGGCGTAGTGCGCGCCGTGCTCCAGGTAGACGTAGTCGTCCAGGGTGCCCTCGCGGACCAGGTACACGGTCAGCGAACGGACGTACATCGCGCCGACACCGAGACCCAGGGCCATCAGGACGATGTCGTTGGTGATGGCGAAGGCGCCGATCACACCGTCGAACGAGAAGGACGCGTCCAGGACCTCAAGGTAGAGGAACATGAAGAAGGCGGCCTTGCCGGCCATGGCGACCGCGGTGCGGGGCTTGCCGGTGCGCGCGGCCTCTTCCTCCTCCTCGTGCTCGCGTTCCTCCTCTTCTTCGAGCTTGTCCTCGAAGTAGCCGGAGAGACCGCCGACGATCATGTAGGTGATCAGGCCCCCGATACCGGACAGCAGGACCGTCTCCGCCTTGTCGACATGTGCCCCGCCGTGCTGGTGGGCGTTGGTCGCGAAGGTCATCGCGCTGATGAGCAGCACGATCAGGGCGATACAGACGGACAGCATGTCGATCTTGCCGAGCTTGGCGAGCGGGCGCTCCAGCCAGCCCAGCCACTTGATGTCCCGGTCCTCGAAGATGAAGTCCAGGAAGATCATCAGCAGGAACATGCCACCGAACGCGGCGATGGCCGGGTGGGCGTCGGTGACGAGCTGCTGGTACTGGTCCTTGTCGCTGAGGGCGAGGTCGACGGCCTCGATCGGCCCGAGCTGGGCGCTGAGGGCGACGATGACGACCGGGAAGACCAGGCGCATGCCGAAGACGGCGATCAGGATGCCGATGGTGAGGAAGATCTTCTGCCAGAAGGCATTCATCTTCTTCAGGATCCCGGCGTTGACCACCGCGTTGTCGAAGGACAGCGAGATCTCGAGGACGGAGAGGATCGCCACGACGCCGAGGGCGGTCCACCCCCCGTAGAGGACCGCTGCAACCAGGCCGAGCGCGGTGACCGCGAACGACCAACCGAAGGTTTTCAGAACCACTGGCTACCCAATCCTGTGTGTACGGGGCTCCCCCGCGCCGCACTCGGCTTTACGAACTTTTGAAGCTGAAGTCTAGTTCGGCCCCTCTTCGCCCCCCACCCGGGCCTGGCTTTTGCTCATATAGCGTTATGAGACGTTGACTCCGAAGTCGAGTGCGATGCCCCGCAGGCCCGACGCGTATCCCTGCCCCACCGCCCGGAACTTCCATTCCCCCTGGTAGCGGTAGACCTCGCCGAAGATCATGGCGGTCTCGGTGGAGGCGTCCTCGCTGAGGTCGTAGCGGGCGAGTTCCTGGCCGTCGGCCTGGTTGACCACCCGGATGAAGGCGTTGCTCACCTGGCCGAACGTCTGGCCGCGCTCGTCGGCCATATGGATCGAGACAGGAAAGACGATCTTGTCACAGTGGGCGGGCACCTTGGAGAGGTCGATCAGCAGCGACTCGTCGTCGCCGTCGCCCTCGCCGGTGAGGTTGTCCCCGGTGTGCTCCACCGAGCCGTCCGGGCTCTTGAGCTGGTTGTAGAAGACGAACCACTCATCGCCCAGGACGCGGCCGCCGTTGCACATCAGGGCGCTGGCGTCGAGGTCGAAGGGGGCTCCGGTGGTGGAGCGCGCGTCCCAGCCGAGCCCGATCATCACCTGGGTGAGGTTCGGTGCGGCCTTGGACAGGGAGACATTTCCTCCCTTGGCGAGCGTGACGCCCATGTGCTGGTCCTCCCCGCGTGTTGCTTCTTTGGTTGTCCTGCGCATCCGGCGCCGCACCCAAACGAATGCGGCGCCGGACTCAGCCGGTGGTGTCCTGGACGGTCACCCCTCGGGTCGAACTCAGACGTTCACGCCGAAGTCCTGCGCGATGCCGCGCAGACCCGACGCGTAGCCCTGGCCGATGGCGCGGAACTTCCACTCCGCACCGTGCCGGTACAGCTCGCCGAAGACCATCGCGGTCTCGGTGGACGCGTCCTCCGAGAGGTCGTAGCGCGCGATCTCGGCGCCACCGGCCTGGTTGACGACACGGATGAACGCGTTGCGCACCTGGCCGAAGGACTGCTGGCGGTTCTCGGCGTCGTAGATCGAGACCGGGAAGACGATCTTCTCCACGTCGGCCGGGACGCCCGCGAGGTTGACCTTGATCTGCTCGTCGTCGCCCTCGCCCTCACCGGTGAGGTTGTCGCCGGTGTGCTCGACGGAGCCGTCGGAGCTCTTGAGGTTGTTGAAGAAGACGAAGTTCGCGTCGCTGCCGACCTTGCCTTCCGGGTTCAGCAGCAGCGCGCTGGCGTCCAGGTCGAAGTCGGTGCCGGTCGTGGTGCGGACGTCCCACCCCAGACCGACGATGACCGCAGTGAGGCCCGGGGCCTCCTTGCTCAGTGATACGTTGCCGCCCTTGCTGAGGCTGACTCCCACGAGTCCTCCATTGGTTTCCAGGGGCGGGGAGCCCCGCCATGCGTTTGATATCGGATCAACGACTCGATCCTAGTGACGGGTTCCCGTGGCTCGCATGCCTTGGTACCGAAGAATCAGAGGGTGTCGAGCGCCTTGACGTACTCGTTCAGGTCGCGCGCGTCCGGCAGGGCGTTGACGACCGTCCAGCGGACGACGCCCTCCTTGTCGATGACGAAGGTGCCGCGCACCGCGCAGCCCTTGTCCTCGGCGAAGACGCCGTAGGCGCGGCTGACCTCGCCGTGCGGCCAGAAGTCGCTGAGCAGCGGGTACTCCAGGCCCTCCTGCTCGGCGAAGACACGCAGGGTGTGGATGGAGTCGTTGGAGACGGCGAGCACCTGCGTGTCGCGGTCGGAGAACTGCGGCAGGTTGTCGCGCACCTCGCACAGCTCGCCGGTGCACACGCCGGTGAAGGCGAAGGGGTAGAAGAGCAGGACGACGTTCTTGGAACCGCGGAAGTCGGAGAGCTTCACGGTCGCGCCGTGGTTGTCCTTGAGCTCGAAGTCGGGGGCCTTGTCGCCGACCTGGATCGCCATCGTCGTGGATGTCCCTTCGGTGGGGCTGTTCGGGTGGAACCCCCACCCTATGCAGCCACCACCGAGGCCCGTGCAGGAGGCCGGGCCGGGCGTTTCAGCCCGGCCCGGCACCGCCACCGGCTACTACCGATTACTTCTTGGTCTTCGCGGCCTTGGGCGTCACCAGCCGGCTGCCGCTCCAGTCCTTGCCGACGCTGACACTCTTGGACGCCGACAGACCCGCAGTGGTCGCGGCTTCAGAGATGTCGCTCGGCTCCACGTAGCCGTCACGGCCGGTCTTCGGCGTCAGCAACAGGATCGCGCCGCCCTCTTCGATGTACGTGGTGGCGTCCACCAGCGCATCCGTCAGGTCGCCGTCCTCGTCGCGGAACCACAGCACCGCGGCATCGGCAACGTCGTCGTAGTCCTCGTCCACGAGTTCTGTGCCGGTGACTGACTCAATGGCCTCGCGGAGTTCCTGGTCTACGTCGTCGTCGTAGCCGATCTCCTGGACCACCTGCTCGGGCTGGAACCCCAGCCTCTCGGCAAGGGTCCGCTCCTCCGCGTGGTCCGCGGTCGCGCTCACGGGTTGCCTCCTGATCATGTCTTGGGAAATAACTCAGCCACGCGCGTGCGCGAAGCATTGGCCGTAGTCCACACGGGCGGGGCGGATCGCGCAAGTACCCGGCCGTTCAGACCGCCGAAACGGTGACGATCGTGAACGTGTCACCCCAACTCCAGGCACGCCCTCATCGTCTCAGGGTGACGCGCACCACACCAATCTGCCCCCTTTGTGCGTTTGGGAACCATCCGTCGCGGCTCCGCCGTTGACCGGGGAAACGGTTACCTCGCAGTAGAGATGACGTTTGGCCCCCCGAGGTACACGATGGGGAGCGGTGCAGACGCCCAGAAACCCCCGAAACACAGCCCTCTGACAGGTAAGGAACAGCGTGGCTTCCGGATCCGATCGCAACCCGATCATCATTGGCGGCCTTCCGAGTCAGGTTCCTGACTTCGATCCCGAGGAAACCCAGGAGTGGCTCGACTCCCTCGACGCCGCCGTGGACGAGCGCGGCCGGGAGCGGGCCCGCTATCTGATGCTGCGGCTGATCGAACGGGCCCGCGAGAAGCGTGTCGCCGTGCCCGAGATGCGCAGCACGGACTACGTCAACACGATCGCCACCAAGGACGAGCCGTTCTTCCCGGGCAACGAGGAGATCGAGCGCAAGATCCTCAACGCCACCCGGTGGAACGCCGCCGTGATGGTGTCCAGGGCCCAGCGTCCCGGCATCGGTGTCGGCGGTCACATCGCCACCTTCGCGTCCTCCGCCTCGCTCTACGACGTGGGCTTCAACCACTTCTTCCGGGGCAAGGACGAGGGCGACGGCGGCGACCAGGTCTTCTTCCAGGGCCACGCCTCGCCGGGCATCTACGCCCGCGCGTTCCTGCTGGACCGCCTCAGCGAGCAGAACCTGGACGCGTTCCGCCAGGAGAAGTCGAAGGCGCGGTACGGCCTGTCGAGTTACCCGCACCCGCGGTCCATGCCGGACTTCTGGGAGTTCCCGACCGTGTCGATGGGCCTCGGCCCGATCGGCGCGATCTACCAGGCCCGGATGAACCGGTACATGGAGGCGCGCGGCATCGCGGACACCTCCAAGTCACATGTGTGGGCGTTCCTCGGCGACGGCGAGATGGACGAGCCGGAGTCGCTCGGCCAGCTGTCCATCGCCGCCCGCGAGGGCCTGGACAACCTCACCTTCGTGGTCAACTGCAACCTTCAGCGCCTCGACGGCCCGGTACGGGGCAACGGCAAGGTCATCCAGGAGCTGGAGTCGATCTTCCGCGGCGCCGGCTGGAACGTGATCAAGCTGATCTGGGACCGCACCTGGGACCCGCTGCTCGCGCAGGACCGCGACGGCATCCTGGTCAACCGGATGAACACCACGCCGGACGGCCAGTTCCAGACGTACGCCACCGAGACCGGCGCCTACATCCGCGACCACTTCTTCGGGGACGACCAGCGGCTGCGCGCGATGGTCGAGGGCATGACCGACGACCAGATCCTGCACCTGGGCCGCGGCGGCCACGACCACAAGAAGATCTTCGCGGCGTTCTCGGCGGCCAAGGCGCACAAGGGCCAGCCGACGGTGATCCTCGCCAAGACGATCAAGGGCTGGACGCTCGGTCCCAACTTCGAGGGCCGCAACGCCACGCACCAGATGAAGAAGCTGACGGTCGACGACCTCAAGCGCTTCCGTGACCGGCTGCACCTGCCGATCGCCGACAAGGACCTGGACAGCGGGGTGCCGCCGTACTACCACCCGGGGCGGGACTCCGAGGAGATCCAGTACATGCACGACCGCCGCAAGGGGCTCGGCGGTTACGTCCCGACCCGTGTCGTGCGCTCGAAGCCGCTGGCGCTGCCGGAGGACAAGACGTACGCGACCGTGAAGAAGGGCTCCGGTCACCAGTCCATCGCGACGACCATGGCCTTTGTGCGGCTCCTCAAGGACCTCATGCGGGACAAGGAGATCGGCAAGCGGTTCGTACTGATCGCGCCGGACGAGTACCGCACGTTCGGCATGGACTCGTTCTTCCCGAGCGCGAAGATCTACAACCCGCTCGGCCAGCAGTACGAGTCGGTCGACCGCGAGCTGCTGCTGGCGTACAAGGAGTCTCCGCAGGGCCAGATGCTGCATGACGGCATCTCGGAGGCAGGCTGCACCGCCTCCCTCATCGCGGCGGGCTCGGCCTACGCCACGCACGGCGAGCCGCTCATCCCCGTCTACGTCTTCTACTCGATGTTCGGTTTCCAGCGCACCGGCGACCAGTTCTGGCAGATGGCCGACCAGCTGGCGCGCGGTTTCGTGCTGGGCGCGACCGCCGGCCGTACGACGCTGACCGGCGAAGGCCTCCAGCACGCGGACGGCCATTCGCAGCTGCTCGCCTCGACGAACCCGGGCTGTGTCGCCTACGACCCGGCGTACTCGTACGAGATCGCGCACATCGTGCAGGACGGCCTGCGGCGGATGTACGGGGGTTCCGAGGAGCACCCGCACGGCGAGGACGTCTTCTACTACCTCACCGTCTACAACGAGCCGATCCAGCACCCGGCCGAGCCTGCGAGCGTCGACGTCGAGGGCATCCTCAAGGGCGTCTACCGGCTCAGCGAGGGTTCCTCCGGCTCCATCCCGGCGCAGATCATGGCGTCCGGCGTGGCGGTCCCCTGGGCGGTCGAGGCGCAGCGGATCCTCGCCGAGGAGTGGAACGTGAAGGCCGACGTGTGGTCGGCGACCTCGTGGAACGAGCTGCGGCGTGAGGCCGTGGAGTGCGAGGAGCACAACCTGCTGCACCCGGAGGAGGAGCAGCGGGTGCCGTGGGTGACGCGGAAGCTGAGCGGGGCCGAGGGACCGTTCGTGGCCGTCTCCGACTGGATGCGGTCGGTGCCGGACCAGATCGCGCGGTGGGTGCCGGGCACGTATCAGTCGCTGGGCGCCGACGGCTTCGGCTTCGCCGACACCCGCGGTGCGGCGCGGCGCTTCTTCCACATCGACGCGCAGTCGATCGTGGTGGCGGTGCTGACCGAGCTGGCGAAGGAGGGGAAGGTGGACCGGTCCGTGCTGAAGCAGGCGATCGACCGGTACCAGCTGCTCGACGCGTCGGCGGCGGACCCGGGGGCGGCCGGAGGCGACGCGTAGGGTCGTCCGGCCTCCGTCAACCGCTCGATGGGGTGGTGTGCCCGTGGGTGACCCGCGGGCACACCACCCCTTCACATTTCCTACGATGCGGCCATGAAGCGAGCGGTGGCACAAGAGCGTTGGGAACGGCATACCCAGCGACCCCTTTTCGGTCTGGCCCTGGTGTTCGCCGTGGCCTATGCGGTGCCGATCGTCGACCCCGACGCGAGCGCCTCCGTGGTGGAGCTGTGCCTCGCGGTGGAGTGGGTGGTGTGGGGCGCGTTCGCGCTGGACTACGTCGTCCGGCTCGTTCTCACGGAACGGCGCGGGGAGTTCGTACGCTCGCACTGGCTGGACCTGTGCGCGGTGCTGCTGCCGTTGCTCCAGCCGCTTCGGCTGCTGCGGCTCGTCTCGACGCTGCTGCTGGTGGGGCAGCGGGCGCGGATGGCCTCGCAGATACGGCTGACCACGTATGTCGCCGGGGCGGTGGTGGGGCTGCTGATGTTCGGGTCGCTGGCCGTGCTGTCCGTGGAGCGGGACTCGCCGGACGGGAACATCAAGACGCTGGGTGACGCGGTGTGGTGGTCGTTCACCACGATGACGACCGTGGGGTACGGGGATCACGCGCCGACCACGGGCGTGGGGCGGATGCTCGCGGTGGGGCTGATGCTGTCCGGGATCGCCCTGCTGGGTGTGGTGACCGCGAACATCGCCGCGTGGTTCATAGCGCGGTTCGAGATGGACGACGTGGAGGAGCGGCGGCAGACGGAGGCGATACGGCTGCTGACGGAGGAAGTGCATGCGCTGCGCGCGGAGGTTGCTTCGCTGACCGCGGCGAGGGTGCCCGGGCAGGCCCGCGAGGAACAGGTGCGCTAGCTGGTACCCGGCGTTGGGCCGGCCGGGGGCGGGTCGCGCCCGTGCCGCCCGGGGCGGCACGACTGCCCGCAGCCTGGGCGGACCTGTCCGAATGGACTGGCAGCGCCGCAGCGCACCCAAGGGGCGCGGGGCTGTGTCGATATGCGGCTCCGCCGCGGGGCGCGATCAGCCACACACGCCCCGCAGCCGCCCTCGAAGCCGAGGCCCCGAGCTCCCCCGCGCTAGGGGGTGTTTCGAAAGTCCCGCACAGCACCCACGGCGCCCGGCACGCACTCTCGCCACACCGGCCGAAACCCCAAGTACGTCCAGTACGAGGGCTTTCGTCCGGCGCGCCGAGAGCACGCACCGGACACCGCGGGCGCCGCACAGGACTTTCGAAACACCCCCTAGAACAAACCGTTACCCGGCGTCGTCGTCCCCGCCAGCCAGATGATCGCCAGCAGAGTATCGATCGCGCCCAGGACCACGGCGATCAACGCCGGGACGGGGCGGGCTCCTGACCAGGTTCGGTTCATGGCCAGCCAGCCGCAGACGATCGCCACCGGGCCGAGGATGATGCCCAGTACGAAGAATCCGGCGACCGCGCAGACGGCTCCGATGATCCCCAGGGTCGCGCGATCCGGCCCGGTCCGTGACCACGTCCGGCCACGTGAGCGGGGGTGCCTGCGCGTGCCGTGTCCGAAGCCCGCCATCGTCAACTCCCTGATTCGGCGTTCGACTTGGCGAGTACCCACGGTGCGCTTCTCATGCCTGCGCGTCCGGGCCGCGGCGCGCTGACCCCCTCCGGCAGCGCGCCGCAGGCCCTGGCTTGACCCACTGTGACCTGCGGCGTATGCCAGATGGGAGGGATCTTCGGGGTTGTCACCCTGATAGGGGAACTCCCCTCTCGGATCCCCCCGTTCGTCTCAGATGTGCGCCGCCCCCGCGCCCGCCTCCGCGTTCTCCCCTCGCTTGGTGAGGAAGGCCACGAAGACCGCGACGACCGCCACGCCCGCGGCGACCAGGGACGCGAGGCTCATGCCCGAGACGAAGGTGTCGCGCGCCACGTCCGTGATCTTCGCGGCGATGGCGTCCGGCGTGCCCGGGGCCAGCGGTGCCACGCCGACCTGGACGGCCTCGGAGGCCTGGGCCTCCTGGGCGGCGGTCAGCGGCGGCAGACCCGCGGACGTCCAGTTGCCGGCGAGGTCGCTGTCGACCTTGGAGGCCATGACGGCGCCCAGGACGGCCGTACCCAGGCTGCCGCCGATCTGCATCGCGGCCTGCTGGAGACCGCCGGCCACACCGGACAGCTCCATGGGCGCGTTACCGACGATGACCTCCGTGGCGCCGACCATGACCGGCGCGAGGCCGAGGCCGAGCAGGGCGAACCAGAGCGACATGACGGCGCTGCCGGTGTCCGTGTCCAGCGTGGACATGCCGTACATGGCGATGGCCGTGGCCGCCATGCCGCCCGCCAGCGGGATGCGCGGGCCCAGCTTGGTGATCATCGCGCCCGCGAGCGGGGAGCCGACGATCATCATGCCGGTGAGCGGGAGGAGGTGCAGGCCGGCGTCGATGGGGCTCATGTCGTGGACGTTCTGGAGGTAGAACGTCACGAAGAACAGGCCGCCCATGAACGCGATGGCCATCAGGACCATCAGCATGACACCCGCGGAGAGCGGGACCGAGCGGAAGAGGGCCAGCGGGATGAGGGGCTCCTTGACCTTCGTCTCCCAGAAGGCGAAGAGCGCGAAGCCCACCACCGACCCGGCTATGAACAGCCACGTCCGGCCGTCGCCCCAGCCCCACTCGGGGGCCTTGATGAGCGCCCAGACCAGGCAGAACATCGCGGCCGACAGCAGGACGATGCCCAGGATGTCGAAGGAGCGCGGGGCGTTCTCGGCACGGTGGTCGAGCAGGATCAGCACGCCGAGGACGACGGCGAGGATGCCGACGGGCACGTTGATGAAGAACACCGACTGCCAGTTGACGTGCTCGACGAGGACGCCGCCGAGGATCGGCCCGCCGGCGGTGGAGGCACCGACGACCATGCCCCAGATGCCGATGGCCATGTTGAGCTTCTCGGCCGGGAAGGTCGCCCGCAGCAGACCGAGCGCGGCCGGCATCAGCAGCGCGCCGAACAGGCCCTGTAGGACACGGAAGACGACGACCGCGGCGATGCTGCTGGACAGGCCGATCACACCCGAGGCGGCGGCGAAGCCGACGACGCCGATCAGGAAGGTCTGGCGGTGGCCGAACCGGTCACCGAGCTTGCCCGCGGTGATCAGGGAGACCGCGAGGGCGAGGAAGTAGCCGTTGGTGATCCACTGCACCTCGGCGAAGGACGCGCTCAGGTCCTTCTGGATGGCCGGGTTGGCGATGGCCACGATCGTGCCGTCGAGGGCCACCATCATGACCCCGACCGCGACGGTGAAGAGGGTGAACCAAGGGTGGCCGCGCAGCCCCTTGGCCGGCCTCGCATCCGACGGGGCTCCTGGCGGCCGGTCCCCCGGCCCCGTCGTCTTGATGGTGGTCTGACTAGTCATGCGTTCGAGGCTAATGACAGCCACTGACATTTGACAAACCAATTCACAAGTCGGTAACTGACACCTATGGAAACACTGCGCGAACGCAAGAAGCAGCGCACCCGGGAAGCACTGCTGCGTACCGCGCTGGAGCTCTTCACCACCCAGGGGTACGAGCGCACCACCGTCGACGACATCGCGGAGGCCGTCGATGTGTCGCAGCGCACTTTCTTCCGCTACTTCGCCGGCAAGGAGGAGGCGGCCCTCGCCCTGATGGAGATGACGGTGGCGCACTTCCTTCAGACGGTGCGCGAACGCCCGCCGCACGAGGCCCCCGTGGAGGCACTGCGGCAGGCCGTCCTGGAGGGCTGGGACACGCTGAACGACGTGGTCGAGGCCATCGCGCCGGTCGAGCTGTATCTGCGCATGTGCCGGGTGATCGAGTCGACGCCCGCCCTGCTCGCCGCCCATCTGCGCCGCTCCGTCGAGGTCGAGGAGGCGATGGCGGCCATCCTCGCCGAGCGCGAGGGCGTCGACATGGACACGGATCCGCGACCGCGGCTGGCGGTGGCCGTCTTCAGTGGTGTGATGCGGCTGGCGGAGCGTCAGTGGAGCGCCGGCGAGGACTTCAGCCTCGACGCCATGCGGGCACTGACCGTCTCATATCTCGAACAAGTCGGCCCGGCACTCAGCGAGAGCTGGCGAACACACTGAGGTCATCGGCGTGTTGAACACCACCTTGACCGAAACGTGATACCCGTCACTTGGTTAACGCGAGACCCTCTCGTTCTCCTAGTGTGTCCTTCCAGTGACTTCCTTCGACACGTCCCCGCAACTGAACGTCTGGCGCGCTCTGCTCGCACTGGCCGTGGTGTTCGTGATGCTGGCGACCACCGGCTGGACCGCCCTGCGCCACCAGCGGACGGCCTCACCGCTCCAGGCCTCGCTCAGCGCCTGGGAGCACGGCAGCGTCGCCGGACGCCAGCTGCCGACCGCGACGTCGTCCCCCACGCGGCTCGCCCGGTTCTTCGCCTCGCTCACCGCCCCACAGCGCACCGACCTCGTGCGCCGCTATCCGCTCGCGGTCGGCAACATGAACGGCGCGCCCGTCGAGCTGCGCTACCGCGCCAACCGGGTCGCCCTCGGCGAGGCGCGCGAGGTCGAGCGCAAACGCATGTACGACAAGAAGCTCACGCCCGACGGGCAGCGCGAGGCGGGCCGCCGGATGCACCGCTTCGAGTCGATGATGCGGACGGACCGGAACATCCTCGCCTTCGACCCCGAGGGCTCCGGGCGGGCCGCCGAGGTGTTCGGCGACCTGACCAGGGCCGAGCGGATCTCGGTCGTCGTCCCCGGCGTCGACACCGACCTGCTCACCTTCCAGCGCACCAGCCGCAAGTACTCCGCGCCGGTCGGCATGGCCCAGTCCCTGTACGCCGCCGAACGCGAGGCCAGCCCGTCGACGCGTACGGCCGTGATCGCCTGGGCCGACTACACGGCGCCGAGCGGACTCGGCATCGACTCGGCGACGGCGATGCGGGCCGCGGGCGGGGCCGTACGCCTGGAGGCACTGGTGCGGGCCCTGCCCGGCGCCTCGCCGGTCTCCCTCTTCTGCCACAGCTACGGCTCGGTGCTGTGCGGGATCGCCGCGCCCACGCTGCCGGGGCGGGTGGCCGACATAGCGGTGGCCGGCAGCCCCGGCATGCGGGTCCCGAAGGCCTCCCACCTGGGTACGTCCGCCCATGTGTGGGCGATGCGGGACGCCGACGACTGGGTGCAGGACGTGCCGTATCTGGAGGTCGGCGGGCTGGGACACGGGGAGGACCCGGTGTCGTCGGTGTTCGGCGCGCGGGTGTTGTCGGCGCGGGAGGCCAAGGGGCACGGCGGCTACTTCGAGCCGGGCACGGACAGCGTGGCGAACTTCGCCGAGATCGGGGTTGGCGCGTACCGCTCGGTGCGGTGCGCGGACGATGCCGGGGCCTGTCGGGCGGGTTTGTCCGACACGGCGTCGGCCGGACGCGCGTAGAGGCGCAGGAATTGCGGTGTGCGCAGGGTGGCGACGGAGGAGCACGTGCCGCATACGATGAGCCGCATGGGTGACGTACTGGCCGGATTTCATGCCACCTGGGAGTTCGAGTCCGACTCCGTGCTCATCCGCTACGAACGGGGCATTCGAACACCCAAACTCTTCCAGGCGCTCGGGGAACGCCGGGTGCCTCTTGAGGCGATCGGCGGGGTGACGCTGACGCCGGGGAAGCGCGGGACGGTGGTGCTGCGCCTGGAGCTGCGGCCCGGCGCGGATCCGTTGATGGAGGCGGCGGCGGGCCAGCTGAAGGAAGGCGGCGATCCGTATCGGCTGGTGCTGCCGGCCGAGCGCGAGACGCTGGCCGAGTACTACGCCGACGAGCTGCGGGCGGAGCTGAAGGTGTCGGGGCCGGCGGAGGAGTTCCTCGTGGGGGCGCCCGCGGCGCCGTTGCAGTTCAAGGCGTACGACGGGAAGGCGTCCTTCGACGGGCAGACCGTGCGGTTCCGGTGGTTCTGGACCGGTGCGTCCTCGGCGAAGTGGAAAGCGGGGGACCAGAGCTTCTCCGTCGCCGAGTTGAGCGGCGTCGAGTGGCGGTCGCCCGAAGTCTTCGAGGGCTACCTGCGGTTGCTCCGGCGGGACGGCGTCGACGGGCGGCCCGTACCCGAGCAGGTCGATCACGATCCGGCGGCGGTGGTGTTCGGGCTGGGGTACGGGCCGGTGCACGAGTCGTTGCCGTTCGCTGCGGCGGTGTTGGCCGCGGTGCGGGACCGCTCCGCGGGGGGCGCGGCTGTCCCGGCTGCGGCTGTGCCTCGCCGGGACCCTGCGGATATCGCCGAGCGGATCCGGCACCTCGGGGAGCTGCATCAGGCGGGGTTGGTGACGGATGAGGAGTTCTCCGTCAAGAAGGCCGAGTTGTTGGCGGAACTGTAGGGCGGAGCGTCTGCCGGGTTCGGTTGTCGGGCGGGTGCGGGTCGTGTGCGGCTGGTCGCGCAGTTCCCCGCGCCCCTAAAAGCCTCGACTCCTCGCCCGCCAGAAAACCTCGGCCCCCCCCGCCCCCGAAACCTCTACTCCCTGCCCGCCGAGGCGAACCGCATGTCCGCGTACCTGTCGCCCGCCACCTGTGCCGCGATCGGCTCCAGGAGCTTCATGTCCTCCTCGCCCAGGACGATCCGCGTCGCGCCCGCGTTTTCCTCCACTCGGGTCGGCTTGCGGGTGCCCGGGATGGGGATGACCGGGAGGTCGTGCACCGCGGCCTGTTGCTGTACCCAGGCCAGGGCTATCTGGCCCGGGGTGGAGCCGTGGGCCTCGGCGACCGTGCGGATCGGCTCCAGCAGGGCGGCGTTGGCGGCGGCGTTCTCACCCGTGTACCGGGGCTGTTGGCGGCGGAAGTCGTCTGCGGTGAGGTCCTCGGCCTTGGCGAAGGAGCCGGTGAGGAAGCCTCGGCCCAGCGGGGAGTACGGGACGAGGGCGACGCCCAGGTCGCGGGCGGCCGGGACCACGTTCGCCTCGATGTCGCGGCTGAACAGGGACCACTCCGACTGCACGGCCGCGATGGGGTGGACGGCCTGCGCGGCCCGCAGTTCCCCGCCCGTCACCTCGCTCAGGCCCAGGTGCTTGACCTTGCCCTCGCGGACCAGCTCGGCCATCACGCCGACGGTCTCCTCGATGGGGACGTTCACATCCCGGCGGTGCATGTAGTAGAGGTCGATCGCATCGACGTCCAGGCGCTTCAGGCTCGCCTCGACGGCCTGGCGAATGTACGGCGCGTCGTTGCGGATGACCCGGCGCGTCGGGTCGTCCGGCGGGATCGCCAGAGCGAACTTCGTGGCGATGACGACCTCGTCCCGGTGCGCCCTGAAGAACGGCGACAGGAACTTCTCGTTCTCGCCCGCCCCGTACGCGTCCGCCGTGTCGTACAGCGTGACGCCCAGTTCCAGGGCCCGTTCCAGGGTCGCCCTGGACTCGTTCGCGTCCGAGGGGCCGTACGCGAAGCTCATGCCCATGCAGCCGAGGCCCTGGACGCCGGCCTCGGGGCCCGTCGCGCCGAGTCGTGCCGTCGCGATCCTGCTGTCCGTCATCCGGCCTTCTCCACCTTTTCCGTCTTGTCCTGCTCGTACTTGTCCTGCTCGTACAGACGCCCCGCGTCCGCGTAGAAACTGATCTTCCGGTCGAGTACGGCGAGCGTGTCCTGGAGCTCGGCGATCCGGACGAGGACGTCGCGGCGGGTCGTCTCCAGCAGTTCGAAGCGCTCGCCGAACGTGTGGTCGCCCTCGCGCACCAGCTCGGCGTACCGGACCATGTCGGCGACCGGCATACCGGTGAGGCGCAACTTGCCGACGAGGTCGAGCCAGTCCAGGTCACGGTTGCTGTAGCGGCGCTGGCCGGTGTGCGAGCGGTCGATGTGCGGCATGAGGCCGATCCGCTCGTACCAGCGCAGGGTGTGGGCCGTCAGACCCGTGAAGGCGACGACCTCGCTGATCGTGTAACTGTCCTGGCCTTCCGGCCGCCGGTGCGGATGCGGCGGGGCGGCACAACTGTCGGTCCTGGTACTCGTGGTCTCCATCACCGTCATGCGCTCAACGCTAGGACCTTGGAGTGCACTCCAAGCAAGCGGAATCGGTGAGAAGACGGGTTATAAGCTCAGCGCATGTCGTTGAGCAGCCTCGTAATGATCGAGAACTGGCCGGTTCCCACCGCCGCCGTGGGTGTTGTACGGGCCGACGGTACGGTCCTCGGGACCCACGGGCCCGTCGGGCACCGGTTCGCGCTCGCCTCGGTCACCAAGCCGTTGGCCGCCTACGCGGTGCTCGTCGCGTACGAGGAGGGGGCCGTCGAGTTGGATGAGGCGGCCGGGCCCGCGGGGGCGACCGTGCGGCATCTGCTGGCGCACACCTCGGGGCTGGCGTTCGACGAGCATCGGGTGACGGCGCCGCCCGGAGAGCGGCGGCTGTACTCCAACGCCGGGTTCGAGCAGCTCGGGGACCATGTCGCCAAGGCGACGGACATTCCGTTCGCGGAGTATCTGCGGCAGGCGGTGCTGGAGCCGCTGGGCATGACGGCCACGTCGTTGGAGGGCTCCCCGGCGAAGGACGGGGTGTCGACGGTCGAGGACCTGCTGCGGTTCGCGGCAGAGGTGCAGGCGCCACGGCTGCTGGACCCGCGCACGGTCGCCGAGGCGATGACCGTGCAGTACCCGGGGACGAAGGGCGTGCTGCCGGGGTACGGGCACCAGAACCCCAACGACTGGGGCCTCGGCTTCGAGATCCGCGACGGCAAGTCCCCCCACTGGACGGGCGCCTCGTCCTCGCCGCGCGCCTTCGGGCACTTCGGGCAGTCGGGTACGTTCCTGTGGATCGACCCTGACGCGGGAGCCGCCTGCGTCGCGCTGACGGACCGGGCGTTCGGGCCCTGGGCCGTCGAGGTGTGGCCGGGGTTCACGGACGCGGTGCGCGCCCAGCTGTAGCCCCGCCCGTCCCGAGCGCCTCGCCCGCTCCCTCGGTGTCGATGTGCGGCAGGATCCGGTCCAGCCACCGGGGTGTCCACCAGGCGTGCCTGCCCAGCAGCGTCATCACGGCGGGCACCATCAGCAGCCGGACCACGGTGGCGTCGATGAGCACGCTGACCGCGAGCCCCAGGCCCAGCATCTTGACCACGATGTTGTCGCTGATGATGAAGGCCGCGAAGACGCTCACCATGATCAGTGCCGCGCAGGTGATCACCCGCGCGGTGATCTCCAGCGCGTGGGCGACCGAGTCCTTGGCGTCCCCGGTGCGCAGCCACGCCTCGTGCACCCGGGAGAGCAGGAAGATCTCGTAGTCCATGCTGAGCCCGAAGATGATGGCGAACATCATCATCGGCACATAGCTCTCGATGGGCACCCTGCCGTGCACTCCCAGCGCGGGCCCGCCCCAGCCCCACTGGAACACGGCGACCACGACGCCGTACGAGGCCGCGATCGACAGGACGTTGAGGACGGCCGCCTTCACGGCGACCAGCAGACCGCGGAAGACCGCCAGGACGATCAGGAAGGCGAGGCCCACCACGACGGCGATGATCAGCGGCAGCCGCTGCGCGACGATGTCGCGGAAGTCGACCTGGGCGGCCGTGGTCCCGGTGACGTAGCCCTTGGCGCCGGTGCCGGAGGCGGCGTCGGGGAGGGTGTGGTCGTAGAGCCGGTTCGTCAGGTCGGTGGTGGCCTTGTTCTGCGGGGACACCGACGAGTACACGGTGCCGACCAGGACGTCGCCGTCCTGCGTCGGTGTCAGCGGACTGACGAACGAGGTCCCGGACTCGTCGTTGAGGGCCTGCTGGGTTTTCGAGGCCAGGTCGGAGCGTTGCGCATCCGGCACGTTCGTCTGGTCCACGACAATCGTCAGCGGCCCGTTGGAGCCGGCGCCGAACGCGTCCGTCATCAGGTCGAAGGCGCGCCGGTCGGTGAAGGACGTGGGGTCGGCGCCGTCGCCTATGTGACCGAGCTGGATCGAGAAGACCGGGATGGCCAGCACCGCGACGGTGACGATGCCGGCGGACAGGTACCGCAGCGGATGGCGCTCCACGCGCTTGGCATAGCGGTGCCAGGTGCCCTGGGAGGTGTCACCCCCGGCTCCGGTCTCGGTCTCGGTCTCGGTCTCGGCGATGGGCTCACGCACATGCCAGCGGTCGACGTTGCGGCCGATCAGCCCCAGCAGAGCCGGGACCAGGGTCAGTGCGCCCAGGACGGCCGAGACGACCGTGACGGCCGCGGCGACGCCGAGTTTGCCGATGAAGCTCACGCCGGACACCCACAGGCCCATCAGGGCGACGATCACCGTGGTGCCGGAGACCAGGACGGCGCGTCCGCTGGTGGCGGTGGCGTGACCGGCGGCGTGCACCGGGTCGGCGCCGTCCATGAGGTTCTGCCGGTGCCGGGTGAGCATGAAGAGGGCGTAGTCGATGCCGACGCCGAGGCCGATCATCGTGGCCAGGGTGGGCGAGACCGTGGCGAAGGTGAACGCGATGGCGAGCAGCCCGAGGCAGGCCAGCCCGCCGACCACCCCGATCAGCGCCGTGACCAGCGGCAGCCCCGCGGCGATGACACTGCCGAAGCCGATCAGCAGCACGACGATCGCGACGCCGAACCCGATCGCCTCGCTGATCCGGTCGTTGCCGGCGGGCCGCTCCAGCTCGCCGAGCGATCCGCCGTACTCGACGTCGACGCCGGCCTGTGCGAGCGACTCCACGGCCTTGTCGACGCCGTTCAGGTAGCTGTCGCCCAGCAGCGAGGGCTGCTCGTCGAAGCGGATGGTGATGTAGCCGGTCTTCCCGTCCGAGGACAGCGGCCCGACCTTCGAGGAGGTGGCCTCCAGCGGGTTCTGCACGCTCAGCACGTGGGGCAGCTTCTTCAGGTCGGCGACGGCGGTCGACATCTGCGAGCCGACCGAGGTCAGGGACGTGTCCGCGTCGTGCATGACGATCTGGCTGCTGTAGCCGCCGGCCTGCGGATCGTGTTCCCTGAGGACGTCCAGGCCCTTCTCGGACTGCACGTCGGACAGGGCGAAGTCGTCCGAGTACTCCCCGCCGTGGAGATGGTTGAGGGCTTGCAGCACACCGAGCGCCACGACCCAGGCGACGATCACGATCACGAAGTGGTGGGCACACCACTCACCGAGCCGTCGCAGCCCTCGCTTTTCCGGGGCGTCCCCTCGCCCCCCTTCGGCCTTGAGTCTCGCCATTGGCTCGGCTCTTCTCTGCCGGGCGGGTTCCAGACACCTCCATTGGACGCTGCCCCGACCACCTGGGCATCTCGAGCCCCACCGCTACCCGGCGCCCCACCGCTACCCGGCCATCTCCCACATCAGCAGCTCCGCCGCGCTCACCCCCACGGCCTCCACACCCTCGGCGCCGGTGATGCGCACCGCGTCCCCGGCCCCCAGCTCCTCCCCTCCCAGCCGCACCGCACCGCGCACGACATGCAGGTACAGGTACGCCCCGTCCGGCACCGCCGTCCGCTCCCCCGCCCCCAGCCGCCGCACATGGAGCATCGCGCCCGCCTCCGGGACGGCGTACGGCGTCGAGTCCGCGATGCCGTGGACGATCTCGTACGCCGGTTCACCGCCCGGCGTCAGCGGGGCCAGCCAGGTCTGCACGAAGACCAGGGGGAGCTCGGCGTCGTTGCGCTCGACGTGCCGCACGCCGCCCGCCGAGCTCAGCCGCTGGACGTCCCCGGGGCCGACCCGCGTCTCGTGCCCCGTCGAGTCCCGGTGCGTCAGCTCGCCCTCCACCACCCAGGTGACGATCTCGGTGTGGCTGTGCGGATGCTCGTCGAAGCCGGCGCCGGGCTCGAGCCGCTCCTCGTTGCAGGCGATCATCGCGCCGAAGCGGAGGTTGTCGGGGTCGTAGTGCGGTCCGAAGGAGAAGGCGTGGCGCGACGAGATGCCCGCTGCCGGATCCCCTCCGGGGTAGCGCTCCGCGGCGCGCCGTACGTCCATCACGGCCCCACGGTATCCCTGCCGGATGCCGTGGGGCCGGACCCCTGCACCGACACCCTCCGGTCCGGGGCTCCGCTTCCCGGGCCCGCTCCTCAAACGCCGGAGGGGCTGGCCACGACCCCCTCCGGCACGCACCCCCGTCCCGATAAGGCAGTCTTGTCCCCGTGCCCGAACCCGTAGCCCGTAAGTCCGAACCCGCCGCGCACGACGTCCATCCGCACTCCGCGACCTTGAGGCGGCTCGAGAAGTCCTCCGGTTCTCTCGCCGCGCAGGCCATCGCGCGGATGGACGAGACGCTGCCGTGGTACCGGGCCATGCCCCCGGAGAACCGTTCCTGGATCGGTCTGGTCGCCCAGGCCGGTATCGCAGCCTTCACCGAGTGGTTCCGGCATCCCGACGCCCCCCAGGCGATCTCGACCGACGTCTTCGGGACCGCGCCGCGCGAGCTGACCCGCGCCATCACCTTGCGCCAGACCGTCGAGATGGTGCGCACCACCATCGAGGTCATGGAGTCGGCCATCGACGAGGTGGCCGCCCCCGGTGACGAGAACGTCCTGCGCGAGGCACTCCTCGTCTACGCCCGTGAGATCGCCTTCGCCACGGCCCAGGTATACGCCCAGGCCGCGGAGGCACGCGGTGCCTGGGACGCCCGCCTGGAGTCGCTCGTGGTCAACGCCGTGCTCAGCGGCGAGGCCGACGAGGGTGCCGTGTCGCGCGCCGCCGCACTCGGCTGGAACTCCCCGGAGCACGTCTGTGTCCTCCTCGGTACGGCGCCCGACGGGGACAGCGAGCTGACCGTCGAGGCGATCCGGCGGGCCGCCCGGCACGCCAAGCTCCAGGTGCTGACCGGGGTGCTCGGGGACCGGCTCGTGGTGATCGCGGGCGGCAGCGACAACCCGATCGCCGTCGCCAAGTCGCTGATCGGGCCGTATGCCGCGGGTCCCGTCGTCGCGGGGCCCGTCGTACCCGATCTCCAGGCCGCCACCCGGTCCGCGCAGGCCGCCGCCGCCGGCCTGAAGGCGTGTTCGGCCTGGCAGGACGCGCCGCGGCCGGTGCTGGCGGACGATCTCCTGCCGGAGCGTGCCATCGCGGGGGATCCCAGTGCACGTGAGCAGTTGGTGGAGGAGATCTACAGACCGCTGGAGGAGGCCGGCTCGGCTCTGCTGGAGACGCTCTCGGTCTATCTGGAGCAGGCGAGCAGCCTGGAGGGGGCCGCACGGATGCTCTTCGTGCATCCCAACACCGTGCGCTACCGGCTTCGACGTGTGACTGACGTCACCGGCTGGTCGCCTTCCGATGTACGCTCCGCGTTCACCCTGCGCATCGCGCTGATCCTGGGGCGTCTGGTCGACGGCGATCTTCAGCTCTAGCGTTTTGTCGGAGGCCCACAAAACCCCCTCGTGTTCTTCGTCCTTGTCCCCACGGGCGGCGGTGCCCGTCCCCAAGAGAGAGTGTGAGAGTGCTCGTACTCGTCGCTCCCGGCCAGGGCGCCCAGTCGCCCGGCTTCCTGACCCCCTGGCTCGAACTCCCCGGTGCCGCGGACCGCGTCGCCGCATGGTCCGACGCCATCGGACTGGACCTTGTCCACTACGGCACGCAGGCCGACGCGGACGCCATCCGGGATACGTCCGTGGCGCAGCCGCTGCTCGTCGCCGCCGGCATCCTGTCCGCCGCGGCACTCGGCGCTGAGAGGTCCGCCGCCGACGCGGTGGGCGCTCCCGGCGCCGTCGCGGGACACAGCGTCGGTGAGATCACCGCGGCCGCCTTCGCGGGCGTCCTCGACGACACCGCCGCGCTGACCCTCGTACGCAAGCGGGGTCTGGCCATGGCCGAGACCGCCGCGATCACCGAGACGGGTATGTCGGCGCTGCTCGGCGGCGACCCGGAGACCTCGCTCGCGCACCTGGAGAAGCTGGGTCTGACCCCGGCGAACATGAACGGCGCCGGTCAGATCGTGGCCGCGGGCACCATGGAGCAGCTCGCCGCGCTGAACGAGGACAAGCCCGAGGGTGTGCGCAAGGTCGTCCCGCTGAAGGTCGCGGGCGCGTTCCACACGCACCACATGGGTCCGGCGGTCGACAAGCTGGCCGAGGCCGCCAAGGAGCTCGTGCCCGCCGACCCGCAGGTCACCTACGTCTCCAACAAGGACGGCAGGACGGTCACCACCGGTGCCGAGGTCCTGGAGCGTCTGGTCGGGCAGGTCGCCAACCCGGTCCGCTGGGACCTGTGCATGGAGACCTTCAAGGAGCTCGGCGTCACCGCCCTGATCGAGGTGTGCCCGGGTGGCACGCTGACCGGTCTGGCCAAGCGCGCACTGCCGGGTGTGAAGACCCTGGCGCTGAAGACCCCCGACGACCTGGACGCTGCTCGCGAGCTCATCGCAGAGCACGCCTGACAAGGAGCCCGAGCATGGCGAAGCTGAAGCCCAGCAAGGGCGCCCCGTACGCGCGCATCCTCGGTGTCGGCGGCTACCGGCCGGTCCGGGTGGTGCCCAACGAGGTGATCCTGGAGAAGATCGACTCGTCCGACGAGTGGATCCGCTCGCGCTCCGGTATCGAGACGCGGCACTGGGCGAACGACGAGGAGACCGTCGCCGCGATGTCGATCGAGGCGTCCGGCAAGGCCATCGCCGACGCCGGGATCTCCGCCGCGCAGATCGGCGGCGTGATCGTCTCGACCGTCTCGAACTTCCGGCAGACGCCGGCCGTCGCGACCGAGATCGCCGACAAGCTCGGCACGAACAAGGCCGCGGCCTTCGACATCTCGGCCGGCTGCGCGGGCTTCGGCTACGGCCTGACCCTCGCCAAGGGCATGATCGTCGAGGGCAGCGCCGAGTACGTCCTCGTCATCGGTGTGGAGCGGCTGTCCGACCTCACCGACCTGGAGGACCGGGCGACGGCGTTCCTGTTCGGCGACGGTGCGGGCGCGGTCGTGGTCGGCCCCTCCCAGGAGCCGCACATCGGTCCGACGGTGTGGGGTTCCGAGGGCGACAAGTCCGAGACGATCAAGCAGACGGTGCCGTGGGACCAGTTCCGGATCGGCGATGTCTCCCAGCTCCCGCTCGACAGCGAGGGAAACGTCAAGTTCCCCGCCATCACGCAGGAGGGCCAGGCGGTGTTCCGCTGGGCCGTGTTCGAGATGGCGAAGGTCGCCCAGCAGGCGCTGGACGCGGCCGGGATCACCCCGGACGACCTGGACGTCTTCATTCCGCACCAGGCCAACGAGCGGATCATCGACTCGATGGTGAAGACACTCAAGCTGCCGGAGCATGTCACGGTCGCCCGCGATGTGCGCACCACCGGCAACACCTCGGCCGCCTCGATCCCGCTCGCGATGGAGCGGCTTCTGGCGACCGGCGAGGCGAAGAGCGGCGACACCGCGCTAGTCATCGGATTCGGGGCGGGTCTCGTATACGCCGCGACGGTCGTTACTCTCCCCTAGGCACTCCGTGCCGGATCTTGCGAGCCGGCGCGGGAACCGCACCACCCGCCGCTGCCGCGGCGGAAGCGAAAACTCGCTGAACAACCTGAACAACAACGAAGGAGCGCCAAGATGGCCGCCACTCAGGAAGAGATCGTCGCCGGTCTCGCCGACATCGTGAACGAGATCGCCGGCATCCCGGTTGAGGACGTCCAGCTGGACAAGTCCTTCACCGACGACCTGGACGTCGACTCGCTGTCCATGGTCGAGGTCGTCGTCGCCGCCGAAGAGCGCTTCGACGTGAAGATCCCGGACGAGGACGTCAAGAACCTCAAGACCGTGGGCGACGCGACCGACTACATCCTCAAGCACCAGGGCTGATCCTCCGATCACGCCTCTGGGCTGACTGCCCCGCCACCCGGCGGTGGCGCCGCTGAATCCCCATTCCTTGGAGAAAGAATTCCCGTGAGCCCGACCAATCGCACCGTGGTCGTCACCGGTATCGGCGCAACCACACCGCTGGGTGGCGACGCAGCCTCTACCTGGGAGGGCCTGATCGCCGGCAAGTCCGGCGTCAAGCCCCTGGAGCAGGAGTGGGCCGCCGACCAGGCGGTCCGTATCGCCGCGCCGGTCGCCGTGGAGCCGACCGAGGTCATCCCGCGGCCGCAGGCCCGCCGACTGGACCGTTCGGCGCAGTTCGCGCTGATCGCCGCCCAGGAGGCGTGGAAGGACGCCGGGTTCGAGGCCAAGGCCGGTGAGGACCCGAACGTCGACCCCGACCGCCTGGGCGCGGTAGTCGCCTCCGGCATCGGCGGCGTGACGACCCTGCTCGACCAGTACGACGTGCTCAAGGAGAAGGGCGTCCGCCGCGTCTCCCCGCACACCGTCCCCATGCTGATGCCGAACGGCCCCTCCGCCAACGTGGGCCTGCTCGTGGGTGCCCGTGCGGGCGTGCACACGCCGGTGTCCGCCTGCGCGTCGGGCGCCGAGGCCATCGGCTACGCCATCGAGATGATCCGCACCGGCCGCGCCGACGTCGTCGTCGCGGGTGGCACGGAGGCGGCGATCCACCCGCTGCCCATCGCCGCGTTCGGCAACATGATGGCGATGTCCAAGAACAACGACGACCCGCAGGGCGCGTCGCGTCCCTACGACGTCGCCCGCGACGGCTTCGTCCTCGGTGAGGGCGCCGGCGTGATCGTCCTGGAGTCCGCCGAGCACGCCGCGGGGCGCGGGGCGCGCGTGTACGCGGAGGCGGTCGGGCAGGGCATCTCCGCCGACGCGCACGACATCGTGCAGCCCGAGCCCGAGGGGCGCGGTATCTCGCAGGCCCTCCAGAACCTGCTGGACAGCAACGACCTGGACCCGGCGGAGATCGTGCACGTCAACGCGCACGCGACGTCGACGCCGGCCGGTGACATCGCCGAGCTGAAGGCTTTGCGGAAGGTGTTCGGTGACGACGCCGACCACATGGCGGTGTCCGCGACGAAGTCGATGACCGGGCATCTGCTGGGTGGTGCCGGTGGTGTCGAGACGGTCGCGACCGTGCTCGCGCTGTACCACCGGGTGGCTCCGCCGACCATCAATGTCGAGAACCTGGACCCCGAGGCCGAGGCGAATGCCGACGTCATTCGGGGGGAGGCGCGGAAGTTGCCTGTCGAGGGGCGGATTGCTGCGCTGAACGACTCGTTCGGGTTCGGTGGGCACAATGTGGTGCTGGCGTTCCGGACGGTCTGATCGCGGCGTTGGTTGAGGGTGGCCCGGACTCTGGGAAGAGTTCGGGCCATCGCCGTTGGTGGTTCTGTTGTGTGCCGAGTGCCGGTCGGTGGGGGCTTGTCGCGCCCGCGCGGCGGAGCCGCACATCGATACAGCCCCGCGCCCCTGAAACTACCGGCGTTGCCGGCCGCCTCTCTCTAGACGACCTGGTGCAGCCAGCGCACCGGCGCGCCCTCACCCGCGTACCTGAACGGCTCCAGCTCGTCGTCCCACGGCTTGCCGAGCAGCTTGGCGATCTCTGCTTCCAGCTCGGTCTCGCCGCGCTGTGCACGCGCCAGGGCCGCCCTCAGCCGGTCCTCCGGGATCAGGATGTCGCCGTGGATGCCGGTGACGGCGTGGAAGATGCCCAGGTCGGGGGTGCAGCTGTAGCGTTCGCCCTCGGCGGTGGGGCAGGGCTCGGCCGTGACCTCGAAGCGCAGCAGATGCCAACCGCGCAGGGCGGAGGCCAGCTTGGAGGCGGTGCCCGCCTCGGCCTGCCAGGAGAACTCCGAGCGCCAGGTGCCGGGCGCGGCGGGCTGCCGGATCCAGTCGAGGTTGACGCGCGTACCGAGCACCCCGGCGATGGCCCACTCGACATGCGGGCACAGCGCGCGCGGCGCGGAGTGCACGTACAGAACTCCACGTGTCGTCACCGGGACCTCCGGGCAGAGCGGACATCTTGCGAACTGGCGGACGATAGTGGCCGGGAAGCCACGTTGATGGCGAGGCTACCGTGCGGCGGCGCAAGGAGTGTGACGTACCGTCGGTCCCGGTGCCGCCAAACGCCCGCCATTCACCCGGCAGGACGCTTGTGCGGGTGTGAGCCGTTGCATGAGCCGGGTGGGAACCCTCGTGCGTTGTCATGGGTTGGAGACCATGACGGGGTTGAGCGAGGGGATGGACCACGGATGCCGAAGCGACGGCACCTTTCGCGCGCGGTGTTCGCCGCCGTGACCGCGACCGTTCTGGGCGTGGCCGGCTGTGACGCCGTCGGCGGCAACTCCCCGGCGCCGTCCGGCACCGAGGCGCGCCCGTCGCCGAAGCCGACGCCGGCCTGGGACCGCAGTCCGGCGTCGATCGCGGCTGTCGGCGACTCCATCACGACCGGTTTCGACGCCTGTACGGTCCTGTCGGACTGCCCCGAGGTGTCGTGGGTGACCGGCAGCAGTCCCCAGGTCGACAGTCTCGCCGTACGGCTGCTGGGGAAGGCGAACGCGGCCGAGCGCAGCTGGAACCACGCGGTGACCGGGGCGCGAATGGCGGACCTGCCGGGGCAGATGGCGCGGGCGGTGGCGCACAGACCGGAGCTGGTCGCGGTGATGGCGGGGGCGAACGACGCCTGCCGGGACACGACGGACGCGATGACGTCGGTGGCCGATTTCCGCACGCAGTTCGAGGACGCCATGGGCACGTTGCGCAAGGCGCTGCCGAAGACGCAGGTGTATGTGGCGAGCGTGCCGAATCTGATGCGGCTGTGGGAGCAGGGCCGTACCAGTCAGGTGGGCCGGCAGGTGTGGAAGCTCGGTATCTGCCCGTCGATGCTGGGCGACGCCGAGTCGCTGACCGCGGCGGCGAACCAGCGGCGCGAGACGGTGCAGGGGCGGGTCGAGGCGTACAACGAGGTGCTGGAGGAGGTCTGTGAGAAGGACCGCCATTGCCGGTTCGACGACGGCGCGGTGTACGACTTCCGGTTCGGTGCCGAGCAGCTGAGCCAGTGGGACTGGTTCCATCCGAGCGTGAACGGTCAGGCGCGGCTGGCCGACATCGCCTACCGGAGGATCACGAACTAGTGTTCCGCTCATGAGCGAACACTTCGGCACACTTTCCGACGGTACGCGGATCCATCGCTGGACGCTGGAGCGCGCGGGCGTCCGGGTCCGGGTGCTGTCGTACGGCGGGATCGTGCAGTCGCTCCAGGTGCCGGACCGGGACGGGCACCCGGCGGACGTGGTGCTGGGCTTCGCCGACCTGGACGGGTACCTCACCCACCCCGGGCCGTATCTCGGCGCGCTCATCGGGCGGTACGCCAACCGGATCGCGGGTGGCCGCTTCCCGCTGGACGGCCTGACGTACGCGCTCGATCGCAACAACGCGCCCAACTCCCTGCACGGCGGCGAGCGCGGCTTCGACAAGCGGGTGTGGGAGGTGACGCCGGTCGAGCACGGTGTGCGGCTCAGCCGGGTCAGCCCGCACGGCGAGGAGGGTTTCCCGGGGCGTCTCGACGTCTCGGCGACCTACACCCTGGACGCGGACGGGGCGCTTCGGATCGCGTACGAGGCGGTGACGGACGCGCCGACCGTGGTGAACATGACCAACCACAGCTACTTCAACCTCGCCGGGGCGCAGGCGGGGAGCGCGGGCGGTCATGAACTGCGACTGGCCGCCTCCCGGTTCACCCCGGTCGACGCGGACCTCATTCCGGCCGGCGCGCCGGCCGAGGTCGCGGGCACACGCTTCGACTTCCGTGAGGCGCGGAAGGTCGGCGCGGGGTACGACCACAACTTCGTGCTCGACAAGGGGGTGACGGGGAGCGCGCAGGAGGTCGCCGAGCTGTACGACCCGTCGACGGGGCGGGCGCTGACGGTGGCGACCACCGAGCCCGGGCTCCAGCTGTACACGGCCGACCATCTCACCGGGCCGTTCGCGCCGGGCGACGGCATCGCGCTGGAGACCCAGCACTTCCCGGACTCCCCGAACCGGCCGGAGTTCCCGAGTACGGTGCTGCGGCCGGGCGAGGTGTTCCGTTCGGAGACGGTGTACGGCTTCTCGGCCCGCTGAGCCCCCCGCCGGGAGGCCCGAAGCCCCGGCCCGGGCGTCAGGACCCGGGCCGGGGCTGTTCCTGGGGTACTTCTCCCGGCTCAGACGTTAATCGTCGCCGTCAGTCGGCGGTCGGCGATCGAGCGACTGACCTGGATCTCGTACGAACCCTTCACAAAGGTCCACGCATTGGTCGTCTCGTCCCACGTCTCGAAAGCACGGCGCGGAATCTCGATCACCGCTTCGGCGGTCTCCCCCGGCCCCGCCTCCACCCCCGCGAACCCGGCCAGCCACCGCGCCGGGCGGCCGGCGTCGGGCTCGCCCGCCGCCAGGTACACCTGCACGACCTCGCGTCCCGCGCGCTCGCCGGAGTTGCGGACGCGGACCGTGACCGTGCTCCCCTCGACCTTGGCGGACTCGTACGTCCACTCGGTGTAGCCGAGGCCGTGCCCGAAGGGGTACGACGGGACGCGGCCCTCCTTCTCCCAGGCGCGGTAGCCGATGAAGACGTCCTCGGTGTACGGGAGTTCACCGGCCGAGGGGACCACCCGGTTGACGGGGGCGTCGGCCAGCGAGCCCCAGGTGGTGGGCAGCCGGCCGCCGGGCTCGTGCGCTCCGGTGAGGACGTCGGCGAGGGCCGCTCCGCCCTCCTGGCCGGGGAACCAGCTGAGCAGCACGGCGGCGACGTCCTCCCGCCAGGGGAGTTCGACCGGGGAGCCGGAGTTGACGACCACGACGGTGTGGGGGTTGACGGCGGCGACGGCGCGGACCAGGTCGTCCTGGCGGCCGGGCAGGGTCAGGTCGGTGCGGTCGAAGCCCTCGGACTCGACGCGGTCGGTGGTGGCGACCACGACGACGGCCGTGTCGGCGTGCCGGGCGGCCTCGACGGCCTCGGCGATCAGCTCGTCGGCGTCGCGCTGGGGCTCCTGGTGGTGGAGCGTGAAGGCGACGACCTTCATGGGGATGTTCTCGGCGAACTCGACGACGTGGGTGAGGCGGACCTCGACCGGTTGGCCGGCGGTGAGTTCGGGCCGGGCGTGCGGGACGGGGGCACCGAAGAAGGTGACGAAGGGGTCGTTCTTGGCGGGACGCTGGTCGTCGTCGAAGTACGTGGTCCCGTCGACGGTGAGCTTGAAGGCGCCGATGCCCTTGATGCCGAAGGTGTGCGCGCCGGTGTCGCGCGGGGTGAAGGTGCCGGTCAGCTCGACGGTGTGCAGGGTGTCGTGGGTGACGCCGTCGGGGAGGTCGCCGCCCATCCACTGGATGTGGCCGTTGGGGGCGGATCCCGTGCCGATGACGTTCCCGTCGGCGTCCCGGCACACGGCGCGCAGCTCGAAGCCCTTGTCGGCGACGCCGAGTTCGGTGTTCGGGTCGGCGCCGACGGCGTAGGTGAGGGTGCCCTCGGGGAGGGCGGCGGTGAGGCCGTCGAGCGGGGAGACGATCCGGTCGGGGAAGACGGTGGCGGAGCCGCCGCCGAGGACACGGGCGTCGCGGGCGGCGGCACCGATCAGCGCGACCGTGCCGGCCGGCCGGAGCGGGAGAGCGCCCTGGTTGCGGACCAGGACGAAGGAGCGGCGAGCGATCTCGCGGGCCAGCGCGCTGCCGTCGACGGCCTCGGGGTACTCGGTGACGACGGGCTCGGCACCCTCCAGGATGCCGACGCGGGCGGCGAGCCGCAGGACGTTGCGCACGGCGCCGTCGACCTTGGCCTCGGCGACCCGCCCGTCCCGTACGGCCTGGGCGAGGGCCTCGCCGTAGACGGTCTGCGGGCCGGGCATGGCGGCGTCGAGGCCGCCCTTGATGGCGGCGACGGTCGACCGGGCGGCCATCCAGTCGGAGACGTTGTAGCCGTCGAAGCCCCATTCGCCGCGCAGGACCTCGTTCACCAGGTGGTGGTGCTCGGTCATGGTCGTGCCGTTGACCGTGTTGTAGGCGGTCATGATGCCCCAGGGGTGGGCGTTCTCGACGATGATCTCGAAGGGCGCCAGGTACAGCTCGCGCAGGGCGCGTTGGCTCACCTTGTTGTTCACGGTGAAGCGCTCGGTCTCGGCGTCGTTGGCGACGAAGTGCTTGACGGTGGTGCCGACGCCGCCGGACTGGACGCCGTTCACATAGCCCGCGCCGATCGTGCCCGTCAGGTACGGGTCCTCGCTGTAGGCCTCGAAGTGCCGCCCGCCGAGCGGGGAGCGATGCAGATTGACGGTGGGGGCGAGGAGCACGTGGACGCCCTTGCGGCGGGCCTCCTGGGCGAGCAGCACCCCGGCCCTGCGGGCGAGTCCGGGGTCCCAGGCGGCGGCGAGGGCGGTGGGCGAGGGCAGGGCGACGGACGGGTCGTCGGCGGTCCAGCGCACACCCCGGACGCCGATCGGACCGTCGGACATCACGAGGGACTTCAGGCCGATCTCGGGGAGCGCGGGCAGGGTCCAGGTGTCCTGCCCGGCGAGCAGCCGCGCCTTCGCGTCGAGGCCGAGCCGGGCGAGGGCTGCCTCGACGACCGCCTCGCGTGCTTCGTCGGATGCGGTGCGCTGGAGTGCGGGGGTTCCCGCCATCGGGTGCCTCCTCCTAGAAGTCCACGGATGTCCCCATCCTGCCTCGGCCGACTGCGAAGCAGTCGTGGCCGCACCCATCAATCGAGGAACCCCCACGGCGAGCAACATGGCGTGGACCACTCCCGTCACGGGATACTTCCGGCTACCCGCATGACTCAGGCTCCGCCTCACCCCCACCGTGACGGAAGGACCGGAACTCCCTTGAATTTCATACGCGTTCGGATCGGCGTCCTCGGACTGGCCCTGCTGACCGGCCTCTCGGCCCCGACCGTGGGGACCGCTGTCGCCGCCGGGAGGGCGGCCGCACCGACCGTCGAGGAACAGCGCCTCGACAAGGCGGCCCCGCAGGAGATCCTGCGCCGCTCCGGATTCGACGTCCCGGCCACGGAGTTCGCCGACGAACTCGCCGCCGCGCGCTCCTACGCGCAGGCCAGGCGTGTCGTCGAACGCGAGGGGTCGGCGCTGTGGCGGAGGGCCGTCGAGCGGGCGCAGGGGCGTGGTCCGGCCGAATCAAACAGGCGCGAAGCGCTTCCTTATGAGGGTGGTGGTGGGCGACGGGCGGGCCTGAGCCGGGACGATGACAGGCCGCTGTACTGGGCGCGGTTGTCGATGACGCGGGAGGTGCGGACCTGGGAGCCGGGGTTCGGGCTGAGCGAGGGACAGCGGGCCGCGCTGATCGACGTGTTGGAGCGGGTCTCGCGCGGCCAGACCGACATCCGCTACCCGCACGGGAAGGGCATCCGGCGCATCCTGGTCACCGGGTTCGACCCCTTCACCCTCGACCGTGACATCCGCATCTCCAACCCGTCCGGGGCCACCGCGCTCGCGCTCGACGGCACGGTGATCCAGACGGCACAGGGGCCGGCGCGGGTGGAGACCGCGGTGTTCCCGGTGCGCTGGCGGGACTTCACCGAGGGGACGGTGGAGCGGACGTTGCGGCCGTATCTGAGGCAGGTCGATCTGTTCACGACCGTGAGCCAGGGGCGCGTCGGGCGGTTCGACCTCGAGCGGACCAACGGGGCCTGGCGGGGCGGGTTCGGGGACAACGAGAACGTCGGCCGGACCGAGACCGTCCCCGTCGCCGACCCGGCCTCGCAGCCGCAGTGGACGACGACGACCCTGCCGTACCGGGAGATCGTGGCCGCGGAGACCGGCCGTTTCCCCGTGTACGACAACACGAGCGTCACCGAGATCCCGGCTGGCGGTACGCAGGCCGTCGTACGGCCGGACGGGCCGACGCCCGGGTCGACCGCGCGGGCCGGGGGCGGTGGGGACTATCTCTCCAACGAGATCGCCTACCGGGCGACGCTGCTGCGGGACCGGATGGGGCTGCACGGCGTGCTGCCGGGCGGGCATGTGCACACGCCGGTGCTTCAGTTCGGGGCGGGCAACACGGATCCGGCGACGGGGGCGGTGACGGATCCGGAGTTCGTGCGGAACCGGACGGACATCGTCGCGCAGGTGCGGGCGATGGTCGGGGTGGCTGTGGGTGCGGCGTGGCGTTGACGTCGGGAGGTTTCGCCCCCGCCGCCCCTACCCGTCCCATCCCTTGAAGGGGCTCCGCCCCTTCGACCCCGGCCAGGGGTCTGCCGCCCCCTGGACCCCCGCCTCGGCCCTTCGGACCTCGTCCTCAAACGCCGGACGGGCTGAGAATCAAACGCCGGACGGGTTGAAAGTGTCCGGATCCTCGCTGGGACGCAGCCCCTCGGGCCGCCCCTCCTCGGTCTCCTCCCCCATCAACTCACGTGCCATCAGCGTCGCTCCCGCGACCGCCCCCGGCATCAGGAACACCGCGACGAACGGCACCAGGAAGACGGCGGCGAGGGGGGCGCCGAAGCCCCAGACGAGGGTCTTGCGGGAGCGGAGGAGGGTGAGGCGGTCGCGGAGGTCGACGCGGCGGCGTTGGAGGGCGACCGCGGTGAGTTCCTCGGTGAGCAAGAAGCCGGTGACGAAGACGCCGATGACCGGTACGACGGTCTGGCCGACGACCGGGATGAAGCCGAGGGCGAAGAGCAGGGCGCCCCAGAGGGCGGCGCGCAGCACGACACGGAGGCTGTCGCGGCCCGAGATCCACAGCTCGCGCCAGAGCGGCAGGCCGGACTCGGGGGCGGTGCCGTCCGGGGAGACGTCCCGGTCGACCTTCTCGGAGAGGTTCTCGTAGAAGGGCTGGCCGATGAGGAGCGTGACCGCGGTGAAGGTGATCACGGAGAGGAGCAGGCCGAGGGCGAAGAGGACGGCGGTGAGGAAGCCGCGGAAGAGGCCCTGCCAGGGGCTCGACCAGTCGTCGGCGAACGGCGTCGACCAGGAGACGAAGGCCTCGCCCCAGACGGCGAGCGCGACCAGGGCGGCCGCGTAGAGCACCAGGGTGATCAGACCCGGGATCAGCCCGAACTCGTACTGCTTGCCGTGCCGGGCCACCCATCGCTGGCCCTTGAGGAGATATCTGAACCCGGTCCCGAGATCGCGCATGGACCGAACTCTAGTCGGGCCGTGTCACACGGCAGTCACGGCCGTTTCGGCGCCCGGTCTCGGGCCCCGCGGCCCACAGCATGCCTCCGCTCCGGCACCGGGATGCGCCATCCGGGGCATCGGTGACACCAACTCCCTCTTGTTGCGGTTGAGTCGAACAGGTACACCTCGCCGTACCGATCTCAGGAAGTTCCCGGAGGAGGTACGCGTGCGCAACACGAGAAGCGTTCCTGCGAGACCCGTTCCACTCATCGCCCTCGCCGTCACCACGGCGGGCTCCCTGCTCCTAGGCCCGAACGCCGCCGCGGCGGAACCCCGGCCCCCGGTCCACCGGGAAGCCGCGCTCGACCAGCAGGTGGCGCGGGCGCCCTTGAGCGCCGCCCAGCGAGCCCTCACCGGCGCCGGGGCCGCACCTCAGGCGGAGGCAGCGCTCGGCGACGACGGCCGCGGCTACCCCCGTCGGCAGGTCCTCGGCCCCGACCCCGTGAACCCGGCCGACAAGTCCCTCAAGCTGGGCCTCACCCCGTACCACGCGCTCGCGCCGAAGCTGAACGCCCTCCAGGCCCTCGGCGACCGGGTGAGCGTCGAGGTCGCGGGGCGGTCGGCGGGCGGGCACCGGCTCTACCTCGTCACCGTCACCGCCCCCGAGACGGTCCGTCAGGCCCGCTCGCAGGCGCGGATGCGGGAGCTCATCGAGCAGGCGCCGGCTCTGGCCGCCAAGTCGCCCGAGATCAAGCGGACTTACAAGGCGCCGGTGTTCGTCAACAACAACATCCACGGCAACGAGTGGGAGGGCACCGACGCCTCGCTCAGGCTCATCGAGCGGCTCGCCACCGCCAAGGACGCCGCGACGCGCGACCTGCTCTCCCACAGCCGCCTGTACTTCAACATCACCGCCAACCCGGACGGCCGTATCGCCGGAACCCGCGCGAACGCGAACGGCTTCGACATGAACCGGGACTTCGTCACCGCCTCGCAGCCCGAGGTGCGGGCGATGCGGCAGATCATGGTGGACAAGCAGCCGACCGTCATGCTCGACCTGCACGGCTACGTCAACGGCACCCTCATCGAGCCCACCACTCCCCCGCACGGCGAGAACTACGAGTACGACCTCTTCCTGAAGAACTCCTATGCCAACGCCCTCGGCATGGAGGCCGCCGTCAACGGCCTCGGCTACACACCGCAGAAGGACGGCGTCGAGCCCGCGCAGATCCCCTTCCGTGACCAGGAGGAGGGCTGGGACGACTGGCCGCCGATCTTCACCCCGCAGTACGCGGCCTTCCACGGCACGGTCGCCGCGCACACCGTGGAGATCCCGATGGAGGTGAACGGCTCCGTCTACGACACCCTGCCGGTCACCGAGCTGCGCCGCCGGTCCGCGATCAACGTCGACGTCGCCGGGGCCGCCCTGCGCGCCACCCTCGACTTCGTCCGGACGAAGCGCACCTCGCTGGTCGCCGACCAGATCGAGGTCTTCCGGCGGGGAGCCGCGGGTGCCGCGCAGGTGCCGGTGTCCCCGGAGACCGTCCCGGGCGTCCCCGGCATCGGCCCCGAGGACGTCTACACGACCACCTTCCCCCGCGCGTACGTCATCCCGGCCCCGGGCACGACGGCCGCCGCCCGCCTCGTCGGCCACCTCGTCGCAGGCGACGTACGCGTCACCCGCGCCACCCACTCCTTCCGCCTCGGCGGCCGGACGTACGCCAAGGGCTCGTACGTCGTCGACATGCACCAGCCCAAGCGCGGGCTCGCGAACGTGCTTCTCGCGGACGGGCGGGACATCAGCGACAAGGTGTCGGCGATGTACGACATCTCCGGCTGGAGCCTCGGGCGGCTGTGGGGCACGACGGTGCAGACCCTGCCACGGATGCCGTACGGCGGTGTCCTGCGTCCGGTCCGTGAAGCGTCCTCGGTCGCGTACGTCGCCCCGCGCGGCGACCTGCGGCTGCGGCTCGACGACCCGAACGAGGTCGGCGCGCTCAACTCCCTGCTGCGCGACGGCGTCCGGGTGCTCCGGGCCGCCGACGGCAGCGCGATCGTGCCCGGCTCGGCGCGGCGGCAGGCCAGGGAGGCCGCCCGCCAGTACGACGTCGCCTTCCACGCGACGCGGCTCACCGGCACGGTCCCGCTCCAGCGCACCCGGGTCGCCGCCGCCGTCACCGCGGGTGAGCTGTTCGCGCTGCGGGAGATGGACTTCGAGGTCACGCCGGTCTCGACGGACGTGCTGAACGCCGGGTTCGACTGGTCGTCGGTGGACGTGCTGTTCGTGTCGGTGGGGCTGGAGTACGGCGACCTGAGCGCAGCCGCCCGCACGGCCCTCGACGCCTTCCTCGCCGGGCACGGCCTTGTCGGCCGGGGCATCACCGGCGCCGAGCTGAACACGGCGGCGGGGCTGCTGGCGGCGAAGCCGGTCGAGGGCAACGGGGACGCCAACGGTGTCGTACGTGTACGGAACTCGGGCAGCCCTCTCATGTCCGGTGCTCCGGACCACGGGTTCGTGTACGCGCCCGTGTGGTTCACCGACCTGGGTCCGGACGTGCGGGTCGAGCAGGCCTACGGCGCCGGGAACCCGCTGGTCTCCGGGCACTGGCGGCCGTCGCCGGACGGTTCCGGCGGGCCGGCGGACGCGGCGGGGCGGGCGTCGGTGGTCAGCGGGCCGGGAGCCGTCCTGTTCGGCACCGAGCCGCTCTTCCGGGATCACCCCAAGGGCGAATTCGCCCAGGTGGCACGGGCGTTGCTCGCCATGGCACACACCACCGACACCTCCAGAAAACGTTTGCCCAACAGGTGAGGGTGGTGTGGAATGCGCACGACAGAGAATGTCGTGACTAAGGAGGAACATTGCTGACTGCGAGGCTCCGGAACGCCCTTGGCGCGTCCGCGGTAGTACTGGGCATGCTCGGTGTCACCGTTGCGTCCGTTTCGCCCGCCGCGGCCGCCGACAAGGCGTACGCATGGACCAAGGCGGCCGACTGGGGCCCCAAGGCGAATGACGGCAGTGGCTACTTCCAGCCGGACGGCGAGATATTCGGCGTGCGGGACAACCGGGCGGACGGCATGGGGGTCGTGCTGGAGTGGTCCATCACCAGCGGGGGCTCCGGCGGAGGCCAGCTGTGGAACACCGGCGGTTACAGCACCAGCTACAAGACGTGGGACAAGTCGTTCCCCGAGGGGGCTGTGGTCCACTTCCACGTCTGCCTCACGGACGAGGGAACCATCTACGTGGACACCTGCGGCGCCTACGCTGATGTGGTCGCCTAGTCCGGACGACACGAGCCGGTCCGGTAGTCGGTGAGCAGGAGGGCGGGAGTCAGTGCGACTGGCTCCCGCCTCTGCGTTGAGTGTGAGGAGAGCGGATGACTCAGGAGATCGCCGTCCACGGCACGGTCGCGGCGGGCTTCGAAGCGGTACGGGAGGAGTTCGCCGCCTTCGTGGCGGGTGAACTCCCCGACTACGAGGGACAGTTGTGCGCCTATGTGCACGGCCGCAGAGTCGTCGACCTGTGGGCCGGTGAGGGCTGCGAGCCGGGCTCCCTCTACGGTGTGTTCTCCTCCACCAAGGGCGCCGCTCACCTGGTGGTCGCGCTCCTGATCCAGGAGGGCACGCTCGAACCGGACCGCAAGGTGACGTACTACTGGCCGGAGTTCGGCGCCGAGGGCAAGGCCGCGGTGACCCTGCGCGAGCTGCTCTCCCACCGGGCCGGGCTGGTCGGGCTCGACGCCGGGTTCACCCGGGACGAGCTGGCCGACGACCGCGCCATCGCCGAACGCCTCGCCGACCAACGGCCGTTCTGGCGCCCCGGCACGGCCTTCGGCTATCACGCGCTCGTCATCGGCGCGCTCACCGGCGAGGTCGTACGCCGCGCGACCGGCCGTACGCTCCAGGAGGTGTACGAGGAGCGGGTACGGGCGCCGTACGGCCTGGACTTCCACCTCGGGCTGCCCGAGGAGCTGGAGCCGCGCTTCCGGTCGGTGCAGCCGATGGCGCCGACGCCGGAGCAGCAGGCGGTGCTGCACTCGGTGCCGCAGGGGCCGCACACCCTGTCGTCGATCGCGTTCAACACGCATGTGCCGGATCCGGGTGAGCTGGTGGACTACGCCAACTCCCGTGCCGTGCGCGCGAGCGGGCCGGCGTCGGCGGGCGGGGTCGCGTCCGCGCGCGGGCTCGCCGGGATGTACGCGGCGGCGATCAGTGAGCTGGACGAGCGGCCGCCGCTGCTGAAGCCGGACACGATCGCCGAGGTCGGTCAGATCCATTCGACCGGGTACGACCTGGTGGCGCGGGCCCACAAGTCGTACGGGCTGGGTTTTCAGGCGACGGCGGACACGTGGTATCCGTTCCTGGGTGCCGGTGCCTTCGGGCACAGTGGGGCTGGGGGGTCGCAGGCGTTTGCGGATCCTCGTAGTGGGCTGGCGTACGGGTACACCCGGCGTCGGTGCGCGTTTCCTGGTGGGGCTGCTCCGGAGAACGGGCGGTTTGTGAAGGCGGTGCATGTCGCGGCGCTCGCGTGACGCCGACTGCGCCCAGTAGCTCGGGAGGTTCGGTCGTATCGCGGGTGCGGCTCCGTGGGGGCTGGTCGCGCCCACGCGGCGGAGCCGCGAATCGATACACCCCCGCGCCCCTAGGGGGTTGCTGCCGGCGGCGTTTCCAAGCCGACCCACGCGAAGAGGCCGCACCCTACGTCCAAGGGTGCGGCCTCCGCCGTGGCAACGACCGTGTCAGACCAGCGTCACGGTGATGTTGCCGCGGGTCGCCTTCGAGTACGGGCAGACCTGGTGGGCCTTCTCGACGAGGCCCTTGGCGGTCTCGGTGTCGACGTTCGGGATCTCGGCGGAGATCTCGACGATGATGCCGAAGCCGTCGCCGTTCCTGCCGATGCCGACCTTCGCGGTGACGGTCGAGCCGGAGATGTCGGCCTGCTCCTGGCGGGCGACGACGCCGAGGGCGCCCTGGAAGCAGGCGCTGTAGCCGGCCGCGAAGAGCTGCTCCGGGTTGGTGCCGGCGCCGCTGCCGCCCATCTCCTTGGGCGGGTTCACGACGACGTCGAGCTTGCCGTCGTCGGTGGCGACCCGGCCGTCGCGGCCGTTCTCGGCGGTGGCGACGGCGGTGTACAGGACGTCGGACTGCTGGATGGACATGCGGTGTCTTCCTCCTCGGTCCGTCGCGACTCGCGCCCACGATCGCGACGGAATTCGGAAAGAAGTTACCGCATGTCGGAAATCCAGCACAGGTCAACGCCCGCCGGGGAGACCTACAGCTTGACGATCATCTTCCCGGTGTTGTCGCCGCGCAGGACCCCGAGGAACGCCTCCAGGTTGTTCTCGATGCCCTCGACGACCGTCTCGCGGTACTTCAGCTCGCCGGCGGCCACCCACGGGCCGACCTCGGACACGAACTGCGGCTGGAGGTCGTAGTGGTCCCCGACGAGGACGCCCTCGACGCGGAGCCGGTTCTGGAGGATCTTGACCATGTTGCGCGGGCCGGGGGTCGGCTCGGTCGAGTTGTACTGGGAGATCATGCCGCAAATCACGGCACGGCCCCGGAGGTTGAGCGCACCGATGGCGGCCTCCAGGTGCTCGCCGCCGACATTGTCGAAGTAGACGTCGATGCCGTCCGGGGCGGCCTCCTTGAGCTGCTCCCGGACCGGGCCGTTCTTGTAGTTGAACGCGGCGTCGAAGCCGTACTCCTCGACGAGGAGCTTGACCTTTTCGTCCGAGCCGGCGGAGCCGATGACCCGGGAGGCGCCCTTGAGCCTGGCGATCTGGCCGACCTGGCCGCCGACGGCGCCCGCGGCACCCGAGACGAAGACCGCGTCACCCTCCTTGAAGGCGCCGACCCGCAGCAGACCCGCGTACGCGGTCAGGCCGGTCATCCCGAGGACGCCGAGGTAGGTGGAGAGCGGCGCGGCGTCCGGGTCGACCTTGACGGCGCTCTTCGCGTCCACGGCGGCGTACTCGCGCCAGCCGAGGAAGTGCAGGACGTGGTCGCCGACGGCGATGCCCTCGGCGTTGGAGGCGACGACCTCGCCGACGGCGCCGCCCTGCATGACCTTGCCGAGCTCGAAGGGGGCGACGTAGGACTTGGCCGACGACATGCGGCCGCGCATGTACGGGTCGACGGAGAGGTACTTGTTGCGTACGAGCACCTGACCCTCGCCGGGGGTCGGCAGCTCGGCCTCCACCAGGGCGAAGTCATCGGCCTTGGGCCAGCCGACAGGGCGGGAGAGGAGGTGCCATTCGCGGTTGATCATGGGGGTGCCCTTCCGGTGTACTGCGGGTGTGCCGTGCCGCATTTACTTCAACGTATGAAACAACCATGCGCCTGAATATTTCATGATGTCAAGTAACTGGGTTACCCTGAGACCATGGCCACCCCACACAAGACCCGCCGCCCCGACGAGCTGACCCTCGAAGTCGTCGATCTCATCGGCTCCGTCGTGGCCCGCTACCACGAGGAGTACGAGGAGGCCGCCGCCGAGCACGCGCTCACCGGCGCGCAGGCGCGGCTGCTCAGCCTGCTGTCCCTGGAGCCACTGCCGATGCGGAAGCTGGCACAGCGGCTGCGCTGCGAGCCGTCGAACGTGACCGGCATCGTGGACCGCCTGGAGACCCGTGGCCTGGTGGAGCGGCGCCCGGACCCGGCGGACCGCCGCGTGAAGCTGGCCGCGGCGACGGAGGAGGGCCGCCAGGTGGCCCGCAGCCTGCGCGACTCCCTCCGGTTCGCCCGGGAGCCCCTGGCCGGGCTGTCGGAGGAGCAGCGGCTGACCTTGCGGGACCTGCTGCGCCGGATGCTGGGCGTGGACGTCTAGAACCGGCACCCCGGGGCCCCGGGGGCCCCGGGGGCGCCGGTTGCGGCGGGTCCGGGCCGGGGCGAGGATCGGAACGTGGTGGTGTACCGCTCGGACAGCCGTGAGGGGTGTAACGGGCGTGACAGGCGGGACGCGCGCTCCCTCGGGGCGGGGGTGACTCCGGACGGGGACCCGGTGCTCGCCGCCCGGCTGACCGTGCCGACGGTTCCGGGGACGTTCGTCCGCCGGGAACGGCTCGTCGAGACGTTGACCGAGGGGGCCGGCCGGCCGCTGACCCTGGTCACCGGGCCCGCGGGGGCGGGCAAGACGCTGCTGGTCGCCGACTGGAGCACCGCCTGCGAACCGGGGGCCGTCGCCTGGCTGACCGTGGAGCCGCAGGACAGCGCGCCCGGTGTCTTCTGGTCCTACGTCCTGCATGCCCTGCGCCACCACGGGATCGCCCTGCCCGAGAACATCCGCGGCCCGGCCCGGCCCGGCGAGGTGGACCACTCGCTGCTGGCCCGGCTCGCGGCCTGGCTCAACGAACGGGACAGCAGGGTGATCCTCGTCCTGGACGAGTTCGACCGGGTGGCCGGCTCGGCCGCGGTTGCCGACGAGCTCCAGTTCGTGCTCCGCCACGCCGGCGACGGACTGCGCCTGGTGATCATCAGCCGCACCGAGCCGCTGCTGCCGCTGCACCGATACCGGGCCGCCGGTGAACTCGTCGACATCCGCGCCGACGACCTGGCGTTCCGCGCCGAGGAGACGGCGACCCTGGTCGACCGGCACGGGCTGCCGCTGTCGGCCGAGGCCGCGCGCACGCTGACCGAACGCACCGAGGGCTGGGCGGCGGGGCTGCGGCTGTGCGCCCTGGCCGCGCAGCGGGCCGCCGACCCGGAGAGCTTCCTGAACGACTTCGAGGCCGGGCACAGCACGGTGGCCGACTTCCTGCTGGGCGAGGTGCTGCGCGCCCACCCCGCCGAGACCCAGGACCTGCTGCTGCGCACCAGCATCCTGGAGAGGACCCACCCCGACCTGGCCAACGCCCTCACCGGGCGGGACGACGCGGAGCCGGTCCTGGAGGCGCTGCAACGGGCGAACGCGTTCGTCGAGCCCCTCGGGCACTCCTGGTACCGGCTGCACTCGCTCTTCGCCGAGATCCTCCGGGTGCATCTGCGGGTGCGCCGGCCGGGCCTGGAGCCGGAGCTGCACCGTACGGCCGCCGAGTGGCTGAGCCGGGCGGGGCTGCTCGACGAGGCGCTGCGGCATGCGGCGGACGCGGGTGACTGGGAGCTGGCCGCCGCCGAGCTCGTCGACCATCTGGCGATCGGCCGGCTGCTGACCGGGCCGGCCGCCGAGCGACTGGACGGTCTCTTCGCCGGGATGGCACCGGAGGCGTCCGGCCCCGCGCCCGACCTGGTGCGCGCGGCGCGCGAGCTGGCCCACCACGACGTCGACCGGGGTGTCACGTATCTGCGGCGCGCGGAGGAGAACCTGCCGGACCTCGGCACCGACAGCACCGACGACGCCGCGGCGATGCGGCTGAGCTGTGCGGTGCTGCGGGTGCTGGCCGCCCGGGTGGTGGGCTCGGCGGACCTGGCGGAGACGGCGGCGCGGGACGCGGCGGAGGCGGAACAGGCCCTGCCCGCCGACCGGTTGGAGCGCAGTCCGGAGCTGACGGCCCTGATGCTCACCGACCTCGGTTCGGCCCAGCTGTGGGCGGGCCGGTTCGACGCCGCCCGCGCCACGCTGTCCGCCGCCGTCGACACCGCCGAGGGGCTGCCGACGGCGTTCCCCCGGCACGAGGCGCCTGGGCGTGTGGCGAACGTCCCTCCCCCAGAGGGGGCACCCCCAGCCGGGCGGACGACGGGACTTTCGCAGCACGCCCTGAGCCGGCTGGCACTGATCGACTTCCTGCACGGCCGGCCCGGCCAGGCCGAGGCGCATGCCCGGGGGGCGGTCGCGGAGGCGGAGCGTTCGGGGCTGCCGGTGCCGTACCGCACCGGGATGGCCCAGCTCGTGCTGGCCGCGGTCGCCGTCGACCGCGACGACCTGACGGCCGCCCAGGACCATCTCGACCAGGCGGCCGCCACGTCCGCCGCCACCCGCGACCCCCTCATGGCCGTGGAACTGGCGATCCTGCGCTCCCGGCTGCTGGTCGCGAGGGGCGACCCCCGGGCGGCGCTGCTCGCTCTCGACGACATGACACGGCAGCCCCTGGTCTCCGCCGAGCCCTCCCCCTGGGTGAGCGACCGCATCGCCATGGCCACGGCCGCGGCGCATCTGGCGGACGGCGATCCGAGGGCGGCGGTGAAGGTCTTCGAGGAACAGCCGCTGCACAGCCCGGAGAGCCGGGCGGCCGAGGCCCGCGCCCGGGTGGCCGCCGGCGACGGCGAAGGGGCGCTGCGGATTCTCGACGCGCTCCCCGATCCCCAGGACCAGGGACCGGCCGTCGACGTGTGGCTGCTGCTGACCCGTGCGCAGGTTGCCGAGGCGACCGGTGACTCCCCGGCCGCGGAGGGCCTGGTGCTGCGGGCCCTGGCGGCGGCTCGTCCGCATCAGCTCAGGCGGCCGTTCCGGGAGGCCGGGCCCTGGCTCGGCCGGCTGCTGCGCCGGCCCGCGCTCGCCCGGGAACACACCTGGCTGACCGGCACGCTCGCGCCGTTGCAGGCCGCCTCTCCGCAGCGGACGCAGGCCCCGCGCCCGGAGCCGCTCAGCGCCCGGGAACAGGACGTCCTCGAACGGCTGGCCCAACTCATGTCCACCGAGGAGATCGCCGCCGACCTGCATCTGTCGGTCAACACCGTGAAGACGCACCTGAAGAGCATCTACCGCAAGCTCGCCGCCACCCGGCGCGGCGAGGCCGTCCGCAGGGCCCGCGAACTCGGGCTGCTCTGACGGACTCGGAGACGGAACCGGACTGTACCGACGTGTCACCTCGCCCGGGTGATGCCCCTGCGTGCCCCGTCGCCCAGCATGAGGGCATGCGCTACGAGATCCGCGTCGACGGGGAGATGTCGGACGAGCTGACCACGGCGTTCCCCGAGTTGAAGACGTTCGTCGTCCCCACCCAGACCGTGCTGTACGGCCCGGTCGACGACGAGGCGCATCTCTACGGCCTGTTGGTCCGGTTCCAGTCGCTGGGGCTGCGCGTGGCCGAGTTCCGCCAGCTCCCGGAGTGAGAGCGGGAGCTTTCGGAGCAGTGATCGGAGCAGTGACGGGATCGCTCAGCCCGCGAGGACCTTCGCCTTGGCCTGCTCGTACTCCGCGTCGGTGATGTCGCCGTGGTCGTGCAGCCCGGCGAGCCTGGTCAGCTCGTCCACGCGGGTCGCCCGGGCCTCACCGGCGGCCGGGGTTCCGGCGGCCGCCTCCTGGACGTAGGAGCGGAACGCCTGCTCCTGCCGCTGCATCTGGCGCACGTCACGCTCGCCCATGCCGCGGCCTCGGGCGATCAGGTAGACGAAGACACCGAGGTACGGCAGCACACACACGAAGACCGTCCAGCCCGCCTTGGCTCCGCCGCCCATGGTGTCGTCCCGGAAGATGTCGCCGATGACCCGGAACAGCAGCACGAACCACATGACCCACAGGAAGAACCAGAGCATGGTCAGGAACGCGTTGAGCAGCGGATAGTCCACGGTTTCCTCCACTTGCCGGCCGCCGAGAGGGCCACGACGGCGCTCGGAGCCTGTCGTGCTCCACGCTGCGCCTGTCGGCCCGGGACGGCATCACCCGGAGCGGGTGGGGGTGTCGCGGTCAGCCGAGGACCAGCGGACAACGCGGGTCTGGGAGCAGCGGAGGCCGTCTGTCAGCTGTCGGAGGACGGCCGACGGCCCGGCGCCGACGACAGCACCGGTGCGCTGGTGGGCCACCGCCGTGTACGGGAGACGGACGAGAGGGGCGCCGCGCAGAACACGACGGGACTTGAACCAGGAACGGGCCGCCCACGACGGAGACCGGCGACTGCCTCGGGCGGGCCGGGCCGATGCGGCGGACGGCGAAGGCGGCAAGGGGTTCGGGGAGGCGCGCACCGCCCCCGAGCTCTCGGCCGCCGCGCTCCCCCGTGGCGGGTGAGGCGCGGGGTGCGTGCTTCGGATGCGATGGGGGGAGCGGCGGGGCGTGTACCGGCCGGCCGCTGCACAGCCGGCACCGTCGGCGTGCCGGGCCGACTCGGCGAGGTGGAGCGTGAAGCACTGGCGGGCTCTGATCGTCCTCGGGACGGCCCAGTTCTTGATGGTCCTGGACACCTCCGTCATGAACGTGTCCATCAGTCAGCTGGTCGAGGACTTCGACACCGAGGTCACCGCCATCCAGGCGGTCATCACGTTGTACGCGCTGGTCATGGCGGCGTTCATGATCATCGGTGGCAGGTTCGGGGACATCCTGGGGCGTCGTCGCATGTTCCTGCTGGGGCTGGTCGTCTACGGCGCCGGGTCGGCCCTGACCGCCGCGGCACCCACGCTGTGGGTCCTCGCGCTGGGGTGGTCGGTCATCGAGGGACTCGGAGCGGCCATGGTGCTGCCGGCCATGGCCGCCCTCGTCGCGGAGTCGTACCGCGGGCGGGAACGGGCCGTCGCCTACGCGGTCATCGGCGGGCTCGCCGGCGCCGGGATCGCGGTCGGCCCGCTGCTGGGCGGCTGGGTGACGACGTACCTCACCTGGCGGCTGGTCTTCGCCGGCGAGGTCGTGGTCGTCGTGGCCGTGCTGCTGTGCCGCCGGGTGATCCCGACGTCCGCCCCGGCCGGCCCACGTCCCCGGCTGGACGGAGTCGGCGCGGCACTCTCCGCGGCCGGGCTGGGGCTGGGCGTGCTCGGGGTGCTACAGAGCAGCACGTGGGGCTGGGTGCAGCCCCGCAACCCTCCGTTCACCGTCTTCGGCTTCGCCCCGACGCTGCTCGTCATAGGGGCAGGGGTGGCCCTCCTGGCCGTCTTCCGGCACTGGGAGCGGCGGCGGGAGCACCAGGGCGCCGACCCCCTCGTGCACCTGTCCCTGTTGGGCAGACCCGTGCTGCGGTCCGGCCTGATGACGCTGCTGAGCCAGAACCTCATCCTGCTGGGGCTGTTCTTCGCCATCCCGCTGTACTTGCAGGTGGTTCAGGGGTTCAACGCCTTCGAGACGGGGCTGCGCCTGCTCCCGGTGTCCGTGACCATGTTCGTGACCTCCCTGTCCGCGTCCTCGCTCGGGCGGGTCATGGGGCCACGCCGGGTGGTCCGACTGGCCCTGGTGACCCTGGCGGCGGCCATCGTGTGGCTGCTGGCCACCATCGACCCGGTCATCGACGACGCACAGTTCGCCGGAGCCATGGCCCTGCTGGGCGTGGGCGTCGGCCTGCTCGCCTCCCAGCTGGGCAACGTCGTCCAGTCCGGCGTCGGTGAGGAGGAACGCAGTGAGGCCGGAGGGCTCCAGTTCACGGCACAGAATCTGGGCTCCGCACTGGGCACGGCCCTCATCGGGTCGATCCTCATCGGCGCGCTGGCCCACGCCTTCACCACACAGGTGGACGACAATCCGCAGCTGTCGCAACAGACCCGTGAGCAGGTCGGCGTCGCGCTCCAGGCCGGGATCACCTTCGTCTCCACCGATCAGGTGCGCTCGGCGGCCGAGCGTGCCGGATTGCCGTCGTCCCAGGTCGACGCCGTCGCTGATTCCTACGCCTCCGCGCAGTTGCAGGGGCTGAAGGCGGCGATCCTGGCCACTGGTGGCGTCGCTCTTGCCGGCTTCCTGGTCACGCCGTCCCTGCCGAACGCCCGGGAAAAGCATCCGCGGCAGCCGGACGCCGGTGTTCCTGCCGGAGCGAGCGGATCGACGCGCTGAGCTCGGGAGGGAGCTGCCGATGCCCAGGATCAGGCCGGGCCCTGCCAGGGCTCGCGGGGCACCCCGTACCGGGCGCAGGGCACACGCGGACTACACGGGCGGCGTCTACGGATCCATGCTCGCGGCTTCCGTGGTGGTCGGCGCGGGTTCCCTGGGCTCGTTCCCCCGCCTCGAACTGGTGCTGCTGCTGTTGTTCACCGGAGGGGTGTTCTGGATCGCGCACGTGCACGCCCAGCTGTTCGGGACGCGCCTGGCACAACAGGCTCCCGACCGCCGGGTCGTGCTGCACGTGTGCCGTGACGAGTGGCCGATCGTCAAGGCCGCCGTCCCGCCGGCGGCCGCGGTAGCCGTCAGTCCGCTCCTGGGGCTGGACGTGCGAGGTGCCCTCTGGCTGGCTCTCTTCGTCGCCGTGGCCGGCCAGGTGGGCTGGTCCGTGGCCGCTGCACGCCGCGCCGGTGCTCCGCGGCGGCTCATGGCCGCCACCGCAACGGTCAACCTGTTGCTCGGCCTGCTGATCGTCTCCTTCAAGATCGTTCTGACGCACTGATCCTCTGCCGCACGGATCCTCTGACGCACTGATCCGTGGGGCGGGCAGCCGGGCCACCGCTCGTGCGCTACGAAATCCGAGCCGAGGGACGCTGGTCGGAAACGTCGGCCAGAGCCTTTCCGGTGCCGGGGCCGTGGTGCTGTCCGGCCAGACCGTCGCGTCCGGCCCTGTCGTGGCGCTGGGCGGTCATGACCGGGCCTCCTCGTCCGGCGTCCCCGCGTCGGTGCGGGAACCCGATTCCGTAGACGGCTCTCCGCTCTGCCGACGCAGGCCCGCCTGGACCGCGCTCGCCAGCACCCGCGCGGCGACGCCCACGAGCAGCAGCCCTCCTGTCATCTGCAGCATCGTCAGCACGCGCCCGGTCTGGGAGTGCGCGGTGATGTCCCCGTAGCCGACCGTGCTGAATGTGGTCAGAGTGAAGTACAGGGCGTCTGTCCTGGTCAGCGGTTCGCTGAAGGAGTCCGCGGCGGAGCGGTCCAGCAGGTAGTAGGCACTGGCGAAGAGGACCAGAAACAGCACCAGCGTGGCGGCCAGGGCCTCGATGGCTCTCAGCCGCGGGTGGGGTGAGCGCGTGATCACCCGTACCTCCCACGCGAAGACCAGCAGCACCGCCACCAGGCCGCACACGATCAGCGCCGCAGCAGCCTTACCACCCTCGTCCAGAGGCAGCAGATAGTAGGCGGTGACGAGGCCGACGGCGATGAGCACCGCGCGGGTGAGGGCGACGAGAGCAGCCCACCGGCGGGGGCGGAGCCGCCGTGGCCGGTGCGCGTCCTGCCCGGATCGGGCGCCGTCCGTGCGGGCAGTGCTCGGATCACTCATCTCGTGTCTCTTCGTTCCGTCCGGCCGGAAGGTCGATGGGTCGGACGCCAGGAGATTTCCACCTCACTGCCTGCCGCAGCGTCGTCGACGGAACACCCGGGGTGGGTGCCCCGGTCACCCACGGCAGGCGTGCCCCTCATGCCGTCAGGTCCTCGCACAGCGCCCCCTCACACCCCGCCCCGAGAGACCGTGGACGTCACGGCGGTGACGGACGCGTGGCCCCGCGTCAGACCGTCAGTACCTTGGCCTTGGCCTGCTCGTACTCCGCGTCGGTGATGGCTCCCTTGTCGTGCAGCGCGGCCAGCTTGCCCAGCTCGTCCGCCTTGGCGCCCGGCGCTCTCGGCGCGGGTTCGGCGGCGACCTGCTGGACGTAGCTGCGGAACGCCCGCTCACGGTCACGGGCCTGTCGCCGTTCACGCTCGCCCATGCCGCGCCCCCGGGCGATCAGGTAGACGAAGACGCCGAGGAACGGCAGCACGCACACCATCAGCGTCCAGCCAGCCTTGCCCCAGCCGCTGAGCGCGTCGTCACGGAAGGCGTCGACGATCACGCGGAACAGCAGCATGAACCACATGATCCACAGGAAGAACCAGAGCATGGTGAGGAAGACGTCGAGCAGGGGGTAGTCCATGGTCGCCTCCACCGGCCGGCTGCCGCGACGACCGCGCGGCTCGTGCGGTCCCGAGACCTTCACGATGCGCCGGGCCGGTCCGTCCGCCATCACCCCTCAGGGGTGGCCCTCGCCATCCCGACCCGGCCGCGAGCAGCGACACGACTGCCAGAAGGGCGAGCGCGCTCACACACCCCCCGTCCGGTCCGGATCTCGCGCCCGTCGGCCCGGGCCGGCCAGACAGGCGCCGAGTGTGCGACCACGAGGCCGAGCACGATCGTCGTGACGAGGGCCTGGCGCGGGAAGCGCAGGAGCGTGTCGAAGACGGCCGCCGCGGCCACGTCCGACTGCACGGCGGCCGGAAGATGGTCGAGGTGGAAACGGCGTACGACGACCAGGGCGATGACCACCACCAGGCAGGCGAACATGGCGCCCAGCGCGGCACCAGGATGCAGGTGACGACGATCAGCACCGCTGAGGCCGTGGCCCGGGCGATGCGCCCGGGCGCGGAGGTCTTGTGCGCGGCGCTCATGCGGACTCGTGCTGTGTCGGGTCCCCTCCCCTCGCAATCGCGTCCGCACACTACGAGCACGGCATGCCGAACGGGCCATTCGGGCGAGTGGTACGCCCGCCCCTAGTCCGCGAGTGGGTCCCGCTTGACCACGCACAGCGCCCAGATGATGAACGCGTACAGCGCGATCAGCGTGAGCGACCAGACCGGGTAGTACGGGATGGACAGGAAGTTGGCGATCAGCAGCAGGGCCGCGATGCCGACGCCGACGACCCTCGCCCATGTCTTCGCCGTGAACAGGCCGAAGCTCACGATCACGGCCAGCGCCCCGAACAGCAGGTTGATCCAGCCCCAGCTGGTCAGGTCGAACTTGAAGATGTAGTTGGGGGTGGAGACGTAGACGTCGTCCTCGGCGATCCCCATGATTCCCCGGAAGACATCGAGGATCCCGGCGATGAACAGCATCACAGCGGCGAACAGCGTCAGGCCGGTGGCGGCGGTCTGTGCCCCTTCCCGATGCTGGGGGCGACTGGTGGTGGCCATGGCGGCCTCCCTTTCCTCGACGGGCTGCGGCGCGCAGCCGTACACCACGAGCGTGATCCACGGACCGCCGCCCGTCGTCACCCCCGGCGGGTGAGGAGGGGCCGTGCGCGCTCCTGTCGGCAGGGACATCCGGTTCACGCCGCCAGGTCGGTCCGGGCGGTGACGCGGCCCTCGGTCACCGCGTCGGCCAGTGCCCGGTGGTCGCGCTCGTTCTGGTCGGCGTAGGCACGGGCGAACTCCACCAGGGCCCGGTCGAAGGAGTCGCCGCGGCCGAGATAGGCGGCGATGGCGATCGGGTCGCCCGAGCGGGCGTGCGCGCGGGCCAGCGAGGCGCCGCACATCCGGGCGAACAGCGCCAGGGTCTCGGCGTCCATGGTCTCTGGGCGGGCGATGCCCTTCCAGTCCCTCAACTGCCTTACGTAGAAATCGCGTTCAAGTCCGTCGAAGCCTGTGACGTGCTTCCACCCGAGGAAGATGTCGCTGGCGGCCTGCATGAGCCGCTGCCCGGCGACCACCCGCTCGCCCTGGTTCTCGTACTGGCTCGCTCCGCAGTAGGGGGCGAGGACCGACGTGCCCGCCTCCTTGGCCTGGAGCAGGAGCGGGTCCTCGTCGTCGCGACCGAGCAGCAGGATGATCCAACAGCGCGTGCCGACGCTGCCGACCCCGACGACCTTGCGTGCCATGTCGGCCACATGGAACCGGCTCAGCACATGCCGCCGCTCCGACGACAGGGTGCTCATGTACCCGGTGATCAGGTCTTGCAGCATCCGCTCCAGTTCCCCGCGTTCCGCGCCGGCCAGCAGCTCGTCGAGCGGTGTGATCAGCGGGGGATCCGAGATGATCCGGTGGACGCCGCCCTCCACTCGGGTCAGCTTCGCGGCGGCATGCAGACTCGTCCGGCTGCGGGCCTTCGCCGAGGCCCGGGAGGCCCGCTGCTCGTCGTCCTTGCGCAGCGGCCGATCCAGGAGTGTCTGCATCTGGCCGAAGTCGTCCCGTGCGTACCAGACGTCGAGGGTGCGCAGCCCGGCGAACTCCCACATCCGCTCCCGGTAGGACGCGACCGCGGCACGCACCAGGGTGTCGCACCGCTTGGCCGGGAACCCGTTGGCCCGCCCGGCGATCACCAGACTCGCGGCGAGCCGCTTGACGTCCCACTCGAACGGGCCCGGCAGGGTCTCGTCGAAGTCGTTGATGTCGAAGACGAGATGGCGTTCCGGGGAGGCCAGGAGCCGGAAGTTCAGCAAGTGCGCGTCGCCGCACAGCTGGGCGAACAGCCCGGTGTGCGCGCCGGCACCGAGGTCGGACGCCATGATCGCAGCGGCTCCTCGGTAGAAGCGGAACGGCGATTCGAGCATCCGGCCGTAGCGGACAGGGACCAGCTCCCGAATGCGGGTGGCGGACTGCCGCTCGATGATGTCGATGGGATCGGGCCGTTTCTCGTCGGGCTCGAAGACACCGTGGGCGGAGCGCGGAACACGGGCGCGTGCCTCCTTGCCGAGTGCCGCGCGCTCGGCCGGGGAGAGCGGGCCGTCGTGGATCGAGGAGAGCGGACCGCCGCCCCTCGGTGAGAGCGGGCCGTCGTGCGTCGTCGCCATGACCGGACCTCCTTGCCCGCAGGGTCACAGCCCGGCACCCCGGTGGGATCACCCGGAGCAGGTGATGTGGGACGGGGGCGCGGGCGCTGGGATGCCTCTGTGGGCCGTACGCGGAACCCCGCCCGGCAGTCCGGCACGGCTGATCGTCCCGCTGGGGCGGCTCAGCGGTGGGCGGCACGCTTGGCGCTGCTGGTCGCGGCCGCCGCGGTCGCGCTGCCGCTGACGGCCGCCGGAGTCAGGAGCCTCGCGCTGCTGGCCGTCGGTCTGGCCGGGCTCGCCGCCACCGCGGCCGCGCTGTGGTGGACCTTCGCCCGGCACGGCCCGGCCCGTGCGGCCGCCACCGGGCTCGCGGTGCTGCTGCCGCTCGTGGTGCTGCTGCACTACGCGGCGGTGGGCCTGCTGTGGGTCGTGCTGTCGGCCCTGGCACTGTGGATCGCGGCGGCGTTGATCGGCCGGGCCGCCCTCGGCGGGGACGTCGCGCGGACCCGCCCGCGGCAGTACCCGGCCGCACCGCCGAAAGCGCCGTTCCTCATCATGAACCCCAGCTCAGGGCATGGAAAGGTCGGCCGATACGACCTCGTGGCCAAGGCCCGGGCCCTCGGCGCCGAGGTGGCCGTACTCGACCCCGCTCACCCGCAGGACGTCATGGAGCTCGCCCGCCGGGCCGTGGCGCGGGGCGCGGACCTGCTCGGCGTCGCCGGAGGGGACGGTACCCAGGCACTGGTGGCGGGCGTGGCCGCCCGGCACGAGCTGCCGTTCGTGGTGATCTGCGCCGGTACGCGCAACCACTTCGCGATGGACCTCGGCCTCGACCGATCCGACCCGTCGACCGGCCTCGACGCCCTCACCGACGGCGTGGAACTCCGCGTCGACCTCGGCGCCATCGGTGAGCGCGTCTTCGTCAACAACGCGTCCTTCGGCGTGTACGCGACGGTCGTGCAGAGCCCCGCCTACCGCGACGACAAGGTGCGCACCATCCTGCGGGAACTCCCGGACCTGCTGACCCACCAGATCGGCCCCCGGCTGACCGTCCACGCCGGCCAGGCGGTCATCGACGCTCCCCAAGGGGTCCTGGTCAGCAACAACCCCTACCACCTGGGCGACGCCGCCGGGCTCGGCCGGCGCGCACGGCTGGACTCCGGTCTCCTCGGCGTCTTCGGCATCACCGTCGACAACGCCGCGCAGGCTGCCGGTCTGCTGCGCGGTCACCATGCGCGCGGGCTCACCGCGCTCACCGCGCGGGAGGTGGTCGTCGACGCCGACGTCGGCGACATCCCGGTCGGCGTCGACGGCGAGGCCGTCCGGCTACCCACGCCCGTCATCTGCCGTATCACGCCCGGCGCCCTGCGCGTGCGCGTGCCACGCCACCGCCCGGGAGTGCCCCGCTCGAGCGGGACGGTGGACTGGCGGGCCCTGGGCCGCCTGGCATGGCAAAAGTGAACGGGTTACGTGCACCACCACAGGAACCGGTCGCACTCCGTCTCGGACGGAGTCGGTTCCGGGGTCGGGTCCTGTGTGGTCGGCTTGGCGGTCGGCGCGGGAGCCTGCGGCTCGGAGGTCGGGGCGGGGGCCGCGGTCGAGGTGTCGGAGCCGCCGCTGCCCGTGGTCGCCGACGGGGCGTCCTTGTCGGGGGTCTTGTCCTCGTCCTTCTTCTTGTCCTCGTCCTTCGGGGACTCGGAGGACGAGGGGGACGCCGAGGGGCCGGGCGAACGCGAGTCCCCGTCCGTCCGCGTCGTGCCGTCCGTCGCCTCGGGGGACGCGGTCACCTCATCCGACGCCGCGCCGTCCGCCGACTCGTCGCCCGCCACGGCCGGCTTCGGGCTGCTGCCCGGGGCGTCCATGCCGAGCTCGGCGAGGCTCAGACCGCCGGCTGCCAGGACGAACCCGGCGGCGATCAGCAGGGTCCGGCGACGACGGCGGCGATGCGCGGCGGCCTTGCGGTCGCGACGACTCGCACCGGACGGCCCGGACTCCTCGTCCAGGTCGTCGTCGTCCTCGTCGTCGTACTCGTCCTGACCGCCCTGATCGTCGTACCCGGCGGCGTACTCGTCGCGCTCGTCCTGGCCGCGCCGACGGCCACGCCGCTGCGCCGCCCGCCGCGCGGCCCGTCCGCCGACCGGCGCGCTCTCAGCCACCTCAGCGGCGTCCGTGCCCGCGTCCGCGGCGTCCTCGCTGTGGCCGGCGTCGGCATGGCGGTCGCCGTACTCGGCACCGCCGTACTGTCCCGTACCGGCCCCGTACTGTCCCGTACCGCCGCCGTACAGCCCCGCGCCGCTGCCGTTCCCGTACTGCCCCTCGTACACCTCGTACGAGCCCTGCCCGCCCACGGCCCCCGCAGGCGCCTGTACGGCCCGCTCGGCCAACTGCGGGTACGCCTCGTCCGGTGCGCCCGCGTGCACGCGCAGCTCTTCGATCGCGGCGCCGCACCCCGGGCAGGCGAGGGCGCCGTTGAGGTGCCTGCGGCACGGGTGGCAGTAGTCCATGACGCGGGAAGACTAGGGAACCGACCCACACCTTTCCTAGCGGCTACTGTGAAGGTTGTGTGCGGAATTGGTCTTTCCGGTTTGGTCGGTGGGGGTCAAGCCCGACTATTCGGCGCGATCCTCCGCGCCGGGTCCGTAACGCGACTCAGGTGGCCCGTACGGCAACGCAAAATGGCCCGTCGCACCCACGTGGTGCGACGGGCCACCTCGGCACATGTGCCCAGGCACCGGCCTATGTTTGCTTGCGCGTCGTGATCGCCCGCTGGATCAGGATGAACGCGCCCAGCAGCACACCCGTGGCGATCTTCGTCCACCAGGAGCTGAGCGTGCCCTCGAACTGGATGATGCTCTTGATCAGGCCCAGTACGAGGACGCCGAACAGGGTGCCCAGGACGTAACCCGAGCCGCCCGTCAGCAGCGTGCCACCGATGACGACCGCGGCGATCGCGTCGAGCTCCATGCCGACGGCGTGCAGCGGGTCACCGGACTGGATGTACAGCATGAAGAGCAGGCCGGCCAGCGCCGAGCAGAAGCCGCTCACCGTGTACACGGCGATCTTCGTGCCGCCCAGCGGAAGCCCCATCAGCATCGTCGACTGCTCGTTGCCGCCGATGGCGTACACCCGTCGGCCGAAGCGCGTGTAGTGGAGGATGTAGAAGGCGGCGGCGACGACGACCAGGGCGACGAGGGCGCCGACCGACAGCTCCCCCAGTCCGATCGACACCCGGGCCTGGGCCATGCTGCTCACCGTGGAGTCGCTGATGGAGATCGACTCCTTGCTGATGACCAGGCACAGGCCCCGGAAGAGGAAGAGGCCGGCGAGGGTCACGATGAACGGCTGGATCTCGAAGTTGTGGATCACATAGCCCATGAGGAAGCCGCCGAACGCGCCCACTCCCAGGGCGAGCGGGATGACCAGCATCAGCGGCAGGCCCTGACTCTCCACCAGCCACGCCGTGAACATGGTGGTGAAGCCGATCAGCGAACCGACGGACAGGTCGATGCCGCCGGCCATGATGACGAAGGTGGCGCCGACGGCGGCGACCAGCAGATAGCCGTTGTCGACGAACAGGTTGAGGAAGACCTGCGGTTCGCCGAAACCGTAGTTCTGGTAGCGGCTGAGACCGCCGATGTACATCGCGAGGAACAGGCCGGCCGTGACCAGGACGGGCAGCCGCCGGTCGCCGAGCAGACGCGCGGCCGTGGACGCCTGTGCCGACGTGGACGGCGTACGGCCTTCCGCTGCGGTACGGGTCTTGGTGGTCGCGCTCATCGCGACACCTCCATCTTCGGGGCGGCGTCGGCCGGGGTGGCGGGCTCCGCCGGGGCGGTGGTCCGGGCGCGTCCCTTCGCGCCGAAGACCTTGGCCCGGAACTTCGGGGACTGCAACAGGCAGACGACGATGACGACGACGGCCTTGAAGACCAGGGTGGTCTGGGTCGGCACGCCGATGGTGTAGATGGTGGTGGTCAGGGTCTGGATGACGAGGGCGCCGACCACCGTGCCGCCGATGGAGAACCGGCCGCCGAGCAGCGAGGTGCCGCCGATCACCACGGCGAGGATCGCGTCGAGTTCGATCCACAGACCGGCGTTGTTGCCGTCCGCGGCCGAGGTGTTGGAGCTGATCATCAGGCCCGCGATGCCCGCGCACAGCGCGCAGAAGATGTAGACCATGATCTTGATGCGGGTGGCCCTGATGCCGACCAGGCGGCTGGCCTCGGCGTTGCCGCCGACCGACTCGACCAGCAGGCCGAGCGCCGTGCGTCGGGTCAGCGTCGAGGTGACGGCCACCACCGCGGCCACCACGAAGATGGCGAAGGGCAGGGTCAGCCAGTAGCCGCCGCCGATCAGCTTGTACGGCTCGCTGTTGATGGTGATGATCTGGCCGTCGGTGATCAGCTGGGCGACACCGCGACCGGCGACCATGATGATGAGGGTCGCGATGATGGGCTGGATGCCCATCCGGGCGACCAGGAAGCCGTTCCACAGGCCGCAGACCACGGCCGCCACCAGGCCTATGCCCACGGCGAGGAAGACCCCCGCCAGCGCGTTCTGGTCGGCCTGGTCGCTGATGTACGAACAGGTCAGGGCGCCGGTGATGGCGACCACGGCGCCGACGGAGAGATCGATGCCGCCGGTGGCGATGACCAGGGTCATGCCGACCGCGACCAGGATCAGCGGTGAGCCGAACAGCACGATGGAGACGAGACTGCCGTAGAGGTGGCCGTCCGACATCCTGATCGAGAAGAAGCCAGGGGTGAAGGGGACGTTGACCAGCAGCAGGGCGACCAGGATCGCGACCGGCCAGAACAGGTGGTGGCGCGTCAGTGCTCGCCATCGGGACGTGGTGGTCACTGGTGTTCTCCGCTCGCGATGGTCTCGAGGATCTTGCTGGTGGTGATCTCGGGCCCGTTGGCCAGCCGAGCCACGAGTTTGCGGTCGCGCAGAACTCCGATGGTGTGGCTGAGCCGGAGCACCTCCTCCAGTTCGGCCGCGATGTACAGCACCGACATGCCGTCCTCGGACAGGGACACCACCAGTTTCTGGATCTCCGCCTTGGCGCCGACGTCGATGCCGCGCGTCGGCTCGTCCAGGATCAGCAGCTTCGGCTGGGTGATCAGCCAGCGGGCGAGCAGCACCTTCTGCTGGTTGCCGCCGCTGAGCTGCCCCACCCGGGCCTCCGGGTTGGCGGGGCGGATGTCCAGCGCCTTGATGTACTTGGCGACGAGTTCGTCGCGCTGGGAGGCCGGGATGGGCCGGGTCCAGCCGCGGGCCGCCTGGAGGGCGAGGATGATGTTCTCGCGCACGGTCAGATCGAGGACCAGCCCCTCGGTCTTGCGGTTCTCCGAGCAGAACGCGACCCCGGCGCCGATGGCGTCGTTCGGGGCGCTCATCGAGACCTGCCCGCCGCCGATGGTCACCTTGCCGCTGTCGGGCTGGTCGGCGCCGAACAGCAGCCGGGCGAGCTCGGTGCGGCCGGATCCCAGCAGGCCGGCGAGGCCGAGCACCTCGCCCTTCTTGATCTCCAGGTCGAAGGGGGCGATACCGCCGGTGCGGCCGAGGCCCTCGGCCTTGACGAGCGTCTCGCCGACGTCGGAGCGCAGCTGGTGCTCGTGCAGCCCCTCCAGCTGGTCCAGGGCCTTGCCGATCATCAGCTCGATCAGCCCGACCTGGTCGAGGTCGGCCACCATGTGCTCGCCGACCAGGGTGCCGTTGCGCAGGATGGTCATCCGGTCGCAGATCTCGTAGATCTGGTCGAGGAAGTGCGACACGAAGAGGATCGCGACACCCTCGTCCCGCAACTGCCGCATCAGGCGGAACAGTTCGAGGACCTCGTCGCGGTCGAGGCTGGAGGTGGGCTCGTCCAGGACCAGCACCTTGGTGCCGGATCCCCCGCCGTCGCTGTCGCGGTGGCCCACCGACCGTACGATCGCGACCAGCTGCTGCACGGCCAGCGGGTACGAGGACAGCGGCGCCGTCACGTCGATGTCGAGGCCGAGCCGGTCGACCATCTCCGCGGCCTGCTTGCGTATCTGCTTCCACTGGATGCGGCCCGCGCGGGTGGGTTCGCGTCCGATGAAGATGTTCTCCGCCACCGACAGGTTGGGGCAGAGGTTGACCTCCTGGTAGACCGTGCTGATACCGGCCTGCTGCGCCTGCAACGGGCTGCCGATCCGCACGGACTTGCCGTCGAGGGTGACGGTGCCGCCGTCCAGCGAGTAGACGCCCGTCAGCACCTTGATCAGTGTGGACTTTCCGGCGCCGTTCTCGCCCATCAGGGCGTGGATCTCGCCCGGGAAGAGGCGGAAGTCGACGCCCGACAGAGCCCTTACCCCCGGAAACTCCTTGACTACGCCCGTCATCTCCAGGACGGGCTGCGGCTCTGCCATGGCAGCGCTCCTCATGAATGTGTCCAGGTCCGCAGGGAGCCTCGGCCGAGGTTGTCGGCCGGCCGGAGGCTCCCTGCCGGTGGGGACGGTCGGTCAGTACGTGCGGTTGGGGAGCTCGGCCTTGGCCTGGTCCTGCGTGAAGTCGCTCTCCTTGGTCTTGATCCAGCGCTCGACCTTCTGGCCGGCGTGGACCTGCTTGACGACCTCCATCAGCTGGGGGCCGAGCAGCGGGTTGCACTCGATGATGCCGTTGATCTTGCCCTCGGCCATGGCCGCGAAGCCGTCCTTCACACCGTCGACCGTGACGATGAGGATGTCCTTGCCGGGCTTCTTGCCGACCGCCTCGATGGCCTGGATGGCGCCGAGACCCATGTCGTCGTTGTGCGCGAAGAGCACGTTGATGTCCTTGTGGGACTCCAGGAAGGCCGCCATGACCTGCTTGCCGCCGGCACGGGTGAAGTCACCGCTCTGGCTGGCGACGATCTTCCAGTCCTTGTGCTCGGCGTCCATGACCTCCTTGAAGCCCTTGCCGCGCTCGATCTGGGGAGCGGTGCCGGTGGTGCCCTCCAGCTGGGCGATCTTCACCGGGCCCTTGAGGCCGGCCGTGGCGATGACCTTCGCCACCATCTTGGCCGCGCGCCGGCCCTCGTCGGTGAAGTCGGAGCCGACCAGGGTGACGTACAGGGAGTCGTCGGAGGTCTCCACGGAGCGGTCCGTGAGGACGACCGGGATCTTCGCCGCCTTGGCCTCCCTGAGCACGGCGTCCCAGCCGGTGACCTTCTGCGGCGAGAAGGCGATGACGTCCACCTTCTGCGCGATGTAGCCGCGGATCGCGGCGATCTGGTTCTCCTGCTTCTGCTGGCCGTCGGAGAACTTGAGGTCGATGCCCGCCTCCTTGGCCGACGACTTCACCGAGGTGGTGTTGGCGGTGCGCCAGCCGCTCTCCGCGCCGACCTGGGAGAAGCCGAGGGTGATCCCCTTGCTGCCGCCACCGGAGCCACCGGACGAGCCGCCGTCCTCCTTGGCGCAGGCCGCCAGACCGGCCGTAGCCGCCACGCCGACCGCCGCGGTGAGGAAGTTCCTTCTGTTGAGCATGTCCTTCTCCTTTGAAGAGCCGGCCCGGGGTGGACCGCTGGTACTCGGTTGGTACTTGTGGGGACCGGCCGTACTGCGTCCAGCCTGTCGATCATCGTTCGAGATGTCGGTCACGCTTGCCCCGAAGGACGAACGGCGACCGGGTGGTGCGGCGTCAGCCGGGAGCGGCTCCCGGTTGAGGCAGGTACGGGAACGTGCTTGCGCGGACGACGAGTTGGGGTTCGATCGAGACCTGGGACGTCCCGGAGGGGGTACGGCCCTCGATCAGGTCCAGCAGCAGGGCGATGCTCCGCTTGCCCACCGTCGCGAAGTCCTGCCGGACGGTGGTGAGCGGCGGGGCGAAGAACTCCGACTCCGGGATGTCGTCGAAGCCGGCCACCGCGACGTCCTGGGGAGTGCGTACGCCCGCCTCACGCAGCGCCCGCAACACCCCCAGCGCCATCTGGTCGTTGGCCACGAAGACGGCGGTCAGGCCGCGTCCCACCCAGCCCGCCAGTTCCTGGCCGGCCCGGTAGCCCGACAGCGGGCTCCAGTCCCCCCGCAGCAGCATCGGTGGTTCCACGTCCGCCGCTTCGAGGGTCGCCCGCCAGCCGTCGACCCGGTCCACCGCCTCCTGCCAGTCCTCGGGCCCGGCGAGATGCCAGACCCTGCGGTGGCCGGCGGCGAGCAGATGGCCGGTGGCCAGCCGTGCGCCCAGATTCTGGTCCACGTTGACGCTGGGGACCTCGGCGCCCGAGCCGGTGCCCACGGCCACCACCGGGAACGGGTGGCGGAGTTCGGCGAGGGCCTCGACCGCCGACCGCTGCGGGGCGATGGCAATGACCCCCTCCACCCCGCCGTCGCTGAGGCGGTGCAGGGCCTCGGACAGCGTCTCCACCGTCAGCCTGCGCAGACTGACCGTCGAGACCAGATAGCCCTCGGCACGCGCCGCCTCCTCCAGCGCGAACAACGTACTGGCCGGACCGTACAGCGTGGTGTTGGAGGCGACCACCCCCAGGGTCCGGGTGCGCCGGGTGGCCAGGGCCCGTGCGGAGAAGTTGCGGCGGTAGCCCATCTCCTCGATCGCCCGCAGCACCTTGGCCCGTGTCTCGTCCCGCACGTTGGGGTGGTCCCCCAGCACGCGGGACACGGTCTGGTGGGACACACCGGCCTGGCGTGCCACGTCGGCCATGGTGGGCGGCCGAAGCTGCGAGGGGGTCACGGCCGCACCTCCTTGGCGGTCGTCTGCCGATAAGACCTGTGGCGAGGGCCGATGGTTCGGCGCCGGCCGCGTCATGCCGGTGTTCCGGAAGGGCCAACGGCACGGGGCGGGAAGGCGAGTTGAAGCACTGCTGACACGACGCTCATACCTCCTTGGATGCCGTCGGGGCCGACTTGTGGCCGACCGGTGAATGCGGACGCCATTGTGAGCGCTAACATTTCATGGCGGTCAAGAGGGCTGCGCCAGAGAAGTCGTCACGGTTGAATAACGCGACGAGCGGCGGAGGTGGGGTGACCCAGGGCGTTCTGCCTGGTCAGGAGCGCTTCGAGGGTCATCGGGGGAGGTATCCGCACACCCTCGAAGACCTCGGCGACCCTCGTGGCGCACCCCGTCGCATCCGTCTCGCCGGGCACCTGGGCCGCCGCATCGAAACCGTTGTTTGTAGACCCATTGACACTCGCATGTGGTCGTCCCTACTGTCGCGACAGCATTTCGAACGAGTGCCGATATTTCGAACAGACCGAAGAGGACAGGGAGTAGTACCGTGCGCATCACGGGAATCAGCACACACGTGGTCGGAACGCCGTGGCGCAACCTGACCTACGTCCAGGTACACACCGACGAGGGGCTCACCGGTGTCGGCGAGACCCGCATGCTGGGCCACACCGACGCGCTGCTCGGCTATCTGCACGAGGCGAAGACCAATCACATTCTCGGCTCCGACCCGTTCGCTGTCGAGGATCTCGTCAAGCGGATGAAGTACGGCGACTACGGCCGGGCCGGCGAGATCGTGATGTCGGGCATCGCCGTGATCGAGATGGCCTGCTGGGACATCAAGGGCAAGGCGCTCGGCGTGCCGGTCTGGCAGCTGCTCGGCGGCAAGGTCACCGACAAGGTCAAGGCGTACGCCAACGGCTGGTACACCACCGAGCGGACGCCCGAGGCGTACCACAAGGCGGCCCAGGGGGTCATGGAGCGCGGTTACCGGGCGCTCAAGATCGACCCGTTCGGGACCGGCCACTTCGAGCTGGACCACGAGCAGAGCCTCTACGCGGTCTCCCTGATCGAGGCCGTGCGCGACGCCATCGGCCCGGACGCCGAGCTGATGCTGGAGATGCACGGCCGGTTCTCCCCCGCCACCGCCGTCCGCCTGGCCAAGGAGCTGGCACCCTTCAAGCCCGCGTGGCTGGAGGAGCCGGTGCCGCCGGAGAACCTGAAGGCGCTGGAGAAGGTCGCCGCCAAGGTCGACATGCCGGTCGCCACGGGTGAGCGCATCCACGACCGCATCGAGTTCCGGGAGCTCTTCGAGAGCCAGGCCGTGGACATCATCCAGCCGGACGTCGGCCACATCGGCGGCATCTGGGAGACCCGTAAGCTGGCCGCCACCGCCGAGACGCACTACATGCTGGTCGCGCCGCACAACGTGGGCGGGCCGGTGCTGACCGCCGCCTCCCTCCAGGTCGGCTTCACCGCCCCCAACTTCAAGATCCTCGAGCACTTCAACGACTTCGCGGACGCGGAGATCAAGAAGGTGATCAAGGGCGCCCCCCAGGTGAACCCCGAGGACGGCTGCTTCCACCTCTCCCACGAGCCCGGTCTCGGTGTGGAGCTGGACGTCGACGCCGCCGCGGAGTTCCCGCAGCAGCAGGCCCGGTTCGACCTGTGGGCCGACGGCTGGGAGCAGCGCAAGCCCAAGGGCACCGAGTGAGCACCCACACCCGCCGGCCCGGCACCGGGGCCTGGGTCGGAGGTGGCGCCTGCCGGGCGACGCCGGGCACGCCCTCTCGCCACGCACCAGACCCCGCCCGGCCCGCCCTCCGGGCGGACGACGCCACTTCCGATCCAGGCCCCGGGAGGCCCCATTGAGCACCGCCGTCGTCATCGAGGCTCCGGGCGAGCACCGGCTCGTCCCGCACGAGCCCCGGCAGCCGGAAGCGGGCGAGGCCCTGGTCCGGGTGCACGCCTCGGGGATCTGCGGCAGTGACCGCGAGGTCTTCCAGGGCAACCGGCCGGAGGGGTACGTCCGCTATCCGCTCACGCCGGGCCACGAGTGGTCCGGGACGGTGGCGGCGGTCGGCGACGGCGTCCCTTCGAGCCTGGTGGGCCGCAAGGTCGTGGGCGAGGGCTTCCGGAACTGCCAGGTCTGCGACCGCTGCCACGCGGGCGAGACCACACTGTGCACGGCGGGCTACGAGGAGACCGGCTTCACCCAGCCGGGCGCCATGGCCCCCACGCTCACGCTTCCGGCACGCCTGCTGCACGTGCTGCCGGACGACGCGGACCTCACGGCGGCGGCGCTGCTGGAGCCGGCCGCATGCATCGCGGCCGCCGCGCTCAAGGCGAACGCGGTGCCGGGCGAGCGGGTGGCCGTGGTGGGCACGGGCACGCTCGGGATGTTCGCCATCCAGTTCCTGAAGGCGGGCTCGCCGGCCGAGCTGCTCGTCGTGGGGACGCGTCCGGACCGGGCCGAGCTGTCGAAGCGGTTCGGGGCGACGGACTTCCGCACCAAGGACGAGGAACTCCCCGACGACTTCGACGTCGTCATCGAGACCGCCGGGTCCGCGGACGCGGCACGCACCGCCGCCGCCCTGCTGCGCCGCGGTGGACGGCTGATCCTGACGGGCATTCCGGCGCCGGGCGCGGACGGGCTCGACCCGACCGATCTCGTCGTGCGGCAGCTGGAGGTGCAGACCGTGTTCGGCGCGGCGCCGGACGCCTGGGCGCACACCGTGCGGGTCTTCGGGGCGGGACTGCTCGACCCGCTGCCGCTGGTCACGCACGAGCTGCCGCTGGAGGAGTTCCCGCAGGCCATCGAGCTGGTGGGGTCCGGCGACCCGAAGGTCGGAAAGGTCCTGCTGCGGCCATGACCCACCCCTGAGCCGTACGCCGGTACGGGGTACCTGACGACTTCGTACCGGCGTACATCCAAAGCCCCGCACGGCCAGAGCCGCGACCGCCGTCCGAAATATCGAACATGAAGGACAACCTGTGACCGACACCTCCGCTTCGACGCCACGCCGACCCGGCGAGCAGGCGCTCGCCGCACTCGGCCTGGGGGCGCCCGCCCTCGACCCCTCCGACGCCTCTCCGCACACCTTCCCCGGCGGCGGCCGCTGGCGCACCGAGGTTCCCTCCGTGGAGGGCCCCGAGGCGCTCGCCGTGGTCCTCAAGGAGTCCTCGCGGCTCGATGTGCCGGTCCACCGGATCAGCCAGGGCAGCGGTATCTGGATGCTCACCGACGCCGAGATCACCGAGATGGTGGAGGCGACCGCCGAGCGCGACATCGAGCTCTGCCTGTTCACCGGCCCGCGCGGCACCTGGGACATCGGCGGCTCCACCCGCACCGACTCCAAGGGCGGCGGGCTGCGCGCCCGGGGCCACGACGCGGTCGCCGGGTGCGTCGAGGACGCCGTACGCGCCACCGAGCTGGGCGTGAAGTGCCTCCTCGTCGCCGACGAGGGCGTGCTCTGGGCGCTGCACCGGGCGCGGGTCGCCGGGATCATCCCGGCCGACACGACGCTCAAGGTGAGCGCGCTGATCGGCCCCGTCAACCCGGCCGCGTACGCCGTGTACGAGAACCTCGGCGGCGACTCGATCAACGTGCCGAGCGACCTGACGCTGGATCACCTCACCGAGATCCGTCGCGTCTCCGGTGCCCCGATGGACATGTACATCGAGGCCCCCGACGATCTGGGCGGTTACATCCGGATGTACGAGGTTGCCGAGCTGATCCGCCGCGGCGCACCGCTCTACCTGAAGTTCGGGCTCTCCAAGGCCCCCGGGATCTACCCCTACGGCCACCACATGCGGGACCTGACACTGGCCACCGCCAAGGAACGCGTACGGCGCGGACGCCTGGCGCTGGACCTCCTCGCACGGCACGGAGCTGACGGCGACATGGCGCCTCTCGGTTCACGGCTGCCCGGAGCGCTGAAGCGGTTCGAAATTCCCGCATAACGTTCCGGACAATCCCCCTTCACAGAAGAAGACGCAGTCGAACACAATCCGACACACCCTCATCTCGGTCTTTCCCGCACCGCCCGCAAGCGTCTTCGCGCCGCCGACCGAGCCCTGCCAGACACACATCAAGGATGATGATCATGCGTAACCGCCGAGCCGCACTCGCCGCCATAGCCGGAGCCGCCTCCCTCGCCCTCACCCTGTCCGCCTGTGGCCAGAGCGGCGAGGGCGGCAGCAAGCAGGAGGCCGGCGACACCAAGGGCGCCACCATCGGCATCGCGATGCCGACCAAGTCCTCCGAGCGCTGGATCGCCGACGGCAACAACGTCGTCAAGGACCTGGAGTCCAAGGGCTACAAGACCAAGCTGGTCTACGGCGAGGACGACACGGACCAGCAGGTCGGGCAGATCGAGAACCTGATCACGCAGGGCGTGAAGGCGCTGATCGTCGCGGCCATCGACAACAAGTCGATGAACAGCGTGCTCCAGCAGGCCAAGGACGCGAACATCCCGGTGATCTCCTACGACCGCCTGATCCTGGGCACGGAGAACGTCGACTACTACGCGTCGTTCGACAACGAGAAGGTCGGCGAGCTCCAGGGCAACTACATCGTCGAGAAGCTCGGCCTGAAGGACGGCTCCAAGAAGGGCCCGTTCAACATCGAGCTGTTCGCCGGCTCCAACGACGACAACAACACGCGCTACTTCTTCCAGGGCGCGATGAACGTCCTTCAGCCGTACATCGACAAGAAGCAGCTCGTCGTCCGCTCCGGCCAGACCAAGCTCAACCAGGTCACCACCCTGCGCTGGGACGGTGGCAAGGCCCAGAACCGCATGGACGAGATCCTGACCTCGGCGTACAAGAGCGAGCGCGTCGACGCGGTCCTCTCGCCGTACGACGGCATCTCCATCGGCATCCTCTCGGCGCTGAAGTCGGACAGCTACGGCACCAAGAGCAAGCCGTGGCCGATCGTCACCGGCCAGGACGCCGAGGTCGCCTCGGTGAAGTCGATCATCGCCGACCAGCAGGCGATGACCGTCTACAAGGACACCCGTGAGCTCGCCAAGGTCGCCTCGAACATGGTCGACGCGGCGCTCAAGGGCAAGAAGCCCGAGGTCAACGACACCAAGACGTACGACAACGGCTCCAAGGTCGTCCCGGCCTACCTGCTCACTCCGGTCAGCGTCGACAAGACCAACTACAAGAAGGAGGTCGTCGACACCGGCTACATCAAGGAAAGCGACCTCAACTAACCGCCGGCACACTCTGATTGGAAGGCACGACCATGGCGGGACCCGTCCTGGAAATGCGCTCGATCGTCAAGACCTTTCCCGGCGTCAAGGCGCTGTCGGACGTCACACTGACCGTCCAGCAGGGCGAGGTCCACGCCATCTGTGGTGAGAACGGCGCCGGTAAGTCGACCCTGATGAAGGTCCTCTCCGGCGTCCACCCGCACGGCACCTACGAGGGAGACATCCTCTTCGAGGGGGAGGTCTGCGAGTTCAAGGACATCCGGGCGAGCGAGCACCGCGGCATCGTCATCATCCACCAGGAACTGGCGCTGTCGCCCTACCTCTCCCTCGCGGAGAACATCTTCCTCGGCAACGAGCACGCCAAGAGCGGGTTCATCGACTGGCGGGAGACCCTGCGGCACGGCTCCGAGCTGCTGCGCCGGGTCGGTCTCAGCGATCACCCCGACACCCGTGTCGCCGACATCGGCGTGGGCAAGCAGCAGCTCGTGGAGATCGCGAAGGCGCTGTCGAAGAAGGTGAAGCTGCTCATCCTGGATGAGCCGACCGCGGCCCTGAACGACGAGGACAGCGGCAAACTCCTGGATCTGATCCTGGAGTTGAAGAAGCAGGGCATCACCTCGATCATCATCTCCCACAAGCTCAACGAGATCCGCAAGGTCGCCGACTCGGTGACGATCATCCGTGACGGCCAGACCATCGAGACGCTCGATGTGAAGGCGCCGGAGACCACCGAGGACCGGATCATCAGCGGGATGGTCGGCCGCGACCTGGAGAACCGCTTCCCCGACCGCACCCCGCACGAGCCGGAGGAGGGCGCCCACCCGGCGCTTGAGATCCGCAACTGGACCGTGCACCACCCGATCGACCAACAGCGCAAGGTCGTCGACGACGTGTCGATCGAGGTGCGGCGCGGCGAGATCGTCGGCATCGCGGGCCTGATGGGCGCCGGCCGCACCGAGCTGGCGATGAGCGTCTTCGGGCGGACGTACGGCCGCCACGCGGGCGGCACGGTCCTCAAGGACGGCACGGAGATCCGTACCAAGACCGTCCCCGAGGCGGTCAAGCACGGCATCGCGTACGTCACCGAGGACCGCAAGCACTACGGTCTCAACCTCATCGACACCGTCAACCGCAACATCTCGCTCAGCGCGCTGGGCAAGGTCGCCAAGCGGGGCGTGGTCGACGAGCACGAGGAGCGGCAGGTCGCCGAGGGCTTCCGCAAGTCCATGAACATCAAGGCGCCGACCGTGTTCGAGCCGGTGGGCAAGTTGTCCGGCGGCAACCAGCAGAAGGTCGTCCTCAGCAAGTGGATCTTCGCGGGTCCCGATGTGCTGATCCTGGACGAGCCGACGCGTGGCATCGACGTCGGCGCCAAGTACGAGATCTACACGGTCATCGACCAGCTGGCCGCCCAGGGCAAGGCGGTCGTCTTCATCTCCTCCGAGCTGCCGGAACTGCTCGGCATGTGCGACCGCATCTACACGATGGCCGCGGGGCGGCTGACCGGTGAGTTCTCGCGGGAAGAGGCCTCGCAGGAATCGCTGATGCGTCAGATGACAAAGGACAAAGAGGTATCCCGATGAGCACGGATGTGACCGCCAAGACCCCGGCCCCCGCGCCGTCGGGCAAGAGCGGAGGGGCCGCGGGCGACGGTCTGCTCCAGCTGGTGATGGAGGGCATGCGCCGCAACATGCGGCAGTACGGCATGCTGATCGCCCTCGGGCTGATCGTGGCGCTGTTCGCCGTGTGGACCGACGGTGACCTGCTGCTGCCGCGCAACGTCTCCAACCTGGTGTTGCAGAACAGCTACATCCTCATCCTCGCGATGGGCATGATGCTGGTGATCATCGCGGGCCATATCGACCTGTCGGTCGGCTCGTTGACGGCGTTCATCGGATCGATGGCGGCCGTGTTCATGGTCAAGAACGACCTGCCATGGCCGGTCGCCGTCATCCTCTGCCTGGCGGTGGGCGCCATCGCGGGCGCCATCCAAGGGTTCTTCATCGCGTACGGCGGCATACCATCGTTCATCGTAACCCTCGCGGGCATGCTGATCTGGCGCGGTCTGACCGAGATCTTCCTTGAGGGCCAGACCCTCGGCCCGTTCCCGGAGGGCCTTCAGAAGGTCGCCAACGGCTTCCTGCCCGAGGTCGGCCCGAACACGAACTACCACAACCTCACCCTGCTGCTCGGCTTCGCGATGATCGCGTTCGTGGTCTTCCAGGAGTTCCGTGACCGCCGCCGCCAGCAGGAGTTCAACCTCGACGTCCCGCCCTTCAACCTGTTCCTGCTGAAGCTGGTCGCGCTCGGCGCCGCCATCCTCACGCTGACGATGCTGCTCGCCAGCTACAAGGGCGCCCCGGTCGTGCTGCTCATCCTGGGCGTGCTGCTCGTCGGCTTCGGCTACGTGATGCGCAACGCGATCATCGGCCGCCACATCTACGCGATCGGCGGCAACCTGCCCGCGGCCAAGCTGTCGGGTGTGAAGGACAAGAAGGTCACCTTCCTGATCTTCATGAACATGGGCATGCTCGCGGCCCTGGCGGGTCTGGTCTTCGCCGCCCGCTTCAACGCGGCCTCTCCCAAGGCCGGCCTCAACTTCGAGCTGGAGGCCATCGCGGCCTCGTTCATCGGCGGCGCGTCGATGAGCGGCGGCGTCGGCACGGTCCTCGGCGCGATCATCGGTGGTCTGGTCCTGGGCGTGCTGAACAACGGCATGAACCTCGTCGGCATCGGCACCGACTGGCAGCAGGTCATCAAGGGCATGGTGCTGCTGGCGGCGGTCGGGTTCGACGTGTGGAACAAGCGCAAGGTCGGTAGCTGACAGAAGCGGAAGAGGGGCCTCGCCGAAGGGTGGGGCCCCTTTCATGTGAGAAGGGCGGGGAGCAACCCGTGAAGGAACTCTTCGGCAAGCTCGCCGACGGCACGAAGGTCCACAGCTGGTCGCTGGCCAACGGCGGCACGCGGATGAAGGTCCTCTCCTACGGCGGCATCGTGCAGTCCCTGGAGGTCCCGGACCGCCGCGGCCGGCTCGCCGGCATCTCCCTGGGCTTCGACACCATCGAGGACTACGTCGCGGGGAGCCCTTACTTCGGCGCCCTGATCGGCCGGTACGGCAACCGCATCGGCGAGGGCCGGTTCACCCTTGACGGCGAGGCCTACCAGGTCGACGTCAACGACGGCGTGAACAGCCTGCACGGCGGCGCCAAGGGCCTCGACCGGCACGTGTGGGACGTCGAGCCGTTCACCAAGGGCTCCGACGTCGGTCTGCACCTGCACCACACGTCCGTGGACGGCGAGATGGGCTACCCCGGCACGCTCAAGGTGAAAGTGACGTACACCCTCACCCAGCACGGCGACTGGCGGATCGACTACGAGGCCACCACCGACAAGGCCACCGTCGTCAACCTCACCAGCCACGTCTACTGGAACCTCGCCGGCGAGGGCAGCGGCACGATCGAGAACCACGAGCTGAAGATCGCCGCGTCCCGCTACACCCCCGTCGACTCGGGCCTCATCCCCACCGGTGAGCCGGCCCCCGTCGCCGGCACCCCCTTCGACTTCCGCCGCGCCAAGGCGATCGGCGAGGACCTCCGCGAAGGCCACCAGCAGTTGCTGTACTGCAAGGGCTTCGACCACAACTGGGTGCTCGACAAGGGCATCTCGCCGCGCCCCGAGTGGATCGCCACGCTGAAGGACCCCTCCTCCGGCCGCACCCTGCGGATGGCGACCACCGAGCCGGGCATGCAGTTCTACTCCGGCAACTTCCTCGACGGCACCCTCGTCGGCCCGTCCGGCCGCACCTACCGGCAGGGCGACGCGCTGTGCCTGGAGACGCAGCACTTCCCGGACTCGCCGAACAAGCCGTCGTTCCCCTCGACGGTGCTGCGCCCCGGGCAGACGTACCGTTCGACGACGGTGCACTCGTTCAGCTGCTGAGTCCGTCGAGCCGTCCCTTCTGACGGTTCTTCACAGGTGGCACACACGTTCTCACCGATTTCCCAGTGGTTGAACAGCGCCACCCCAGCCTCCGTATGTAGGGGCGGCCCGTGCTCCCCCGCGCGGGCCACCCAAAGACGACGGACCCGGGTCGCCCCGCCGGGTCCGCCCCATACGGAGGTTCCATGGCCGACAACGTCACCTCGCTGTTCCGCAGCACCGCGGCACACAGCCCGTCGATGGCGGCGCTGACGCGTGAGGGCGGCGACGGGGCCGGTCCGGTCGACTTCTGCATCCCCTGCAACCCGTACTTCCCTACGCCGGAGATGTTCCAGGACATGGGGGCCCGGCTGAAGGACATCATCACCTACTACCCGAGCAGCGCCGACACCATCACGGCCGAGCTGTGCAGCCTGCTCCAACTCCCGCCGCAGTGCGTGGCGATGGGCAACGGCTCCACCGAGCTGATCACCTGGATCGACCACCTGATGGTCCGTGAGTCCCTCGCCATCCCCGTCCCCACGTTCGGCCGCTGGACCGACCAGCCGATGGAGACCGGCAAGCGGGTCGACATGTTCCCGCTCCAGGAGTCCAGCGGATTCGCCCTGGACCTGGCCCAGTACGCCGAGTTCATCCGGGCCCGGGGCACCCGGGTGGCCGTGATCTGCAACCCCAACAACCCCGACGGGGGCTACCTCCACAAGCACGCGCTCGTGCAGTTCATGGACGCGATGGCCGACCTGGACCTGGTGATCATCGACGAGTCGTTCCTGGAGTTCGCCGACGCGGAACAGGATCCGTCGGTGGTCCAGGAGGCGATGCTGCGCCCGAACGTCATAGTCCTGCGTTCCCTCGGCAAGAACTTCGGTCTGCACGGCATCCGCTTCGGCTACCTCGTCGCCAACCCGGCGCTCGCGGGCATGGTCCGCTCGATGCTGCCGAAGTGGAACCTCAACGCCTTCGCCGAGCACGTGGTGTTCATGCTCAAGAACCACGGCGCCGAGTACGCGCAGAGCCTCCATCAGGTGCGCAAGGACCGCCTCGACATGGCCAGCCAGCTCGCCTCGCTGCCCGGACTGACGGTCTACCCGTCCCAGGGCAACTTCCTCTTCGTGCGCCTCCCCGTCGGCGCGGAAGGCACCGTGGTCCGCGACCGGCTGCTCACCGAGCACCGGATCCTGGTCCGCGAGTGCGGCAACAAGATCGGTTCGTCCAGCCGCTTCCTGAGACTCGTGGTGCGCCCCCAGGTGGACGTGCGTCGCCTGGTGTCCGGCCTGGAACAGGTGCTCTACGGGACCAGGAGGGGAGCCGCCGTACCCGAGCTCGGTACAGGGACCAACTACAGCTCGGGTACGGCGGCCGTGGACCGGTTGGTGAGCTCCACCAACGGTTCGGGGACGCCGCTTGCCGCGCAGGCGCAGGCCATGGGGGTCGCGTCGCCCATGCCTGCGGTGGCTCAGCCGCAGGGGATGCCGGGTGCGGGCATGCCCATGCCGGCGCCCATGCCGGCGCCCATGCCGGTGGCTCCGGCGCCCATGCCGGCGCCGGCGCCCGTGGCCCCCATGCCGGCACCGGCTCCCGCCGCCCCCGCGCCGATGCCGTTCCCGTCGCCTGTGGCGCCGGCTGCGGCGACGATGCCTGCGCCCACCCCGCCGGGAGTACCGGCTCGGGGTGGGCTGACGGCCGCGCAGGTTCGGGGTACGACCGGGCCGGCTCCCGGGCTTGCGCCCGCGCCGGCGACCGGGTGGCCGAACAGCCAGAGTTGGCCCAATGCGGCGGGGATGGGGCAGACCGGGTAAGCGCCCTTTCGTCATAGGGGGGCGGGTGCTTGTGCGACTGCGGGTTCGTTGTGGCTTGTCGCGCCCACGCGGTTGGCTCAGTAGGCGACGGGCCAGCCGCTGCTCCAGTTCAAGAGGTTGATGCCCAGCTTGGGCGTGCCGTTGTCGTTGCCGTCGTAGTAGTGGTAGACGATCAGGTCGCCGTCGACGTCGTTCATGATCGACTGACCGCCGGGACCGATGACACTGCCGTGCGACTCCAGGACCGGGGTGCCGCCGTTGTTCATCATCGAGACGCCGTTCTTGTCGGTGTACGGCCCGGTGATGCTGGTGGCCCGCCCGACCTTGACCTTGTAGGTCGAACTCGTCCCGGCGCAGCAGGTGTCGTAGGAGGCGAAGAGGTAGTAGGAGCCGCCCCGCTTGACGATGAAGGGTGCCTCGACGGCCTTGGTCCCGGTGGGGCGGGAGGCGAGCGAGTAGCGGGTGGTGTGGGAGCTGAGCTGCTTCCCGGTGGAGGGGTTGATCTGGATCATCTTGATCCCGGTCCACCAACTGCCGAAGGACAGCCACCACTTGCCGTCGTCGTTCACGAAGAGGTTCGGGTCGATGGCGTTGTAGTCGCTGGAGGAGCTGGACGTGTAGACCGAGCCCTGGTCGGTCCAGCTGCCCGGCCGGCCGGTGGTGGAGGTGGCGAGGCCGATGGCGGACGTGTTCGAGCCGAACTTCGAGACGGAGTAGTACATCAGGTACTTGCCGCCGTGGTACGAGATGTCCGGCGCCCAGGCCTCCGGCACGGAGGAGTAGTTCCGCCACCAGCTCGGCCGGCTGCCGAAGGCGTCGCTGCCGTTTCTGAAGGCGGTGCGGTCGCTGGAGGTCTTGTTCGCGATGCCGCCTCCGGTGGCGTAGAGCAGGTACTGGCCGGAGGAGGTGCGGATCATCGTCGGGTCATGGGTGACGACGTCGCCGGTGACACGGCCGGGGTTGGGGTACGCGGACGCGGTGGAGGGGATCAGGGCGAGCAGGGCGGCGGCGGGGAGGGCGAGCAGGGCGGTTCGCTTACGGAGGGTGCGGCTCATTCGGGGTCCTCCTTGCGGTGGGGGTGACAGATCGGCAGATATCTGGCCGACATCTCGCACGATGCTCGCAAGTTCGAACGGAACGTAGAATCGAACCACTTGCGCGTCAATGGCCCCGGCCTACGCGTGCGGGAGCTGATGGACCAGCAGCCGGTCGCCGAAGGCCTCCGCTCCCACGATGGCGGGCTCGACCGGGCCTGAACTCCACAACTCGACTCGCAGGTCCGGCATACCGTGCAGGTCCCGCAGGTCGAGCGTGCCCGGCGCCGTCGCCATCAGCCCCAGGGCCAGCCTTCTCAGGCCGGGGAAGACGCGGCTCAGCTCCCCGGTGTCCCGGTAGTCCCACACGCCGGTGAGCATCAGCCGTTCGACGCGGGGCAGCGGGTCCACGGGCTGGAGTTCGCGGAGGGAGTCGATGCCCAGCGCGATGCGGGTGAGCCGGGGAGCGTTGCGCGCGGAGCGGAGGATCCAGAGGGGGTTCCGGCAGTACCCCTGGACCGTGAGCGTGCGCAGACTCGGCCAGGCCTCCAGCTCTCCGAGCCATCCGACGTTCTCGATGCCCGCCTCCAGGCGGCGTACGCCCGGATGCGGGGCGATGCCCCCGTGGATGGCTCCGGACAGTCGGAGCGCCGTCAGGCGGAGGTCCCGCACGGCGGAGAAGTCCCGCAGTTCCGGGCAGTCCTGTAGTTCGAGGGCTCTGAGATCGGGTCGGGCCCACAGGAAGCCGAGGCTTTCGATCGACTCGTTGTCCCAGATCGCCAGGGATTCGAGGCCGAGCGACGGGAGTTGGGCGTTCAGCTCCTCCTCCGCGTACGAACCGCGCACGGTGAGCTTGGCGACGGATCCCAGGCGGGACAGTCGCAGGAACTGCGCGGGCTTGTCGACCAGCAGGTCGGGCAGGTGGGCGCCGTACAGCACCTCGTCGACGTACTCCTCCAGCGGGTGCAGCTCCCAGGCTTTGGCGACCTCGCCGCGGACGCCGGGGTCCGGATGCGCCGCGCACTGCCTGAGTTTGTGCCGGGCCTTCGCGCTGCGTACCCGGCCGAGGAGCCGTACGGTGTTGAGGGCCACGCGGTCGCGCAGGTGTTCCGCGTCGGGCAGCAGCCCCACGATCCAGTCGCCCAGGCCCGCGAGGTCCTCGACCTCCTCACGGTCCCGGGGCGGCATGAGGGAGCCGACCCGGTCCTTCACCATGTCCATCAGGCCGGAGTTCAACGACTGGACGTTGAGCGCGCACCGCGCGGCCAGGACGTAGTGGCGGTATTGCACCCAGCGCTGCTCAGCGGCGTCGCCGCGGCCGAGCAGATCGGCGATGAGATGGCGGGCGGCCGGACGTGCCGCGTGCCCGGCGGCCAACACGATCACGTCCTGCCAGTACTCGCTGAGGGCGTGGTTCGGGAGTTCCTCGATGTAGCCGCTCTCGTGGAACTCCTTGGCCGCCAGGAAGTCCTGGAACGTCCGGTGGATGAACTGGATCGCGTCGTCGGCCCGTTCCTGGAGCAGCCCGCTGCGGTCGAGCAGGAAGCGCAGGATCTTCTCGGGCGGCCCCTGTTCCTGGACCTGGGGCATGTCCCGCATGGCGAGGGACAGTTGACGCAGCGTCTGATCGCGCGTCAGCTGCTGTAGCCCCATGCGGACCAGCCAGATGGCCAGCCGCTGGAGCAGTGTGTGCTGCTCGTCGGAGTCCAGTCGGACGTGATCGGCGTTGAGGACGCCCCGGCCCGCGTCCCGGCCGCCGAGGAGCATGGCGAGCGCGGCCCGGTAGAGCTGCCAGCGGGTGGTGGGCAGCAGCCCCCGGCGACGGCGGTGCAGCGCGCAGATCACGGCACACAGCAGCGGGGTGCGGGCGAGGTCGCGAAGCGCCGGGTTCCGCTCCAGCTGGTGCGCCAGATCCTGTTCCAGGGAGGTGAGAAGCTCGTGTTCCTCGCGGCACTCGAGACGGGCCGCGTTGTGCCAGGCGTGCACGAAGGCGCGGATGTCGTCGTCGCTCATGGGCAGGAGGGTCAGCTCGGCGAAGCCGTCGCCGGTGAGCCACCGCTCCTCGACCGCGTTGGGGCGCACTGTCGCCAGGCACCGGGTGCCGGGGTACCGGTCCAGGAGGGCGCACAGCCACCGTCGGGCCTCCTCGCGCTCCTCCGCCGGGACCTCGTCCAGGCCGTCGACCAGAAGGAGGCCGCGCCGCGCTTCCAGCACCCGGCGGGTCCAGCCGTCGGGCTGGCCGTCCGTGCTGACCCGCCCGGCGGACAGGAGCTCCGCCACCGTGGGGAAGCGTCCGCCGCGCGCGTGCACCTCGCGCAGCGGGATGACGAACGGGACCAGGCCGTTCAGATCGGCGAGATCGTCGCTCAGCGTGCCGTTCGCGGCATGGGCGGCGAGCCACCAGACGAGGGTCGTCTTGCCGGCGCCCGCCTCGCCCCGCAGCAGGACGAGGGGCCGGTCGGTCAGCAGGGTCTCGATGCGCTGGGCGCTGTCCCACGCCGGGCCGTGCCGCCGCGGGCCGGGGAACGACGACGGGTAGACGGCGGCCTCGGCCCGCAGGCTCAGATAGGCGGTGTCGAGGTCCCAGCGGGACTCACTCCGGCCGAGTTCCTCGATGCCGAAGATCTCCGTCTTGCGGTACTGGGAACTCAGGTCCTGCGCATACCGGCTCTCGAAGTTCTCGTCCCGGGGATCGACTTCGGTGATGCTCTGCACGTGCGGGTGAAGGAACCCCATGGCCCCTTCCCGGATGACGCCCGTCATCGACGCCGCCTCGATCCTGAGGTGGCGACGGCCCTGGGGCACCTGTGTCACCACACCGAGCAGCACCGGGCCGGCGAAGACCGGGGCACCGGAGAGTCCGCTGAGCGGTGACGCCCGGCGCCCTTGCTCATCGACGGCCGGCTGGTCCAGTTCGCAGGTGAGGACGCCCTTGATCCGTCCGGCCATGGGCAGCACGCTCACCCGGTACTGGTCGTACTCCAGGTCCTCGCCGTGCTCTCCGTAGCGCTGGATCTCGGGGAAGCCGACGATCTGGCAGTGCGGGAGCGGAGCGTCGGTGCCGAGCCGGCCGAGCCGGAGACGGCCCATGGGTGCGGCGGACTCGACGCTGATCACGTCGTCGAGGACGATCAGCACGGCGACGTCGAGTTTCGGATTCGCCCAGCCGACGTGGCAGGGCACCGGCTTGCCCGACGAAGGATGGACCACCTCGACGGTCCCGCTGTCCGCGACCACATGCCACGCCGTGAGCACCGTGTGCCGGTCGAGCAGCACCCCGCTCCCCTGCCCGTTCCCCCACACCACGAGGGCCCGCTCGCGGGCCTGCCCCCCGATCACCGCCCGTCGTCACCCTCGCCGAACCGCCCGACGCTCCCGCGGCTCCCGCTGCGCACCTGCCGCGGCTGCCCGGTCGCGGAGTCGAGCGCGATGTCGCCCACTTCGAAGGTCACGTCCTGCCCGGACGAACGGGCCGCAGCGGTGATCAGTTCGTCCCGTACCGCCTGTACGGCGTCGGCCAGTTCGATCCGGTGGTCGCTCATGTGCCCCACGCTAGAGAGACCTCGACCTCCACCGCCATCGGTTCACGCCAAAGCGCCGTGGCGGCGGCGCCGGATGCGGCCCGCAGGAACGCCAGTTGGCGCTTTCGCCGGAATCACGGGCAGCATTTGTCTCTCACGGCCGGAATGGCTGAGAAAAAGAACGGGCCCCGGAATCAATTGATCCAGGGCCCGTCGCACATGTTTCGTCAGTTGGCGGCAGCGTGCCCGTGCAGGCCCAGCGCGACGCCCTCGGGCGAGATCGCGGCAAAGGCGTCGACGCAGGCGACGGCGGAGAGGGAGTCGGAGAGACCGCCGGCGAGAGTACCGGAGAGGGCGCCCGCGAGACCGGCGGCGGCAGCACCCGCCTGACCACCGGAGATGTCGTCCAGGACGGAGTCGGCGATCTCGGCCGTTTCAACCTGAGAGGTGAAGCTCATAACCTGCGGTTCCCTTCAAGTGAACATGTTGCATAAGCGGCGGTGGCTACGGCGCCTCCAGCCGTGCGCAGGATCAAAGCACGCCGAAGAGGAGACGGCCAGCCTCTCCAGGCCGGTGGACGACGCATTCCGGCGACCGGCTTCACCGCTATGGCCATCGGGTCACCGAATACGCCAACTTCTTCACGGGACCTGCCGCCTGGCCGCGTACGCGAGGGTTGCGGCCCGGTTTCCAAGACGGACACTTCGGCGACAAGGCGGCGCGCGGCGGGAGGATGTGGTGGTCGGCGAGGCTCGGCATGAACTCCTGGTGCGCTGGTGTGGACGTTTGCCGGAGGTTCGGGCCCCCGCCGTCGGTCTCACGCCGAACGCCGTGGCCGCGGGGCCGTAGGGCCGCCCAGCAGCGCCATTCCGAGCGGCGTCACGGAGTGCAGTACGGCTCTCCCCGCCCGGCACGTGCTGAGCAGCCCCGCCTTGCGCAGGATGCCGACATGGTGGCTGGCAGTGGCTGGGGAGATCCCGGCGTCGTGGGCGAGTTCGGTGGTCGTCACCCCGTGATCCGCGACCGTTTCGAGGATCCCGGCGCGGGTGCGGCCGAGGAGGGCGTTCAGCGAGCGCAGCCCGGTCGCGCCCCCGCTCAGAACCGTCTCGTGCGTCATGGGGTACACCACGACACACGGCAGGGCGGGATCCTTCAGCACCGTCGGCCTGCGCCAGCAGAAGTACGACGGGAGGACCAGCAGCCCCCGCCCGTCCAGCCGGACATCGCGATCCGCCGCGCCCGGCCCCGTCACCTCCAGGACGGGTCGCCGCCAGACGAGGCCGGGGTGGAGGGCGCCGAGCAGGGCGCCCAGGTCCCCGTCGGCCAAGTACCGCCCGTGGGCGGCGCGTTCGGCGTCGAAACGAGTACGGACGCGTCCCCACCAGGGCGCCAGCGCGGTCGCGAAGTACGCCCGGACCGCCCGCGCGAGGTGGACGACGGCCTCCTTGTCACCGTCGGCGAGCGGCCTCGCCCAGGACGGCAGTGGTCGGCCGGCGCGGGACAACTCGACCAGGTCACCCCTCAGCCGCTGCCGTGGCGTCGACAGCAGGGCGCCGATCCCGGCATCGAGGCCACCCGTCCCGGCGGCCGGGGTGAGGAAGTCCGCCGAGTAGCCGACGGGTGGGGCCAGCCGGAGCAACGGACGTACGGCCGTGGGCAGTTCGCGGCGCACTCTGCCCCGCCAGCCGCCGAAGACGGCGGACCCGGTGTCCGTCTGAAGCATGTGCATGCTGAGCAGTGCCTCCCACAGGGGGTCGGGAGCCTGGGCCAGCCTGATGCCCGCGAGATCGTCGTCGGTGAAGTGAATGCGTACCGCCATGTGAGCCGTCCCCGTTCCGCGTGTCGTGCACTCACATGGTCCAGGGGGCAGCGCCGCTTGCCATCCTCAGAAGTCATGGGGCTCCGCCCGGCACCCGGGGCCACCCGTGCCGAGGCCCCGCCGCACGAACGCGTGCGGCGGGGCCTCGTCCGGGAGGACCGGTCAGCAGGGCTCGACGGAGCTGACCTGGTCACGCACCGGCGACGCCAGGTCCAGCGCCTGCCCGTCCAGGATCACCTGGATCTCGTTCTCGTGGTCCGCGTCGCGGTACAGGCACCAGTCGTCGCCGGAGATGTTCTTCACCGACCACACGTGGTCGTTGAGACCGCCCGGCAGCTGGCCCAGGTCGGACGCGCCGTCCGACAGCGAGTAGTGCGCGCCGCCGCCCTGCGCGTCGTGGTAGATGCAGAACTCGGACGGGTCGCAGGGCCAGGTCGCCGGGTCCCCGGCCGCCTGCGCGGACGTGGGCATCGCCAGCATGGCGGCGCTGCCGACGAGGGCGGCCAGGCCGAGGGAGAGACGGTGCTTGCGGAGGGACATGAGGTCTTCCTTTCCCCGTGGTCTTGCGTACGACGTCCAGCCTGCGGTCCGCACCCCGCCCCCCGCACCCGCCTTCGATCCAGATCGAATCGAACCCGCATGGCGGCTTCGGGGAACACCGACGCCGCGTACTTGTCGGTGTCAGGGGGCCAGGCCCCCGGCGAACGGCATCGTCTGCCACTGGTCGACGGCCGGCTTGAGGTACTCCGCCAACTCGGGCAGCTGCGGCACGAGCGTGAGGGAGGCGATGATCCGCAGCATCCCGACCGCGTTCACGAAGCGCAGGACATCCTCGTTCAGCAGTCTCGTGCCGTTGCGCCGCGCGCCGCGGTCGTAGGCGGCTTCGTGGACGGGTCCGAGGGCGGCCAGGTCCCACTCGACGGGGCCCGAGGTGATCAGCTCGAAGTCGGCGTAGAGATCCCCGTCCGTCCCGGAGAAGATGTTCGCCGGCGGGGAGTCGCCGTGGATGGGCTGGAGGTCGACCCCCGGGAACGCTTCTTCGAACGCCCTGCGTGAGCGCACGCGAGGTTCCAGGATCTGCCACTCTCGGCGCGCTCGGTCCAACTCGGCCGCGCCGATGAGGTCGGGGAGCTTTTCGAGCAGCACAAGGCTTTCCGCGATGAACCGCGGGTCGGCTGCGGACAGAAACGACAGACGGCCCGGGTACGCGCGCATCGCGGCGTGGAGGTCGGCAACGCTTTCGGAGTTCGCCACGTAGTCGGGTTCCTTGTCCCGGTCCTCCTCGACGAACTGCCAGAACGTCATCGAGAACCCGTCGCGCCGAACCGGTTCCCGGGGCACGAGAGGGCTGGGAGGTATCACAGGGGTTCCCTGATCGGCGAGCCATCGCGTCACGTCCAGTTCCGCCCGCTGGCGACGCGCCAGGGAGTCGAGGTCCTCGGAGTGCGGCAGGACGGTGGGAATCCGGGCCACGACCGGTACGGGCGCGAGGTGGACAACGACGGAGAAGACGTTGTGGAGCACCCTGGCATCAGTCACGGCGAGTCCGAGCTCGCGCCCTGCGCCGACAGCCGCCTCGACTGCGGCGGAGGTGCGGTGCAGGTGTCAGGCCGTACCCGGCATCTCCCGCGCCGGGCACGGCCTGACGTATCCGCGGGGGCCGCGGTGGGCTACTCGGCTACTTCTCCGGGCACTGCTTCCATGCCAGGTGGTACACCGTGCTGATGTCGCCGTCCGTCGAGTCCATGGTCATGAAGCTGACCTTGCTCGGCGAGGACGAGCCGAGGTTCACTCTCAGCTCGGTGTTGATGTTGAAGTTGCGCTGGACTCCGCAGGGCGCCCAGACCAGTTGGGCCCAGTCGGTCTCGTCGGTGGCCTGCCAGTTGTCGTTGAGCGGGCCGCTGTAGGGGTGGCTGCGGAACTGCGTGCTCGGTGAGCCCTGGAAGTAGTACGAGGCTCTCTGTATGGCACTCGCGCCGGGCTGAAGGGCGGCGAAGCCGCGGTAGTCGGCGCTGGCGATGGCGTAGGTGAAGCCACCGGGGACATGCACGACCAGGCTGAGCTGGCAGTTCTTACGGAACGCCGTGGGGTCGGAGTTGCCGCCGACCTGGGCGAGGTAGTCGCTGTACGTCACGGTGAACGCGGTGTTGTCCTCGGAGACGGCGACGGCGGTGGTGCCCTGGGGGCAGCCGGAACCGTTCACCGTGGCGACCTTGATGACGATCTTGTCCGGCGGCGGGTCTTCGAACGCCGGGGCCGCCTGCGCGGGCAGCGCCGCGGTGAGCAGAGCGGCGAATGCGCCGCCGCTCAGCAGGAATCGCAGGAGTCCACGTGCCATGGAGCGCTCCTTGGGGATGGGGGGTGGCTGTACCTCCGACCCGCGCCCACTTGTTCAATATTTGAAGAATCAGTGGGGTTTCTGTGAAGGCTGGAGGCGTACGCATCGTAGGAGTTGCGCGAGTCGCCGACAGGGCCAACTCCAGCCATTCACAACGCGGTTGAGCGAGGTGGCCCCCAGGTGGCCGATTCCGTTCGGTCAGACGCCGACCGGCTGCCGCCGCTCCTCGGCGGGGTCGGCCCCGGCCGCGGCCCTCACCTCCTTCAGGTGGGCGCGGAACCGAGTACGTCAGGGCGGCGGCCCACAGGCCGTACAGAGCGGCTTACACCGCCACGGCCGTCACCCCGGATACCGCGAGCCAGTCGCTGTTCAGCAGGGTGCGGACATTGGTGACGAGGATGACGCCGACCACCGCGGAGCCCAGGACGCGGCGCGGCAGGACGCGCACCAGCCAGGCCGCGACCGGGGCGGCGACCAGGCCGCCGGCGAGGAAGGCTGCCACCCGGACGGGGTCGACGCCCTGCGAGCCCAGCGAGAACAGGAAGCCGAGACTCGCGGCGACCGCGACCAAAAACCCACTGGTGTCGATCGAGCCGATGACCTTGCGCGGGCTCCATCCGGATCTCGGCGAGGTGGACGGTCGCGGAGGCGGCGGCCGGATTCGTCCCCAGGGTGAGCAGTATCAGCGTGCGTGCGCATGCGGCCGGTCCCGTCTTCCCGAGGTTTCATACCGGGCTGGCAGGGATGGACGGGACCGGGCCTTGGGGCATCAGGCTGGGGGCGAGCTACGAGTGTCCGAAATGTGGGACGGAGGTCCGAGGCGTGGACCTCCGTCGGTCTCAGCCCAGCCGGATCACGTTCCAGGACAGCGGTTCCAGTACGGCGGTGAGGCTGCCGTCCTTCAGCGCCGTGCCCTCGACCGGGTGCGGGGCCACCCGCTCGGGGTCGTCGAGGGTGTTGCGGGCGTCGGGGTCGGCGTCCGCGAGGGCGCTGTGCTCGACGACCCGCGTCAGGTCGAGCCCGTTCAGGGCGACCTCCAGGGGCAGCGCCTCGGTGCGGCTGCGGTTGACCGCGAACACGGTGACCGAGCCGTCCTCGGCGCGTACGGCGGTGGCGTGCAGCAGGTCGGCCTCCCCGTACTTCTTCGTCTCGTACGTCGGCGAGTCCACGCGGACGTCCAGGACCTGGCCACGGCCGTACCGCGAGGCCTGCGCGAACGGGAAGAACGTCGTCTGGCGCCACGCCGGGCCGCCCGGCTCCGTCATGATCGGCGCGATGACGTTGACGAGCTGGGCGAGACAGGCGACGGTGACGCGGTCGGCGTGCCGCAGCAGCGCGATGAGGAGCGAGCCGAAGACGACGGCGTCGGTGACGCTGTAGTTGTTCTCCAGCAGCCGCGGGGCCTGTGCCCAGTCCCGCGCGCCGGAGTTCTCGATCTCGTGCCACTCCGAGATGTACCAGACGTTCCACTCGTCGAAGGAGAGGTTGATCCTCTTCTTCGACTTCAGCTTCGCGCCGATGTGGTCGGCGGTGGCGACCACGTTCTCGATGAAGGACTCCATGTCGACGGCGGAGGCCAGGAAGGAGTCGATGTCGCCGTTCTCGGGCTGGTAGTAGGCGTGCAGGGAGATGTGGTCGACGAGGTCGTACGTCTCCTCCAGGACCGTCGCCTCCCAGGCGGCGAAGGTCGGCATGGACTGGCTGGAGGAGCCGCACGCGACGAGTTCGACGCCGGGGTCGATCTGGCGCATGGCGCGGGCGGTCTCGGCGGCGATCCGGCCGTACTCCTGGGCGGTCTTGTGACCGGTCTGCCAGGGGCCGTCCATCTCGTTGCCGAGGCACCACAGCTTGATGCCGAAGGGGTCCTTGTCGCCGTGCGCGGCACGGAGGTCGGACAGGGTAGTGCCCTCCGGATGGTTGGCGTACTCCTGGAGTTCCAGCGCCTCGGCGACTCCGCGGGTGCCCAGGTTGACGGCCATCATCGGCTCGGCCTGGGGGCCGACCTTGCGGAGGAAGTCGATGTACTCGGAGAGGCCGAAGCGGTTGGACTCCGTCGAGCGCCAGGCGAGGTCGAGGCGGCGGGGGCGTTCGTCCGCGGGGCCTACTGAGTCCTCCCACTTGTAGCCCGAGACGAAGTTGCCGCCGGGGTAGCGGATGGCGGTGACGCCGAGTTCCCGGACGAGGTCCAGGACGTCCTGGCGGAGGCCCTCTTCGTCGGCGGTGGGATGGTCGGGTTCGAAGATGCCGGTATAGACGCAGCGGCCGAGGTGTTCGACGAAGCTGCCGAAGATTCGGGGGTTGACCTCGCCGATGGTGAAGGCGGGGTCGAGGGTGACGCGGGCCGTTTCTTGCATGGTCGCCTTTCCAGAGGGGTCGTTCTTGTTTCGTTGGCGGCTGCGGGTTGTGGGGGCTGGTCGCGCCCACGCGGCGGAGCCGCATATCGGACACAGCCCCGCGCCCCTAGAGGACGATGGGCCAGCCGCTTCTTGTCCAGTGCAGTCTGTTCAGGCCCAGCTTGGGGGTGCCTTCGTCCCGTGCGTCGTAATAGTGGTACGCCAGCCAGTCCTGGCTCCGGTCTCGGAACACCGACTGGCCGCCCGTGCCTACGTACTGTCCGTGTCCCTCCAGCAGCAGGTCACCGCCGCCCTCCAGCATCGGCCTGCCCTCGCTGTCCACGTACGGGCCGGTGACCGACGTCGAGCGGCCCACCCTGATCTTGTAGGTCGAGTTCACGCCCTGGCAGCACTGGTCGTACGACGCGAAGAGGTAGTAGTGGCGGCCGTGTCTGACGATGTACGGGCCCTCGACCGCGTACGGGGCGTCGGGGCGGGTGGCCAGGTGGTGGACCGGGGCTGCGGTGAGCGCCTTGCCCGTCCTGCGGTCGAGCTCGACCATGCGGATGCCCGTCCAGTACGAGCCGAAGGACATCCAGAGCCTGCCGTCGGCCTGGATGATCGCGGGGTCGATGGCGTTCCAGGTGTCGGTCGTCTCGGAGGTGAGGACCTTGCCGTGGTCGGTCCAGGTGCCGGGGAGGCCGGAGCGGGACGTCGCGACGCCGATCGCCGAGTGGTTGGTGCCCCAGCTGGACACCGCGTAGTACAGCCAGTACCTGCCCGCGCGGTACGAGATGTCCGGGGCCCAGGGATCACCCGTGTCGTTGTACTCGTACCACCAACTCGGCGGACCGGCGAAGGCGTTGCCCGCGTCGTCCCAGTGCTTGCGGTCCTTGGAGAGGCGGGCGCCGATCACGCCGCCGGTCGAGTAGGCCACGTACTGGCCGGACTTCAGCCTGAGGACGGTCGGGTCGTGGATGATCTGCCGGCCGGTGATCGGGAGCGGGTCGGGGTAGGTGGTGTCCGCCTGGGCCGTGGTCGGCAGAAGGGCGATGAGGGCGGCGGTCACAACGGTGGCGAGTCCGAGGCGCTTCAACTGTGGCTCCCTGCATCGGTGGCGGCCCGCCAGGGCCGGAGGCGGCTGGTGTGGCGCTGTCCTCTGGCGGCTTCGAGCACGTGACCATCGGTTCGTGGCCGACGACGCGACCCGCTCCCTCGTGGGTTCACTGCCCGGCCAGGCCCGTGTGGGCCACGCCCGCCACGATCTGTCGCTGGAAGAAGACGAACACGACGATCAGGGGCAGGCCCGCCATCAGGCCGCCGGCCATGAGCTGGGCCCACTGGATGCCGTAGGAGTTCATGACGGTCGCGATGCCGTTCGGCATGGTCATCAGGTCGGGGTTGTTGGTCACCATGTAGGGCCAGAGGAAGTTGTTCCAGGAGGCGATGAAGGTGAAGATGCCGACCGCCGCGAGGGACGGGCGGGCGAGCGGGACGACGATGGTGAAGAAGACGCGCCAGCGGCCGGCGCCGTCGATGAACGCGGCCTCCTCCAGCTCGCGCGGGATGCCCTGGAAGAACTTGTAGAGGATGTAGACCATCGCGGCGGGCGCGCACTGGGGCAGGATCATGCCCCAGTAGGTGTCGACCATGCCCATCTGCTGGACGGTGGTGAAGAGCGGGACGCCGAGGACCGCCGGGGAGATCATCAGGCCTGCCATGACGATGCCCATGAGGACGGTCCTGCCGCGGAACTCGGTGCGGGCGAAGCCGTATCCGGCCAGCGTGCTGACCGCCAGCACGACGGAGGTGACGCAGACCGACACCACCAGGGAGTTGACGAACCAGTTGGTGATGTTGCCGGTCTCCCACAGCGCTTTCCACGCCTGGGCCGTCCAGACCTCCGGCAGCCAGTGCGGCGGGATCGCGGCCGCCTCCGCCTCGGCCTTGAACGAGGTGAGCAGGGCCGCGGCGATCGGGGCCACGAAGACGGCGGAGACGGCGACGCCGAGGATCGTGAGGATGATCTGGCTGGGCGTCCAGGGCTTACGGGGGCTCTTGCGGAGCGGTACGGCGGTGGTCATCGGCCGCCCTCCTCACGGTTGCGCAGCAGCCACATCCGCGCCAGGGCGACGACTGCGATGATCACGAAGAAGATGATGGACATCGCGGAGGCGTAGCCCACGCGGTAGCTGGTGAAGCCCTGTTCGAGGGTGTACTGGACGAAGGAGCGGGTGCTGAGCTCCGGTCCCGGTGAGAAGTCCATCATCACGACGGCCTGGTCGAAGAGCTGGAGCGAGGCGAGGATCTGGAGGGCGATCACCAGGCCGGTGATGTTGCGCAGCATCGGCAGCGTGATGTGGACCATGCGGTGCCAGGCGTTCGCGCCGTCCAGTTTCGCGGCCTCGTAGAGGTGGTCGGGGATGCCCTGGAGGGCGGCGAGGTAGAGCAGGAAGCTGAAGCCGACCGTCCACCAGAGGGTCTCGATGACGATGGCGAGCATCGCGTACGACTTGTCGGTCAGCCAGGGTGTGGTGAGGCCGAAGGTCTCGTTGATCAGGCCGATGCCCTGGGTGAAAAGCCACTGGAACATGTTGGCGGCGACCGTCGAGGGCAGCAGGAACGGCACGAAGAAGCACAGCCGCCACAGCCATTTGCCGCGCTCGATGTTGTGGGCCAGCATCGCGAGCAGGAAGGCCAGGACCGTGATGCACGGGACGACCAGCAGCGTGAAGTAGGCGCTGTGGCCGAGCGCCTCCCACATCGCCGAGTCGTTCAGGGCCTCGCGGTAGTTGTCGAGGCCGACGAAGCTCGCGCCGTCGCCGGAGATGTTGGCGTCCGTGAAGCTGAGGTAGACGCCGCGCAGCAGCGGCCAGATCACGAACAGCGCGAAGAGCGCCAGGAACGGGGCGACGAACCAGCCTCCGTGCTGGAAGCCCTGCCTCCGGCGGACGGTCACGACGGCCGTCGCGGTCCTGGCGCGTGCCGGTGCGAGGGCGGTCCGTGCTCCGGTCGTCATGTGCGCGCCGGCCGTCATGCGACCGCACCTCCCTGCGCGGCGGTCCTGCCGTCCATCGGGTTCTTCGAGGCGAGGAGCTTGGTGAGGTGGCTCTTCATCGTCCGTGCGACCTTGTCCGGCTCGGCGGAGCCCGTCGTCGAGGAGACGACGACCGGACCGAGATCCTGGGCGAGGACGCCGGTGGAGCCCGCGAACCACACCTTCGGCTCGGTGGCCTGGTGGTCCATGGCGCTGACGTACTGGTTCTGCGGGGTGAGCTTCTTGTACGCGTCCGTGGCGAGCGTCGGCGTGTACGCGGGGATGTGGCCGCCGGCCGCCCACTGGAGGGCGTGCTTGACGACGTAGGCGGCGAGTTCGTGGGCGCCCTCGTTGGCGGCGCCGCCGCGGTCCGACTGGTGCGGCAGGACGAAGGCGTGCGACTCGGCGTGGGTGGCCTGCCTGCCGAAGACGGGCGGCAGCGGGGTCGCGCCGTAGTCGAGCTTCGCTCCGGAGAAGACCGGCACGGACCAGTTGCCCTCCCAGGTGAAGGGGGCGCCGTTGACGAACTGTTCTCCCGTGGGCGCGCCGGGGATGACGTACCCGTCGGTGACGTGCCTGCGCAGGAACTCCAGGACCTGGGTGGCCTTGTCGGTGTCGAAGAGGACCTCGGTGTCGGTGTCGTCGAACCACTTCCCGCCGAGCTGGGTGTAGAAGGTGACGAAGAACCACCACTGGAAGTTCTGGTCGTTGGTCCACAGACCGATCGTCTGGAAGCCCTTCTTCTGGACGGCCTTGGCCTTCCTCAGGACGTCGAACCACTCGTCCGTGGAGGTGACCGGGATCATCCGGCCGTCGTCGCCGAGCAGGTCGGCCTTCTTCAGGACGTCCTTGCGGTAGAAGCAGAGCTGGACGTGGATGTCGAGCGGGAGGGCGTAGAGCTTGCCGTCGATGACGCCGCGCCGCCACAGCTCCGGCTTGAAGTCCTGCTCCCGTACGCCGTACTCGGCGAGCAGTTCCACGTCCCAGGGGTCCAGGAGACGGCCCGGCGAGAAGCCGGTGACCCGGCCCATGTGCATGACGCCGAGGTCGGGTGCGCGGTTGCCGGCGGCGGCCATGGCGAGCTTGGTGTAGAAGGGGTTGCCCCACTGGAGGGTGGAGTCCTTCACGTCGATACCGGGGCCGGCCTTGCGGAAGGCGTCCAGCATCGCGATCATGTTGGCGCCGTCGCCGCCGCTGAAGAGGTTCCAGTAACGCACGCGGGTGTGTGCGCTGGAGGCGAGCGCGTCGGCCCCGGTCCCGAGCGCCGCGAAGCCGAAGCTGCCGGCCACCGCCAAGCCGCCTGCCGCGGCGAGGAGTTGCCTGCGATTCAGGTCAGGTCGTCCCATTCCCCGCCCTAACTGTTCGAGATATCGGATCGCGCCCGCAACTTCGAACGGGACCGTAGGCTGCAAGCGCTTTCTAGTCAATGGGTCGTGCACGAATTCGGAGCGGCGTCCGAGCGCAGAGCACCCCTCACGAAGCCACCTACGGTCCGGCAACGCCCTTAGGCCCTGTCGTTTGGATCACCCCGGCGTCCAAACGACAGGGCCTAAGGGGACCAATCCCGGCCCCACCCGCGGAGCGCTTGGTTCCCGGTTGAACTACGGTCGCCGGATCGCATGACGCGGACACGCGGGTCCGCGTAGGCTCGAACGGCCCGCCGAGCGGCGGGGGAAACAGGGGGTGCGATGGACATCGCGGGCGCGCGCAAGAGGGCGGCCCGGGTCGCTTCGGTGCTACGGCTGCGGCGCTCACGCTCCGCTTCCGCGATGCGCGACCTGGCCTCCGATCTGAGCGCCGCACTGCGTGCCAGACCCCATCCCCCGGCCGATGTCCGCGAGTTGTGCCACGCGCTGTGCGCGGAGATGAGCGCGCGGCGCGGCGAGCGGCCCGTCGAGCTGCGGTTCGAGCGGTTCCCCGACGAGATCGAAGTGACCGGGCTGTGGGTGGAGTTCCAGGACTTCGACCTGGTCATCGTCGAGGAGCGGGCCGAGGCGATGCAGCAACTGGTCATCCTCGGCCATGAGTTGTGGCATCTGCACGCCGGTCACGGCCACCACCACACCGACGGTACGGCCGCCGCCCACGCCCTCGCCGGCACGCCCGGCTGGAAGGACGCCGCCCTCACGGTGGCCGCCCGCAACGGTTCCCGGGAGCGGGACGAGTCCGAGGCCGACGACTTCGGGCACCGGTTGGCGGCCGCGTTCCGGCCGCTGCTGTCCGGGCGGGGGGCGCAGCCACCGCTCGGGCCGGTGCAGCGGTCGATGGGGTATCGCGGGAGCGGGAGTGCGAGCGGGGCCGGGAGCAGAAACGGGAGAGTGGGGCGGTGACCTGGGCGACCGGGCCGGCGTCGGGGCCGGTGGCGGAGTCGGTGACCGGGCTGGCGTCCGAGTCGGTGACCGGGCTGGCGTCCGAGTCGGTGACCGGGCTGGCGTCGGCCTCGGAGAGGCTCTTCGGCGACGTGCAGATCTCCTTCTGGATCCCGACCGTCGCCCTCACCGCCGCCCTGGCGATCAAGCTGCCCAGCATCGTCAGGATGTGGCGGGACCCGCTGCTGCGCGCCGTCGGCGGTCTGCTGCTGTTCGCCTGCGCCGTGTTCGTCTTCGCCGCCCCGAGCACCATCGCCTGGACCAACCGCGTGACGGGCGTACCGAACATCTCGGCGCCCTGGGTGTACTCGCTCATCACCGCGCTGTGCGCGTCCTGGCTGCTGCTGATCATCGCCTGGCGCAACGGCCTGGCCAACCGCTCGGCCGCGACGCGCCGCGCGACGCGCTGGGTCGTCTCCGTCTACGCGGGTGTGGTCGTCACCCTGTGGGTGCTCTTCGCCCTCGCCGACGCCCCCGTGGAACGGCTGCGGGACCTGGACACGTACTACGCCACGACGCCGTTCATGCGCGAGCAGATCCTGCTCTACCTGCTCGCCCACACCGTGGCCTGCACGATCACGGCCCGGCTGATCTGGAACTGGATCCGCACCGACGGCCTGGACGCATGGCTGCGCTGGGGCCTGAGGTTCCTGGGCGTCGGCTACGCGACGAACCTGCTCTTCGACGCGTCCAAGCTCAGCGCCGTCGTCGCCCGGTGGACGGGCCACGACCTGGACTGGCTGAGCACCTACCTGGCGCCGTCGGCGGCCTGTGTCTCCGCCTCCCTGGTCGCGGTGGGCTTCATCATCCCGCACGTGGGCCAGTACCTGCACGAGCACTGGCGGATCCGGCTGCGCCACCGGCACCTGCGGACCCTCTCCGCGCTGATGCGGTCGGTCAGCGCCGCCCGCGAGCCGTTCACCCTGCGCGGCACCGCGGAACTGCGGCTGATCCGCCGGGAGACGTTCATCCGCGACGCGCTGCTCCAGGTGTCCCGGCACCTCGACGAGAACCTGCGCGCACGGTCGTACGACGCGGCCCTCGGCCTCGGTTTCGGGCCCGCGCGGGCGGAGGCCCTCGCGGCTGCCGTCATGCTGCTGGACGCCGTCGACACCCGGCGGCAATCCCCGGAGGCCGACGCCGGCGCCTCTCCGTCCGGCCCCGACACCGCGTATCTGCTGCGGGAGATCCAGGCCGTGTCCCGAGCCCTCCGTCATCCCGAAGACATCGAGGCGGTACGCGCCCGAGCGACCGCCCCGGCAGAGAGTGCCTCCGCATGAACGAACGCCCCGCCCCAGACGTCAGAACCGCCGTCGTCCTGGGGGGATCCCACACCGGCATGCTCGCGGCCCGCGCGCTCGCCGGTTTCGCCGACCGCGTGGTCGTCGTCGACCGGGACGCCCTGCCCGACGGCCCCGAGCCCCGCAAGGGGCTGCCGCAGGCGCGGCACGCGCACATGCTGTGGTCGGGCGGGGTACGGGCCATGGAGGAACTGCTCCCCGGGATCACCGAGGTGCTCCGGGCCGCCGGAGCGCAGCGGCTGCCCGTCACGACCGACGTGGTCGCCATGTCGGCACGGGGCTGGTTCCGCCGCTGGCCCGAGTCGCACCATGTGATCCTGGCCGGCCGGGACCTGCTGGACGCGACGATCCGCGCGCAGGTCCTCGCCGACGAGCGGATCGAACTGGTCGAGCGGGCTGAGGCGGTCGGGCTGACCGGCTCGGCCGCCGCCGTGACGGGCGTACGCGTCCGCACCGACGACGGCGCCGAACGCACCCTGCCCGCCTGCCTGGTCGTCGACGCCACCGGCCGCGGCTCCGGGGCACCCAAGTGGCTCTCGGAGCTGGGTCTTCCCACCCCCGAGCGCCGCGAGGTCGACTCCGGGCTGGTGTACGCCAGTCGCCTCTACCTCGCCCCCGAGCATGCCCGGGACGGCTTCCCGGTCGTCAACGTGCAGCCCGACCCGCGCGACGGCGGGCCGGGCCGGGCGGGATTCCTGCTGCCGATCGAGAACGGCCGGTGGATCGTCACCCTCTCCGGCACCCGCGGCGGCGAACCGCCCGCCACGGCCGAGGACTTCGCCCCGTTCGCCCGCGAGAAGCTGCGCCACCCGCTGATCGGCGAACTCATCGAGAACGCCGAGCCCCTGTCCCCCGTCTCCTGCACCCGCACCACCGTCAACCGCCGCTTCTTCTACGAGCGGATGCCGGCCTGGCCGGAGAACCTCGTCGTCCTCGGCGACGCCCTCGCCGCCTTCAACCCGGTCTACGGCCACGGCCTCGCGGTCGCCGCCCAGAGCGCCCTGATCCTGCGGGACATGACACGCCGTCACCCCCCGACGGCCCCCGGCCTGGCCCGCCGCGTCCAACGAGCGGTGACCCGCCCGGTCGCCGCCGCCTGGGACATGGCCATCGGCCAGGACGTCTTCTACCCCGGTGCGACGGAGGCCGGCCCCACCCCGCGGGAGCGCCTGGTCGCCGCCTACGTGGCCCGCCTCATGCACACCGCCACCGGCAACGGCCGCATCGCCCGCCGAGTGACGGACGTGACCTCCCTGGAGCGCGGCGCCGAAGTCCTCCTGACCCCGTCCGTCCTCCTGGCCGCCGCGATCGGCCCCCTCAAGCAACCGCTGAAGGGGCCACCGCTGACGGCGGAGGAACGGAAGGCGGGAGGGCTGGTCTGAGGGGAGGGGCGGGCGGCGGGCGGGGTCAGCCCTTGAAGGCCGGTTGCGCCAGCCCCTTGCCCGCGCCCGGGATCACGAACACCGAGCCCGCCAGCGCGGGCGGCGACGTGAGGCCCACGCGGGCCGTGGTGATGTAGAGGTCGGTCAGGTCGGGGCCGGCGAAGGTGCAGGCCGTGACCCGGGGGACGGGGAGCGGGATCACGCGGTCCAGTTCGCCGGCCGGCGTGTAGCGGCGTACGGAGGCGCCCTCCCACAGGGCCACCCAGACGCAGCCCTCGGCGTCGACGGTGAGGCCGTCGGGGAGGCCTGCGCCGTCCTCGATCTCGGCGAAGGGGCGCCGGTTCACGGCGCGGCCGTCCGTGAAGTCGAAGACGTCCACGCGGCGAGTGGGCGTGTCGGTGTAGTACATGAGGCTTCCGTCCGGGCTCCAGCCCGTGCCGTTGCTCACCGCGACGTCGTCGAGGATCACGTCGACCGTGCCGTCACCGGTGATCCGGGACAGCGTGCCGCCGCCCGGGGCCTCGTCGTAGCGCATGGTGCCGGCCCACAGGGAGCCGTCCGGGGCGACGGCGGCGTCGTTGGCGCGGCGGCCGGGGACGGGCTCGTGGTGCAGCCAGCGGAAGGTGTCGTCCGGGTCGAGCAGTCCGACGCCGTCCCGCAGGTTCAGCACCAGGCCGCCGCCGGCGCGCGGCTTGACGGCGCCGACGTGCTGCGGGGTCGTACGGACCGAGCGACGGCCCGAGACGGGGTCGTACGTGTGGATCCGTGATCCCAGGATGTCGATCCAGATCAGCCGGCCGCTCGCCGGGTCCCAGGTCGGGCCCTCACCGAGCTCCGCCTCCGCCCGTACCGCCACCTCGTACGCGGTCGTCGTCATGCCACGCTCCGGTATCCGAGGTGCTCCGACAGTTCGGCGGCCCCCTTGGCGGCGAGCTGCTCCAGCTCGACGCGCCGGTCGTCGCTCCAGCGGATCATCGGGACGGAGATGGAGAGGGCGGCGACCACCTGCCCGGCACGGTCCCGCACGGGCGCGGCCACGCACGACACGTCCGGGTTGGACTCCCGGCTCTCGACGGCGATCCCCCGCTGCCGGATCTCGGCGAGCGCCTCGCGCAGGGCGCCCGGGTCGGTGATGCTGTTGGGTGTCATGGCGATGAGCTCGGCGTCGTCCGCGATACGGGAGGAGAGCTCCGGCTCGGGAAGGGAGGCCAGCAGCATCTTGCCGACGGACGTGCAGTGGGCGGGCAGGCGCCGCCCGGCGGCGGACACCATGCGCACCGCGTGTGTCGAGTCCACCTTGGCGATGTAGATGACGTCGGTACCCTCGAGGATGGCCACGTGCACGGTCTCGTCACAGGTCTCGGCGACGGACCGGGCGACCTGCTGGCCCTCGGCCGCGAGGTCGAGCTGCTCGGCGTACCGGCTGCCGAGCTGGTACGGCCGTACGCCCAGGCGGTACCGTCCCGGCTGACCGGGGACCTGGACGATGTACGACCGGGCTGCGAGCGTGGTGACCAGCTCGTGCACGGTGGTGCGCGGCAGCTGGAGCTTGCGCACGATGTCGGGGGCGGACAGCGTGCCGTCCCCGTCGAGGAAGAGCTCGAGAATGTCGAGAGCCCGGGTCACGGCTGGTACGAGGCGTCCCACGTCCGGCACCCTCCCTTGGATGTCAGGCTGCGTTCGAGATTTCAACAGCCGATCGGAATAACGAACACAGGCTACTCAACTTCCGTTTCCCCCTGCAATGGCCTTGCGCGGACCAGCTCGAAAGCTCCGGGAGAGCTCAGGCGGAGCAGCCCTGATGCCGCCGGGTACGCCCACGCCAGTACACCGGCTTACTCCCCCTGTCAGACGTGCTCGCCGCCCGCGCCCGGCACGGTGTTGTCCATGTCTTCCACGACCTCTTCCGCGTCCGCCGGGAAACTGAGCCGTCCCGTCCGCCGGGCCGTCCTCGTCGTCCATGTCGTCGCCTCCGCCGGCTGGCTCGGGCTCTCGCTCGGGCTGCTGGCGCTCGCGGTCACCGCGGCCGGCACCGGCTCCGCGGTGACCGTGGAGGCGTCCGTACGGGCCATGAAGCTGTTCGCCGACTGGCTGCTGCTGCCTGTCGCGTTCCTCACACTGATCAGCGGACTGGTGCTGTCCCTGGGCACGCAATGGGGGCTGGCCCGCCACCGCTGGGTCTACATCAAGTTCTGGCTGACCCTCGCCACGACCACCGCCACGACCTTCGCCCTGCGCCCCGGCCTGGGCACCACCGTCGCCGCCGTCGCCGCGGGCGAGCCGCTGCCCGATGCCACCGGACTCATGATGGGGCCGATCGTGTCGCTGTCCGCGTATGTCTTCATGACGGTGATCTCGGTCCTCAAGCCCTGGGGGCTGACGCGCCGCGGACGCAGGCTGCGCGCGACCCCCCGCAGGCCGGTGCAGCCTGCCGAGCGCACCCGCCGGACCGCCTGAGCCGTTCAAGCCCGCCCGGCGTTCGAGGACGAGGCCCTTTCGGGGCCGAAGCGGGGGTCTCGGGGCCGCGGGCCCTGGGGGGCGGGGTCGAAGGGGCGGGGCTAGGGGGTGTTTCGAAAGTCCTGTGCGGCGCCCGCGGTGTCCGGTGCGTGCTCTCGGCGCGCCGGACGAAAGCCCTCGTACTGGACGTACTTGGGGTTTCGGCCGGTGTGGCGAGAGTGCGTGCCGGGCGCCGTGGGTGCTGTGCGGGACTTTCGAAACACCCCCTAACTGGGGCTCTCCCCCAGCGCCCCCCTCAACCGCTGTGCCCGCAACACCAGTTCCAGCTCGAACCGGCGATCCGGGTCGTCCATCTCGTCGCCCCACAGCTCCCGGATCTGCCGTAGCCGATAGCGGACCGTCTGGGGATGAACCCCCAGGCGGGCCGCCACCTCGGGCGCGCCGCCCCTGGTCTCCAGCCACGCCAGTAACGTCTCCGCGAGCCGTCGTCCGTGGGTGGGTCCGCAGTGCCGCAAGGGGGCGAGGCACCGCACCGCGAGGTCGTCGATCAGTTCCTCGGGCTGGAGCAGTACCAGCGCCTCCGTGTGCTCGGTGCAGTACAGGACGTCGCCGCCCGGCAGCAGGCGTCGTTCCATGAGGCGTACGGCCGCCTCGGCCCAGCGCAGGGACTTCGCGGCGTCGGCCAGGGGGACGGGCGGTCCGATCGCGCCCGACCAGCCGGTGAGGGCCCGGTGCAGCAGCTCGGGGCGGCCTCCGGCGTCCGGTTCGGGGACGACCATGCGCGGCTGCTCGTACTCCATGTCGAGCAGCACGCCCTGCCCCACGGCCGGTGCCATCGCCTCCCGCGCCGGGCGCAGGAGGACCCCTACGGCGACCTTCTCGGGCAGCGGCCAGCCGATCCGGGCCGCCCGTTCGGTCAGGGCGTCCGCCGGGTCACCCCGGTGGTGTTCGGCCAACAGCAGTTCCATCAGGCGGCGTTGGAGGCGTAAGCGTTCGCCGGCCTGGCGGGCGGCCGCCTCCGCGTAGCCGCGCACCGACTGGTCGACGAGGCCGTCGAGGTACTCGTAGCCCGCGTCCACCAGCTCGTACATCGCGGGCGGCGGTATGTCGACGCGCTGCCCGATCTCGGCGAAACGGCGCCAGGCCAGTCGTACGCCCATCCGGTAGATCGCCTGGAGCGAGTCCAGGGAGCGGCCGCCCAGGCCCTCGCCGCGGCCGAAGTCCTGGAAGACGCCGGGCGGGACGGTCGGGCGGCCCTCCGAGGTCTCCAGGTGCTGGACGAAGACCTCGATCGCGCGGCGGATGCCGACCAGGGCCATCGGTTCGCCCGACTCGTCCAGCACCAGCGGCAGATGCGGGTACTCGCGGCGGATCTCGCGCAGGATCTCCTCGGCGAGGACCGGGGCGTCCGCCATGACCAGCTCCGCGAAACGGCGGACCTGGAAGCGGGGTACGTCCCGCCAGGCCGAGCGGCCGGCGACGGCGGGGGAGACCACCTCGGGGGTGGCGGGGGTCGCGGCCACGGTCAACTCCCCTGGCCTGCCTGCTCGTAGGTGATCAAGGGCGTGTTGGGCTGGTCGGGCGTCGCTTCCAGCAGCGCGACGACGCCGAGCGCGGCGCCCACCGCGAGTACGGCGGCGAGCGCGACGGTCAGCGCGGCGGCGAGCAGTCTGGACATCGCAGGGTCAGCCTCTCTGCATCCGGAGGTCGTCCCCACCCCGGTGGCGCCAGCCTGAACGCGCCCCCTGCCTGTCGCCTTCAGTCTCGACAAGCGGGGTCGGCCCGTCAAGACATTGACACTCCGTCAAGGGGCGCCTACGGTTCCCGGCCCAAGAACGGCCAGGCAACGACCGTGCACCGAGCGTGCACCGACCATGCGTCAATCCCCAGGAGTGCCGGATGCGCCGTACAGCCTCACCTCTCTCGTTGATCCTGCTGGGCCTCGGCACGTTTCTGCTGGTACTGGCGCCGATGCTGGCCTGGTACGTGGCCCCGCGTGCCGCGGTGAACCCCATCGACATCGACACCACCGCCGAGTACAAGGGCACCGGAAGTGTCTTCGACACGGACAGGATCGAGACCGTGCCGGACCAGGAAATCACCGTCACCCAGCGGGTGCGCGGCAATGTGGCGGAAAGCGAGCGCAGCGGCAACGCCGTCTGGGACGTGATCACCACCGTCGACACCGACAAGTCGCTGCCGGCCGCCGACCCGCACGACGCGCTGGACTTCACCCCGCACCGCTGGGTGATGGACCGCAGGACGACCCGGCCGGTGCACTGCTGCGAGGAGTCGCCGTACATCGAGGGCGAGGCGTATCTGAAGTTCCCCTTCGACGTGGAAAAGCGCTCCTACCAGTGGTGGGACAACACCGGCGGCACCACGATCACCCTGCGCTACGACGGCACCGAGAAGATCCAGGGATACCCGGGCTACCGCTTCACCGGCACGGTCGCGCCGCGCAAGGTCGGCACCCGGCTAGTCCCCGGCAGCCTCGTCGACGAGCCGGACCGCCCGCAGGTGCTGGCCGAGGAGTGGTACTCCAACCACGGGTTCAAACTCGTGGTGGATCAGGCCACGGGCCGGGTCGTCTACGCGCAGACCGGACCGCGCCGCACCCTGCGGGCGCCCGGCGGCGACAAGGACGCGGCGGTGCTGCTGGACAGCGAGAAGATCGCGTTCACCACGGCCACCCAGAAGGAGGCCGTGCGGCAGGCGAAGCGGGACAGCGGTCAGCTGCGCATGGTGGGCGAGACGCTGCCGATCGGGGCTGCTGGGGCGGGATTCGCGCTTGCGGTGGTGGGTGGCGTTCTGGTGGTACGCGGGCGTAAGCGGCCTGAATCCGCCGGTACGGTCGAGATGCCCCAGCCCACGCTCACGATGTGACGTGACGTCAGCTCTAATAAAGCCCGAAATTGTCACGCCGGTGAGTAGCCGTGGCGAACCGCTGGGCGAAAACTGTCCACCCCCACCCGGACACAGCCTGTCCACACCCCACGCACAACGACCGTAAACAGTCCAGCACCTTCGAATCCCCCCACAGGTACCCAAACCCTCCCCTCCCCCACGCTGAGTTCCGCACCCTGAGACGAGTTGGAGCGCTCATGCCCCAGCACGTGCCCTCCCAGCTGCGCGCCACCCTCCCCTGGGCGTCGCAGCAGCAATCCCCGGCGCTCCCCCCACATCCGCGCCGAATCGTTTTTCTCGCCCATCGAGACCTGGGCAACCGGTCCGCCGGCGGCTCCGAGCTGCTGGTCGACCGACTCGCCGACGGCCTCACGAGACTCGGCCACCAGGTCACCCTGCTGTGCGGGGGCCCGGCGGCCTACCGCGACTACCGGGTCGTGTCGGCCGGTGGCTCGTACGGCCACTATCTGCGCGCCAGATCCGCCTTCGCCCGTCAGGTCGGGGACTGCGATCTGCTGGTCGAGGTCTGCAACGGGATGCCGTACTTCGCGCCGCTGTGGCATCGCGGGCCGACGTTGTGCCTGGTCAACCATGTGCATACCGATCTGTGGCCGATGCGGTTCGGTGGGGTCCTGGCCCCGGCTGCCCGTTTTGGTCGAAGACTGGAGCACTGGGCACTGACGGGGGTCCAGAAGCGGGGTCTGCTCGTTGCCGTCTCTCCGTCGACCGCGCAGGCTCTGCGCGGGATCGGCGTGGAGCGGGAGCGGATCCGTGTGGTGCACAACGGGGTCGAGGAACCGGGACCCTTGGGTGAGCGTTCGCCCGAGCCGTTGTTCGTGGCTGTCGGGCGGCTCGTCGAGTACAAGCGGATCGATCTGCTGCTGCGGTTGTGGGAGCGGGTGCGGCCCGTGACCGGGGGGCGGCTCGTCATCGTCGGGGACGGGCCCGAGCGGGCGTCCCTTGAGCAACTGGCGGGCCCCGGCGTCGAGTTCGTCGGGCATGTGTCGGAGGCGGAGAAGCATCGGCTGTTGTGTGCGGCGTGGCTGTTGCTCCATCCCTCGGCCGTGGAGGGGTGGGGGCTCGTCGTCACCGAGGCCGCGACGCGGGAGACGCCGACCGTTGCCTTTGATGTGCCTGGACTTCGGGATTCGGTTGTGGACGGGGAGACCGGGGTGCTGGCGGGCGGGGAGTCGTCGTTCGCCGCCGCCTGGTGCACGTTGGCCCTGTCGGGGCATCGACGGGAGTTGATGGGCAAGGCGGCTCGGGATCGGGCCGCGCGCTATCGCTGGGATCGGACGGTTCGGCAGTTTCGGGCGGTTGCCGCCGAGGCGGTGCGACGTGGCGCCTAAACGCCGGAGGGGTTCGGTTGTCTCGCGGGTGCCGGTTGTTCGTGGCTGGTCGCGCCCACGCGGCGGAGCCGCAAATGTCACAGCCCCGCGCCCCTTGGGTGCGTCTCCGCACCGGCGTTTCAAAGATCCGTCTCTCCAGCGCTCCTTCGCCCTCTTCCGGGCCTTTCTTCATGAACAGGACGATCCCGAAGGCTGCTACTCGCTTCTCGCCCGTGACTCCGTCGATCAGGTCGAGGCATACGACGGTCCCGTCGCCGGGCGTACCGTCGTCGATGTCGGCGGTGGGAGCGGCTATTTCACCGAGGAGTTCCGGCGGCGTGGTGCGCAGGCCTACCTCTTCGAGCCCGACATGGGCGAACTCGGAGAGAGGCCGCCCGATGGGGCCGTCGTCGCCGACGGGTATCTCTTACCCCTGCGGGACGGGGCCGCCGACGTCACCTTCTCCTCCAACGTGCTGGAGCATGTGGCCGATCCGCAGACGTTCCTCAGTGAGCTGGCGCGGGTGACCCGGCCCGGTGGGCTGGTCTATGTGTCGTTCACCAACTGGCTGTCCCCTTGGGGCGGGCATGAGTGGGCGCCCTGGCACTACCTCGGTGCCGAGCGGGCGCGGGCCCGGTACCGGCGGCGTACCGGACGGGCCGCCAAGCACACCCTCGGCGAGAACCTGTTCGCCGTGCACATCGGCGCGACCCTGCGGCAGGTCCGCGCCCGGGACGACGTGGAGATCGTCTCGGCGCGCTCCCGCTACTGGCCGTTTCTCGCGGAGGGCGTCGTGAAGGCGCCGGGACTGCGCGAGTTCGCCACCTGGAACCTCCTCCTCATCCTCAGGCGGTGTCCACCATGACGACGACCACGGTCCAGGCTCCTCCCCCGGCAGCCGTGCCCACCTCCGCGCCCGCCTCGGGGCCGCCGGAGGGGCCGCGGTCGCGGCGCTGGCTGCTGGGTTTCTGGGCCGTGGTGTTCGTGCTGTTGCTGGCGGTGCAGCCGGGGCGGCAGACCTTCGACACCAAGCTGGGTGTGACCGTCGATCCGGGGCGGTTCCTCGCCGATCTCGGGCAGTTGTGGTCCGACCAGGGCAGCTTCGGCGGGATCCAGAACCAGTACTCGGGCTATCTGTGGCCGATGCTGCCGTTCTACTGGCTGGCCGACGTCGTACGGCTGCCGGTGTGGCTGGCGGAGCGGCTGTGGCTGTCGCTGATCGTGTCGGTCGCCTTCTGGGGTGCGCTGCGACTGGCCGAACGACTGGGGGTGGGGAGTGGCGGGTCGCGGCTCCTCGGTGCTGTCGTCTATGCGCTGTGGCCCGTGTTCACGATCGTCGTCGGATCCACGTCCGCCGCCGCGCTGCCCGGTGCGTTTCTGCCGTGGGTGCTGCTGCCGTTGACCGATGAGCGGTACGCGGCGCGGGTCGCCGCGTTGCGGTCGGCCCTGATCATTCCCTTCATGGGGGGTGTGAACGCCGCGTCCACACTGGCCTCGCTGCTGCCCGTCGGGCTGTATCTGCTGTCCCGGCCGCCGGGGCCGCGGCAGCGGAAGCTGATCGGGTGGTGGGTGCCGGGGGTCGTGCTGGCGACTGCCTGGTGGGTGATTCCGCTTCTGCTGCTCGGGACGTACGGCGAGAACTTCCTTCCCTACGTGGAGAGTTCGCAGACCACGACCGAGACCATGTCGGCGACCGAAGCGCTGCGCGGCGGCGGGAACTGGGTCGCCTATCTGCACTTCGGTGAGGCCTGGCTGCCGGCCGGGTGGACCGTCGCCTCGGCCGTCGTCGTGATCGTGTGCTCGGCGCTCGCGGCCGGGCTGGGGCTCGCGGGTCTTGCGCGGCGGGACATGCCGGAGCGGCGGTGGCTGGTGCTGACCGTGGTGACGGTCGCGCTGATCCTGCTCGCCGGGTACGGCGGGGCGTTCGGGGCGCCGTTCCACGGGGTCGTGCAGGACTGGCTGGACGGCGGGCTCGTGCCCTTCCGGAACATCTACAAGTTCCAGACGGGGCTCGCCCTGGCGCTGGTGCTGGGGCTCGCCCATCTGGTGGGCGTGGCGGCCCAGGCGCGCGGGGCGCGGCCGGTGCGGGGGCGGCGGTTCGCTCCGCTGATCGCGGCCGTGCTGGTGCTGCCGGGGCTGATGTGGCCGTACCTCAACGGGTCGATCCTCAACCCGGGGTCCTTCAAGGAGCTCCCCAAGTACTGGCAGGCCACGGCCGACTGGATGGAGAAGTACTCCCCCGACGCCCGCGCCCTCGTCGTGCCGGCCACCGCGCACGGCATCTACACCTGGGGCTCCACCATCGACCAGCCGCTGGACGTCCTCGCCGACTCGCGCTGGGCCCAGCGCGACTACGTACCGTTCGGCACGCCCGGCAACCGGCGCGCGATGGACGCGGTCGAGCAGGCGCTGACCAGTGGGGGTGAGGTGCCGGGGCTGGCTGATTATCTGAGCCGGGCCGGTGTCTACTACGTCGTCGTCCGCAACGACCTCGATCCCGACCAGATCGGCCAGGTGCCGACGACGACGGTGAAGCGGACCCTGGAGCAGTCCGGGTACGAACGGGTGACGGGCCTCGGGCCGGTCATGACCGGCGGGACGATCGCGCCGGGCACCCCGCTCCAGGTGGAGGGGCTGTATCCACGGCAGCGGGCGGTGGAGATCTACAAGCCGGCCGGCCAGGACGTGCCGCGTCCGCACCAGGCCGGGGTGCAGCCGGTCGCCGACACGGCCGTCGTGTCCGGCGGGCCGGAGGCCCTGTTGCCGCTGGCGTCCGAACTGCGGGGCCGGGCAAGCGTGTTGACCGGGGACAACCATCCCGGGCTCGGCTCCCCCCGGCTACAGGTGGTCGGGGACGGGCTGCGGCGCGCGGACACCCGGTTCGGGCTGGTCAACGCGGGCACGTCGTACACGTACACGCGCGACGAGCGCAACGCGCCCGACGCCGCCCAGGACGCCGGCGAGAAGCCGCACCAGATCCTTCCGACGACCGGCCTCGACCATCAGACGGTGGCCGAGCTGCGGGGCGCGCGGTCGGTGACGGCGTCGTCGTACGGCAGCTGGCTCTTCCATCTCCCCCAGTTCGACCCGGTGAACGCCTTCGACGGCAACCCGGACACGGCGTGGACCGAGGGGTCGGAGGGGTCGCCGGAGGGTGAGTGGCTGCGGATCGGCTTCACGGGCGGGTCGTACGACATGCCGAAGTCGTTCAAGGTGACGCCGTTGCCGCAGGAGGGCGTGCGGGAGGCGGCGACCCGGGTGCGGGTGGAGACGGAGAAGGGGGCGGTGAGCTCCTTCCTCCGGCCGGACGGCTCGACGCAGACGGTCAAGGCGCCTGCGGGCGCGACGAGCTGGATGAAGCTGACGATCACGGACTCCGTGGCGCGGCGGCCCGGGCTGACCGGCGCGGGCTTCTCCGAGATCGACCTGCCGGACGTCCAGGTGACCCGGCTGCTGCGGTTGCCGACCGACGCCGAGGACTCCGCGGCCGCCGCCGAGATCGTCTCCCTGTCCCGTACGGCCGACCCCACCGGGCTGTCGCCGACGGGCACGGAGGCCGGACTGCACCGGCGCTTCACGACGTCCACGGCCGGGACGTACGAGGTACGGGCGAGTGCGGTGCCGGTGGCGGGCGAGGAGCTGGACGAGCTGCTGTACAAGGTGGCGCCGGAGCAGCGGAACCGGATCGTCGCCACCGCCGACTCCACGGCGCGGCTGGGGGCCGGCCTGTCGCCGCGCAACCTCACCGACGGCGACCTGACCACGGCGTGGATCGCGGGCGACCGGCCCACGCTCCACCTGCGCTGGCCCGGAAAGCAGGCGGTGGGAGAGATCGTGCTGGCACCGGCGGGCGGCCTCTCCACTCGTCCGACCGAGGTACACATCAGCTCGCCGGACGGAGCGGTGATCGCCGGGGTCGACGAGAACGGCTGGGTCCGCTTCCCGGCGATCACGACCGACCGTCTCGACATCACGGTCACACAGACGGCACCACTGACCCTCTACAACCCGATGGTGGGCGAGGACCTGCGGCTGCCGGTGGGCCTGACCGAGGCCTACGTCCCGGCCCTCGACCAGTACCGGACGCCTCAGCCGAGGAGCAGCCGGCCGTTCTCGCTGCCGTGCGGGGAGGGGCCGGTCGTCGCGGTGGACGGGGAGCTGTACCGGACGAGCGTGCGGGGCACGGTAGGGGACCTGATGGAACGGCGGCAGGTCGAGGTGACGCTCTGCCGGCGCGGCCGGGACAACGCCGAGTTGCGCCTGCCGGCCGGTGACCACCGGGTCGAGTCCGGGGACGCCGGTCCGCTCACGCTGACCGACGTGAGGCTGACGCGCGGCACGGTCGCCGAGGCCTCCACGGCCGCGCGCGACCTGAAGATACGGGACTGGCTCGGCGACCGGCGCGCGGTGACGGTCGGCTCGGGTGCGGCGAGCTACCTGACGATGTACGAGAACTTCAACGACGGCTGGCACGCCACCCTGAACGGCAGGGAACTGACGCCGGTCCGGCTGGACGGCTGGCAGCAGGGCTGGCGGATCCCCGCCGGGGCGGGCGGCGCGGTCGAGCTGTCGTACGAGCCTGCGGTGCTGTACGAGGGCGGGCTGATCGGCAGCGCGGTGGCGCTCGCGCTGCTGGTCGGGCTGGCAGCGTGGCGCCGCCGCGCCCCGAACCCCGACGAGCCCCAGCCCGCTCCCCCGCTGCCGGGTCTGTGGCTGGGCACGGTGGCCGTGACGGTGGTGGCCGTCTTCATCGCCGGCTGGTTCGCCCTGCTGGTACCCGCGCTGGCGCTGGTGGCCTGGCGCAGGCACGCCCTGCTGGTGCCGCTCGCGTTCGTGGCGCTGGCCGGGGCGGGGGTCGCGGCGGCGCTCGGGGCCGGGGAGCCGGTGGGGGCGGAGGAGGGCGCGTTCGGTCCTACGGCTCAACTGCTGGCGTTGATCGGGCTGTTCGCCGGGGTGGTGGCGGTGCGGGAGCCGGTGGGGGCGGCCGGGACGACGGGCGGTCCGGGAGGACCGGGCGCGTCCGCGGGCGGCCCGGCCCCCGCCGCGCCGACGGCGCCGACGCGGCCGTTGCCGCAGCGTCGGCGCGGGCGGAGTCCGATGGGGACCGAACCACCCGGTGCGACGAACCCTGCTCCCGGCCCCGGCTCCGCCCCGCGGCCCGAATCCGGGCCGACGGTCTCCGCCCGCGGCCCCGGCGGGCCGGACCCGGATCCGCCGACCGCGCGTATCGGCGGGTTCCGCAAGCCGGGGTTCCGGACGAGCCGCCCCGACGACACGACTGGGGTGCAGGGCACGACGGCGCCCGGGAACCGGCCGGAGCCCGAGGAGCACCCTCGGAAGGGCGACGCCACATGACCGCGCTTCAGCAGCCCGCACGCGCCGACGGTCCGTCGCGGCCACCTGTACGTGTCCCGTTTCCCGTCGTGGACGAGGTCGCCCGGCACTGTCTCCAGGAGGAGGAGCCGGAGACGGTGCACATCGAGGTGCATCTGCCGGGGCCCTTGGACGGGGGGCGGCTGCGGACGGCCTTCGCGGAGGCGTTGCGGCGGCATCCGCGCATCCTGATGCGGGAGGCGCCGGGGCGGTGGTACCGGCGCCGGTACGAATGGGAGCTGACGGCGGAGCCGGACGTGGAGGTGGTGGGCTTTCCGGCACCGGGTCGGGACGCGTTGCGGGATGCCCGGACCCGGGCACTGACGCAGGCGCCTCCCCTGTCCCTTTCGCCGCCGATACGGCTGGAGGTGGTGGAGGGAGCGGGGGCGGGGTCGGGACGGGTCGAGGGAAGCGAGGCCTCCGACGCCGTAGGGGTACGGCTGCGCGGAGCCGACGACGCTCCTCAGCCACGTACCGCACGGGGCACCGTCCTCTTCCTCACCATCAACCACACCGCCCTCGACGGCCCCGCCTGCCTCCGCGTCCTGGCCACCGCCGCGGAGCTGTACGGCGGCAAGGACAATGCTCCCGCCGCACCCCCCGTGCGGACGACGTCCGAGGCGCCACCGCCCCCCGAGGACACCCCGTCCAACTGGTCCCGCCCGGCGCGGGTGGCGTCCGGCAGCCCCGAACCCTCCCCCGGCAACGGCATGCTCGTCACCGAGCTCCCCCTCCCCCACCGCCCCAAGGGCTCCCCCTACACGGTCAACGACCAGCTCATGGTCACCACCGCCCTGACCATCGCCCACTGGAACCGGGAGCACGGCGCCCGCCCCCGCCCCCTGCGCATCACCATGCCCGTGGACGACCGCCCACGGGATGCCTCCATGCCCATCGGCAACGGCACCCGGCTGGTCGAAGTCCCCTTTGCTCCCGAGGAGTTGGCCGCACACGATCCGGCCGGAATGCCCGCCCTCCTGCACCGCACCGCCACCCGGACCCGCGCTCTCAAGGCCCTCCCCCGGCCCCAACTCGGCCACGGCGCCTCCCTCCTCACCGCGCCCTGGGCACCGGTCGCCGTCCGCGCCGCCCTCACCCGCGGACTGCGCCGGGCCGCCGCGCCCTGGACCTCCACGACCCTCCTCAGCAACATCGGCCGTATCCCCTACCCCCTGGACTTCGGCGAGGAGGCCGGTCGTGCGCACGCCGTGTGGTTCTCGGCGCCGGCCCGGATGCCCCGCGGCCTCACCGTCACCACGGCCTCCACCGCGGGCCGCCTGCACCTCGCCCTGCGCTGGTCGCGCGCCCTGCTCAGCCACGGGGACGGCGCCCATCTGCGGGACCTGTTCGAGCACTATCTGCACAGCACGGAGGTGACCCCGTGAAGGCACATACGACGACATCCCCCGTGAAGCCGCCCGAGTTGCGGGATTTCTACGAGGACCCCGCCGTCCCCGTCGCCTCCGGCGCCCCGCGCAGCCGCCGCCAGGCCCGTATGCTCGCCGACGCCCTGGGACCGGCCACGGCGGGCCGCACCCGCACGATCCTCGACATCGGCTGCGGCGACGGCACCGCGGCCGCCACCGCGGCTCCCTTCCTGACCGGCCACCGCATCGTCGGCATCGACTGGTCCCAGGACGCGCTGCGGCGGGCCCGCACCCGGATCCCGTACGCCGTACGCGGTGAACTCACCGACGGCGGGCTGCCGTTCGCGACAGGGTCCGCCGACGCCGTGCTGTTCAGCGAGGTGATCGAGCACCTCGTCGACCCGGACGCCGCCCTGGACGAGATCCGCCGGGTGCTGCGCCCCGGCGGCCATCTGATGCTGTCCACCCCGAACCTGGCCGCCTGGTACAACCGCGCTCTGCTGCTGGCAGGGGTTCAGCCGGTGTTCTCGGAGGTCAGCCTGCGCGGCATCCACGGCCGGCCGGGACGGGAGGTCGTGGGGCATCTGCGGCTGTACACCGCGCGTGCGCTGCGGGAGTTCGTCGCCGCGTCCGGATTCGAGGTCGTACGGCTGGCGGGGGCGCCCTTCCACGGCGTACCGCGTCCGCTGCGGCCCCTGGACCGGCTGGCCTGTGCCAGGCCGGCGCTCGCGTCGATCCTGCTGCTGCACGCACGGCGGACCTAGGGGGCGTGGACCATGTGGTGGGGAGTGGGCGCGGCCCTGATGGCGAACACCCTGTACAGCCTCGGTTTCGTCCTGGAGAAACGGGCGCTCACCGCGTTGCCGCAGGTGAGCATCCGGCAACCCGCCCGGCTGCTGCGGCTGGTGCTGCGCAGCCCGCTGTGGATCGGCGGCTCGCTCTCTCTCGCCGCCGGGTTCGGGGCGCAGCTCGTGGTCTACCGCACCCTGCCGATCGCCGCCGCGCAGGGCATCTTCGTCTCCGGGCTGGTGCTTCTCGTGCTGCTGTCCGCGCGGCTGCTGGGCGAGGAGACCAGCGGGCGGGAGCGGTACGCGCTCGGCGCGATCCTCGCCGCGCTGCTGATGGTGGTGCTGTCGCTGCGGGAGGGACCGGACGGCGGGGAGACCGTCGGGCGGGCCGCCCCGTATCCGCTGATCCTGCTGGTGTGCGTGCCCTCGCTGGCGGCGGGCGTGTGGCTGTACAACTCGGCCGAGCGCCGGGCCCGGCACCGGCACCGGCTGCCGACGACCGGCGTCGAGTACGGCGTGGCGGTGGGGCTGCTGTACGGGGTCAGCTCGCTCGCCATCAAGGGGGTGTCGAGCCGGCTGACGGCGACCGGGATCGGCGGCGCGCTGCTGGATCTGCTCCGCTCCCCGTATCCGTACCTCCTGCTCTTCACGGGCGCGTTCGGGCTGGTCATGTCGCAGGCGGCGCTGCAACGCTGCCGGGCCTCGCTGATCGTGCCGGTGTGCACGACGGTGACCTGTCTGTACACGGCCGTGCTGGGCACGCTGTCGTTCGGCGAGACGCTGCCCGAGGACCCGCTGCGGCTGGCCCTGCGGGTCGCGGGTACGGCGCTCGCCGTCGCCGTACTGCTGGCGATGCCGCGGCACGACCCGCCCGCGCCGCCACCGCCGTCGTCCGATCAACCGCCCATCGGTGCCAAGGAGTTGACCCCGCCATGAAGCCCGACGATCCGCTGCTCCAGATCCTGGCGTGCCCGCTGGACAAGGGCCCGCTGCACCTCGTCGTACCGGACGGGCCGGACGGGCCGGACGGTGCGGAGGCGGCGGCCGAGGCGCTGTACAACCCGCGTCTGCACCGCCGCTACCCGATCGTGGACGGCATCCCCCAGCTGCTGCCGGCCTCCGGTGAGCAGGTCTCCGACGACGAACACGAGGAACTCCTCGGGCGGATGGCCCCATGACCCTGGCCGCGCACATCGCCCCCTTGCTGCCCACCCGCCTGGTCGCCGCCCTCGCCCGGGCCGTGTACCCGCGCTTCGAACCGGAGCTGGCCCGGCTGGCCGAGCTGTGCCCGGCCGGGTGCGGGACGGCCGTGGACGTCGGCGGGTGGTACGGGCCATGGACGCGCCGGCTGTCGAGACGGGCCCGCCGTGTGGTGACCGTGGAGCCGGTCCCGCATCTCGCGCGGCTGCTGGCGGCGACGGCCCCGCCCAACGTGCGGGTCGTCCAGGCCGCGGCGGCCGAGCGACCCGGCGCGGCCCGGCTCTGGCTGCCGCCGCACGACGCCGGCGACCGTGGGGTGTCCTCCCTGGTCCGCCGCAACATCCACGCCACGGCACTCCCGGTCAGCTGTGTCACCCTCGACGAACTCGGCCTCAAGGACGTCGGGTTCGTCAAGGTCGACGTGGACGGCAGCGAGCTCGCGGTGCTGCGCGGCGCGACCGGCGTCCTGGCGCGCGACCGGCCCGCGCTCTTCGTCGAGCTGGAGTCCCGCATCCAGCCGATCGCCCCGGTCGTGACGTACCTCTCCCTGCTCGGCTACGACGGCTGGGTCCTGCCGGGCCGCGACTGGGTGCCCCTGAGCCGCTTCCCGCTGGAGACCCACCAGGCGGAGACCTCGTACGTCGTCACCCAGGGCCTGCTGCGCCGGGTCCTGCCCTTCCGCGGCCCGCGGTACGTCAATTCCGTCCTCTTCCTCCCCGACGGCCGCCGCCCCGTCGGCGACGATGGAACGCATGCCCTCCGGAAAACGCCCCGCTGACCCGTTCACCCCGCTCGACTTCCAGCTGGTGCTGCTGCGCCGCATGGCCGATCACAACCCGGACCTGGTGGAGGAGGCCCGCCGCGAACTGGGCGTCTCCCTCGTCGGCATGCGTGAGGCGAACAAACGCTGGCAGGCCATGGTCCGCTCACCCCGGGCCCGTGGGGCCGCCTCCCGCTATCGCTCGGTGCTCGGCGCGCCCGAGTCCGTCGTCACCCGCAAGGTCGGCGACCTGGACTGCGAGGCCTGGCTGTGGCCGGTCCCGCTCTGGCCCGACCTGCGCTTCGAGGTGCTGCTCGCCCCGAACGGCGCGGTGTGGAACGAGTGGCTCGTCCGCGCCCCCGGCGCCGCGGGCCCGCCCCTGCGCACCCTCGCCGACCTCACCCCCTGGTCCTGCACGGTCGACGAGGCGGCCCGCGCCTTCGCCCCCGCCCGCCCCCTGGAGGGGACGGCGCCGACGCGGTGGGGGCTGGCGTTCACGGCGCCGGACGGGGAGGGGGTGCGGCGGGAGGTGGTGGCGGAGTTCACTTGGGGACTGTTGCAGCGGGTTGCCGTCCGCGACTGAAGGAATGGTACGTCGCCGGCCGTATCGGTGTGTCCCGAAGCGGTAGGAAGTGAATCCCCCCATTTGCAATGATCGTTGTTGCCACTGAGACGAAATTGGCTATCGACTAACACGGTCACCGGTGAACCCTTCAGTCCAATTGTGTACGTGACTCGATCATAAGGAGTCCACTGTTCACACCCTGAGGTGTCGAGTATGTTCTGCGGTATCCCACTGAGGGGGTGCGATGGAGCGTACGGATAAGCATGAGTTTCGGGTCGTGCTGGATGGCATCGAGTTGACCGACCAGCACAAGCGTCAGATATCCGCGGCCGTACAGAAAGCCGCCCTGGGCGCCTTGGCCGAGACAGATGTACGAATGGGGGACGCAATAGTGCTGGGGCATTCCGGACTGCGACTGCGGCCGGAGTGGCTTGGCATCTGGGTCCTTGACGGCGCTCGAGCGTCGGAGCTTGGTCCCGCACTCGAGCGACAAATATTCCGCGATGGGTAGTCCGGAATCCGACGAGGGGGCAGGGCACATCTGCCCGAGTTCCTCCACTGAGAGGGCGACCATATTTCTCGGGATGATCACCCCGGCACGGCGGGTCGTGTTCATGACTCCGCCGGCCCCGGTCGACCCTGCTTTCCTCGAATCACTCACGGACGAGGGTGAACGCATAGCAGAGAAATTCCGTCTCGCTGGTCCGTGCGTGCAAAACGCATGCCGGAACTGGGGCGGAACCGATTGCCGGCTAGGGGCTGAACTCAGCAGTATGCACTCGAAGTTGGAAAGTGCATCCTTGAGCACACGTCTCCCGCTATGCGGCATACGCGCACGGTGCCGCTGGTTCGCGGACAACGGGGCGAACGTCTGCGCGGTGTGCCCCTACGTGGTGACGGACAACACCAGAAACACCCGTACACAGCACGGCCAGGAGGACCGATGAGCAGGCGTACCGACGACGAACTACGCCCCGCCCGACCGTACGCACAAGTGCACCTGTCCAAGGAGACGCGGAGCAGCCTCGATGAGGTGCACACGCTGTACGAGAAGGGCGAGCTGTACGTCGGGGAGACAGGCGAGTTGCTCCACGACCCACGCGAGAACGACGTGGTGCGGCGTTCCGTCCGAAACCTGGCGGGAGACCTGATGCGTTATCTCCAGGTTCAGAGCCGTGAAGCCGAAATCGAGGCTGCGCTGCCGCGCGTCAACATGTGGATGGAGACGGTAAGGGTCACCATCGGCGGATGGACCTACTGGGGGGTCTACGACCACCTGCGCGACGAGTGCCGGTATCTCGGGCGCACCCGAGGAAAAGAAGTGATCTTCGATTGACGCTCCCGGCCGAAGGAGCGGAGTGGAATGGAGTGATTTCCTTGACTGAAGAACGACGTCCACTCAGGAACGACTTCCGCCTGTCCTCCGGTTCACCCCGAGAGGTACCGCCCTGGTCCTCCCAGACCAGCTTCCCGACCACCGCACGCGTTTCCCTGCCGGGCCTTGGCGGGAGTACCGCAAGGCTGGCAAAGCTCTGGTCGACCATGGGCAAGGGTGACGGTGGCGCCCTCCTGGACAAGGCTCTCACGTCTCTCGGAGAGTCTTACGCGGAGGGGAGCAACGTGGGATGGAGCCCCCCAAAGGACCTGGATGCGGAGTACGTCGAATACCTGTCGGCGTCCGTGGACCGACTCAATCAGCTGATCGCTGACGGAGTGGTCGAAGTCACCGAAGACGGCAGCATTCAACCTGTTTTCGGCGCACTGGAAGAATAGCGGCTTCTTGGGGGGTATGAAGTGGAACTGGAGTTCCGGTGGTGGGGATTCATCGCCCACTTGAATCGCGATGTCGGCTGCTGGGTCGCGGCGAGCCATCCGGAGGCGGAGAAGTTTCTCGACGCCATTCCGGAACCATGGCGTACGTTCGTGAAGGTTGCCATAGGCGTCCACAAGTGGGCATTCAACCAGCGGATGGGCGCTGACGGTCTGGACATGCACTTCAACTGGGGCGGCTTCTGTCACTGGATCGGCCCGATCGGAAGCCCGCAGAGGTGCTAGCACGCGCATCACTCGGTCACTCCGAGCCGACCGCGGATCGGGGGGCCGTCCACAGAACGCGATGAAGCGAGGCCCCAGGCCCGTTGATCGAGATGCCTGACATCTCAACCAACCTGCCTGAGGGCCTCGTCGGTCATCTGCCTCGCCGTCCACGCCTTGGCGGGTCGGGCGGTCACAGGACGGCCGCCGATCGAATCGCCTCGACCACGCGCGGGATCGATGTGGTGCGCAGCGCCAGAAAGAGATTCGGCTCGACAAGCTCCAGCTCGGCCGGGTCGTGCGCGGCCCGGTCACCAAGGTGGTCCCGTCCGGCGTGTTCGTGCGCGTGGCGGAGGGCGTCGAGGGACTCGACAAGGGGTGAACGGCGCCGGATGTTTCTCCCATTAACTGCCGGGCAGGTAGCAGAGGCGCGTCGAAAAGCCTGTCCCGTGCATGCAAGCGACAAGGAAGGCACACCGTGACGAACGCCGAACAGACCAAGACGGCAGGCCAGTTACCCTTCGGGCTGCGCTATGCCGGCGAATCCCGCTCGGGAACGAAAGTCGACATCGACTGGTCGACCATTGGTTACGACCCGCGTCGGCAGATCGCCACCGTGACCGAGGACGGTGTGACGATGCCGCTGATCTCTTCGGACAGCGCGACCGCTGTGCGATCCACGTCCACATCCACCACCACCTCGTATGGCACTTCCGAAGGCACCGAGTTCGACAGTCAGAGCGACTGGGATTAGCGTGAACAGGACGCATATCAGGTGACCGCCCCATGACGGTCCTGGTCCTGACAAAGCGGTTCGACCCCACCGCCGACTACGTGGTGGAGGACCTGAACCACCGGGGTGTGGACGTCTTCCGGTGCGATCCAGGGGATTTTCCCTCCACGTTGACGGTGAGTGGTGTCCTCTCCCCTTCCGGTGCCGGGTGGTCCACCCTGCTCGCCGCCTCCGGTCGGAAGCTGAGCATGGAGGACGTGAGCGGCGTCTACTACCGGCGGCCGAGCGCCTTCCACTTGGGTGACATTCCCGAGCCGGTCGCGCAGTGGGCCAACGGCGAGGCGCGGATGGGTTTCAACGGGCTGCTCATGGCCGATGCCCGATGGCTGAATCATCCTCAGCGGATCGGATACGCCGAGTACAAGCCGGTGCAGCTTCAAGAGGCGGTGCGGGCGGGTCTGACCGTCCCGCGAACGGTGATCACCAACGATCCCTCGGCGGCCCGAGCCCTCGCCGACGAAGTCGGGGAAATCATCTACAAGCCTCTGTCCACTCCGGTGCTTCCGGAAGGCGTCGCGGCAGGGCGCCTGCTCTACACCGCGGTCGTCACTCCTGAGCATCTCGCCGAAGCGGAGGGCGTCACGGCGACGGCCCACATGTTTCAGGAGCGTGTGAAGCACACCGGCGCCGTGCGGTTGACTGTGGTGGACGGCCAGATGTTCGCCGCGGCGATCCAGGCCGCCACCGATGCCGCCCGGCTCGACTGGCGGGCGGACTACTCGGCACTGACGTACGAGGTCGTGTCGGTGCCCGAGGCGGTGCGGCGCGGGGTGGTGAGCCTGATGGCGGCACTGGGACTGCGCTTCGGCGCCTTCGACTTCCTCGTCACCACGGAAGGGTGGACGTTCCTGGAGGTCAATCCGAACGGGCAGTGGGCATGGATCGAGGACCGCACGGGCCTGCCCATCGCGGCGGCGATTGCCACCGCCCTCGCCCCGGGGAGCTGTTGATCGAGGCCCGGCAGGAGGCAGGCCGGAGTTGAGCCGGTGGCCCCGACCTGATGCGGTCGCGTCGAGTCGGGGCCCTTGGTTCCTGATGGTGGTTCAGGTCGGCAGTGAACCGCCGGATGTCCCGACGTCACCGCACAGCCGTGGCTCCGGATAGAACTCCCGCGGCCGGCCCTTCTTGTCGCGCAGACGGGCGAGCAGGCTCCCCGGATACTCCACGGCCCAGTAGCTCACCGTCGCGACCAGCACTCCCGCCGCCACCACCATCAGTGCCGCCAGCGGGAAGGCTCCCTGCGCGTGCGGCAGGGCACCGGCCTCGTACAGGGCCAGCATCAGTGGCTCGTGCCAGATGTAGAGGCTGTAGCTGACCAGGCCGACGCCGGTGAGCCATGGGGTGCGCAGCAGGGCGTGCCAGCGGGGGCGCGCGGTCGCGCGGAGGTGGAGGGTGCAGTAGAGCAGGGCGAACCAGAGGAGGGCGGCCAGGGGGTGGTAGTACGTGTGCCAGGTGTTCTCCGGTGCGGAGAAGTACGACAGCGCGTACAGGCCGACACCCGCGGCGACCGACATCGCCGTCGCCCACGGCGCTCGGATCCGGCCCCGCTCGCCCAACGCCACCAGCAGCACCGCCAGGCCCATCCCGGCCGCGAAGCCGCCGAAGCGGGCCTGGGGGCCGAAGTACACGGGCCAGTTGGTGTGCGGGATGCCGAAGGCGTGGTGGGCGGCGGAGATCCAGACGACCGGGGCCAGGTAGAGCGCCGCGCAGCCCGTCGCGCACAGCAGCACGCGGGCTCGGCGGGTGCGCAGGCGGCGGCAGGCCCGGATCGCCGGCGGGCCCACGGCGACCAGGGTGAGGTAGAAGGCGATCTCCAGGGAGAGCGACCAGGACGGGCCCAGGGTGTAGAAGATGCGCTGCTGGTCGAAGACGTGCAGGAAAGTGAGGTGTCCGACCAGGTCCCGCCAGTCGCCGGGGAGGTCCGGGTTGCGCAGGGACCAGACGACGAGCACCGCGAGGAAATAGAGCGGGAGGATGCGCGTCGCCCGGCGGAAGAGGAAGTCCCTGCCCGGGCGGGTGCGGTCATCGCCGTCGATCGCGGCCCGCGCGTAGGAGAGCGTGAGCAGGTAGGCCGACATGACGAAGAACAGGTCGATGACCTCCAGGGAGACCAGCGCCCCGAGGTAGGGGTTGTCGATCGGCGGGTGGGCGCCCTGCGGGTCGTAGACGTAGTACTGCTGCCAGACGTGGAAGACGACCGTGCTGAGGGCGGCCAGCCCCCGGAAACCCTGGAGTTCAGGGCTGCGGGCGTTGCTCGTGTTGCTTGTGCTGCTCGTGTTTCTCGTGCTGCTCACTCCTGGCCCACCGCCTTCGTCGCCGTTCGGGGCGTGACCCGCCAGCGGCGGTCGCCGAGCAGTTCCTTGAGGTGCGACTGCCGGGCGACGATGTTCTTGAAATGCGTGTAGAAGAACGTCGACACGAGCGCGTGGCACCAGAACCAGCCTCGCCTGGCGCGTAGTTCGGGCAACGCGAGCCGGCCCGCGAACGCCGTCTGCACGAGTCCGGCCGAGAGGGTGAAGGCGAAGGCGAGCAGACAGGCCGGGGTGGCCCAGTCGATGCGGTCCGCGCCGCCCGCGCGGCTCGCCGAGTGGAGCAGGATCGGCAGGATCTGGAGGGACAGCCACGGCTGTACCTCGCGCCAGCCCAACAGCACCACCAGTCCTGTTTTCTGACGGTGCGTGAAGGCCGGAGACCGCAATGCCTGCCCCAGGTGCCGCAGCGACACCTGAAGCCAGCCCTGCGCCCAGCGCGAGCGCTGGTTCCACAGGGGTTTGAGGCGGGTGGGGGCCAACTCCCGCGAGATCAGCGTCCGGTCGCTGGCGATCCGCGCGCCCTCGCGCAACGCGCGTAGCGTCGAGTCGATGTCCTCCGTCAGCATCGAGCCGTGCATCCGGGTGCGGGCCAGCAGGTCCGTGCGCCAGAAGCCGTTGGAGCCGCCGAAGATGCCGAAGCCGTACAGGCGGGTCCGGCCGGGGTGGCTGACGGCGTAGATCGCCTCGAACTCGGCGGCCACCTGCCGGGCGACCCAGGAGCTGTCGCCGTTGCGGATGACGCAGTGGCCCTGGACGACGTCGTAGCCGTTGGACAGCCAGTCCCAGGCGTGCCGGAACGCGTCGGGCGCCGGGTGGTGGTCGGCGTCGAAGATGCCGACGAACTCGCCGCGCACCCGGCTGACGGCGGCGTTGACGTTCTGCGCCTTCGAGGTGCTGCCGGCCACCGGGAGCAGCACCAACCGCGGGTCGCGGCGGGCGATGTCCCGCAGGGTGTCCTCGACCGGCAACGCGTGCGGTGTGTTGTAGGCGAGGACGATCTCCAGGTCGTTCGGGTAGTCCAGGCGCAGGAAGGACTCCACGGTGTCGACGATCGTCGCGGCCTCGTTCGGGAGGTAGGCGGCGATGACCGCGCTCGCGGGCGGATACGGCTGCGCGGGCGCCGCGGGGCGGGCGGGCGCGTCGAGCGAGAAGAGGCATTCGAGGAGGATCAGCGCGGCGGACAGGACCAGTCCGGCGACCACGACCCAGTAGGCCGCCGAGGCGATGTCCCAGCCCAGCACCGCGTACGCCTGCTCGTACAGCGCGAACGGCACGCCCACGCCGATGAGCAGCGCGAGCAGCGGGGAGAGGGCGAGCAGCAGCGGTCGTACGACCTTCTTCGCGCGGCGGCGCGGGGCGGCGGCCGCCCGCATCCACGGTTCGTAGCGGACGGGCCGCAGATCGCGGTGGCGCAGGGCCTCGGCGACGGCGTCGCCCGCCCGCTCGACGGGGTGGCCGTCGGCGTCCGAGAGCGGCAGCCAGCCGACCGCCGGGGTCAGCCGTACGTTCTCGTCGGCGACGACGAACCGGGTGCCGGCCACCGTCGTCGCGAACTCGCTCAGGGCGCGGCGCGCGGCCTCCTCGTCCACGCCCGGCATGAGAACGAGCAGGCGCCCGTCCTCGTCCCAGCCGAGCCGGTCGCAGCCGTTGCCGAGCCGCTCGGCGACCCCGGCGAGCCGCTCGGCGACCTCACGGCGTACCCGCACCCCGAACCGCTCCTGAAGCGTGTCCGCCTCGGCCACGCCGACCACCGCGAGGACGCCGTCGCGGCGTCCGGGGCGGCGTAGTTCGCGGTCGAGTTCGGCACGGAAGTGGGGCCCGGAGTGCAGGCCGGTGCGCGGGTCGAGGGCCAGCCGCTCGACGGGGACCGGGACGCGGTGGAGCTTGGCGGCGATCCGGGCCGACAGCTCGACGGGGTCGGCGGCCTCCGGCAGACAGTCGTCGGCGCCGCTGTGCAACAGGCGGGCGACACCGGCGGATTCGCGGTCGGCGGTGACCATCACCAGGGGCAGTGCGTGGCCTTGCGGCGCGTCGCGTATCTCTCGTACGACCTCCACGGCGTGCTCGACGCCATGGCCGTCGAGAGCGACGATCGCGTCGGGCGGGGCCTGTTTGACGCTGCGGCCCACCTCGCCCGGGACGGCGTGGGTGACCGCGTAGCCGGTGGACTCGAGGGTGCGGGTGAGCCTTTCACGCCGGGGGCCGGGGATGCCGACCGCGAGGACGCGGCCTTGTAACGACCCGTCGGTCGGCGGGCAGGCCGGAGTGTTCCGGGGCGCGGGTGCGCGCCTCAGTTCGGTGGTCATGTATGTGGGTCCAATCCTGTTCGGATGTGGGGGGAGGACCTGGTTGTCAGAACGCTTCAGTAGCCTCACCGAGCGCTGTGACACCACACCTGCGCCGGTGTAAAACCTTCATTGCCTTTACGTGCCCACCTCAAGGAGATGGGTGGATCGCGTGCCGGAGTGTGAGGGCACAGCGCAGTGTGGAACCTGCGGACAGCGTTCTCCGTCCGGCTCCCGGTCCGGCAACCCCACCTTCGCGAAGAGATCGGGGCGTTGGGCATGGTGGCGGCGCGGCGCCGGACGTCGGCCGTGAGGGTTTCTTCCGGCAGCTGATGGTGTACGGAGGGATCATGGTGGCGGCGGTGCCCGCGGTGGTGTGGCTGGTGCTGGTGGTGCCGGGCTGGGGAAAGACCCGGCAGACGACAGACAGCGACTGTTGACGGATGTCGACGGACGGAAACAGCTAAGGAGTACGACGCGTGTCCTCTCTCTTCCCGGCCCTGACGGCCGGTCCGGCGGGGCGAGTTGCCCTGAGCTTCGGCGACCGGGCCCTGACCTACGCGGAGCTCGCCGCAGCAACCGGCGCCCTGGCGGACCGGATCGCGGGCGCCGGCAGAGTCGCCGTATGGGCGACGCCGGCGCTGGAGACCGCGGTCGCCGTGGTGGCGGCGCTGGAGGCCGGCATCGCCGCCGTACCGCTCAACCCGAAGTCGGGCGAGAAGGAGCTGGGGCACATCCTGTCCGACAGCGCACCGAGTCTCGTCCTCGCCGCACCAGGAGATGAACTCCCTTCCCCCCTACGGGACTTGCGGCGCGTGGACGTCGACGTGCGGGCCACCGGTGCACGGCCGGACGAGCGGTCCACCGAGGGCGACCCGGCCCTGATCGTCTACACCTCCGGCACCACCGGCCCGCCCAAGGGCGCGGTGCTCCCGCGCCGGGCCGTGTCGCAGACCCTGGACGCGCTCGCCGACGCCTGGCAGTGGACGGCCGAGGACGTACTGGTCCACGGTCTGCCCCTGTTCCACGTCCACGGCCTGGTCCTCGGCATCCTCGGCCCGCTGCGCCGCGGCGGTTGCGTACGGCACCTGGGCCGGTTCAGTACGGAGGGGGTCGCGCGGGAGCTGAACGACGGCGCGACCATGGTGTTCGGCGTGCCGACCATGTACCACCGCATCGTCCAGGCCCTCCCCGACGACCCCGGGCTGGCGCAGGCGCTGGGCAAGGCCCGGCTGCTCGTCTCGGGCTCGGCGGCGCTCCCGGTGCACGACCACGAGCGGATCACGGCCGCGACCGGGCAGCGGGTCGTCGAGCGGTACGGCATGACGGAGACGCTGATGAACACGAGCGTCCGGGCGGACGGCGAGCCGAGGCCCGGCGCGGTCGGCGTCCCGCTGCCCGGTGTGGAGCTGCGGCTGGTGGAGGAGGACGGGACGCCGATCACGTCGTACGACGGCGAGACCGTGGGCGAGATCCAGGTACGCGGCCCGAACCTGTTCACCGAGTATCTGAACCGCCCCGACGCGACGACCGCGGCCTTCACGGAGGACGGCTGGTTCCGCACCGGCGACATGGCGGTACGGGACCCCGACGGATACGTCCGGATCGTCGGCCGCAAGGCCACCGACCTGATCAAGAGCGGGGGTTACAAGATCGGGGCGGGTGAGATCGAGAACGCGCTCCTCGAACACGCCGGGGTACGGGAGGCGGCGGTCACCGGCGAACCGGACGCGGACCTGGGCGAGCGGATCGTGGCGTGGATCGTCCCGGCGAACCCCCAATCGCCCCCTTCGGCCGACGAGTTGGCGTCCCACGTCGCCACCCGCCTGGCCCCCCACAAGCGGCCCCGCAGGGTCCACTACCTCGACGCCCTGCCCCGCAACGACATGGGGAAGATCATGAAGCGGGCCCTGGCCCATGACTGAGCGGCGCCTGTCGGCCCGTGAGGTCGTCGCACTGGTCGCCGACGAGGCCTCGTTCACCGAACTCCCCGCCCCGGAAGGGAAGTCCGGCTCCGGACAGCCGGACGGCCCCCTCTCCTGGCAGGGCTACGACGCCTCCCACACGCGGGCCCGGGAGCGCACCGGCGAGGCCGAGTCGGTCGTCTGCGGCACCGCGACCGTGGAGGGTACGCGGGCCGTGCTGCTGGCGTTCGAGTTCGGCTTCCTGGGCGGCTCGCTCGGCGAACGCACCGGCGACCGGCTGGAGTCGGCGTACGTCTACGCCCGCGCTCACCGCCTCCCGGTCGTCCCCCTGGTCGCCACGGGCGGCAGCCGCATGCAGGAGGGCATGCTCGCCCTCACCCAACTCCAGCGCGTGGCCCGCCAGTCGATACTCACCAGAGAGGCCGGCCTCCCCCAGATCGCGATCCTCCGCGACCCCACCACCGGCGGCGGCTGGGCCACCTTCGGCGCCGG
>NZ_JAGMUL010000083.1 GCF_019049285.1 Streptomyces sp. AC550_RSS872
GACCCCGCCCCGCCCCCCAGATACGTCTTCGCCCACCCGCCCAGCTCGGTCAGCGCCGGCTCCAGCGCGGCGCCCGCCTCCGTCAGCCGGTAGACCACTCGCAGCGGCGGCCCCTCATAGACCTCGCGTACCACCAGTCCCGCGGCGGCGAGTTCGGTGAGCCGGTCGGAGAGCATGCGCTCGCTGATGCCGGGGATCGCCCGGCGCAGGGCGACGAAGTACGCCGGCCCCGCGGTCAGGACGGACACGATCGGGCCTGTCCAGCGCTTGCCGAGCAGCTGGAAGACCTGGGTGATCCCGTTGTCGACCTGCTTGCACGCCCCTACGTCGTGACTCTGCTCACCCGCCGTCCCACCCGCCATGTCAGCCGCCATGTCCTTCAGGGTACTGCCCTCCGGCATGGGGGTGAAGAAAAGTAAGTAACTGTGCTATCCATAGTCGTGTACAAATTCTCAGCCACTTCTGTTTCGTCCTTCTGGAGACCCTCATGGCCACGCTCCTGCACATCGACTCCTCCGTCTTCCCGGCCGACGCCTCCTCCTCCCGTGCCGTCGCCGACGCCTTCCGCAGCGCCTGGCAGGAACAGCACCCCGAGGGCACGGTGATCCACCGCGACCTCGCCGCGAAGCCCGTGCCGCACATCACCGCCCACGCCCACACCGCCGGCTTCTCCGACCCGGCCACGCACAGCCCCGAGCAGGCCGCCGCCTTCGCGGAGCGTGTGAAGCTGATCGAGGAGCTGGAGCGTGCGGACGCGGTGCTGATCGGCGCGCCGATGTACAACCTGACGATCCCGTCGACGCTGAAGGCCTGGCTGGACAACGTGGTCCTGTTCGGTCGTACGGCGGGCGACGCCCAGTCGGTCAAGGGCACCCCGATCACCGTCGTGGCCAGCCGCGGCGGCGCCTACGGTCCGGGCACCCCGCGCGCGGGCTACGAGTACGTGCAGAACTACCTGTCGGCGGTGCTGGCGGACTTCCTCGGCGCCGACCTCGACTTCATCGTCCCGGAGCTCACGATGGCCCCGGCCGACCCGGGGATGGCCGACCTGGTCCCGCTCTTCGAGGCCTCTCGTGAGCGCGCCCTCGCCGAGGCCTCCGCGAAGGCGAAGCAGCTGGCTCAGCGGCTCGCGGCCTAGTCCCGCGGACGGGCACGCGCGCGTAAGGCCCCGGTCGAGCGGTCCGGGCCTCTACGCGTGCGCGTGCCGCGGAGCCGCCCCAGATCCGGTGCGGGGTGAGGTTGGTGCCCAGGACCAGCGACAGCGCGAAGACCGCGCATCCGAGCCAGAACAGCACGTCGCGGGGTATGCGGCGGCGCAGACGAGGCGTACGAGGCGTATGAGCGGGCGGCGTCGGGCTGTTCCGGGGTGGCGCCTGGCGCGCGGGGGTGACGAGGGAAGCGGGGGCTGCGGGGGCTGCGGGGGCGAGGACCGGGCCGCCCGGCCCGACTCCGGCGACCAAGGAGAGCGACTCGGGTGGCATCGGTGGGCTCCTGGAGAGGGGGAGCTCCGATCTCGCGGCGAGGCGAGGGCCGCCACGTCGGCCGAACGGCCACCGTTCACGGACCGCGGAGCGAGCCGCCCGGCCGAAAGTCCGACCGCCCCGACCGAGCCGGCCGGACGGCCCACCGGCACAATCACCGCATGCATACGCTCTCTGTCGTCCTCGTCGCCCTCATGGCGCTGCTGCACGTCTACATCCTGGTCCTGGAGATGTTCCTGTGGCAGCGCGGCCCGGGCCGCAGCTTCTCCGGCTTCGACGCCGAGATGGCCCGCGCCACCGCACCCCTGGCAGCCAACCAGGGCCTCTACAACGGCTTCCTGGCCGCGGGCCTGGTCTGGGGCCTGATCGCCGACGACCCGACCGGCTACCGCGTCCAGATCTTCTTCCTGTCCTGCATCATCGTCGCGGGCGTGTACGGCGCGGCCACCGCCAACCGCCGCATCCTCTTCGCCCAGGCACTGCCCGCCGCCGTGAGCCTCGCCGCGGTCATCGCGGCCGGCTGAGTCCCGCCCCGGACGCCGCCGGAAGAGCAGGAGCGTCATCGTGTACTGGGCTGCCGTACCGATGATCACCGACAGCCACACCCCACGGACCCCGAGGGCCGGCAGCGAGCTCAGCCCGTAGGCCGGCGGCAGTTGCACCAGGGCGCCGAACAGGGTGATCCGGAGCAGCGACCGCGACCGTCCTCCGCCCATGAACACGCCGCCCAGTCCCACGACACCGGCGAGCAGCACGAGATACGGCAGCAGGTACCACAGCAGCACGTCCATGATCGGGCGGCCGCCGGGCGCGAGAGGCGTCCGGCGACCGCTCCGGTCGCCGTGGCCGGCAGCAGGCTCTGCTGTCCGATCAGTCTCCGGGCCCTCGGCGACCAGCGACATCGAACTCGACCGTGTCGAGGAGCCCGGCCACCCGGGAGTTGTCAGCCATCCCCCTCTCATCAGGGAAAACAGACTCAGAACCGCTGGTACGAACAACTTCTCCGGCGGACATCACAGTCGGGAAGGGTTCTCGCCCGAGGGGGACGAAAAGTACCTTGTGCTGCTGATCAGCTTTTTCTTCTTGTGTGTGAAAGAGGCTTCGCGATGGGCCGTCCCGAACTACCGGTCGACCCGGCGGCCGGTCCCGTGCAGCGACTCGCCCATGATCTTCGGGAGCTGCGCCGTTCGGCGGGTGGCGTGTCGTACCGGGCCATGGCGAAGAAGGCCGGCTTCTCGGTGACGACCCTGGCGAAGGCGGCGAGCGGCGAGCGACTGCCGTCGTTGGCGGTGCTCCAGGCCTACGTCCAGGCATGCGGGGAGGACCCCGCTGCGTGGGAGGCGCGGTGGGCGGAGGCTGAGGCGCTGGCCGGGGAGGAGAGGCAGGAGGATGCCGACTCCGCACCGCCCTACCGTGGCCTCGCGCGTTTCGAGCCGGACGACCGTGAGCTGTTCTTCGGCCGGGACCGGCTGATCGACGAGCTGGGCGAGCTGACGTGCGGGTCCCCGTTCGCCATGGTGTTCGGGGCGTCCGGCAGCGGCAAGTCCTCCCTGCTGCGGGCCGGTCTGATTCCCCTGCTGCGGGAGAAGATCGCGCAGCAGGGACGTACCGCGGTGCTTCGCATCCTCACACCAGGAGCCCGGCCCGCGACCACCTACGGACATCTGCTGACGCCGGAGGCCGACGATCCGGAGAGCTGGGTGGTGGTGGATCAGTTCGAGGAGGTCTTCACCCTCTGCCGCGAACGCGCCGAGCGGGACCGCTTCCTCGACCTTCTGCTCACCGCGCGCGACCCGGGAAGCCGACTGCGCGTGCTCATAGCCGTACGGTCCGACTTCTATGCGCGGTGCGCCGAGCACCCGCGACTGGCGCAGGCGCTGCACAGGAGCGGGTTCCTGGTCAGGTCCATGACCGCCGACGAGCTGCGCGAGGCGGTGGTCGGTCCCGCGCAGGCGGCCGGACTCATCGTGGAGCGGGCCCTGACCGCACGGATCGTCGAGGACGTGCTCGACGAGCCCGGCGGACTTCCGATGCTGTCCCACGCCCTGTTGGAGACCTGGCGGCGGCGCAAGGGACGGATGCTGACCCTGGACGCGTACGAAGCGGCCGGCGGGGTACGCGGCGCGATCGCGGCCAGCGCCGAGGAGGCGTACGGGGAACTCTCACCGGCGCAGGCGCACGCCGCCCGGCACCTGCTCCTGCGGATGGTCGAGCCCGGCCAGGGCAACGCCGACACGCGCCGCCCGCTCAGCTGGGAGGAGATGGCCGGGTGGGAGGACCCCGAAGTGCGAGCCGTCGCCGGGCGGCTGACCCGGGCCCGGCTGCTGACCACCGACGACGACGGAGTGCAGCTCGCCCACGAGGCGCTCATCACCTGCTGGCCGCGGCTGCGCGAGTGGATCGACACGGACCGGGAGCGGCTGCGCCACCACCGGCAGCTGACCGATGCCGCCCGCACCTGGCTGGAGCACGACCGCGACCCGGGCACGCTTTACCGTGGCACCCGCCTGGCGCGGGCCGAGGAGCTGTTCGCGGGCGACGGCGGCGGCTACGACGGTCTGACGTCCGAGGAGACGGCCTTCCTGGGCGCCGCGGCGGAGCAGCGGGCGGCGGAGCAGCGGGCCGCCACCCGGGCCCGGCGCCGCAGCCGCACGCTCACGGCCTCGCTCTGCGCCGTGCTGGCGGTGGCCCTGGTCGTCGGCCTGACCGCCGTGCGACTGCGTCAGGACAGCGAGAAGCAGACCACCGACACGGCGGCCCGCCGGGTGGCCGCGGTCGCCGACTCGCTGCGCAGCACCGACCCGCGCACCGCGATGCTGCTCGGCGTAGCCGCATGGCGCATCTCTGAGCTGCCGGAGTCCCGCCGAGCCCTGCTGGGCGCGCTGGCCCAGCCCGAACTGGACACCTTCACCGACCCGGCGCCCGGTGACGAACCGACCCGGTACCTCGACAGCTCCGGGCGCACTCTGCACAGCATCGGCGACGACACCTGGCGGACGTGGGACGTGGACACCCACCGCCGTATCGCCTCGGGGCCGGTACCTCACGGGAACATACTCGCCGCGGGTCCGGGTGGCCGGGTGCTCGTCATCTCGGCCTCTGCCAGGACCCAGCGGCTGTGGGACACCCGAACGAGGCGCTGGATCGGGGGTCCCCTGCCGCTCGGGGACACCGTGCGCTTCGGGGCGAGTGGCCGCAATTACCTGGTGACGAGCATGTTCGACGACCGGGCTGGGCTCTACTCCCTCGACGGCCATCTGCTCTTCCGGACCCCGTCGGCCGGCAGCGGGGAGCTCGCCGACGCGGCGGCCGACGACCGGCTGCTGGCAGTCTGCCCGCGCGGCCGGGCCCCGCAGGTCTGGGACACCTCCGCGCGCAGCGTCCGGTCCGGTGCCTGGACGAGCGCTCGCGGCGTCTGTGATGGTGACCGTACTTTCCTCGGCCTCACCGGCGGCCGGCTCCTCACTCTCAACGGGGACCGGGTGCGTGTATGGGACACCACGTCGGGACGAGAGCTCGCCGACGTCGCGCACCCGGGTGCCCGTGGCGCCGTCGTGAGCGCGGACGGCTCGTTTCTGGCGACCGGCGGCGGCCAGGAGATCAGGGTGTGGCGTATGCCCGACGGCGGCGCCCCCGTTTTCCGGCACTCCCTGGGCAACGCGTCGCTCTCCGGTCTCGCCTGGGACTCCTCGCGGCCCCTGCTGCGGTACCTCGAAGGGGGCACGGTCCACACCCTCGACCTCACCACGACGCTCACCCGAGCCTGGCGCAAGAGTCCGCTCGCCGGGGTCCGGCTCAGCCCCGACGGCAGGACGCTCGCCACCGCCGAACGCATCGGTGACCGCTACGTCTTCCAGCTGCGGAACACGCGCGACGGCCGTCTGCTGCGCACCCTGCCGACCCCGTCATGGCCCGCCTTCCGCACCGGCAACCCGACAGTCCAAGGGGAAGTCACCGAGCCTTTGCTGTCCTTCAGCCCCGACGGAGGCATGTTCGCGTACGGAATCTCCGCCCCCTGGGACACGGCGCCTCAGCGTGTGACGGTGTGGGACGTGGCCGCCGGACACGCGAAGACCACGGTGGACCTGGCGACGACGTCCACGACGTCTACGGACGCGATCGCCCTGGGACCGGGCGGTCGTACACTCCTCACCGCACGTCTGACCGAAGACGGCTACTTCAACGAGACATGGGACACCACGCGGCAGCGCAGGACGGCACGCCTGTCCGGCCCGGGCGGCGGTCATCTGGCCGTCAGCCCGGACGGCAAGCTCCTCCTGACCGACAACCGCGTCGTCCGAGCGGGCCGGTCCCACACCCATGACCTCGTCCAGCACGACGGAATCGGAGCCATCGCCTTCGCTCCCGACGGCTCCGGACTGGCGGCGGGCGACTGGACAGGTCGGGTGGCCGTCTGGGACGGCGACCTCCGGCACCGAGCGGGCATCCTGAGGAACGTCTTTCCGGCGCCCGTCGATCCGTCCTCCGGCTCAGCCGAGGCGATCACGTCTCTCGCGTTCAGTCCGGACGGCAGCACACTCGCCGTCGGCGGCAACTCGGGCACCGTCCAACTCTGGGACATCGCGACCCAGCAGCCCCTCGGCCCTTCCCTGCCCACCCCCGGTGGAAGCGTCGACACGCTCGCCTTCAGCCCGGACAGCACCACGCTGTACGCGGGCGGCAAGCACGTCCCGCTCCAGCGGTACGTGGTGGATCCGGACCGAGCGGTGTCCCTTGTCTGCGCCCGTGCCGGGAAGGCCGAGCTGACTCGTGCGCAGTGGCACACCTACGTTCCGGACCAGCCGTACAGGCGGGTCTGCTCCTGACCGTCCCCGGTGACGTGAATCATGAAAGTGGCCGGGTCGGCATGTCCCGTTCGCCCAGTACCACTTAGCGCGGCCGTTCGGCGCAGGCCGGTCTTCCGGATCTCATGGGCGGCTCTCCCGTCGGATTCCCGAACCGTCGATCGGGGTCGGGCTGCTGCCCCGGCCGTGGGGGCGGACCGGGGCAGCGACGGGTCGATCCTCAGAGGCCCTGGAGTTGTCCCTCCAGCCCGTCCCACCCACCAGGCCGAACAATCTCCCTCACCGGCGACCCGTCGCCGAGCGTGAGGCGCTGGCGGACGCCCGGTCACCCGGAGCCGAGAACCTTGCGCGGATGCCGGGCAAGCACTGTCAAGGGGCGGCCCGACAGAGGAAGCGCGGCGGAAGCCTCTGACGCCGGCCGGTCCGCAACCGAACACAGGATTGTCCGGCCTGGCAAAAGGGGCGTGCCAAACAACATTCCGGTTGCGAGCGTCGGTGCAGCAAGGCCGGATCCCGGCACCCTGAGTCACCCGGAGAAGAGCACATGTCTTCCACCGGCGCGATGACGCTCCCGAATCGGAGGCGCCTCAGCAGCCGCCGCGACGCGGCACCCGCAAGATCACTGTCGGCCAGGTCGTCACCACCCTGGCGCGTCGTGACCGGTTCCGTCGAGTACGGCCTCCTGACCTCCACCTCCGGCACCCCGCCGATCGTCGTCCTCGGACACCAGCGCTGCGGCGCCATCAAGGCCGCGTACAAGGCGATGAAGGCCGGCGAGAAACTGAAGAAACGGCCCGGCAGCCTCCAGGCCATCGCCGAAGCCCTGAAGCCGGCCTACGACGAGGCGGCCAAGGACACGCACCCCGAGCCGGTGGACGCCATGATCCGCATCCCCACCAAGCAGACTTCCGCGGCCCCGCGCTCCAACCAGGAGCTCACCCCCCGGCGTGAAGAAGGGCGAACCGGCCGTGGTCAGCGCCTACTACTCACTCGACACCGGCCGCGCAGAAGTCCTCACCGGAGCACCCTCCGCCTGAAGATCGCCCGACCGGGCCCGCGCAAGGCGCCGCCACCGGCCACCCGGATCGGTCGCCGGCCGTTTCGGGCTCGAACCGGCCCGCGCTGAGCCTTCGCAGAACGCGGGCGGCAGGGCCCGCCCGTAGCTCCGCCGGCTCTGGCCGGCACGGGTGCGGTCGCCTCGCCGAAGGCGAACACAGTGACACTGACCAGCCATTTCACAGGGAAACCGGGGGACGCCGCACGTGCGCATCGCCTTCCTGCTGCACAACGCCTACGCGATGGGCGGCACCGTACGGACGACCATGACGCTCGCCGACACGCTCGCCGGGCGACACCAGGTGGAACTCGTGTCGGTGTTCCGGCACAGCGAGAAACCACAACTGGGGCGGCCGCCAAAGGTGCCGCTGCGGGCCCTGGTGGACCGGCGCAAAGGATCCGCGGACGCGGCGGACCCTCTCGCCCAGCGGGCCGGAGAGGTCTTCCCGAAGGGGGACAGCCGTTCGCACCAGTACCACCGGCTCGCCGAGCAGCGGATCATCGACTGGCTGCGGGAGACGGACGCCGACGTCATCGTGGGCACCAGGGCCGGACTCAACGCGCTGGTGGCCCGGTTCGGGCCACGCCATGCCGTACGCGTCGGCCAGGAGCACCTCACCCACAACAACCACCCGCACCGACTGCGGACGGAACTCCAGCGCTGGTACGGCGGTCTCGACGCGCTGGTCACCATGACCGAGGCCGACGCGCGCGACCACCGGCGCGGCATGCGGCTGCCGCACACCCGGGTGCTGGCCATCCCCAACAGCGTTCCCGAACCCCCGGTGCCGCCGGCCGACGCGGCGGCCAAGGTCGTCGTCGCGGCGGGACGGCTGGCCCGCGTCAAGCGGTACGAGATGCTGGTCGACGCGTTCGCCCTGGCCGGCGCGGCCTGCCCCGACTGGTCCCTGCGCATCTACGGGGACGGCCCGGAGCGCGCCCGGATAGCCGACCGGATAACCCACCACGGCCTGGGTGACCGGGTCTTCCTGATGGGTCCGGCCACTCCCATCGAGGCCGAGTGGGTCAAGGGCTCCATCGCCGCGGTGACCTCCGCGCACGAGTCGTTCGGAATGACGATCGTGGAGGCCATGCGCTGCGGCCTGCCCGTGGTGAGCACCGCCTGCCCCCACGGGCCCGGCGAGATCATCCGCCACGGTGTGGACGGCTGTCTCGTCCCGCGCGACAGCACCCGGGGCGTGGCCGACGCGCTGCTGGCACTGATGCGGGACGACGGACGGCGTGCGGAGATGGGCAGGGCCGCCCGGGCCGGTGCGGCGAAACGATTCACGCCGGATGGCATCGCCGACCGCTACGAGCGCCTGTTCAGCACACTGCTGGAGGAGCGGGCCGGGCGGGCCGCTCCGCCACCGCCCGGCCCGGCCGACTGGCTCGACCGTGCCACCGTGCTCGCCGCCACGACAGGCATCCTCTCCCGCGCGGCTGTACGCCGCGGGCGACGCAAGCTGGGGTGGGTCGGATGAACGCGGATCGCATGAACGCGGATCGCACAACGGCCTCGGCACAGCGGATGCTCTCGGCACAGCGGATGCTGTGGATCGTGGCCGCCGGGTTCTGTCTGGTGTCGGCCGTCCTCGTACCGCTCACCCTGCCGCTCGGCTGGGACGAGCTCGTGTACGCCAGCCGCTTCGGATCGTACGGTCCCGCCACCCCGTTCAGCGCCCCGCGTACCCGCGGGGTCCCCCTGCTGCTCGCTCCGATCGCCTCCTGGAGCGACTCGACGGTGCTGCTGAGGGTGTGGCTGCTCCTGCTGGCCGGCGGTGCTCTCTGGCTGGGATTCAGGCCCTGGCTGCGGATCGTGCACCGCCCGGCGGCGGTGTGGGTGGCGGCCGGGCTGTACGGCAGCCTGTGGATCACTCTGTTCTACGCCGGTTCCGCGATGCCGAACCACTACACCGCGATGGGCGCCACCGCCGCGTTGGGCTGTTTCCTCGCGCCGCGTCCCCGGTACGCGGGTGTCGCGGCAGGCCTGGCGGTCGTGACCCTGATGCGGCCCAACGACGGTGTGGCCGTCGCCGCACCGCTGCTCCTGGCGGCCGTACTGATGCCCGCACTGCGCGGCGACGGCCGCCTGAAGGGGCGTCTGTCGGCCGTGGCGGCCGGACTCGCGGCGGGTGCGCTGCCCTGGGTCGTCGAGGCCGAGGTGCGGTTCGGCGGGGTGCGCAGCCGGCTCGCGGAGGCCGACGAGGCCCAGGGCGGCCTGCGGGCCGTCTTCTCCCTGGGCGCCCATTTCACCGCGCTGGACGGCCCGCTGCTGTGCCGTCCCTGTACGGGCGACAGCGTACGGCTGCCCGTGGCGGAGTGGTGGGTGCTGCTGCCGCTGCTGGTCGGCCTGGGACTGTGGGCGGAGCGCCGGGCTCGCCGGTCCGCCGCACCGCTGTGGCTGTCGGTGGCGGTGGCGGTGGCCGCGGCGGCGCCGTATCTCTTCCTCGTCCCCTACGCCGCGCCGCGGTTCCTGCTGCCGGCCTACGCCCTGCTGGCGCTCCCTGCCGCTGTCGGGCTCCTCGCCGTCGTCCACCGGGCCCGCACCCGCCGTTCGGTGCCGACAGCCGCGGTGCTCGCCCTGGTACTCCTCGGGCACTTGGGCATCCAGGCCGGGCTCGTCCACTATCTTGCGGGCAACCATCAGCGGGCCCGCGGAGACTGGGTCCGGATCGCCTCCGTGCTGCGCGAGCACGGGGTGCACCCGCCGTGTGTCCTCGCGGGGAACAGTGCGACGATTCCCATCGCCCATAGCGCGGGCTGCACTGTCTCGGAGACGGATCCCCCGGCGCCCCCCAGTGCGCTGGTCCTTCGCGGGGGGAAGCCACCGCACTGGGCACGCGACTGGCAGAGTTTTCCGGTGCCGGACACCTACCACCCCGGATGGACCGTCGTCGTGCGTCCATGACGGCTGGCTGTGCGCCTCAGGACCGGTAGGGCGATGCGGCCCCCAGGCCCACTGCGGCGCCGTCCATCTGTGGCTGGAGCGGCCGGCACCGCCAGTCCGACCTGTGGCTGGCGTCCGGCACCAGCGTGCCGCCCGCCAGAGGTTGCTCGGAGGTGTCGATACGTCGTGCCGTCGGAGGCGAAAGCCAGTGAGGTAGAGACGTAGAGCGACGACAGAGTGTTACGTCCGGACAAGAAATGTGGAACTCTGTCCTCCGGAATTGTATGCGGCGGCAAAAGGGGCCTGCCAAACAACCTCCCGGCTGTGAGCGTCGGTCGTGACATCGCCACACGTCGAACCACCGGAGCACACCATGCCCACCAGCGTCCTGATCGCGGTCGCCTTGTCCGTCCTTCTCGGGATCCTGGTGTTCTTCACGGTGCCCAGGGGCACCGAGGCATCCCCCGCCGAGACCGTCGCCGGCAGGAGACACGTCGACTTCCCACAGGTCCGCTGGAACATCAACCGCGGCTCGGGCGCCTATCTGACCATGCTCGACCAGCTGCGCAACCTCGCCGAGACCTCGGCCAACGGCGTCGCCGCCACCGGCAACGCGGAGAGCCGGAGTTTCGCCGACATCGTGATCAGCAGCGGCGACCACACCTCCGCAGTACATGCGATCGTGCGGCTCAGCGACTTCGGCGTCGTGCGGTTCTTCTCCAGCGACACCCCGCACAACTTCGTCCTGAACCTCGCCTCCGACGTCCCCGACCATGACGACGCCGACGACAACTGGTTCCTCGGCAAGCAGGGCTACGACACCCTCACCCGCGTCGCGAACCAGTCACTGACCGCCGTCAACCTGAACGAGCGCAGCCTTGAGAACAGCCTCAGGGACCTCGGCATCCCCGGCACCGACCGCACCGCCCAGGCGCGCGGCATGCTGCGCTACATCATCGCCATCACCGAGGCCTCCCGGTTCCGCCCCATCGCCCACCGCATCGCGCACGGCATGGCCACCGGCTCCGACGTCTTCGTCACCGCACAGCAGGTCGGCCTGATACGTAACTAGGCCGGCCGTCAGCGATGACTTCATCGGCCACACCAACCGCCCCGACCTCCTGATCGCCGCCCGATCGGAGAACCGGGGAGCCGGACCCCGACCGGCCACCTCACACCGGCGGCACAGATCAATCCGATCCCGCACGGCAGCACCACAGAGACAGGCCCCACCCGTGAGATAGCTCACGCGTCGGGGCCTGTCGTATGACCTGCTCAAGCTGTGTGATGCCTCACAGCGATCTTGGAAACGAGAAACGGGCCCCTGCGGTGACTTCCGTCACTCGCAGAGACCCGTTTCATCGGTTCTCACTGTGCGCGAGGGGGGAGTTGAACCCCCACGCCCTTGCGGGCACTGGAACCTGAATCCAGCGCGTCTGCCTATTCCGCCACCCGCGCATTGGGTGTGTCCTCGGGCTCTTCCCTTGCGGTCCGGCGCCTTCCGACACGCAGAACATTAGCACGCCGTCCAGGGTGGATTCACATCGCTTATCCCCAGGCAGCCGCGGTGCAAGCGGCGTGCGCGCGCCCACCAGCACAGTCGGCACATCCCACCCGACGGCGACCGACCCGCGACGCCCTCCGCTCCGTATCAACGAGTACCTGTTCACGTATCAACCTCGTACCGGTACCACGCATCTCCCCAGGAGCCGGTCGGGGTCCACAGTCAGGTGCGGGACACTGGTCTTCGGCCGCCTCTACGATCCATGGCAAGACTGTGCCCCTGAGGAGTTCGAAGGGGAGCTCCACAGGGAACTTCGAGGGCGTCGACACCCGTCGACCGGGCCGACAGGGGGAACCAGCCGATTGACCGGCGCGTGGATACGATCAGTAAGCAGTACCAGGTAAGGCAGTACCCGCCCGGCGGGATGCAGGACGAAGCAGGCTACGGAGGAGGTGCCCCATGGGAGTCCTGAAGAAGTTCGAGCAGCGTCTCGAAGGTCTGGTCAACGGCACCTTCGCCAAGGTGTTCAAGTCCGAGGTCCAGCCCGTGGAGATCGCGGGAGCGCTCCAGCGCGAGTGCGACAACAACGCGACCATCTGGAACCGCGACCGCACGGTCGTCCCCAATGACTTCATCGTGGAGCTCAGCGCGCCGGACTACGAGCGGCTGAGCCCCTACTCCGGCCAGCTCGGCGACGAGCTCGCCGGCATGGTCCGCGACTACGCCAAGCAGCAGCGCTACACCTTCATGGGCCCGATCAAGGTCAACCTGGAGAAGGCCGACGACCTCGACACCGGCCTGTACCGCGTGCGCAGCCGCACGCTCGCCGGCTCCACCGACCAGCAGAGCGGCGGCCGGCAGGCCCCCGCACCCGCCGCCCCGGCCGGGCGGCCCGGTGGTGCCCAGGGCCAGGGCGGCTACGGCTATCCGCCGGCCGCCGCACCCGCGGGCGCCCCGCCCATGCCGGCCGCGCCGCCGCCCGGCGGCCGCCCCGGCGGTTACGGCTACCCGCAGCCCGCGGGCGGCCAGCGACCCCCCGCCGCACCCGCGGCCGGCGGCCGCACCCGCTACTGGATCGAGATCAACGGCACCCGCCATCAGATCTCCCGCGCCACGCTCGTGCTGGGCCGCAGCACCGACGCCGACGTGCGGATCGACGACCCCGGCGTCTCCCGCCGGCACTGCGAGATCCGGACCGGAACGCCCTCGACGATCCAGGATCTCGGGTCCACCAACGGCATCGTGGTGGACGGGCAGCACACCACCCGCGCTACGCTCCGCGACGGCTCGCGGATCGTCGTGGGCAGCACCACCGTTATCTATAGGCAAGCCGAAGGGTGAAGCGGGGGCAATGTCAGAGCTGACCCTCACGGTCATGCGGCTGGGTTTCCTGGCCGTCCTGTGGCTGTTCGTGATCGTGGCCGTGCAGGTCATCCGCAGCGACCTGTTCGGTACGCGCGTCACGCAGCGCGGATCGCGCCGCGAGGCCGCCCGGCCGCAGCAGGCCGCACGACAGGCGGCGCCTCCGCAGCAGCGCGGCCAGCAGGGCGGCGGCCGCCAGCGCCGTAACGCCCCCACCAAGCTGGTCGTGTCCGAGGGCACCCTGACCGGCACCACCGTCGCGCTCCAGGGCCAGACCATCACCCTGGGCCGGGCGCACGACAGCACCATCGTGCTGGACGACGACTACGCCTCCAGCCGGCATGCCAGGATCTACCCGGACCGCGACGGCCAGTGGATCGTCGAGGACCTGGGCTCCACCAACGGCACGTACCTCGACCGAACGCGGCTCACGACCCCCACACCGATCCCGCTGGGCGCGCCGATCCGCATCGGCAAGACCGTCATCGAGCTGCGGAAGTAGTACGACAATGAGCGAGCGGAGCGAGCACGCAGCGGCGGCCCCCAGCAGGGGCCCCGGCGCGCTCCCGACCGGAGGGTGGGCACCGTGCGGATGTACCCGGAGCCGACGGGCGAGGTGCGCATGAGTCTGTCACTGCGCTTCGCCGCCGGATCGCACAAAGGCATGATCCGGGAGGGCAACGAGGACTCCGGATACGCCGGACCTCGCCTGCTCGCCATCGCCGACGGCATGGGCGGCGCCGCGGCCGGCGAGGTCGCCTCCTCCGAGGCCATCTCCACGATCGTCGCCCTCGACGACGACGTCCCCGGCTCCGACATCCTCACCTCGCTCGGCACCGCCGTACAGCGCGCCAACGACCAGCTGCGCTCGATGGTCGAGGAGGACCCGCAGCTGGAGGGCATGGGCACCACGCTCACGGCCCTCCTGTGGACCGGGCAGCGCCTCGGCCTCGTCCACGTCGGCGACTCCCGCGCCTACCTGCTCCGCGACGGCGTCCTCACCCAGATCACGCAGGACCACACCTGGGTGCAGCGTCTCGTCGACGAGGGCCGCATCACCGAGGAAGAGGCCACCACCCACCCCCAGCGCTCCCTGCTGATGCGGGCGTTGGGCAGCGGCGACCACGTCGAACCCGACCTCTCCATCCGCGAGGTCCGCGCCGGCGACCGCTACCTGATCTGCTCCGACGGCCTCTCCGGCGTCGTGTCCCACCAGACCCTGGAGGACACCCTCGCCAGCTACCAGGGCCCGCAGGAGACCGTGCAGCAGCTGATCGAGCTCGCGTTGCGCGGCGGCGGCCCCGACAACATCACCGTGATCATCGCCGACGTCCTCGACCTGGACACCGGCGACACCCTCGCCGGGCAGCTGTCCGACACCCCGGTCGTGGTCGGCGCCGTCGCCGAGAACCAGAACCACCTGCACGACAACGGCATCATGCAGACCCCCGCCGGCCGCGCCTCCGGGCTCGGCCGCCACGTGCCCGGACAGGGCGGCGGAGGCGGCGAGTTCGGCCCGCCCGGCTCCGGCGACACCACCGGCTACATCCCCACGGGCAGCTTCGGCGACTACACCGACGACGACTTCGTCAAGCCCCGCAAGGGCCGCTGGCTGAAGAGATCCCTCTACCTCGCCCTCGCGCTCGGCGTGATCGGCGGCGGTCTGTACGGCGGCTGGCGCTGGACACAGACCCAGTACTACGTGGGCGCCAACAACGAACACGTCGCCCTGTACCGGGGGATCAGCCAGGACCTGGCCTGGGTCTCGCTCTCGAAGGTCGAAAAGGACCACCCCGAGATCGAACTCAAGTACCTGCCGCCCTACCAGCAGAAGCTCGTCGAGGCGACCATCACCGAGGGCGGCCTCAAGGACGCCCAGACGAAGATCGACGAGCTCGCCCTCCAGGCCTCCGCGTGCAAGAAGCGGTCCGAGCAGCAGGCAGCCGAGAGCGACAAGAACGCCCGGACCGGCGAGGGCGAGGCCGGAGGCACCACGGGAACCACCCGTACCTCCCTTACGTCCAAGGCGACACCGACACCGAACCCCTCGGCGTCCAAGCCCTCGACCCCGCCCAACACCACCTCCCCGACACCGACTGCGACGCCAAGCCCCGGCCCCACTCTCTCGGAGGAAGAGCAGAAGGTCGTCTCGAACTGCGGTACGCAGTAGGCAAGCCGTGAGAGGCCCCGTCACACGATGAGCAGTACTACGAACTCGCCGACGCATCACACGTCCACGATCGGCGCGATCGGCGCGCCGAGCAGGCGCAACACCGAGCTCGCGCTGTTGGTGTTCGCGGTCGTCATTCCGGTGTTCGCCTACGCCAACGTGGGCCTGGCGATCCATGACGAAGTGCCCGCCGGGCTGCTCGGCTACGGCCTGGGCCTCGGCCTGCTGGCCGGCGTCGGCCATCTCGCCGTACGGAAGTTCGCGCCCTACGCGGACCCGCTGCTGCTGCCATTGGCGACCCTGCTGAACGGACTGGGACTGGTCGCCATCTGGCGGCTGGACCAGTCGAAGCTGCTCCAGCAGATCGGACAGGCCGGCGGCAAGGCGACCAACCAGCTGATCTACACGGCCATGGGGATCGCCCTCTTCATCGCCGTGCTGATCTTCCTCAAGGACCACCGCACGCTACAGCGCTACACCTACATCTCCATGGCCGGCGCGCTGTTCCTGCTGCTGCTCCCGCTGGTGCCCGGCCTCGGCGCCGACATCACCTACGGCGCCAAGATCTGGATCCAGGTCGGCAGCTTCACCATCCAGCCCGGCGAGTTCGCCAAGATCGTCCTCGCGGTCTTCTTCGCCGGCTACCTGATGGTCAAGCGCGACGCCCTCGCCCTCGCCAGCCGTCGCTTCATGGGCCTGTACCTGCCCCGCGGCCGCGACCTCGGCCCGATCATCGTCGTCTGGATGATCTCGATCCTCATCCTGGTCTTCGAGACCGACCTCGGTACGTCGCTGCTGTTCTTCGGAATGTTCGTCATCATGCTGTACGTCGCCACCGAGCGGACCAGCTGGATCGTCTTCGGTCTGCTGATGTCCGCGGCCGGCGCGGTCGGTGTGGCGAGCTTCGAACCGCACGTCCAGACCCGAGTCCAGGCCTGGCTCGACCCGATGCGCGAGTACACGCTGAGCCGCACCCCGAACGGCGACGGCCTGGTCCACTCCGAGCAGGCCATGCAGGCCCTGTGGGCCTTCGGCTCCGGCGGCACCCTCGGCACCGGCTGGGGCCAGGGCCACTCCGAGCTCATCCGCTTCGCCGCCAACTCCGACTTCATCCTCGCCACCTTCGGCGAGGAGCTCGGCCTGGCCGGCATCATGGCGATCCTGCTGATCTACGGCCTGATCGTGGAGCGCGGCGTGCGCACCGCCCTCGCCGCGCGCGACCCCTTCGGCAAGCTGCTCGCCGTCGGCCTCTCCGGCGCCTTCGCGCTCCAGGTCTTCGTCGTCGCCGGCGGCGTCATGGGTCTCATCCCGCTGACCGGTATGACGATGCCGTTCCTGGCATACGGCGGTTCCTCCGTCATCGCCAACTGGGCGCTCATCGGCGTACTCATCCGCATCAGCGACACCGCCCGCCGTCCGGCGCCCGCCCCCGCCCCCAGCCCCGACGCCGAGATGACCCAGGTGGTCCGCCCGTCATGAACAAGCCCCTGCGCCGGATCGCGATCTTCTGCGGCCTTCTCGTCCTCGCCCTGCTCATTCGCGACAACTGGCTCCAGTACGTCAAGGCCGACACCCTGCGGGAGGACCCCAACAACCGCCGCGTCCTCATCGCCCGCTACGCCACCCCCCGCGGCGACATAATCGTCGGCGGCGACCCGATCACCGGGCACGCCGAGACCACCTCGGGCGACTTCAAGTTCAAGCGCACGTACAAGAACGGCGCCATGTGGGCGCCCGTCACCGGCTTCGTCTCGCAGGCCTACGGCGCCAACCAGCTGGAGTCCATCCAGGACGGCATCCTCAGCGGCACCGACGACCGGCTCTTCTTCCGCAACACCCTCGACATGATCACGGGTAAGGAGAACAAGGGCGGCAACGTCGTCACCACCCTCAACGCCGCCGCGCAGAAGGCCGCGTACGACGGCCTGAAGAACCAGGGCGGCAAGGGCGCCGTCGCCGCCATCGAGCCGTCCACCGGCAAGATCCTGGCACTGGCCTCCTTCCCCTCGTACGACCCCTCCACGATCGCCGGTGGCGGCGAGTCCGACGCGGAGGCCTGGAAGAAGCTCGACAAGAAGAACAACCCCGACGACCCGATGCTCAACCGGGCGCTGCGCGAGGTCTACCCGCCCGGCTCCACCTTCAAGGTCGTCACCGCCGCCGCGGCCCTGGAGAACGGTCTGTACAAGACCGCCGACGAGAAGACGCGGTCGCCGGACCCGTGGATCATGAAGGGCACCACCACCAAGCTGCCCAACGAGGGCACGATCCCCTGCGAGAACGCCACCCTGCGGGTCGCCCTCCAGTGGTCCTGCAACACCGTCTTCGGCAAGATCGGCTCCGACCTCGGCAACGACAAGATGCTGGAGGAAGCCAAGAAGTTCGGCTTCACCGAGCAGCAGTTCACGCCGACCCGCACCAGCGCCTCGGTCTTCTCCGACGACATGAACCCCTCGCAGACCGCGCTGTCCTCCATCGGCCAGTTCAACACCGCCGCCACCCCGCTGCAAATGGCCATGGTCGCCTCGGCCATCGCCAACAACGGCTCGCTGATGAAGCCGTACATGGTCGACGAGCTCCAGACGCACAACCTCGACGCCCTCGAGAAGACCGACCCCGAGGAGCTGAGCCGGCCGCTGACCGCGGAGAACGCCCAGATCCTCCAGTCGATGATGGAGACCGTCGTCGAGGACGGCACCGGCAAGAAGGCCCGGATCGACGGCGTGAAGGTCGGCGGCAAGACCGGTACCGCCCAGCACGGTGTGGAGAACAGCGAGAACCCCTACGCGTGGTTCATCTCCTACGCCAAGCTCAGCGACAACAGCTCGCCGGTGGCCGTGGCCGTGGTGGTCGAGGACGACAACGCGGTCCGCGAGAACATCTCCGGCGGCGGCCTCGCGGCCCCCATCGCCAAGAGCGTCATGGAGGCGGTCATCGACAGCAAGAAGTGACCCCGCTCACGTCCCCTTCACATCGGTGCACGTTGCGATACCGGTCCTGTATCGGGTTACGGGCTTGGCCAGGTCACACAAGATGAGCCGGGTACGGTATGCCCGGACGGACCACCGCCACACCCACAAGGGTGACGGCGGGACCGACGGAGAGGGCTGGTAGGTAGCTATGGAAGAGCCGCGTCGCCTCGGCGGCCGGTACGAACTGGGCCAGGTGCTCGGTCGTGGTGGCATGGCGGAGGTCTACCTCGCGCATGACACCCGCCTCGGCCGCACCGTGGCGGTGAAGACGCTGCGAGCAGACCTCGCGCGCGACCCGTCATTCCAGGCCCGGTTCCGCCGGGAGGCCCAGTCGGCCGCCTCGCTCAACCATCCCGCGATCGTCGCGGTCTACGACACGGGCGAGGACTACATCGACAACGTGTCGATCCCGTACATCGTCATGGAGTACGTGGACGGCTCCACACTGCGTGAGCTTCTTCACTCCGGCCGCAAGCTGCTGCCGGAGCGCGCCATGGAGATGACGATCGGCATCCTCCAGGGCCTCGAGTACGCCCACCGCAGCGGCATCGTCCACCGCGACATCAAGCCGGCCAACGTCATGCTGACGCGCAACGGCCAGGTCAAGGTGATGGACTTCGGCATCGCCCGCGCCATGGGCGACTCCGGCATGACGATGACCCAGACGGCCGCCGTCATCGGCACCGCCCAGTACCTCTCGCCGGAGCAGGCGAAGGGCGAGCAGGTCGACGCGAGGTCCGACCTCTACTCGACCGGCTGCCTGCTGTACGAGCTCCTGACGGTCCGCCCGCCCTTCGTCGGCGACTCCCCGGTGGCCGTGGCCTACCAGCACGTCCGCGAGGAGGCCCAGGCCCCCTCGGTCTTCGACCCCGAGATCACGCCCGAGATGGACGCGATCGTGCTGAAGGCCCTCACCAAGGACCCCAACTACCGCTACCAGTCGGCCGACGAGATGCGCGCCGACATCGAGGCCTGCCTCGACGGCCAGCCCGTCGCCGCCACGGCCGCGATGGGCTCGGTGGGCTACGGCGGCTACCCCGACGACCAGCCGACCACGGCCCTGCGCGCCACGGACGCCGGCGCCACGTCGATGATGCCGCCCATGAACCCGGACGACGGCTACGGCGGCTACGACGACCGCGTGGACCGGCGCCGCCAGAAGAAGTCCAACACCTCCACGATCCTGCTGGTCGTCGCGGCTGTGCTGGTCCTGGTGGGCGCAGTTCTGATCGGTAAGTGGATCTTCGACGGGGAGGGGGTGGCCAACGACACCACTTCCGTCCCGGACTTCGTGAGCAACACCAGGACCGAAGCCGAGAGGGCGGCCGAGAACGCCGAACTGACGCTGAAGTTCACGGAGAAGCCCTGCGCGGACCAGGTCAAGGGCAAGGTCTGCACGCAGGACCCTCAGGCCGGTGAGAAGGTAAAGAAGAAGTCCGAAGTCAACCTGGTCATCTCGACCGGCGCCCCGAAGGTGACGGTGCCAAGCGTGATCGGTCTGTCCCAGGAGGACGCCGAGTCGAAGCTCAAGGGCGACGACTACGAACTCGAGGTCAAGATCGAGACGCGTGAGACCTCGTCTGATGACCCGGGCACAGTCCTCGACCAGAACCCGGTCAAGGGCGAAGAGGTCGAGAAGGGCTCGCCGATCACCCTCATCGTCGCCAAGGAAGAGGAGAAGTCCACGGTCCCGGCCGTCCTCGGCAAGACCTGCGACGAGGCGAAGGCCCAGATGACGGCCAATGACCTGGTCGGCAACTGCACCGAGGTCGAGACCCAGGACCCGAACCAGGTCGGCAAGGTCATCGCGACCTCGCCGGAGGCCGGCAGCCAGGCGGACAAGAACTCCACGGTGACGATCCAGATCGGCAAGCAGGCCGCGCAGAAGGCCAAGGTGCCGAACGTGGTCGGCCGCACGGTCGGCCAGGCCAAGCAGATCCTGGCGGCCAGCGGCTTCACCAACATCCAGTTCGCCGAGGGCAGCGACCAGAGCGACGGCGCCTTCGTCACCAACCAGGACCCGCCCGCCGACCAGGAAGTCGACGACGCGGCCAGCACCCAGATCACGCTGACCACCTTCGGCGCCGGCAACGGCGGCAACAACAACGGTGGTAACAACGGCGGCCAGATCTTCGGCGGCGTGACGGGAACGTCCGCCCGCACGGAGGACTGACCCACACGCAGGTGGCTGAGCCCCGGCGCCCTTAGCAGGGTGCCGGGGCTCAGCCATGTCTCTACCACCACCGGACGAGGCTCGTAGGCGTGCTGGAACGAACCGACGTCCTCGACAGGGTGAAGGCACTGTCGCTGCTGCCGGACGGGATGCATGTGACTACGGCGATGGTGGCGGCGTACTTCGAGGTCGCCGAGACGGTCGTCAACAACCTGCTCAGCCGCCACCGACAGGAGCTGGAGTCCAACGGCCTGCGGGTACTGCGCGGCGCTGACCTGCGGGAATTTCAGAACCTCAAGGTGAGTTCCTCATCCTCCTCGACATGGAGTACTTGGCCCGCACACAGCCTGTGGAAAACCCGCCGCCGACTGACATCGCCTCCCTCGATGACCGCATCGACCAACGCGTCACCCACATCCTCGGCAAGTCCGCCGTCCCCATGTTCAACGCCCTGATCGCCACCGCCGGCGAACACCGCGGCGAACTCATCGAACCGGCATCGACATCACCGGACGCGCGGCCGACGGCCGTAGCGTGGCCGTCCAGTGCAAGAACCGGACCGGTCGTGTGTCCGTCCCCAGCGCCGAGATGCAGTAGTTCGCCGGAGCGGCACGCGCGATCAGCCAAGTGGATATCGCGCTCTCCGTCGCCACCTGCAACTTCAGCAGCGAGGCACAAGCAATCGCCGACCTGAGCGGAGTCATCACCGTGAACCGTGACGAGTTGGAGGCGTGGAGCGCAGGAGCGCGTCTCAAAGCGCTGCGACAGGCGGCACATGAAGGAGGCCCGAAGCCGCAAGAGCAAGTTGCGGCTTCGGGCCTTCGCCATGTCAGTGACTGCCCCCCCTCAAAGGGGGTCAGTCAACGCAGTTCCTCCGGCAGCGTCCGCTCCGCATCCACCTTCTCCACCCGCTCCAACTCCCCCCACACGATGTACCGGTACCGGCTCGTGTACACCGGCGTGCAGGTCGTCAGCGTGATGTAGTGCCCCGCCTTGGTCTTGCCCGACTCCTTCGGGATGGCGGAGAGGACCTTGACGTTGTACTTCGAGGTCTCGGGGAGGATGCCGTAGACCTTGTAGACGTACCACTTGTCCTTCGTCTCGAAGACGATCGGGTCGCCCTTCTCGATCTTGTGGATGTTGTGGAACTCGGCCCCGTGCCCGTCACGGTGGGCGGCGACCGAGAAGTTGCCCTTCTTGCCCGAGGTCGGCAGGGTCGCCTTGACCGGGTCGGTGTAGTAGCCGGCGACACCGTCGTTGAGGATCTTCGTCGACGTGCCCTTCTCGACCAGGATGTCCTCCCCGCTCATCGTGGGGACATGCAGGAAGCCGATGCCGTTCTTCGAGTCGAACTCGGCGGGACGACCGGAGTCCCCGTCGTCCTGGTTGGCCCAGATGTCACGCACCTTGTCGGCCTGCTTCGCCGCCGCGCGATCGGCGACGACGTTCGTCCACCACAGCGAGTAGACGACGAACAGCCCCAGCACCAGGCCCGCCGTGATGAGGAGTTCGCCGAAGACGCTGACCGCCATCGCGATCCGCCCCATACCCCGACGGCGTGCCGGGCGACGCCGTGACGCGGGGGCGGCCGTGTCCTCTTCCGTGCCGTCGGAGGTGTCCGTGCCGTCGGTGGTGGCTGCCACTTTTCATCTGCCCTTAACTGACGAGCGCATCCGGCTTGCCCTTGCTGCGCGGCCGTTCCTCGACCATCTTGCCCCAGACGATCATCCGGTACTTGCTGGTGAACTCCGGCGTACACGTGGTGAGTGTGATGTAACGGCCCGCCTTGGTGAAACCCGAGCCCGGCGGAACCGGATCCAGCACACTCACATTGCTCGGCGACGTCACCGGCAGGATCGACGCCATCTTGTACACGAAGTACTTGTCCTGCGTCTCCACGACGATCGCGTCGCCCTGCGAGAGCCGGTTGATGTACCGGAACGGTTCACCATGGGTGTTGCGATGCCCCGCCAACCCGAAGTTCCCGGTCTTGGCGTCCGGCATCGGCGTCTTCAGCTTGCCCTCGCCGTAGTGACCGACCATGCCCCGGTCGAGCACCTTCTTGTTGCTGATGCCCTCGGCGATCGGGACGACCACGTCCAGCTTCGGGATGTGCAGGATGGCGAAGCCCTGCCCCGGCTCGAACGTCCCCGGGTTGCGCTTGCCGCTCGCCCAGTCGTCCTGGAGGCTGCTGGCCTCCTTGTCCGCCTGCGCATGCGCCCGGACGTTCGTCCACCACAGCTGGTAGCTCACGAACAGCAGCATCAGCACACCGGTGGTGATGAACACCTCACCGACCGCCCGGCTGGCCAGCACCCCGGGGCTGGGCTTGCGCGCCTTGGCCTGTCTACGGGCCTCCACCCGCGAGAGCGGCGCACCGGAACCCTCCGGGCCCGATTCCGCTTCCACGGCCTCCGACACCTGCCGGGAACCGCCATGACGCCCGTGACGCCGCTTGGCGGCCCTTCTGCGGGCCGCACGGCCGCCGGTCGGGGTTCCGGTGGCCGAAGTGACAGAAGAGGCGGCAGAGGCGGCAGAGGCGGCAGAGGCCGATATGGACTCGCCGGAGGCCGACGGATCCGGTACCCGCAGCGCTACGGTCTCGTCGTCCGCGGGGGGTATGTACTGCTCTGAGTACGACTCTGCGTACGGCTCCTCGTACGACTCCTCATAGGAGCCACCGCCATACCCGTCACGGCCATACCCGTCACCGCCATAACCCCCAGCGGCATAGTCGTCACCGCCGTAGCCATCAGCGCTGTACCCCTCGACGCCCTGCGCCTGCCCCTGCGTGACGTAGTCCTCCCCGCCCTGCCACTCCCCGAGCGCACCAGAGGCCTCGTACGGCTGCTGCCCGTACGAGGTGCCCTGGTCGCCGACGCCGCCGTAGGAGTCCGTGAAGGACTCCCCGTACGAGGCGCCGGACTCGCGCTCGGGGCGCAGCGCGGTCACGCCGTGGCCCTGCCCACCACCGGGGCAAGCCCCGCCGACCTCGCCACCGCACCCTGGTCGCCGCACTCCACCAGCCAGTTGGCCAGCATCCGGTGCCCATGCTCGGTCAGCACCGACTCGGGGTGGAACTGCACCCCCTCCACCGCCAGTTCACGATGCCGCAGACCCATGATGATCCCGTCGTGCGTACGAGCCGTGACCTCCAGCTCGGCCGGCACCGTCCCCGGTTCCGCCGCCAGGGAGTGATAGCGGGTCGCCGTGAAAGGCGTCGGCAGGCCCGCGAAGACACCCTTGCCCTCGTGCTCGACCAGCGAGGTCTTGCCGTGCAGCAGCTCCGGCGCACGGTCCACCACACCGCCGTACGCCACCTGCATCGACTGCATACCGAGACACACGCCGAAGACCGGCACCCCGGTCGAAGCACAGTGCCGGACCATGTCCACGCACACGCCCGCCTCCTCCGGCGTGCCCGGCCCCGGCGACAGCAGCACGCCGTCGAAGCCGTCCTGGGCATGCGCCGTCGACACCTCGTCGTTGCGCAGCACCTCGCACTCGGCACCCAGCTGGTAGAGGTACTGGACCAGGTTGAAGACGAAGCTGTCGTAGTTGTCCACGACCAGAATGCGCGCGCTCACTGGTTGTCCACCGTCACATCGTTGAAGGGCAGCAGCGGTTCGGCCCACGGGAAGACGTAGTTGAACAGGACGTAGACCACGGCCACGACCAGAGCGAGCGAGATCAGCGCCCTCACCCACGCATTCCCCGGTAGATGCCGCCAGATCCAGCCGTACATGCCGTCCCTTCCGTCGCACCACGGCACCAGACTCACGCCGTACAGCCAACAGACTAACGGCGCAACGCCTCCGGTTTCCCGGCCTCCACAGGCTGGGTGGAGTCCAGATGCGCCCACACGATCAGCCGGTGACTGTGTCCCCACTCCGGATCACACGTGGTCAGGGTCAGATAGCGGCCCTCACGCGTATACCCCGACTTACGGGGCACAGCGTCGATCACCTCAATGTCCGTGGGCAGCGTTTTGTAAGGGCCTTTGTCGATCCGATATGTGAACCAGGTGGTCCCCTCGGTCAGGACCACGGCGTCACCGGGTCGCAGCCTCGGAAAGTCCTTGAAGGGATCACCGTACGTACGCCGGTGACCGGCCACCGAGAAGTTCCCCTTCTGCCCCAGCTGCGCGGTGCTCGCGTAGTGACCGAGCCCCTTTTTCAGAGTCCTGGTGGCAGTGCCTTCGAGCACCGGCTTGTTCCACGTGAAACCAAGACGCGGGATGTACATGATCGCGAAAGGCTTGTCCGTGCTGTACGGGCCAGGGGTGGGCGCACCCTCGCCGCCGGCCTCACCACCAGGAGCCGCGGCCGTCGGCCGCACCGCCCCCTGCGCCCACTGCTCCTGTAACCGGTCGATCTGGTCGTCCATGACGTGATCGGCCTTCACACCGGTCCAGAACAGCACATAGACGACGAACAGGACGATCACCGTGCCGACGGTGATACACAGCTCGCTGACGGTCCTGACGACGACACGCACCGGCAGCTCCAGAGAGGGCTAGAGCGGGCTCACTCCACAGGCTTGGCGTACTGCAGATCCACTGTGCCGGAGTAACCCGGCAGAGTCACCGTCCCGTCCTCGGTGACTTTCCAGCCGAGACCGTAGACATTGACGTACACCATGTAGTTCTGGATCGCCGGCGAGGCCGCGAGCGCCTTCTGCATCTCCTCCGGATCCCCGACCGCCGTGATCTTGTACGGCGGCGAGTAGACCCGGCCCTGGAGAATCAGCGTGTTGCCCACGCAGCGCACCGCACTGGTGGAGATCAACCGCTGATCCATCACCTTGATCCCCTTGGCGCCGCTCTGCCACAGCGCGTTGACCACCGCCTGAAGATCCTGCTGGTGAATGACCAGGTAGTCGGGCTGCGGCTCCGGATAACCAGGAAGCTTGGCCGTCGCATCCGGCGGCGCGTCGTTGAGTGTGACCGAAATCGCCTCACCCGTCAGCTTCTGCGTCCCCGCGTTCCGCTCCAGCGCCGCCAGCTTGTCGTCCTCGGCCCTGGTACTGCCGTCATCACGCTCGGCCAACGCCTCCACGTCATCCCGCAGGACCGCATTGGACTCGTTGAGCTGGCCGTTCTTGTGGCTGCGCTCCTGGATGAGGTCCGACAGCTTCAGCAGCGAGGCATCTGTACGGATGTTGGTGCCCTTGGCCGTGTTGAAGCTGGTGAAGAAAATGAGCCCCGCGAGAGCGAAGACGGCCGCGGTCAGTACCCGCACCGGCCGGAATCGGCCACGGACAGGACTGGATCCCGTCCCGGGGGAGTCGGCAGAATTGCTCAACGTACCCTTATCTCCTTCGGCGCCGCGGAAGCACTACGCTAACGGACGCCCGGGGGAGCAATCAGAGTCCCCTTGTACGCTGCCCCGAGCCAGCCACAGTTCCCTGCGCGGCCACGCAGCGCATCGACAGGAGAGACCCTCGTGCCGAAGTCACGTATCCGCAAGAAGGCCGACTACACGCCGCCGCCGTCCAAGCAGGCGGCCGCCATCAAGCTGAACAGCCGCGCCTGGGTCGCGCCTGTGATGCTGGCCATGTTCCTCATCGGCCTCGCCTGGATCGTCGTCTTCTACGTGACCGACGGTTCACTGCCCATCGACGCCCTGGGCAACTGGAACATCGTCGTGGGCTTCGGCTTCATCGCCGCCGGATTCGGCGTCTCCACCCAGTGGAAGTAGCCGTCGAACGGGCGCTCACTTCGCGGTGAACGCAGCTCTGCCCAGGGCTATCCGGTGAGTTATCCACAGCCGTTGTCCACAGTGTTGAAAAAGAAAAGACGATCTGTGGATAACTCATCGACTGTTGACGCCGGTGTGACGAACCACCGGCTGGACACCCGTAACCGAAAACCTGTTCGCCCCCTGCCTGACCTGCGGAAACTCGGGTCGGCGGCAGGGGGCACAGCTGTTCCCGCACAGTGTGCACAAGATCCGGCACTCACTGTGGACAACAGGGCGCGTTAAGTGAGCTGGGCAGTCCTGAGCAGGGTCAGGAGCACTACGACAGCCAGGACCAGCGCGCAGGTGCCGTACTGGATCAGCGCCCGGTGCTCACGTGGGGCGTGGACCATCGCGTAGCCCGTGATCACGCCGGCGACGAGGCCACCGATGTGGGCCTGCCAGGAGATGTTGAATCCCGGGGCGAAGGTGAAGATCAGGTTGATCACCAGCAGGGCGATGATCGGCCGCATGTCGTAGTTGAGGCGTCGCATCAGGACGGCGGTGGCGCCGAAGAGGCCGAAGATGGCGCCGGAGGCACCGAGGGTGGCGGTGGTCGGTGAGGCCAGGAGGTAGGCGAGGGCGCTGCCCGCGAGGCCGGAGACGAAGTAGACCGTGAGGTAGCGGGCGCGGCCGAGGGCGGTTTCCAGGGGGCCGCCGAGCCACCAGAGGCTGAGCATGTTGAAGCCGATGTGCCAGGGAGCCTCGTGGGTGAACATCGAGGTGACCAGGCGGTACCACTCGCCTCCCGCGACGCCTTGGGTGGGTGTGTAGGGCGCTGGTGGCCATGCGCCGAGGAGGACCAGGTCGTTCAGGAGTGAGTCGCTGGTCTGGACGGCGATGAAGATTGCCAGGTTGATCCCGATGAGGATCTTGGTGAGGAGGCGGGGGTCGGCGGTGAGGGTGCCTCCTGCCAGGGTGCGGGGTTGGGAGGCGGTGGGGGCGTGGCCGGTGCCGGAGCCGGTGCGGACGCAGTGGGGGCATTGGAAGCCGACGGAGGCGTTGACCATGCATTCGGGGCAGATGGGGCGTTCGCAGCGGGTGCAGCGGATGCCGGTCTCGCGGTCCGGGTGGCGGTAGCAGACGGGCAGGCTCTGGGCGTCCTGCGGGCTGCCTGCCGGCTGGTCCATGAGGTCCCCTAGGTCGTCGTACGCGGTGCACGCCTCATGCACCGCCCCGCTCATCCTTACGGACGAGCGGGGCGTTTGGTTCCCTGTGGGAGGTGTCGGACGCTGTCGCGTCGTGTCTCAGCTCTCGCGGGTCTCGATGACGACCGACTCGATGACGATGTCGTTGACCGGGCGTTCGGTGCGCGGGTTGGTCTGGACGGCGGCGATGGTGTCGACGATCTTCTGGCTGGCGGGGTCGGTGACCTCGCCGAAGATGGTGTGCTTCCGGTTCAGCCAGGTGGTCGGGGAGACGGTGATGAAGAACTGCGAGCCGTTGGTGCCGGGGCCGGCGTTGGCCATGGCGAGCAGGTAGGGCTTGTCGAAGCGGAGGTCGGGGTGGAATTCGTCCTGGAACTGGTAGCCGGGGCCGCCGGTGCCGTTGCCGAGGGGGTCGCCGCCCTGGATCATGAAGCCGCTGATGACGCGGTGGAAGACCGTGCCGTCGTAGAGCTTGGCCGAGGACTTCTCACCGGTAGTGGGGTTCGTCCACTCACGCTCGCCCTGGGCAAGTTCGACGAAGTTCTTGACCGTGATCGGCGCGTGGTTCGGGAGGAGCCGGACCTCGATGTCGCCTTGGCTGGTCTTCAGGGTGGCGTAGAGCTGCTCGGCCACGATCTGCCTTCCGTTGTCTTCTTGTGACTCCCCGATCCTCGCACGGACGGGGGTGTCCGTCGTCCGGCGTTCGTTCACCCGCACGCAACCCGGCCGATTACTTGCAGAAAACCCATCGAGTCGGTCCGTGGCAGGGGCGCGACGGGAAGAACCGTGGCATTGTCGACGACAAGCCACAGTTGACCCGCATTGATCCGTTATTGCGCTTGATCAAGCACATCGGCACCCATATGCCCGCCCTCACATGCCGCAGAGCGTTCCGGCAGGCATGATCCGTAAAAGGGTGGAAAGTCGAAATACCGTACGCCACCGAGGAGGAGGAACCCGTGACCCGCATCGACAGCGTGCGCGCCGCGACCGGCTCGGCGAAGGACAGCGTGCTGCACGCCGCGGAAGTGGTGGCGCCTTACGCCGACACCGCCAAGGACAGGGCTACGCACTATGCACACGAGGCACGCGTACGGCTCGCGCCGAAGGTGACGCAGGCCACCGAGCAGGCCCGCGCGCAGGCCCTTATGCAGTACGGCACGTATGTTGCTCCGCGCTTGGAGCAGGCGCGTGCACATGTGCCGCCGAAGGTCGACCATGCCGCTCATGAGGCCGCCGTCCGTACGCGGCAGGCTGCCCGGCAGGCCGCCGTCTACTCCCGGCCGAGGCTGGAGCAGGCCGTGGCCGCTGCCGGACCCGTCAGGGACGAGGCCACCGCGCGCGGGGCGGCAGCGTTGGCCGCGTTGCGCGGTCAGGTCTCGCCGAAGGAGATTCAGAAGCTGGTCCGCAAGCATCAGAGGCGCGCCAAGGCCGGTCGTGCCGCGAAGATGCTGGCGGTGCTCGGCGTTCTCGCGGGCGGCGCCTTCGCCGCCTGGAAGTGGTGGGACAAGCAGGCCAACCCTGACTGGTTGGTCGAGCCGCCCGCCGCGACCGAGGTTCCCGAAGCGAATCGTCTGTCGTCGGTGGACGGCAGCGGCCAGTCCGTCCTCGATCCCGAGGTCCAGGCGAAGGAAGCCGAGGAGGATGCGGCCCGGCGTGACGAGGGCCGGTGATGTGAAGGGCCGGTGACGGCCTGGGCGTCGAACTGCGCTGTGGGGCGGGAGACTTGCGGGTCTCCTGCCCCACAGCGGTGTTTCACGTGGAACATCGCTGTGGTCGTCCCTCAGCGCCAGTTGGTCGCTCCCGCGTGGGGGGGGGACAGGGCTGGTCCGGGGGCTCAATCGAAGATGAAGCCCTTGAAGAGGGCGTCGCGTAGTCCGGCGTAGCGTTCCATCAGGTCGGCCGGGCCTGTGAGTACGTCGGAGGTGTGCTGCACGCCGAAGAACCCGGAGACGATGACCATGACCATGACCCGGGCCAGGACTTCCGGGTCGTGGGCGCTGGCGCGCGAATTCGGCGGCGGGCTCGGGCTGTCCCCTTCGACCTTCCTCGCACTCGAGTAACTCGCCCTGATACCTAGGCAGTTGCGCATCGCGGAACTGGCACAGGAGATCCACATCAGCCCGTCATCCACTTCCGGGTGGTGCACCGCCTGGTGCGGGACGAGCTGGCCGTGCGCATGCCGAAGCCTGAATGGACAACGTTTTTCTCCTGGCGACGGGGCGAGCTTTACCCGGGGCCCTAGAGGAGCTTGCTCAGGAAGCCGGCGAGCTGTGCCCGCATGCGCTCGATCTTCTCCTCCTCGGTGAGGGTCTCCTTCAGGCGGCCTCCGGGCTGGGTCCGCTTCTTGCCGCGCACGTACAAGGAGCAGGCCAGGTCGGTGCAGAGGTACTGACCCACCGTCTCGTCACCGTTGCCGGTCTGGCGCGCTTTGCGGGCCGTCATCAGCGCCACCCCGCTTGCGGGGTGCGTCGTCAGACAGATGGAGCACATGGAGCGGTGGTGTGTGTTCCCCGTGCGGGGGGCCAGACGGAGGGCGAAGCCTACGAGTTGACCTTCGTGCTCGGCCACGATGTAGCTGCGCTGCGGCGCGGCGGGGTCGCGCCATCCGAGGAAGTCCAGGTCTCCCCAGGGGAGTTCGGGAAGATCCCGCGGCACCGTGAGTCGACTGACCTCGCCCTTCGTGCAGTTGACGAACGACGAGCGGATTTCGGGTTCGGTCAATTCCTTCATGATCCGGACCGTAGCAGGGCCTATGTATAGTAGGCAAAAAACAATGACCCCTAGGTTATGGCTTATGGGTCACTGCCCAGTCGCTACGCAGGAGAGGCCCCTTCATGTCCTCGGAGATCAGCACCACGAGAACCGAGAGGGAGGCGCCGGACGAAGCGGCCACCGGGCCGTCGGAGCGCTCACCCGTCGTCGTGGCGCTCGTCCTGGCGCTGGGCGCGTTCGTCGCCCTGTTGGACACCACGATCGTCGGCGTCGCCATGCACTCGTTCACCGAGTACTTCGACGTCTCGCTCGCGGACGCCCAGTGGGCGTCCACCGCGTATCTCCTCGCGATGTCCTCGGTCATCCCGGCGACCGGGTGGGCGGCTCAGCGCTTCGGCGCGACCGCCACCTGGACCGCCTCGCTCGCCGTCTTCCTGCTGGGCTCGCTCCTGTGCGGTGCCGCCTGGTCGCTGGGCAGCCTCATCGTCTTCCGGGCGGTACAGGGTCTCGGCGCCAGCATGCTCTTCCCGCTGATGCGGATCATCGTCGTCGAGGTCGCCGGGCGGGCCCAGATGGGCCGGATGATGACGATGATGTCCGTTCCACTGCTGGTCGCGCCGGTACTCGGCCCGGTCCTGGGCGGCACGCTCATCCAGGAGTTCTCCTGGCGGTGGGTGTTCTTCCTGAATGTGCCGATCATCCTCACCGTGATCGTCCTGTCCGCGCGGAACATCCCGAACGCCAAGGGGCAGGCGCCGGGGCGTCTCGACCTCACCGGGCTGCTCACCATGGGCGGCGGTCTGGCCGTGGCCATCCTCGGCTTCAGCAACCTGGCCAAGGGCACGTCGCTGACCGGCACGCCGGTTCTCCTGCCGATCGCGGTCGGCGTGCTGCTGCTCGCCGTGCACGGGGTGCGGGCCGCCCGGGCCGAGACTCCCAGAGTGGTGGACTTCTCCCTCTTCCGTGACCGGGCCTTTACGGCCTCCACCTCCATCACCCTGCTCAACAACTTCGGTCTCTACGGAGTCGTCGTGCTGATCCCGCTGTTCTTCCAGCAGGCCGGCGGGAAAGGGCCCCTGGGCGCCGGAGCGATCATGATGGCTCAGGGAGCCGGAACGGCAGTGGCAGTGCTGCTCGTCAGCCGGGTCATCGACACCAAGAGCAACCCCCGCGCGCTGGTCCTCGTCGGGCTCCTCCTGGTCGCGGCGGGCCTCACCACGTTCGCCCTGGCCGACACCGCCGAAGTGAACGTTCTCCTGCTCGCCGCCCTGTTCGCCCAGGGCATCGGCCTGGCCCTGGCGGCGGCGCCCGTCATGGTCACGCTGTACCACTCGCTGCCGACCACCAGCGTGCCCGCCGCGACCACGGCCAACGCCGTCTCGCAGCAGCTCGGCGGTGCCGTGGGCACCACGGTCATCGCGCTGCTCCTTCAGCACTGCGTCTACTCGGCAGGCGGCACGGCCGCGGAGTTCGGCGCCGTCTTCTGGTGGGCCCTCCTCTTCGTGGCTCTCACCGCGGTCCCCGCGCTGTTCCTCCCGCCCGGCAGCTCCAAGCAGGCCTGAGCAGGCCTGAGCAGGCCTGAGCAGGCCGCACGGGCGTGCCCTCGGAACGCGCCCCGCCCCTCCGTTCAGGACCGCACTATCGGGATCACGGCGCACATCGACGCGGGCAAGACGACCACCACCGAGCGGATCCTGTTCTACACCGGTGTGTCCTACAAGATCGGTGAGGTACATCATCGACGCCCCGGACTACGTCGACTTCACCGCCGAGGTCGAACGCAACCTCCGGGTGCTCGACGGTGCCGTGGCGGTGTTGGCCGGTGTCTCCGGTGCCTCCGGTGCCTCCGGTGTCGCCGGTGTCGCCGGTGTCGCCGGTGTCGCCGGTGTCGCCGGTGCCTCCGGTCTCGAGTCGCAGTCCGAGACGTTGTGACGTCAGGCGACCGCTACGGCATCCCGCGCATCCGCTTCGCCAACAAACTCGACCGCACCGGGGCCGAGTTCCACCATGCGTCGACATAATCCGCGACCGCCTGGGTGCCCAGCCACTGGTCGACCCGGAGGAGGTCGTCCAGCGCAAGCCGTCGGACGACGAGCCGCTCTCCGCGCTCGCCTGCTTCGACCTCGACGTGTACCAGCCGACGAAGGAACTCCTCGAAGCGATCAGGCCGCGCCTGACCAAGGGCGGCATCCTCGCCTTCGACGAGCTGGCCCACCCGAAGTGGCCCGGGGAGACCGCGCCGGCTCCCGGCCGCGAGCCGACCGTCATCTACATGAAGTGGGGCGAATGGCGAAATCCAGTCGGTGCGACAGGACTTCGCCCCTCCCTGTCGCGCCACCGGCCGTGAAGATCCCCAGCGAGGCGATCCCGAGAGACGGCCTAGGCGGCCTTGGTGCGGGGCCATTGCCGGAGCACCGAGTGCACCGCCGCAACGGTCTTGCGCCAGGACTCGTCGAGGTTCCGCGGATGTCCGAACCCGCCGGCCGACTCGATGTTGATGAAGCCGTGGAACGTACTGCGCATGAAGCGCACCGCGTCCGTCAGATCCGGCTCTTCCAGGTCGTAGGCACGCAGCACCGCGTAAGTCAGCTCGATGTTGCGGACGAACCCCTTCTCATCGGCGATCTGTTCAAGATCCAGCCGCATCTGTGTCGCCGCGTACCGCCCGGGGTAGCGCAGGGCAAAGGCACGGTAGGTGTCGGCGAAGGCCACCAGCGCGTCCTCGGCCGACCGTCCGGCGATGGCGACGGCGAGTTCGGCACTCATCTCTTCGGCCGCCAGCAGGGCCACCCGGGTCCGTACGTCCTGAATGTTCTTGACGTGCGAGTACAGGCTGGCGTCCTTCACACCGAAGCTACGTGCAAGGGCCGAGAGGGTGACCCCTTCGAATCCGACCTCGTCGGCCAGGGCGGCAGCAGCCTGTGCGATCTTGTCGACGGTCAGACCCGGACGCGTCTTCATCCATTCCCCTACCTAATGGCTCAAGTTTATTCCCTTGGATCATAAGCCAGCGCCCCGGAAGCACGAAGTCACCGCGCGCGCACCGTCCACGCACCAAAATGCCCCCTGACACCGCGTTTCCGCAGATCAGGGGGCTTGATTGTGGAGCCTAGGGGAGTCGAACCCCTGACATCTGCCATGCAAAGACAGCGCTCTACCAACTGAGCTAAGGCCCCGTAAGAGGAGCGTCCGACCGGAAGAACCGCGTTCCGGCGGGCGCCGCAGACCAGAGTACCTGGTCGCCCCCCGTATCTAGCAAAAAGATTGGGGGTCCCGGTGAACGACCACTCTCCGTAAGATGCTCGGCGTGGTTCGCTACAGCGAACCGCGGTTTTGGGGAAGCGATGGGGAGACGCAATGGACGCCGCACAGCAGGAAGCCACCGCAAGAGCGCGGGATCTGCAGCGGAACTGGTACGGGGAGCCGCTGGGGACGCTCTTTCGTAAGCTCATCGACGATCTTGGTCTCAACCAGGCTCGTCTCGCGGGGGTACTGGGACTGTCCGCACCGATGCTGTCGCAGCTGATGAGCGGTCAGCGAGCAAAGATCGGCAATCCCGCCGTGGTCCAGCGGGTGCAGTTGTTGCAGGACCTGGCGGGACAGGTCGCGGACGGCAGTGTGAGCGCGGCCGAGGCGACCGAGCGGATGGACGAGATCAAGAAGTCGCAGGGGGGCTCGGTGCTCAGCAACACCACACAGACGACGAACAGTTCGGGGGCGCCCACGGTCAAGCGGGTGGTCCGGGAGATCCAGTCACTGCTGCGCTCGGTCGCGGCCGCGGGGGACATCATCGAGGCCGCGGACACCCTCGCCCCCACCCACCCGGAACTGGCAGAGTTCCTCCGGGTGTACGGCGCAGGCCGCACCTCCGACGCGGTCGCGCACTACCAGTCCCACCAGAACTGACCCCGAGGCCCGGTCGCCGAAGGGGGTTCGGCAACCGGGCCGACGGCCCACGTTCCGAAAGGACGCGGATGTGTCAGCGAGGGGGGAGTCGTATCGCTCGTCGAGGGGGAAGCAAGGGGGGTAGCCGAAGGGGGAGGAGCGACGCACAGCCATGGGTGAGGTCTTCGCCGGCCGGTACGAACTGGTCGACCCGATCGGACGCGGCGGCGTAGGTGCCGTCTGGCGTGCCTGGGACCACCGGCGCCGCCGGTATGTGGCCGCCAAGGTGCTCCAGCAGAGCGACGCGCACTCGCTGCTGCGGTTCGTCCGCGAACAGGCACTCCGCATCGATCACCCCCATGTGCTCGCGCCGGCCAGCTGGGCCGCCGACGACGACAAGGTCCTGTTCACCATGGACCTGGTGGCCGGCGGTTCGCTGGTCCATCTCATCGGGGACTACGGCCCCTTGGCGCCCTCTTTCGTCTGTACGCTCCTCGACCAACTCCTCGCCGGGCTGGCCGCGGTGCACGCGGAGGGCGTCGTCCACCGTGACATCAAGCCCGCCAACCTGCTCCTCGAGGCCACCGGCACGGCACGTCCGCGGCTGCGTCTGTCCGACTTCGGCATCGCCATGCGACTGGGTGAGCCCCGGCTGACCGAGACCAACCTCGTGGTGGGCACCCCCGGCTATCTCGCGCCCGAGCAACTCATGGGTGCGGAGCCGGACTTCCCCGCCGACCTGTTCGCCGTAGGACTTGTCGCCCTGTATCTGCTGGAGGGCGCCAAGCCTGACGTGAAGGCCCTCGTCCAGTACTTCGCGGATCACGGGACACCCGGTGCGCCCAAGGGTATTCCCGAACCACTCTGGCAGGTCGTGGCGTCGCTGCTTCAGCCGGATCCCCACGCGCGGTTCCGCACGGCCACGGGGGCGCGCAAGGCCCTCGCCTCGGCCGCCGAGCTCCTGCCGGAACCGGGCCCGGACGACGAGCTCATCGAGATCTTCGACCAGATCGGGCCCCTGCCCACGGGGTTCGGGCCGGACGGGCCGCTCAAACGGGCGCCGGGGGTCGAGGAGAGCACGGGTGCGAGCACGGGCGGCCGACGCCGGTTGGGCACGAGCGCGGACTCGTTGGGGGCTGCCAACTCCGGCCCCCGGCATACAGGTACCGGCTCGGCGTCCACTGGCATCGTCCATGGCAATGGCTCCGGCTCCGACTCCGGCTACCGGACGGCAGGCACCGGCTCGGGCAGCACGCCGAGCGATCCGCGCCAGGGCGTGGCCGGGCCGACCCCGGATTCCCGGGAGCGGTCGGCCTCCTCGCCGTCCGGCGACAGGGACGGGCCCCTCAGCATGTCGGACACCGGCAGCTTCCACCTGCCGCCCCCTCAGGACGCCGTCTCCTCCTCGCAGCCTCAAACACCCCCGCCCCAGCCACCCCAACCGCCCTGGGCCCCGGGCCCGGCCCAAGGCCAGCCGGACCAGGCACACCAAGGCGCACAGCATCACTTCTCCCACGCCTCCCCCTACGACACCACGCATGTCCTGTCCTCCCCCCGGCCCCGCACACCGCAGTACCCGCCTCAGCCTCCGACGCCGGTGCAACACCAACGCGTCGATGCCTCTACTGCTTCGTACACCGCTCAGAGCCCGCAGGTTCCACCTTCGGCGCCCTCAATTCCGCAGCCCCACCGCCGCGGCGGCCACCGCGCCGCCCGCCGCCTGGCTCGCCGCCGTCCCGGCCCGCCGGCGAGGGTGGCCGTACCACTCCTGCTGCTGGCGCTGGCCTGCTACGCCGTGGGTTTCTGGGCGCTGGCCCGCATCTGAGGTCGCTGTGGCGCCGGCGGCGTCCACGCCCGTGTCCGCAGCCCCGCACTGCGCTGCCCTGGCGTCCCTACAGGGCCGCAGCCCTCCGCCGGGCCACCACGGTCCACACCCCCAGCACCACCAGCACCACAGTCCCCGTGCCGATCCCGCTCACCGCGAGCACCGTCATCGCGGCGTCCCCGTGGCTCCCGGCCCCGCCCGCGGCGGCGGTCCCCTGATCGCCACCGATCCCGGCCCGCCCGATCTGGAAGAGGCCCTCGGGCTCAGACTCCCCCGCATAACCGGGACCCGCCTCCGACGCACCCTCCACCCGCACGCGCAGCGTCAGCGGGAACGGTCCCTCGCCGTACTTCTCGGCGACCTCGGCCGCAAGGTTCACCACGAGGTAGTAGGAACCGGCGAACCGCATCCCGTTGAGCGCTTCGGGCCGGGCGTACCGGTTCTCGTACATGACCGGCGGCAGAGGGTCGAGTTCGGCGGACTTCTGGCGGCCGTCGTAGGTGACGCTCGCCTCGTCGACGAAGCCGCGCACGGGGTTGTAGAGCGAGAGGTTCAGGGCGCCGCCCGCGGAGCCCTCGCCACTGTTCGAGCTGCCCAGTTCGGCGATGGCGTGCAGCTGGCGCCCCCAGTCGACCGGCACCTTGTAGAAGAACGTCCGGCCGGGCTCGATGTCGGAACTCCAGACGCCGTTCCCGATGGATGCCGCCGAGGCGAAGCCGGAGCCGCCCTCGCGCCGGGCGGCGTCGCCGGTGAGGGGTGCCGGCGGGGCGGAGTTCCAGTCCTTGGGGGCTTCTGTCGCACCGGTCTGCTCCAGGGAGGGTTCCGAGACGGCGAAGAGCTCCAGGTCCCAGGTGTCCGGCACGGACGTCGTCGTACTGACGCGCTCGAGGACCACGTAATAGGTGCCCCTGGTCTCACAGCCGGAGTGCTTTGCGGAGATCTCGCGCCCGGCCCAGGTCGCGATCGGGCGGGCGGTGCGGACGATGCCGAAGGTTTCGCTGTCGGAGGAGCAGACGCGGCCGTTGGAGTCCTCCACGGCGATCTTGATGCCGTCGCCCGAGCGGATGGTGCTGCCGGCGGCGGGGACGGCGGTCGCGGAGACGTACGCGTCCGAGGCTGCGTCGAGTTCGAGGCTGTAATAGACCCCTCCGTCGCTCGGCAGGGAGCTGCGGTACGTCCTGCCCGGTGTGAGAGGTGCGGCGTCCGCGGTACCCGTCGCTCCCGGGACGAACCGTGCCTCCGGCGCGAAGGCGTAGGGGCTGGGCGTTCCGGCCGCGAGCGCGGGCCCGCCCGGCAGGGCAGCCGTCGTACACAGCACCATTGCCCCTACGACGGCCACGCGCACGCGTGCCGCGGGATGACCGCGCCGCATCCTCGCCCGGCGCCACCACGCCGTACGCCGCCGCCTCATCACGCGCCACCCCTCGTCGCCGCAGGACCATGGACCGTCGCCCATCCTGCCCAGCCGGGCCGCCCGCCACCCCCGCAATCCGTACGACCGTCCGAAACACCCGGCTCTAAGGTCTCCGCCCGGCTCCCGCAACTCGAGCCGTGACGCTTCGCGCCGCCACCGCACAGGTGGTCCGAGCAGACAGGTCCGGGCGCACAAAACCCCGACCGCTTGGCGGCCGGGGTCTGCTTCAGATTCCGATGTGGTGACTCACGAACCCGTGGGCACGGAGTCAGTCGCCTCCGTCCACAGATCCTGCTCGGCGCGATCCGCCTGGATCTGGCGGTACACGAGGAGCCCGCCGATGGCGGCCAGTGCGACCAGGAGAAGCTTCTTCACCGCGCGACCTCGTCTTTCCTTGACGTAGGGGACCTCTGGCGCCCGACTATACACACCGACCGATATCGATCGGTGACCTGCGTCGAGGCTCAACTGCCCTCCGGAACAGCGCAGTAGAAGCGGATCGTGTCGCTCCGATCGGAGGGTGATCACATCTCGACAGAGGGTGACTTCGCCACTCTTCCTCCGCGTTTCTGCGCTCTTCGGGTTTCTTGCACCCATTCGAGTGTTGTTCATCTGAAGATCGACGCGTCATGGGCGTTGGTCCATGACTTCTCGGCCCCCATACACATCATGAGGAAAGTACGCAAATCGCCCAACCCGAAAGTGAGGGGCCATGACCAGGAACAAGGTCATGAAGCTGTGGACCGGCATTGTCACCGCCTTCCTCGCGCTGTTCTCGGCGCTCGGATTCGTCTCGACCTCCGCTGCCGCGGCCGTACCGCACACCGAGACGACTCGCAAGAGCGGCAGCGACGACAGCGACCGCAACGCGGAGCTGACGGTGCCGGCGATGCCTCACTGGGCCTGGTCCTACGCCAGGGCGCTGCCGCCCACGATGAAGCAGCGCATCCGGGCCGAGGCCCACGGCAAGACCCCCGGCTGCCGCCACCGTCCGCTCACGGACACGGAAGCGGCCATGTCCGACTCGGCCACCCGCGAGTGCGCCCACGCCGGCTCCCCGGCTCAACCGCTCGTCCCGCACCAGCGTTGAACCGACGGCTCGCCCACCGAGCCGTCCCCCTTTGCCCCTCTGCGCAACGCCAGTTGATTCTCCTCAGTACCGATGGTGACAACGGCCCCCAGAGCGTGCTTCACTCCGCTTCGACGATGTGCCGCAGATAGGCCCATGGATCGTTGAGGTAACGCCTCCAGTGGTCGACGAGTTCCAGATCCCGCCAGCCGGCGGGACGCATTCCGTGGTCGCCCACCTCGATGATCTCGGCGCCTGGCAGCGCCGTCAGCACGGGTGAGTGAGTGGCGCAGACGATCTGTGCACCGGAACGCCCCAGTTCATGCAGATGTCCGACGAGTTGAAGACAGGAAGCGAAGGACAGCGCGGCCTCGGGTTCGTCCAAGACGTACAGCCCAGGCTCCTGAAACCGCTCGCGGAAGGCCATCAGAAAGCCCTCGCCGTGGCTCATCTCGTCCGCGGCCCCGGACAGCCTTCCCGTCTCCTGTTCCCGGCCCAGCGCGTCCAGCGCCGTCTCCGCCCGCAGAAAGAAGCCTCTGCGGCGCGTTCGAGGCCCGCGCAGCATCCGACGCCCCGCCGCCGTCGCCTCGAACCGTATCCGCCCGCCCAGCGCCGACGGCTCACGCCGGCTCGCGTACTTGTAGCCGGCGGATCCGCCCCAGGAGTCCAGGCCGAACCCCTCCGCCAGCGCCTCTACGAGGGTCGACTTGCCCGAGCCGTTCTCCCCCACCAGGAACGTGACTGGCGTGGTGAACGTCAGGCCGTCCTCCAGCAACTGCCGCACGCACGGCACCGACCACGGCCACTGGCTGCCTTCCCCCAGCTCGCCCTCGGCGACATGCGCGTAAGCCCGTTCGACGATCATGCCGCCAGGCTCTCATCCGGCACTGACAACCGCGCCGGTCGATCCTTCACTGCCGGCGTTGTGCCAGGACACAGAACTCGTTGCCCTCGGGGTCTTCCATGACCACCCATGAGTGGTCGCCCTGGCCTATGTCGACGCGCTTCGCGCCAAGGAACTCCAGGCGGGCCACCTCGGCGTCCTGGTCATCGGGCACGAAGTCGAGATGCAGTCGGTTCTTGGCCGAACGGTCCGGCTCCGGGCGGATCGCGAACTCCACGTCGGAGGTGTGGACCACAACCCAGCCGAGAGCGTCGGCCCACCACTGCCCCAGCGCCGCCGGATCCACCGAGTGAACGATCACATGTCGCCATTCCAAGGTCATCCGGTGAGTGGAGGCAGACCGGGAGTTCACGCATCGGCCGATGTCAGTCGTGCATGCCAAAGACCCCCAACCATGATCGGTTGGGGGTCTTTTCGTATGTGGGGCTAACAGGATTTGAACCTGTGGCCTCATCCTTATCAGGGATGCGCTCTAACCAACTGAGCTATAGCCCCGCCGCGCTCTGCGGTGTGTCCCGCGCGCTGACTCCTGAAGATTAGCGCACGACCGGGGCAGTCCCAAAATCGGTTGTCGGGGGACGGTCAGCGGCGGTTCAGCCGCAGGTCACTCGTCCTCGGCCAGCGTCAGCTCGACGCCGCCCACGAAGCCGGCGGAGAGGTTGTAGATGAACGCGCCGAGTGTCGCCAGCGCCGTCGCGAGGACGACATCGATGACCGCGATGATCGACGTGAACATCAGCACGTGCGGCAGGGACAGGAAGGACTGCAGGTCGAAGCCGTTCGACTCGTTCGAGCCGGTGGCCTCGGAGATCGTGCCGCCGACCGTCGAGAAGACGCCCATCGCGTCCATGACCATCCAGAGCACCGCGGACGCCACGATCGTGCAGATGCCCAGCGCGATGGAGAGCAGGAAACTGACCTTCATCACCGACCACGGGTCGGCTTTGGCCACGCGCAGGCGTGCCTTACGGGTGCGGGGCGTCGTACTGGCCCCCGTGCGCGGCCGGCGTACCGCGCTCGCCGGAGCGGGCGTCTGGTAGGCCTGCGGCGGGTGATAGGGCCCGGCCGCGGGCTGCTGTGCCTGCCGTTCCCCGGGGAGCGGCGACGCGGACGGCGCGGCGGCCGCCTGCTGCGCCCCTGTGGGCGCGGACTGCGGCTGTGGCTTGGTACCGGAACCGGCCGAGCCCGCGCCGGCCGCGTACTGCTGGGGCTGCCCCGTGCCTCGGGTGTCCGTCACGGTTCCCCCCTGGGATCCAGGCGCGCCTGACGAGGGCGAGTCCTTCGCGGGCGACTTGATCGCCTTCAGCTGCGTGGTGTGCGTGTCCGTCGCACGCGCGGCGGAGCCACGGCCTCCGCTGTCCGTCTCCTTACCGGCCGTAGAACCGGTCGGGGTTCCGGACGATCCGGCGCCCGTGGCTCCGCTCACGATGACTCACTCCTCGTGCTACTCGGCCGAGGGTGCCTCACCCTCGTCCGTGCCGATGGTCGCGGCGGCATCCTCGGCGGTCTCGTCGACGGCCACATCGCCGTCGACCTCCTCCGCCTCGCGTCCCGCCTCGGCGTTACGTGCGATGCCCACGACGGCATCGCGCTTGCCCAGGTTGATCAGTTGGACGCCCATGGTGTCACGGCCCGTCTCCCTGACCTCGTTGACTCGCGTACGAATCACACCGCCGCCCAGCGTGATGGCGAGGATCTCGTCGGTCTCCTCGACCACCAGCGCACCGACGAGCGAGCCTCGGTCCTCGACGATCTTGGCGGCCTTGATACCGAGGCCACCGCGACCCTGGACGCGGTACTCGTCGACGGGGGTCCGCTTCGCGTACCCGCCGTCGGTGGCAGTGAACACGAACGTACCGGTTCGAACAACATTCATCGAGAGCAGCTCGTCTCCCTCGCGGAAGCTCATGCCCTTGACGCCGGAAGTGGCGCGGCCCATGGGACGCAGTGACTCGTCCGTGGCCGTGAACCTGATCGACTGTGCCTTCTTGCTGATCAGAAGCAGATCGTCGTCGGCCGAGACGAGTTCGGCGCCGATCAGTTCGTCGTCGGAACCGTCCTCCCGTTCACGGAGGTTGATCGCGATGACACCACCGGAGCGGGGCGAATCGTAATCCTTCAGAGGCGTCTTCTTCACCAGACCCGCCTTCGTGGCGAGCACCAGGTACGGCGCCGCCTCGTAGTCGCGGATCGCGAGGATCTCGGCGATGGCCTCGTCCGGCTGGAAGGCGAGCAGGTTCGCGACGTGCTGCCCGCGCGCGTCACGCCCGGCGTCGGGAAGCTCGTACGCCTTCGCCCGGTACACACGGCCCTTGTTGGTGAAGAACAGCAGCCAGTGGTGCGTGGTCGAGACGAAGAAGTGGTCGACGATGTCGTCTTCCTTCAGCTTCGTGCCGCGTACGCCCTTGCCGCCGCGCTTCTGCGCCCGGTAGTCGACGGTCTTGGTGCGCTTGACGTAACCGCCGCGCGAGACCGTGACCACGATGTCCTCTTCGGCGATGAGGTCCTCGATGGACATGTCGCCGTCGTAGGGGACCAGCATGGTCTTGCGGTCGTCGCCGTACTTCTCGACGATCGCGGCGAGCTCCGCGCTGACGATGCCGCGCTGGCGGACCGGCGAGGCGAGGATCTCGTTGTACTCGGTGATCTTCGCCTGGAGTTCGTCGTGCTCCTGGATGATCTTCTGGCGCTCCAGGGCGGCCAGTCGGCGCAGCTGCATCTCGAGGATGGCGTTGGCCTGGATCTCGTCGATCTCCAGGAGCTCCATCAGGCCCCCGCGCGCGATGTCGACGGTGTCGCTGCGCCGGATCAGCGCGATGACCTCGTCGATGGCGTCCAGGGCCTTCAGCAGACCGCGCAGGATGTGCGCCCGCTCCTCGGCCTTGCGCAGACGGAACTTCGTACGGCGGACGATGACCTCGATCTGGTGCGTCACCCAGTGGCGGATGAACGCGTCCAGGGAGAGGGTGCGCGGGACACCGTCGACGAGCGCCAGCATGTTGGCGCCGAAGTTCGTCTGAAGGTCCGTGTGCTTGTAGAGGTTATTCAGTACGACCTTGGCGACCGCGTCCCTCTTGAGCACGATGACAAGACGCTGACCGGTACGGGAGCTGGTCTCGTCCCGGACGTCCGCGATGCCGCCGATCTTGCCGTCCTTCACCAGGTCGGCGATCTTCTGCGCGAGGTTGTCGGGGTTGACCTGGTAGGGCAGCTCCGTGACCACCAGGCACTGGCGGTTCTGGATCTCCTCGACCTCGACGACCGCGCGCATGGTGATCGAGCCACGGCCGGTCCGGTACGCCTCTTCGATGCCCTTACGGCCCACCACAAGGGCGCCCGTCGGGAAATCGGGGCCCTTGATGCGCTCGATCAGGGCGTCCAGGAGCTCCTCGTGCGAGGCCTCCGGGTTCTCCAGGTACCACTGGGCGCCGGCCGCTACCTCGCGCAGGTTGTGCGGCGGGATGTTGGTCGCCATGCCGACCGCGATGCCCGCCGAGCCGTTGATCAGCAGGTTCGGGAAGCGGGCCGGCAGGACGGTCGGCTCCTGCGAGCGGCCGTCGTAGTTGTCCGTGAAGTCGACGGTCTCCTCGTCGATGTCACGGACCATCTCCATCGACAGCGGCGCCATCTTGCACTCGGTGTAGCGCATGGCCGCCGCCGGGTCGTTGCCCGGAGAGCCGAAGTTGCCGTTGGAGTCCACGAGCGGCATCCGCATCGACCACGGCTGGGCGAGGCGGACCAGGGCGTCGTAGATCGAGGAGTCGCCGTGGGGGTGGTAGTTGCCCATGACGTCGCCGACCACGCGCGCGCACTTGTAGAAGCCGCGCTCGGGGCGGTAGCCGCCGTCGTACATGGCGTACAGGACGCGGCGGTGGACGGGCTTGAGGCCGTCGCGGACGTCCGGGAGCGCACGCGAGACGATGACGGACATCGCGTAGTCGAGGTACGAGCGCTGCATCTCCGTCTCGAGCCCGACGGGCTCGACACGCTGGGCGATGTCGCCGCCCTCGTCAGGCGTGACGGGAGTGTTCTCGTCGGTCATTGCTGGTGAAGATCCTTCCTGGTGCGGTCAGCTGAGACCGACTCAGATGTCGAGGAAGCGGACGTCCTTGGCGTTGCGCTGGATGAACGCGCGGCGGGCCTCGACGTCCTCGCCCATGAGGACCGAGAACAGGTCGTCGGCCTGGGCGGCGTCGTCGAGGGTGACCTGGCCGAGGACGCGGTGCTCCTGGTCCATGGTCGTGATGCGCAGCTCCTCGGCGTTCATCTCGCCGAGACCCTTGAAGCGCTGGATCGAGTCCTCACGGACGCGCTTGCCGCGCTGGCGGCCCATCTCGATCAGCGCGTCGCGCTCGCGGTCGGAGTAGGCGTACTCGACCTCGTCCCGGCCCCACTTGAGCTTGTAGAGCGGGGGGCGGGACAGGAACACGTGCCCGGCCTCGACCAGCGGCCGCATGAAGCGGAACAGGAAGGTCAGCAGCAGGGTGTTGATGTGCTGGCCGTCGACGTCGGCGTCCGCCATCAAGATGATCTTGTGATAGCGCAGCTTCTCGATGTCGAAGTCCTCGTGGACTCCGGTGCCGAAGGCCGAGATCAGCGCCTGGATCTCCTGGTTCTGGAGGATCTTGTCGATCCGCGCCTTCTCGACGTTGAGGATCTTGCCCCGGATCGGGAGGATCGCCTGGTACTCGGGGTTGCGGCCGGACTTGGCCGAGCCGCCGGCGGAGTCACCCTCGACGATGAAGATCTCGCACTTGGTCGGGTCGTTCGACTGGCAGTCGGAGAGCTTGCCCGGCAGCGACGCGGTCTCCAGCAGGCCCTTACGACGCGTCAGGTCACGGGCCTTACGGGCCGCCACGCGCGCGGTGGCCGCCTGGATGCCCTTGCGGATGATGTCCGCCGCCTCGTTCGGGTTGCGGTCCAGCCAGTCGTTGAGGTGCTCGTAGACGACCTTCTGGACGAAGGTCTTCACCTCGGTGTTGCCCAGCTTGGTCTTCGTCTGCCCCTCGAACTGGGGCTCGCTCAGCTTCACCGAGATGATCGCGGTCAGACCCTCGCGGATGTCGTCGCCCGTGAGGTTGTCGTCCTTCTCGCGCAGCAGCTTCTTGTCGCGCGCGTACTTGTTGATCAGCGAGGTCAGCGCGGCCCGGAAGCCCTCTTCGTGCGTACCGCCCTCGTGCGTGTGGATGATGTTCGCGAAGGAGTACACGCCCTCGGTGTAGCTGCTGTTCCACTGCATCGCGACTTCGAGGGAGAGGCTGCGCTCCTTGTCCTCGGCCTCGAGGTCGATGACGGTGGGGTGCACCACGTCTCCCTTGCGGGAGTTGAGGTACTTCACGAAGTCGACGATGCCGCCCTCGTAGTGGTAGTCGACCGACTTGACCTCGGCGCTCTCGTCCGCGCCCGCCTCGTCCGCGCCGGACGTCGCCTTGGCCGACTCCCGCTCATCGGTGAGTTTGATCCTCAAACCCTTGTTGAGGAACGCCATCTCCTGGAAGCGGCGCGAGAGTGTCTCGAAGGAGTAGTCGGTGGTCTCGAAGATGTCCGGGTCGGCCCAGAAGGTCACCGAGGTGCCGTGCTCGTCCGTGGCCTCGTGCTTGGCCAGCGGAGCCGTCGGGACGCCGAGCTTGTAGTCCTGCGTCCAGCGGTAGCCGTCGGTCTTGACCTCGACGGCCACCTTGGTCGACAGGGCGTTCACCACGGAGACACCCACGCCGTGCAGACCGCCGGAGACCGCGTAGCCGCCACCGCCGAACTTTCCGCCCGCGTGCAGCACGGTGAGCACGACCTCGACGGCCGGCTTGCCCTCGGAGGGCACGATGCCGACCGGGATACCACGGCCGTTGTCCACGACCCGGACCCCGCCGTCGGGCAGGATCGTCACGTCGATGGTGTCCGCGTGGCCCGCCAGCGCCTCGTCGACGGAGTTGTCGACGACCTCCTGCACCAGGTGGTGCAGGCCGCGCTCGCCGGTCGAGCCGATGTACATACCGGGTCGCTTGCGGACCGCGTCCAGACCCTCGAGGACGGTGATGGCACTGGCGTCGTACGAGGCGGTTACCTCGCCGTTCGACGAGGCCGCCTCGGCGTCGGTGGACGGGATGTTCTCGTTGGGGTTGCCGGAATCGGCCACGAAGCGCCCTTTCTGGCACAGCACGAGCCAGGCTCGTCGGCGGGTTGCCGGAGCGGCTGCGGCATGTTGCGTTGGTAAGCCTTGATCAGCGTTGCTCAGCTTTTCCCGGACGGTCCCCACGATTGGGGCGGGATTGGCTTCCAGTCTACCGGTTGCGCCGACAGTGATGGGGGTTTGCCGGTACCTGAGTCCGCATGTGCCGCCCTGAACCCGGCTCGGCCGACTCCCGATATGCGGATGGGGGCTCCAAGAGGCTCAGGGAGCCACTCAGCGCTTCCGGCCGTCAACCCTTGGCTACTTCGGAGTCAGGTCGCGATTCGCAACCGCGTGCGGTGGCACGACGAGTAGGTCACCGACGGCACTTCGGGACCGCCGGCAACTGCTGATGTGATGTCGGTCACCTGCGGCAGACGAGGCCCCAGGGACTGCTGTGACGGCCGCTCGAGAGGCCCGACTCACCCAACACGGACAACACGATCACGCCTTGCCCGTCACCCGTCACCCGTCACCCGTAGGTGTCGCCGGGCCCCGTGCTGCCGGGCGCACGCAGCGGGCCGTACCGGCGAGCGGGTCCGCCCGGCCCCTGCACCTTGATCTGCCGCACCGCGCCATGGCCGAGATCCTCGTTGAGGCGGGCCACCAAGGTCGGGGCGAGCAGCCGCAGGTTCGTCGCCCAGGCCGTCGAATCGCAGCGCACGACCAGGACCCGCTCGTCCTCGTCGTACTTCTCCGGCACACAGTGCTTGGCGACGTCCTCGCCGACGATCTGCGGCCAACGGCCCATCACACCGCCCACCGCGGCCGGTGCCTCCCAGCCCCGCTCGGTGATCAAGCGGTTAATGGCAGCGCCGAGCGCCAAGGGGTCGCGGCCGTCGGCGCGCGCGCCCGAGCGCAGCCCCCCGCGCCGCGCCTGCTTCTTCTGCTGCGCCGCATCCCCACGCGCGCGTGCCTGCTCCTTGGCCGCCCTGAGCGCCACGCGCGCGAGGTCGACGCCAGAGGGTTCTGGAGCCTTCTTGGCGGCATCCGGCGCCTTCTCGGACGGGTTCTCGCTCATACGCGCTCCACCGTCCCCTCGGCCACCGCGTACCGCGCCCCCGCCAACACATGCGGTACGTCGTCGTCGACCGCGGCGGTCACCAGAACCTGCTCGCCGGGCGCGACCAACTCCGCCAGCCGCTCACGACGCCGGGCGTCCAACTCGGCGAAGACGTCGTCGAGGACCAGCACCGGCTCATTGCCTTCAGCCCTGAGCAGGTCGTACGAGGCCAGCCGCAGCGACAGCGCGTAGGACCAGGACTCGCCGTGCGAGGCGTATCCCTTGGCGGGCAGCTGACCGAGTTTGAGAAGCACATCGTCCCGATGAGGGCCCACGAGGGTGACGCCCCGCTCGATCTCCTGCTTACGGGCCTCGGCGAGCGCCGCCATCAGCTGCTCGAAGAGATCGTCGCGCGTATGCGCCTCGCCAGGAGCCGACGGCTTGTAGTCCAAGGAGACCGGACCGCCACCGGGGGCCAGCTGCTCGTACGCCTTGTCGGCCAGCGGCTGGATCGCGGCGATCAGATCGAGACGCTGGGCGAGCAGCTCGGCACCCGCGCGCGCCAGGTGCTGGTCCCAGACGTCGAGGGTGGACAGGTCCATGGAACGCCCGCCGTGCCGACGGGCCAGCGCGGCCGACTTCAACAGGGTGTTGCGCTGCTTGAGGACCCGCTCGTAGTCGGAGCGCACGCCGGCCATGCGCGGGGAGCGGGCGGTGATCAGCTCGTCGAGGAAGCGGCGCCGCTCCCCTGGGTCGCCCTTGACCAGGGCGAGATCCTCCGGCGCGAACAGGACGGTCCGCACGATGCCGAGCACGTCACGGGGTCTGACCTGCGAGGACCGGTTGATACGGGCCCGGTTGGACCTGCCGGGGTTCAGCTCCAGCTCGACCAACTGCTGCCGGTCGCCCTGGCGCACCTGCGCCCGGATGATCGCCCGGTCGGCGCCCATGCGGACCAGCGGGGCGTCGGAGGCAACGCGATGGCTGCCAAGGGTGGCGAGATAGCCGACGGCCTCGACGAGGTTGGTCTTTCCCTGGCCGTTGGGGCCGACGAAGGCGGCGACGCCCGGGTCGAGCGGAACTTCAACCCGGGCGTACGAGCGGAAGTCGGCCAGCGACAGATGCGTGACGTGCATGGTCGTTCGCCGACCTCCCCCAACGTGTGGTTCAACCTTCCCCAGTTGTGGACAACCGGGTCACTCCCGAGGGTGCCAGGGTGCCATCCCCAGGGTGTGGATTACTTCTTCTCGTTCCGACGGGCGCTCCCGACGCCGTTCGCGACGGTCGTGCCCGACGGTTACGTCGTCTCGACTACTTCGTCTCGACCGCGTGGCCACCGAACTGGTTCCGCAGCGCCGCGATCATCTTCATCTGCGGGGAGTCGTCCTGGCGGGACGCGAACCGCGCGAACAGCGACGCGGTGATCGCCGGCAGCGGCACCGCGTGGTCGATCGCAGCCTCCACAGTCCAGCGTCCCTCACCGGAGTCCTGTGCAAAACCCTTGAGCCTGTCCAGATGCTCGTCCTCGTCGAGGGCGTTCACCGCGAGGTCCAGCAGCCAGGACCGGATGACCGTGCCCTCCTGCCAGGAACGGAAGATCTCCCGGACGTCGGTCACGGAGTCGACCTTCTCCAGCAGCTCCCAGCCCTCGGCATAAGCCTGCATCATCGCGTACTCGATGCCGTTGTGGACCATCTTCGCGAAGTGCCCCGCGCCGACCTTGCCGGCGTGCACCGCACCGAAGTCGCCCTCCGGCTTCAAGGCGTCGAAGATCGGCTGCACCTTGGCCACGTTCTCCGCGTCGCCGCCGTACATCAGCGCATAGCCGTTCTCCAGGCCCCAGACACCGCCGGAGACGCCGCAGTCGACGAAGCCGATGCTCTTGGCCGCCAGCTCCTCGGCATGCCGCTCGTCGTCGGTCCAGCGCGAGTTCCCGCCGTCCACCACGACGTCACCGGGCTCCAGCAGCTCGGCGAGCTCGTCGATGGTCGACTGGGTCGGGGCACCTGCCGGGACCATCACCCAGACAACGCGCGGCCCGGGGAGCTTGCCCACAAGCTCTTCCAGGCTGTGGACATCCGCGAGGTCCGCGTTGCGGTCGTATCCGACGACGGTGTGGCCCGCGCGGCGTATCCGCTCGCGCATGTTGCCGCCCATCTTGCCGAGGCCGACGAGACCGAGCTCCATCAGTTGTTCCTTAGGTTGCTGTGGCGTGTGGGGCACGTTCGTACCCACGCACGAGCCTAAACCCGGACGCATGCGCACATCCGTGGGCATAGGCGCTCATACGTACACCCTCATCAGCGTCCTCACCTGCGGCTCCGCCCGACAGATCGTCCCCAGGCCCGATGATCCACCGGGCCTGGGGACGCTGTGGACAACTGCGGCGCCAAGGACAGCCGCTCAGCCGCTCAGCCGCACCGGCATGATCAGGTACTTGTAGGCCTCGTCCGCCTCGGCGTCCAACGCCGGCTTGCCGCTGAGCAACGCGGGCTTCGTGGACGTCGTGAAGGACAGCTGGGCGACCGGGGAGTCGATGGCGCTCAGGCCGTCCAGCAGGAAGGTCGGGTTGAAGGCGATCGAGATGTCGTCGCCCTCCAGTTGGGCGTCAACCCTCTCCACAGCCTGTGCGTCGTCGCTGGAACCCGCCTCCAGGATCAGCACACCCTGCTCGAAGCTCAGCCGCACCGGGGTGTTGCGCTCGGCGACCAGGGCCACACGCTTGACGGCCTCCACGAAGGGGGCGGTCTCGATCACGGCGACGGAATTGAACTCCGTCGGGAACAGCGTGCGGTACTTCGGGAGGTCGCCCTCCAGCAGACGGGTCGTCGTACGACGACCGGCGCCCTCGAAGCCGATCAGGCCCTCGCCCGCACCCGAGCCGGACAGCGCAAGCGTCACGCTGTCTCCGCTGGTGAGCGCCTTGGCGGTGTCCAGCAGCGTCTTGGCCGGGACCAGGGCGACCGCGGAGGCCTCCGGGTTCTCCGGCTTCCACAGGAACTCGCGGACCGCGAAGCGGTAGCGGTCGGTGGAGGCCAGCGTGACGGTGTCGCCCTCGATCTCGATGCGCACACCGGTCAGCACGGGCAGCGTGTCGTCACGGCCGGCGGCGATGGCGACCTGGGCGGCCGCGGACGCGAAGACCTCGCCGGGGACGGTGCCTGTGGCGCTCGGCATCTGCGGCAGCGCCGGGTACTCCTCCACAGGCAGGGTGTGGAGTGTGAACCGCGAGGAGCCGCAGACCACGGTCGCCCGTACACCGTCTGTGGAAATCTCCACCGGCCGGTTGGGCAGAGCGCGGCAGATGTCCGCGAGCAGGCGGCCGGAGACCAGGACCGTGCCCTCCTCCTCGACCTCCGTCTCCACGGACACCCGTGCCGAGACCTCGTAGTCGAAGCTGGACAGGCTCAGCTGGCCGTCCTCGGCCTTGAGGAGGAGGCCGGCGAGGACAGGCGCCGGCGGACGGGCCGGGAGGCTGCGTGCCGCCCAGGCCACTGCCTCCGCGAGTACGTCGCGTTCCACCCGGATCTTCACTGTTGCCGCCTCCTGCTGTTGCCGGCGCTTCTCGCTCTGCCTGGCCCTCGTCGTCTGTCTCTGTGTCGTCGGCCCCAGTGAGGGGAAGGACACCGGGGACCAGTCTGACGCACGGCACTGACAGTAGGTGCCTCTCGGGGTCAAGTCGTGACGAGGGGCAGCCGGGAGCCGGACGGCGAGTTGTGCACAGGACCCTCTTCGAAACGAATTCCCAGCTCTCTCTAGTTGGGAGTAGTAGTAGGGCCTGTGGATACCGTGGATAACCTCGTTTTCCCAGGTCAGAGCGGAGATTTTGTCCACGGGGCCTGTGGGTGACGGCGGTGGACAACTCGGCGTTTCTGTGGAGAACGGAAAGTTCTGCACACCCCGTGCACAGGCTGGGGCGACTTCTCCCCAGTGCCGTCCCCAGCTTTACCCACCTTTCCCACAGCCCAACCCGGCACCTTCGTGTGACGCCTTTCACTCGGGCCGGTGAGGAGGCGCGCCGCGTTGCCGAACAGTGGACAGCGGTGTGGAGAAGATGGGGATCGCTGGGGACAACTGGTCACAGCCTGTGGGTTGCCGGTGGACAACTTGATGCACAGCCTGTGGATCTTCTCGCTGTCCACAGTCTGTGGAGATCGTTCGTCCACGAATCCACAAGCAGCTGACCTGGTCTGATGGTCTTTCAACAGGGGCCTCTGTGGACACAGTCTGGACAACTTCCCAGTCCCCAGGGTGTGGACGCCAGAAAGTCACCGAATCTGTGGAGAGTGGCCGTAACGCGGCAGTTAATCGAACAGCCGGTGTCCTGACGTTCGGCTGCGGCATGACGGGCGGCATGACGGGCGACATGACGAAGGGCGCCCCCGGAACCGTCTCCGGGGGCGCCCTCGGCGTCGTACGGCGGCTGTTCCGGCCGCTGGTCGGCCGGCTCCGTCAGCCGTTCTTGATGCGGTTGGTCAGCTCGGTGACCTGGTTGTAGATGGAGCGCCGCTCGGCCATCAGATTGCGGATCTTGCGGTCGGCGTGCATCACCGTGGTGTGGTCGCGGCCGCCGAACAGCGCGCCGATCTTCGGCAGCGACAGGTCCGTGAGCTCGCGGCACAGGTACATGGCGATCTGCCGGGCCGTGACGAGGGCGCGGCCGCGTGAGGTGCCGCACAGGTCCTCGACGGTCAGGCCGAAGTAGTCGGCGGTCGCGCTCATGATGGCCGTGGAGGTGATCTCGGGAGCCGAGTCCTCGCCACCGGGGATCAGGTCCTTCAGGACGATCTCCGTCAGGCCCAGGTCCACCGGCTGCCGGTTGAGCGACGCGAAGGCCGTCACCCGGATCAGCGCGCCCTCCAGCTCGCGGATGTTGCGCGAGATGCGGGAGGCGATGAACTCCAGGACCTCCGGCGGGGCGTTGAGCTGCTCCTGGACCGCCTTCTTGCGGAGGATCGCGATACGCGTCTCCAGCTCGGGCGGCTGTACGTCGGTGATCAGGCCCCACTCGAAACGGTTCCGCAGCCGGTCCTCCAGCGTGACCAGCTGCTTGGGCGGCCGGTCGCTGGAGAGGACGATCTGCTTGTTGGCGTTGTGGAGTGTGTTGAAGGTGTGGAAGAACTCCTCCTGCGTCGACTCCTTGTCCGCGAGGAACTGGATGTCGTCGACGAGCAGGATGTCCATCTCGCGGTAGCGCTTGCGGAAGCTGTCGCCCTTGCCGTCGCGGATGGAGTTGATGAACTCGTTGGTGAACTCCTCGGAGCTCACATATCGCACGCGTGTGCCTGGGTAGAGGCTGCGCGCGTAGTGCCCGATCGCGTGCAGCAGGTGTGTCTTGCCGAGGCCCGACTCCCCGTAGATGAAGAGGGGGTTGTACGCCTTGGCGGGAGCCTCGGCGACGGCGACGGCGGCCGCGTGGGCGAAGCGGTTGGAGGCGCCGATGACGAACGTGTCGAAGAGGTACTTCGGGTTCAGGCGCGCGGTGGGCTCACCGGGGCCGGCGGCCGGTGCGGGCTGTGCGGCCAGGGGGCCGGGGGCGCCGGTGGTCGGCAGGTTCGCGCCGACGGGGCCGCCGCGGTGCACATGACCGGAGCCGGGGGGCGGGTCGGGCAGGTCGCGGCGTGCGTCGCGGTCGTAGTCGGCGCGCGGCTGGTCGTAGTCGGGCCGCTGCTGCTCGTACTCGGGGCGGTGCTGGTCGTAGTCGGGCCGCTGCTGCTCGTACTCGGGGCGGTGCTGGTCGCGGTCAGGACGGTGCTGCTCGTAGTCGGAGCGGTGGCCGTCGTAGGACGGGCGTTCCATCCGCTGCGGGCGGTAATCCTGGGTGGGCGCGCCGTAGGAGTCCTGTGCGTACGAGTCCTGTGACGGCGATGCGTACGGGTCTCGCTCCGGGAAGCCGAGTCGCTGCTGCTGCCAGCCGTAGTCGTCCTGGGTCGGGCGGGGCCAGCTGCCGGGGGTGGGCTCGGGGCGCTGGTACTCGTTCGGGTAGGCCGGGCGGGCGGTGGGCAGCGGGTCGTTGGGTGTGCCGGTCCCGCGGTCGTCGGCGCGGTGGCGGCCGTAGCCGTCGTACGAGGGGAGCTCGGGCTCCTCGTAGCGGGGCTGGGGCGGGGTGGGGGGTGCGGGTGGGGCGGGGGGTTCGCCGGCGGAGTCGTCGACGGTGATCGCGATGCGGATCGGGCGGCCGCATTCGCGGCTCAGGGTCTCGCTGACGATGGGGGCCAGACGGCCCTCCAGTACGCCCTTCGCAAATTCGTTCGGTACGGCGAGGAGGGCGGTGTCCGCCACCAGCGCGAGCGGCTGGCAGCGGCGGATCCAGTGTTCGTCCTTGACCTCGACGCCCTGCCCGCGGCCCTCACCGAGGAGATGCTCGAGTACTCGTGGCCACACTGCGGCAAGATCGGCAGGTACGTCAGCCACAGGGCACGCTCTCTCACGGGTCCCACGAACGTGTGATGGTGGGACGGGTCGGGATTCAAAAGGGGTGGAGCCAGAATCAAGGGGACAAGGGAACGAATCGGAGTTCAGCCACGGTAGTCAGCGCGGCGGGTGCGGTTCAAGTTGTTGTCCCCAGGCTGTGGATAGTGTCTCCCCTTGGCCTCCGGTTTGACCGGATGGCGCAGCCGCGCGTACCGTAACCAGGTCGAGTTGTCGATGGCTGCTGCCGCCTGCCTCCGATGGGCACAGATCGCCTCGGGTGATCGGGAAGCGGTGCACTCGGGCGTAACGCGAGCTACTCGTGGGCGCACGGTGACAGCCAGGACGGCACCCGCCGAACACCGATTTCTTCTGGAGCCCCCGAGTGAGCAAGCGCACCTTCCAGCCGAACAACCGTCGTCGCGCGAAGACCCACGGCTTCCGGCTGCGTATGCGCACCCGTGCCGGCCGCGCGATTCTCGCGTCCCGCCGTAGCAAGGGTCGCGCCCGTCTGTCCGCCTGATTCCGATCAGGTCATGACGTCGTGCTGCCCACCGAGAACCGGCTGAGGCGGCGCGAGGACTTCGCGACCGCGGTACGACGGGGTCGCCGGGCAGGACGCCCGACACTCGTCGTCCACCTTCGTAGCGGTGCCACGGACCCGCACGCGTCTGGGGAGAGCGCTCCCCGGACACGTGCGGGTTTCGTCGTGAGCAAGGCTGTGGGTGGTGCGGTCGTGCGGAACACAGTGAAGCGCCGGCTTCGCCATCTGATGCGCGACCGAGTCGACCAGCTGCCCCCCGGTAGCCTGGTAGTCGTACGAGCGCTGCCCGGTGCGGGTGACGCCGACCATGCACAGCTGGCCCGAGACCTGGATGCCGCTCTGCAGCGGCTCCTGGGAGGGGGCGCGCGATGAAGTACCCACTGCTGGCTCTGATCAAGCTGTACCAGTGGACGATCAGTCCGCTGCTCGGGCCGGTGTGCAAGTACTACCCGTCGTGTTCCCATTACGGCTACACGGCGATCGACCGGCACGGTGCGATCAAGGGCACGGCGCTCACCGCCTGGCGCATCTTGCGGTGCAATCCGTGGTCGCTGGGTGGTGTGGACCATGTCCCGCCACGCAAGCGCCCGCGGTGGCACGAGATGCTGCGGGGCGCTTGGCGCGCACGCAAGGGCGGGCCCTCCGCCGCCGAAACGGCCACCGAAGAGAATGTTCCTTCGAGCCCGGCCGCAGAGACCTCGCCCCATGCCCAAGGAGCATGATTAGTGGACACGATTGCCAGCCTCTTCAGCTTCATCACGACACCCGTCTCATGGGTCATCGTCCAGTTCCACAAGGTGTACGGCGCCATCTTCGGCCCTGACACCGGGTGGGCCTGGGGCCTGTCCATCGTGTCCCTGGTGATCCTGATCCGTATCTGCCTGATCCCGCTCTTTGTGAAGCAGATCAAGGCGACCCGGGCCATGCAGACGCTCCAGCCCGAGATGAAGAAGATCCAGGAGCGCTACAAGAACGACAAGCAGCGTCAGTCCGAAGAGATGATGAAGCTGTACAAGGAGACGGGCACCAACCCGCTCTCCTCGTGCCTTCCCATCCTGGCGCAGTCGCCGTTCTTCTTCGCCCTGTACCACGTGCTCAACAGCATCGCTAACAACGACACCATCGGTGTCATCAACGAAAGCCTGCTGAAGAGCGCGCAGCAGGCGCATATCTTCGGGGCCCCGCTGGCCGCGAAGTTCACCGACAGCGCCTCGGACGTCGCTGCCCTCGAGGCCTCGCTGACCACGGTCCGGATCGTCACCGCGGTCATGATCGTCCTGATGTCGGCGTCGCAGTTCTACACGCAGCGTCAGCTGATGACGAAGAACGTCGACACCACGGTGAAAACGCCGTTCATGCAGCAGCAGAAGATGCTGATGTACGTCTTCCCGGTCATGTTCGCCGTCTTCGGTATCAACTTCCCGGTCGGTGTCCTCGTCTACTGGCTGACCACCAACGTGTGGACCATGGGCCAGCAGATGTACGTCATCCGCAACAACCCGACGCCGGGTTCCAAGGCCCAGGCCGCGTACCTGGAGCGTCTCACCAAGCACGTCACGCAGCACGGCAAGGCCCGCAAGCGCAGCGAGCGCGTCATCATCAAGGCGATCGTCGCCAAGGGCCGTGACCGTAACGAGTACGAGCGCAAGTTCATCAACGGCCTGAGCAAGGCGGGTCTCGCGGCGCAGGGCGACGGCAGTGTGGTGAAGAGCGAGGGTTCTGTCGCCACCGTGACCGAGGACGGTACGCCGACCACGGCTGGTACCCCCAAGCGTCAGCAGCCGAAGCGGCAGAGCAAGTCCCAGCGTCAGTCCGGTGGTGCGAAGCAGGCCGGTGAGCCGACCACCTCGCTTCAGAAGTCCGACGAACCCGAGGACGCCAAGCCCGACGCTGTCAAGAAGGCCGCGCAGAAGCCCGGCGGCGGCACCCGCAGCAAGGCCCAGTCCGGGCAGCGCAAGGGCGGCCCGCAGCGCCCCAAGTCCCCGTCCAAGAAGTAAGAAGGAGCCCATCCCGTGACGGAAGGCACCACCTCCGCCGCTGCCGAGGGTGCAGACACCCTGACCCGCCTGGAGCAGGAGGGCGAGATCGCGGCGGATTACCTCGAGGGTCTGCTCGACATCGCCGATCTCGACGGCGACATCGACATGGACGTCGAGGCCGACCGCGCCGCTGTCTCGATCATCAGCGACGCGGGCAGCCGAGACCTGCAGAAGCTGGTCGGGCGTGACGGCGAGGTGCTGGAGGCATTGCAGGAGCTCACGCGCCTGGCCGTGCACCGGGAGACCGGGGACCGCAGCCGGCTGATGCTGGACATCGCGGGCTACCGGGCCCAGAAGCGCACCGAGCTCTCCGAGCTGGGTGCCAAGGCCGCCGCCGAGGCCAAGAGCACGGGCGAGCCCGTGAAGCTGAAGCCGATGACGCCGTTCGAGCGCAAGGTCGTGCACGACGCGGTCAAGTCCGCGGGCCTGCGCAGCGAGTCCGAGGGCGAGGAACCGCAGCGGTTCGTCGTCGTGCTCCCCGCCTGATCGGCCCGTTCGTTCCCCCGGCCCCGTCTGCCCGCAGGCGGGGCCGAACTTTGTCAGCCTGATAGTTCTGGTGGTTCTGGTGTCGGCGTTCAGTGCGCCGACGGTACGGAAGGACGGTCCCCGTGACGGAGGCAGCGGAGCTTCCCCCTGCGCCCGAGCAGGCACGTGAGGTGTTCGGCGATCGCTTCGCTGATGCGGTCCGCTACGCCGAACTGCTCGCCGAGGCGGGTGTGCAGCGTGGTCTGATCGGCCCACGTGAGGTGCCCCGCCTGTGGGAGCGGCATCTGCTGAACTGTGCGGTGCTCTCCGAGGTCGTGCCCGAGAGTGTGACGGTGTGCGACGTCGGCTCGGGCGCGGGCCTGCCCGGCATTCCCCTGGCCCTGGTCCGGGAGGACCTGAAGATCACGCTGCTGGAGCCCCTGCTGCGGCGTACGAACTTCCTGACAGAGGTCGTGGAGCTGCTGGGGCTGGATCATGTGACGGTCGTCCGTGGGCGTGCCGAGGAGGTCATGGGGAAGCTGCCGCCGGTGCATGTGGTGACCGCACGTGCGGTGGCACCGCTGGACCGGTTGGCCACCTGGGGCATCCCGTTGCTGCGCCCGTACGGCGAGATGCTCGCCCTCAAGGGCGACACTGCCGAGGAAGAGCTGAAGAGCGCGTCGACCGCCCTGAGCAAGCTTGGTGCGGTGGAGACGTCGATCCTGCATGTGGGTGACGGCGTCGTGGATCCTCTGTCGACAGTCGTGCGGGTCGAGGTCGGGGAGAGTCCGGGCGGTGTGCGGTTCGCTGCGAAGCGGGCCAAGGCGGCGAGGACGGGGCGGGCGCGGCGCCGACGCTGATCCGTCCTGACGACGAGACGTACTCCACACAAGCTGGCAAACCTACCCATGCCGGAGTGTCGCGACAGATCAGCGACGGCGCCTGTGCATCGTGTTTCACGTGAAACGTCGCTCACTGCTGCACGGCATCATCAGTCGTGGCCGCGCCGCGGCCGAACCTCGGGACCGAAAGCCCCTCGGTTCTCTCGGAGAGGGTGCTTCTGACGACACTCCGTCCCCCTTGAGGGGCACGGAGTTGTCCACAGAGGTGGATTTCTCCACAGAACACCAGGCCTCACTGGTTCACGACCCCGAAGACATGGGAGGCTCTGTTCACTGCGAGCCTGAAGTCGAGGAGAGTGAATCCGTGCGGTCCGACGCCAACATCGCGGGACCGATGACCGATCCGGTCCCCGGTCCCCGTACCGAGTCGACGGGGGAGGATGTTTCACGTGAAACACCGCCCCCGATGGACGACACTCCCATCGGTCGTGCTGCCCAACTGGCGGTGGAGGCTCTAGGTCGCGCCGGCGAGGGCCTGCCACGGCCCGAGCAGACCCGCGTCATCGTGGTCGCCAACCAGAAGGGGGGCGTGGGCAAGACGACGACGACCGTCAACCTTGCCGCATCGCTGGCTCTTCATGGTGGCCGCGTGCTGGTCATCGACCTCGACCCGCAGGGCAACGCATCCACTGCCCTGGGGATCGATCATCACGCCGAAGTCCCTTCCATCTACGACGTGTTGGTCGAGAGCAAGCCGCTTGCGGAAGTCGTCCAGCCGGTCCCTGATGTCGAGGGTCTCTTCTGCGCCCCTGCCACGATCGATCTCGCCGGTGCGGAGATCGAGCTGGTGTCTCTGGTGGCGCGCGAGAGCCGACTCCAGCGGGCGATTCAGGCTTACGAGCAGCCGCTGGACTACGTCCTCATCGACTGCCCGCCCTCGCTCGGCCTGCTGACGGTCAATGCGCTGGTGGCCGGGCAGGAGGTCCTGATTCCCATCCAGTGCGAGTACTACGCGCTGGAGGGCCTGGGTCAGCTGCTGCGGAACGTCGACCTGGTACGGGGACACCTCAACCCCACTCTGCACGTCTCGACGATCCTGCTCACGATGTACGACGGCCGGACGCGGCTCGCGTCCCAGGTCGCGGACGAGGTGCGCACCCACTTCGGTGACGAGGTGCTGAAGACCAGCATTCCCCGCTCGGTCCGTATCTCCGAGGCGCCGAGCTATGGGCAGACGGTCCTGACTTACGATCCAGGATCGAGCGGTGCCTTGTCGTATCTTGAGGCGGCACGAGAAATCGCGCTGAAGGGTGTCGGCGTCAGTTACGACCCGACCCACGCCCACTTCGGCGCCCAGAGCAATCCAAGCATGGCGGAGGGGATCCAGTGAGCGAGCGACGGAGGGGGTTGGGCCGTGGTCTCGGCGCACTGATCCCTGCTGCACCGACTGAGAAGACGGTGCCCCCTGCTGCCATGGGAGGGGCTGCTTCCCCGTCTCCGGCTGCCATTCCGGTGCTGAGCGAGCGAGGGGTGGCCGCAGCCAAGGTGGCCACACTGCCGCCTGTTTCACATGAAACCGAGGAGTCGGCACCGCACGGACCTCACGGTGCCGTGGAGACGCCCGCACCTCCCATGGGCGCCCACTTCGCGGAGATCCCCCTTGAGGCGATCACGCCGAACCCGCGGCAGCCGCGTGAGGTCTTCGATGAGGATGCGCTGCAAGAACTTGTCACCTCCATCCAGGAGGTCGGGCTCCTCCAGCCGATCGTCGTACGGCAGATCGGCCCCGCACGCTACGAGCTCATCATGGGCGAGCGGCGCTGGCGTGCCTGCCGCGAGGCCGGCCTCGAGGCGATCCCGGCGATCGTGCGGGCCACGGACGACGAGAAGCTTCTCCTGGATGCCCTCCTGGAGAACCTGCACCGGGCTCAGCTGAATCCGATCGAAGAGGCGGCTGCCTACGATCAGCTGCTGAAGGACTTCAACTGCACGCACGACCAGTTGGCGGACCGTATCGGCCGTTCGCGCCCGCAGGTCTCCAACACCCTGCGTCTGCTGAAGCTCTCGCCCAAGGTCCAGAACCGGGTGGCCGCCGGTGTGCTCTCCGCCGGGCATGCGCGGGCCCTCCTCTCGGTCGACGATCCGGAGGAGCAGGAGCGGCTGGCCTACCGGGTGGTGGCCGAGGGGCTCTCGGTCCGCTCCGTCGAAGAGATCGTGACCCTGATGGGCTCCCGCCCGCAGAAGACCCAGCGCTCCAGGGGGCCACGGGCCGGATCCGTGCCCTCCCCGGCGCTGTCCGACCTCGCGACCCGTCTCTCGGACCGCTTCGAGACACGGGTGAAGGTCGAACTGGGCCAGAAGAAGGGCAAGATCACGGTCGAGTTCGCCTCCCCGGACGACCTTGAGCGGATCCTCAGTACGCTCGCTCCGGGCGAGAAGCTGGCTCTGCAGAAGAGTCTTCTGGACGGTGACACGGACGAAACCGAGCTCTGAGGCTCGGCCAGCCAGGTCTCCTCCCGGCCATCCATGCGGGCCGTGTCCGGTGTGTACCGGAACACGGCCCGCACTTTGCTTTCTGGCGGTATCGAGGGAATCGCTTCGTGGATACGATGCGTTCGGGTATGGCGCATCCACCTGGCAAGACCTCTTAGGGGAGGCGGGGTCCATGCGAACGGTGAGTCGCACCGGACTGGTGAGCGCGGGTCTTGGGCTGGGCGCGGTCGGCGGGTTCGTCGGCAGCCTGCTCAGGGAACGGAGCGCCCTGACAGCCGCTCGCGATGCCGCGGGCGAAGGAAGCGAGGAACAGCCTTCATGGGGCGTCGGCTCGTACCGCTCACGCTGGACAACCTTCCGGACCTTCCCAAGCGCTGCCGCGCGTGTGTCTTCTGGGAGTTGGACCCGGTCAGCGGTGAAGCCGCGGTAAAGGCCGGCACCGCCGCACTGGAGAAGGAAGCCTGGATCTCTGCCGTCCTGCTGGACTGGGGATCCTGCGGTCGGGTCATCTACGTCGACGACGTACCGGTGGGCTTTGTGCTCTACGCCCCGCCGGCTTACGTCCCGCGGGCGACAGCATTCCCCACGAGCCCCGTGTCGCCGGATGCGGTGCAGCTGATGACCGCGTTCATCATGCCGGGCTACCAGGGTCAGGGACTGGGCCGGGTGATGGTCCAGACGGTCGCCAAAGATCTGCTGCGGCGGGGCTTCAAGGCCATCGAGGCCTTCGGAGACGCGCGCTGGAAAGAGCCGGCGTGTGTGCTGCCTGCCGACCATCTCCTGGCCGTGGGCTTCAAGACGGTGCGCCCCCACCCCACCTTCCCGCGTCTGCGGCTGGAACTGCGGACGACGCTGTCCTGGAAGGAAGACGTGGAGATGGCGATCGACCGGTTGCTGGGGGCCGTACAGAAGGAACCCGCGTTGAGGCCGCTCTAGAGCCGGGCCGTTTCAGTGCAAGGCCGCTTCAGAGCGACGACGTTGCAGAGTCGGCGCCTCCAAAGCGAATGGGCCAACCCCCGAGGGTTGGCCCATTCGTGTTTCACGTGAAACGTTACTCGGCGATGAAGTCCTCGAGGTCGCGAACGATCGCGGCCTTCGGCTTCGCGCCGACGATGGTCTTGGCGACCTCGCCGTTCTGGTAGACGTTCAGCGTCGGGATGGACATGACGCCGTACTTGGCGGCCGTACCCGGGTTCTCGTCGATGTTCAGCTTGACGACCTCGATCTTGTCGCCGTACTCGGAGGCGATGGCCTCGAGGGACGGCGCGATCTGGCGGCACGGTCCGCACCAGGCGGCCCAGAAGTCCACCAGGACGGGCTTGTCGCTCTTGAGGACGTCCTGCTCGAAGGAGTCGTCGGTCACGTTCTTCAGGGTGCCGGCCACGGCGGGCTCCTTAACTGTGTGGTGCGTGGGGCGGATGGGGGTCAGGCGGGGGTCAGACAGCGGTCTTCTCGGGCTCGGCCTGCGCCTCGTCCGCGAGGGCGGCAAGGAAGCGCTCGGCGTCGAGAGCGGCGGAGCAGCCGGTACCGGCCGCGGTGATCGCCTGGCGGTAGGTGTGGTCGACCACGTCGCCGGCGCCGAAGACACCGGTCAGGTTGGTGCGGGTCGAGGGGGCGTCGACCTTGAGGTAGCCCTCGGCGTCCAGCTCCAGCTGGCCCTTGAACAGCTCGGTGCGCGGGTCATGGCCGATCGCGATGAACAGGCCCGTGACCGCCAGATCCGAGAGTTCGCCGGTCTTGATGTTGCGCAGCTTCAGGCCGGAGAGCTTCTGGTCGCCCTGGACCTCGGCGACCTCGCTGTCCCAGACGAACTTGATCTTCGGGTCGGCGAAGGCACGGTCCTGCATCGCCTTCGAGGCGCGCAGGGTGTCCCGCCGGTGGACGATGGTCACCGACTTGGCGAAGCGCGAGAGGAAGGTGGCCTCCTCCATCGCGGTGTCGCCGCCGCCGATCACGGCGATGTCCTGGTCCTTGAAGAAGAAGCCGTCGCAGGTGGCACACCAGGAGACGCCACGGCCGGAGAGGGCGTCCTCGTTCGGCAGGCCGAGCTTGCGATGCTGCGAGCCGGTGGCGACGATGACGGCCTTGGCCCGGTGGACCGTGCCCGCGGTGTCCGTGACGGTCTTGATCTCACCGCTCAGGTCGACGTTGACGATGTCGTCCGGGATGAGCTCGGCCCCGAAGCGCTCGGCCTGTGAGCGCATGTTGTCCATGAGCTCGGGGCCCATGATGCCGTCCTGGAAGCCCGGGAAGTTCTCCACGTCGGTCGTGTTCATGAGCGCACCGCCGGCGGTGACGGCCCCCTCGAACACAAGCGGCTTCAGCGACGCGCGCGCGGTGTAGAGCGCCGCCGTGTAGCCGGCGGGCCCGGAGCCGATGATGATCACGTTACGGACGTCGCTCACGGCTTGATTCCTCGTCTCTGGACTGCGTCGTCGGACCGGGGAGAGCCCTTTTCAGAACTCTCATCCCACCCAACGGATCCTAAGGGGCGCGCATTCCCACTGTGTCCGGGCACACGGTGACGCCACACCGCAGGGGTTGCCAGGGCAGGGAGACGAACCGCCGGGTTCTCAGGAACGCGCGTAGGACTCCTGGAGAAGGACTTTGGCCGTGGTGGAGGATGGCTGCTTCACACAGGCCGCGTCCATCAGGTAGACGGTGACCCGGCTGTCGTTGGTCGCATCCGGCAACACGACTAGCAGAGCGTCCTTGCCCTTGTAGACGCCTTCCTCAGCGGCGAGCGCCGCGTCGTCGCGGCCGATGCCCTTCCTGACGCACTCGGGCACCGTGATCTCACGCAGGATCTGCGGGCTCTTGGTGTCGGGTTCGCCCAGGGTGCCCAGACTGCGTTCCGGTTTTTGGGAGCCCTCTGTGGAGCCCCTGTTCTTGGCGAGGAGATCGGCGACCTGCGTCTCCAGTTTCGCTGCGGAGAACGTGTCCGTGGCGGTCTGCCCACCGTCTGCCGTGGGGCCGGCCCCTCCGCCGCCCATCAGCGAGGTCAGCAATACCGAGCCGAGGCCCAGGGCGGCGGCCGTGAATGCGGCGCTGAGGACGGCGACCTTGCGTCGCCCTGCCGTCTTGCGGTTCTTGCGGCCGGGACCGGTGGTCGCGGAGCGGGCGCGGCCTGCCGGACGGTCTGCCGTTGCCGACGTTTCACGTGAAACATGCGTGCCGTGGTGCGCGTCATCGGGCGCCGTGGCGTTCAGCAGCGCCTCCGCTGCGAGAGCGGCATCGATGCGGCCGGCGACATCGGCGGGCATACGCGGAGGGCCGGGGACGGCGCCCAGCAGGTCCCGGATCTCCTCCAGTGAGGCATGGACGTCCGCGCACAGCTCGCACTGCTCCAGATGCCGCCGTACGTCGGCAGCCCTGGACGAGGGGAGAAGGCCCTCGGTGAGGTCGGAGATCTCGGCGACGTCCGGGTGCCCGGCCGTGTCCGTCGTGGATGTCACGCTCGCCCACCTCCGCCCTTCACTGCAGCTGAATCACTCGGCCCGGTATCTCGCGGATCCGTGGCCCGTGGCCTCGTGGCATGTGGACCCGCTGCCGGTGGGACGGATGTCCCCTGCGTCCGGTTCCGCCTCTCGCCGGAGTCCTTGCCGTCGCCGACGCTTTCCGGCCTGAGATGCGTGAGCAGAGGCAGGAGTCTGGCTCTGCCGCGTGCGCATCGGCTCTTGATCGTGCCGGTCGGCACATCGAGCACGCGGGCCGCTTCCGCGACCGGGTAGCCCTGCATGTCCACCAGGACGAGTGCAGCGCGCTGGTCCGGTGGAAGCGTGCCGAGGGCCTCCAGGAGCTGGCGGTGCAGATCATTGCGCTCTGCCGGAGCGGACGCCTCCTCGTGAGGCTCCAGCAACTGCTCAAGGCGCTCGGTGTCGTCGACGGGGGAGGTCTTGCGGGAGGCCGCCTTGCGGGCGCGGTCCAGGCAGGCGTTCACGGTGATCCGGTGCAGCCATGTCGTGACGGCCGACTGGCCCCTGAAGGTGTGGGCGGCCCGGTAGGCGGAAACGAGGGCGTCCTGGACGGCATCAGCGGCCTCCTCGCGGTCGCCCAGCGTCCGCAGCGCCACCGCCCAGAGCCGATCACGGTGCCGCCGCACGAGCTCACCGAAGGCGTCGGGGTCACCGTTCACGTGGAGGGCGAGCAGATCCCGGTCGCTCACGTCGCGGTGAGCGGTGCCATCTGCCATCGGACCCCCTCCCCTTGGATCTCGTGAGTTCTAGCCGGTGAACTTCAGGTCGGTGATGGCCTGCTTGAACCCGGCGTCGCTGTACCGGTCCCCGTCCGCGTGGGGCATGGCGGTGAGCCATACGAGAACGTACTGGGTCTTCACCGGCTTGGTGACCTTCACTGTCGCACTTGTGCCGTTCGTCGTGACACTGCCGATCTTTTCCATCGAGTCCAGCGACGAGGGCGTCAGCGAGTCCGAGGCGTAGAGCGAGACGGTGGTGTGATTGCCGGGGTACAGCAGCCCTATCGACGCGGCCGACACCGTCTGAGCCGAGCCGAGGTCGTAGACGATGCCGACACCAGGCTTGTAGGCGGGGTTCATGTCCGGACCGTCGAGGAAGCTCTTGCTGCGCCAGTACGTCGAGCTGTCGCCGTCGTACGTCTTGCCCACGTCCTCCGGCGCCTGCGCCCCGCCCTTGGCGACGAACTCCTGGGCATTCTGAATCTCGATCGGCTTGACCGGCTTGGCCTTGTCGCTGCCCTTGTCGTTGTCGTCCGTCGTCTGCGTCTGGTTGTCCTCGGACTTGCCGCCCTGGTCCATGAGCGCATCCGCCAACTGCCAGCTGCCAAGGCCCAGTGCGGCGATGAGGAGGGCTGACACGGCCCACTTCAGGGCCTTGCCCGTGCGGCTCTGCAGCGGAGGGGGCGGGGTCGGTACTGGCTGGGTGGCGCCAGGGTGCGGTGTCTGGCGGCCGTAGTTGCCCTGCTGGTACGTCGTGCGCTGGTAGTCCGGCGGGGCCGTGAAAGAGGGCTCCGGTGGGCGGATGCGGGGCATCTCGCCGATCGCCTTCACCAGTTCCTCCGGCGTCGTGCACGCGGACTCATGGCGGGACGCCGTCGCGCCGTCGTTGACCAGCGCGCGCATGGCGAGTTCCGACAGCCCACGGTGGACGCCGGCACGCACCTGGTCGGGAGCGATCAGACCGACGTCCTTCGGCAGCCCGGACAGGCCGTAGGCGTCGCTCTCGTACGGCCACCGCTGGGTGAGCGCGGCATACAGCAGGGCACCGATGGCCTCGGTGTCGGTGCGCTGCGGGGTGTCGGAGCTGATGCCGCGCAGCGCGGCGTTCACCGCGAGGCCCCGGATGCGCCACTGGCCGGTCGAGGTGCGCAGCACGGCGTTCGGGTTGAGACGGAGATGGGCCAGACCCTCGCGATGGGCGGCAGCCATGGCCGCGGACACCTGGGTGACCATCTGGTAGGCGTCGTAGACCTCCAGCGGGCCCGCAGCGAGCAGGGTGCTCATCTCGGTGGCGTCGGGGAGCCACTCGTGGACGACGTAGACGAGGTCGTTCTCCTCGACGGCGTCGAGGACCTGCACGAAGCGGGGGTCACCGAGAAGTGCGGAGGAGCGGGCCGAGGCCAGGACGGACCGGGCTCGTGCGTGGTCCGCGGGCAGGATGTGCACGCCGACGGCGCGACGGAGCTTCTCGTCGACCGCACGCCAGCTGCTGAAACCGTCCAGACGGGTGACGCACTCCTCGAGGCGGTAGCGTCTGGCGAGTTTGTGACCGCTGTGCAGTTCGGGCGGTGAGGCCTTTCCGGGACCCTCGGTCCCGCCACTCCCCTGTGCCTCGTCGATGTCCGTGACCCGCTCCCGATTCTTGGCCACCCCGTCGGCCGTGGACTGGTCCGCCTGAGCGGTCAGCGGCTCGTCGCCGCTGTTGTCTGCCACGTCGACGGCAGCCGTGCTCCGTTCCGCCACCGTCGTTCCTGCCTCCCCATCCATTGCGCGCCGTCAGACTCCGTGCGCGCCGTCCGACGCCGAACCAATTGTGCCCACAGTCCGCCGCTATGCACGACACACGATGGCGGACGATGGTTGTGCGCGTACCCCCGCCTCAGCGACCCAGGCGTCCGCGCACCATGCCGACCAGTGAGTTCAGCTCCTCGATCCGCATCCGGCGCGCGGCGACGAAGAAGATCCCGAGCAGTACGGCTCCGCCGGCCAGCAGGGCGGCGAAGGAGCCGAGAACGCCCTGCCCCAGGCTCTGGGCGATGCCGTAGCAGGCCGCACCGCTCAGCAGCGCCGCGGGCACCGAGGCGATGCAGAGTCTGGCGTACGTCCGCATCACGCGGGCCCCGTCGAGGTCGCCGCCGAGCTTCTTGCGCAGGCGGCTCCAGGCCACGCCGACACCGATCGCGTAGGCCAGTCCGTACGAGGCGGCCATGCCGACGACGGCCCAGCGGGCCGGGATGACGAAGTAGCAGACGGCGGAGGCGGCGGCGTTGACGGCCGCCACGATGACCGTGTTGTAGAAGGGGGTCCGGGTGTCCTCGTAGGCGTAGAAGGCGCGCAGGACCACGTACTGCACGGAGTACGGGATCAGGCCGAGACCGAAGGCCATCAGCATGAAGCCCATGTTCGTGGCCTCGCTCGTGCCCGAGGTGCCGAACATCAGGGTGCACATCGGGATGCCGAGGGCCAGGAATCCGAAGGCGATGGGGACGATCGCGACCGCCGTCGTCCGCAGTCCCTGGGAGATGTCGTCCCGGACGGCGCCGCTGTCGCCCTCGGCCGCCGAGCGCGATAGCCGCGGCAGCAGGGCGGCCATCAGCGAGACGGTGATGATGGCCTGGGGCAGACCCCAGATCAGCTGGGCGTTGGCGTAGGCGGCGAAGCCGGTTCCGTCGACGTCGGAGTCGACCCCGGCGGCGGTGGACAGCTGGGTGACCACGAGGGCACCCGCCTGGTTGGCGAGGACGAACAGGATCGTCCACTTCGCGAGCATCGCCGCCTTGCCGAGACCGTGGCCCTTCCAGTCGAAGCGCAGCCGCAGCCGGAAACCCGTCTCACGCAGGTACGGGATCATCGCCAGGGACTGGACGACCAGGCCGAGCAGAACACCGATGCCGAGGAGCCGCTGGCCCTCCGGCGGGATGTTCGTGACGGCCATGCCGGAGCGCTCCGCGGTGCCGTACACCCAGAGGAACATTCCGAGCGTCACGATGATGACGATGTTGTTCAGGACCGGGGTCCACATCATCGCGCCGAACTTGCCGCGGGCGTTGAGGATCTGGCCCATCACCACGTGGACGCCCATGAAGAAGATCGAGGGCAGGAAGTAGCGGGTGAAGGTGATGGCCACCTCGTTGGCGGCGGGGTCGTTGGCAACGGGGGTGGACAGGGCCTTGACCAGGAGTGGCGCGCCGACCATCGCGAGTGCGGTGAGGGCGGCGAGCGCCACCATCACCAGGGTCAGCAGACGGTTCGCGTAGGCCTCGCCACCGTCCTCGTCGTCCTTCATGGCGCGCACCAGCTGCGGCACGAAGACCGAGTTGAGACCGCCGCCGACGGTCAGGATGTAGATCATCGTCGGCAGCTGGTAGGCGACCTGGAACGAGTCGCCCAGCAGGCCGAGGCCCAGCGCCGAGACGATCATCATGGACCGGACGAACCCGGTGAGCCGGGACACCATCGTGCCCGCGGCCATCACGGCGCTCGACTTCAGCAGGCCGCCGGCCCGCCCGCTCTTCTTTGTCGCAGGCGCCGCGGCAGGAGCGGGCGCAGGCGCGGCGCTCTCGGCCGCAGCAGGCGGCGGAGCCCCCTGGTACGGGCCTGCGGTCGGCGCCGGGGACGGCCCCGGGACCGCGGGCGGCTGGTACTGCGGATGGCCGCCCTGCTGCTGGTCCCGGAAGAGGTGTGCGAAGGCGTCGTGCTCGGGGCGCTCCTCGGTGGAGTGCGTGACGAGGTCGTCGACGCCCACGTACTGGGTCGTCCGGTGATCGTCGCCGTACGGCAGGTACTGGGTCGGGCCCTCCGGCTCGGGGGCCGGGGTCTGCGCCCACACGTGCGGGTCAGGGGCGTACGGCGACTGGGGCGGCTGGGCGTACAGCGCCTGGGGCGGCTGGTACGTGCCCGGCGGGGGCGGCGGGTGGGCGGCGCGGTCGTACAGCGCTTCTGCTACCGGGTCCTGGGCGGAGAGATCCTGCGCCCGGTAGGGGTCCTGGTCGTAGGCGTCCTGGAGGTACATGTCCGCGGGATGCTGCGGCGGTACCTGGCCGTGCTCGGCCGGCGGGCCCTCGGGGTGCCCCGGGGGGACCGCGGGCTGGCCGCGGTCACCGTCGTACGGCGCGTTCATGGTTACCCCACCTCATCGTCCCGGGCCCACCGGCCACGACATCGCTCAACGGTCCACTCTCTCACCCGTGCCGGACGGGTCGACGCTTTCCGCTGCGGTGTCCGGTGCAGGGTCACTCGGCTGCTCCGGGGCGTCTGCCCGGGTACCGGTGTCCGACTCTTCCTTGCGGAGTTCCTCGGGCGAGAGACGGTCCTCCGGACCTTCCTGGTTCTCCGGGGCGCCGTCGGTCTCGCTCGTCTCCTGGGCACCGTCCTCCTCGGCCGCGCGGGCCGCCGCGCGCTTGCGCTGCGTGTACATACGGAATCCGGCGAGGACGAGCAGAAGGAAGCCGCCGCCGATGACCAGCATCACGGTGGCCGTGAACTCGGTGACCTTCACGTCGAAGGTGACGGGTGCGCCATAGGGCTGGCCGTCCTCGGTGAACAGCTGGGCGACGACCCTGGCCTGTCCGTTGGCCTGAGCCGACGTGGGGAACTTCACGGTCTGGCTGTGTCCGCCGGAGACCGCGACGGATTGTTCGGAGAAGGAATCGTCGTCGATCTCGAGGCGCCGCGGGCTCTGCGAGGTGAGCCGCAGCACCAGGTGATCGACACCCTGGACCAGGTTGTTCTGCACGGTCACGGGGATCGTGGCACTGCGGCCGGAGAGCTTGGTCTCCGACTTCTCGATCAGCGTGACCTGTCCGGCCAGCGAGTCGACGTAGGCCTCGATGCCGTTGCGGTAGTCCGCGGCCTCCGCGGAGCGGCCGCGCCACGACGTGGACATCTCGCGGTTCATGGCCCGCCCGAAGGGGGTCACCACCCGGGACTTGTTGGTGAGGATCACCTTGAACTTGTCGAGCTTGTCCTGCGTGGTGGCGACCTGCTCGAAGGCCGATCGCGGCAGTTGCTGCTTGCGCAGCGAGGAGGGGTACTTGGACGCCGCCGGCACCTGCGTGGTGGCGCCGGAGTCCGGCTTGGCCGTGGCGGCGGCCGTGAGGTCCTGGGACTGGGTCCACGTGCCGCCCTGGAGCGCCGTGACCGCCTCGGCCATCGCTCGGGCCTGGCTCGTCGTCGGCATCCGCTGCGGGGCGACGACGATGCTGCGCTGCTTGTCCGTCTGTAGGTTGAGGGCCAGGCTCAGGGCCAGGAACCGCTGGACGGCGAGCGTCGAGCTCGACGCCTTCGTCAGGTTGCCCTGGAACGCCGTCGACATCCGTGCGTCCGCGACGACCGCCGTAGTGCCCCCGCCGATGGGGCGGGCCGCGGAGGGAGTGTAGGTCAGGCCGCGGGTCTCCACGAGACTGTCGCTGCGGGCGATCACCTTGTCCGCGCCGGCGGACGTGGCGACCTTGACGATGGACGGGTCGACGGCGCCGTTCACAGGCCAGGCGAAGTCGGTGGACGGCTGCACGTGGAGGATCGAGTCGACCGTGTCCGCGGCGACGTCGGTGGCCTCCTTGAGGTGGTTCAGGGAACCGGTGACGTTGGTGCCGTTGTGCGCCAGGGAGGCCAGGTCGGGGTCGGCGAAGGGCAGGGCGACCACTTCCTTGTCCTGCACCGCGTCCTGGAGCTCGGCCAGCCACCGCGTGGCGACCGTCCGATAGGTGCCCGGCCTGGTCGTATCGCCCTCGCCCTGAACGCGGTAGCTCTCCGTCATCGCGTCCACGGAGGCCAGCAGGTCGGGGTCGATCACCCAGGTGACGTCGAGTTCCTTGCCCAGCGACACGAGCTGTTGCAGCCGGCCGCCCGGGGAGATCTCCTTGGCGAGGTCGTCGTCACGGAAGACCGGCGTCTGCGACTCGTCCGACCCCGTCTGCGCCGTCATGTGCGAGGTGGACATGAGCGGCCACAGAACGGTCGTCCGGGTCTGGGTGTCGGCCGCGTCGGGCTGCCACGGCAGGAACGTCCGCTGGATGCCGAGCACCTGGTTCCACGGCTGCGCGGCCGTCTCGCCGGACAGGGAGACGGCGAACTCGTAGACCCCGTCGGCGCCCAGATCCAGCTTGTCGACCGGTACGGAGATGCTGAAGTGCTGGGAGACGCCGGGGGTGAGCTTGGAGAACTCCTCGACGTACTTCCCGCCCACCGGGGCCCCGTCGAGGCCCTCCTGGTAGCCGGTGCGTCCGGCGACCGTGTCGATGGCCGAGCGGGTGTTCACGGGCGACCCCAGGCGCAGGTCCACCTGAGCGTCGGTGACCGCCTGCTTGCCCTCGTTGGTCACCGTGCCGGACACGGTGAGCGTGTCGCCGTCAGCGGGGACAGTGGGGGTGAGCGAGTCCACAGCGACGGCCACCGCGCCCGAGCCGGAAGCGGCCTTCAGGGAATCCCGTTCGGCGGCGTGCGAGGGGGTGGCGGCAGGCAGCTGGAGCAGGCCGGTCAGCAGAGGCGCCCCGGCGAGCAATGCTCCGGTGCGCCGCATCCACCGGCGGGCAGGTGAGGGACTCATCCCCTGGAAGTCTGCCGCCTCGGCCACGCGCTCGCCCGTCCCTCGTCGTCGTCAGTGGTCGTCGGAATGTGCGTCCACGCATGGTAACGATGCGCGCTGAGAGGAAGTGCCGCGGTCTCATCCACAAGATCGGTTCGGACCGTCGGCCCTGTCCCGTATGTACCCGTATAAAGGGGAGCGGTTTCGAACGTCGCAAGAGCAGGCCTTGTGCGCGTATCGACGGAGCTGTCCGCGCCGCCGAATGTGCACGCTTAATGGAGGCGCTCCCGGTCGCTCCGGCCACGTACCCTCTTCTGTTGTGCCGAACGCCAACGAAGACAAGCCCAGCGCCCTGAGCCAGGCGCAGCACCGAGCGGTCAGTGAACTGCTGCGGGTCGCCCCTGTCGCCGACGACCTCGCCCGCCGTTTCCAGGAGGCCGGGTTCTCACTCGCCCTGGTCGGCGGGTCGGTCCGGGACGCGCTGCTCGGCCGGCTCGGCAACGACCTGGACTTCACGACCGACGCCCGTCCCGAGGACGTGTTGAAGATCGTGCGCCCGTGGGCGGACGCCGTGTGGGAGGTCGGTATCGCTTTCGGCACGGTCGGGGCACAGAAGGACGCCCGCGTCGGAGACGCTGATCGATGCTTTCAGATCGAGGTGACCACCTACCGCTCGGAGGCGTACGACCGGACCTCGCGCAAGCCCGAGGTGTCGTACGGCGACTCGATCGAGGAGGACCTCGTCCGGCGGGACTTCACGGTGAACGCGATGGCCGTGGCGCTTCCGGCGAAGGAGTTCATCGACCCGCACGGCGGTCTGGAGGATCTCGCGGAGCGTGTCCTGCGCACGCCGGGCACCCCCGAGGAGTCCTTCTCGGACGACCCCCTGCGCATGATGCGGGCGGCGCGCTTCGCGGCACAGCTCGACTTCGAGGTGGCTCCTGAGGTTGTCACCGCCATGAAGGAGATGTCCGCTCGCCTCGAGATCGTCTCGGCGGAGCGGGTGCGGGACGAGCTGAACAAGCTGATCCTCTCCGCCCAGCCACGCAAGGGCCTGACCCTGCTGGTCGACACCGGGCTCGCGGACCATGTGCTGCCCGAGCTCCCGGCTCTGCGCCTCGAGAGCGACGAGCACCACCGTCACAAGGACGTCTACGAGCACTCGCTGATCGTCCTGGAGCAGGCGATGGCGCTGGAGGAGAACGGTCCCGACCTGACCCTCCGGCTGGCCGCGCTGCTGCATGACATCGGCAAGCCGCGCACGCGCCGCTTCGAGAAGGACGGCCGTGTCTCGTTCCACCACCACGAGGTGGTCGGCGCGAAGATGACGAAGAAGCGCATGACGGCCCTGAAGTACTCCAACGAGCTGGTGAAGGACGTTTCCCGTCTGGTCGAACTCCACCTGCGCTTCCACGGCTATGGCACGGGCGAGTGGACGGACTCGGCGGTTCGCCGCTATGTCCGTGACGCCGGCCCGCTCCTTGACCGCCTCCACAAGCTGACCCGCTCGGACTGCACTACACGGAACAAGCGCAAGGCGGCCGCACTGTCCCGTGCCTACGACGGCCTGGAGGAGCGGATCGCTCGGCTCCAGGAGCAGGAGGAACTGGACGCCATCCGCCCCGCCCTCGACGGCAACCAGATCATGGAGATCCTCGGCGTGGGGCCCGGGCCGGTCATCGGGCGGGCTTACAAGCACATGCTGGAGCTTCGGCTGGAGAACGGGCCGATGGTGCATGACGAGGCGGTGGCGGCGCTCAAGGAGTGGTGGGCCGAGCAAGGCTGAGGTCGTGAAACGGGGTCATGTTTCACGTGAAACATGACCCGAGGATGCGAGGCGGGGCGGTGTTTCACGTGAAACACCGCCCCGCCTGGCGTCTGCCCTACTTCTTGTACTCCTTCAGGCACAGCAGGAAGTCGCTGCTCTTGCTGCTCTGCGTGTACGTGTACTCGAAGTCCTTGGCCTCGCTGGCGCACTTGTTGCTGGCCGAGAGTTCGGTGCTGTAGGAGCCCTCGATCTTGGCCAGCACCACGTACTGGGCCTCCGAAGAGCCACAGTCGACGACCTCGAGGTCCGGTCGGGTCGAGCTGGTGCTGCCGCGGTGCATGCAGTCGCCGACCGCTGCCGTCTCTGCGTTGTCCCGGCTGGCTATGTAGCCCCCGATGGCCACAACCACAGCGGCCGCGATGATGACGATGTTCTTGATCTTCTTGAAGCTGAACTTGCGGCCGGACTGCGGCGGAACCGGCGCATAGGGAGCCGCCCCCTGCTGGGGGAACCCGGGCTGGCCCGGCTGCTGCGGGTAGCCGCCCTGGGACGGGTACGGTGCCTGGCCCTGCGGCTGGCCGTACGGGTTCTGGCCCTGGGCGAACGGGTTGCCCTGGGGCGGCGGAGTTGTCACTTGGGGGTCCCCCTAGAACGTGGGTGCGTGGCGCGAACTAAGCGCGGAAATAAGACGCACGTAAGTTACCGGTCCCCACTGACACCGGAGTGGCCGGGAGTGGCTCCGTGTCATTGATGTGACACAGGCTGGTGTTCAAAGCGGGCCATAGCCACAGCAACTGCCGCGTAGATAACGGCGACTGTGACCACGAGCGGCACCGAGCGTCCGTCCGGCGGCAGCATCAGGGCGGCTACGCCTGCCGCACCGACGAAGGAGACGTTGAACAGCACGTCGTACACGGAGAAGATCCGGCCACGGAAGCCGTCCTCGACCGAGGCCTGCACGATCGTGTCCGTGGCGATCTTCGCTCCCTGCGTCGTCAGGCCCAGGACGAATGCCGCCACCAGCATGGGAGTTGTGGTGAACGGAAGGCCGAGTGCGGGCACGAGGACCGCGGCGATCCCCGCACACACGGCGATCCAGAGGCCCGAGCCCAGCCGCCCCGCAGCCCAAGGAGTCGCCACCGCCGCCGCGAAGAAGCCGGCGGCAGAGATGGCCAACGCCAGCCCCAGCAGGGCGAGTCCGTCATCGGCGTTCGAGGAGAAGGCGTACCGGCAGAGCATCAGCAGCGTGACCAGCAGGGCGCCGTAGCAGAAGCGCATCAGGGTCATCGTGAACAGCGCCCAGACGGCCTCCCTCCGCGGCGGCGTGGCGAGATGGCGCACCCCCGCTGCCAGGTCGCGCGCTGTGCCGGAAATGGCTGCCGCGAGGCGTGGCTGCACCAACTCTCGGTCAGGACCCAGCAGTTCCCGGGACATGCGCAGTGACGCCAGCCCGGCGCACAGATACAGCGCGGCCCCCAGAAGCACCACGGCTGCTTCGGAGTCCCACGCCACCAGCCGTACGACGAAGGCCAGACCGGCACCCGCGGCCGCCGCGAGCGTTCCGGCGGTCGGGGACAGGGAGTTGGCGATGACGAGCCGCTCCTCGTCGACCACGCGCGGCAGCGCGGCGGACAGGCCGGACAGCACGAAGCGGTTGACGGCGGTGACGCACAGGGCCGAGACGTAGAAGAGCCAGTCCGGGACCCCGGCGATGATCAGGGCGGCCGTCGCCGAGGCGAGTGCCGTGCGCAGCAGGCTGCCGTACAGCAGAACCTGGCGGCGGCGCCAGCGGTCCAGCAGGACGCCGGAGAACGGGCCCACCAGGGAGTACGGCAGGAGCAGCACCGCCATCGCGGAGGCGATCGAGGCGGCCGAGGTCTGTTTCTCCGGGGAGAAGACGACGTACGTGGCGAGCGCGGTCTGGTAGACGCCGTCGGCGCCCTGCGAGAGCAGACGTACGACGAGCAGGCGCCGGAAGTCCCGGAAGCGCAGCAGGACCCGCAGGTCGCGTACGACGGACATGGGTCACAGCCTCACATACGGGGAGGGTCCCCAGGCGGTACAACCCGGGGACCCTCGGCAGCTCTGGCAGGAGCGTTCTGGTGCGGTGCTGAGGAGCCCTTAGCGCTCGACCTCACCCTTGATGAACTTCTCGACGTTCTCGCGGGCCTCGTCGTCGAAGTACTGGACCGGCGGAGACTTCATGAAGTAGCTGGAGGCCGACAGGATCGGGCCGCCGATGCCGCGGTCCTTGGCGATCTTCGCGGCGCGCAGGGCATCGATGATGACGCCGGCGGAGTTCGGGGAGTCCCACACCTCGAGCTTGTACTCCAGGTTCAGCGGGACGTCACCGAAGGCGCGGCCCTCGAGGCGGACGTAGGCCCACTTGCGGTCGTCGAGCCAGGCGACGTAGTCGGACGGGCCGATGTGGACGTTCTTCTCGCCGAGCTCCCGGTCCGGGATCTGGGAGGTGACGGCCTGCGTCTTGGAGATCTTCTTGGATTCCAGGCGGTCGCGCTCGAGCATGTTCTTGAAGTCCATGTTGCCGCCGACGTTCAGCTGCATCGTGCGGTCCAGGACGACGCCGCGGTCCTCGAACAGCTTCGCCATGACGCGGTGCGTGATGGTCGCGCCGACCTGGGACTTAATGTCGTCGCCGACGATCGGGACGCCCGCCTCGGTGAACTTGTCCGCCCACTCCTTCGTACCGGCGATGAAGACCGGCAGGGCGTTGACGAAGGCGACCTTGGCGTCGATCGCGCACTGGGCGTAGAACTTCGCCGCGTCCTCGGAGCCCACGGGCAGGTAGCAGACGAGGACGTCGACCTGCTTGTCCTTGAGGACCTGGACGACGTCGACCGGGGCCTCGGCGGACTCCTCGATGGTCTCGCGGTAGTACTTGCCGAGGCCGTCGAGGGTGTGGCCGCGCTGGACGGTCACACCGGTGCGCGGCACGTCGCAGATCTTGATGGTGTTGTTCTCGCTGGCGCCGATCGCGTCCGCGAGGTCGAGGCCGACCTTCTTCGCGTCGACATCGAACGCGGCGACGAACTCGACGTCACGGACGTGGTAGTCGCCGAACTGCACGTGCATCAGACCGGGGACCTTGGACGCCGGGTCGGCGTCCTTGTAGTACTCGACTCCCTGAACCAGCGACGCGGCGCAGTTGCCGACGCCGACGACGGCTACGCGAACCGAACCCATTCCGGTTGCTCCCTGTGTGTACGAGTGAGGCCCTGACTGAGCTCTCACGTGGCGGTGTCGCCGGGTGAATCCGTCCCGGGGGTACCCCCGGGACGGGGCAGATCGCCCGGCTCTCCAGATGTGGTGTCCTGCTGAGCGGACCCCCCGGAAGCGGAACCCTTCAGGTCCCGTCCGGCCCGCTCGCTCTCGATGAGCTCGTTCAGCCAGCGCACTTCGCGCTCCACGGACTCCATCCCGTGGCGCTGGAGCTCAAGCGTGTAGTCGTCGAGGCGCTCCCGAGTGCGCGCCAGGGAGGCGCGCATCTTCTCCAGCCGCTCCTCCAGCCGGCTGCGGCGGCCCTCCAGCACGCGCATGCGCACGTCCTGTGGTGTGCGTCCGAAGAAGGCAAATCGGGCAGCGAAGTGCTCGTCCTCGTACGCGTCGGGGCCGGTCTGCGAGAGCAGTTCCTCGAAGTGTTCCTTACCTTCCGCCGTCAACCGGTAGACGATCTTGGCGCGCCGCCCCGCGAGTGGTGCGGCGAGGGCGTCCTCGGCGGTGCTCCCCGGTTCCTCGATCAACCAGCCGTTGGCGACCAGCGTCTTGAGGCAGGGGTAGAGCGTGCCGTAGCTGAACGCACGGAACACGCCCAGTGACGTATTGAGTCGTTTGCGCAGCTCATAGCCGTGCATCGGGGATTCGCGGAGCAGTCCGAGTACGGCGAACTCGAGGATCCCGGAACGTCGGCTCATCCTCTCGCCTCCTCGTCATATCTCGCGCTGATGTATCGACTCGATACATCAAGACGATAGAACGGCCTTCCGGGCGCGACAAGTGGGGGAACGGTGAACGGGATCACATCAACGATTCATGTGGAGCGACTTGCCTGATTTGGGGTGAAGTTCGGGGCTAGGTGGGCTTTGACGGTGCGTAGTCTGTGCGCCATGCACAGCACCGGGAACCGAGTGACGCCTGAGGGCGTCGTCGTCCTTGGTGCAGTACGGGTGAATGCGGAACCGACCGCATCCGTACTTCGGGGGGACCGGAAAACAGCCGCCGTTGTCAGGCGCGCAGGGGTGCGCCTGCCCGAGGAGTAGTCGTTCGATGAGCGAGCACCGTCGCAAACCGCCGCAGCCGCAGGGAGGCGGACGTGCCGCGGCCCGACGCGGCCAGGCCGGCTCGTCCTCCGGCCGCCGAGCGGCACCGCGAGGCGCCACCGGATCTCCTTCCGACTCGTACGGGTCGGGTCTCAGCGGTTCGGAAGGCGAGGATCGTCCGTATGGCGGACGCGCCGAGGCACGTCGCGCCGCCCAGAGAGGCGGGGGCAGCCGCCGTAGAGCGGCCGAACCTGGTGGGGGCGGCCGCCGTGCCGCTCCCGGCGGGCCGAACGGCCCCGGGCGTGGTAGAGGGCGTGCGGCCCCTCCCGCAGGGAAGCGGTTCATCGACTACCCCCGTGCGGGCAAGTACGGCGCGGCGCGCTGGGTGCCGTCGTGGCGGCTTGTCACGGGGACGTTCCTCGCGTTCATGGGCGGTCTGGTCGCAGCCGCGGGCATCGGGTACGCCATGGTGGGCATCCCGAAGCCGCAGGACACGGCCATGGCCCAGAACAACGTCTTCTACTGGTCCAATGGCAAGCAGATGGCGTCGACCGGCGGCCAGACGAACCGCCAGCTCGTGAGCAACGCGGAGATCCCGACAGAGATGAAGGACGCGGTGGTCTCCGCCGAGAATGCGTCCTTCTACGACGACAAGGGCATCGACCCTGCCGGTATCGCGCGCGCGGTCCTCAACATGGCGAGGGGCGGCGAGACGCAGGGTGGTTCCACCATCACCCAGCAGTTCGTCAAGAACACCTACCTGAGCCAGGAGCAGACTCTCTCCCGCAAGTTCAAAGAGCTGTTCATCTCCATCAAGGTGAACCAGAAGCTGTCCAAGGACGACATCCTCGCCGGCTATCTCAACACCGCCTACTACGGTCGTAACTCCTACGGAATCCAGGCAGCCGCACAGGCGTACTTCGGCGTGGACGCCGAAAAGCTCAGCACCGAGCAATGCGCCTTCCTCGCCGCAGTGCTGAAGGGGCCGAACTTCTACAACCCCGACGGTGGCGTAGGAGCGAACGCCACGGAGAAGGCAAACACGAAGCGGGCCAAGGAACGCTGGTCGTGGATCCTGGACCGCATGGTCGAGGTCAAGCGGATGACTCCGGCGGAGCGTGCCAAGGTCGGCGACTTCCCCACGTTGAAGAAGCAGAGCTCGAACCTGTCCGGTCAGTCCGGCTATCTCATCGACATCGCCAAAGAGTACGTCGCCAAGAAGGCGGGCCTGTCCCCCGAGGACCTGGAGCAGGGCGGCTACCGGATCTACACGACGTTTGACAAGCAGAAGGTCAACGAGCTGGCGGCGGCCGTCGAGAAGACGGAGAAGAGCTTCCTCGACCCCAAGAAGCGGGAGAAGGACAAGTACGTCCAGTTCGGTGGCGCGTCGGTCGACCCCAAGACCGGAGCGATCGTCGCGCTGTACGGCGGCGCGGGCTACAACAAGGGCCACTACTCCAACAATGCCAACACGCTGGGTGTGCCGGTCGGATCGACGTGGAAGCCCATCGTGCTGGCCGCATCGATGAAGTACGGGACGTACAAGACCAACGGCAAGGCGCTCTCGCCGTTGACCAAGTACAACGGCAACGACCTCCTCGAGATCAAGGACCAGAACGGCGACCCGATCATGGGCGATAACGGAAAGCCGTTCCGTCAGAAGAACGAGGGCATCACGGCCTGGGGCGAGGTGACGCTCAAGAAGGCCATGGAGCAGTCGATCAACAGCCCGTTCGCGCAGCTGGGTATCGATGTCGGCCTGTCCAGGACCCAGGAGATGGCCAAGGACTTGGGCATCTCGGAGGCCTTCTTCGACAAGGCCAACCTCAGGAACGTGTCCTTCTCGCTCGGTACGTCGACGCCCAGCGCCATCCGTATGGCGGACGCGTACGGTGCCTTCGCCAACGACGGCAAGCACATCGAGCCTTACTCCGTCACCAAGGTGATCCACAAGGGCAAGCAGCTCGACGGGTTCGAGGAACCCGAGGAGCAGGACGCCATGGAGCCGAACGTCGCGAACAACGTGACGGACGTCCTGGAGAACGTCGTCCAGAACGGCACCGGCAAGAAGGTCGCGGACATCGGGTTCCCGGTGGCCGGCAAGACGGGTACGACCGACGAGAACAAGTCGGCGTGGTTCGTCGGCTACACCAGGGAACTGTCCACGGCCGTGACGCTGTTCCGAACGGACCCCGACAAGGGCAAGCTGCTGTCCATGAACGGCACCGGTGGCGTGCCGTCCATCCACGGTGGTGACATCCCGGCGCAGGTCTGGAAGGACTACATGGTCGAGGCCATGAAGGGAGTCACTCCTGAGGCCTTCCCCAAGGCCGAGCCCATCGGTGAAATCATCAACGACACCCCGACGCCGAGCGCGATTCCGACGCCCACGGAGACGGTCGAGGAGAGCCCGAGCCCCACGCCGACGCCCTCCGAGTCGCTGACGTCCCCGTCGCCGACACCGACCGAGACCTGCGACGAGTTCGACTGGCAGTGCAACAACGTCAACGGTGGACAGAACGGCGGTTCAGACGGGGGCACGACCTCGTCGCCGACGCCTACCGAGACGGAGACGGACAACTCCGGGGGCAATGCCAACGGCAACGGGGGCCTCTTCGGAGGACCGTCAGGCTGATTGGCACGCTGATTGACAGGTCAGCCGAGGCGTGAGGGCCGGTGGCCGGCACCCAGCAAAATGGGGTGCCGGCCACCGGCCTTTGTCGCTGCTACGCCCCTCGGAGCACGGCCTGTTTCACGTGAAACGTCGGTTTCACGTGAAACACTCAGCCGCCTCAGGCCCATCGCCCTCGCCCCGTTCTCAGACTGGTACGGCAGGATGTGCCCCATGCCCAGTGCAGAGACGACGCCCACGAGCGTGCACGAGCCAGACCCGGTGCGGCCGACCGCGGAGGACGAGGTGGCCGCGAACGGGAGTGAGCTGATCGGCGGCCCCATCGGGCGGCGTGCCCTGCTCGGGACGTCGTGGTGGACTCCGGTGCGGATCATCGCGCTCGTGGCGATCGGCATGTTCGCCCTCGGCCTGGTCCAGAAGGCGCCCTGCTACAACGGCGGCTGGTTCTTCGGTGCCAGCTCGCAGTACACGCATGCCTGCTATTCGGACATCCCGCACCTCTATCAGGGGCGTGGCTTCGCCGACGGGCTCGTGCCGTACTTCGACAAGCTTCCCGGCGACATGCAGTACCTCGAGTACCCGGTGCTGACCGGCGTGTTCATGGAGGTCGCCTCCTGGCTCACGACGGGGAGCGGCACCATCCAGCACCAGGAGCAGTGGTACTGGATGGTCAACGCAGGGATGCTGATGGCGTGCGCGGCCGTCATCGCCGTCTGCGTGAGCCGCACGCACACCCGGCGCCCCTGGGACGGCCTGCTGGTTGCCCTGGCACCCGCCTTCGCGCTGACCGCGACCATTAACTGGGACCTGCTGGCCGTCGCACTGACGGCCGCAGCGATGCTGATGTGGTCACGCGGCCGCGCCCTCGCCTTCGGCATCCTGCTCGGGCTCGCCACAGCCGCGAAGCTCTACCCCGTCTTCCTGCTCGGTCCGCTGCTGGTCCTGTGCTGGCGTACGGGCAAGTGGCGGGACTTCGGTAAGGCGCTGGGCGGCACCGTCGTCGCCTGGCTGGTCGTGAACCTGCCGGTGATGCTGCTCGCCTGGGACGGGTGGTCGCAGTTCTACCGGTTCAGTCAGGAACGGGGCGTCGACTTCGGCTCCTTCTGGTTGATCATGGCCCAGAACTCCACCGACCCGCTCACCACGGAGACCGTCAACACGCTCGCCACGCTGCTGATGCTGCTGTGCTGTGCCGGCATCGCCGCGCTCACGCTCACCGCGCCGCGACGTCCGCGGTTCGCCCAGCTGGCCTTCCTGATCGTCGCGGCGTTCATCCTCACCAACAAGGTCTACTCGCCGCAGTACGTCCTGTGGCTGGTGCCGCTGGCCGCGCTGGCCCGGCCGAGGTGGCGGGACTTCCTCATCTGGCAGGCGTGCGAGGTGGCGTATTTCCTCGGGATCTGGCTGTACCTCGCGTACACGACCAGCGGGGACGCCCACAAGGGACTGCCGCCCGATGGCTACCACTGGGCCATCGGCGTGCACCTGCTGGGGACGCTGTACTTGTGCGCCGTCGTCGTACGGGACATCCTCATGCCGGACCGCGATCCGGTGCGCCGGGCAGGCGAGGACGACCCTTCGGGCGGGGTGCTCGACAGAGCGGAGGACGTGTTCGTGTTCGGGCCCGCGGCCCATCCGCCACGGCACGCGGCTCACTTCGACGGGCCGCATGTGGAGTGGGGCAGTCCGGGGAAGACCACCGACGGTTCGCTCTGAGCGAACATGCGGGGTGGCGCAAGTGAAAGGCCGTACACGGACTCCTCCGTGTACGGCCTTTCGTGGTTATGACGTTGCCGAGCGGCGGTCGCTCAACGGTCGACGATCCGGTCGAACTGCGTGGTGGTGTGCCGCAGATGGGCGACCAGTTCGTCGCCGACCTTCGGCTCGGGGGCGTCCGCGGGGACGAACAGGATGGAGACCTGCATGTGCGGCGGCTCCGCGAACCAGCGCTGCTTGCCGCCCCACACGAAGGGAGAAAGGTTCCGGTTGACTGTGGCGAGGCCGGCCCGGGCAACGCCCTTGGCGCGCGGCATGACGCCGTGCAGGGCCTTGGGGGCCTCCAGGCCCACCCCGTGCGACGTACCGCCCGCAACGACCACCAGGAAGCCGTCGGAGGCCGTCTTCTGCTGCCGGTAGCCGAAGCGGTCACCCTTGGAGACACGCGTGACGTCCAAGACCGCGCCGCGGTACTCGGTGGCCTCGTGGTCGCCCAGCCACAGCCGAGTGCCGATGCGGGCCCGGAAGCGGGTCTGCGGGAACTGCTGTTGCAGACGGGCGAGTTCCTCGGCCTTGAGGTGGCTGACGAACATCGTGTGCAGCGGCAGCCGGGCCGCACGCAGGCGGTCCATCCAGCCGATGACCTCCTCGACGGCGTCCGAGCCGTCGGTGCGGTCCAGCGGCAGGTGGATGGCGAAGCCCTCCAACCGGACATTCTCTATGGCGGCGTGCAGCTGTGGCAGATCGTGCTCGCTGACCCCGTGCCGCTTCATCGAGGACATCACCTCGATGACCACACGGGCGCCCACGAGTCCGTACACGCCGTCCACCGACGAGACCGAGCGGATGACCCGGTCGGGCAGCGGAACCGGTTCCTCGCCGCGCCGGTACGGCGTCAGCACCAGCAGGTCACCACCGAACCAGTCCTTGATGCGCGCGGCCTCGTACGTCGTTCCGACGGCGAGGACGTCGGAACCCAGGCGCGTGGCCTCTTCCGCCAGCCGCTCGTGCCCGAACCCGTAGCCGTTGCCCTTGCAGACCGGGACGAGTCCCGGGAACTGCTCCTGCACGTGCTTGTGGTGCGCCCGCCAGCGCGCGGTGTCGACGTAGAGCGTGAGCGCCATGGCCGGACCTGGAACCTTTCTCGTGGCTGCGGTGTATCAGAGGTATGGAAGCTATCGACGGTGCAGCTGTTGACGGTATCGAAGCAGAGATCGCAAGGTCAGCGGCGCGACATGTAGATGTCGAGCGCCTTGTGGAGCAGCTTGTTGAGCGGGAAGTCCCACTCCCCGAGGTACTCGGCGGCCTGGCCGCCCGTGCCCACCTTGAACTGGATCAGGCCGAAGAGGTGGTCGGTCTCGTCCAGCGAGTCGGAGATTCCGCGCAGGTCGTAGACGGTGGCGCCGAGCGCGTAGGCGTCGCGCAGCATCCGCCACTGCATCGCGTTCGAGGGCCGGACCTCACGTCCGATGTTGTCGGAGGCGCCGTAGGAGTACCAGACGTGCCCGCCGACGATCAGCATCGTCGCCGCCGACAGGTTCACACCGTTGTGCCGGGCGAAGTACAGCCGCATGCGGTTGGGGTCCTCGGTGTTGAGGGCCGTCCACATGCGCTGGAAGTACGACAGCGGACGCGGGCGGAAATGGTCCCGCACGGCAGTGATCTCGTACAGCCGCTGCCACTCGGCGAGGTCCTGGTAACCGCCCTGGACGACCTCGACGCCGGCCTTCTCGGCCTTCTTGATGTTGCGTCGCCACAGCTGGTTGAAGTTCTTGTGGACCTCTTCCAGGGACCGGTTGGCCAGCGGCACCTGGTAGACGTAGCGAGGCTGTACGTCGCCGAAGCCGGCCCCGCCGTCCTCGCCCTGCTGCCAGCCCATACGGCGCAGCTTGTCGGCGACCTCGAAAGCACGCGGCTCGATGAAGTCGGCCTCGATGTCGCGCAGCCGCTTCACGTCCGGGTTCTGGATGCCCTGCTTGATGGAGCCCGCCTCCCAGCGCCGGATGATCACCGGCGGGCCCATCTTCACGGAGAAGGCGCCCTGTTGCTTCAGGTGCGCCAGCATCGGCTCCAGCCACTCGGTCAGATTCGGCGCGAACCAGTTGATGACCGGGCCCTCGGGCAGATAGGCGAGGTAGCGCTTGATCTTGGGCAGCTGCCGGTAGAGGACGAGGCCGGCGCCGACGAGCTCGCCGCTCTTGTCGAACCAGCCGAGGCTCTCCGAGCGCCACTCCGCCTTGACGTCCGCCCAGGCCGGGACCTGCATGTGGCTCGCCGACGGCAGGCTCTGGATGTATGCCAGATGCTGCTCGCGACTGATCGTCCTCAGGGTCAGGCTCATTCGGGGCGCTCCTCGGGCTGGTGTGTCCCCATGGGTACAGGGGCTCCGGCTCTCGCGCCGAAGCCTACTGCGCCTTTCGAGCGCCCCGACTGGGCGTACGGAAGCTTCGCCCCGGCCCGGTGGCCGCCGAGGCGTTCGATGGAGCACTATGCGGTGTTCTACCGGTGTTCGGAGGACAACCTCCGTGGTTGGTGTGGGGAGGACAGTGCCCCTGGCGTCAGAAGACCCCGCCGAAGAGGCCACCGTGCGCCATGCCGAGGAAGAAGCCGACCGCCGAGGCGCCGAGGCCGATGATCAGCCCGAAGCGTTCGCGGGTCGTCACCGAGATCCACTGCCCGTATGCGCCGGTGAGGATTCCCACCAGGCCGGTCCAGGAGCTGAGCAGGTGCAGGTTGTGGAACATCGCCGTGACGAAGGCCGTGATGCCCAGCACCAGGGTCACCACGAGCAGGGTGTCCTGGAGAGGGTGGGGCTTTCCGTCCGTGGCGAAAAGGCCTCCGACGGTGTTGGGTCGCAATGCCTGTGCCATAGGGCACCTCCTGCGGAAGGCGGCGCATCGTAGCGCCATACACACCCGATGTGTACAGATTGTGGGCGTCGGCGGCCGGATTTCAACCGGAAGCCGGTGTGCGGGTACTGTGTAGCGTCTGCACCGGTGTCTGCCCGGGCCAGCTCGGGGAACCGTGAGGTCACCCCCGATTGTCAGTGGCGGCCGATACCGTTGCGTACGCATCACAACCCTCCTGCCACGGAACGACCGTGGCCGCTGAGTCCAAAGGAGGTGGGTTCCACATGCGTCACTACGAGGTGATGGTCATCCTCGACCCCGATCTGGAGGAGCGCGCTGTCGCCCCCCTGATCGAGAACTTCCTCTCCGTCGTCCGTGAGGGCAACGGGAAGGTCGAGAAGGTCGACACCTGGGGCCGTCGTCGTCTCTCGTACGAGATCAAGAAGAAGCCTGAGGGCATCTACTCGGTCATCGACCTGCAGGCCGAGCCTGCGGTCGTCAAGGAGCTCGACCGCCAGATGAACCTGAACGAGTCGGTCCTCCGGACCAAGGTCCTCCGCCCCGAGACCCACTGAGCTCTCCCGCTCAGCTGAACTCGGGATTCGAGTAGCAGCAACCAAGCAGCCAGAGCAGCAAACCCGCCGAGAGGTTCCCCCATGGCAGGCGAGACCGTCATCACGGTCGTCGGCAATCTTGTCGACGACCCCGAGCTGCGCTTCACCCCGTCCGGTGCGGCGGTCGCGAAGTTCCGTGTCGCGTCCACCCCCCGCACCTTCGACCGCCAGACGAATGAGTGGAAGGACGGCGAGAGCCTGTTCCTGACCTGCTCGGTCTGGCGTCAGGCGGCGGAGAACGTCGCCGAGTCGCTCCAGCGAGGCATGCGCGTCATCGTGCAGGGCCGGCTGAAGCAGCGGTCCTACGAGGACCGTGAGGGCGTCAAGCGCACGGTCTACGAGCTGGACGTCGAGGAAGTCGGCGCCAGCCTGCGGAACGCCACGGCGAAGGTCACCAAGACCTCTGGTGGTGCCCGCGGTGGCCAGGGCGGTTACGGCGGCGGTGGCGGTGGCGGCCAGGGTGGCGGCGGCTGGGGCGGAAGCTCCGGTGGCGGCCAGCAGGGCGGCGGAGCTCCCGCCGACGACCCGTGGGCGACCGGCGCTCCCGCCGGTGGCCAGCAGGGCGGCGGCGGTGGCGGCGGCTGGGGTGGAAACTCCGGCGGCGGCCAGGGCGGCGGCTACTCGGACGAGCCCCCCTTCTAGGCCTTCGGGCCAGGCCTGCGGGCCGGTCCGGGTCAAAGGGCGGGTCGTACCCAAACTTCTTGATCACACAGGAGAAACATCATGGCGAAGCCGCCTGTGCGCAAGCCGAAGAAGAAGGTCTGCGCTTTCTGCAAGGACAAGGTCACGTACGTGGACTACAAGGACACGAACATGCTGCGGAAGTTCATTTCCGACCGCGGCAAGATCCGTGCCCGCCGCGTGACCGGCAACTGCACGCAGCACCAGCGTGACGTCGCCACGGCCGTCAAGAACAGCCGTGAGATGGCGCTGCTGCCCTACACCTCCACCGCGCGATAAGGGAAGGGTGACCGACCAATGAAGATCATCCTCACCCACGAGGTCTCCGGCCTCGGCGCCGCGGGCGACGTCGTCGACGTCAAGGACGGTTACGCTCGCAACTACCTGATCCCGCGGAAGTTCGCGATCCGCTGGACCAAGGGTGGCGAGAAGGACGTCGAGCAGATCCGTCGTGCTCGCAAGATCCACGAGATCCAGACCATCGAGCAGGCCAACCAGGTCAAGGGCCAGCTCGAGGCGGTCAAGGTCCGTCTGGCCGTCCGCTCCGGCGACGCCGGTCGTCTCTTCGGCTCCGTCACCCCGGCCGACATCGCTTCCGCGATCAAGGCCGCCGGTGGTCCCGAGGTCGACAAGCGCCGCATCGAGCTCGGTGCTCCGATCAAGACCCTGGGCGCCCACGAGACGTCCGTGCGTCTGCACCCCGAGGTTGCCGCCAAGGTCAACATCGAGGTCGTCGCGGCCTGATCACCGCGCTCGGCTAGAACAGCTGAGAGGAGGGGCCGTACCCGTTGGGGTGCGGCCCCTCCGCTGTGCGGCCAGCGCCATCCTGGTGCGGATGGCGTCTAGGTGCGGATCGCTGTACGTCCGTTTCACGTGAAACAGCGTGTTTCACGTGAAACATTCAGCGCGTCGCGCCCGTGACGATCCAGCGGCCCGAGCGGGTGCGCAGCCAGAGCGTCAGCATGCGCACCGTCATCATCAGCGTCATGGCTGCCCAGACTGCGGTAAGGCCGCCGCCGGTCACGGGGACGAGCAGAGCCACCGGAATGAACGCAGTCAGGGTGAGCACCATGGCCCAGGCGAGGTAGGGGCCGTCGCCTGCTCCCATGAGGACGCCGTCCAGGATGAAGACAATGCCGCAGATCGGCTGGGAGAGCGCCACCATGAGCAGCGCGGGTAGAGCTGTGTCCTGGACGACCGTGTCGCTGGTGAACAATGGCAGGAAGAGTGGCCGTGTGATCACCACGAGCAGTCCGAGTACCACGCCGGCTGCGATCCCCCACTGCACCATGCGGCGGCAGGCAACACGGGCGCCCTCGGCATCACCGGCACCGAGATACCGGCCGATGATGGCTTGTCCGGCGATGGCGATGGCGTCCAATGCGAAGGCGAGCAGGCTCCACAACGAGAGGATGATCTGGTGCGCGGCTATGTCGGCGTCCCCGAGGCGGGCCGCGACAGCCGTGGCAATCATCAGGATCGCCCGCAGCGAGAGGGTGCGGACCAGCAGGGGCACACCGGCCTGTGCACAGGCCCTTATGCCTGCCGCGTCGGGGCGCAGGGAGGCACCGTGCTCTCGGGCCCCGCGGACGACGACCACGAGGTAGACCGCGGCCATGCCGCACTGGGCGATGACGGTGCCCCAGGCGGATCCGGCGATGCCGAGGCCGGCGCCATACACAAGGCCCACGTTGAGGACGGCATTGGCGACGAAGCCCGCTCCGGCGACATAGAGGGGGGTCCTGGTGTCCTGCAGTCCACGCAGGACACCGGTGGCAGCCAGTACGACGAGCATGGCCGGGATACCGAGAGCGGAGATACGTAGATAGGTGATTGCGTACGGGGCCGCTGTGTCCGAGGCGCCGAAGAGTTCCACGAGGGACGGTGCCAACGGCAGGACGACCGCGACGACGACGGCACCGAGAAGGAGGGCCAACCAGATGCCGTCCATGCCCTGGCGGATGGCGGCCTGGAGGTCGCCGGCGCCGACGCGACGGGCAACGGCCGCCGTGGTGGCGTAGGCGAGGAAGACGAACACGCTGACAGCTGTCATGAGGAGGGCTGAGGCGACCCCGAGTCCGGCGAGCTGTGCTGTGCCGAGATGGCCGACGATCGCGCTGTCGGCCATGACGAACAGGGGCTCGGCGACGAGTGCGCCGAAGGCCGGAACGGCCAAGGCGACGATCTCTCGGTCGTGCTGTCGCCGGGCGGCCTTGGGAGTCGCGGGAGCCTGTGTCATGGCCACCAATCTAATCGTCCACAGGTAAGAGATGCAATGAACTACTGACCCTTACTTGCTCTGTTGTGCTCTGTGCTTGCGTGCACCGTTCGAAGAGATCTTGGTCCGACTGGGGAAGTTTTTCTTCTGCACAGCCGGTGGACGGTAAATTAGCAGGTCAGGGGCGGTGTGTGGGAATCTCTGGGGGCTTGTTCACAGGGCTGTCCACCGTGTCGTGCACAGGTTTTGTGGAGTTCTCCACAGCATCCGGGCCGTCGTCCACATGGCCTGTGGATAACCAGATTGGCTGACGGTGCCGACAGGCCTACCGTGGTCCGGCGCCCACTCCGTCCGTCGGCCGGGAAACCATCACAAAACCGACGTGCCAGAACCGGAGTTGGGCGTCTCATTTGTCAGTGGCGTGCCGTAGAACTGAGGGGCACGGCGAGGTCCGCTCGGCGGACGGGAGGAGGTGGCTCGGTGAGTATTTCCGAGCCCTTGGACGACCCCTGGGCCGACAGCGGTCCCAGTGATCGTCTGCCCGCCTCCCGCCGACGTGGTGACAGCGGCCGTGGACGTGACGAGCAGCATGATCGTGGCCGGGACAACGGTCAGTGGGACGGCGGAGGCTCCGCCTTCGAGCGGGTCCCGCCGCAGGACCTCGACGCCGAGCAGTCCGTCCTCGGCGGCATGCTGCTGTCCAAGGACGCCATCGCCGATGTCGTCGAGGTCATCAAGGGCCATGACTTCTACAAGCCCGCGCACGAGACGATCTTCCAGGCGATCCTCGACGTCTATGCCAAGGGTGAGCCGGCCGACCCCATCACCATCGCCGCCGAGCTCACCAAGCGCGGCGAGATCAACAAGGTCGGCGGTGCCGCGTATCTCCACACGCTCGTCCAGACGGTGCCGACGGCGGCGAACGCCGAGTACTACGCGGAGATCGTCCACGAGCGGGCCGTCCTGCGCCGACTTGTCGAGGCCGGCACCCGCATCACGCAGATGGGATACGCGGCCGACGATGACGTCGACGAGATCGTCAACCGCGCCCAGGCCGAGATCTATGCGGTCACCGAGCAGCGCACCAGCGAGGACTATCTGCCGCTCGGCGACATCATGGAGGGCGCGCTCGACGAGATCGAGGCGATCGGTTCCCGCACTGGCGAGATGACCGGTGTGCCCACCGGGTTCACTGACCTCGACTCGCTCACCAACGGACTGCACCCGGGTCAGATGATCGTCATCGCGGCCCGTCCCGCCATGGGCAAGTCCACGCTCGCCCTCGACTTCGCGCGGGCGGCGTCCATCAAGCACAACCTGGCGAGCGTCATCTTCTCCCTGGAAATGGGGCGCAACGAGATCGCGATGCGTCTGCTGTCGGCCGAGGCGCGCGTGGCCCTGCACCACATGCGCTCCGGCACCATGACGGACGAGGACTGGACCCGACTGGCACGCCGGATGCCCGAGGTGTCGGCGGCGCCGCTCTACATCGATGACTCCCCGAACCTGTCGATGATGGAGATCCGGGCGAAGTGCCGTCGGCTGAAGCAGCGCAACGACATCAAGCTCGTGATCATCGACTATCTGCAGCTGATGCAGTCCGGTGGGTCCAAGCGTTCCGAGAGCCGCCAGCAGGAGGTCTCGGACATGTCCCGTAACCTCAAGCTTCTGGCCAAGGAGCTGGAGGTCCCGGTGATCGCGCTCTCGCAGCTCAACCGTGGTCCCGAGCAGCGCACGGACAAGAAGCCGATGGTGTCCGACCTGCGTGAGTCCGGCTCCATCGAGCAGGACGCCGACATGGTGATCCTGCTGCACCGTGAGGACGCCTACGAGAAGGAGTCGCCGCGCGCGGGCGAGGCGGACATCATCGTGGGCAAGCACCGTAACGGTCCTACGGCGACGATCACGGTCGCCTTCCAGGGGCACTACTCGCGTTTCGTCGACATGGCGCAGACCTGATCCACCCCCTGCGGGGATTTGCGCTCGACTGTCGGCCGCCCACCGGGGTGGACTGGGGCCATGACGACATCTCAGGAAGAGCTGCTTCCCAGCACGCGTCGGGCGCTTCTGCATCGCATCGCCGTGGCCCAGGCCGAAGGCCGTGCACCCTCGCTGGTCGCCGCCGTGGTACGGGACGGCAGGGCTGTCTGGCATGGCTCGCGTACCTCGGTGGACGGGCATGGGCCGGACGAGAGCGTGCAGTACCGCATCGGCTCGATCACCAAGACCTTCACTGCCGTTCTTGTTCTGCGACTGCGCGACGAGGGACTGCTCGACCTCGCTGACCCGTTGGAGAAACATCTGCCGGGAACCGGGGTGGGGGAGGCGACCATCGCCGAACTGCTCGCGCACACCACCGGGTTGGCGGCCGAGTCGCCGGGGCCCTGGTGGGAGCGGACCCCCGGATCGCTGCGGCCCGAGTTGTCCGATGTGCTGGGTGTGCAGCCCTTCCTGCATCCTTCGGGACGCCGGTTCCACTACTCGAACCCCGGTTACACGCTGCTGGGCGCACTGGTCGAGAGGTTGAGGGGCGCCGCCTGGGAGGACGTACTCCGGCGAGAAGTGCTCGAACCGCTGGAGCTGAACCGCACGAGTACGCGCCCGCAGGCGCCGCACGCGGGCGGCTGGGCCGTGCATCCCTGGGCGGATGCGATGCTTCCCGAACCCAGCGAGGACCTGGGCCGGATGGCGCCGGCCGGCCAACTGTGGTCGACGACCGCCGACTTGGCCCGGTTCGCCGTCTTTCTGGCCCGGGGCGACGACCGTGTGCTCAGTGCCCGGTCCGTACGGGAGATGCGGACGCCGGCAGCGCCGCCCGAGGCCGCTGATGTGGCGGAGGGAGCGGCCTACGGCCTCGGTATGCAGATCCAGCACAGGGACGGGCGGCTGCTTGTGGGCCATGGTGGATCGTTGCCGGGCTTCCTGGCGAGCTTGATGATCAGCGTGGAGGACGACGTGGCCGCCGTGGTGCTGACCAACTGCACCTCTGGACCGCTGGTGTCCCTCGTCGCAGCCGACCTCGTCCGGATCGTTGCGGAGGCCGAGCCGCGGCTCCCCGAGCCCTGGCGGCCGATGCATGAAGTCGACACGGCACAACTGGAGTTGGCGGGGCAGTGGTACTGGGGGACGCACGCCTTCGCCCTGCGGCTGACCGCCGACGGCCTGGCTTCGCTGGAGCCGCTGTCCGGCAAGGGCCGCCGCTCCCGGTTCCGGCCCAACGGTGACGGCACATGGACGGGTCTGGAGGGCTACTACGCCGGCGAGCTCCTGAAGGTCGTACGACGCCCGGACGGCATCGTGGACCATCTGGACCTCGGATCCTTCGTCTTCACGCGCCAGCCGTACGACGAGGGGGCTGCCGTACCGGGCGGAGTGGATCCGGACGGGTGGCGGGGGAGCAGCTCGTTCTGACCGTCGGGCGATGCGCTGTTTCACGTGAAACAGCGCATCGCCCTGTCACAACTGGAGCTTGAATCCCACATGTGAGGCCGTGAAGCCTAGACGCTCATAGAAGCGGTGGGCGTCGGTACGGGAGTTGTCGGAGGTCAGCTGCACCAACTGGCAGTTCTGACGCTGGGATTCAGCGACAGCCCATGCGATGAGCTGCGTCCCCAGACCACTGCCGCGCTCATCGGCATGGATACGTACGCCTTCGATGATGGAGCGGGTCGCGCCCTTGCGGGACAGCCCGGGGATGATCGTGAGCTGGAGCGTGCCGACGACAAGGCCCTCGCGGACGGCGACGACCAGGTGCTGGTTCGGGTCGCTGCTGAGCCGTTCCAGGGCGGCGAGGTAAGGAGTCAGGTCGTCCGGTGACTCGCGCTGGGTGCCCAGCGGATCGTCCGCGAGCATGTCGACGATCGCGGGGATGTCTTCGGCGACAGCGGCTCGTATCTCAAGATCTCCCATGACCGCACCCTATGCGGGCGCCCGGAGCGTCTCCACCGTCCGGACCAGGGGGGCGAGTTCGGGGTTCTGTGCGGCTTGGTCGAGGGCTTCGCGCAGGGCTTTGTCGTTGGTCGGGCGGGCTTCTTCCAGGAGGCGGAGGCCTGCTTCGGTGACGTCGGTGTAGATGCCGCGGCGGTCGGTGGGGCACAGGTAGCGGGAGAGCAGGCCGCGGTCTTCCAGGCGGGTGACGAGCCGGGTGGTGGCGCTCTGGCTGAGGACGACCGCGTCGGCGACCTGCTTCATCTGGAGGTGGCCGCCGTCGCCGTCGTGCTGGCGGCTGAGCACGTCCAGCAGGGAGTACTCGCGCACGCTCAGATCGTGCCCGGCCTGAAGGGCGCGCTCGATGTGCGCCTCGATCCTGCCGTGCAGCAGGGAGAGCGCGCACCAGCCCTGCGCGAGGGCGGTGAGCGCGGGGTCCGTCGCTGTCATGGCGTATTCCTCCGTCCCGGAGCGGCTGAAGTCAGAGTAGAGCAAGGTCGCGGTAGCCCGCGCTTGCAAGTAGAGAGCGTCTGCAAGTATTGTTGGCGAATGTAAAGCGCTCCTGCAATCTTCTGGGAAGGTGTACCCCTTCATGCCTCTCGCGCTTCTGGCCCTCGCGATCGGGGCCTTCGGAATCGGAACCACCGAGTTCGTGATCATGGGCTTGCTGCCCGAGGTCGCGGGCGACTTCGGGGTCTCCATCCCCACGGCCGGCTTTCTGGTGACCGGCTACGCGCTTGGCGTGGTCCTCGGCGCTCCCCTGATGACCGTGCTCGGCACCAAGGTCTCCCGTAAGCGGATGCTGATGCTGCTGATGGGACTGTTCATCGTCGGCAACGTGCTGTCCGCTCTCGCCCCCGCCTTCTCCGTCATGTTGATCGGCCGCGTGGTCGCCTCGCTTGCCCACGGTGCCTTCTTCGGCATCGGCTCGGTCGTCGCGGCCGACCTGGTCGCCCCGGACAAGAAGGCCGGAGCCATCGCCATGATGTTCACCGGTCTGACCGTCGCCAACGTCGTCGGCGTGCCGCTGGGGACGTTCGTCGGACAGGCAGCGGGCTGGCGGGTCACCTTCGGCATCGTCGCTGCCCTCGGGCTCGTCGGCCTCGCCGGAATCGCCAAGCTGGTCCCCGACATGCCCAAGCAGCAGGGTGTACGCCTGCGCCACGAACTGGCCGCGTTCAAGAACGCCCAGGTGCTGCTCGCCATGGCGATGACGGTCCTCGGCTTCGGCGGCGTCTTCGCGGCCATCACCTACATCGCGCCGATGATGACCCATGTCGCCGGCTTCGCCGACGGATCCGTCACCTGGCTGCTGGTCCTGTTCGGACTCGGCATGGTCGGCGGCAACCTCGTCGGCGGCAAGTACGCCGACCGCGCGCTGATGCCCCTGCTCTACGTCTCCCTGGGCGCCCTCGCCGCCGTACTCGCGCTCTTCACTCTCACGGCCCACAACAAGGTCCTCGCGGCCGTCACCATCGCGCTGATCGGCGCCCTGGGATTCGCCACCGTTCCCCCGCTGCAGAAGCGAGTCCTCGACCAGGCACACGGCGCCCCGACCCTCGCCTCGGCCGTGAACATCGGCGCCTTCAACCTCGGTAACGCCCTCTCCGCCTGGCTCGGCGGCATCGTCATCGCCGCCGGCTTCGGCTACACGTCCCCCAACTGGGTGGGCGCCGCTCTCGCAGCGGCCGCGCTGCTGCTCGCGTTCCTCTCGGCAGTGCTGGAACGCCGCGCCGGAGCCTCTTCCGGCACCGTCGTCACGGGTACCGCGCCCGTCGAGCAGCGAGCCGTCGCCCACCACTGAGCCGACCCGAGTGCGGGGTCAGGGCCGCCCCCGCACATCCGGTCCCGGGACAGTCCACCTCAGCACCACCACACCGCAAGGAGAACTCCTGTGAGCACCACCCTCGCCGTCGCCCCCTTGACCACCCAGGACGCCGATGTCCTGGTCGAGGCCGCACACCGGACAGCCGAGGCCGCCGGGGTGACGGTCAGCGTCACGATCCTGGATGCCGGAGGCCGGCTGCTCGCCTTCCGGCGGGACGACCGAGCCGTGCTGATCTCCGGGGAGACCAGCACCCGCAAGGCCTACACGGCACTCCAGCTCGACGCCCCCACCGCCGATCTCGTCGACGCCGTACAGCCCGGTGGCCTCTTCCACACCCTGCCCACCGCGCTCGACCGGCCGCTGCTCTTCATCGCGGGAGGTGTGCCGATCCATCGGGACGGCCGGCTGATCGGCGCGATCGGGGTGGGCGGCGGCGCACCGGACCAGGACCACGAGTTCGCGACGGCCGCGATCGAGGCACTCGCCTGACGGCACACCTCTGCGGCACCCGACCGCACCCCTGCATCGATGACGAGACGCCGGCCCCCGACGGGGACCGGCGTTTCCCATGAGTGCTTCAGTTCGCAGCCGAGGATCTCAGCCCGCGGCGACCGTCAGGGGAGCGAACCGCCGGGTCCAGTCGCCGGGTAGTTCCGAGAGGCCCGACGTCATGACCGAGTTGAAGGCGACCGATGCCAAGCCGTGCTCCTTCGCCCAGGTCAGCAGCTGCTCATGGCGTACATCGACATCGGTGCGCAGCGGTTGGTCGGTGTGGGTGGCGAGGGAAGCGATGAGGGCCTTCGCGGTCCCCGTGTCGCGAGCGATCAGTGGGCCCACGACCTGCGTGGCCATGTTGGGCCAGGCGCCCGCGTAGCCGATGATCCGGCCGTTCTCCTCGGCGACCCGCAGCTGGTCGAGGAAAGCGGGCAGCCGCGTGATGATGTGCGTGCGATCGGCGCCGAACACCTCCTCGTCGAGCCGGAGGATCGCGCTGAGATCCTCGGCGGTGGCCGCACGCGTGGCGACTGAGGGCTTCCAGGTGCCGGGAATAAAGGTCCCCCGCAGCATCTCCGCCCGGCCGGTCGCCTTGAAGCCGAGTTCCTCGTAGAGCGGTCGCCCGTACGGCGTCGCGTGCAACGTCAGCGGTGTCGTGCCCATCGCGGAGATGACGTGCCGCATCAGCCGGCGTCCGATGCCCTGGCGGGCGTGGCGCTCGGCGACCAGGACCATGCCGATGGCGGCCAGGTCGGGGCTGTCCCGCGGTCCGTACTCCGTGATGACGCAGGCGCTGACGAGTCCGCCGGCGGGGTCGTCGATCCCGTAGCCCTTTCCGGCTGTCAGAAGGAAGCTCCACTTGTGTTCCTCACGGGGCCAGCCCCGATCCTCGGACAAGTCGGCGCAGGCGGTGAGGTCGCGAGGCGACAGACGGCGGATGGGCAGAGCGGCGAGGGAAGGAGTCGGCACGCAGGTCAGGCTGTCTGACGACTGCACTGGTCGTCCAGCCGTTTCCGGGGAGACGTACGAGCTTTTGGCCATGTCATGGTCCACTGCGTGGCGCTCCGATGGCCGTCGGGTGTTTCACGTGAAACACGGACGAACGTGGGGCGTCCATCACGGCAACTCGGGCTGGAAACGGAGACCATCGCGCTCGAGCGTATGCAACCCGCTCCTCCATGGGATGGATCTGTGGGAAGCCTATGAATTGGTGTGCAGCCGCCGGTAATTGAAGAAAACGCGTCGCGTTCGCCTCTCGGCCCATTCGTGAGGAAGGAAGGGGGGACTTGTGATCGGGGCGGCTGCCGGTATGGTCGACTCCGGTTCGTGTCCGAGCTGTGATCGAGGCTCACAGCGGCGACCGAGCGCAAGGCAATGCAGCCTAACGGGACGGAGAGATCGAAGACCCGCATTCTCGGTTATGCGGCCGGGTGCCCACACGCGATGGGATGCTGCGAGAGAGTACTGCGGCCAATGTCACACTCTCGCCTACTTGTCCGTACCGGGTGTGAATACGGGTTGAATGTCGCCGTATTGGTTGTGGCAACGAACGGGGAATGCAAGCCGTCGCGGGGGAAGCAGGCACCTTCCGATCGAGGAAGTGCGCAGACCGACCGAAAGATGTTCGAGGCGAGGCACACCATGGACGCTCCGACCACCACGTCGGCCGACAACGGCACTTCCGGCGGCGGAGGCGGCTGGTTCACGCCGCGCAAGCAGCTGGCGACAACTCCAGGCAGCGAACAGGAGACGGCCGAGGGCAGCCGCCTCGCGGCGATGCGCCCGGTGGGCAGGACGGCGGCAGCCGACGATCCGACACCGCCGCCCCAGGACGGCACACAGCCCACCACGACGGTCACCCCGGCGGGACCCACTGCGCCGGACACCGGATCCGTCCCCGCCACCCCGGCGCCCACGGGACCTCAGGCCCCGGAGCGGGAGACACCGATGGCGATATCACCCCCCGCGACACCCGCCCCGAGCCCTATGTCGCCCGCTCTGCCGACGCCCGCTCTCACCTCGTCCCCAGGACACGCATCCTCAGGACACGCATCCCCAGCACCAGCGCCGCAAGGCTTCGCCCAGACGACCGCGGCACGGCCGGAGATATCGAACCCCACCCCCCTCACCCCGCCCGCCCCGCACGTACGCGTGCCGAC
>NZ_JAGMUL010000084.1 GCF_019049285.1 Streptomyces sp. AC550_RSS872
CATCGCTCCGAGGGAGCTGATCTCCCTCGCCGATGACGAGGGGAACAGCGTCACCGTCAACGTCCTGGGGCGTAACCCCGGGTGGGCTGCCGGGCTCGATGCCGAGATCGTCGTCGGGACGCCCTTCGTGTCCGGCCGCTGTTACCTGGCGTTGTCCGTTTCGAAGCTGGAGAGCTGGTCCGACGCACTGAACAGGATCGACGCTGGCGAGGATGTCGCCTGGATGGAGATGAGCAGGGGAGCGTCCATCTTCATCCAACTCACTGGCGAGCGTGACTGTCCGGAGGTGGTCGTAGAGGACGAGTCAGGATCCATGGTCACCGTGCGCGTGCCGATCGCCCTGCCCGACGACTGGATCGCCGACCATCGACAGCGTCTGCACCAGCTGATGAAGTACTGGGTTCCGATGCTCTCAGCGTAGCGAGACAAACCGCCGCCAGCAGATGAGCGCACATCCAGGGGTGAGGAAGGCCTCGTGGATGTCGTCCCGTATCTCCCGGCGGATCCGCAGGCGGCGGAACCAGTGCAGGTGGGCGAAGGCGCGCTCCACGACCCAGCGTTGGGTGCCCAGTCCGCAACCGTGCTCGGTGCCGCGGCGGGCGATCACCGGTTTTGCGCCGCGGTCCCACACGAGGCGGCGGTACTTGTCGTGATCGTAGCCACGGTCGCCGAGTACGACGTCGGGACGGCGCCGGGGCCGGCCGCG
>NZ_JAGMUL010000085.1 GCF_019049285.1 Streptomyces sp. AC550_RSS872
GGGTGGGGAGGAGTGCGGCCTGGAGGGCGGGGACGAGGGGGGTGGCGATGGCGCCGCCGGCGAGAACCAGGGCGGCAAGGAAGCCGAGGATGAGACCGGCTCCGGCCTCGGCGGGGTCGGGTACATCCACCAGGAACCAGAAGAGGATCCACGTATCGAGAACCGCGAACGCTGCACCGACAGTTCCGAGGTCCAGGCCGACGATCTTGCGTGGCTGCGGCAGGATGCGGTTGACGACGATCAAAGCGGCGGCGATGACTCCGCCCAGGTAGACGCCCATGCCGGTGTAGAGGCGTTCCCACGCGTTCGGGGTGTCGCTTACGCCTTCAGCGGTGTAGAAGCTGAGGAACGACGCGATGAACAGCAACACCGCTGCTCCGATCACCACGCCGTCGCCTCGAGTGAGGGAGCGGATATTCACTTCAAGAAGTCCTTCGGTTCAGTCGTCTCGTCATCGCTGGAGGCATCGCTGTCACCATGTCGCCGTCAGGCCCCGGTGTGAAGCGCGGGGGTGGCCCCTCATCGTAGGGACGACCTTATCGTCCGACCGACGAGGCTGTCCGCAGGGATCAGCCGGTGGACCACTACCCGTGCAGGAAACTCACGATCCCCTCAGAGATTCCACGGACGCCCCACCTATGCCACGCGCCGCTGGTCAGCAACGCCACGTCCTTGCTATCGCACAGTCGCCCGGGCTGTTGAACGCCTCATAAACCGTTGGCGGATTGAGACCGTTCATGTCAGGCGCGTACGGCCTCGGCCCGTGTGGTGTAGGCGTAGCCGTCGGCTCGTTGGAGAAGGTGGACGTGCCGGTGGTGAATGCCCTGGACCAGTCCATGGATGGTCTTGATGTTGAAGTTGCCAGTAGCGCGAACGGCGACGCGGCCCGTGTGGCTGCCCTGCCTCTTGCCGGTGGGGACGTTTGCGCGTACGAGATCGCCGGTTGCGTAGCCGAAGTGTTGCTTGGTGCGGGGCAGGCTGAGGCGGGGGAAGCCATACCGGTCGGGGGTGGTGCGACGGTAGGTTCCGCGTCCAGTTGCCGCCACCACATGAATGATTGCCGGGTGACGCGCCACCGCTTCAAGGACCCCGACACACAGGGCATCAAGGGTGTGGCTCTTGGGTGTTGCCGTGCGTTGGCGATTCCATCTTGTCCGGCCACCGGAGGACGGCCGCACGTCTTGGTAGCGGGCTTCGAGTGCCCGGACGAGCGCGCAGCGTGTCGCATTCATCGCGGCGGCGTCCCGCAGCGGAGCTTTCGCCTGGTGAAAGATCTTCGAGAGGAGGGTGGGTTTCTTCTTGAGGAAGTCCTCGACCGGCCTGTTGCTTTTCCTTTCGTTGCAGGGAACACAGGCGATGGTGAGGTTGGAGATGCGGTCAGATCCGCCCCGGGAGCGCGGATGGATGTGGTCGATGTTGAGAGGGATGTCCGACGCTCCGCAGTATGCACACGCCCGGTTCCACTTCATCAGGAGGTACTCGCGTACTTCCATTCCTTGTAGGGTACCGCGTCGATATTCCGTGTCAGATCCAGACTTGTCCGCGCTCAAGGCCCGAGTATCAAAGGCAGCGAGTTCTATATGCACTGTGCGTAGAGGGGCCCAGCGAGCAATCCTGTCTACCCATGCGGTGGTGGTCTCCACCCGGTGCCGCAGGGACGGAGCGAGCCAGGCTTCTGGCCGTGAGCGGTTGTTGAAGCGTGGAGCTCGATAACGGAGGTTTCGCTGTCTCCGTGCCCTTCGCAGCGTGGACCGTGAGGTGAGCCTGTCGCTGATCGGTCCGCCTCGATGTGCAAGCTCGATGGCGAAGAGGCCATGGCGTGCTGTCTCGTTCGCGTCGACATCCGTGCGGAACAGGGCGATTCCGGTGAATCTGCTACCTGGGTCGATGCCTAACTTCACGCCGGTTACTTCGGAGGTGGCGGCGGTGCGGTCTTTGAGGCGGATGACGAAAGGGGTGTGACGGTGCACGACGGCTCGGCCCTGCTTGAGGAGTTTGCGGGCGCGGGCCGGCGTACATGGCATGAGCGGTTGGTGGTGTTTGTCCAAAACGAACACCATTGGATGGCCCTCACGGACCTCGCCCTTCCCCGCTGAAGCGGAGTTGGGGTGACGTCCTGTCAGAGGGATGCCCTCCGGCAGGATCTCCCCTCGCCCATGTTCAGAACCCGTGCCCGACACGGCGGCCGGGAGTCCGCAAGCCGTTTCGTCCCTACTCCCAGGGGTGTCTGCTCCTGCGGATTCCAGAGCGCGCCGCTGAGGAAGCACGGCGCGGTGGGTCTTCTCACGTGAGTTGAACGTAGTCATCGTGTGCACCTCCCTGTGGCGATGACTGGGGCTGGTCAGACGTGAGCGCGACTCTCAACTGAGAGATGCGCTCCGGATTTAAGCCGGGGAGTGAATGACTTCAAAGGTCCTTCGTGTTTCGCGCTGAGCGCTTCCGTCGCCGCTGCACGCCTGGAAAACAATACCGCCGGTGACGGTCGTGTGTTCGGGTTGTAGTAAGGAAATGGATGTCGACCCAGGGCTTGTGGCGCAATTCCCACTATTTCGATCAAGTTCGGTCGATGACGTTCAATGACGGCTGTGAGGGGTGCTGTGGACAGCAAGCTTGGGTCCGCAGCGAGAAGCGGCCCGCCGGGGTATCTCCTGCGGGCCGCTTCGTCAAGGGTCGGACGTGACTTGAGGCTCGGCTATCGCTCGCTGTACTTGAAGCAGACGCCGATCGGTTTGTAGGCCGTCATGCCGGTCTGGAAGGTCCACCAGTCGACCCCGATCATTTGCTGTACGTCGAACTTCTTTCCGGAGTACTTCACGTAGGCCTGGAGCGTCCCGTACTTGCCGCGCGGCACTTCCTTTGAGCCGCTCACGGTGATGCTGTGCGACTTCGAAACATCCCAGCCGACGCCCGCACTGATGACACCGTTCGAAGCCTCGATGTTCCGCGAGAGCACCGAACCCGCAGATCGTGTGTCGTCTATGCGCAACGTCATCTTGCCTTTGCCCTCAGCCGTTGCGATGGGCGTCTTGCCGCACTTGCTCGGGAGTGAGCGGACATTGATGAGCCGCTTAGCCGAGCGGAAATCGGCAAGCCTCGTGCCCGCGTAAGAGTCCCCCGTTGTCCCTGCCTGCGTGCTCGTGACATTAGAGCTCTTCATGCTCGGAGCAGCCTGTGTCGTGGTGCCCACGCCGAGCAGGCTCACGGACAAGGCGGCAATGGTGGCACCGCGCTGGACTGATTGGAGCTTCAAATGATCCCCCATGATCCCGAAAGGGAAGGCTCTGATCGCCTCTGGTCGATGTCAGTCGATCAAGTGAGGGAGTGCTTCTGCAATCGCTTTGAGGTAGATCTGAGCATGTGCATGACGACTGCGACGGCTTGAGCTGCCTACTTCTTCAGGAAGCTCACAATCCCTTCAGAGATCCCTTGCGCCGCCTTCTGCCGCCAAGCGCCACTGGTGAGCAACGCCGCGTCCTTGCTATCGCGCATGTTGCCGCACTCGATGAACACCTTGGGAACCGTTGACAGATTGAGACCGCCCAGGTCCTTACGCGTGACGAGACCGGTGCCGTTGCCGACGTAGTTGGAGGGTGCGCTGCCCGTGACGCGGACGAAGGAGCCCGCGATGCGCTCGCCGAGGTCGCGGGACGGGGTGACGATGGGGCCGGTGTTGGCAGCGCCCTCGTTCACCTTGCCGGGGAGGATGACGTGGAAGCCGCGCTGGCCGGCGGCGGCTCCGTCGGCGTGGAGGGAGACGACGGCGTCGGCGTTCGCCTTGTTGCCGATCCGGGCGCGTTCGTCCACGCACGGGCCCCACGAGCGGTCGCCGTCCTGCGTGAACTTGACCGCGGCGCCCTGCTTCTCCAGCAGGGTGCGCATGCGGTGGGCGAGGTCGAGAGTGAACTTGGCCTCGGTGTAGCCGTCGTTCGTCGAAGTGCCAGTGGTATCGCACTCCTTCCAGTTCGTGCCGATGTTCACCTTGCGGTTGATTTCGGTCGTGTGCTGGAAGTTGTTCGGGTTGTGGCCCGGGTCGATGACGACGACCTTGCCCTTGAGGGGGCCGGAGGCGGCGGGCGCGGTGGTGGACTCCGCGGTGGGGGTGGGGCCCGGGGGCTTGTCGTCGTTAGTGGCGGAGATCGTCGGCGCGGTGTCCGAGGGCGTCGTGGACGAGGGCCGTACGGCCGCGTTGCCGGAGCCGCCGCCGTCGGTGTTGCCGGGGCTGCCCACGGCCTCGTACATCACCCAGCCGAGCAGCGCCCCCGGCACCAGGGCGGCGACCGCGACGGTCAGGGTTCGGCGGCGGCTGCGGCGGGGCTGGGGAGGATCGAAGTCCGGGCCTACGTACGACACGCCTGCCACCTTACGGGCCGACCACGGCCTGCGCGGGAAGGCGCGGTCGGCCAGGGCCGGAGTTCAGATGCCCGCCGCCGTCCGCCGCAGCACACGCAGCGAGTCCGTGACCGACACCTCCGTGAACGCGCCGGACTCCAACGCCCGCAGGTACACGCGGTACGGGGCCTGGCCCGTGAACTCGTCCGCCGGGTTCGGGAACACGTCGTGGATGACGAGCAGGCCGCCCTCGGTGACGTGCGGGGCCCAGCCCTCGTAGTCGGCGGTGGCGTGTTCGTCGGTGTGGCCGCCGTCGATGAAGACCAGGCCGAGGGGGGTGCCCCAGATCTTCGCCACCTGCGGTGAGCGGCCCACCAGGGCCACTACATGCTCCTCCAGGCCCGCCTTGTGCAGCGTGCGGCGGAACGTCGGTAGCGTGTCCATCAGGCCGATCTCGGGGTCGACCGTCTCCGGGTCGTGGTACTCCCAGCCCGGCTGCTGCTCCTCGCTGCCGCGGTGGTGATCGACGGTGAGGGCCGTCACTCCGGCCTCGCGGGCGGCGTCGGCGAGCAGGATCGTGGAGCGGCCGCAGTAGGTGCCGACCTCCAGGAGGGGGAGGCCGAGGCGCCCCGCCTCGACGGCCGCCGCGTAGAGCGCGAGCCCCTCGCCCGTGGGCATGAAGCCCTTCGCCGCCTCGAACGCGGCCAGGATCTCGGGCTTGGGGGCCGGGGCCATGGGGTCCCTTTCGGTCGTACGGGTGTATGGGCGCCCATGGTGCACCACACCCCCCCCGTCAATTCGTGACGGGGGGTGCGGCAGCGCACCCAAAGGGGCGCGGGGAACTGCGCGACAAGCCACGATGCACCCGCAGCCGCCAGACAACACAGCGCGGCACCCCCTTGGGCGCTACGCGGTCACACTCGCACCAGGCAACGCCAGATCCACATCCACCGCGCTCTCGTCGCCCGCATGCGTCGCCGAAGAGGCCAGCGGCCCGTGGCCCTCGGCCCGCGCCGCCAGGACGTACGCGCCCTGCGTAGGGACGGTGAGCGCATAGCTGCCGTCATCCTCGGAGAGCGTCGCGCCCGCCTGGCGCCCCCGCCGGTCGATCAGGGTGACCTTGGCGCGGGCGACCGGGGTGCCCTCGGCGTCCAGGACGCGGCCGCGGAAGCCGCGCAGGGCCTGCTCGGCGCGTTCCAGGTTGGCGTCCTCCTCGCCGGCGGCGCGCAGCTGGGGGCGGGCGGAGGCGGGGCGCTGCTTCGGGAGGAAGAGGGCCAGGAGCAGGCCTACGGCGACCGCTGCCGTCGCGATCAGGAAGGACACCCGGAAGCCGTGCATCGTCGGGATCGCGACGCCGCCGACGTCGTTCGCGGTGTTCGCCAGCACCATGCCGATCACGGCGCTGGAGACCGACGTACCGATGGAGCGCATCAGCGTGTTGAGGCCGTTCGCGGCGCCGGTCTCCGAGGCAGGGACGGCGCCGACGATCAGGGCGGGGAGGGAGGAGTACGCGAGGCCGATGCCCGCGCCGAGGACCACCGAGATGACCAGGCTCTGCCAGGGGGCGCTCATCAGGCCGAGGCCGGCGCCGTAGCCGATCGCGATGATCAGCATGCCGAGGATGAGGGTGGTCTTGGGGCCGTACTTGGCGGAGAGGCGGGCGTAGACGGGGGCTGTGAACATCATCGTCAGGCCGAGCGGGGCGACCAGGAGGCCCGCGACGACCATGGACTGGCCGAGGCCGTAGCCCGTCTCCTTCGGGAGCTGGAGCAGTTGGGGGAGGACGAGCGAGACGACGTAGAACGAGACGCCGACCATGATCGAGGCGAGGTTGGTGAAGAGGACGGCCGGGCGGGCCGTGGTGCGCAGGTCGACCAGGGGGGCCTTCGTGCGCAGCTCGTAGACGCCCCACAGGAGGAGTACGGCTGCCGACGCGGCGAACATGCCCAGCGTGAGGCCCGACGTCCAGCCCCAGTCGCTGCCCTTGGTGATCGGCAGGAGGAAGAGGACGAGGCCTGCGGAGAGGCCGAGGGCGCCGAGGAGGTCGAAGGTGCCCTCCGCGCGGACCTTGGACTCCGGTACGACGAGGAGGGTGAGGGCGATGGAGAGGACGCCGAGGCCGGCGGCTCCGTAGTAGAGGGCGTGCCAATCGGCGTTCTGGGCGACCAGGGCCGCGGCGGGCAGGGCGAGGCCGCCGCCGACGCCGATCGACGAGCTCATCAGGGCCATCGCCGAGCCGAGCTTCTCGCGGGGCAGCATGTCGCGCATCAGGCCGATGCCGAGCGGGATCGCGCCCATCGCGAAGCCCTGGAGGGTACGGCCGACGATCATGGGGATCAGGTCGCTGGTGACCGCGCTGACCAGCGCGCCGATCACCATGACGGCCAGGCTGGATATCAGCATGCGCCGCTTGCCGTACAGGTCGCCGAGGCGGCCCATGATCGGGGTGGCGACGGCGCCCGAGAGCAGGGTGGAGGTCAGGACCCAGGTGGCGTTGCTGGGCGTGGTGCTCAGCAGCTGGGGCAGGTCCTTGATGACCGGGACGAGCAGGGTCTGCATTACCGCGACAACGATGCCCGCGAAGGCGAGGACCGGGACGAGGGGGCCGGTCGCTCTGCCGGTGGGCTGGTCGTTCGTCGTTTGTGTCATGTGAGGGACCAACCCGGTGTGCCGGGGCAACTATTCCGATGCTTTGGCCAGCTAACGATTTCTTGACCTTCTCTTGGGAGAGCCGGTCTGGCCTGGGTCCTTTGGAGGAGTGGGCCTAGGCCGAATTCCTGATGCCAGGGGCGTCGGTCGTTGAGAGCATGACACTCATGCTCCGAGCCGCTGACGCCACCACCCGCCTGTCCCTCCGTACCGCGCCCCCCACCTGGCTGGTGGTGGCGCTCGCGTGCGCCGGACAGTTCCTGGTCGTGCTCGACGTGTCCGTCGTGAACGTGGCGCTGCCCTCGATGCGGGCAGATCTGGGAATGAGCGCGCAGGGCCTCCAGTGGGTGGTGAACGCGTACGCCATCGCCTTCGCGGGGTTCATGCTGCTCGGCGGGCGCGCCGGTGACCTGTACGGCCGTAAGCGGATGTTCCTTGTCGGGCTCGCCGTGTTCACCCTGGCCTCGCTGGCCGGCGGGCTGGCCCAGCAGGACTGGCAGCTGCTGCTCGCGCGGGCCGTTCAGGGGCTGGGCGCGGCGGTGCTGGCGCCCTCGACGCTGACGATCGTCACGGCGGCGGTGCCGGAGGGGGCGGCGCGGGCGCGGGCCATCGGCACCTGGACGGCTGTCGGCGCGGGCGGCGGTGCGGCGGGCGGGCTCGTCGGCGGTGTGCTGGTGGACGTGCTGTCGTGGCGCTGGGTGCTGCTGATCAACGTGCCGGTGGGCGCGGTCGTGCTGGCCGGTGCGCTGCTGTGGCTCGTGGAGAGCCGGGCCGGGGACGGGCGGCGGCTGGATCTGCCGGGCGCGGTGCTGGTGACGGCGGGGCTGGCGACCCTGGCGTACGGCATCTCGCAGACGGAGGCCTCGGGCTGGACGGCGACGGCCACGGTCGTGCCGCTGCTCGCCGGTCTCGCCCTGATCGGCGTCTTCGTCCTCGTGGAGGCGCGTACGGCGGCTCCGCTGATGCCGCTCGGACTGTTCCGGGTGCGGGCGGTGTCGTCGGCGAACGTGGCGATGTTCCTGTCCGGGTCGGCCATGTTCTGCATGTGGTACTTCATGACGCTGTACGTCCAGAACGTGCTCGGCTACACCCCGCTGGAGGCCGGCCTGGCACTCGTGCCGAGCTCGCTGGCCGTACTCCTCGGCTCCAAGCTCGCGCCCCGCCTCATGCCGTGGATCGGTACCCGCAACGTGGCGGTTACCGGCACGCTCGTGGCGGTCGTCGGCTTCGGCTGGCAGTCGACGCTGAGCGTGACGGGCGGATACGTCACCTCGATCATGGTGCCGGGCGTCCTGATGATGCTGGGCGCGGGCCTCGCCGCGACCCCGCTCGCGGCGCTGGCCACGTCCGGGGCGGAGCCGGGGGAAGCCGGGCTGGTGTCGGGACTGGTCAACACCTCGCGCACGATGGGCGGTTCCCTGGGTCTGGCGGTCCTGTCCACGCTGGCGGCGGCCCGCACGGACGGCACCGCGACACCGGAGGCCCTGACGGAGGGGTACGCGCTGGCGTTCCGGGCGGGGGCGTGGGTGCTGGCCGGGGGAGTGGTGCTGATGCTGGTGTGGCTGCCGAGGCGGACGGCCGCGTCCTGAGCCGCCGGGGCCGGTGTCCCGCGGCGCGAGGGGGCGGGCGGGGTCGCATGGGGTGAGCGGGCGGGGTCGCGGGAGTCGAGCGGGCCGGCTTGCGGGAGTCGAGCGGGCCGGCTTGAGGGAGACGCCGCCGGGTCGCGGGAGGCGGACTGGGGTTTCCGTGGCCCGGGTGGCCCGGGGTGAAAAAACTGGCGGGTGTCCCGAGGCAACGGTCCGGGGGCCTCATGGACTCCTTTGTTTATCAAGGAGGTGCCCATGGGGGATCGCAAGGCGGCTCGGGACTCGGAGTTCCAGAGCTTTGTCATCGGCCGCTGGCCACGCCTGCTGCGGACGGCCTTTCTCCTCACGGGGGAGCAGCACGCCGCGGAGGATCTGGTGCAGTCGACGCTGGAGCAGGTCTATGTGGCCTGGCGCAAGGTCGGGTCGGCGGACGACCCGGAAGCCTATGTACGGCGCGTGATGATCAACGCACATGCGCGCAAACACCGCAGAAGGCTCAAGGAGTTCCTCGCGCCGAAGGACGACTCCGGCCTGGTGCGCGAGGTGGCGGACACCGGTGACCGCATCGCCCAGGCCGAGGACCGCAGAGCCCTGCTTTCGGCGCTCGCCCGACTGCCGTCACGGCAGCGGGAGGCGGTGGTCCTGCGGTACTGGGAGGACCTGACCGAGACGCAGACGGCGGAGGCGATGGGCTGTTCCGTCGGCGCGGTGAAGAGCAACGCGGCCAAGGGAATCGCGAAACTCCGCGTCATACCGGGACTGGCCGAGATGGTGACGCAGGGAGGGTGGAAGTGATGAGCGCGGACCGGGAGACGAACCACGGCATGACGACCCACGACATGGCCAACTCGGACATCGCCCTCCTGCTGGCCGACGCCGCGGACGAGGTCGAAATCGGTATAGCCCCCTACCAGGCGGTGATCCGGGGCGGCCGCCGCCGCAGGGCCCGCCGCTGGGCGGTGGCGACGGCCACGACGCTGGTCCTGGTCGGGTCGGCGGGGACGCTGGCGGTGGCGGGGCTGCCGGGCGGGGACGGGAGCCGGGGCGCCTCGGTGGCGACCAGCCCGCCCACCGCGCCGCCCGCGCCGGACGTGCGCACGCCCTCGCGGACCCTGCTCGCGAGCGGGACGGACCACGGCAAGAAGTGGCGGGTCCTCATCGACGTCTGGGCGGCACCGCGCGACAAGCGGGAGGCTACCGCCGAGCTCGCCGCGATGCGGGAGTTCGGGCAGACCCCCACGGGTCTGCGTGACGCCTCCGAACTCGTCGGCAAGGCCTCGTACTTCGTGCTGCGCGAGTACGGCGACTCGGGCAAGGAGCAGGCGGTGATCGAGGACACGTTCACCAGTGAGGACAACATGGCCGGCCGGGACATCGAGGCCGCCGCGATTCCTGTGGTCCCCGGCGCGGATGGACCGAACCGGCTGGTCGTCGGCAAGGTCGCCAGTACCGCTCAGCAGGTCACCTGCACATGGAAGGACGGTTCGACCACCGAGGTGCCCACGGTGTGGGAGGCGATGGGCGCCGGACGCGACCCTTCGGGACAGGTCCGCCTGGACAGCGACAACCCCCTGATCCGCCGGGTGAGCGGCTTGCCGGTGAGTTGGTTCGTGTGCGTGGCCCCCGAGGGGACGGAGTTCAAGTCGGTGGCGGTGACGAAGTAAGGAGGCCAGGGCGGGGCGCGTCCCGGTTCACAGCCACCCCTGCTGACGTGCCTCCCGCAGCGCCTCCATCCGGTTGCGGGTGCCCGTCTTGCCGATGGCGGAGGAGAGGTAGTTGCGGACCGTGGACTCGGACAGGTGGAGCTTGGCCGCGATGTCGGCGACCGTCGCGCCGTCCGTCGAGGCGTTGAGGACGTCGCACTCGCGGGCGGTGAGCGGGTTGGGCCCGGCGCTCAGCGCGGCCGCGGCGAGGGCCGGGTCGATGACCGTCTCGCCGGTCAGGACGCGGCGGACGGCGGCGGCGAGTTCCTCCACGGGGCCGTCCTTGACCAGGAAACCGGCGGCGCCCGCCTCCATGGCCCGGCGCAGATAGCCGGGGCGGCCGAAGGTCGTGAGGATCAGCACCCGGCAGTCGGGGACCTGGTCGCGCAGCTCGGCCGCGGCGTCCAGCCCGCTGCGGCCCGGGAGTTCGATGTCGAGGAGGGCGACGTCCGGGCGGTGGACGAGAGCGGCGTCCACGATCGCGTCCCCGGCCGACACCTGCGCCACGACCTCGATGTCCGGCTCCATGCCGAGCAGTAAGGCGAGAGCGCCGCGCATCATGCCCTGGTCCTCGGCGAGCAGAACCCGGATGGACTTGGCGGGCCGGTGATCCCGGGGCATCTCGTTCACGGCCCAAGAGTAGGCCGCGAGGCGCTCCGCGAAGCCGGCCGCGCGCGCTCGTTCACCCAGGGTCCGGTGTTCGCCCCCGCCGCCCCTACCCGTCCCGTCCCCTGGGGGCTGCGCCCCCAGACCCCCGCCATCGGCCCTCCGGGCCTCGTCCTCAAACGCCGGACGGGCTGAAAGGATCGTCCCCAGCGGGTGGGTGGGGGCTCGGGGCGGCTGTGGCCTCGTCCTCAACGCTGGACGGGCTGAATGGATCGTCCCCAGCGGGTGGGTGGGGGCTCGGGGCGGCTGTGACCTCGTCTTCAACGCCGGAGGGGCTGAAGGATCGAGCCCCGCTGTCGCCTCCAGCGGTGGGCAGTGGCTTGTTCTCAAACGCCGGACGGACTGAGAGGTGAGCGTACGTCCGTCAACTCCCATGTCTCCGCCGGTAGTTCCGCCCGCACCACGAACCCGCGGCGCGCCCCCGGCCCCGCCGTCAGCGTGCCGCCCGCCGCGGCGAGGCGCTCTGTCAGGCCCCTCAGGCCGGTGCCGCCGATGCCCTCCCGGGGCGTGGTGACGGGTGTGCCGGTGCCGTCGTCGGTGACGGTGAGGTGGGCGCGTTCCGGGGTGCCGGAGAGGGCGATCTCGCAGTGGGACGCATCGCTGTGGCGGACGACGTTGGTGACCGCCTCGCGCACCACCCAGCCCAGCAGGGCCTCGGTACGTGGAGCGAGCGGCGGGCCTGACCGGTGGATCCGAGGAGTCACGCCCGCCGCAGTCAGGGCCGAGTCCGCGCGGTCCAGCTCCGTCGCCAGGCTTCCGTCCCGATAACCCGTCACCGCCTCCCGGATCTCCGTGAGGGCCTGTCGGCCGACGGACTCGATGTCGACGACCTGGGCCAGCGCGGCGTCCAGGTCGCGGGACGCCAGCCGCCGTGCCGCCTCCGACTTGACCACGATCACCGAGAGGGTGTGACCGAGCAGGTCGTGCAGGTCGCGGGAGAAGCGCAGGCGTTCCTCCTCGACCGCGCGCCGCGCCAGTTCCTCGCGGGCGGCCCGCAGTTCCCGTACCGCCTCGGACAGGGAGAGGATCGCCGCCGTCACGATCGTCGAGATCCAGGTGGCGTAGGCGATGTCGAGGCCGCCCCAGCCGTCCCGTACGAACGCGGTCACCCCGGCGAGCACGGTCACCGCGGCCCCTGTCCAACGCAGCCGCGGCATCCGTACGGCCGCCCCCGTCGCCAGCCCGAGCAGAGGGAAGAACAGCAGCCAGGAACCGCCGTAGCCCATGCCGAGTGCGCAGGTCACCGCCGCCAGCGCGGCCAGCGCGACCTGCGTGGAACGCGCCTCGCGCTTCTCCTTCACGAAGGAACGGGTCGCTATGTAGATGTAGAGCGAGTTGAAGGTGATCAGGCCCAGGCCGCCGATCCAGGGGTTGGGTGTCTGGCCCTGGAAGAGGTTGGAGAAGGAGCCCATCCCCAGCAGCAGCCACGGCAGCAGGGCGAAGCCGGTGGGGTGCGGGTCCGGGGTGTCCGGGAGCCGTCCGGCCCGCAGCGGGGTCGGCGTGCACGACACCTTGCGCATCCAGGTCATGTTCCGTCCCCCGTCCGCCGGCTTCGTCTGCGGTCCCGTCCTCGGGTCCGTCCTCAGGTCTGTTCTCGGTCCCGTCGTCAGGTCCGTCCTCAGTGTCATGCCTCCGACGCTACGGATCGAGGCCCGCGTCCGGCAGGGGCGGTTGTCCGCACTCCGGCAGGACAAATGTCATGGGTGCGCCGGACCGAGGAACCGGGCGGACAGACCTGACACTCCGTCAGGAGCCTTCACAACTGCGGTGCGCTCGGCTATACAGAGGTCGCCGGACTGGAACGCGTTCTAGATCGGCCCGCGACGACCTCGGTGCGGCCGACGGTGCGGACGGCCGTACCGGGGTCTTGACTGAAGCCACTGTCAGGAGCCGTATGCCCATCGACGCAGCCAAGGCACTCGCCGCCGAACCCCGGACCGGCGAGATCTCCTGGAACTCCAAGGACGTCCAGCTCTACCACCTCGGCGTCGGGGCGGGCGTCCCGGCCACCGACCCCGACGAGCTGCGCTACACCCTGGAGTCCCGCCTGCACGTCCTGCCCAGCTTCGCCACCGTCGCGGGCTCGGGCTCGCCCGGAGTGATCAGCGGACTGTCCATGCCGGGCATCGAGGTCGACCTCGCCCGCGTCCTGCACGGCGGCCAGTCGCTCACCGTCCACCGGCCCCTCCCGGTGACGGGCACCGCCACCGCCACCCACCGCATCGCCGCCGTGTACGACAAGGGCAAGGCGGCCGTGCTCGTGCTGCGCACCGAAGTCGCCGACGCCGAAGGCCCGTTGTGGACCAACGACGCCCAGATCTTCGTCCGCGGCGAGGGCGGCTGGGGCGGCGACCGAGGCCCCTCCGCCCGCCTCGCCCCTCCGACCGGCGAGCCCGACCGGACCGTCGAGCGGCCGATCCGCGAGGACCAGACCCTGCTCTACCGCCTCTCCGGCGACTGGAACCCGCTGCACGCCGACCCCGAGTTCGCCAAGGTCGCCGGGTTCGAGCGGCCCATCCTGCACGGACTGTGCACCTACGGCATCACGCTCAAGGCCGTCGTCGACACGCTGCTCGGCGGCGACGTGACCCGGGTGCGGTCGTACGTCACCCGGTTCGCCGGGGTCGTGTACCCCGGGGAGACCCTGCGCATCCGCATGTGGCGGCAGGAGGGCGCCGTACGGGTCGCCGTCAGCGCCGTCGAACGGGAGGACGCGCCCGTCCTCGCCGACACCCTCGTTGAACACACCTGACGCCGAACACACCTGACATCGAGCACGCCTGCCGCCGAACACCCCTGACACCGAACACCCCTGACACCGAACACACCTGACGTCGAACACACCCGAGAGCAGAACGCCGTACGAGGGGAGCCCGCACCATGCGCGCAGCCGTACTGCACGAGACCGGCCAGGACAAGCTGGAGGTCCTCGACGACGTCGAGGCGGTGGGTTTCGGGCCCGGCCGGGTGAGGGTCCGGGTGCGGGCCACCGGGCTGTGCCACTCGGACCTGTCCGCGATGAACGGCGTACTGCCCCAGCCGGCGCCTTTCGTACCCGGCCACGAAGGCGCCGGCGAGATCACCGAGGTCGGGGAGGGCGTCCGCGGCCTGAAGCCCGGCGACCGGGTCGTCGTCTGCTGGCTGCCCGCCTGCGGTGCCTGTCCCGCCTGCAAGCGCGGCCAGACCGAGCTGTGCCTGGCCGGGTTCATGAACGCCGGCACTCCCAACTTCAAGCGCCCCACCGGAGACGTCTTCGGCTTCGCCGGCACCGGCACCTTCGCCGAGGAGGTCGTGGTCGACGCCGGCTGCGCGGTGCCGATCCCCGACGACGTGCCCTTCGACATCGCCGCCCTCATCGGCTGCGGGGTGACGACCGGTCTCGGTGCCGCGCTCAACACGGCCGACGTGGAGGCCGGTTCGTCGGTCGCCGTCATCGGCTGCGGCGGCGTCGGCATCTCCGCGATCCAGGGGGCGCGGCTCAAGGGCGCCGCCGAGATCGTCGCCGTCGACCCGGTCGCCTCGCGCCGCGAGTCCGCGCTCAGGTTCGGGGCGACGCGGGCCGTCTCGCCGGACGAACTGGCCGACGCCAAGCAGCACGTCACCGCAGGCGAGGGCTTCGACTACGTCTTCGAGGTCGTCGGCAGGTCGGCCACCGCCCGCACGGCCTACGAGAACACCCGGCGCGGCGGCACCCTGGTCGTCGTCGGCGCGGGCGCCATGGACGACTTCCTCCAGCTCAACATGTTCGAGCTGTTCTTCGACGAGAAGCGGATCCTGCCGTCCATGTACGGCGGCGGAGACGTCCTGCGCTCCTACGAGCGGACGATCGCGCTGTGGCGCGCCGGCCGCATCGACCTCGCCGGTCTGATCACCCACCGGGTGCCGTTGACCGAGATCAACGAGGCCCTGGACCAGATGCGGACGGGCACGGCGCTGCGTACGTGCATCGAGATCTGAAAACCCCCGCTGCGAAGGGACGTTGATGTCACTCCCACTCGAGGGCCTGTCCGCGATCGTCACCGGCGCCGGGCGCGGGCTCGGCCGGGCCGAGGCGCTGGAGCTCGCCCGGCTCGGCGCGGCCGTCGTCGTCAACGACTACGGACAGCCCGGCCGGGACGGCTCGGGCGAGGCCTCCGCCGAGCCCGCCGAGGAGGTCGCCGCCGAGATCCGCGCGACGGGCGGCACCGCACTCGCCCACACCGGGGACGTCGCCGACTTCCACCAGGCGGGCGCGCTTGTCGAGTTGGCCGTCGCCGAGTTCGGCAAGCTGGACATTTTGGTCAACAACGCGGGCATCCTGCGCGACCGTATGGTCTTCTCCATGGCGGAGGAGGAGTGGGACTCGGTGATCCGGGTCCATCTCAAAGGGCACTTCAACACCATCCGTTTCGCCGCCGCGCACTGGCGCGAGCGCTCCAAGGCGGCGGGCGGGCCGGTGTACGGGCGGATCGTGAACACCTCCTCGGAGGCGTTCCTCGCGGGATCGGCCGGGCAGCCCAACTACGCCGCCGCGAAGGGCGGCATCGTCGGGCTCACCACCTCCACCGCCCTCGCGCTCGCCAAGTACGGCGTCACCGCCAACGCCATCTGCCCGCGCGCCCGCACCCGGATGACCGAGGACGTCTTCGCGGGCCTCGCCCGGCCGGAGGCCGGACTGGATCCGCTCGCCCCCGAGCATGTCGCCCCCCTCGTCGGCTACCTGGCCTCGCCGGCCGCCGCCCGGATCAACGGCCAGCTGCTCGTCGTCCACGGTGGCATGGTGGCGGTCGTCGAACGGCCGCAGATCGCCGCCAAGTTCGACAGCAAGCAGGAGACGTTCACGTACGACGAGCTCGACACGCTGCTCACCGCGCACTACGCGCAGCGGCCGGCGGGAGAGACGTTCGGGGCGGCGGAGGTGCTGGGGCTGAAACGGGGGTGAACACGGGAACGGCCCCGTCCCCCACGGGGGACAGGGCCGTATGCCATGGCCGGTGCGTGGCCTCAGGCCGCCGTCTCGGTCTTCTCCTCGATCGGCTTGCGGTGACGGCCGCGGGGAGCCGTCTCGCTGTCCTGGGCCGACACCGGACCCCGGTGCCTGCCGTGACCGGCCGACTTCTGAACGTCGTGAACGTCGGCCGGCCCCGGCTGGGTCGTGCTGGCGTTGCTCATCGGAAAACTCACCCCGTCAACATGATCTTTCTTACAGCCGGGCGAGTTTAACCAGACGACCACAGGCCGAATCCAGGCGGCCACACCAACCGCCACTACTTCGTTACAAGACCGCCCAACGGCGCTTGCTGCAACGGCACGGGGCGCGTCCGCGCGGGGGCCAAAGGGACCTCTGTGGGTGCCGGGTCATGTTGTTGGGGCTGTGCGGTGCCGTCGTGGCTTGTCGCGCCCGCGCGGCGGTAGCCGCAAGTCGAATCCAGTCCCGCGCCCCTTTGGGGCGCTGCCGTGTTCGGCGATTCCCAGCGCGCCACACCGCACGGCACCGCCGCCGTCGCGTACGGCAGTTGCAGCACCCCGTCCCGCGTCCACCATCCCGCCCCCGTCAACCACCTCTCGGGCGCCGGAAGATGACGCACCTGCCGTTCGGCGGGCCGCCACACCCCGACCCAGCTCCCGGCCGGTCCGTCGATGCGCAACGCCACCCCGCAGCCCTCCGGCGTCAGCACCTGCCCCGGCTGGATCGCGAACGGTGTCACCACACAGTCGGGCATCCGCAGGCACTCCGGGAAACGAACCGGCAGCGTGCTGCCCAGCACACCCCAGCCCAACCGTTCCTGCCCCGGCGAGGGGGCGTCCGACCGGATCAGCAGCAGCCCGCTGTCCGGGTCGGCGAGCGCCAGCCGGTCGTCGCTGTCGTCCGTGATCTGGAGCAGCGGCGACACCTCGCCGCCCCGCTCCAGATCGACCACGACGGCCTTCGTACGGCCCCCGGACTCCCGGTCCAGGGCCAGCATCCGCCCACCCCGGTCCAGCCACACCCCGCCCGAGCAGCGCCCCGGGACCTCCGCGAGCCGTTCAGGGCCGAAGGCACCCCCCGCCACCAGCCACACCGTGCTGGAGCGCCGGCCCACCGCGAGGGCGTAGGCCTTGTCGCCGCCCGGTGCCGGGGGCAGCAGCCGCAGCCGGCTCTGCTCGTCCGGGCACTGGACCGCGCCCAGCAGCAGCTCACCGGTGCCGGGGCCGGTCGGATACAGCAGCGAGAACAGATGCCGTCCGTCGGTCGGGCGGCAGATCAGGACCCGCCCGTCGCCCATCGGCTGCACCTCGGTGCCGGGCTCCTCCGGCTGGTGGGCGGGCAGCGGCACGGCGTACGGCTCGGGGCCGTCCAGGGTCCAGCGCTCCGGGAACCAGCAGTCGCCGGCGGGCGCGAGACGGGCGGCGTAGGAACCGTCCGTCGTGATACTGCATCCCGCCCGAGGCGCGTCGCCGTCCTCGTGCTCCGCCGCAGGCTCGATCGCACAGGCCGTCATGGTCCGGTCACCTCCAGTCACGAAGCTAGTTTTCGTACGCACGGGCGTGGGATCGGCGAGGTTCCGCTTCACACAAAGGGGTGGCCGAGGAACGATTCGCCTGAGGTGACGGGGGTGATTGTGCTGGGCGGGGCCGGTCGTGTCCGCGGGTGGCCAGGGGACCGGCCACGAGGCGCGATCCGGCAGCTCCGGGACCGGTACAGCCGTACGGAACAGCCAGGTAGCCTTGCCCTCGTGCCCCGTCTGTCTGAAGTCATCGCCGCGCTGGAGAACCTGTGGCCCGCCGAGCGGGCCGAGTCCTGGGACGCGGTCGGCACCGTCGTGGGCGACCCCGACCAGGAGGTCACCCGGGTCCTGTTCGCCGTCGACCCGGTCCAGGAGATCGTGGACGAGGCGGTGAAGCTGGGCGCCGGCCTGCTGGTCACCCACCACCCGCTCTATCTGCGCGGTACGACGACGGTCGCGGCCTCCACCTTCAAGGGCCGGGTCGTGCACACGCTGATCAAGAACGACATCGCCCTGCACGTGGCGCACACCAACGCCGACACGGCGGACCCGGGGGTGAGCGACGCCCTTGCCGGCGCCCTGGACCTTCGTGTCGTACGGCCGCTGGTGCCGGACCCGACCGACCCGAGCGGCCGCCGGGGTCTGGGCCGTATCTGCGAGCTCGACCACCCGCTGACCGTGCGCGAGCTGGCTCGGAAGGCCGCCGAACGCCTCCCCGCCACCGCGCAGGGCATCCGTGTGGCCGGCGACCCCGAGGCGACGGTCCGCACGATCGCCGTCAGCGGCGGCTCCGGCGACAGCCTCTTCGACCAGGTCCGGGCGGCCGGCGTCGACGCCTTCCTCACCGCGGACCTCCGCCACCACCCGGCGTCCGAGGCCGTGGCGCACAGTCCTCTCGCGCTGCTCGACGCGGCGCACTGGGCCACCGAGTGGCCCTGGTGCGAGCTGGCCGCCACCCAGCTCGACGAGATCTCCGACCGCAAGGGATGGGACCTGCGCGTCCATGTCTCGAAGACGGTCACCGACCCCTGGACCGCCCACGCGGCATCCTCCGCCCACCCGTCGCCCGCCACCACCCTTCCAGCGAGCGCTTCGCGCGCCCCTTCTGACTCGACATCTGACTCGACATCTGGAGCCCCCAACTGAACGCCGCGTCCGCCGACCAGATCCGCCTCCTCGACGTCCAGGCCCTCGACGTCCGCCTCCAGCAGCTCGCGCACCGGCGGAGGTCGCTGCCCGAGCACGCCGAGATCGAGTCGCTGACCAAGGACCACACCCAGCTGCGCGACCTGCTCGTGGCCGCGCAGACCGAGGAGAGCGACACCGCCCGCGAGCAGACCAAGGCCGAGCAGGACGTGGACCAGGTGCGCCAGCGCGCCGCGCGCGACCAGCAGCGCCTGGACTCCGGTGCCATCACCTCCCCGAAGGACCTGGAGAACCTCCAGCACGAGATCGCCTCCCTCGCCAAGCGCCAGAGCGACCTCGAGGACGTCGTCCTGGAGGTCATGGAGCGCCGGGAGTCCGCGCAGGAGCGGGTCGCCGAGCTGACCGAGCGGGTCGGCGCCGTCCAGGGGAAGGTCGACGACGCGACCGCCCGCCGGGACGCGGCGTTCGAGGAGATCGACAGCGAGGTGGCCACCGTGACGAAGGAGCGCGAGGTCATCGCGAGCGCCGTCCCGGCCGACCTGCTGGGGCTCTACGACAAGCTGCGCGAGCAGCAGGGCGGCATCGGCGCGGCCAAGCTGTACCAGCGCACCTGCCAGGGCTGCCGTCAGGAGCTCGCCATCACCGAGCTGAACGAGATCCGCCAGGCGGCGCCGGACACCGTGGTCCGCTGCGAGAACTGCCGCCGGATCCTGGTGCGTACGGCCGAGTCCGGCCTCTGAGAACTCTGGGAGTCCGTGCCGTGCGGGAGTTCATCGTCGAGGCCGACGGCGGGTCACGGGGCAACCCGGGGCCCGCGGGCTACGGTGCCGTGGTCATCGACGCGGCCACGGGCCAGACGCTGGCCGAGGCGGCCGAGTACATCGGCGTCGCCACGAACAACGTCGCCGAGTACCGGGGTCTGGTGGCCGGCCTGCGCGCCGCGTACGACCTGGACCCGGCGGCCACGATCCACGTCCGCATGGACTCCAAGCTCGTCATCGAGCAGATGTCGGGCCGCTGGAAGATCAAGCACCCCGACATGAAGCCGCTGGCCTTCGAGGCGGCGCGCGTCTTCGCGGCGCCTCAGGTGACGTACGAGTGGATCCCCCGCGAGCAGAACAAGCACGCGGACCGGCTGGCCAACGAGGCGATGGACGCCGGGAAGCGGGGGGAGCAGTGGTCGGCGGCGGCTTCCATGGCGGAGCTGGAGGCGGCTGACGCGAGGGCCGCGAGGGGCGCGCAGGCTGCGAGGACCGTGGCTGAGCCTGAGCCTGTGCCGTCCGGCCCGCCGGGAGACGCCGCCGCGGGTGCGGCGCGGGCGCGCGCGGCGCTGGCGGAGGGACGTGGCCCGGCCGCTCCCCCGGCTCCCGCTGTCGACGCCGAGGCCGAGTCCAAGGCGACGGCGGAGTCCAAGGCGACGGCGGAGTCCAAGGCGAAGGCCGATGTCGGCGCCGCCCGCACCGTGGGCGCGCCCTCGTCCGGCTGGGCCCCCGCCGACATGGGCGCGCCCGCCACCTTCGTACTGCTCCGGCACGGGGAGACCCCCCTCACCCCCCAGAAGCGGTTCTCCGGCAGCGGCGGTACCGACCCGGCCCTCTCCGACGTCGGCCGGGAGCAGGCCGAGCGCGTCGGCGCCGCCCTCGCCCGGCGCGGCACCATCCAGGCGATCGTGGCGTCGCCGCTCGCCCGTACCCGGGAGACCGCCGGGATCGTCGCGGCCCGCCTCGGCCTGGAGGTGACCGTCGACGACGGCCTGCGCGAGACCGACTTCGGCGCCTGGGAGGGGCTCACCTTCGGCGAGGTGCGTGAGCGCTACCCAGAGGACCTCAACGCCTGGCTGGCCGACCCGGAGGCCCGCCCCACCGGCGACGGCGAGAGCTTCGCGGCCACCGCCACCCGGATCGCCGCCACCCGCGACAAGCTGATCGCGGCCCACGCCGGCCGTACGGTCCTGCTCGTCTCGCACGTCACGCCCATCAAGACGTTCGTCCGCCTCGCCCTGGGCGCCCCGCCCGAGTCCCTGTTCCGCATGGAACTCTCGGCGGCCTCCCTCTCGGCGGTGGCGTACTACACCGACGGCAACGCGAGCGTGCGGCTCTTCAACGACACGTCACACCTGCGCCCCTAGGTGTATTGATCACGAGCGTTGTTAACACTGCCCGGGCTTGATCATGGCGAAGGCCCCCGTGTGTGGTGGAGGTATCGAATCTTCACCGCACG
>NZ_JAGMUL010000086.1 GCF_019049285.1 Streptomyces sp. AC550_RSS872
GGCAAGGGGGGCAAGGTCCCCTTCCGGGTCCGGTGGCGTCGGGACCGCGCGCTCATCGTGATGACGCTGCCTGTGATCGTCCTGCTTGTGATCTTCAACTACGTTCCGTTGCTGGGCAACGTCGTCGCCTTCCAGGAGTACGACCCCTATGCCGCCGGCAACGGCATCACCGCGATCTTCCACAGCCCCTGGGTGGGGGTGGAGCAGTTCTCGCGGATGATGGACGACCCGCTGTTCTGGAGCGCCACGAAGAACACCATCGTGCTGTTC
>NZ_JAGMUL010000087.1 GCF_019049285.1 Streptomyces sp. AC550_RSS872
GGAGCTGGCCAAAGGCCCGGCCGCGCATGGCTGGGAAGACCAGCGGTGGACTCTGGAACGTGTCAGAACGCTGATCGGCCGCCAGTTCGAGGTCAGTTGCTCGATCGCGGGAGTGTGGCGGCTCCTGCACCGCCACGGCTGGTCCTGGCAGAGCCCGGCCCGCCGTGCGCTGGAACGTGACGAGCACGCGGTCGAGCTCTGGAAGAAGG
>NZ_JAGMUL010000088.1 GCF_019049285.1 Streptomyces sp. AC550_RSS872
GTCCTCCCCGACTACATGATCCCCAGCACCCTCCTCACCCTCGACACCCTCCCCCTCACCCCCAACGGCAAAATCGACCGCAAAGCACTCCCCGCACCCGACCCCGAAGCCGTCACCACGGGGCTGCTTCCCGCCCGTAACCCGCGCGAGCAGGCGCTGTGCGAGATCTTCGCCGAGGTGCTCGGACTGCCGGCCGTCGGTATCGACGACAGCTTCTTCGACCTCGGCGGCCACTCGCTGCTCGCCACCAAGGTCGCCTCACGGATCCGGTCCCGGCTCGGCGCGGAAGTCTCCATCCGTACGTTCTTCCAGGCGCCGACCGTCGCCGAGCTCGCCACCCGCCTGGACGACGCGGACGCCCCGCTGCGGCCCGCGCTGACCGCGGCGGCCGAGCGGCCCGCCGTACTGCCGCTCTCCCCCGCGCAGCAACGGCTGTGGTTCCTGAACCACCTGGACAACGGGTCCGCCGCCTACCATCTGCCGTTCGCCGTACGGCTGTCCGGCGCCCTCGACGTCACGGCGCTGCACGCGGCCCTCGGCGATGTCGTGGCCCGCCACGAGAGTCTGCGGACCGTCTTCCCCGACGACGGGGGCCGGCCACGGCAGCTGCTCGTGCCGGCCGCCGAGGCGCAGCCCGGCCTGCCGGTCACGGCGACCGGCCGGGACGCGCTGCCCGGGCTGCTGACCGCCGCGGCCGCACGGGGCTTCGACCTGGCGACCGAACTGCCGCTGCGCACTGAGCTGTTCGAGCTCGCGGACGACGAGCACGTCCTGCTGCTCGTCCTGCACCACATCGCCTCCGACGGCTGGTCCGTCGCCCCGCTGGCCCGCGATCTCGCCGAGGCCTACGCTCTGCGCCGCGCGGGTGCGGCCCCCACCTGGGCGCCGCTGCCGGTGCAGTACGCGGACTACACGCTGTGGCAGAGCGAGCTGCTCGAGGCCGTGTCGGACGGGCAACTCACGTACTGGCGCGAGGCGTTGGATGGACTCCCGGAAGAGCTGGAGCTGCCGGCCGACCGGCCGCGGCCCACCGTGCCCAGCCATCGCGGCGGCACCGTCGCCTTCCGCGTCGACAGCGAGCTGCACGCGGCGGTGGGCGAGCTGGCCCGTACCCAGGGCGCGAGCACCTTCATGGTGCTCCAGGCCGCGCTCGCCACCCTCCTGTCGAGCCTCGGCGCGGGCGAGGACATCCCGCTGGGCACCCCGGTCGCGGGACGCACCGACCCCGCGCTCGACGAGCTCGTCGGCTTCTTCGTCAACACCCTGGTGCTGCGCACCGACCTGTCCGGCAATCCGACCTTCCGCGAGCTGCTCGACCGCGTCCGGAACGGCGATCTGGCCGCGTACGCGCACCAGGACCTGCCGTTCGAGGCCCTGGTCGACGCGCTCGCGCCCAGCAGGTCGCTGTCGCGGCAGCCGCTGTTCCAGACCATGCTGGTGCTACAGAACAACGCCGCCGCCGGCCTCGCCCTGCCCGGCCTCGCCGTCGAGACCGTCCCGGTCCGCACGGGCACCGCCAAGCTGGACCTGGCATTCGAACTCACCGAGCGGCACGGGCCCGACGGGACCCCTGCCGGGATCGACGCGGTCCTGGAGTACAGCAGCGACCTGTTCGACGAGGCGACCGCACGGTCCTTCGCCGACCGGTTCGCCCACCTCATCGGCGTGCTCACCGGCGATCCCGACCTTCCGCTCGGCCGTGTCGACGCTCTGCTTCCCGCCGAACGCGAGCGCATCCTCGGCGCATGGGCGGGCCCCGTGCAGGACGTCCATGTGGCCGGGGTGCACGAGCTGTACGCGGCCACGGCGGCGCGGCAGCCCGGGCACCCGGCCCTGGAGTTCGGCGAACAGGTCCTGTCCTACGCCGAGTTGGACGCCCGCGCGAACCGGCTCGCCCACGAGCTGGCCGCCCGCGGCACCGGGCCCGGCGATCTGGTCGCGCTGCTGCTGCCGCGTTCGCCGGAGATGGTCGTCGCGCTGCTCGCCGTGCTCAAGGCGGGGGCCGCGTATCTGCCGATCGACGCCGCGTATCCGCAGGACCGTATCGCGTACATGCTGGCGGACGCCCGGCCCGCGCTCGCCCTGACGATGACCGCCGAGTCCGCCGGCCTGGGCTCCTCGGACGTGCCCCGGCTGCTGCTCGACGACGCGGGCATCCGCGCCGCCGTCGCGGCCCGGCCCGTCCGCGCCCTGACGGACGCCGACCGGACGCGGCCGTTGACCGTGCGCGACCCCGCGTACGTCATCTACACCTCCGGGTCCACGGGACGCCCCAAGGGCGTGGTCGTGGAACACCGCACGGTCGCCGTGATGGTGGCCGACCAGGGCCCGCGGATGGGCATCGGACCCGACACGCGCTGGCTCCAGTTCGCCTCGTACAGCTTCGACGCCGCGACCTGGGAGCTGTCCATCGGGCTGCTGTCGGGCGCCACGATGATCCTGTCGACGGCCGAGGAGCGCGGCCCGGGCGAGCCCCTCGCCGAGCTCGTGGAACGCACCGGCACCACCATGGTCTGCCTGCCGCCCACCGTGCTTTCCGCGTGGCCCGCCGACCGGCCGATGCCGGCGGGTGTGCAGCTGGTCGTGGCGGGCGAGGCATGTCCGCCGGAGCTGGTGGAGCGCTTCTCGCGCGGCCGCGTGATGCGCAATGCGTACGGGCCGACGGAGGCCACCGTGTGCGCCAGCATCAGCGAACCGCTGTCGGGTGCCGTGAAGCCGCCCATCGGATTCCCGCTGCACAACACACGCCTGTACGTCCTGGACGCGCGGCTGCGTCCGGTGCCGCCGGGTGTGACCGGTGAGCTGTACATCGGCGGCGACCAGCTGGCCCGCGGCTATCTGCGGCGGCCGGAACTGACCGCGAACCGTTTCCTCGCCGACCCGTTCGCGACCGCGCCGGGCGGCCGGATGTACCGCTCGGGCGACCTCGTGCGCTGGAACGCCGACGGCAGCCTCGACTACGTGGGGCGCGTCGACGACCAGGTGAAGCTGCGCGGCTTCCGTATCGAACCCGGCGAGATCGAGGGCGTGCTGCTCGCACGGGAGGACATCGCGCGGGCCGCGGTGCTCGTCCGCGAGGACCGGCCCGGTGACAAGCGCCTGGTCGCGTACGTCGTCACGGGCGGTGGTCCCGCGGACGTACGGGAGCTGCGCGCGCACCTCGCCGCCGAGTTGCCCGAGCACATGGTGCCGAGCGCCGTCGTCGTGCTCGACGCCCTGCCGCTCACCGGCAACGGCAAGCTGGACAAGCGCGCCCTGCCGGCGCCCGACTACACCGCGGCCGCCGCGGGCCTGGCGCCCGCGAACGAGCGCGAGGCGGCGCTGTGCCGGGCCTTCGCGGAGGTGCTCGGTCTGGAGTCGGCCGGCGCCGACGCGAGCTTCTTCGACCTCGGCGGCGACAGCATCAGCTCGATCCAACTGGTGGGCAAGGCACGGGAGGCGGGCCTCGCGATCACCGCGCAGGACGTGTTCGTGCACCGCACCCCGCAGGGCCTGGCGCTCGCCGCCGTGACCGCCGGGCGGACCGGGACGGTGGGCGTGGGCGAGGGCACCGGGCCGGTGCCGGCCACGCCGATCACCGCATGGTTCGACGCGATTCCCGGGCCGACCGACCGCTTCCACCAGGCCGCCGTGGTGCAGACGCCCGCAGACGCCTCGTACGAGCGGATCGCGGCCGCACTGCAAACGCTCCTCGACCATCACGACGTGCTGCGCTGGAGCGGCGAAGGCATCCGGGAAGCCGGGGCGGTGCGGGCCGAGGACGTACTGCGCAGGGTCGCGGCCGCCGGTTCCGAGGATCTGGCCGCTCTCGTACGCGAGGAGGCCGAGGCCTCCGTGCGCGCACTCGCACCCCGCGAGGGCGATGTCCTGCGGGCGGTATGGCTGGACGCCGGCGCGAGGCGGCCCGGCAGGCTGCTGCTCACGCTGCACCACTTGGTGGTGGACGGGGTGTCCTGGCGGATCCTGCTGCCCGACCTCGTCCAGGCGTACGAGCAGCCGCAGCGGCCCCTGGCCCCCGTGGGCACGTCCTTCCGGCAGTGGGCGCACCTGCTGCACGAGGAGGCCGTGCGGGCGCATCGCCGGGCGGAACTGCCGCTGTGGCAGGAGACGCTCGCCCAGGACGAGCCCCTGCTCGGCGCACGGCCGCTCGACGCGGCGCAGGACACCGTGGCCACCGTGCACCGGCTGCGGCTCGAACTGCCCGCCGCGTACACGGCTGAGCTCCTCACGACCGTCCCGGCCGCCTTCCATGCCGAGATCAACGACGTACTCCTGACCGCGCTCGCGCTGTCCGTCGCCCACTGGCGGGGTGGGCGCGGTGAGGCGCAGGACGTGCTGGTCGACCTCGAGGGGCACGGGCGCGAGGCGCTCGTGCCGGGCGTCGATCTGACCCGCACGGTGGGCTGGTTCACCAGCACGCACCCGGTGCGCCTCGATGTGGGCCTGTGCGACTGGGACGAGGTCTGGGCGGGCGGGCCCGCGCTGGGGCAGGCGCTCAAGGAGGTCAAGGAGCAGCTGCGCCGGGTGCCCGACCACGGCATCGGCCACGGACTGCTCAGCCGCCTCGGCCCGGAGACGGCGCCGGTGCTCGGCGCGTACCCGGCGCCGCAGCTGGGCTTCAACTACCTGGGCCGGATGGCCCTTCCCGGGCCCGCCGACTGGCAGCTCACGCCCGAGTCCCTGGACGTCGCGGCCGGCGCCGACCCGGACATGCCGCTGCCGCACGCGCTCGGGGTCAACGCGCGCACCGAGGACCGCGCCGACGGGCCCTGCCTGATCGCCGACTGGGCCTGGGCGGGACGCACGGTCGCCGACGTCGACGCCGAGACGATCGCGCACGGCTGGTTCCGGGCGCTCAAGGCGCTGTCCGTGCACGCCTCACGGCCCGATGCCGGCGGCTTCACACCATCGGATCTGGGGCTCGTCGAGGGCCTTGAGCAGGACGAGATCGACGAGTTCGAGAACGAGTTCGCACACGAGTGGGGGACCGAAGAATGAGCACGACCGCACGCGGGAAGCAGGCGAAGGGGCCACAGTCGCCAGGGGGCCTCAGCGACGTACTGCCGCTGACGCCCCTACAGGAGGGCCTGCTCTTCCACGCCGTGTACGACCGGCAGGAACTCGATGTGTACGCGGTCCAGCTCGTCCTCGACCTCGAAGGACCGCTCGACCGCGGCGCTCTGAAGGCCGCCGCGGCGGGCCTGCTGGCCCGGCACCCGAATCTGCGGGCGGGCTTCCGGTACCGCAGGAACGGGCAGCCGGTCCAGCTGATCCCGCGCGAAGTACCGGTCCCGTGGCGGGAGTTCGAGGCTCCCGAGGACCTCGAAGCGCTGACGGACCGGGACCGCACCGAGCCCTTCGACGTGGGCCGTCCGCCGCTGATCCGCTTCACCCTGATCGGCACGGGCTCCGGCCGCCACCGGCTGCTCGTCACCTGCCATCACATCCTGCTCGACGGCTGGTCGATGCCCCTGCTCCTGTCCGAGCTCTTCACCGCGTACGCCGCCGGGGGCCATGCCTCCGTGCTGCCCGCGGTCACCTCGTACAAGAGCTATCTGTCCTGGCTGAGCCGGCAGGACGAGCAGGCCGCGGCGGCGGCCTACCGGGAGCTGCTCGCCGGTCTGGAGGAGCCCACGCGGCTCGTGCCGGCGCCGCCGGGACGTGCGCCGGTGCTGCCCGAGCAGCACATCGCCCGGCTCGACGCCTCGGCGACCGCGCGCCTGACCGAGTGGGCCCGGGCGCACGGCGTGACGCTGTCCAGCGTGTTGCAGGCTGCCTGGGCGGTGGTGCTCGGCGCCCTGACCGGGCGCGACGACCTGGTGTTCGGCACCACGACCTCGGGGCGTCCGGCGGAGATACCGGGCGTCGAGTCGATGGTCGGCCTGTTCATCAACACCCTTCCCGTACGCCTGCGGACACCCGCGTCGAGCACCCTCGCGGACCTCGTCACGGCGGCCCAGGAACAGCACACCGCGCTGCTGCCGCACCAGCATCTGGGCCTGTCCCGGATCCAGCAGGACGCGGGGCACGGTGAGCTCTTCGACACCGTGATGATCTTCGAGAACTACCCCCTCGACCCGGACGCCCTGCGCACGGCCGTACCCGGTCTGACGGTCACGGGCATCAAGGGCCGCGACGCCACGCACTACCCGCTGTCGCTGCTCGTGCTGCCGGGCGAGGAGCTGACGCTGCGGCTCGACCACGCGCCGGACCTGGTCACCGCCGAGGAGGCGGCCGCCCTCGCCGGGCGGGTGCTCCGACTCCTGGAGGTCCTTCCGGTCCAGGCCCAACTACCGCTCTCCCAGCTGGAATTGCTCGCCCGCGAGGAGCGGGCGACGCTGCTCGGCGCGTACAACGACACCGCCCGTTCCCACCCGCGCCACGCCCTGCGGGCGCAGCTCGCGGAGCGCGCCGCGGCCGCTCCACACGCCCCGGCGCTGCGCTGCGGGAGCGAGCGCCTGAGCCATGCCGAGCTGGACGCCCGCGCCGGCCGGCTCGCCCACGAGCTGGTGTCCCGCGGCACCGGTCCCGGGGCGCTCGTGGCCATCGCGCTGCCCCGCTCGACCGATCTGGTCGTGGCGACGCTCGCGGTCGTCAAGGCGGGCGCCGGCTATCTGCCGCTCGACCCCGACTATCCGGCCGACCGCATCGGCTACATGCTCGACGACGCGGACCCCGCCCTCGTCCTCACCACGACCGGCGTCGCGGCCGCGCTGCCCGCGGTCACCGAGCGTGCGCACCTGACCCTGGACACGGCGGCCGCTCTGCTCGCCGAGCGGCCGGCCGGCCCGGTGGACACCGCGGACCCGGACCCGCTGGAGACCGCGTACACGATCTACACCTCCGGCTCGACCGGACGCCCCAAGGGAGTTGTCGTCCCGCAGGGCGCACTGATCAACCTCGTGCACGACATGGCCGAGCGGTTCCGTATCGACGGCGGCGACCGCTTCCTCTCGGTCACCACGTTCGGCTTCGACATCTCCAATCTGGAGATCTTCGTGCCGCTGCTCACCGGCGCCGAACTGGTCATCGCCGAGCGCGACACCGTACGCGACCCGGCCGCGCTCGCCGCTCTGATCACCGGTAGCGACGCCACGGTCATGCAGGCCACTCCGACGCTGTGGCACGCCCTGGTCACCGAACACCCGGAGAGTCTGGCCGGGCTGCGGATCCTGATCGGCGGCGAGGCCGTGGGCGAGCCGCTCGCCGACGCGCTGCGGGCCGCGTCCCGCGAGGTCACCAACGTGTACGGGCCCACCGAGACCACGATTTGGTCGACCGCCGCCACGCTGGACGGCGAGCGCCCGGGCGTGCCGCCGATCGGCCGGCCCATCGCCAACACCCAGGTCTACGTGCTCGACGACGCGCTGCGGCCCGCGCCCGCGGGGGCGATCGGCGAGCTGTACATCGCCGGTGACGGGGTGGCGCGCGGCTATCACGGGCGGCCCGGACTGACCGCGACCCGCTTCGTGCCCGACCCGTTCGGTGCGCCGGGCAGCCGGATGTACCGCACCGGGGACGTGGTGCGCTGGGGCGCCGACGGACAGATCGAGTACATCGGGCGCGCGGACCACCAGGTCAAGATCCGCGGCTTCCGGATCGAGCTCGGCGAGATCGAGTCCGCCCTCGCCGCACACCCCGAGGTGTCGCAGGCGACGGTCCTGGCGCGCGAAGGCCTGCCCGGGGAAACGCAGTTGGTGGCCTACACCGTCGGCACGGCCGCTCCGGCCGCGCTGCGTGCGCACCTGGCCCAGGGTCTGCCCGCGCACATGGTCCCCGCCCTGTACGTGGCGATGGACGCGCTGCCGCTCACCGCGAACGGCAAGGTCGACCGCAAGCTGCTGCCCGCACCCGCCCAGGGCCCGCGCACGGCGGCCCGCACGCCGCGCTCGCCGCAGGAGCAGCTCCTGTGCGAGGTGTTCGGCGAGGTGCTCGGGCTGCCCGGACCCGCCGGGCCGGACGACTCGTTCTTCGAACTCGGCGGGCACTCGCTGCTCGCCACGCGGCTCACCGGCCGGATCAGGGCGGCGCTGGGCGCCGATCTGCCGGTCCGCGCGGTCTTCGACGCGCCGACCCCGGCGGCCCTCGCGGCCCGCGTCGCGGACGCCGGCTCCGGCGCGGCCCGGCCCGCTGTGGTACGGGCCGTGCGCCCGGAGGTGCTCCCTCTCTCCCCCGCCCAGCAACGCCTGTGGTTCCTCGGGCAGTTGGAGGCCGGCAACCCGGCGTACAACATTCCGGTGGCCGTCCGCCTGAAGGGCGCCCTCGACGTGGCCGCGCTGCACACGGCGCTGCGGGATGTCGTCGTACGGCATGAGGCGCTGCGCACCCGCTACCCGGACACGGACGGGCGCCCGCGCCAGGAGATCGTGGCCACCGATGCCGTACGGGTGGACCTGCCGGTCTCCGTACTGAGCGAGGAGGCCGTGCGTGCGGCGGCGCGGCGCGGCTTCGACCTGGCGGCGGAACTGCCGCTGCGGGCCGAGCTGTTCCGGCTGTCCGACGAGGAGCACGTGCTGCTGCTCGTCGTGCACCACATCGCGGCCGACGGCTGGTCCGTGGGCCCGCTCGGCACCGATCTGGCGCAGGCGTACGAGGCGCGGCGCGCGGGCGGGGCCCCGGTGTGGGCGCCGTTGCCGGTGCAGTACGCGGACTACACGCTGTGGCAGCGGGAGCTGCTCGGCGTCGCGTCGGACGAGCAACTCTCCTACTGGCGGGCGGCATTGGACGGTCTGCCCGAGGAGCTCGAGCTCCCTGCCGACCGGCCTCGCCCGTCCGCCCCCACCCACCGGGGCGGACAGGTGGAGTTCCGTATCGACGGCGCTCTGCACGCGGCGGTCGCCGAGCTGGCGCGCGCCCAGGGCGCCAGCACCTTCATGGTGCTGCACGCCGCGCTCGCCACGCTGCTGTCCAAGCTGGGCGCGGGCGACGACATCCCTCTCGGCTCGCCCGTCGCGGGCCGTACGGACCCGGCGCTCGACACACTCGTGGGCCTGTTCGTGAACACGCTCGTGCTGCGAACGGACCTGTCCGGCAATCCGACCTTCCGAGAGCTCCTCGACCGCGTACGCGCCACGGATCTGGCCGCGTACGCGCACCAGGACCTGCCGTTCGAAGCCCTGGTCGACGCACTCGCGCCGACCCGGTCGCTGTCGCGGCACCCGCTGTTCCAGACGATGCTGACACTGCACAACACACCGGACACCGCCGTGCAGTTGGCCGGCCTCCAGTCGCAGCCGCTGCTCATCGGCACGGGGACGGCGAAGGCCGATCTGGCCTTCGAGCTCTTCGAGCGGCGCACGGACGAGGGTGCTCCGGACGGGATCGACGCGGTCCTGGAGTACAGCAGCGACCTGTTCGACGAGGCGACCGCGCGGTCCTTCGCGGACCGTCTCGCGCATCTGCTCGGCGCTTTGGTCGGCGCCGCGGACCGGCCGGTGGGCGAGGCCGAGGTGCTGCTGCCGGGGGAGTCGGCGGCGGTGCGTGCGGCGTGGGGCGCGACGGCGGTCGAGGAGACGTACGCCGGGGTCGTGGAGCGGGTGCGGGCGCGGGCCGCCCTGGAGCCCGGGAAGATCGCGGTCCAGGATCCGGGCGGGTCAGCCACCTATGGCGAACTGGTCGCTCTCGCTTCGGCGTTGAGCCGCCGGCTGACCGCGTCAGGTGTCGGCCCCGGCTCGCGGGTGGCGATGCTGTGCGAGCCCGGGGTTCCCTTCGTGACCGGGATCCTCGGGGTGCTCGGGGCGGGGGCGGCCTGGGTGCCGCTCGATCTGCGGGCACCCCAGGCGCGTACGGCCGCGCTGCTCGATGACAGCCGGGCCGATGTGCTCTACGTCGGGCCGGGACAGGCTGATACGGCTGCGCAGATCCTCGGTGTCTCCGCGACCAGCCCTCTTGTGGTCGCCTGGGACGGCACGCTGGACGACGCATTGCTCCCGCCGGCCGGTGGCGCCGACGACCTGGCGTACATCATCTTCACCTCCGGCTCGACCGGACGCCCCAAGGGCGCCATGGTCCACCGCGCCGGCATGGTGAACCATCTCCTCGCCAAGGTCGACGACCTGCACATGACCGCCGGTGACGTGGTGGTCCACAACGCCCCCGTCACCTTCGACATCTCCGTATGGCAGATGCTCTCCCCCCTCATCGTCGGCGGCCGCCTGATCGTCGTCGACCGGGACACCGCGGCCGACCCCCAGGAACTCTTCGGGCGGATAGCAGCCGACAACGTCACCATCCTCGAAGTCGTCCCCTCCCTCCTGCGCGCCGCCGTCGACTCCTGGAGCAACGGCCTGGAGCGTCCCGAACTCGCTCCACTCACCCATCTGCTGGTGACCGGCGAGGCACTTCCCGCGGACCTGGCGCGCGAGTGGCTGGCCCTGGCGCCCGGTATCCCGCTGGTGAACGCCTACGGACCCACCGAGTGCTCCGACGACGTCACCCACGCCATCATCACCCCGGACACCCCGCTAGACACCCGCG
>NZ_JAGMUL010000089.1 GCF_019049285.1 Streptomyces sp. AC550_RSS872
GTGTCCAGCCCGAAGTGCTGGGTGATGCGGTCGGCGAAGACCGGGCCGATGCCCTTGACCAGGCCGGAGCCGAGATAGCGGCGGATGCCCTGGACGGTGGCCGGGAGGACGGTCGTGTAGTTCTCCACCGTGAACTGCTTGCCGTACTGCGGGTGGGAGCCCCAACGGCCCTCCATCCGCAGGGACTCGCCGACCTGGGCGCCGAGCAGCGCGCCGACGACCGTGAGGAGGTCCCCCGCACCTCTGCCGGTGTCGACCCGGGCGACCGTGTAGCCGTTCTCCTCGTTGGCGTACGTGATCCGCTCCAG
>NZ_JAGMUL010000090.1:0-17128 GCF_019049285.1 Streptomyces sp. AC550_RSS872
AGCTCCAGTACCGTCCCGACGTCCTCGACGGCTGCCTCACCGGCACCGGCCTCCGACGCCAGCCACCATGACGACATCACGCATTCAAGGTCAGTAAGCGATCCCCAAATCGCCTGCTGTCTGGTCATCAAGTAGCCGTTGCGTTGTACACCCGGCGGCGCACCTCTGAGGCAACGTCGGGGTGCCCCAGGCCATCGAGTACATCGGCCAGGGTGTGGTACGCCCGCAACAGTTCGGCGGCGAACGCCTGAGGTCGTTTGACGACAAGTGGCTCATAAATGCTGATTGAATCCTGTATTGCCTCGCTCGCCTCTGCCAGCTTGGCGCCTATCTTAACGCTCACCTCCGCGTATCCACACAGCGACTTCGCGAGGCGAGGGCGCCAGCCGACCGGACTATTCTCCGCTAACCGTCGTGCGATACCGACCGCCTCGCTGGCCCGAGCCAGAGCTTCCTCGCGCTCCCCAAGATCTGCTAAGCACCTGGCAAGGTTGAACAGCGGCACCACGAGGTCGGGTTCGTGGGCGGACGGGTTACTCCTGGCTAGTCGCTGCGAGATGTCGACGGCATCCTCAAATAGGATCAGAGCCTTCTCTTGCTCTTCTGAACCAACCAGGAATGTCCCCAGATTGGTCAGTGATTGCGCCAGGTTGCGTTCGTAGACAGCCGGGTTGGCCTTTGCCAACCGCCGGTAGATGCCTACGGCGTCCTCGGCTGTGGGCAATGCCTTCTGTAGCTGCCCCAAATCGGACTGGAGGACAGCAAGATTAGCCAGTGATAGCGCAAGATCGGGTTCGTTGACGGCGCGGTTGTTCTCGGCCAACCGCCGCCGGATGTCTACTGCTTCCTCGACGACACCCAATGCTTCCTGGTGCTGCCCGAGTTTCGACAGCCGACTTGCGAGATTGGACAGCGATCTAGCGAAATCGGGGTCGAAGGTACCCGGGTCCGGGCTGTTCTCGGCCAACCGCTGCCACAAATTCACCGCTTCCTTTTCTGCGGCCCAGGATTCCTGGTGCCGCCCGAGGTCTGACAGCCGACTTGCGAGATTGGACAGCGATCTAGCGAAATCGGGGTCAAAGGTACCCGTTTGCGGGTTGTCCTCGGCCAACCGCCGGTATAGATCGCTGGCGTTCTGAGCCGCCGTCAAGGCATCCTTCGAGCGGCCCAGGTCGGCCAAGCGATTGCCGAGATTGTTGAGTGATCCGGCGAGGCAGCGTCCGTAGACGCCCCAATTGTCCTCGGCCAACCGCCTGTACAGGTCGGTTGCGTTCTGAGCCGCCGCCAGCGCCTGCTCCCAACGGCCAGCGCTGGCCAGACGCGAGGAGGCAATGACATGTAGGCGCGCCTGGTCTGCAGGCTCGGTCGTGAAGGCCAGGCGGAGCGGGATCAGCCGGAGCGCGAGAGCCGCTGCTGCTACGTCGAGGTCGACCTGGGGTTCTTCAGGCAAGACTGCCTCGATGGCTTCCAGGACGGCAAGCTCCATGAAGGGGAGTTCTATGAGGCGGGTGAGGGTGGCGCCTCCGGCAGCCATCGCGAGCTCAGGCCGTTGCTCAAGCAACGGGAAGAGTACGTTGAAAGCGACGTGCGGCCAGCGGTGGGCGGTTTCCACCAGGACAGTAATCGCCGCCGAGCCCCACCCCGCTGATGCGGCCTCCTTGGTGGTGAGCAGACGTTGCGCGGCGGTGGCGGCCCAGTCATCGGATTGCCAGCCGTCGTCATCGTCATCGAAGGCGTGACCAGGCGTGGTCAGTGCGAAGAAGTCCTCACCGAGCCGATCGGGGTACAGCGGCTGCAATACCGTATGCCGATCGCCTGGCGGGTAGCAGAACCGATGATCATCGATGATTGCGTCGACAGAAGGCTCGGTTACCTCCGCCTGCCGCAAGACGGTGCGAGCATCGTGACGCGTCATCGCCCCGGTCAGCGTAGCGATGTACACGGCGCGGCCCATTACTTCCGGGCTGGTCTGTCTGGGATCCTCGGCCCGGGCGTGTAGCTGGTGCCAGTGAGCCCGTTCGCGGCGCAGCAGATACGCCGACAGGGCATGGGGTCTACTCGGGGGCTGAGTGCCACGGTGGTGGGCGTCGACGCCGACGAGTGCGGCCATGTGGACGGTAAGGACCTGCGCGAAGGCGTCGTCCGGCATGGGCGGGCTTGGCAGGTTGTCGATGCCGGGAATCCCCATTGCATCAGCGAACCCCTGCCGGGCCTGCCGGTACAGCTCTTCCCGGTCGATCTGCTCGCCCAGTGGCGGCAACACCCAGGCGCTGGTGGGGATGCCGTACTGGCTGTCCAGTAGATGGGTGATGGTGGTCCACCACGGCCGGGCGGAGCGGGCCAGCAGCAGCACCCGCACCACCGCTGTGGTGGACATGGTTAGGTTCTGCAGGTTGCTCAGCAGTGCGAGCAGGTGCGAGGTAGGCCACCGGTCGGCGTAGTCCACCAAGGCCAGCACCCCACCTCCACTCGGCGGGGCGACGCGGCTGCTGCCGACCGACGGAACCGGTGTGTGAGTCACCCGCCACACCGCCCACCCGGCGGCGGCGCATCCAACGGCCATGTGAGCGGCCAGTCGCGTCTTGCCCTGCCCACCGGCGGCGTAGACCAGTTGCACCGACAGCGGCGCCTCGGACCTACCCATCCACTCGGCCAACCGGCGCAGTTGGGCGTCGCGGCCGATGAACTGCACCGTCTGATGCCGGGCCAGCAGCAGTCGGCTGGGCTGAGCCCGCGCTTGCTCGGCCGGCAGTATGACCTTCGCAGCGCTCCAGGATTCGACCCAGTACGGCGGCCGATCGGTGGTGACGGTGACGTTGCCGCCGACGTCTTGGACCTGGATCACATCGCCCAATACCACGGTCGAGTCGACCCGTTGTCCCCCAGCAGTGGGCGGTTTCGGCCAGACCTGGGTGATCACGGACCGACCTCCAGATCGCCCCTCACACCGCGGATCACCCGGATGTTGCCGTTGGCCCGCACCTTGGTTACTGACTGCTCACCCAAAACCGCAGCCGCCGTTGTCGACAAGGGTGGGGTTGAAGGTACAAGTGGCGGAGCCGGTACGCCGAGGCGCATGTTGCCGTAGATCCCGTCCACCACGTCGATCCCCCGCCCGGCATCTACATCCTCGAGACGTTGTGCTCCCGGCAGCGGAGGCTGGAGCTGGCTCAATCCTCGCCGGGTGAGGACCACCCCGTAGACCGACAACACCAGCCCGACGAGGCTCACGAAGGCCCCGATCACGCTGGCCAGCTTGTCCGCCCGATCCAAGCCAGTGATCGTAAAGCAGACCCCCAGCCCCACCAGTGTCAGTCCACCGGTGATCGTTGCTGCCCACACCAGTACCCGCTGCCGTATTCTCATTCCGCCATCGTGAACGCCAGGCACCTCCCCAAGGGGCAGCACTTTTCCATCTTTGATTTTCCATCACACAGCGTTCGATCGCAGCCAGCAGCATCACCCGTGGTCGCCGTCCCCACGAGGAACTGTGGTGTAGGGGTGGGGAATTACAAACCGTGACCGTCGGTACTCCCGGACGGTCACGTTCCCAACGCTTCATACGGTCTACTGAGGCTGGTTCAACACACGGGTCAGCTCCCTGTTGGCGGCCCGAGCTGCTTCGAGTTCCTCCGTCCTTTCCTCAAGCTCTCCGCGCTGCTCGGCATCCGGGAGTCGGACCTCGACCACCTTGTCCGCTCCGGTCTCCTCACCCACGCGGCCACCGCCCGCTCCTCGTGGAACAAGCACGACGTTGTCCTGCTCTACCGCCAGGCCGACCTCGACCGCGTCACTCGGAGCCGCCGGATCGACTGGGCAGCCGTCCGCGCGACCCCCAAGGGCCGCCGCTCCCCGCTCGCGGCGCTCCCCACCCAGAGGCAGACAGCCGGACGGTGACGACGGACGAACCGGGCACCGTGGAGGCCGAGCAGCCGCCGCGGGCCCGCGCATCGACGACCGACCCCGTGATACCCATCCACCGGAGTCCCGTGATGACTGAGACCGCAATCCGACCCGAACCGCGCACCACGGCCTTCTCGTTGATCAGGGCGACCGCGCTCGACCACGCCGCCCGCCGCGAGCACGACGAACCGCCACCGCCCAACCGGGAGATGTACAACGACCTGACGTCCGTGCTGCAGAACTGGCACGCGGCCGACACCCTGCGGGAGGACTCACTGCTGCTGGCCGAATGGCTCGCGGTCGAATTGTGCGGCTACCTCTACGGCCAGCTCAACCAGGACAGAGACCGGCTCGACCAGTGGCTGCGCGAATTCGGCGACCAGGTGTGCCACAGCCAGATGCACGCGCACCCGGCCGGCCCCACGGCCGTGGAGATCATGTCGGTCGTCGCGGATGAGCTGGCTACTCGACCGGACGGGCCCGCCGGGCAGCGCCTGATCCGGATCGGCGTACCGTACCTGCACTACGTCCGGCAGGACCACGCCGTCGAGGACGCCCGGGAGATCGCCTTGACGTTCGCACTGTGGGCAGGCCAGCAACTGGCGGAACTGATGCGCCATGAGGTCGCGCGGATCAATGGCTACCTGGACTCTCGCATCCGCTGACCCCCACTGGGCGCGGAACGAGACGCTGTGTGCTGCTTGGGCCATTGCTTCCCCGGCCCGATCGCGCAGCGGTAGGGTGCGGGCAGCGGCCGACGCATCGGCCCAAGCCCGCGCCCTGGCCCATGACCAGGGCGCACCACGGCAAAGGTGCCCGCGGCCCCTCAAATGAGGGTCCGGTCTGTGCAGCATCAGTGCGAGGTGTACGTCAACATCTGACGGCTGTACGGCCGTTGAGCCTTCCGCATGCTGCTCTTCGTCGCGCGCATCGGATCATGGGGCCGGGCGCGGGAAATGAGAGAGCCATGTCCAAGAGCCACGGTCGCAAGAGCAGGGCGAGGAACACGAGCCTGTCCCGGGGCGCCGCGTACGCCGCCGCCAACGCCGGCACCCTCCACCAGCACGACAGCGGGCCGTCGAACCAGGACCTCCAGCCTGGCAACCCCGGCGGCTGGGGAGTCGATACCGCGCCGGACATGCGGACCGCGTCCGCGCTGATCGGCGCGTGCCTCGAGCGGTGCGCACCGTGTCAGCAGTCCTTGGCGGCGAAGCTCCTCGCCGAGGACCCGATCGTGCTCGCGGTGACGGCCGGATCCGTCTACAGCCTGCTCGCCGCCGACGAACCGTTTGTGGGTTCCCTTGCCTCCCGTGCCGGCCAGGTGTTCTTCCGGGCTCTCAAGTCGTCGCCTCCGGGCGACGGCCGCAGCATGGTCCGCTGCGTCGAACTGCTGAGCCGCGAGGAACGTTCGGCGCTTCTGGAGGACGCGCTGGACCTGTGGACGTTCTTCGGGCACAAGCACCCCGGCCTCATGCGCGGCCAGACCACCGGCCGGGAGAGCGCGTCGCCCTTCACCTTCACCACCTCGGACAATGATCCCGGGGACGCCGACCCCGGCACAGTGCTCGACCTCTCGGGGCTCGCTCACCCCGCCCGGTACGGCGTCCGGGCCGACATGACGCTGACCGGGTCCGGCCGCGTCGCCTCGGTCGCGCTGGTCCCAGACCCCGAGAGTCCCGAGGCCGGCTACGACGACCTGCACCAACGCCTGGCGTGGGAGCCCTACCTGCCCGAAGGGCTGCCCGAAGAAGATCCGGCCTGGGTGCTGAAGGTCCACGAGACGAACGGCACCCTGCTCGGCATCGTCCGGCTCCTGGACGCCACCCTCGTGCCCGACAAGCCGCGCGAATGGCGCGCCGATGCGTACGCCGTCATCCTCTGGAGCGCCTCGGAGCCGAAGCCGGTGTCGGCCGCGTGGCTGGAGTGCGCCCGCGATCGGGGATCGGCCCTGCTGTACGGGCCGCTTGACCTGACCCCTGCAGCGCCCCTTGCCCCTTCCCGCCTGCTCGCCGTGCACGCCCGCTGCGCGTTCACCGACCGACTGTGACTAGGACGGGAGAAGCCCCAATGGCGCAGAGGTTCGAGACCCACTCCGCCAGCGGATACGTCGCGTACAAGGACGAGCCCAGGGAGCAGGAGTCGGTGACGGGGAGCTGAGTCCGCCGGTCCGGCGGGTGTGATCGTCTGCGGACGGTGCGAAGCGGAGGCCGGGGCCGGTCGTCCCGGCCTTCCTGCTGTCCGCTCCTGATCGGCTGCGGCACCCCGACTCGTCAACCCGCACCACCACAGAGTCACCAATAGTGAGTGAAATTCTTAAAAAACATAGTGACTCTTTCGGTTAGTTAGGTGAATTCTGCTATGGTGATGGATAGTTGAGGTCCCAGGGAGGGTGAGTGAGTCAGTCGCCACAAGAAGAGGGCGCGATCAACGCGACCACGGCGCGGAACAAGCTGTACTCGCTGGTGAAGCTCGTCGAAGAAGAGGGGCGCACCGCGGTGATCACCAAGCACAAGGTGCGCGCTCTGCTGGCGCCACTGGACCGGTTCCCGGCAGCCAGGAAGACCGATGCCTTCCCGGCTCACGTACTGAGTACGGCGCAGAGGGACTTCGGTGACCTCGTCACGCTGGCGGCCCAGGGCCAACCGCAGGTGCTCCTTCGAAACACCACCCCGGTCGCGGTGCTGCTCCCCGCCGACTCCTCTTCTGATGCCCTCTCGTCCGACACGGCCGCGCACCCCGGCGCGGCGACCGCAGGAGGTGCGGTGAACAGCCAAGGCAACCAGGACCGCGGCAGCACGCCCCGCAGGCTCGCCACGCTCGGCGACGCCATCGGTTCCGTACTCACCGACGGCCCTGCTGGCGGCCCCACCTTCGGGCTGCCAGGCCTGGACACCTCGACAGGCGGTCTGCAGCGGGGCAAGCTGACGCTCGTGGCAGCTCGTCCGAGCGTCGGCGGAAGCCTGCTGGGTCTGGCGGCCGCACGGAAGACGGCGCTTGTCGACCACGACATGGTCCTGTACGCGGCCTCGGGACCGAACCGGGACGACATCTTCCGCCGGATCATCTCCGCCGAGACCGGCGGCGAATATGCGCGTCTGAAGCAGGGCCGCCTTACCGAGCATGAGCAGAACGTCGCCCACCAACTCGTCCAGGCCGGCGACCTCCTGATGATCGATGACGGCAGTGACCTGACCGCCGAGGACATCAGGGAGACCGCCCCGCACATGGAGGGCCTGGCCCTCGTCGTCGTAGACCGCCTGCAGGCAGCCCACAGCGCCCGCCTGCCGCTGTCCGGGGACCGTCTCCCGGACGCCTCCCAGGTTCTGGCCACTCTCGCGCGCACGCTGCACGTACCGGTACTCGCCATCGTGGACAGCGACGATCCCGCACTCCTGGATCTCCTGGACGCCGACGTCACATTGACGCTCTCGCCGACCGAGGACCCTGCCAGGGTCCAGGTGACGGTCGCGGAGCGCGACTTCGGCACGATCGGCTCGGCGTACCTGCAGCCCGACCTGATCCACGCCCGCTTCCTCGACGCAGGAGCCGCCCCCCTCGGCTGCGCCGACAGCCCGGCGGGCCCGGGGCTCTCGGCGTCCGCCGGTGGAACGGAGGCACTGGAACTGGCCGAAGCCGCCCTCCCCTACACGTCCGGCGGCCAGCAGGGGATCCCCGCCGCCCTCACCCGCGAGCTCGCGGCATGGCGGACCGCGGTTGCCAATGGCGATCAGGAGGCCCTGAAGGGGATCCTGCCGTCGCTGCTCCAGGCCGCCGCCACGGTCTCAGAGTGGCCGGACACGCATGAGGGGCAGCGCCTCGCCTCCGCGCTGCGGGCCTACGGCACGCCCGTGTCCGCCGGCACCGCCGCAAGCGCCGGGCAGGCCGCTGCTGCCAGTGCCCCTGTCCACGTACCGGCGGACAGCGGACAGGCCCCCGACGACGTGGCGGAGGACGAGGAAGACGGCGCGGACTGGCTGAAGCCGGGCGACGAGGAGGACGAGCCCGAGGGGCACGTCTTCCCCGCTCTGAAGATCCTCAAGGACGCGGTCGGCCGCTCGAAGATGCACCCGATCCCCGTCATCCGCAAGGAGGAGCGCGACAGCGGCCCGTGGCCGCTGATCAGCGAGCACATGGACGGCGAGCCCCGCTGGGTCCACCCGGACATCACCGTCACCCGTGTTCCCTACATCCGGGCGAACGGCAAGCGCGTGAGGCGCGACCAGATCGACGTGCCTGACTCGTTCGGCGAGGGCGTGCTGTGCCTGATCGACCGCAACGGCAGCTTCCCTTCCGCTTGTTCAGGCGTCCCCCTCGCCCCGAACAAGCTCCTGCACACCGGCCCGCTCGACGCGTACGACAAGACGAAGGCGGGCATCTATCTCATCGGCATCCCGGAGTGGACCCGCACCGACATGCCGCACCCCCTGGGGCGGGTCATCGACCGTCCCGACGAGGACGGCCGGGTGTGGGTCACCACCCCCCACGTCAAGCAGCTGGAGAAACTCGTCCGGGACAAGCACCTCGGTGCCATGCCGACCATCTACGACTCCTGGACCGGGAAGTACAACGAGTCCCTGTTCAAGCCCTTCTACGAGGCCACCCGCAAGGCACGTACCGAGCTCGTCCAGGTCGGCGGCGACCCCTACAAGGCGTACAAGACCCGGCTGTCCATCGCACTGCGTCTGCTGTGGCCCAAGCGCCCCTCCCAGCGATCCCCGTTCTGGCGGCCGGACTGGCGCATGAGCATGGTCGCCGAGGCGTCCGTCCGTCACTGGAGCGTGGCCTTCAGGGCCGTCGAGGAAGGCCACCAGCTCCTCGCGCTGCGCAACGTCGACGCGGCCGTCTTCTGGACGCCGGACGGCATCGCGCCCGCCACGTACCGGATCGGGACCGGCTTCGGCGAAGTGAAGGCCAAGTTCGTCCAGCCCGGCGCGATGATTCCCGAGGGTGACGACTGATGGCCGGCCCCACAGGCCGCGGCAAATCCCTGGGCGCCGCCCTCAACGACCTCCTGCGCTCCCAGGTCACCCCCCGCCACCGGCTGTCGTCGTATAACGCCAAGCACTGGCACGCCCAGCTCAGCCAGCTCACCGCGACCCACCGCGGGCAGCAGGCCCTGGCCGACGCTGGCCTCCACGTGACGACCAAGACCCTGGTCAACTGGCTGTCCGACGCGGAGTACAACGTCCGCCGCAGCTACTTGGACATCATCCACACCGCGTACGAGAACGTCGCCATCGTCCCCGCCGACCCGATCCCCGACCACATCAAGGACGGCCAGTACGAGATCAGCGGCGTCGTCAAAACCGGGGACGACGTACGTACGCGCGGCACTCCGGACGCCAACCCTCTGCGTATCGACGGCAGCCGGGGCAACTGGGACGAGATCGAGGAACTCTGGCTCGCCGGCGAACTCACCGACGACGAGTTCGAGGACCACTTCATCGACGACGTCATCGTCGAGGACATCGGCGAAGGCACCGACGGCTGGGAGTTCCCCGGCGCCTCGTACTCCGTCGAAGTCCGGTAGCACGCACCAGCAGCCGAACCGCCCACCGCAAGGGAATCCACACCATGAGCCAGCACCCACAACGGCGGAGGTTACCGCTGATCGCCGTGTACAGAGAGACGGCTGCGAAGGCCGAGCAGCGTGTGACCGAGCTTCTCGACGCCGCGGGGGCAAGCCCGGCTGAGGTGCACACCCTCATCGCGGCTATCCAGGCCGGCGCCGTGGAAGGAGCGCAGGGCGAAGTCATCGAGCTGGACACGCAGGCTCCCTCCGGCAGCAGCGACCAGGTCCACGAAGGCTGGTTTCGCGCTGTCGAAGCGATCGCCGGCAGGCTCACCCACATCGCCGACCGCACCGTCCGGCAGTCCCGAACGGCGGCCTCCGTGCCGGACATGCCGCCGGTCGTATCGAGGTCGGAACCGAACTCCCTGCCCACGCCAGTCGACAGCGTGGGGAGGACCAGGTGCACCAGGTCCTCGAGGCAGCCGAGCGGATCTTCGTGTCTCTGACCGGCTACGCGGGCTTCGACCGCGACCTGTCGGAGGAGATTATCTCTGGTACTGGCTGGCTGTCAGGCACGTTGACCGAACTAACTCACGTGTTCTCGCAGGTCAGTTGGGGTTTCTGCTAGCTTCCCGGCATGTCCGGTGAACAGCGTCCCGGCAGGGATCTGAAGAACTTTGTGCTGCCTGAGTTAGGCCAGTTACTGGAGACGGGAGACCTCTGGGAGCCGTATCAGGTGCTGGACTCGTTCGGACGGCCGATCGAGCCTGTCGCCACGTACCTCAGAGACCTGATGGCAGCGGACAGTTCGCCGTTGACGCCACGCTCGTACGGGATGGATCTGCTGCGCTGGTGGCGCTACCTGTGGGCTTTCGGCATCGAGTGGGACCGCGCGGTTCGAGAGGATGCCCGGGACTTCATGCTGTGGATGAAGCTGGCGGACAAGCCGGTACGTGTCCACTGGCGTCACCGCGGCAAGGACCCTGCTGAGATACCTCCGGCCCGGCATGACAGTCCGGCGCCGGGATCTCCGAACCCAGTGACGGGCAAGCCCACCGTCGGCAAGAAGTACGCGCCCACTACCCGGGCGCATTGCGAGACGGTGCTGCGGACCTTCTACGACTTCCACCTGGAGCGCAACACCGGATCGCTGCTGGTCAATCCCTTCCCCCTGGTCCGCAGCCGGCGCTCGGCGCGAGCCAACGCCCACCACAACCCAGAGAAGGAACACAACAAGCAGCGCACTGGCCTCTACCGGCCCAAGGTCCCCAAGCGGATCCCGCGACGCATCCCCGACGAGAAGTACACCGAGGTCTTCGCGGGTCTCCGCTCGCACCGTGACCGTGCCCTCCTGGCCTTCTGGGTCGCCACCGGCGCCCGCGCCGAGGAACTGCTCACGGCCAAACAGGGCGATGCGGTTGTCGGCCAGCAGACCATCGGCGTGATCCGCAAAGGCACGCGCGCCTACCAGGAACTGCCCGCCACCCCCGACGCGTTCGTCTGGCTGCGGCTCTACCAGGAAGAATCCTGGAACAAGGGCGTCCCCCGCCGCCGCGCGCAGCCGCTGTGGTGGACTCTGCGCCGCCCATGGAGGCCGTTGGAGTACGACGCGGCGCGCATGATGTTCAACCGCGCCAACGAGCTCCTGGGCGCCAACTGGACTCTTCACGACCTGCGGCACACTGCGACGTTCTTGATGCTCGACGATCCGAACATGCCGCCGGTTTACGTTCAGCACATCCTCGGCCATAAGCATCTGTCCACCCTGGACATCTACAACCGGCCCACCAGGGACGACGTGATCTCAGCAGGGCTCGCGCACCACGCCCGCCAGGAGCACAAGCGCAACAACCCGCCTCCGGCCCCGCCCGCGCCGGCCTACAACCGGGACTCCCTCGACGTCCTCTTCGGCGGGAGCCCCGGGTGACAACTACCACCGTCCCGCTCGTCACCCCGCCAGCCCTGACCGCGAAGAGCCTGGCCGGCAGCGAGATCGATGCCCAGCTGCAGAGGTTTCCGCCACGTAGCCCGGGAACCGACTGGCCCACTACCCGGATCTCCCGCGAGGAGGTCCTCCACAGGTTGGAGCGGCCGCCGTTCAAGAACGGCAAGGACTCCACCCACCGGATGCGGATGGTCGGTGTGCGCCTGCTGCTGCGATGGCTGGAGACCTTCGAGGGGAAGACCTGGCAGCAACGCTGGAACGCCAGCCCGGGCTGCGCCACCTCGGTCGGCTGGACCGAGGCCCCGCTTGCCTGGGGGATCGTTCACGGCAGGAGGCCACAGAAGGCGGGGCTCGGGTCCGGGCTACTGGCCCTGGTCTGCGCTGATGTCATCCGTCCCGGCATGCCGTGGCTCGCCAGCAGCCTCTCCCCTCACCTGCGCGAAGCGATCGAAGCAGCCCGCGATCCCAGGGGTTTTGCCGAACTTCGTGACGCACGCATGCCCGGACAGCCGGACCCGCGGCGCACATCGAAGGCGCTCAAGGCCGTGGCCCGCATCCTCGCGGCGAAGGGCGGCGGCATCGACGACATCGTGGTCGGCGATGTCCTCGAACTGCTGTTGGCGGCGACGGGGACCTCCACGAGCCACACGCGACTCGCCTACGCCCTGCTTCAGAGCCGCGGAGCCGGTGTTTGTCGGCATGCCAGCGATCAGTGAACTCGTAGTTCGGAAAGCCGAGAACCGGGATAAGGCGGACTGACTGTGACTCAGATGGATAACAACCCAAACCGATCGGCCAGAACGCGACGCTTCAGACGAACTTCATCCACACGGATGACCTACCCCACCTCACCCCCAGGCCACGGGCCACGCTCTACGGGCGGCGGGCCAGGAAGTGGGTGTCGAGGAAGCCGCGCTCGGACGCTGGGTCGTGGAGCAACCGAGCCACCGTGACGAGCCCGGCCTCGGCCAGCAACTCGGCAAACTGCTCCGCTGGCCAGCTATAGGCGGGTGCCACCTTGTGATCGAAGCGGACCGGCTCCGGCCCCTCGGTCCCGAAGAAGGACACCAGGAGCAGACCCGCTGGTGCCAGAACACGCACCTGCTCAGCGAGTAGCGCGGGCAGTTCTTCAGGTGGGGTATGGATCATCGAGTAGTGGGCCAGCACTCCACCGAGCGCGCCGTCCTCGACCGGCAGGGCCTCCATTCGCGCTTCGTCGAACCGCAGCGCCGGCTGGGCCCGCCGAGCGTGGTCGACCATGGCCGGGGAGAGGTCGATCCCGAAGGCGTCCAGCCCCAAGTCGTGCAGCATGGCCGTCAGATGACCGGGTCCGCACCCGACGTCGGCTACCCGCAAGTTCCCCGTGTCACGCACGAGCTCCGCGAAGGTGCCGATCATGTTCCGCGCGAACGGCCGCGTCTCCAACCGACTAGTGAACATCGACGCATAGAGCTCGACGACCCCGTCGTAGGCCGCCCTGGTCTCATCCTGGTGTTCTAACACGGACAGGAAGCTAACACCCCCGCCGTTCACCGCCGTTCTCCGGCCCATACCGGCCCTTCCCCTCGGGGCTGATCGTCCCGTCACCTGATCACTGGACGCCCCCGGTAGTTCGGAGAAGGCACGTGAGACATGTTGGAGTGCAGCTACATGCCTGACAGCTATCCGAGGGGTTCAGGCATGTTGGCCATCAATGAGCTCTGGTGATCTGTTTCGGGCCCTGTGCTTGTTCAGTCCAGGTCGTTCCAGGTCCACGAAGAGGCGGCACTCCCATCAGGCTCACGGCCGAACTGGAACTGCTCCCGGTGTCCTCCGTGGTTGATGAATAGATCGAACATTCCTGCCGGAGGCAGCCGCTCAGCCAGCACGGTGACCTGCTCGTGCGCCCCGACCTCGCACAGCGCACCCAACAGCATGCCGACGTCGTGCGGGTTGTTGACGGCGGTGTGTGCGGCGGGGTCGCGCTCCAGAAGGGCGGTGACCTGCTCGTGCGCCCCGACCTCGCGCAGCGCACCCAACAGCATGCCGACGTCGTGCGGGTTGTCGAGGGGGGTGTGTGCGGCGGCCCGCTTGGCCAAGGCGGTGACCTGCTCGTGCGCCCCGACCTTCCGCAGCACGGGCGCCAGCATGGCGACCGCTTGCGGGTTGTCGAGGGCAGCGTGCGCGATGTGGGAGGCGGCCCGCTTGGCCAAGGCGGTGACCTGCTCGTGCGCCCCGACCTTCCGCAGCGCATCCACCAGCATGCCGACGTCGTGCGGGTTGTCGAGGGGGGTGTGTGCGGCGGCCCGCTTGGCCAAGGCGGTGACTTGCTCGTGCGCCCCCGCCTTCCGCAGCACGGGCGCCAGCATGCCCAGCATGCCGACGTCGAGCGGGTTGTCGAGGGGGGCGTGTGCGGCGGCCCGCTTGGCCAAGGCGGTGACCTGCTCGTGCGCCCCCGCCTTCCGCAGCGCACCCAACAGCATGGCGATGCCGTATGAGCTGTTGACGGCGGCGTGTGCGGCGGCCTGCTTGGCCAAGGCGGTGACCTGCTCGTGCGCCCCGGCCTTCCGCAGCGCATCCACCAGCATGGCGACGTCGTACGCGTCGTCGAGGGGGGTGTGTGCGGCGGCCTGCTTGGCCAAGGCGGTGACCTGCTCGTGCGCCCCGGCCTTCCGCAGCGCATCCACCAGCATGGCGACGTGGTCCGGGTCGTCGAGGGCGGCGGCCCGCTTGGCCAAGGCGGTGGCCTGCTCGTGCGCCCCGGCAGCACCCAGCACCTTCACCAGGATGGTGACGTCGTGCGGGTTGTCGAGGGGGGTGTGTGCGGCGGCCCGCTTGGCCAAGGCGGTGACCTGCTCGTGCGCCCCCGCCTCCCGCAGCACACCCACAAGCATGGCGACGGCTTGCGGGTTGTCGAGGGCGGCGTGCGCGGCGGGGTCGCGGGCCAGCAGTACGGCGGTCTGCTCGTACGCCCCGGCAATCCGCAGCGTGCCCGCCAGCTTGACGACGGCGTACGGGTCGCCGAGGGCGGCGTGGGCGGCGGCCCATCGAGCCGGGCGGCGGTCGGTGGGGTGGAGGGTGTGGAGGTGTTGGACGAGGGTGGCCCCAGCGTAGGGGTTGCCGTGGGTGGTGGCGTGTTTGAGGAGTTGGGCGGCGTCGCGGTATAGGCCGCGGTCCAAGGCGGCGTAGCCGAGTGCGGTCAGGTCGGCGGGGTGGACGTGCTGGGCGGCCGTGGTCCAGAAGTCGACGGGCGGGATGATCTCGGCGCGGTGGTGGCGGCCGTGCTGGTCGAGGTAGTCGGCCAGAAGGTACTGCGGCCGGCCGCTCGCGGCGAGCCTGCGGCGGGTGCGCTGGTTGCGAGGGCCGCTGCTGGTGACGGGGGTGAGGATGCCGGGGATGCCGTTGCAGGGTGTGGTGGCGTAGGCGAGGGCCTTGCTCAGCCAGTCGTCGTCGAGAGCTTCGTACTCGGCGTCGGTGAGGTAGCCGGGGGCGGCGCCGACGAGCCAGTCCAGCGGGATGTGGAGGCCGGCGCCCATGCGGCGGGCGTCCATCGCGGCATGGATGAGGGCCAGGGTGGCTCCCCGGGCCGCGTGGTAGCGGTCCATCAGGTAAGGCACGCCAGCCAGGTACTGGGCAATCTGGGTGCCCTTGGCGTGCTGGGCGGCCTGCGTGAGCCGGGGGTCGGCATCGTCGGTGGTGTCGAGTGCGGCCAGGTCGGCCGTGGTGAACGCGTCCGGTACGTCGATCTTGTGCCCGCTGAGCAGTGCGCGGGCGCCGGCGTGCCGGTCGGGCATGGTACAGGTGGTCAGGGTGTCCCAGTGTTCGGGCCATAGGGTGCCCAGCACCAGGACGGGGGCCCGTGAGGGATCGTTCAGCAGTTCCCGCAGGCCCGCAGCGACCTGCTCACCGAGCGGCTCCGGAGTCAGGTAGTGCTGGGCCTCGTTGAGCCACACCACCGTCTTCGGGGCGATGTCCGGCAGGGCGGCCAGGGCCGCATGAGGGGCGGTGGGGTTGAGGGGATGCCACAGCCGCCAGCCGACCGGCAACGCTCCGACGGCCTCCCACAAGGCGCGGGTCTTGCCCGTGGACGATCCCCCGACCAGGACCGCAATCCCGCTGCGCCCGGCTGTCGCCGCGTCGACCACTCCCTTCAGGCGCTCGTCGTGGTCCCGCGGGACATAGACGGGCAGGATCCCGAGCCGGTCGCGCGCACCGCCGGTATCCAACGCCGGATGGACCCCCAGACCCCCGTCCAAAACGAGCCGGACATCGCCCCGCAGCTCGCTGATCAGGCGCCCCGCCCCCTTCGCCATTCCAGCCTGCACCCACAGATCACGCACCCGCCCCGCCGCATCCGGTACATCCCAGGCGGCCCGGCGGGCGAGCACCGTGGCCACGGCCACCACATCAGCCTGCTGACCGGGCCGTTCGCCGTCGGTGATGACGCGGCGGACCGTGTCCCGACTCGGCGACCCCACCAGGGTGTCGTCGTTGGCGAAGTCCCCGGTGATCTCATCCAGGCTGGGGGCGCCCGCCGCCAGGTACACCTCGTACAGCAGTTCCTTGAGCTCGCGCAGCGCCAGCGGCCATCCCACCCGCGCCCGCGTCAGCTGCCGCGGCCGCCGCGGACTCTCCTTCGGGCCCGGCAGACCGCCCCCGATGTCGCCACTCATCGCACCATCGTCCCCGAACCCGCCCCCCGCCATGGCCTGAACAGCGGTAACAGCCGGAAGCGTTGACGGCCCGTCGCAACTCAGAGTCGATCTCCGCAGGGGTCCCAGTATGGGCAGCAAGCCGGCCGGCTGCCCATCCGCCCACCACACTTCCCTGTGGAGGACTTCATGTCCCGCACGCGTTTGACCCGCCGTGAACGCCTCTCCCTGGCCGGAGCAGCCCTGCGCGGTGCCGTCTCCGGCATCCTCCGCCCCGTCACCGCCTGGATCCTGGACCACCTCACCTGAGCTCCACACCTCGGATCACAACCGCGTCAGGCCAGTGCCCATGAACCACACGACCCCGGCCTGACGCGCCCCCACCCATGCCGCACGTGCCTGAAACCGCACCTCCCTCTTGACCTGCGGGAACGTCCGACAACACGAGATAACTGAGGTCCTCGCGGGGGACTGTCAAACGAGTGGTGTAACTGCGGTAGTTGAGGGTTACTGACGGGCCGCCGACAGGCGGCCGTCGAAGGTGATGTCGAAAGCGGTTAGGGCGGTCTTCCAGCGCATGGTCCAGCGGGCCTGCCCCTCGCCGGTGGGGCCGAGGGACATGATCGCCATGTAGACACACTTCAGGGCGGCCTGCTCGTTGGGGAAGTGGCCACGGGCTTTCACCGCCCGGCGGATACGGGCGTTCACCGACTCGATCGCGTTCGTCGTGCAGACGATGCGGCGGATCTCGGTGTCGAACCGCAGGAACGGGGTGAACTCCTCCCAGGCGTTCTCCCACAGTTTCACGATTGCCGGATACTTCCGGCCCCAGACCTCGGCGAACTCGGCGAACCGCTCCAGGGCGGCCTCTTCGGTGGGAGCAGTGTAGACGGGCTTGAGAAGCTTGGCGATCTTGTCCCAGTCCTGGCGGGCGGCATAGCGGAAGGAGTTCCGCAGTAGATGCACGACGCAGGTCTGCACGATCGTCCTGGGCCAGACGGTCTCGACCGCTTCGGGCAGGCCCTTGAGCCCGTCGCAAACCAGCATGAGGACGTCGCTGACGCCGCGGTTCTTGATCTCGGTGAGGATGTTCAGCCAGTGCTTGGCGCCCTCGCCGCCGTCGCCGGCCCACAGCCC
>NZ_JAGMUL010000090.1:17260-23194 GCF_019049285.1 Streptomyces sp. AC550_RSS872
GACCTCGCCGGTGGTCAGGCCCTTCGCGGCCAGCGAGATGACCATCTCGTCGACGCCGGTCAGGCGCTTCTGCCGCTTCTTGACGATCTTCGGTTCGAAGGAGCCGTCGCGGTCGCGGGGCACGGTTATCTCCACCGGGCCGACGTCGGTCAGCACGGTCTTGGAGCGTCTGCCGTTGCGGGAGTTGCCGCCGTTCCTGCCGGCCGCATCGTGCTTGTCATAGCCGAGGTGGTCGGTGATCTCGCCCTCCAGGGCGGACTCGAGCAGCCGCTTGGTCAGTTGCTGCAGCAGCCCGCCCTCGCCGGTCAGTTGCAGGCCCTCGGCCTGGGCGCGGCCGACCAGCTCGTCGATCAACTGGTCGTCCACGGCCTTCGTCGACGCAGCTTTCGTGGGCTCGCCGGTCTCGGACTCGGACACGTTCTCACTGGTCATCGATGCATCTTCCATGATCGGGAGTTACACCGAACGTCTTACAGTCCCAACGTGGATGCCTCGTTGCTCTCTGGGAACTATGCGAGTGGGAAGCTTCGTTGGGGTAGATGCGTAGATCATCTGCGGGTAGGCCATGCAGTGGTTGGTGTGGGCCTGCCTCTTGAATCGCTGTTGTCTGAGGAAGGTGCATGCGCATGGCCAACGTAACTCCGCAGCTCAAGGCGTTTCTGGACCGCAAGGGGCTAATCCTTATAGATGGGAAGGATGGCTCCGGCGGCCCAACTGTGGACGTCTACAGGGAGGCTGATCGGGACCGGGCCCCCCTTGGAGCGATCGGTCGCGCCATACCGTGGGGCCCCCCGGGGTATTGGAAGGCCTTTGCCATAGCAGCTGACAGTGTCTATCCCTCCCTTGATGACCTTGACGGTGTCCATCCGACCCTCGACGCGACCGTGTACGCCATCGTCGGCTACGCCACTTAGCGTGGTGGCATGAGAGTGGATAGGTGTTTTATCGTCACCTGAACGTGTGGCGTTGCGGTATCCCGGCCGGTCGGCGGCCATGGGTATGTTGGGCTGTTCGCCGTGAGCGAGCGCAAGCCCTACAAGACCGACGTGAGCGACGAGCAGTGGGTGCTGGTCGAGCCGGTGATCGGCGCGTGGAAGGCCGCGCATCCCTCGGTCAGCGGCCATCAGGGTCGGTACGCGATGTGGGAGATCGTCAACGCACTGCTCTAAGAGCAGCTAACACAAAGAGGCGGGTCGCCACCGAGCGACTGTGATGCTGAGTGTCGATCATGCTCCGCTGGGCTTCCGTGTGTTGCGAAATTCGGTCGACAGGGGGAGCCGCGAACCACTGTGATGGCTCCAACTGCCCGTCGCAGGGACCGGGCTGGCCACAGGAACTGCTCTTGGTAACCGTGAGAGTTGCGGACACCCGCCCCCAGATCGATGGGGCACTGGTCAGGCGTCTGGTCGATACTCAGTTCCCGCAGTGGGCGGGACTGCCCTTGAAGCCGCTCAACCCGGCTGGCTCCGACCATGTGATCTACCGGCTGGGCGAGGAGCTGTCCGTCCGGCTGCCCCGCCATGCCGGAGCCATCGGGCAAGCCAGGAAGGAATTCCAGTGGCTGCCCCGACTCGCCCCGCACCTGCCCCTCGCCATCCCGGTCCCGGTAGGGGTGGGTGACCCGGACTTCGGTTATCCGTGGCCCTGGGCGGTGTCCCGCTGGCTGGACGGTGAGGTGGCGACCGTCGAGGCGCTGGCCGACTCCTCCAGGGCCGCCATTGAACTGGCCCAGTTCTTGACCGCCCTGCAGCAGTTCGCGCCCGAGGACATCCCCGCCGAGAACATCCGGGAAGACCTCACCGGCCGGCCGTTGTCCGACCGGGACCACGCGACGCGGCTCGCCATCGCTGAGGTCGATGGCATGTTCGACGCCGCAGCGATGACCGAACTGTGGGACGCGGCGCTGAGCGCCCCCGGATGGGACCGCCCTCCGGTGTGGTTTCACGGCGACTTCCACACCGGCAACCTGCTGACCGTCGATGGCCGCCTCAGCGCCGTCATCGACTTCGGCGGGCTCGGCACCGGTGACCCGGCCTGCGACCTGATGATCGCCTTCACCCTGATGACGGCCGACAGCCGAGCCGCCTTCCGCGATGCCCTCGGCGTGGACGATGCCACCTGGATACGGGGGCGTGGCTGGGCTCTGGCCACCGGTCTGAACGCCTACACCGCCTACGCCGCCGTCAACCCCCAAGTCGCCGCGCAGACCACCCGGCAGATCACCCAAGCTCTCATCGGCTAACAACGGCAACACAATGAGTGGAGCTGCCGTTGAGTGATCAGGCAACAGGCGAGCTTGAGGAAGGCTTCGTGGATGTCGGCTCGCCGTTCCCAGCGGATCCGCAGTCGCCGGAAGCCGTGTAGCCACGCAAAACTGCGCTCGACCACCCAGCGGTAGGTGCCCAGCCCGGTGCCATGTCGTGTTCCGCGCCGGGCGATCGCGGGCACGATGCCGCGTTTGCGGACCTGGTCGCGGTGGCGTCGAGCAGCGGCAGGAGCTGGGTGACGTCGTTGCGGTTGCCACCGGTCAGCAGGACTGCGAGCGGGGTGCCGTGCCCGTCCGTGATGAGGTGGTGTTTCGAGCCGGCTCGGCCCCGGTCGACCGGCGACGGGCCCGTGTGGCTCCCCCTTTTAGGGCCCTGACGTGGGAGGAGTCGACCACGCAGCGGGACCAGTCCAGCTTCGCCTCCGCATTCAGTTCGGCGAGCAGGACCTCGTGCAGTCGCTGCCAGACGCCGGCCTCGTTCCAGTCCCGTAAGCGTCGCCAGCAGGTCATGCCTGAGCCGAAGCCGAGATCCTGTGGCAGGTACTCCCACTGGATCCCGGTGTGCAGGACGTAGAGGATCCCGCACAGCACCTCCCGGTCGGGCAGCGGCTTGCGTCCTGGATGCCGGAAGCGCCGCTCACGCTTCGGCAGCAGCGGTTCAAGACGATCCCACAGCTCATCCGACACGATCCACGGCGACTTCCCCACACCGGACCGAACGCTCAACTCCCGCATCGGACACGGCGATCAGTGCCGATCCACCTCATTGTGTTAGCCGTTGTAACAGGGCCGGACCGGGTGCCAGTGGGAGCTGCTTCCCCACGACTTTCCGCCGCCCGGTGCGGTGAAGTACTACTTCTACACCTGGCGTGACGACGGCATCGATCAGACCATTCATGACCTCCTGCGCTGGCAGGTACGGGAGATGGCGCGTCGGAAGGCGGACCCGAGCCTAGTGGTGCTCGACACCCAGAGCGTGCACGCGGCGGCCGGAGTGCCCGCTGAGTCGACGGGGCGGGATGCGGCAAAAGAAGTACCGGGCCGCAAGCGCGGCCTGGCCGTTGACGTTCTGGGGCTGGTGATCGCGGTAGTCGTGGCGGCCGCGTCGGCGCACGAGAACGCTGTTGGCATCGCGCTGCTGGACAAGGTCGCCGCCGACACCGACACCTGCAGAAGGCCCTGGTCGACCAGGGCTTCAAGAATGCCGTCGTCGCGCACGGGGAGAAGGTGGGCATCAAAGTGGAGGTCGTGGAGCGCAACCCCGCGCAAACCGAGTTCGTTCCCCAGGCCAAGCGGTGGGTCGTGGAACGCGCCTATGGGATCTTGATGCTGCATCGCAGGCTGGTGCGCGACTACGAGCATCTGCCCCGCAGTTCGGAGTCACGGGTGTACTGGGCGATGACCGCGGTGATACTGCGCCGGCTGACCGCGGCGACCGTGCCCGCCTGGCGCACCGCATGACCGGCGAGGAGCTGACCCTCGGCGCGGTGCTGGCACGGCTTGAAGAGCGCGACGCGAGATCACCGCGCAGGCCGAGACGACGCGGGAACAGGTCACGAAGCTGACCGCCCAGCTCGACGAACTCGGCCGGGCCGCCGAAGAAGTCCGGATCACCCGTAAGACACTGCTGGGGCTGCCCGACCCGCAACCGCCCGCGGTGCCAGCACCGAAACTGCCGGACCATCCGGCCTACCAGCAGAACATGGCGGTGTTCACCGCCGCCGACCACCCGCTGCGGGCTCGGCACGTGTGTGAGGCGATGGACCTGCCGGTCGCGCCCAACAACATCAACAACGTCCGCCTCAAGCTCAAGCGGCTGGCCGGCCGCGGGATCCTGGCCGAGACCGAGCCAGGCTTGTTCACCCAGCCTCGGCCGTAGTCGACCGACGTCGTCACGACCTGCCCGCTTGTCCCGCACGAAACGAGGAATCGGGCATCAGGTCTCATACCGCCCTCTGAGAATGCCGTCGCGCCGTTCCGACGGGGCAGGATCGTCAGCCCAGCGCTGGTGCAGGGGGGCGGGCGGCTTCCTGGATATCGCATAGAGGCAATGCCAGAGCCTCGGCTAGTTCCGCCAGTTCCTCCTCGGTGGGCCGCACGGGGCCGCGGGCGCCGTCCTCGGCGAAGACGCGGATCCGCGGAGTGCGAATGCCCGTACGGTCGGCCAGAGCCTGCGCGTTTAGGCGCCTGCGTCGCATGGTCTGTTGCAGCAGCTGTGAAAGTTTGGCCATTCCGTTCCTCTGCCCTGGACCAGTCGGTTCAGCCACCCGCATACGGGTGGCTCCGAGAATTGGCCGGCTGGTCGGTGATCCGCGCGGACTGCACGGACAGCATGGGCCGCGGCCCGGCAATCCGCCGCCAGCAGGGCAGGATGGGCCCATGCTCCCGCCCTACTGGGCTGAGAGCGTCTGGCCCCCCCGTGCCGCCGGGCGAGCGGCCCTGCTTTTGCACGGGACCCCCGCGAGCCGCGGCACCGCCGGCCCACCCGTCCGTCCCGGACGACACCGCGCGGATCCCTGATCCGCTGCCCACGCTCACCCCGCTCTTGAGCCATGGGGCAGGCCAGGCAGAGGGGTGGGGCCCTGCGGGCGAGACGTGTCCCCACCCCTTCCCCGCACCGACCGCTCGGTAGCCGAGGGCCCGAGTCGTTTCGACGTGGCTGTGGGGAGCAGATGAGCCCGGCGGCCTAGCGTCGGCCGGCGAGTTCGGTTCGGAGCCGGGCGAGGGTGCGGTTCAGGATGCGGGAGACATGCATCTGCGAAATGCCGAGTTCCTTGCCGATGGCGCTCTGCGTCATGTCGGCTGTGTAGCGGAGGGCGAGGATCTTGCGCTCGCGAGCCGGAAGAGCGGCGATGAGGGGTTTGAGCGCGTGCAGGTCCTCGACCTTGGCCAGGTCCGGGTCCGCGTAGCCGATGTGGTCCGCGAGGGTGTCCTCGGGGCTCTCGGTGTCGCTCGGGTAGTCCAGGGATGAGGTGGTGTAGCCGTTGGCGGCGACTAGTCCTTCGAGGACCTCGTCTTCGCCCAGGTTCAGGTGCCGGGCGAGTTCGGGCACGGTGGGTGCGCGGCCGTGGGTCTGCTCGAGGTGCGTCACCGCCTTGGTCAGGTCCAGGCGCAGTTCCTGAAGTCGGCGCGGGACGTGCACGGCCCAGCTCGTGTCGCGGAAGTACCGCTTGATCTCGCCGATGATGGTCGGCATGGCGAACGTGGGGAACTCGACGCCGTATTGCAGGTCGAACCGGTTGATGGCCTTGATCAGCCCGATGGTGCCGACCTGCACGACATCGTCGTACGACTCACCGCGTACCCCCACACGGCCGGCCGCGAAGCGCACCAGGGCGAGATTGAGCTCCACCAGGGAGTTGCGCACGTAGGAGTACTCCGGTGTGCCCTCTTCCAGCGAGTCGAGCCGCGCGAACAGCGTCTTGGACAGGGCTCGGGCGTCAGCCGGGCCGACGTGGGCCGGGTCGGGCAGGGGCGGCGGGTCTTCCAGGCCCGGCGCGACCGCATGCGCGGTGCCCGGGCCGGTGGTATGTCGCTTCCCGCAACCGAAGAGGTGGATCGGCCTCCGGCCAGCGGCGCTCCGTCCCGTCCGCTTTGCGGGGGCTGTAAGCCTCCTTGTGCTGTGTTGGTTGTGTCGTTTGGGGGTGGTGGTGGGGTTGGGGTGGTGG
>NZ_JAGMUL010000091.1:0-93947 GCF_019049285.1 Streptomyces sp. AC550_RSS872
ATGCGCAGCTGGGACGAGCGTTGGCAGGGCGAGAACCACACGTACAACGTGCACGCCATCGAACAGCTCAAGAATCTGGCCGACACCAAGGGCATCACCACCGCCCAACTCGCGCTGGCCTGGCTGCTCGCCCAGGGCGAGGACATCGCGCCCATTCCCGGCACCCGCAGCACCAAGCGCCTCGAGGAGAACGCCGGCGCCACCGACGTCCAGCTCTCCGCCGCTGATCTGGCCCGCATCACTGAGATCCTTCCCCACGGCTCGGCAGGCAGCCGCTACCCCGCCGCGATGCTGTCCAGCTTCACCACAGACTGACCGCGCCAAGCACACGCGCATGCGACGCCGGGCCCATCGGCCAAAGGCGGCACGCGGGCCAGTGCCGATAGCAGGGGGTACCGGGCGGGGGCTCAGGCCTTTTGCAAGGCGGGAGCTCGACGCGGCAGTGGTACTCGCCGACATCGACCTGTCGGCGAGTACCACCGTCGCGAAGGAACTCGGAGAGAACGCGCCGGCCATTCGCCTGCCTCGATCGTCCAGGCGCCGGCGGCGACGAGGTCGAAGCAGTGGCGGCAGAGGTTGAGTTGGCGGACTCGGGCGTCGGTGCCGATCATGGAGCGGGGACGCTGGACATGCAGGAAGGCAACGCCCGCCAGCGCAGTCGGCGCGATGTTCTCAAGGCGACGGCCGGTGCGACCGCCGCCGCCCTGACCTCCCCCCTGCTCACCGCGTCCCCGGCCGCCGCCGCGACCTACACGTACGTCCTCGTCCTCACCGGCTGGATCCAGGCCACGACGGTCGTCGCCGGCGTGAGCCGGACGGTCAACCGCCAGTAGGTCACCGCGTGCTGACTACGCGTCCACTCTCGTCCATCTGACGCGTGAGCCCACCGAATGATCAGTGGTGTGGCAGGCCGAGGGTGCGGGTCGGACCGCCTGTTTCCATGCCGGGCAGGCCGCCGTCCGCCCACGGAGCCGTCCGGTGCCCAGATGACGATGGCCCGATCGGGACAGGTCAGACGGGCCGGTGGGCCGTCTGTCCGTTCGCCTGCCCCACCCGGCCCCCGTCGGGCAGGCGAAGGCAGGCAGGCGGGACCGGTTCCGGGGAGTACCGGGTCGCCTGGGCCCGTACGTGTTCCAGGGCGCGGTCCGTCAGCTCCGTGTACAGGGCGGCGAAGAGGCCGTGCGCCTCGCTCAGTCGCCAGCGCTCGGGGAGCAGCTCGAGCGGCAGGTCCGGGTCGTCCCAGGGGAACGTGCGCCAGGTGTCCATGAGCTGGACGCGGACGCGGAACGCCTCCTTGGGGGTGGGGTCACCGGCTGCCGTCCGCGACACCCAGGGCGAGAACCGGTCGATGAACGGCTGGTAGAGCTGCGCGAGTTCGTCCAGCGGCCAGGCCTCGATCAGCTTCTTGCCGTGGAGGTCGGTGTCCGCCGTCCGGAAGACCACGTAGTCAGTGACCCCGAATTCCGCGCAGGCACGCTCCAGTTCGCTCGGGTCCTCCCTCGGCGAGACCCACAAAGCGCCGTAGACAGGAGCGAAACCACGCCACTTCAGGTATCTGCGGAACAGCTCGCGCACATCACGCGACGTCTCCTGGATCGTGAAGGCGATCACCGTCCAGCAGCCGTCCCAGTGCGCCGTGCCGGCCCCGAACGCGAAGACACGGTCGACCGCCGCGACGAGCCGTGTGCGGGCGTTGTCGGTCAACCGGTAGCGCGAGCTGCGTCCGACGCTGGACTGCTCCAGTACACCACGCGAGGCGAGCCGGCTGAGCGCCGAGGTCGCCGCGGAGGGGGTCACTTCCAGGTCGGCGGCCAGGGCCACGATCAGCCGGGACGGTATCCACGCCGCGGAGTCCAGCCAGAAGTCGGTGAGCAGCGTGGTCAGCAGGTGCTGGGTCGACGATCCCTTGAGCGGACGAGGGAAGTCGGCGTTCACCAACGCGCCGCCGGTGGCCCCGGCGGCGCTCATCGTCTCGTGTTCCCTGCGCATCGTCCCATTATCGGGAAGCCAGGCCACGAAATAAACATTGCACCGTTATTGACGGCCGCTGCGGAGACTGCATACCTTCTGGCGCCGAGGCCGGGATTCCCCCGGAGCCCACGGCCTTGATCGGGCACCGTCCACGGTGCCCTCCCTCGACCCGTCCGGAGCCGTACATGGTCACTTCCCGCTCCTCGGCGGCACCCGCCGCCACGTCCCCGGTTCCCCCTGCCGACATCCCCGTCGGCTCGCCACACGCCCGCAGGGCTGCCGTCGCGAGCTTCGTCGGCAGCACGCTCGAGTTCTACGACCTCTTCATCTACGGCTCGGCCTCCGCGCTGGTCTTCAACCAGGTCTTCTTCCCCCAGGCCTCGCCCACCGCGGGCATGATCCTCTCGATGTCCACGATCGGCATCGCCTATGTCGTGCGCCCCGTGGCGGGTGTGGTCATCGGGCACTTCGGAGACCGGGTCGGCCGCAGCCGCATGCTCGTGCTCACGCTGCTGATGATGGGGGTGGCCACCTTCCTGATCGGCTGCCTGCCGACGCCGGCCACCATCGGCGTGGCCGCCCCCCTCCTGCTCGTCCTGCTCCGCGTCGTCCAGGGCATATCGGCGGCCGGCGAGTCGGTGGGCGCGGTGACCATGGCGATGGAACACGCCCCGAGCAACCGGCGTGCCTTCTACGGCAGTTGGGTCAACACAGGCGCCGTCGCCGGTATCCTCCTCGCTTCCCTGGCCTTCCTGGCCGTGTCCAGCCTGCCGGAGCGGGACCTACTGGCGTGGGGCTGGCGGATACCGTTCCTGGCCAGCGCCCTGGTGGTGGGCGTCGGCCTGTGGATCCGCCTGAGACTGCCCGAGCCGGAGATCTTCGAAGCGGCCAGGGACGAACCCGAGCGGGAACTGCCCATCAAGACCGTTCTCCGCGACCACTGGGCCACGGTCCTGAAGGTCGTCGTGCTGGGTCTGTTCAGCGTGGTCTCGACGATCTTCGCCGCCTTCGCACTGGGCTACGCCGCGGGCCTCGGGCTCCCCCGGACGGTCATGCTCGAAGCCACGATCCTCACCGCCGCCCTCGCCGTGGTCGTCCAGCCCTGCGCCGGCATCCTGGCCGACCGTATCGGCCGCAAGCCTGTGTTCATCACCGGCAACCTGATCTGCGCCGGGGCGGTGTTCGCGGTCTTCTCGGCGATCAGCGCACGCGACATCCCGCTGATCTTCCTGAGCTCGGTCCTCTTCATGGTGGTCGGGTACGGCCTCGTCAATCCCCTGGCCCCGCCCATGGTCGCCGAGCTCTTCCCGACCCGTATCCGCTACTCGGGTGCCGCAGCGGCCTCCCAACTCGGCCTCGTCGTCACCGGGTTCGCCCCCACCATCGCCGCCGCCCTGATCCGCCCCGGCCCCACGGGCTGGATCCCGGTCGCCGTCCTCACCGCCGTGTGCTGCCTCGCCTCCGCCACAGTCGTCCTGTTCGGCGTGCGGGAGAACTACCGGACCCCCACCGAGGAACTGGGCCGCAAGCCGGAAACCGCATGACCCCGTGGCGGCGACGTGTCCGCGTCGCCGCCACGCCCCTTCCTCCCTCCCCTTCACGCTCCTGCTTCACAGAGAAGGCCTCCCGTGCCCAAACACCCCGTCCTCGTCGAGCACGACGCCGAGGCCAAGATGACCGACGGCACCGTCCTGCGGGCCACCGTCTACCGACCCGCCCGGGACGGCGAGGTCTTCCCAGTCCTGCTGACGCGCACCCCCTACGGTCGCGACCTGGCCGTCAACTCCGCCTACTTCAACCCCCTGACCGTCGCCGCCGCCGGCTACATCGTGGTGATGCAGGACTGCCGCGGCCGCTTCGGCTCCGACGGCGTCTTCGACCCCTCCGTGCACGAGGCCTCCGACGGTGCCGACACGGTCGCCTGGGCAGCGGGGCTGCCGGGCAGTGACGGCCGCGTCGGCATGTGGGGCCGCTCCTACTTCGCCGAGACCCAGTGGCGGGCCGCCGCCAGTGCCCCCGCGCCGCTCAAGGCCCTCGCCCTCGGTGTGTCGGCCGGAGGCAGCGCCGACGACGGCGGCCTCTACCGTGGTGGGGCCCACGAGTTCGGCTCCCGCTTCACCTGGGGACACACCGCCATCACCCCCCATGCCCTGGCCCGCGAGTTCGCCGACGCCCCCGACCGGCGCCACGCCGCCCTGCGCGACTGGCAGGCACTCGACCAGGAGGTGGTCGCCGGAGACGTCTTCGACACCCTGCCGATCGGCGCGCTCGCCCCCCGCCTCGGCACCTTCATGAACACCCACATCCTCGGCTCGGCCGGGGAAGGTCCCGGCAGCCCCCTGTCCGAGTTGTGGAACAGCGCCTCCGCCCACCCCGTCGACGCGGCCACCCTGCACATCGGCGGCTGGTTCGACATCTTCGCGCCGGCCACCCTCGCCCAGTACCGCATGCAACTCGCACACAGCCGCACCCGCTCCCTTCCGCCCCCGCGACTGGTCATCGGGCCCTGGTCGCACAGCGACTTCTCCGGCGACTTCCCCGACCTCAGCCTCGGCATCGCCGCCTCGTCGGGTGTCATGGGCGGCCACGGCGACCTGACCGCCATGCACGTCGCCTGGTTCGACACCGTCCTCAAGGGCGACGACACCGCGCTGCGCCGCATCCCGCCGGTGCTCCTGTATTTCCTCGGCGAGAATCGCTGGCGCGGCTTTGAAGAGCTGCCCGCTCCCACCGCGCACCGCACCTGGTACCTGGCCGACGGGGGCCGGCTCCTCGACCACCCCGGCGGCGACTCCCGCGCCGCCTACGACTACGACCCCCTCGACCCCGTGCCGACCGTCGGCGGCGCCACGATGATCCACGGCGTCCGCTCGGGCCCGGCCGACCAGCGGCGCGTCGAGGCCCGCGACGACGTCCTCACCTTCACCTCGGAACCGCTCACCGCACCGCTGACCCTCTTCGGCGAGGTACGCGCCACCTTCCACGCCTCCTCCAGCGCCCCGGACACCGACTTCGTGATCAGGTTGTGCAAGGTCTCGCCGGACGGTGTCTCGATCGGGCTCAACGACGGCATCGTGCGCGCCTCCTGGCGCGACAGTTACGCCGCCGGCACCCACCGCCCCGGCCACCGGTCGACACCACTCGAACCGGGGCGCGTGTACGAGTTCACCGTCAGCCTGTGGAGCACCGCCTGCACCCTCGCCCCGGGAGAGCGGCTGCGTGTCCAGGTGACGTCCAGCTGCCACCCCCGCTGGGACCGCAACCTCAACACGGGCCTGTCGGCCTACGACTCGGCCGAGACCGTGGTCGCCCACCAGATGATCCACATGGGCGAGGAGCATCCGAGCCGACTCGTGATCGGCACGCTCTGATCTCTTCCATCGCGTCTCCGCGGCCATGCACTCGTCCGAGCACCCCGGGGCGAGAGGCGCTGTTCATCAGCAGCCTCCGGCCGCAGGCCGCCTCGCATCCCATTTTTCGCGTCTTGACCTAGGGGGTGTTTTGAAAGTCCCGTGCGGTGCCCGCGGCGCCGTGGGTGCTGTGCGGGACTTTCAGAACACCCCCTAGTGGACCGGCGCCGTCCCGTCCGGACGGTCCGCCTCGTCCGGTTCCTTCGGCAGCAGTACGTCCTCGTAACGGCCCAGTGCCAGCACCACGCCGAGCATGAGAAGTGGGAGCAGCACAGCGAGCAGTGCCATGACCTGGTCCTTCCCCGGAGCAGAACGTGCGTGGGGGGTAAGGAGCCGGGTCTCCCTCCTTCCGATGCGCAAACCCTGTGTCGCCCCCGGATGTGCGGGTACGCGGTGCGCACGCCGAAGATCTGGAGGGAGTCATGCAGCGAGGCAGTGACCGGCTGAGCGTTCACCGTGACGACGAGATGAAGCACGAACTCCAGGGGATGCTGCGGTCCGGGCACCCCACCCGGACGGAGGAGTGGCACGACCCGGAGCCGTCCGCCGACGACGATCCGCAGGTTGCCCACGGGCCCGTGGGGTGGCCGGGGCCCACGGCGGCGTCCCTGGAGACCGTCCGGATGGAGCTGGCGCGGACCCTGGGCCGCAGCGCCTTCCCGGCGAGCCCTCGGGAACTGACCACCGCCCTGCGCCGCGGGTACGCACCCGACGCCCTGATCGAGTCGTTGGAGCGCCTGCCGCGCTCGACGCGCTACGCCAACGTCCAGCAGCTGGCCGAGGCCCTGACCGGGGCCGGGGAACGCGGGAGGGCCGGGGATGGCTGATTTCGTGAGGGATGTCATGACGCCGGGTGTGGTCGCCGTCCGCCCGGACGCCTCGCTCGTCGAGGCCGCGCAGCTGATGCGGGCGCAGGACATAGGCGATGTCGTGGTGGCCGACGGACAGGACGTCGTGGGCGTCCTCACCGACCGTGACATCACGGTGCGTGCGGTCGCGGACGGCGCCGACCCGCTGACGGTGAGCGTCCGGTCGGTGTGTACCCGGGACCCGGTGCTGATCGACCCGGGCGAGCGGGTGTCCGTCGCGGTCGCCCTGATGCGCGAGCACGCGGTGCGGCGGCTGCCGGTCGTCGAGGACGGGCTGCCGGTCGGCGTCGTCAGCCTCGGGGACCTCGCCGAGACCCAGGACCCCGACTCCGCGCTGGCCGAGATCAGCCGTGCGGCTCCGGACGAGTGAGCGGATGAGTGATCGGATGAGCCGGGACCAGGCCGCCGAGATCACCCGCTCCGGTGTCACCGTCGACGTCGGCGACGCCACCGTCCGCTATCTGCTCTACGGGCTGCTGCCCAGCTGGTTCGTGCCGGGCGTCGCCGACTGGTGGATGCACCGCCGCACCCGGATCGAGGAGACGGCGGGCGTCAGGGAGTCCCTCATCCACTCGCTGATGATGACCGAGGTCGGCATCCCCATCGCACTGACCCTGCGCTACGAGGTCAACCCGCTGCTGCTCAGCGTGCAGCTGGGCGCGACGGCGGCGCACGAGGCGACCGCGCTGTGGGACGTGCGGACGGCCGTCGCCAGCGACCGCGAGGTCAGGCCGGTCGAGCAGCACATCCACAGCTTCCTGGAGTCGTTGCCGTTCGGCGGGCTGTCGGCGCTGATGTGTCTGCACGCCGACCAGGTGAGGTCCCTGCTGCGTGGCGGCCGGGGCGATCCCGACGCGTGGCGTCTCGTGCCGCGCCGACGGCCGCTGTCGCGCGGCTATCTCGCGGGCATCGGCGTCGCCATCGGGGCCTGTGTGCTGCTGCCGTACGGCGAGGAGCTGTGGCGCTGTGTGCGGGCCCGCCGGCGGGACAAGAAGCGCTCCACGAGCGACGAGGCCCACTTCAGGGCCACGGAAGGACGTTGAGACATCATGCGTATCGCATTTCTGACCGCACCCGAGGGCGTCGAGCAGGTCGAGCTCACCGATCCATGGCAGGCGGTGGTGGACGCGGGTCATGAGCCGGTGCTGGTGTCGACGAAGCCGGGCACGATCCAGGCGTTCCACCATCTCGACAAGGCCGACAAGTTCCCCGTGCAGGAGGTCGTGGGTGAGACGTCCGCGGGCTCCTTCGACGCGCTGGTCCTGCCGGGCGGGGTGGCCAACCCGGACTATCTGCGGATGAACAGCAAGGCCGTCGCGTTCGTGCGGGACTTCTTCGAGCAGGGCCGGCCCGTCGCCTCGATCTGCCATGCCGCATGGACGCTGGTGGAGGCGGACGTCGTACGCGGCCGGGTGCTGACCTCCTGGCCGAGCCTGCGGACGGACATCCGCAACGCGGGCGGCACCTGGGTCGACGAGCAGGTGCGGATCTGCGACCACGGCAACAACAAGCTGGTCACCAGCCGTAAGCCGGACGACCTGAACGCGTTCTGCGAGACGTTCCTCGAGGTGTTCGCCAGGGAGTCCAGGAGGGAGGCCGTCTGATGGGGGACCGCAAGCAGGAGCAGCGGGAGAGCTTCCGGGCGGACGACCCGACGGCCGGGCCGCTCACCACCGACCAGGGCGTGGAGGTCGACCACACCGACGACTCGCTGGCTGCCGGCGAACGCGGCCCGACGCTGATGGAGGACTTCCACTTCCGGGAGAAGCTCACCCACTTCGACCACGAGCGGATCCCGGAGCGGGTGGTGCACGCGCGGGGCGCCGGCGCGTACGGCTCTTTCCAACCGTACGAGTCCTGCGCGGAGTTCACCCGCGCGGCGTTCCTCCAGGACCCGGCCGTGCAGACCCCGGTGTTCGTGCGGTTCTCGACCGTGCAGGGCCCGAAGGGCTCGGCGGACACCGTGCGGGACGTGCGCGGCTTCGCGACCAAGTTCTACACCTCGGAGGGGAACTACGACCTGGTCGGGAACAACTTCCCGGTCTTCTTCATCCAGGACGGCATCAAGTTCCCCGACTTCGTGCACGCGGTGAAGCCGGAACCGCACAACGACATCCCCACCGGCGCCTCCGCGCACGACACCCTGTGGGACTTCGTGTCGCTTCAGCCGGAGACGCTGCACGCGATCATGTGGCTGATGTCGGACCGGGCGATCCCGCGCAGCTACCGCATGATGCAGGGCTTCGGCGTGCACACGTTCCGGTTCGTGAACGCGGACGGGAAGGGCACGTTCGTGAAGTTCCACTGGAAGCCGCGGCTGGGCGTGCGGTCGCTGGTGTGGGACGAGGCGCAGGAGTGCCAGGGCCGCGACCCGGACTTCAACCGGCGTGACCTGTGGGACGCGATCGAGGCGGGCGAGTATCCGGAGTGGGAGCTGGGTGTCCAACTCGTCGCGGAGGAGGACGAGTTCGCCTTCGACTTCGACCTCCTCGACGCCACGAAGATCATCCCGGAGGAGCAGGTGCCGGTGCGGCCGATCGGCCGGATGGTGCTGAACCGCAACCCGGAGAACTTCTTCGCGGAGACCGAGCAGGTCGCGTTCCACACGGCGAACGTCGTCCCCGGTATCGACTTCACCAACGACCCGCTGCTCCAGGCCCGCAACTTCTCCTACCTGGACACGCAGTTGATCCGGCTGGGCGGTCCCAACTTCGCCCAGCTGCCGGTGAACCGCCCGGTGGCGCCCGTACGCACGAATCAGCGCGACGGCTACCACCAGAGCGCGCTGCACAGCGGCACCAACTACTTCCCGAACTCCCTCGGCGGCGGCTGCCCCGCGCACGCCGGTGTCGACGGGCACGCGTACACGCACTACGCCGAGCGCGTCGACGGCGCCAAGATCCGCCGCCGCAGCCCGAGTTTCCAGGACCACTACAGCCAGCCGGCGATGTTCTGGAACAGCATGGCGGACTGGGAGAAGGAGCACATCGTCGCGGCGTTCCGGTTCGAGCTCGGCAAGGTCGGCGCGAAGGAGGTGCGGGCCCGTACGGTCGAGCATCTCGCCAAGGTGAACGGCGACCTGGCGTCCCAGGTGGCGCGCGGCATCGGAGTTCCGGAGCCGTCCGGGACGGAGGCGGCGGACAAGCTCTCCTCCCCCGCGTTGAGCCTTGACTCACTGCGCGGCGACGGTTCGATCCGCACCCGGCAGATCGCGGTGCTCGTCACCGACGGCGTGGACACCGCGCAGGTCGACTCGGTGCGGGAGGCGCTCACGGCCGAGGGCGCGATCGTCGAGGCGCTGGCGCCGACGGACGGCTCGGTCGCCGGTGCCCACGGCGACCGGTGCGAGGTCGACCGCGCCCTGCCGACGGTCGCCTCCGTGCTGTACGACGCCGTACTGCTGCCCGGCGGCCCGCACGGCACCCCGCCCACGGCCGCCGACCAGGACGCGATGCGGTTCGTGCGGGGCGCCTACCGGCACGGCAAGCCCGTCGGCGCGCTCGGCTCGGGCGTGGGCGTCCTGGCCTCCCTGGAGCCGGAAGGCGTACGGCTGTCCGCCGAGTTCCACCACACGGTGTCCGACCAGGGCGTGGTGACGGACACGTCGCCGGGCCCGGCGAGCGCGGACTTCCTGGAGGCCTTCAAGGCCGCCGTGTCGGCCCACCGCCACTGGGGGCGTGCGCCGGTGGGGTGCTGAGCTCGCGGACCTGCCGACCGTGGCGAGCGGGGTGTGCGGGGCACGCCCCGCTCGTCATGCGCCGCGGTCGCGGGCGCCCTCGCGGGTACGGCCCGCGGCCACCGTGCGGCGCGGGTTGCGGCGCAGGTACTCGCCCTCCAGCTGCGCCATGCGTTCGTTGTGGGCCCGCAGCGCGCCGTTCGAGCCGTACAGCAGCGTGTCGTGACGCGTCCGGTGGATGGTCTCCAGCTCCTTCATGAGCTGCTGGTCGTCCAGCCGGCTGGGGTCGACTCCGGTCATCGTGGTGCCCCGCTCGTCGTGTTCAATCATGGGGTCCGGGTACCCGCCCCGGGAGCACACAGCACCCGAGCGGCGTACAGGAGACACAGACCATGGATCTCGCCTTCCTGAACCCACTGTACGAACACCCCGGGCCTTGGGCCTCCGTATACGTGGACACCTCCCGGCACACGGAGGACACCCCTCACGAGCGGCAGCTGACGGCCCGGGCCCTGTCCCGGGAACTGGCCGGGCAGGGCGCCGACGACGCGACCTGCCGGGCCGTGCGGGACGCGCTGGAGGAACTGCGGCACTCGTCCGAACCGCACGGCCGGGCGATCTTCGCCCGAGCGGGTGAGGTGGTCCTGGATCCGCCACTGGCCCGCGCCCCGCTGCGCGACAGCGCCGACTGGGCCCCGCTGCCGCACACCGCGCCGCTGCTGGAGCTGGCGGGCGAGGACCCGGTCTGTGTGGTGGCCTACGTCGATCGCCGCGGCGCCGCGTTCGAGCTGCGTACCGCGCTGGGCCGGCAGGACGTCGGTTCCGTCACCGGCCGGCAGCATCCGATCCACCGGACGAGCACGGTCGACTGGTCCGAGCGGCACTTCCAGCTCAAGGTGGAGAACACCTGGGAGCACAACGCGGCGGAGATCGCCGACGCGCTCACCGTCTGCCAGGAGGAGACGCGTGCCGACCTGCTGATTCTCGTGGGTGACGACCGGGAGCGGCGGTCGGTGCACGAACGGCTGCCGCGGCGGCTGCACGACTTCGTGGTCGAGGCCCGGCACGGCACCGGAAGCCGACTGATCGACGAGGACGTCGAACGGGCGCGCGAGGAGCATGTGCGGCAGCGGGCGGTGCGGGAGCTGGAGCGGTTCCTTGCGGCCCGTGAGACGGGGGCGGAAGGACGTGCCGTGGCGGTGGAGGGCGTGCCCGCGCTGGTCGAGGCGGCCCGTGAGCACCGTATCGACGAACTGCTGATCCGCCCTGACGGCCCCGACGCGCATCGCGAGGTGTGGATCGGCGAGGAGCCGGACCAGCTGGCGGTGCGACGGACTGACCTCAAGATCCTCGGCGAGCAGCACTCGTGGTCGGCCCGGGCCGACGACGCCCTGATCCGCTGTGCGGTCGCCACGGGGGCGGGGGCGCTGTCGGTGACACCGGCCCCCGAGGGGGAGACCCCGGCGGGTGGCCTGGGCGCCCTCCTGCGCTGGCCGTGACCGAAGGCTGCTCGCCCCCGCCGCCCCTACCCGTCCCGTCCCTGGGGGCTGCGCCCCCAGACCCCCGCTGTCGGCCCTTCGGGCCTCGTCCTCAAACGCCGGACGGGCTGAAATTCAGCCCCTCCGGCGTTTGAGGAGCGGGGTCTGGGGCGGAGCCCCAGAAGGGGCGCGGGGCTGTATCGATATGCGGCTCCGCCGCGTGGGCGCGACCACCCCCCACTCGCCCACACCCGAAGAACGACCCGGGGTCGAAGGGGCGGTGCCCCTGGGGGATGGGACGGGTAGGGGCAGCGGGGGCGAGGAAGCTATCGCGCTCGCTCCACCCTCCGTTCGTCCCACACCGCCTCCCCCGTCTCCCGCACCCGCCCGTCGCTCCCGAAGACCAGATACCGGTCGAAGGACCGCGCGAACCAGCGGTCGTGCGTGACGGCCAGCACCGTCCCCTCGAAGGCCTCCAGCCCCTCCTGGAGGGCCTCCGCGGACTCCAGGTCGAGGTTGTCGGTCGGCTCGTCGAGGAGGAGCGCGGTGACGCCCTGTAGTTCCAGCAGGAGGATCTGGAAACGGGCCTGCTGCCCGCCGGAGAGACGGTCGAAGGTCTGCTCGGCCTGGTGGGTGAGCTCATAGCGCCGCAGCCGGGACATCGCCGCGCCCCGATCCTGGGCATGCTCCTTCCACAGGATGTCGAGCAGCGTACGGCCGATCAGCTCAGGATGCGCATGCGTCTGCGCGAAGTGCCCGGGCACAACCCGCGCCCCCAGCTTCCACTCCCCCGTGTGCGCCACGTCCTCGCCGGCCAGCAGCCGCAGGAAGTGCGACTTGCCGGAGCCGTTGGAGCCGAGGACGGCGACTCGTTCGCCGTAGAAGACCTCCAGTGAGAACGGCTTCATCAGGCCCGTGAGTTCAAGCCCTTCACAGGTGATGGCCCGCACCCCGGTACGCCCGCCCTTCAAACGCATCCTGATGTCCTGCTCACGCGGCGGCTCCGGCGGCGGCCCCGCCTCCTCGAACTTGCGCAGCCGGGTCTGGGCGGCCCGGTACCGGGAGGCCAGATCGGCGCTGTTCTCGGCTGCTTGACGGAGCGTCAGCACCAGCTTCTTCAGCTGTGCGTGCTTCTCGTCCCAGCGCTTGCGCAGCTCCTCGAACCGGGCGAAGCGTTCACGCCGTGCGTCGTGGTAGGTCGCGAAGCCGCCGCCGTGCACCCAGGCGTCCGCGCCGGCGGGCGAGGGTTCGACAGAGACGATCTTCTCGGCGGCGCGGGCGAGGAGTTCACGGTCGTGGGAGACGAAGAGGACCGTCTTACGGGTCTCCTTCAGCCGCTCCTCCAGCCACCGCTTGCCGGGCACGTCGAGGTAGTTGTCCGGTTCGTCGAGCAGCAGCACCTCGTCCGTGCCCCGCAGCAACGCCTCCAGCACCAGCCGCTTCTGCTCACCCCCCGACAGCGTCCGCACCTGCCGCCACTGCGCCTTCTCGTACGGCACCCCGAGCGCCGCCGTGGTGCACATGTCCCACAGCGTCTCGGCCTCGTAACCCCGCGCCTCGGCCCAGTCGGCGAGCGCCTGCGCGTACTTCAGCTGAGCGGCCTCGTCGTCCACGGTCATGATGCCGTGCTCGGCGGCGTCCACGGCCTGCGCGGCCTGCCGGATACGGGGCGGCGCGACCGACACGAGCAGGTCACGCACGGTCGTCTCGTCCCGCACGGACCCCACGAACTGCCGCATCACGCCGAGGCCCCCGCTGACGGTGACGGAGCCCCCGTGCGGTTTCAGCTCTCCGGAGATCAGCCGCAGCAAGGTCGTCTTCCCGGCCCCGTTGGGCCCGACGAGCGCCACGGCGGCCCCTTCCCCCACCCGGAACGACACATCGCCGAGCAACGCCCTCCCGTCGGGAAGGTAGTACTCGAGATGCGCGGCTTCCAGATGTCCCATAGGGCCGCATTCTGAGGTCACCGGACGGCCCCGGGCAAACCCTTATCGGCCCACTTCTCGCCGCCACCCAGGCACCCGCAGCCCGTCCGGCGTTTGAGGACGAGGCCCTCCGGGCCGACGCGGGGTCGAAGGGGCGGAGCCCCTTCAAGGGATGGGACGGGTGGGGCCGCGGGGGCGAGAAACCTACTCGGGGTCCACCGCCCGCCCCGTCGGCCCACCCTCACCCACCGGAGCCACCACGGCCCCCTCCCAGGTCAACACCTTCCAACCGTCTTCCGGCGTCCCCTCCAGGATCACGACCCCGGTGTTCTCGAGCGGCCGCGCGGCAGCGAACGGAACGTCGACGTTGGCCGCCCGAGCAGCCGTCCACAGCCGTATCACCGCACCATGACTGACCATGGCGACCACAGCGGCCCCACTGCCCGCGGCCTCCGCCACCACACCGTCGTACCGCGAAAGCACCTCCGCGCCACTCTCACCCCCCGGGATCCGCAGCCCCACATCCCCGCCCGCCCAGGCGAACACGGTCTTCATGTAGAGCTCACCGTGCTCGGTGTCCCCGCGCAGCATCTCCAGGTCCCCCGCCGCGACCTCACGGATCCCGTCCCGCACGAGCACCTCCAGGCCCCGTGCGGCGGCCAAGGGGGCGGCGGTGAGCTGGGTGCGGATCAGGGTGGAGGCGTAGACGGCCTCGATGTCCTCGTCGGCCAGCGCCGCGGAGAGCGCCGCGGCCTGCTGCTCGCCGAGCGCGGTCAGGCCGGCGCCCGGAACCGCCGTGTCCAGCAGGAAGTCCACGTTGGAGGGCGTCTGGCCGTGGCGGACGAGGAGCAGGCGCATCTACGGGTTCCTCCGTGTGTCAGTCACCGCCGGCGGCACAGCAATCGGCCACTTCAGGGTACCCAGCCCTGTATGAGCCCAGACGTCGACCTCACCGTCCCGAAGCCCGGCCGGCACGCCCTGCGCACCCGGCTCCTCACCCTCGACTCCCGGCTGTTCGAGTTCGCCGCCGAGCAGAACTGGCCGTATGCCGAGCCGGTCCTGCCGCGGCTGAGCCGGAGTGCGAACCACGGTGTCCTGTGGTTCGCGACGGCTGCCGTGATCGCCGCCGGCCGGACCCCCCGGGGCCGCAGGGCAGCGGCCCGGGGCCTCGCCTCGCTGAGCCTGGCCTCGCTGACGATCAACACCGTGGGCAAGCGGTCGGTACGCCGTCCCCGTCCCGTCCTGGACCCCGTACCGCTGGGCCGGCAGCTGAAGCGACAGCCGATCACCACGTCGTTCCCGTCCGGGCACGCGGCGTCGGCGGCCGCGTTCGCGACGGGTGTCGCGCTGGAGTCGCCCGCCTGGGGCCTGGCGGTGGCTCCGATCGCCTGGTCGGTCGCGCTGTCGCGGGTGTACACCGGCGTCCACTTCCCGAGCGACGTGGTGGCGGGCGCGGTCCTGGGCGCGGGTGCCGCGTTCGCCGTACGCGGCATGGTGCCGACGCGAGACCGGCTGGTTCCGCCGGCCCGGCCCCGTACGGACGTTCCGGCATTGCCGGACGGCGACGGCCTGGTCGTGGTGGCCAACAAGGGATCGGGCAGCTCCGACCGGGTGCACGCCCTGCTGGACCTGCTGCCGCGCGCCGAGCTCGTCGAGTGCGAACCGGCCGACACCCGGGCGGAGTTGCGCAAGGCGGCGGCCCGGGCCCGGGTGCTCGGCGTGTGCGGCGGCGACGGAACGGTCAACGCGGCCGCCGAGGTGGCCCTGGAGCACGACCTGCCCCTCGCGGTGCTGCCCGGCGGCACGCTGAACCACTTCGCGTACGACCTGGGCGTGGAGGACGAGCGCGATCTGAGCCGGGCCGTCCGGCGGGGTGAGGCCGTGCGGGTGGACGTGGGCCGGTTCACCTGCGACGGACAGCGGGGGGTGTTCCTCAACACGTGCAGTCTCGGCGTGTATCCGGAACTGGTGCGGGAGCGGGACCGCTTCTCGTCCCGCGTCGGCGCCTGGCCGGGCGGGGTGCTGGCGGCGCTGCGTGTCCTGCGCCGCGACCGTCATCCGCTGCACGCCGAAGTCGCGGGCCGCGCACACCCGTTGTGGATGCTGTTCGCCGGGAACGGCACCTACCACCGGATGGGCCTCGCCCCCGCCCGGCGCCTGAACCTCGCGGACGGTGTGCTCGACGTACGGGTCGTGCACGGCGGACGCCGACCCGCGCTGCGCCTGCTCGCGGCCGCCGTGGCGGGCCCGCTGACCCGATCCCCGGCGCACGCGGCGGTCCAGGTCGGCCGACTGCACCTGTCCGGCGTCACCCCGGGCGCGCTCCTCGCCTACGACGGCGAAGTCACCGAGGTGGGCGGCGATGTGACGCTGGAGAAGCTGCCGGAGGCGCTGACCGTGTACCGCCCACTGCCCGGCCCCTGACATACCGTCAGTCCACATGGCAAAACGGCAGTCTCACCATTCGACATGCGGGCGTACCGTGTCGCGTACCGCCCGACAGGACGAGACGAGGGGACACAGCCATGTCGAAAGCCGACGAGACCGCACCGGAGAGTTCACGGGAACGTGCGCGGGAGACCGCCGTCTACACCCACGGGCACCACGAGTCCGTGCTGCGCTCGCACACCTGGCGTACGGCCGCCAACTCGGCGGCCTACCTGCTCGGCTCCCTGAAGCCGCACATGCGGATCCTGGACGTCGGCTGCGGTCCGGGCACGATCACCGCCGACCTGGCGGCCCTGGTCCCGGACGGGCGGGTGACCGGTGTCGACCGGGCGCCGGAGATCCTGGAGCAGGCCCGCGCCACGACGGCCGGACGCGGTCTGACGAACGTCGACTTCGCGGTCGCCGACGTGCACGCCCTGGACTTCCCGGACGACACCTTCTGCGTCGTCCACGCCCACCAGGTGCTCCAGCACGTCGGTGACCCGGTGAGCGCACTGCGCGAGATGCGGCGGGTGACGAAGCCGGGCGGGCTCGTCGCCGTCCGCGACTCGGACTACGCGGCCATGACCTGGTATCCGGCGTCCCGGGGGATGGACGCGTGGCTGGACCTGTACCGCCGGGTCGCCCGCGCCAACGGGGGTGAGCCGGACGCCGGGCGACGGCTGAAGTCGTGGGCGCTGCGGGCGGGGCTCACGGACATCGTGGCCACGTCGAGCACCTGGACCTACTCGACGCCGGACGAGCGGGAATGGTGGAGCGGGCTGTGGGCGGACCGCACACTGGCCTCGGCGTATGCCGGGCGGGCCACGGAGGGCGGGCACGCGAGCGCGGAGGAGCTGAGGGCCGTCTCGCAGGCGTGGCGGGAGTGGGGCCGGCAGGAAGACGGCTGGTTCAGTGTTCTGCACGGGGAGATTCTGTGCCGTAAAAGCGCCTGAACCGCGTTTTTCTGGAAACCCGGTGAGCAGGAGGTCAAAAACTATGGTTCCTATTCTGCTCGTGCTGCTGCTGGCCCTGATTCTCTTCGGCGCCGGATTCGCGCTGGAGGCACTGTGGTGGATCGCGATCGTGGTTCTGGCGCTGTGGCTCCTGGGTTTCGTGATGCGCGGCACCACCGCGGCGGGAGGCCGGGGTCGCTGGTATCGATGGTAAATCGGTATCGCTGGTAAATCGGAGTTTGTTTCTCACTCCCGGGAGAGCGTTGGTTCTCATTCTCCCGGGAGAGCGTTGGTTCTCATTCCCGGGGAAGCAACGGGCCGAGCGGCCCGAGGTCCAGGTTCAGGTCCTCGGGCCGCAGTCCGTAGCGCTCGCGCAGCTCGGTCATCCGGTCGTCCAGCAGCATCAGCGTGAGGCCGATCCGTTCCTCCTGCTCCTCGCTCAGGTCGCCCGTGTCGAAGCGGCGCAACGCCTGGCGCTCCATGAGCTGGCGCAGCAGCTCGACGACGGTCAGGACGAGTTTCACGAGGTCGCGTTCGACGGTGTCGGGGTCGAGGTCGAGCCGGTTGCGGTCCGCTGGTGTCACGCCGGCTCCCCCCAGGGCGAGGGGACCTGCTCGTTGACCGAGCTGATCAGTGCGTTCAGGTCGATGCGGACGAGGTCGACGTCCGCGATCCGCAGGGTGATGTCCCCGGTGACGACGACGCCCCCGGCGAGCAGCCGGTCGAGCAGGTCCACGAGGGCGATCTCGCGGCGTTCGACGGCGGTCACGGCTCCACCTCCGGTTCCTCCGCGAACTCCCCGGTGAAGGAATAGGCCGCCCAGGGTCCGGTGAGTTCGACCCGGATTCCGGGGGCGTCGTCCTTCTCCCGGTCCACCAGTTCCACGAATTCCTCGGATTCCGCACGCGGCACGAGATAAGCGGCGTTCAGCATGTTCTGCCCGGACGCACCGGAAAGCGCGGCGCTCTGCGGGGCATGCAGCCGGGAGTCCTCGGCGAAAGCGGAGAGCGTTTCGTGCAGCCTGCCGGAGAATGCGGAAGCCTTCTGCCATACGTCCTCGCGGGCCCGCGTCTGCATGCGACGCTGACGCAGATAGTCGCGACCGGACACGGCCCCACGCCCGGTCCGGCCACCTTCCGGGCCCTCCGCGCCCTCCGCGCCCTCCTCCGGCCGCGCGGGCTCGCCGTGCTGGGCGGCCTCCGTGGGCTCAGGCTCGGCATACACCTTCACGCCCCACTCGACGCGCCCCTCCAGCCGGTCCAGGATGCGCCGGAAGTCGTCCTCGCGGGCCTCGATCATGGTCCGTACGCCGCTGTCGTCCCGGAAGACGGTGGCGAGCCGCAGCGGCAGCGGGGTGGTGACGACCGTGAGTGCGTCGATGACCTGCTGGTGGGCGCGGGCCGTGGTGGTGAGCCACTCCATGTCCTCCAGGTGGGCGCGCAGCGGCTCCTCGGCGAAGTCCGCCTCGGGCACCGTGCTGACGACGGCGATCAGGCCGTGGTGCGTCAGCTGCTTCGGCGGCGACCCCGCCACCCCTGTCAGCTGCCGCTGGAGAGCGGAGCGAAAGGGACGGCAGATGGCGTAGACGTAGCGCAGTCCGGTCATGAGGCCTCCTCCTGTCCCCGAGCGGGCTTCAGCTGAGCCAGACGCTCACGCAACTCGGCGTTCTCCCGGGCCAGTTCGTCACGGCGGGCGCGCGTCGAGAGCGCCGGGTCGTCCTCCCACCAGTCGATGCCCATCTCCTTCGCCTTGTCGACGGAGGCGACGATGAGCCGCAGCTTGATCGTGAGGAGTTCGATGTCGAGCAGGTTGATCCGGATGTCGCCGGCGATGACGACGCCCTTGTCGAGCACCCGCTCCAGGATGTCGGCGAGGTTGGCGCCGCTGTCGTGGCCGTAGGGCTGGGGCAGCCGCCCTGGCGTCGTCATCGGCGACTCCCACCACCGGCGTACTCGGCCTCGGCCTCGGCCTCGGGCTCGGGCTCGGGCTCGGGCTCGGGCTCGTCGTCCGCGTACTCCTCCTCGGTGTCGTACTCGCCCTCCGGTTCCTCACCCTCCTCGTCCGCGTACTCCCCGTCATCGTCCGGGTACTCCCCGTTCTCGTCGTCCGCGTACGCGGCTTCTCCTTCTTCCTCCTCCCCTCCTTCGTACGCCTCCTCGTCCTCCTCCGCGACCGCGTCCTCGTGGCTGCGGACGACCTCGCCGTCACGGATCTCACCGCGCCAGCCGTCCTCGGCCTCTCCCTTGAGGGTGATGTGACGGACGTAGTTCTTGAGGTCGAGCCGGGCGCGGCGGCCCTGGGCGTGCCAGAGGTTGCCGGTCTTCTCGAAGAGGCCCTTGGGGTAGTACTCGACGACGAGCAGGACGCGGGTGAGGTTGTCGGCGAGCCGGTGGAAGGAGACGACGCCCTTCGTGGTGCCCTTGGCGCCCTCGGAGGTCCAGGCGATGCGGTCGTCCGGTGCCTGCTCGGTGGTGTGCGCCTTCCAGCTGCGGTTGGACCAGAACACCTTCAGCTGCCAGTCGGAGGTCGTGTCGTCGGCGCGGTCCGCGCTCTTCACGCCCTTCGCGAAGGTGCTGAAGTCCTGGTACTGGGTCCACTGGTCGTACGCCGTGCGCAGCGGGACGCCGACATCGACGTACTCGATGATGACGGTCGGCTTCCTGCCCGCCCCGCCCTTGCGCCTGCCCTTGCCGCCGCCGAGGTTCTTCAGTGCTTCGGTCACGTTGTCCTTGACGCGGGAGGCGCCGAGCTCCAGTGCGCTGCGCAGGGGCCCCTTGCCCTCGGCGAGCTTGCGGCCGCCGTCCAGGGCGAGCTGGGCGAAGCCGGGGCTGCGGCCCTCGGCGATGTCGGTCAGCTTGACGGTCGCCTCGCCGAGTTTGTGGCCGGCGCCGGTCAGCAGCCGGGTGGCCTGGGCGGCCAGGTATTCGCGCAGTTCGGCCTTGAGCCGGTCGGCGGCCTCGCTGCGGGCCACGCCGCTGAGGGTCTCGGTCATCGCTCGTCACCGCCCTTCGGCAGCCGGGAGCGGGCGCCACGAGCGGCTCCGCGCGTCGCGGCAGCCGTCTTCTTGGCGGCGGGCTTCCTGTCCGCCGCCCTCTTCGCCGCTGCTGTCTTCTTGGCCGCCGTCTTCTTCGCCGCGGTCTTCCTGGCGGGCTCGGACGCCTTCTTGGCCGGATCCTTCTTCGCCGCCTTCCGGCGCGGCTCCTCCTGCGGCTCCTCCTTGGACTCGTCCTTCGACTCCGCCTCGGGCACGCCGCCCGCCAGTTGGTCACGCACCTGTGCGGTACGCCCGTGCAGCCGGTCCGCGAAGGCGTCGAGCTGTCGCTCGACCATGGCGCCGGACGCCGCCTTGCCCACACCGCGCAGGTCCTCGCGCAGCTGGTCTCCGAGCTCCTTGAACTGCGGGTTGTTCTGGAGCTGCTGGGACACCAGGTCCGCGAGGGCCCGCGGGCTCAGCTGCATGCGCTTGCCGGCCACCAACGTGCCGACGGCGAACGCCAGTTTCAACTTCTTCGTACGTCCGAGGACGTATCCGGCCCCTACCGCGAGGCCGAGTCCCACTCGGTTCATCGTGCCGTCCCCTCACTTGCCCGTGCCGTGCGCGAGGGCGATCTCGAGCCGGTCGAGGAGTTCGTCCTCACGGCGGTCGAACTCCTCCTCGTCGATCTCGCCCGCCGTCAACTGCTCCTCCAACGCGGCCAGTTCCGCACGCACGGTCGCCGGGTCGTAGTAGAGGCGCTCCGCCTCCTCCAGGACCTGTCTGATCACCCATGCGCTGCCGCGCACCGGGGCGAACGGCAGCAGCACCACCTCTCCGATCAGTCCCACGGCCTCACTCCTCCGTGCTCTTCGGGCTCACCGCGCCGGTCATGGTCCCCGCGGGCTCGGCCGGGCCGGGATCGACGAAGCTGTACGGCGGCAGCGGACCGTTGACGCGCAGGTCGAGGTGCGGGTGGCCCTTGCGGAGCTGCTCCACTGCCGCGAGGAAGGTCTCGGCCCCCTCGCGGGCCACCAGGAACGACACGTTGGCGAGCCAGCCGGAGGAGTCGGGGCCCACGCTGACCGCGTCCGCCGCCGGTTCCAGGGTGTGCTGGACGTCGGTCGCGTCCTCGGCCTCCTGGGCCTTGACCGCGGCGACCACCATCTCGCCGAGCCGCAGCCGCTCCTCGTAAGTACCGCCGCCGGCCTGCCGGTTGGACTCCGTCATGGCCCGGATCTCCGGGTTCTCGGACAGTACGCGGTGCAGCACGGCCTCTTCGGCGTGGCTGGCCTTGATGTTGTACTCGACCTTGCCGTCCAGGGCGGTGAGGCGTTCCTTGTAGTGCTCGGCGCGTTCGGCGAGGACCGAGGTGACCGTGTCGTCGTCGGGCGCGATGCTCCCGAACCGCATGGGCAGCACGCACCCGGCCGCGCCCGCCTCGGCGAGCACGTTCGAGTGGGCGAGCAGTTCCCTGCGCTTGGGGCGCAGCCCTTCTGGTGCGTCGCTGACGAGCGCGGCCAGTTCGCCCTGCTTCAGCACCCGGACCGGGCTGGGCGGGTCGCCGACGCCGCCCACGGCCTTCGGCAGGGAGGGGTGCGAGCTCGCGGTGATGCCGTACACGTACGTGCTCACTCCTGCTCCTCCTTCCGGCGCGACGCGGTGGCCTTGCGGGCACGCGGCTTGGGCTCGCGCTCCCCTTCGTCCCGTGCCTGCTTGAAGGCGTCGGAGATGGTCTCGGCGGCACCGGACAGTGCCCCCTTGGACTTGCCGTGCGCGCCGGACTCGGTGATCTCGCCGACCAGGTCGGGCAGACCCGGGTCCTTGCGCGGGCCGGCCTCCAGGTCGAGCCGGTTGCACGCCTCGGCGAAGCGGAGATAGGTGTCGACGCTGGCGACGACCACCCGTACGTCGATCTTGAGGATCTCGATACCGACGAGGGAGACCCGTACGAACGCGTCGATGACGAGCCCCCTGTCGAGGACGAGTTCCAGGACGTCGTAGAGGCCGCTGCTGCCGCCTCCGCCTCCGGTCTGCTGTGCCGGGACAACGGTCATGCCGGCCGTTCCTCCTTGTCTGGGGATGGTGTGACGGGTGTGGGCGGGCGGACTAACGGCCGCCGGACCGGTGCGCGTCGGACCGTCCGCGTTCGTAGCGGCGGACACGGCGGTAGCCGGTGAGCTGTCCCTGCTGGTCGAGGTCCACCTGGTAGCTCGCCATCAGGCTCATCGTGTCGGGGACACGGGCCAGCTCCAGGACCTCGATCTCCAGCACCCAGCCGTCCTCGGTCTGTTCGAACGAGGACACCGTCTCCGCGGCCTTGCCGGTGAGCTCGGCGAGCTGGGCGCGCGCCTGGCGCAGCACCTCCATGGGGCTCGGCATGTCGTCTGCCCCGCCTTGTCGTCGTCTGGATGATGTGGGTGAGTTCTGTGAATCAGTCATGGGCGCCTCCCACGGCGAGTGGCCCGGAAGACGCCCGCCAAACCCATGAGTCCGTGTGCGTCAGCCACGGAGCGCGTCGAGCCTGCGCCGGGCGGGTCCCAGGGCACGGGGACGGCTCATCACCCCCGCCCACGGGTTGGTGCGGGCCTGCTCCACCGCGTCGGCGACGGTCCAGCGGCGGGCGTCGAGGTCCGGGTCCTCCAGTTCGGACCAGGTCAAGGGCGTGGCCACGGGGGCGCCGGGCCGGGGGCGCACGGTGAAGGGCGCGACCGCGGTCTGGGCGTAGGCGTTGCGCTGCACGTCCAGGTAGAGACGGTCGCCGCGGTCCTTCTTGCGGGCGGCGGTGGTGAGCCGGTCCGGGTGGGCGTCGACGAGGGTGTCGGCGACGTCCCGGGCGAACTCGCGTACCTGGTCGAAGTCCTGTTCCCCCTTGAGCGGTACGACGACGTGGAGGCCGCGTGACCCGGTGGTCATCAGCGCCGACGGAAGCTTCAAGGAGTCGAGCAGCTCGCCGAGCAGAACGGCCGCTTCCCGCACCTGCTCGAAGTCGTCGTCGGCCGGGTCGAGGTCGAAGACCATCCGGTCGGGGAAGTCGATCCGGTCGGTGCGCGACAGCCAGCGGTGCAGGGTGAGACAGGACTGGTCGGCGAGGTAGACGAGGGTCGCGACGTCGTCGCAGACCGTGTGGCGGACGGTGCCGTCCTCCTTGGCCACCACGGCCCGGGTGATCCAGTCCGGGTAGTGCTCCGGGGTGTTCTTCTGCATGAACCGAGGTCCGCCGACGCCGTCGGGGTGCCGTTCCAGCATCAGCGGACGGCCGCGCAGATGCGGCAGCATGAACTCGGCGACGGACCGGTAGTAGTCGACGAGGTCGCCCTTGGTGTACTCCTTCGCGCCCCCGTCTCCGGGAAAGAGCACCTTGTCGACCCGTTTGACCTCGACGGTACGGCGGCCCGCCCGCACCCGCTTCGTCTCGCCGCCGCCGGTCACCGTACGACCGCCTCCTCCACCAGCAGCTTCCCCGCGGCGGCGATGGACGCGGCGTCGATGCCCGCGGCGTGCAGCTGCTCGTCCGGCGAGGCCGACCCGGGCATCCTGCGGACGGCGAGACGCACCAGGCGCGGCACCGGGCGCCCGTCGAGGAACGCGTCGAGGACGGCGTCGCCGAGTCCGCCCTCCTCGTGGTGGTCCTCCACGGTGAGCAGACAGCCGGTCTCCTCGGCTGCCCGGCGCAGGGTGGCCCGGTCGACGGGCTTGACGGAGTAGAGGTCGATGACCCTGACCTGGATGCCGTCGCGGTCCAGGGCGTCGGCGGCGGCGAGCGCCTCGTGCACGGTGACGCCGGCCGCGACGACGGTCAGCCGGTCGCGGTCACCGGAGCGCAGCACCTTGCTGCCGCCGACCGGGAACTCCTCGTCGGGGCCGTAGATCACCGGGCTCGCGCCGCGCGAGGTGCGCAGATAGCGGACGCCGTCCAGGCCTGCCATGGCGGCGACGAGCCGCGCGGTCTGGTTGGCGTCGCACGGGTACAGCACGGTCGAGCCGTGCACGGCCCGCATCATCGCCAGGTCCTCCAGGCCCATCTGGCTCGGCCCGTCCTGCCCGATCGCGACGCCCGCGTGCGAGCCGACCAGGTTGACGCCGGCGCCGCTGACGGACGCCATGCGGACGAAGTCGTGGGCGCGGGTGAGGAAGGCCGCGAAGGTGGAGGCGTACGGCACCCAGCCACGGGTCGCGAGCCCCACCGCCGCGGCGACCATCTGCTGCTCGGCGATGTAGCACTCGAAGAACCGGTCGGGGTGTTCCTTGGCGAAGAACTCGGCGCGGGTGGAGTCGCTCACCTCGCCGTCGAGGGCGACGATGTCGCCGCGTCCGGTACCGAGCGCGGCGAGCGCCTCGCCGTAGGCGTTGCGGGTGGCGACCTCCTCGTCCTTCTCCCAGCGGGGCAGTTCGACGTGTCCGGCGCGTACGGCGTGCAGCATGCGGGTCGCGGGCGGCTCGTGGACCCGGACGCGCAGGTCGCGCCGTCCGCCGAGCTCGGCGATGGCCTCGTCGGCGTCCGGCAGCGGCTTGCCGTGCAGTCCCTCACGGTCCTCGACGGCTCCTACGCCCTTGCCCTTGAGGGTGCGGGCGAGGATCACGGTGGGCTGCCCGACGGTGGAGCGGGCCTCCCCGTACGCGCGGTCGATGGCGTCCACGTCGTGCCCGTCGACCTCGACGGTGTGCCAGCCGAAGGCCTGGAAGCGGCGGGCGTAGGCGTCGAGGTCGTGCCCGTGCCGGGTCGGCCCGCGCTGGCCGAGCCGGTTCACGTCGACGATCGCGGTGAGGTTGTCCAGATGCTCGTACGCCGCGTGCTCGGCTGCCTCCCAGACGGATCCCTCGGCGAGCTCGCTGTCCCCGCACAGCACCCACACCCGGTACCCGCTCCGGTCCAGCCGCTTCCCGGCCAGCGCGATGCCGACACCGATCGGCAGTCCCTGGCCGAGCGAGCCGGTCGCGGTCTCCACCCACGGCAGCTGCCTCGGCGTCGGATGCCCTTCGAGCCGGCTGCCGAGCTTGCGGAAGGTGACCAGCTCGCCGTCCTCGATGGCGTCCGCGGCCTTGAACGCGGAGTACAGCAGGGGCGAGGCGTGCCCCTTGGAGAGGACGAAGCGGTCGTTGCCGGGGTGGGCGGGGCGGTCGATGTCGTAGCGCAGGTGCTCCGCGAGGAGTACGGCCATCAGATCCGCGGCGGACATCGACGACGTCGGATGCCCGGACCCCGCGGCGTCGGAGGCACGCACGCTGTCCACGCGCAACTGCTGGGCCAGTTCGACGAGTTCAGCGGTGTTCATGGGTCTCCTGGTCTCCTTCAGAAGGCTGGCGGGAGCGGGGTTCGGGGGCTATGGGAGCGTCCGGATGCGGCTTGTGGACGGCCGGCGAGCCCGGAGGTGCTTCACCGCCCGCGGCGCCACCGGGTTCCGGCTCGCGGCCCGCTCGCAGATCGGGGCGCGTCACCGGGCCGGGAGGTTCGTGGTGCTTGGCGGCGTCGGGGTCCTGGACGGGGTCGAGCGGTTCGGATCCGGCGACGGGGCCGGGCCCCGGACTCTTGGCGGGCTCGCCGACTGGCTGGTTCTTGGCGGGTTCACCGGAGGGCTGGTTCCTCGCGGGTTCACCACCGGGCTGGTTCTTGGCGGGTTCACCGGAGGGCTGGTTCCTCGCCGGTTCACCACCGGGCTGGTGCTTCGCCGGCTTACCGGCAGGCTGATTCCTCACGGGCTCACCACCGGGCTGGTGCTTCGCCGACTCACCGGCAGGCTGATTCCTCACGGGCTCACCACCGGGCTGATTCCTCGCCGACTCACCGGCAGGCTGATTCCTCACGGGCTCACCACCGGGCTGGTTCCTCGCCGACTCACTACCGGGCTCGTTCTTTCCCGCCTCACCGCCAGGCGGGACCGTCGCAGCCTCGCTGCTCGCATGCCGCCCCTGGGCGGGCTCGGCCTCGCGCCCGGACGGCCCGGACTCCCCGGGGTTCGGTCCCGCCGAGGGCGCCTTCTCCGGCCGCCCCGGCGTTCGCGCCAGTTCCGGCGAGGCGGTGTCCAGCGGTACCGACCACGACCGCACCAGTCCCAACTGCACGGCCTGACGCGGGAGTACGGCGTCCAGGAACCAGTCGGCGGCGACGCGGACGCGGTTGCCGGGCATCGCGGCGAGGTGGTAGCCGCGGGTGACGGCGCCCGCCGCAATGCCCGAGAGGTGGATGCCGAGCGGGTTGGCGGCCGCCTTGACGCCGCCGAGGTCCACGACGAAGCCCATGTCGCGGTGGCGGTAGGGGCGCCGCTCGCCGAGCCCCAAGGACGCGGCGACGTTGTGGGCCACGGTCTTGCCCTGCCGCCAGGCGTGCTGAGCCGTCATGGGTGTGTATTCGCCGGGCTTCTCCAGATCGGGCACGGCGGCCCCGTCCCCGGCGGCGAACAGCTCGGGCCGGCCCGGCACCTGAAGGTGCGGGTCGACGAGGAGGCGGCCCCGCTCCAGGGGCAGTCCGAGGGACTCGGCGAGCGGATCGGGCCGTACGCCGACGCACCACACCAGCGTGTGGGTGTCGACGAACTCGCCGTCGGTCAGCAGCACCCCACCGTGCGTGGCCTCCTTCACGGAGGTGCCCATCCGCACCTGCACGCCCCGGTCCCGCAGCACCCGGTCGGCGGTGCGGGAGAGCCTCGGGTGCAGCTCGGGCAGGACGCGGTCGGCGATGTCGAGCAGCAGCCAGCGCGGCCGCATACCGGCCCGCAGCGGGTGTTTGCGCACCTGGGCGTCGGTGAACAGCTGCCCCTGTGCGGCGACCTCCGTACCGGTGTATCCGGCACCCACTACGACGAAGGTGCACCGCGCGGCACAGCTCTTGGGGTCGTCGGCGGCGGCCGCCAGCTCCACCTGCCGGGTCACGTGGTCCCGCAGGTACAGCGCCTCGGGCAGACCGCGGAAGCCGTGCGCGTGCTCGGCGACGCCGGGGATGGGCAGCAGCTTGTTGACGCTGCCCGCGGCGAGGATCAGCCGGTCGAAGGGCAGGGTGCCGACGTCGCCCTCGGGGCCGGTGTAGTGGACGGTGTGCCCGTCGAGGTCGACGGAGTCGGCTTCGCCCAGCACGAGCCGTACGTGGGGCAGGGTGCCGGAGAGGGAGACGGTCACCCGGCGCGGTTCCAGGATGCCGGCGGCGACCTGGGGCAGCAGGGGCAGGTACAGGAAGTAGTCGGTCGGGTTCAGCAGGGTGATGTCGGCCTTGTCCCGGGTGATCCGGGACAGGGTGCGGGCCGCCGGGTACCCGGCGAATCCGGCGCCGACGATCACGATGCGGGGTCGACTCACGGTGTGCCTCCGGGGCTGTCGCGTACCTCGGGAGCCTTCCGCGTCCCCCTGGTCAAGGCCCCCAAACGTCGCCCCCGGCCGGCGCCGGCTTCCGGCACACCGACCCGTACATCCCGGTTCCGGCCCGGTTTCCCGCCGGGCCGCCGGGTACCCGGACGGCGACCCGTCCCCGCCGCCTACCCGACGCGGCAGTCCCGGAGGTGCCCCCCATGCCCGAGTACGGCTACTTCCTGGCGTGCGAGGAGTTCCGTCCCGCCGAACTCGTCGAGCAGGCGAGGATGGCGGAACAGGCCGGATTCCAGTCGCTGTGGATATCGGACCACTACCACCCGTGGAACGACGCACAGGGCGAGAGCCCCTTCGTGTGGTCGGTGATCGGCGCGATCTCGGAGGCGGTGTCACTGCCGGTCGAGACGGCCGTGACCTGCCCGACCGTGCGGATCCACCCGGCGGTGGTGGCACAGGCCGCGGCGACCTCCGCGGTCATGACGAACGGCCGCTTCCGGCTCGGCGTGGGCTCGGGCGAGGCCCTCAACGAGCACGTCCTGGGGCATGTGTGGCCGCCCGCGAGCGTCCGTCTGGAGATGCTGGAGGAGGCGATCCTGATCATGCGCCGGCTGTTCACCGGTGAGGAGATCAGCCACTACGGCAGCCACTACCGGGTGGAGAACGCCCGCCTCTACACGGTCCCCGCCGAACCGGTCCAGATCGACATCTCCGGTTTCGGCCCGGCGGCGACGGCCCTCGCGGCACGCGTCGGCGACGGGTTCATCACGATGATGCCGGACGAGGAGATGGTGACGCGGTTCCGCAAGGGCGGCGGCCACGGCAAGCCGGTGATGGGCGGCACGAAGGTCTGCTACGGCACCGACCGCGACGAGGCCGTCCGCACCGTGCGGCGGCTGTGGTCCAACCAGCTGCTGCCCGGCGAGATGGCCCAGATCCTGCCCTCCCCGCGCCATTTCGAGCAGCTGGAACCGCTGGTCACCGAGCAGATGGTGAGCGAGAACACGGTGTGCGGCGACGACGTCGACGAGCACGTGGCCGAGCTGAGCGCCTTCGCCGAGGCGGGCTTCGACCGCGTCTACGTCAGCCAGATCGGCCCCGACCAGCGCGGCTTCTTCGACTTCTACCGCACCAAGGTGCTGCCGCAGCTTCAGCCGTGACGAGGGGCGGACCCACGCGATGAAACTCCACCTCCCCGTCGTCTCCGTCTACACGGTGCCCACCGACGCCCCCGAGGCGGACGGCACCCTGGCCTGGAACTCCACGACCGTGGTGATCGCCGAGGTGACGGCGGGCGACGCGACCGGTACGGGCTGGACGTACGGCCCGGCTGCGGTCGGCGACTTCCTGCGCGACCATCTCGCGCCCCTCGTCGAGGGACGAAGCGCCCTGGACATCCCGGCGGCGCACGACGCGATGTCCCGCGCGATCCGCAACGCGGGCCGCCCGGGCATCGCCGCGTGCGCGATCTCGGCGCTGGACATCGCCCTGTGGGACCTCAAGGCCCGCCTCCTCGAACTGCCCCTGGCCCGGCTGCTGGGCACCTGCCGCGAGCACGTCCCCGTCTACGGCAGCGGAGGCTTCACGACGTACCACGACACGCATCTGGCCGCCCAGTTGAACGGCTGGGTGCACGGCCAGCACATCCCACGCGTGAAGATCAAGATCGGCGAGGACTGGGGCCGCGCGGCCCTGCGTGACGTCTCCCGGGTCCGGGCGGCACGCCAAGTGATCGGCAACGAGGCGGAGTTGTACGTCGACGCCAACGGCGCCTACACCCGCAAGCAGGCGGTCCGCGTCGGCCACGCTCTCGCCGAGCACGGTGTCGGCTGGTTCGAGGAACCGGTGTCCTCGGACGACCTGACCGGTCTGCGGCTGATCCGCGACACCCTGCCGTGCGACGTCACGGCCGGCGAATACGGCTACGACCTCCCGTACTTCGCCCGCATGATCGCCGCGGGCGCGGTCGACTGCCTCCAGATCGACGCGACCCGCTGCGGCGGCCTGACCGAGTTCCTGCGCGCCGCCGCCCTGGCCCAGGCCCACGGCCTGGAGGTCTCGGCCCACTGCGCGCCCCACGCCCACGCCGCCGCGGCCGCCGCGCTTCCCAACCTCCGCCACATCGAGTGGTTCCACGACCACGTCCGCGTGGAGGACATGTTCTTCGACGGCGCCCTGGACCCCACGGGCGGCACGATCACCCCGACGCAGGGGGTGGGCCACGGACTGACGCTGAGGGCGGAGGAGGTCCAGGAATTCAGGGTGGCCTGACGACAACCCCCCAGGTGCGCGGGGCTGTAGCAATGTGCGGCTTCGCTGCGCGGGCGCGACCAGCCACGACGGCGCCGAAGACGATCTGCCTACAGCCGCCGCCCCAGCCATCGTGCGGTAAGCACACCCGCCCCGATCGTCAGCCCCTGCCCGACCCGGCCACGATTACGGGACAGCCACTCCTGCGGACCCCCCGCACAGGCCTCCTCGTCAAAACGCCCGTGCGCCCCGAAGTCCCGCCCGCGAGGCCCGTCCGCCGGCGTCCACAGGTTCGCCGGCCCTGCCTGCTCCCCCTCCTCACGCTGCGCGTCGAACCCGGTCCGCGCCAGGTACCGGTCCAGGAACCCGGGAGCGACGGCGTTGGCCATCAGCGTCGCCACCGTGGAGCCCCCGACCCAGTACTCCCTGCGCCGCGCGTGCCCGGCGGCGTGGACGACAGCCCGCGCGGCCACCTCCGGCTGGTACACCGGGGCCACGGGCCGGGCCCGCCCGGGCAGTCGGCTCAACACCCAGTCGAACTGCGGGGTGTTGAGGGCCGGCATCTGCACCATCGTCGTCCGCACCCGGCTCCCGTCGCGGAGCAGCTCACACCGCAGCGACTCGTTGAACCCCTGGATCGCGTGCTTCGCCCCGCAGTACGCCGACTGCAACGGAACCCCGCGGTAGGCGAGCGCGGATCCGACCTGCACGATCGTGCCCCGGTCGCGCGGCAGCATGTGCCGCAGGGCGGCCCGCGTGCCGAACACATAGCCCAGGTACGTCACTTCGGTCACCCGCCGGAACTCGTCCGGGGTGATCTCGGTGAACGGCGCGAAGATCCCGGCGAAGGCGTTGTTCACCCAGACGTCGATGTGCCCGAACGCGTCGACGACCTGCTGGGCGGCGTCCTCGACTGCTTTGGCGTCGGCCATGTCCACGGTGACGACGAGGGCCTCGCCGCCGGCCCGCTGCACCTCGTCCGCCGCCCCGGCGAGGCCCTCGCGTCCCCGGGCGAGCAGGGCGACCCGGTCGCCGCGCGCGGCGAAGGCCAGGGCGGTGGCCCGGCCGACACCGCCACTGGCGCCGGTCACGACGACGGCCCTGCCGTGCTTCGGCAGGGCCCCCTTCCGCGGCTTGCGCACCAACATCACGCCCGGTGGTGCGGCTGCTCGGGGTCGATGTCGTCCGGGTGCGGCGGCCGCGTCCCGGACGCGTCCGGCGTCGCGCCGGGCGGGCCGGCCGGCATCGGCGGGTACGGCAGGCCGAGCCCGCCGGGCGGCGCGGTCGGCGCACTGCCGCCGAGGGTGGCGTCGTGAGTGGCGCCCGGTGCTGCCGCGTGCTCCGTCATCGGCCGGGACGACGACGGGCGTGCCGCGCCGCGCAGCACGTACGCCACCACTCCGAGGATCGCCGCGGTGATCAGCGCGGCGGCCCAGTCCGGCAGTCCGGCGGCGAGGCCCAGCCCGAGGGCGAGGGCGAGGGCCGCGCCCGCGTACAGGGCGACGGCGCCGGAGCCGGCGTAGAGCATGGCCCGACGGCGTTGCCTGCGCGTCTGCTCGCGCAGCTCGTCCCGCACGGTCTCACGCGCCACCTGCGCCAGCTCGTCGACCAGTTGCTTGTCCAGGTGCTCAAGATGATCCAAGCGGTCCATGGCGCCCGAGTACCCGTACAGGCGTGCTCATAACGCGCTCCGTGACGGCCCGTACCGGCACGTGGGCCGGCTACCGGAGTGAGGGGATCGCGTGAAACGATCTCCCCGGCCGGGCGCCCCCAACTAGGCTCGTCCGTATGGACATCCTGGGAACCACGCTTCGCGTGTGCGTCGACGACCTGGAGAGGGCAGTCCCCTTCTACGAACGGCTCGCGGGCGGCCAAGCCCTCCGTTTCGAACGCGGTGGCGTCCAGGTGGCCGCGGTCGGCTGCTTCCTGCTGATGAGCGGCCCGGAGGCCGAGCTGGAGGTGCTGCGCAAGGTCGCGGCGACGATCGCGGTCAAGGACGTCGAGGAGGCCCGTCAGGTGCTCACCGAACTGGGTGCGCACGTCATCGCGGGGCCGGTGGCGACGCCAGTGGGCCGCAATCTGATCGCGATGCATCCGGACGGGGCGATCTACGAGTACGTGGACCGTCAGGGCTGATCGTCAGCGCTCCTCAAAGGCCGACACGATGATGTCGGTCAGCAGCGCCCCGGCCGTGCCCTCCGGGTCAAGGTCGGGGTCGTAGATGGTGACGTTGAGCCCTACGCAGTGTGCGGAGCCCAGCAAGGGGCGGAGCAGCGCGACGAGTTCGTCGGGTGTGAGCCCGTCCGGGTCGGGGCTGTCGACGGCGGGCATGACGGACGGGTCGAGGACGTCGGCGTCCAAGTGGACCCAGAAGCCGTCCAGTTCCGGGATCTCGAAGGCCTGCCTGGTGACCGACGCGAGCGACTCGGCGCCCCATTCCCGCAGGTCGCCGACGGTCACCACGGGGATCTTCAGGTCGGCGAGCTCGGCCCGGTCCTCCTCGAAGCAGTCGCGGATGCCGAAGTACCGCACGTCCTCGTCCCGCAGATAGGGCCTGAGCCCCTCCAGGTTCGTCAGGTCCTCCTGCCCGCGTCCGGTGGCCAGGGCGACCTCCTCACCGCCCGCCGCGCCGACCCGGTCGGAGTTGCCGGGATGCCGGAAGTCGGGCGAGGCGTCCAGGACGGCCAGCCCGTGCCGGCCGATGCGGCGCAGCGCCAGGGCGGCGCCCAGGTTGATGGAGCAGTCGCCGCCCAGGACGAGCGGGAAGTCCCCGGCGCGCACATGGCGCTCGATGCGGTCGGCGAGCTTGCAGGTGTAGGAGGCGAGCGCGGCCGCGTTGAAGACGCCGTCGCCTTCCCGCCAGTACCCACGGTCGTACCTCGGCGGCACCACCACCCCGCCCTCCAGCGCCCGCAACCTCTGCACGATCCGCTGCTCGCGCAGGGCGCCGGCGAGCTTGTAGCAGCCGGGCACGGTGCCGGGGGCGGGTGGGCGCAGGCCCAGGTTGGAAGGGGCGTCGAGCACGACGATGTTCCGCATGCGCTCCATCCTGGCCGACGTGGAGGCGGCCCTCAACGCAAATTCACAGGGACGGCGACGGGAACGGCCGACGGCGCATCACGGCACATCCGGCGGAGCTGTCCGCATCTCGGCGGTGATCGCCCACCGCTCGTGATCCCGCCAGGCCCCGTCGATGAAGAGCATGCCCGGCGAGAAGCCCTCCAGGCGGAACCCGCAGGCGCGGGCGAGGGCGATCGAGGCCGTGTTGGCCGGCTGGACGTTGATCTCCAGCCGGTGCAGCCGCATCGGCCCGAAGGCGTGCCCCACGACCAGGTCGAGTCCCTCCCGCATCAGGCCGCGCCCGGCGGCGTGGGCGAAGGCGCCGTAGCCGAGGGCCCCGCACTGGAAGGCGCCCTGGACGATGTTGTTGATGTTGATGTACCCGGCGATGCCCCCGCCGTCGTCCTTCGCGCAGACCAGGAACCCGGCCTTGCTCGGATCCTCGATCAGCCTCCCGGCATAGGCGGAGTACGCCGCGGCGCCGTCCGGCGGGAAGAGCCACGGGTGGTGCAGTTCCTTGCTCTCCCGGACCCGGGCCGTGAACTCCGCGCTGTCCTCGTAGGTGAAGTGACGTATGCCCACGCGGGGGCCTTCGGCGAGATAGCGGGTCGCGGGGTGCGGCATGGCGCCAGCCTACGACGACCCGCTATCGACGCCGGCCCATGAAGTACGCCCCGACCAGCGCGCCGATGACCCCCATGGCGAGCAGCGCCAGCCACAGCGGCATCGTCACCAGGGGCACCAGCAGGCGGATCTCGGTCTCGCGGGTGTTCTCGAAGATGAAGACCAGGGCGAGGCCGAGCAGCACCAGCACGGTGATCCCCTTGGGGGTCAGCGCCCGGCGCCGGCCGCCTTGTGTCCCGCCCGCCTTCCTGCCACTCTGCGACGACGTCTTCGCGGTCATATGACCAGGATGCTCCCGGCAACGCGATCACGCACGGTGAGCGACCCCGCGGAGCGCTCAGCCGACCACCGGCAGCCGGATCACCCCTGTGTCGCCGGGCGCGCTGACGACGGTCACCGGCTTGATCCCCCGGTTCCCGAAGTACGCGTCGTCACTCCCAGCGATCACGAACCGCAGCCGGTGCCCCTTCTCGTACCGGTGCACGATCCCCGGCAGGGTCACGGTGAAGCTCTTCGTGACGTCGGGCACGCGGACCGGTGCGACGAGCCGGTGCACCAGCGTCTTCGTGCCGTCGGGCGCGATGTCGTACAGCTTGGCGAACAGGACGAGCTTGTCGGCGGCGTCCCCGGAGTTCTGGGTCCGTTCGGCCTTCGGGGAGACGACCTTGAGGGTGGCCCGGGGCGCGCCGACGACATCGGTGGTGCGCGCGAGCGGCTCGCTGGTCCAGCCGAGATGGGTGCCCTGGGTGTCGTACGGCGCCGGGTCCGGGATGCCGATGGCGCCGGCGAGTGAGCTCTCGGAGTGGCTGGTGGGGACGAGCCAGTTGGTGTACGTCCGGCTGCCGCGGGCCACCTTGCGGCGGTTGTCGACCAGCTTGCCGTCGCCGGAGAGGTACAGCGTCCGGCTGAGCGCGGGGACCCGGCCGGCTGTGGCGTAGGTGCCGTTCGGGTCGGTGATCCAGTCGCGGTAGTAGGCGAAGGCGGGTCCGGTGTCGACGTGCTTCTTCCCCAGGTAGCGGTCGAACCAGGCGAGGATGCGCCGGCCGACGTAACTGGTCTCCAAGTTGCCCTGGCCGAGGTTGAGTTCACCGGCGGCCGGGTCGGTGATTCCGCCGCTGTGGCCCCAGGACTGCCAGATCATCTTCGTCGGCGTCCCCTGGGCTTTGAGCGTCTTGTACGTCGCCGTCGCCTCGTTGAGGTTGAAGAGGCTGTCGGCCTGGCCCTGGACGAGGAGGGTGGGTGTCTTGACGCGGTTCAGGTACGTCACCGGCGACACGCTGCGCGCGTAGGCGAGGAGCTCGGCGGTCTGCTTCGCCGGGTAGCGGCCGGAGTTGAGGGTGCGGACGGTGTCGCAGGCCTTGGTGACGAAGTGCAGGCAGGCGAGGGAGTTGATGCGGGAGGGGTCGAGGCTCGGCTGGAGCAGGGGCTGGCCCTCGCCTATGAGGTAGAAGCCGTTGGCCCACTGCCATTTGAAGGCGCCGGGCACGCTGCCGCCGGATGTCGCGTTGTTCGGGTCGAGGGAGTAGGCGAGGTCGTTCCAGGTGATCATCGGCACCAGCGCGTCGAGGCGCTGGTCGACGGCGGCCGTGGCGAGCTGGATGGCGCCGCCGTAGGAGCCGCCCAGCATGCCGACGCGCGGGTCGCCCGGGGCGTCGAGGGTGATGAAGTCGGCCTTCGTGCCGTCGTCGGCGGCGCGGGTGCCACCCAGGAAGTCGATCAGCCGTGCGGCGGCGACGCCGTCGATGGTGGGGTCGTCGAGGGAGATCAGACAGCCCGTCCTGCCGAAGCCGAGCCCGGAGTAGACGAGGGAGACATAGCCGCGCTGGGCGAAGGCCTTGCCGATGGCGTCGGTCGAGCCGTCGGACTTGCTGCCGCCGAAGCCGTTGGTGGCGAGGACGGCGGGTGCGGGGTGGGCGGGGTCCACGCCCGTGGGCCGGTACAGGTCGGCGTCGACGGTGCAGGCGCGGTCGCCTGCCTGGACGGTGAACTTCAGGGCGGTGACGGTGAACTGGCCGGTCGCGGCCGCCGCTGGAGCGGTGAGCGCGAGGGGGACGGTGAGCGTGGCGCCGAGAACGAGAGCGAGTGGGGTTCGGGATCTGGGCACACGACGGGACACGGAGACCTCCACACGGAAGCACGTTGGAGACTGCCCTGTTTACCAACCAGTAAGTACTGGCCGGTTGTCATGGTGTGACACGTGTCAGGCGGGGTCAATCACCGGGAAGAGGGTTTCTTGACGGAGATTCAGTGGAGAGCCGTCAGCGCAGGGCCGGCTCATCAAGGGTCAACTCCCCCGCTTCTGCGTCGAGTTCGCCGCTCATCCCGAAGGGGATCGTCAGCGCGCCTCCGCAGTGCCCGAAGCCGAACTCCTCCACCACCGGCACACCGAGGCCGCCGAGCCGGTCCAGGAGGACCGGACGCACCGTGTCGTACGGTCCGCACCCCACCCAGGACCCGAGCGCGATCCCGGCGACCCCGTCGAGCCATCCCGTGCGCAGGAGCTGGGTCAGCATCCGGTCGATGCGGTACGGCTGCTCTCCGATGTCCTCCAGCAGAACCAGCCCGCCTCGCGCACCGGTCGGCGCGTGCGGCGTGCCGAGATCGGAGGCGAGCATGCTCAGACAGCCGCCGAGGGTGATGCCACGGGCCCGTCCGGGAACCATGGCCGTGCCGCCGGAGGGGATCACGCGGACCGTCTCCGGTTGGAAGAGCGTGGCCTTCAGATGCTCCTGCGCCCGGGCGTTCTTGACGAAGTCGACGCCGGCCGCCGCCGGTCCGTGCAGAGTGACCAGGTCCAGCCGGGTGGCGAAGGCCTGGTGCAGCACGGTGATGTCGCTGAACCCGACGAACACCTTCGGCCCGGCCGCCCGCATCCCCGCCCAGTCGAGGAGGTCGACCATGCGCTGGGCCCCGTAACCGCCCCGGGCGCACAGCACGGCGTCCACTGACGGATCGCACCAGGCGCGCTGGAGATCGGCGGCGCGGTCCGCGTCCGTCCCCGCGAGGTAGTCGAACTCGCCGTGCCGGTCCAGCACATGGGGCGCCACCACCGGGTCGAGGTCCCAGCCGCGCAGCACGTCGAGCCCGGCCTCCAGCCGCTCCTCGCTGACGGGTCCGCTGGGCGCGACGACGGCCACGCGGGCGCCGGGGGCGAGTCGGGGCGGCCGTACCCGGGGCCGCACGGGACTTCCAGAACACCCCCTGGTCACTTGGCGAGCTCCAGCGTCGGGATCCCGGGCGGGTTCAGCCCGAAGGCCTGGGCGTACAGGGAGAGTTCGGACTCCAGGACGCGGATCGTCGTCTCCGCCCGCCGGAAGCCGTGGCCCTCACCCTCGAAGGCGATGTAGGCGTGGGGCACCCGGCGACCCTCCATACGGGCGAGGAACCGCTCGCACTGGGCGGGCGGGCAGATCACGTCGTCCAGGCCCTGGAGCAGCAGGAACGGCACGGTGAGACGGTGGGCGTGCGCGGCGGGCGAGCGCTCCGCGTAGCGCGCCGGTACCTCGGCGAGGGGGCCGACCAGCGACTCCAGGTACTGCGACTCGAAGTCATGGGTCTCCCCGGTGCCCCAGCCGGCCAGGTCGAGGATGGGGTAGAGGATCGTGCCGCAGGCGTAGACGTCGGTGGCGGTGAGCGACGCCGCCGCGGTCCAGCCGCCCGCGCTGCCGCCCCGGATGGCGAGCCGGTCCCGGTCGGCGGTGCCCTCGTCGGCGAGGGCGAGCGCGACGGCCGCGCAGTCCTCGACGTCGACCACGCCCCATTGCTCGCGCAGCCGGTTGCGGTAGGCCCTGCCGTACCCGGTGGAGCCGCCGTAGTTGACCTCGGCGATCCCGATGCCGCGCGAGGTGAAGTAGGCGATGGCCAGGTCGAGGACGAGGGGCGCCCGGTCGGTGGGGCCGCCGTGCGCCCAGACGACGTAGGGCGGCGGAGTGTCGGCGGGGGCGACGCAGCCGGGGTTGTGGGGCGGGTAGACGTGCGCGTGGATGTCGTGTCCGGCGGGGCCGGTGAAGGTGCGGATCTGTGGCTCGGGGTAGTAGGCGGGGTCCACGGCGTCGTCGTGCTGGGCGCCGATGACCCGGGAATGGCCGGTGCGCGTGTCGAGCTCGATCACCTCGTAGGCGCTGCGCGGGCTGGCGCCGACGGCGATCACCCGCTCGCCGTGCACGGCGAGGGTGGGCGCGAACTCGGTCCAGGGGCCTGCCGAGTCGACGATCTCGCCGGTCTCGGGGTCCAGGATCCCGAGGGCGGTCGCCCCACGGCCGTGCACCACGGCGATCAACCCGCTCTCCAGGGGGGCGAACCAGCGCAGGCCGAACCTCCACAGCGGTCCGCCGAACTCCTCCTCGCGCCGGCACAGGGGTGCGCCGTCGCGGTGGAGGTTCCACCAGCCGCCGCGGTCGCTCGAGTACAGCAGCCGGCCGTCGGCCGACCAGTCGACCTGGGCGATCGACTCATCAGAGCCACCGGCGACGGTCCGCGGGCCGCCGAACGTGCCGTCGGCTGCGACCTCGGCGACCAGCAGTTCCGTGCCGTCCCACGGCATCCGCGGATGGTCCCAGGCGAGCCACGCCGCACGCCGCCCGTCCGGCGAGAGCCGTGCACCGGTGACGAACCGGTGCCGCTCGTCGGCGAGTTCGCGTACGGCGTCCCGGTCCTCGGCCGCCGAGCCGTCCAGCGGTACGGCGGCCAGGACGCGCCGTACGTCCGTCGGCCCCTCCCCCGTGAACTCCTCCAGGACGCACCACACTTCACCGAGTTCCAGCCGCACCTGCGGCTCCGCCCAGCGCAGTCCACCGCCCACGTCGGACACGGGAGTGAGCGGACGCGGCTCGCCGCCCTCCTCGTACCGGTAGAGCCGCTGGTCCGCGAAATCGACGAACACGACGAGCGGCCGGCCGTCGACCACCACGCCCGCCCAGGGCTGTCCGCCGTACTCGACGACCCGGCTGCGCACGTTCCACGGGGAGGGCAGCACGGACTCCTCCATACCGTCGGCCCGTCGCCGCACCAGGGTGCGCCGGCCGCCCTCCGTGGGCCGTGGCTCGGTCCACCACGCCTCGTCGCCGACGAAGCCCACCCACTCGGGGTGCCCGTCGCGCGTGGCGGCGAGGGCCGCGTCGATGGGCGAGGGCCAGGAACCGTACGCCAGCGTCCGCACTGTCTCCCCCACCTCGCCTAGGCCGTCCGCAGGAAGCGGTCGAGGACACGGACGCCGAAGTGCAGCGCCTCGACCGGCACACGTTCGTCGACACCGTGGAACATCGCCCCGTAGTCGTAGCCCTCCGGCAGCTTCAGCGGCGAGAAGCCGTACCCGGTGATGCCGAGCCGCGAGAACTGCTTGGCGTCCGTGCCGCCGGGCATGCAGTACGGCACCACGTGCCCCTCCGGCGCGAACTCCTCGACGGCGGCGCGCATCTTGGCGTACGTCGGTGAGTCAACCGGCGACTGGAGAGCCCCCGGCGACTGGAGGGCCACCTCGCGATGGTGGAACTCCCATTCCACGTCGGGCCCGGTGAGTTCGTCGAGGGTGGCGCGGAACTCGTCCTCCATGCCGGGGAGATAGCGGCCGTCGACGTAGGCCACCGCCTCCCCCGGGATCACGTTGACCTTGTAACCGGCATCCAGCATCGTCGGGTTGGCGCTGTTGCGGACGGTCGCCTCGACGAGCCGGGCCGCCGGGCCGAGCTTCTCCAGCAGTCCGTCCACGTCGTCCAGGTCGGCCTCCAGGCCGTACAGCGCGGCGAGTTCGGTGAGGGCAGCGCGGACCGTCGGGGTCAGCCGGAGCGGCCACTCGTGTGCGCCGATTCGGGTGACGGCGGCGGCGAGGCGGGTGACCGCGTTCTCCCGGTTGGGCTGGGAGCCGTGCGCGGCCCTCCCGCGTGCCGTGAGCTTGACCCAGCCGGTGCCCCGCTCCCCCGCCGCGATCGGGTAGATCTGCCGTCCGCTGCCGTCGTGGAACGTGAAGGCGCCGGACTCGCTGAAGCCCTCGGTGCAGCCTTGGAAGAGGCCCGCGTGCTGATCGGCGAGGAACCCGGAGCCGTCCTCGGCGCTCGCCTCCTCGTCGGCGGTGAACGCGATCACGACGTCCCGGCGGGGCCGTACGCCCTGGCGGGCCCAGGCCCGGACGACGGCCAGGATCATCGCGTCCATGTTCTTCATGTCGACCGCGCCCCGGCCCCAGACCACGCCGTCGCGGATCTCCCCGGAGAAGGGGTGCACGCTCCACTCGGCGGCCTGGGCGGGCACCACGTCCAGATGACCGTGGACGAGCAGCGCGTCCGCCGACGGGTCGGTGCCCTCGAAGCGGGCGACGACGTTCGTACGGCCCTTCGTGCGCTCCAGCATCGTGGGCTCGAGGCCCGCCTCGGCGAGCCGCGCTGCGGCGTACTCGGCGGCGGGGCGCTCCTGGCAGTCGCCGCCGCCCCGGTTGGTCGTGTCGATCCGGATGAGGTCGGAGGTGAACGTCACGACCTCGTCGAGTGCCTGCTGGTCAGCCATACTGCTCCTCCACCGCGGCCGAGACGATCGTGGTGACCGCCTTGAAGGTACGGATTCCCTCGTACATGCGCTCGCTGGTGTACGCCACCTTCCGCTCGCCGACACGTTCGACGCCGGGGACGACGGTGGCCGCCATCGCGAGGTGCTCGGCGTCGAACTCCAGGGCGACGGTGAACGGCCCGTCGCTCACCGGTGCCCGGCGGACCGCCAGCGCGGCCGCCTCCTTGGCCGCCGCGCGGATGTCGGTGGCGGTCCTTGCGGGCGTCCGGCACACGGCGGCGTACCGCGAGACATGGTCCTTGACGGCGACCTTCAGCGCCTCGGGCGCGTACCCGAGCGCGTCCTCGCAGGCCACGTCGTCCCCGGTGACGAGCACGACGGGCACGCCGTACTCGGCGACGACATACGCGTTCAGCAGCCCCTCGCTCGCCCGTACGTCGTTCAGCCACACCCCGGTGATGGAGTTGGCGAGATACGTGTGCGCGAGGACGCCCTCCATGCCGGCGCCCGCGTGGTAGCCGACGAAGGCGATGCCGTCCACGTCGCCGTGCTGCACGCCCTCGACCATGGACAGCGTCTTGTGCCGGCCGGTGAGCATCTCCGCCCGCTCGTCGAGCCGTTCGAGCAGCAGGTTGCGCATCGTCCAGTGGGCCTCGTTGATGACGACCTCGTCGGCGCCGCCGTCGAAGAACCCCAGCACGGCGGCGTTGACGTCCGAGGTGAACATCCCCCGGCACCGCTCCCACTGCGGCGTCCCGGGCAGCACGTCGGCCGGCCAGGTCACGCCGGTGGCGCCCTCCATGTCGGCACTGATCAGGATCTTCATGAGGCTTCACGTTACGCGTCGGTGCGGGAACTTCCTACGAGTCGGATCGGCCCCGCCCGACCCTCTTCCCGGTGCGCTCCCGTCGCCCGTGCCCGCCTTCACCGCCAGCTGGTGTCGCCGCTGATCGGGGACAGGGAGGGCCGTGTCTGGACCTTCGCCTCCGAGAAGCCGTACTTGTTGAAGACAGTACGGTCCGTGATCGGGCGGTAGCCGTACCACGCGTCCCAGAGGTAGGCCCGCGAGCTGCCGCTCACCCTGGCCAGGAACCCGTTGGCCAACTCGCGGGCCTCGTCCCACGCACAGTCCGCGAAGACACGGTCGCTGACGACGGCGACGCCGTTCCAGTCGTCCCAGAGGTTGAAGTAGACGGTCGCGTCGGGGACGTAGTACAGACGATTGCCGGGGCCGACCAGGTAGACGCGGTCGTGGTGGGGCGTCTTGAAGCGCTGTCCCGGGACCGGGCAGACGGTGTTCGTGGTGGACGCCGGGGACGAGGAGCCGTCCTGTGCCGGTTCCGACGACCGGTCGTCGACCGTCGACACCAGGGCCGGTCCGACGGCTTCGGGTGAGGACGCGCGGTCGCAGTGCGGCCAGTCGCCGAACCCTTTCGTGCGGCTCCACAGGCGGTGGGCGGCCTGAATGTTCCACTCCGGGTCCATCGCGTCGCGCGGTGTGCCGCCGAGTTTCCGCAGCACGGCATCCGAGATCTGGAAGACGCCCCAGTTCCGGGTGCCGTTGGTGTTCGGCACGATGTGGAACGGGTCGAGGGACGACTGACAGTCGGCGAGCGCGACCGCGTCGTCGGGCGCTTCGCGGAACACCTTGCGGACCCGCTGCCGCACCTTCCCGGGCGGCCAGGTCTCCATCCGGCTCTTCGGCGCGTAGAGCGCCTTCTTCGTCTCCTCGCCGACCACACCGTCGGCGTCGATGCGCGACAGTGCCTGGAAGGCGGTCACCCGACGCAGTGTCTGCGGGCCGAAATCGCCGTCGACGTCCATCTCGGCCCCGGCTCGGGCCAGCAGCCGCTGCACCTCCCGTACGCAGGCGCCGCGCTGCCCGAGACGCACCGGCCCGGCGCACTCCGCCGAGAACAGCGGGCGTTTGTCGCTGTCGGCGGTTCCGCCATCGGATCCGGTTCCCGTTCCGGAGACGGCCGCGATGCCCCATGCCGTGGCTCCCAGCGCCAGGACGAGCACGAGGACTACGAGGGCAGGTGAGGTGGCGGGGTGCCGGCGTGTGCGCGGGGCTGGTTCGGCCTCCTGGGTCGGCGTCGGGGTTGTTTCCGGCTCAAGGTCCGGGGCTGGGGCTGGGGCTGGTTCCGGAACCGCGTCCGAGTCCGCATCCGTGTTCGTGTCCGTATCGGTGTCCGTGTCCGTGTCCGTGTCCACGCCACGGTCAGGCTCCCGAGCAGCGTCCGCCAGTGCCCAGAGCCGGTGTAATCGGCGCAGTTCCTCCGGTGACGCCCCGCAGGCCGTGGCGAACCGGTGGGCCGATCCGTAGTCCTGTGGGACATGCGAGCCGGAGCAGTAGCGGTGCAGGCTGGACCTGCCTATTCCGGTCCTGCGGGCCAGCGCCTCATAGCTGAGGTCCGCCCGTTCCTTGAGCGCCCGTAGACAGGCCGCGAACTCGTCGAACTCCACGGGCTGCGATCCCATTTCGGTCTTCCCCCTCGGCGCACACCGTCGTACCACGCCGTCCCACTGTCCCACCGGTGTCCCAGCGGGCCGACTGAAGTGCGAGGCCACCACACGTTTCCGCGTCCCAGCATCCCACCGGGCGGTGATCCGTTGCCAGGCGCCGAAACGCCCTGCCAGCGTCGGCGTGGCCACAACCGGCACGACAACACGACCAAGGAGAAACCGTCATGAGGACCAAAATCGCCTCCGCGCTGGCAACCGTGGGGCTCGCCGCCGCGACGCTGACCGCTCTGCCGGGCGCCGCGCACGCCAACCCCGAGTGGTATGCGTCGCCGGCCGCCGCGCCGTCGACGCGGGTCCAGGCGGCGCCGGACGGCAAGCTGCACGTGTGGCAGAACCAGAAGAAGGGCGGCCTGCACTGCGCGTGGTCCGGCAACGTCGGCAACTGGGACACCTGCGGCGGCATGCGCAACGAGGCGAGCTCCGTCTGGAACAACGGCCGTACGCACGACGTCTGGCTCTACTATGGTCCCGGCCAGACCGGTGCCCACTTCTGCCTCAACAAGGGCGTGTACCTGGAGAACATCGTCCACCACTACTTCCCGCACAATGGCGCGGGAGGCGGTCAGTCCCTGAACGACAACATCGCCTCCCACAAGTGGGTCGCCAACTGCTGAGCCGTTTCACCTGATCACTCGGCCGCCGCTTCCCACGAAACGGCGGCCGAGTGGCCCGTGTTGCCGCTGACACCTCCGCTTTCTGTCAACTAACCTTCGGCCACGCAGAGTTGGCTGCCGGCATGGGGGAGCAAGGATGCCGAGAAGGACCAGTACGCCAGGCATACGTGCCACGACACTGCTCGCCGCAGCCCGCGCGCGACTGCGCCCGACGGGCAACCATGTCACCGGCTACCTGGCGGTCTGCGCGGCCGGCACGCTCATCGGCACCTCGCTCGCCGTCGGAGCGGGCACGTCCGGCACCCGGCCCGAACTCGCCGACATCGGCGCCTGGCTGGCGGGGGGCACGAAGGGCGAGGTCGTGCATGCGCACGGGCTGACCGGCGAGGTGGACGGCAAGGCCGCGCTGCCGGCCGGGATGGCGGGCCACCCGGTCTCGGTCGCGCAGGACGGCAGGACCACGCTGGTGCTGGACGAACGGACCGGCAGGGTCGTCCGGATCGATGCCGCACAGCTCACCGCCGCCCAGTCGGCGGACTACGGTGCGGCGGGGCTTCAACTCGTCTCCGGCGGTGCGTACGCGTATGTCGTCGACCCCGCGCGGGGCACCGTCCAGCTGATCGACCCGGCGAAGACGACAGCCGAGAGTCCGCCCGTGCCGCTGGACGGGAAGCCGGGCGCCGCCGTGGTGGACGGGGAGGGCACGCTGTGGGTGCCACTGCCGGACTCCGGCACGGTGGTGCCGTTCGTCGAGGGCCTGAAAGGCACGGCCGTCAAGGTGGCCGACGCGGGCCACGATCTGACGCTGACCGTGGCCGGCGGCCGTCCCGTGGTGACCGACGGGACCGCCGCCACGACGAAGGTGCTGTCGACCTCGGGTGTGCGGGGCGCCTTCGACCTCGGCGACGCGTTCGCCGTGGCGGATCCGGCGGACGTCCTGGTGCCCGCGGGCACCGACGGCTCCGCGGTACCGGTGCTGGCCGCCGGCACCGGGGATCTGGTCGTGGTGGACGTCCACAGCAGACACACCCTGCGCGTCCGCGTACCGACGGAAGGCCAGGTGCTGGGAGCACCCCAACTGCTCGGCGAGCGGGTCTACATACCGGACGAGTCCACCGGCAGGCTGCTGGTGTACGACACCGCCCTGTCCGCCCTCGCCGAACCGATACGGATCGCCGATGGACCCGGTGAGCTCGAACTCTTCGTACAGGACGGCCTGTTGTGGGTGAACGACCCGGACGGCGCCGCAGCCGCGGTGATCGACGCCGACGGCGAGGTCAGGCGGATCAGCAAGTACGGGACCAAGGCCCCGTCGGCGCGCGAGCCCGGGGACGAGCCGGTCGAGGACGGCGTCCCGACGGGCGCCCCGGTCGCGCAGGTTCCGCCGCCTGCGGACGTCCCGGGCACGACGGCTCCGGTGTCGGGCGCCCCCTCCGACGGTGCCTCCGGTGGCCCGTCCGGAGGAGCGTCCGGTCCGCCCGGGCCGACACAGCCGGCACCCGAGCCCGGGGCGCCGGGGGCACCGCAGGCGGAGTCGCGGTCGGGTGCCATCCGCATCACCTTCGCCAAGGCGTTGGGTGCGACGCCGCAGCGCTATGTCCTCAAGGGGGCGGCGCAGGGCCAGACCGTCACCCCGGACGCGGTCGGCCCCGACGGCCCGTTCGTCTTCGAGGTGAGCGGCGGGTCGTGCGAGAAGCAGTACAGCTTCACGGTGGTCGCGCAGTACGGCGGGGGCAGGCCGGACAAGGAGTCGGCGCCGTCGGCACTGGCAAGGCCGTGTGTCGCGCCGGGGGCGCCGCGGGAGCTCGCCTTCACCCCTGCACAGGGCGGACACGGCGGCACGGTGACCTGGCAGGCGCCGCAGGGGACGAACGGCTCGGTGAGGTACACGATCAACGGGCCCGGCGGGACGGCTGAGACCATCGAGCACAGTCACACCTACGGCGGCCTGCGGAACGGCATCGTCCGCGGGGTGGCGGTGATGGCTACCAACGCGGCCGGATCGGGTCCAGCGGCATCCGGGTGGATCGACCTGACCCCGCCCGCTCAGCGGATGAACATCGTGAACAACCTGCCCAACGGGCGCGATCTCGGGATCCGTAACAAGCCCCACAGCACGGTGGGTGGCCGTGCGGGGAGCATCCCCGCCGGGGAGAACCCCGAGGTCACGGTCCACTGCAATATGAGGGGCGAAGAAATCACGATCGACGAGAAGACAACCGACGTCTGGGCCCGCCTCACCTACTACGACCCCCTCATAGACAAGAACATCACCGGATACGTCACTGACCTATTCGTGGAGACCCGCTCCAACCTCGACGTCTGGGAATGCGAATGACCCCTCCCCCCACCGACAGCGACGGCCTCGCCCGCGCAGCGCAGTGCTTCCACGCCCTCGCCGACAACGTCGAGCGCGTCGTCAAAGGCAAGCGCGACACCATCGAACTGGCCCTGACCTGCCTCTTCTCCGAAGGGCACCTGCTCGTCGAGGACGTCCCCGGCACCGGCAAGACCACCCTCGCCCGCTGTCTGGCCGCCTCCATCGAGGCCGACTTCGCGCGCGTGCAGTTCACGCCGGACCTGCTGCCCTCCGACATCACCGGCGTCACGGTCTACCGGCAGAACACCGGCGCCTTCGAGTTCCTCCCCGGCCCGGTCTTCGCCAACATCGTGCTCGGCGACGAGATCAACCGCGCCTCCCCCAAGACGCAGTCCGCGCTGCTGGAGGTGATGGAGGAGCGCCGCGTCACCGCCGACGGCACCACGCACCCGGTGCCCCGCCCGTTCATGGTGCTCGCGACCCAGAACTCGGTGGACATGGGCGGCACTTACCCGCTGCCGGAAGCCCAACTCGACCGCTTCCTGATGCGGATCACCGTCGGCTACCCCGATCACGCCTCCGAGGTCGCCGTCCTCAAGGGGGCAGACACGGATGCCACCCCGGAGTCGCTGACCCCCGTCACCACCGCCAAGGAGATCGCGGAGTTCATAGGGGCCGCCGCCGAGGTACAGGTGGCCGACGCGCTGTACGACTACCTGGTACGGGTGGTGGCGGCGACCCGTTCCCTTCCCGACGTACGCCTCGGTGCCTCGCCACGCGGCTCCGTCGCCCTCCTGCGCGCGATGCGGGTCCGGGCGGCCTCGCAGTCCCGGCCGTACGCGTTCCCGGAGGACGTGAAGGCGCTGGCGGGGCCGGTCCTGGCGCACCGGCTGATCCTCACGCCGGAGGCCGAGCTCAGCGGCCGCACCGGCACGGACGTGATCGAAGAGGTGCTGGCCACGGTGGAGTTGAACAGCGGGGCACGCCTCTGATGCTGTCGGGCACCGGGTGGGGCACGCTGGCCGGGGGCGCCGTACTGACCGGCGTCGGCTATGGGCTCGGGTACGGCGAGTTCGCGGCGCTCGGCGTGACCTGTCTGCTCGCGGTCGCGCTCGCCGTCCTGTGGGCGCTGCCCGCACCCCGGCTGGGCGCCGAGCGGAAGATCGAGCCGGGCCGGGTGAGCCGGGGCGATCCCGCCGAGGGCGTCGTCACCCTCGCGAACACGGGGGGACGTACGCGACGGGGCCTGCGCGCCGTCGACCGGTGCGGTGACCGGGACATCCCCGTCGACGTACCGGCGCTGCGGCCGGGCGCGGCCCACGAGCTGCGGTACGCGCTGCCCACCGCCCGCCGCGGCCGTGTGCCGGTGGGCCCGCTGCGGCTGGAACGCACCGACCCGCTCGGGCTCGCCCGCCGTAAGCGTCCGTACGGTGCCGAGGACACGCTGCTCGTACGGCCCCGGATCTGCCCGCTGCCCGTGCTGCCGTCGGGGCAGGCGCACCATGTGGAGGGGCCGGCCTCCGACGCCGCCGACGACGGCTCGCTGACCTTCCACGCGCTGCGCGAGTACGTGCTCGGCGACGACCTGCGCCGCGTCCACTGGCGGTCGACGGCCCGCACCGGAACGCTGATGGTCCGCCAGATGGTCGACGTGTCGCTCCCGCACACCACCCTCGTGCTCGACGGCCGCCACCGTGCCTACATCTCGGAGGACGATTTCGAACTGGCCGTGGACTGCGCGGCCTCCGTCGCGTACGCGGCGGCCCGCTCCCACTTCCCCGTGCACCTGGTCGGCGAGGCGGGGCCGCTGCTGCACACCGACGGCTCGGGCGACGACGGCGAGGCGCTGCTGGACGCGCTGGCCGTGGTGCGCCGCTCGGACCTGACGTCCGTGGCAGCCGCCTTCGACGGACTGGGCAGCGGCCACGGGAACAACGGGACGCTGGTCGTCGTCACCGGCACGGGCGACACCCGAGGGCTCGGCGCCGTCGACGGGGTACGGGGCCGCTTCGACCGGGTGACGGTGGTCCGCGCCGGCGCCGACGCGCAGACCACGCGCGGCGGGTCTGGCTCTGGCCCTGGCCCTGGCCCTGGCGCCGGCGCCGGCCCTGTCTCCGACCTGCCGCAGTTGCGCGTCGCCTCGCTGGACGAGCTGCTCGCCGGATGGCGCCGGGAGGCCGTGCGATGAGCGCCACGGCCCCGGTGGCCGCCCCGTCGCTCCAGGGCGACGTACCCGCACGGACCGGCGGCATCGCCGGTGAGCCGGACCGGGCGCGGCGGCTGTGGTCGCTGGTGCCCGTGGCCGCGCTGTCCGGCGCCTCGGGGTGCGGCTTCGCCCGGGTCTTCCCGCCGTCCGAGCTGCTTCCGGTGCTGGCGGTGGCCGTGTTCGCCCCGCTCGCACTGTCGGCGGTGCTGTCGGGCCTGCTCCGTCGCCGCCCCGCCCGCGAGGGGCGCGCGAGCCGACCCACCCTGCCGCTGTGGCCGGCCGCGCTGCTGACCCTCGTCGCCTGGGCCGGCGTCGTCAGCGCGACCCTCTTCCACGAGGTGAGCGACGGTCTGCCGGGCGCAGCCGCACTGCGCGCCACGTGGTCAGCGCTCCTCGACGCACCGCACGCGCTGCTCACCACCATCCTGCCCGCGCCCGGCGAGCCCGAACTGCTGGTGCTGCCGCACGCCGTCGTCTGGACGGCCACCGCCGTCGCCGCTGAACTCGCCCTGCGGACCCGCGCGCCGCTGCTTCCCGCCGTCCCCGCGGTCCTCGCCTTCGGCTTCCCGCTGGTACTCGGCGCGGACGGGCCGGGATCGTCGTACCCGGCGGCGGGCGCGCTGGCCGGGGCCGCCGCGCTGCTGGTGCTGGTGCGTTCCCGAGTCCGGCTTCCGCTGCGCGCCATGGCGCTCCGGCTGCCGGCCGTGGCCGCGCTCGGCGGCGTCGCGGCACTGCTGGGCCCGCTCCTTCCCGGTCTCGGCTCCCCCTACGACCTACGGAAGACGGTCACACCACCGACCGAACGGCCGCAGTCCATCAGCCCGTTGGACCAGGTCGCGGCCTGGCTGCGCAACGGCGACGAGAAGGTCTTCACCGTACGGACCTCGGGTGCGACCCCCGGGAACTACCGGCTGGCGGTCCTCGACCGGTACGACGGGACGACCTGGAGCAGCAACGCCGGGCTGACCCGTACCGGTGGCCGGGTGCCGGAGGAGAAAGGCACCGATCCGGACGGAGCGGGCCGGACCAAGACGCTCGAACAGCATGTCACCGTACAGTCGTTGCCCGGCATCTGGCTCCCCGCCGCCGACCGGCCCTCATCCGTGACCACGCCCGAAGGGACCTCCCTGTCCGTCGACCCGGACAGCGGGGTGCTCTCCACGGGGGCGGCCGTCCGGCACGGCTTCACCTACACCGCGATCTCCCGTCTCCCCGAGTACGACGCCGACCGGCTGCGGTACGCGGCGGCCGCCCACGACCCGGCACGCGTGAAGCTCCCCGCCGTCGACGCGGCCGGGCAACCGATCCCCTCCGTACGGTCCTTCAGGAACATCGCCGTACAGGTCACCCGGGGCACGACCCACCCCTATCAGCGGGCCGTACGCCTGGCCGACTGGCTGCGCGCCAACTACCGGCTCGACCCCGAGGCGCTGCCCGGGCACACCTACCGGAGCCTGGAGTTCTTCCTGGCGGACGGCGGAGGGGGCACGTCCGAGCAGTTCGCCGCCTCGTTCGCGGTCCTGGCCCGCACCCTCGGCCTGCCCACCCGGGTGGCCGTGGGCTTCCGCCCGGGTACGCGGACCGGTTCCGGCACCTGGCAGGTACGGGGACGGGACGTGCTGGCCTGGCCGGAGGTGAAGTTCGCCGGGGTCGGCTGGGTGCCGTTCCATCCGACGCCCGGCGAGGCCGCTCAGGGCGGCTCCGGAGCCGCGTCGGCGGCGGAGCCCGAGGAACGTCAGCATGCGGACCGGGAGGGCACCGAGCCGACGCCGTCGTCGACGCCCCCGCGCAAACCGGCCGAGGCGGCCCCCGCCACCGGGGGCGCGTCCGGCACCGGTATGCCGCCCCTGTGGCTCACCGTCCCGCTCGCGCTGCTCCTGCTCGCCACGGCCTATGTGCTGTACGCGCTGTGGCTGCCGTACAACAGGCGCAGCAGACGGCGCAACGGCCCGGACGCGCGGCACAGGGTCCTCGGGGCCTGGCAGCAGATCGTCGAACGCCTCACGGAGATCGGCCTTCCCGCCACGGGAGCGCACACGGCGCAGGAGATCGCCGCGTTCGGCGCGGAGCACGTGGGCGGCACCGCGGGCCGGCGCCTGCCGGACCTGGCCACCCTGGTCAACGAGGTCGAGTACGCGGGCCGCAGACCCGACAGCGCGGCCGCCGACTCCGCGTGGGCGGACTGCGACGCGCTCGAGGAGACCGTCCGGCACCGCATCCCGCGCCGCACCCGCCTGCTCCGCCACCTGCGCTCCGCGGCCCCTCGCCGACGTCGCCCGGGGGCCGGCCTCCCGAGATAGAGGTGTACGCGCGGCGGCCTGTCGCGTAGCGCCGCGCGCCCCCTTCACGCGCCCGGGCGCGCTTGTCAGCCACCCTGTCCGGGCACTACTGTCACCACGCCTTGGTGAACGGGAAACCCGGTGTGATGCCGGTGCGGCCCTCGCCACTGTGAATCGGGAAGTCCGGCTCCGGCCCTCACGGGCAGCCACTGGGTTCTTCGGGACCCGGGAAGGCGGAGCACGGGCGGTGGTACCCGTAAGCCAGGAGACCGGCCAGGGCGCGTCAACCATCCACGAGGTGCTGGAGAGGGTCTGCTGAGCCATGCACATAGCCGAGGGTTTCCTGCCTCCGGCGCACGCGGTCGCCTGGGGCGTCGCGTCTGCGCCCTTCGTCGTCCACGGCGTCCGTTCACTCACCCGTGAGGTCAAGGAGCATCCGGAGAGCACGCTGCTCCTCGGCGCCTCCGGGGCCTTCACGTTCGTTCTGTCCGCGCTGAAACTGCCCTCGGTGACCGGCAGTTGCTCGCATCCCACGGGCACCGGTCTGGGCGCCATCCTGTTCCGGCCGCCGATCATGGCGGTGCTGGGCACGATCACCCTGCTCTTCCAGGCGCTGCTGCTCGCGCACGGCGGTCTGACCACGCTCGGCGCCAACGTCTTCTCGATGGCGATCGTCGGCCCCTGGGCGGGGTACGCGATCTACAAGCTGCTGCGGCGGTACGACGTGCCGCTGATGGTCGCCGTCTTCTTCGGTGCCTTCCTCGCCGACCTGTCCACCTACTGCGTGACCAGCATCCAGCTGGCGCTGGCCTTCCCCGACCCGAGCAGCGGATTCCTCGGCGCGCTCGGCAAGTTCGGTTCCATCTTCGCCGTCACCCAGATCCCCCTCGCGGTGAGCGAGGGACTGCTCACGGTGCTCGTGATGCGGCTGCTGGTGCAGTCCAGCAAGGGCGAACTGACCCGGCTGGGCGTCCTCCTGACCAAGAAGCGGTCCCGGACCGAGACCGAGGCGGTGGCCCGATGAGCAGGAACACGAAGATCAACATCCTGCTGCTGGTCGTCGTGGCCGCCCTCGCCGTACTGCCGCTGGCCCTCGGCCTCGGCGACCACAAGGAGGAGCCGTTCACGGGCGCCGACGGCGAGGCGGAGACTGCGATCACCGAGATCCAGCCGGACTACGAACCATGGTTCTCCCCGCTGTACGAACCGCCGTCCGGTGAGATCGAGTCGGCCCTGTTCTCCCTCCAAGCGGCCCTCGGGGCCGGGGTCCTCGCCTACTACTTCGGCCTGCGCCGGGGACGGCGGCAGGGCGAGGAGCGGGCGCTGGAGCGGGTCGGCGGCGCCGAGAGCGCGGCCGGCGCGACCGCCGAGGAGTCCCCGGCCGAGAGGTCCTGACCTCTCGTGCTGCCGATCGACGCGGCGGCGCACAGCAGTCGCTGGCGCCGCCGTCACCCCGTGGACAAGGCCGTGCTCGGACTCGGCCTCACCGTGCTCGCGATCTCGCTGCCGCCCTGGCCGGGCGCCGCACTGGTCCTGGCCACCTCCCTCGCCGTACTGCTGGGTCCGGCGGGCGTGCCCGCGCGGCGGCTGTGGCGGGCCTACCGTGTGCCGCTCGGCTTCTGTGTGACCGGCGCGCTCACCCTGCTCGTCCAGGTCGGCGGGCCGGACGGCTTCGTGTCCCTCGCCGACGAGGGCCCGCTGCGCGCCGGGGAGTTGCTGCTGCGTACCTCGGCCGCCTCGCTGGGCGTGCTGCTGTTCGCCTTCACCACGCCGATGTCCGATCTGCTGCCCCGCCTGGTGAAGGCCGGGGTGCCCGCGCCAGTCGTCGACGTCGCCCTGGTGACGTACCGGATGAGCTTCCTGCTCCTGGACTCCGTGCGCCGTATCCGGGAGGCCCAGGCCGCCCGGCTCGGGCACACCGGCCGGGCCGCGGAGTGGCGGTCGCTGGCCGGGCTCGGGGCCACCGCCTTCGTGCGGGCCTTCGACCGGGCCACCCGGCTCCAGGCCGGGCTCGCCGGGCGCGGCTACGACGGCACGCTGCGCGTCCTGGTGCCCGAGGCCCGGGTCTCCGTCCGCTTCACGGCCGCGAGTTGCGGGCTCCTCGCAGCGCTGGCCGCCCTCACCCTCGTACTGGAAAGGGCCCTGCCATGAGCGAGCCCACCGCCCTGGTCGCCCTGCGGGGCGTGTCCTACGCCTACGAGGACGGCCCCGTCGTCCTCAGCGGCCTCGACTTCGACGTCCGCGAGGGGCGCGCGCTGGCGCTGCTCGGCCGCAACGGCAGCGGCAAGACCACGCTGATGCGGCTGCTCAGCGGTGGACTGCGTCCGGACGACGGCCGGTTGACCGTGGCGGGTACCCCGGTCACTTACGACCGCAAGGGCCTGACCCGGCTGCGGACGACCGTGCAGCTGGTGGTGCAGGATCCTGACGACCAGCTGTTCGCCGCGTCCGTCGCCCAGGACGTCTCCTTCGGCCCGCTGAACCTGGGCCTGCCCGACGCCGAGGTGCGGGCACGGGTCGACGAGGCGCTCACCGCCCTGGACATCACCGCGCTGGCCGACCGGCCCACGCATCTGCTGTCGTACGGGCAGCGCAAGCGCACGGCCATCGCGGGCGCCGTCGCGATGCGGCCCCGCGTGCTGATCCTCGACGAGCCGACCGCCGGGCTGGACCCCGACGGTCAGGAGCGTCTCTTGGCCACCCTCGACGGGCTCCGCGCGAGCGGCACCACGGTGGTGATGGCCACTCATGACGTCGACCTGGCCCTGCGCTGGGCGGACGACGCGGCCCTGCTGACCCCGGGCGGCGTCCGCACAGGAGCGGCGCCCGCCATGCTGGCCCGCACCGATCTCCTCCAGCAGGCCGGGCTGCGCCTGCCCTGGGGCGTCGCGGCGGCCCAGTTCCTGCGCGCGCACGGCCTGCTGGACGACGCGTCGCCGGGCCCGCGCGACGCGGAGGCACTGGCGGCCCTGGCCACGGCACCGAGCCCGGCCGAAGGCTGACTTGTGCGCGCGTTGGGCACACGGGTGATACATCCCGCGAGCACACACCAAAGGCGGGGCGGTCCCCACGGTTCGCTGTTTCATGAGGTCACGTACGACCGAAGTGAGGCAGCATGGCCGACGCCACGGAGGACACCCACCCGCCCGGAGGGCTGAAGGCCAACGCGATCGGGTTCGTCGACGCCCTCGTCATCGGGCTCAACTCCACCTCGCCCGCGTACTCGCTGGCCGCGGCGATCGGCCCGGTGGTGGCGCTCGTCGGTGTCCACGCCCCCGGCGTCATGCTCGCCTCGTTCGTCCCGATGCTGCTGATCGCGTCGGCGTTCTACTACCTCAACCGGGTCGACCAGGACTGCGGGACGACGTTCTCGTGGGTCACCCGGGCGATGGGCCCGTGGGCGGGCTGGCTCGGCGGCTGGGCCATCACGCTGACCGGGGTCCTGGTGGTCGGCTCGCTCGCGGACGTCGCGGTGACGTTCGCCCTGCTCGCGTTCGGCCTCGAAGGCTGGGTCGACGACGAGTTGCTGCGCGAGACGCTGACGGTGCTGCTCATCCTGGTGATGACGGCCGTGTGCGTCATCGGCACGGAGGTGTCGGCCAAGGTGCAGAACGTACTGATCCTCGCGCAGGTCGCCTGTCTGCTCGTGTTCGCCGTGGTGGCGATCTACCGGGTCTACGCCGACACCGGTTCGCTCGACTCCGTCGATCCGGCGTTCGGCTGGCTGGATCCCTTCGGAGCCGGTGGCGCCGAACTGACGGCGAGTCTGCTGCTGGGCGTGTTCATCTACTGGGGCTGGGAATCTGCGGTGAACCTCACCGAGGAGGTGGAGAACTCCGCGACCGCTCCCGGCAGGGCGGCCGTGTGGTCGACGGTCGTCCTGCTGGTGACGTATGTGTCGGTCGCCTACGCGGTCGTGGCCTACGCCGGCCCGGCGTACCTGGCCGAGAACGCGCAGGAGGAGGAGTTCATCTTCGCGCTGCTCGCCGACGAGGTCATGGGCGCCTGGGACTGGGTCGTACTGCTGGCGGTCTCGACCTCCGCCCTCGCGTCGACGCAGACGACGATCATCCCCGCCTCGCGCACCGCGCTGTCCATGGCACGCCGGCACGCGCTGCCGGCGTACTTCGGGCACATCCACGCCCGCTTCCGCACGCCGGACGTGAGTACTTGGTGGGTCGCGGCCATCGCCATCGCCTGGTACGTCGCGGTGCGCCAGATCAGCCAGAACGCGCTGTTCGACTCGCTGACCGCGCTGTCGCTGCTGATCGCGTTCTACTACGCGCTCACGGGCGTCGCCTGCGCGGTCTACTACCGCCGCCATCTCACCGAGAGCCCGCACCACTTCCTGCTCATCGGCCTCGGCCCGCTGGTCGGCGCCGGGCTGCTGGTCTGGCTGCTGGTCGAGTCGATCGGCGACATGTCCGACCCCGCGAACTCCTACAGCGGCGTCTCCTGGTTCGGGCTCGGCCCGCCGCTGGTCATCGGCATCGGCATCACCCTCGCGGGTGTGGTCCTCATGGTCGTGTGGCGCCTGAGGGCACCGGCCTTCTGGGCGGAGCGCCCGGAGGTGGCCGACCCCGCCCGCGTACACGGCGACGCGCCGACCGAACCGTGAGGCCCTGCGCGGCAACGCACCCCGGCCTCCAAGTCCACCACCCGACGGTCCATGCCGGCCGGCGTTTGGCCGGGCCCGCACCAGGGACTCGCTGGTGATCGGTGTGAACGGCTTGTCCAGACCGGCTCCCTTGCCCGCGTCCACCGTTCCCGCGGCCTCGACGACCCAGGCCCAGCGTGAACACGGTCTGTGCGCGAGGCCTCCTGCACTGTCACCGGGCGGCGCGCCTTCGAGCGGGAGCCGTCAACTGACCCACACATACGGCTAGTTGGCGGTCCGGCCCGCCACCGTCCACTTCGACGGCAGTTCGATCCGCGTGCCGTCGGGCCCGTACTCCGTGGTGACCAGCGGCAGTTCGCCGCTGGCGAGAACGGTGAGCCCGGCGGCGCGCAAATACTCGGGCACCGTCTCGTCGGCCACCTCGCCCGGGGCGATGCCGTGCCGGAAGATGGGGGCGAGTTTGGGCGGCGGCCCCGACGGGCTCTGCGCGAGGCCCATGAGGACGGGCTTGGCGGCCTCGGAGAGTTCGACGAGGAAGACCCGGCCGCGCTCGCCGACCAGCGTGGCGATCCCGTCCACCATCAGCTGCCGGTCGTCGGGCTCGGCCTGGTGCAGCACGCCCCGCATATAGACGTTGGCATCGCCGAGTTCGGCGTGCAGCGTCTCTGCCTCGGTCTTCTCCACGGCGTCGAACAGCCGGTACGTGGCCTGTCCCGCGGGGTCGGCGCGGCGGGCGTGGTCGAGGGCCGCGGCGGACAGGTCGGCGCCGACCAGACGCGGGAAGCGCTCGGCGAGGAAACGGGTCTGGGTGCCGTTGCCGCAGCCCAGGTCCACCATGGCCAGGCCCGGATCGGTCAGGTGCGCCTCGAAGAGGGCCAGATGGCGGCCGGCGGTCAGCACCGGCTCCGCGTCCCAGAACACCGCCCCCGGCTCCTCGGAGGCTTCACGCCAGAAGCCCTCCCAGGCCTCCCGGTATCGACTCGTCACGCTCATGACCGACTCCCCAGATTGCGATGCCGACCCGTCGTGAAGTGACGGGCGAGTACGGTTTATCGCGGCCTGGTTTCGGCCACAAGCGCGCGGCACATACCTTCACTGCGCATTCGAGACTCTTTACGCCGTCGTACGCCCTTTGAGGCCGTCGTGTCAGCGGCGCGGGAGCGTGAGCTCGAACCAGACGGCCTTGCCGGTGCTCGTACGGCTCGTGCCCCACTCGCGGGCGAGCACGCTCACCACGCGCAGCCCGCGCCCGGACTCGTCGGCGGGCCCGGCGTTGAGCAGGGTCGGCAGGTCGTGGTCGTCGTCGTCCACCTCGCACAGCAGCGTGTCGCCGCGGACGAGGCGCAGTTCGACGGGGCGGCGGTGGGAGTGCAGCAGGGCGTTGGTGACGAGTTCGCTGACCATCAGCTCGGCGCTGTCGGCCAGCCTCTCCAGGCCCCAGTCGTGCAGCTGTTCCCGGACGACGGCGCGGGCCCGGCCGACCTCCTCCGGGTCGAGGGCGAGCCGCCATTCGGCGACGTCCTGCGGTTCGATGCCATTGAGCCGGGCCATCAGCAGGGCCACGTCGTCCTTGCGGCCGCCGCGTGTGTTGAGGGCGCGGATGATGGTGTCGCAGGCGTCGTCCATGGACGCGGCCGGGTGGGCGGCGGACTCGCAGAGGGTGGCGAGGCCGACACCGATGTCCTCGCCGCGCACCTCGACGAGTCCGTCGGTGCACATCACGATCCGGTCGCCGGGCGCCACGCGCACGCGTACCGCCTCGAACGGCACCCCACCGACGCCGATCGGCGCGCCCGTGGGCAGGTCGAGCAGCTCGCTGTGTCCGCCGTCGGCGCGGACCAGGACGGGCGGGATGTGACCGGCGTTGGCGATGTGGAGTTCGCCCGCGATGGGGTCGTAGACGGCGTAGAGGCAGGTCGCGAGGTAGGTGTCGCCGAGGCGCTGGGCGAGGTCGTCGAGGTTGCGCAGCAGCCGGGCGGGTGGCAGGTCCAGGGCGGCCATGGTCTGCACGGCCGTACGCAACTGGCCCATCATGGCCGCCGAGTTGAGGCCGTGTCCCATGACGTCGCCGACGACGAGGGCGGTGCGGGCGCCGGGCAGTTTCACGGAGTCGAACCAGTCGCCGCCGACGCGGCCGAGGAGGGTCCCCGGCAGATAGCGGGTGGCGATGTCGCAGCCCGCCATGCGCGGCGGGATGTGCGGCAGCATGCTGTCCTGGAGGGTCTCGGCGACGCTCTCCTGGTACGTGTACATGCGCGCGTTGTCGAGCACGAGGCCCGCGCGGGCGGCGAGTTCGGCGCCGGTGACACGGTCCATGTCGTTGAAGACGGGCCGCTCCGGGTGGCGCAGCAGGATCATGAAGCCGAGGACGACGTCGCGGGCCTTGAGGGGCACGACCAGCATGGAGCGGCCCGTGATGAGCGGCCGGATGTCGCGCTTCTCGAACTGCGAGGCGATGGCATGGCCCATCTGCTCGCTGATGCGGGGCACGAGCACCGGATCGCCGGTGGTCATGCACTGGAAGAACGGCGTGTGCGCGGGAAAGGGCATGGCCTCGCCGACCGGCACGACGTCGTCCCAGCGGCCGGGTTCGTCGGTGTGCTCCAGGGCGACCCGGTGCCACATGGTGGTCGTGTCCGGCACGCCCTCGGGGAATCCCTCGCCCGCGACTACCTGTTCGCGCAGATAGGTGCCGGCGACATCGGTGAAGCGGGGCACGACGGCCTTGCTGACCTCGACGATGGTCCGCGACAGGTCGAGGGAGGTGCCGATGCGGCCGCTGACCTCGTTGAGGAACTCCAGCCGTTCGCGTACGGCCGCGTATTCGAGGTCCTCTCCTTCGTCAGGGTCGTCCTGCGCCGCCGGAAGGCCTTGCGCGGCGGCTCTGGCGGCCCGCTCCCGGCGGGCCCTGCGCTCCACGCGCCGGGGCACGCCCCAGTCGGGGGTGACGGGGACCCGGTCGTTCTGGCTGAACTCCAGGACCGGGTAGCCGAGTTCGAGGATCTGCCCGACGATGCGGGCGCCTTCGTCGACGCTCATGCTGGGCAGGATCTCGGGGAGCCTGCGGGCGAGTTCCTCGGCGCCGGGGAAGTCGGTGTGCAGGGCGAACCCGGGGGCGACACGCTCGTATCCGGTGGGGTCGTCGTGGTCCTGGGCGTCCTGCTGGAGCCGTCCCACGTCGGCTCCGAGCACGAGCAGCCGCTCCGGGCCGGGTCCCACCAGCGGGTAGGCCCACCACAGCACGTCGACACGGTCTCTCCCCCACCCTTCGGGCGGGGGGACCCCCCTCTCGCTTCGCTCGGGCACGGTGAGGCGGGCGCGGCCCGCCGCCGGGTAGTACAGCCGCCCGTCGAGGGACGATTCGAGATCGTGGCCGAGACCGTCGTAGGCCGCGTAGGCGCCGTACGGCGAGACGTCGTCGTCCTCGGGCAGCGCTCCGGAGACGGGCAGCAGGTCGACGGCCGGGTAGCCGATCGCCTCCTCCTTGGAGGCGCCGAACAGACGGCGTGCGCCGGAGCTCCAGTGCGAGACGAGACCCTCGCGGTCGACCACGACCACGGCCAGCGGGATGCGTCCGGACGCGGCTTGTTCCGCCACCGCGCCGTCCGTCTCGGTGCCACGGTTCATGCCCAAGGCCCTCTCTCCCCAAGGCTCCGCAAGATCTGCGCGCCCACACCACCGTACGGCTCCGGGCCGAGGTGATGTGCCGCAACACCGGAATTCATGAGGCGGGTTCACGTCGGCTCACGCATCGGGCGAAGGGCCCCGTCCACGCGGCATCCGCGCAGGACAGGCCCGTGTCCCGGTCGTCGGCTCAGTCCTCGTGCCCGAGCTGAAGATCACGTTCCGTACGGCCCCCTCCGGCGACCTGGAGCACGGTGGCGACCGGTGGGTAACCGGTGGCGATGACGGTGTACTCGCCGGTGGACAGGTCGACGAACCGGAAAGTGCCGTCCGGTCCGGTGGTGAGGGTGTCCATGACGTTGCCGGCCGCATCGAGGAGGGTCACGCGCGCGTCCTCGACGGGGCGCCCGCCCCCCGCCCGCACGGTGCCGCGCAGCAGGGCGCCGCCGGCGAGTTCGATGTCCTGGCGGGTCTCCCGTGCGGCCTTGACGGTGACGGGGACGGCGGCCGGGCGGAACGCGGCCGCGCTCGCGGCGAGGGTGTACTCGCCTGCGACGAGTTCGGTGATGACATAGCCGCCCTCGCGTCCGCTGCGGGTGGTGGCGACGACCTCGCCGCGCACGTCGGTGAGTGTGACGGTGGCGTCCACGGGGGTGCCGTCCGGGGTGAGGACCTTCCCGGCGAGGCGTCCGGCGCCGCCGAGGACGATGTCCAGTTCGACGGGGCCGTCGCCGACGGTCACGGAGACGGCCTGCGGCTGGTGGCCGCCCGCCGCCGCGATCATGACGTACGACCCCGGGCCCGGCGTCGCCAGCGCGTACCGTCCGTCCTCGCCGCTCGCGCCCCGCCCGACCTGCTGCCCGGTGACGTCGATGAGGGTGAGTGCGGCGTGGCGTACGTACGTCCCGTCGGGATGCTGCACGGTGCCGTGGACGGGGACTTCGGCGGCGTAGTGCGAACGAGCCTGCGGAATCTTGGGGTTCGCCGGCGCCGCGTCCGTCTCCGGGGCCGGGGCGTTGTGGGACGCCGCATCGGTCGACAGGGGGGTCTCCTTGAGGAAGAAGGCGATGAGCAGCCCGACGACGAGCACCGGCACGAGGTAGAGGAAGATCCTCGGCATGGCGTCGGCGTAGGCCTGGATGTAGTCGTCGCGCAGCGCGGCGGGCAGGGTGTGGACGAGCTGCGGGGTGATCGACTCGGGGTCGGGCAGCTCGGCGCCCGCGCGCGTGGGCAGCCGTTCGGCCAGGGCGTCGGCGAGCCGGCCGGCGAACAGCGTGCCGAAGATCGCGGCGCCGACGCTGCCGCCGATCTGCCGGAAGTAGTTGTTGGCGCTGGTGGCGGTGCCCAGGTCGGTGGGGCGCACGGAGTTCTGCACGGCGAGGATCAGGACCGGCATCACCATGCCGATACCGGCACCGAGTACGGCCATCCAGATGCTGTAGTGCAGCCGGGGCGTGTCCACTTCGAGGCGGGACAGCAGCCACATGCCGACGGTCGAGAGCGCGCTGCCGAGCACGGTGTAGATCTTGTAGCGGCCGGTGAGGCTGATCAGCTGACCGCAGACGATGGAGGCGCCGACGATGCCGCCCATCATCGGCAGCATCAGCAGGCCCGACTCGGTGGCCGTGGCCCCGTCGACCATCTGGAGGTAGGTCGGCAGATAGCTGGCGGCGCCGAACAGGGCGACTCCGATCACCAGGCCGACGAGTCCGGTGACGTTGAAGACGGAGTCCCTGAACAGCCTGAGCGGGATGAGGGGTTCGGCGGCGTAGTGCTCGGCGACGAGGAAGAGGACGGCGGCGAGGGCGGCTCCGGCGCCGAGGCCGAGGATGACGCGGGAGTCCCAGGCGTACTCGGTGCCACCCCAACTCGTCAGCAGGACCAGACAGGTGGAGGCGGCGGCGAGCAGCAGGGCGCCGAGGACGTCGAGCCGGGCCTTGGCCTTCGGCCTGGGCAGCTTCAGTACGACGGCGACGACGACCAGGGTGACGAGGCCGAAGGGGACGTTGATATAGAAGCACCAGCGCCAGGAGAGGTGGTCCGTGAAGTAGCCGCCCAGCAGGGGCCCGGCGACCGAGGCGAGGCCGAACGCGGCGCCGATCAGGCCCATGAAGCGGCCGCGTTCCCGGGCCGGCACGATGTCCGCGATGATCGCCTGGACACCGATCATGAGCCCGCCGGCGCCGACGCCCTGGACCGCGCGGTAGGCGATCAGCTGGTCCATGGTCTCGGCGCGACCGGCGAGCGCGGAGCCGATGACGAAGACGACGATCGCGAACTGGAAGACGCCCTTGCGGCCGAGGAGATCGCCGAGCTTGCCGTAGATCGGCAGGCCGACGGTGGCGGTGAGCAGGTAGGCGGTGATCGCCCAGGACATCTTGTCCAGGCCGTGCAGCTCGCCGACGATCTTCGGCAGCGCGGTGGCGACGATCATCTGCTCCAGCGCGGCCAGCAGCAGCGCGAGCATCAGTCCGAAGAAGACCAGGCGCACGCGGCGCGGGCTCAGTTGGGGCTCGGCCTCCTGAGATGGAGCCGGTGGAGGAGGTGCGGTGACGGTTTCGTCCTGCACCAAAGTCGTGCCGCCCACGGACCGCTCCCCTCGCCGTACCTGCTCACATTTCCCGCAATAGGCGACAACTACGAGCAAGCACGGCGAGTTACGGCGCCGTCCCGGACACGACCGAGATCCACTCGAACCGGTGAGGAGGCCAAGGGCCCCCGCACACCGGGGACTTACTTCTCGACCTCGGCGGCGAGCTTGGCGAGCAGCGCGTCGTAGATGCGGCCGAGGCCCTTGGGAGCGAAGGTCTTCTCGAAGAAGCCGCCGATGCCGCCGGCGCCCTGCCAGGTGATGGTGACGACGACCCGGGACCTGCCCTCGCCGGCCGGCGTGACCCGCCAGGTGGTGACCATGGAGGAGTTGCGGTCCTTCTCGACGAGCTCGCCGTCGGTGGGCTCGCTGACCTCCAGGAGGCAGTCGCGCACGCGCTTGCTGGTGGCCTGGAGCTTCCAGTGGACGAGGGTGCCCTCGCCGTCACCGCCCTCGCGCACCTCGTACTCGCTGAAGTGCTCGGGCAGGACCTTCTGCCGGGTGCCGCTGTAGTCGGCGAGGGCGTCGAACACCTTCTCCGCGTCCGCCGCGACGACCCGCTCCGTAGTGGCCTCGACCTGCGCCATTGACTTCCTCCAGGACCTGATTTCTCGGGGGTTGGAGCAAGCCAACCACCCCGCTGCCACAGCGCCCAAATCGGGGTCCCGATCAACTCACGGAAGCGGTCGCACAGCGATCGAAAACGAAGCGGGGACATAGGTCGCACGATCAAGGGAACATGTGTTCTATTCTGGGGCTCAGTGCTACCGAGGAGGCACCATGCGCTGGGAGAACCTCACCCTGGAGTCCGATCACAGCCGGGCCGACTCCGCCCTGTTCGGCGCGGACGCCGTGGTCACCCGGACCTTCGACACGCCCGAGTTCGCCGGGATCACGTTCCATGAGATCCGGGCCCGCTCGATCGTCAACCGGGTCCCGGGCGCCTCGCGCATGCCCTTCGAGTGGACGGTCAATCCCTACCGGGGCTGCTCGCACGCGTGCGCGTACTTCACTGCATGACCCTGTTGAGGCCGGGAGGGCCGATGCTCAGCACTCCGAACGCGGACAAGGCCTGGAAAGGCATGACGAGGTCATTCCCGACCCCGGAGGCGCCAGGCCGGCATGCCGCCCCGAGCAAGGCGGAGAGGACGGCTTACGCCGTGCTGCTGCATGGACCGGCTGCGCACTCAGGCGGCACCGACGCGAGTCAGTGGCTGCTGCTGCGCGACCGCACAGCGAAGCGCCTGTAACCGACGCACCAGCAGCAGCTACGAATGCGCGCGACGTCTGCGCCGTGACCGTCACCGAGCCCGAGGTCGCGCAGGGCGCGCTCCACGCCCCAGCGGCGCTGCGCGATCCCGCCTCGGATCTCCGCCGCGCGCGGGCATCCTGCTCAGGAAGAGCCCCTCCAGGTCCGGACGGACGAGCAGCTGGTAGATGACGCGCGGCACGGAGTCGTCGATGTGGTTGCTGATCCGGGCGCCGCTTCCTGCGGGGCCAGGCGGTCCGCTCCTGAACACGACGACGGCCTGCACAACCCCAACGGGTCGCGCAGGCGTCGTCGCGCCGGCCCCCGACTTACACCAGCAGCGTCGGGCGACCGCTCGGGGGCTTTGGGTCAGCCGAGCAGTTCGCGGGCGGCCAGGGCGGTGCCTTCGACGCGGGCGCTGATCTTGGCGAAGGCGGTGTCGCGGGAGGTGGAGGTGTCGTCGGCGAAGGGGGAGAAGCCGCAGTCGTCGCAGGTGCCCAGACGATCGATGGGCAGGTGACGGGCGGCGGCCAGGACGCGGTCGCGTACCTGTTCGGGCGTCTCGACACGCGGGTCGATCGGGTCGGTGACTCCGATGAACACCTGGGCCTCGTCAGGGAGGTGTTCTGCCAGGACGGCGAGGACCTTGTCCGGTTCCGGCTCGCTGGAGAGCTGGACGTAGAAGGCGCCGGCCTTGAGCCGCAGGAGTGTGGGAAGCAGAGCCGTGTAGTCGACGTCCAGGCTGTGGGTGGAGTCCTGATCGCCGCCCGGACAGGTATGAATCCCGATCCTGGCCTGTTCGGCGGTCGAGAAGCGTTCCAGGACACGGTTGTTGAGGGCGATGAACTGATCCAGCAGGCCTCCGCTCGGGTCGAGCTTCAGCGCGAGACGGGCCTCGGTGAAGTCGAGCTGGACGCGGTGCGCACCGGCGTCCAGACAGCGGCGGATGTCCGCTTCGGCCTCGGCGGTGAGGTCGTCGAGGAAGGATTCGCGGGGGTATCCGTCGATACCGTCGGGCGGGTAGAGCAGGCTGAGCGCCGACGGCGCGATGACCGCCTGCTTCACCGGCAAGGCGGTGTGCCGGCGTGCGGCGTGCAGGTAGCGGTCGGCGTACGTGCCGTAGCGCAGTGGTCCGGCCGTCAGGCGGGGCAGCTGCCGCTGGTGTCCGTCGGCGAACGGGATGACGACGCCGTCGGGTGCCAGTGCGGTCAGGCCGGTCAGGGGGTAGGTGGCGAAGCTGGGCTTGGCCTGTTCTCCGTCGGTGACCACCGGGGAGCCGATTTCCTCAAGTCGGCGGACGGTGTCGCCAACCGCGCGTTCCTGGGCGACGGCGAGTTCCTCGTCGCTGATCCGGTCCGCGGCATGGTCCGCCATGGCGGCGAGCAGCTCGGCGGGCCGCGGGATGCTACCGATCGGTTCGGTGGGAATGTCCACCGTGGCCCGGCTCACGGCCCGATCTCCAGCTGTGCCTCACCGTTGCTGCCCCGGAGTCCGGACAACAGGCACGTCGTGGGCAGCTGACCGGGGAGCGCGGCAACGGTCCGATGCGCCGCCAGCCCTGCGCCCCGCCCCTCGACGACCCGGCCCGACAGCCTGACGACGAGAACGCCGGCGACACGAATGCTGGTGCTGCTGTCGTACGCGATCGACGACCGTTTCCCGTCGGCGTAATGGACGACTTCCCCAAGGCGCGGGCTGTTCACCGTGATACAGGACGCCGCGGGCGACGTCCCTTCCATGTAGCCGGTGGCCGGCACCGTCCGGCCGGGAGCGACCCCGCAGGTGTAACTGGCGTGCGTCTGGACGCGGGTCTGGCGGGGAAGCACGGTCAAGGGCGGGTCGTACGTGCTGGTGCTGGAACCCGTACACAGGACGCTCTCTGTGGGCACGGACTCGTGGGCCTGACCAGATGGAGCCCACACCACCGACGAGACCACCAGGCCCAGGGAACTCAGCGCCACTGCCGCACCGTGTCTGCCGAACATCCACCCTCCACGGAATCCGATCTTCCAACGGGCAGTGACTACCCCAGGCCGCTTCAGCCGCACCCGGCTCCCTGAGGCACACCACCCGCGCGAAAAGCGCAGTCCGCGTCGGAGAAACGCCCCCACGCCCCCCAAAAGGGGCGCCTTGATCCCCAACCCGACGGGTAGGACAGCCAATTCGGAAGGAAGCACCCACCTGCGAACTCACGGCGGAAGGAATCACGATGGACCAGACAGCCGCGCACAGGCTCGTCTTCGCCATGCTGGACGCGGACGGAGACGGAACCGTCTCCAGAGAGGAATACATGGCGCGCACCAGGAACGTGGCGCTGGCCATGGGACTCAAGGAAGACGACCAGCTCGTCATCACCGCACGCACCCTCGGCGAGCGTGCGTGGGCGTCGATGGACGCCGACCGCGACGGAAAGATGACCTTCGACGAGTACACGGCATGGGCCGGCGCCGAGGCGTTCGACACCGTCTGCGCGCCCGTCCTCGGCGCGCTCTTCGACCTCGCCGACGCCGACCAGGACGGCGCCCTCGACCTCTGCGAGTTCACCGCCCTGCGCACGGCACTGAACAACCCGGCCACCAACGCCGAAGCCGCGTTCGCGGCCCTGGACACCAACGGCGACGGCCGCATCAGCCGCGACGACTACCTCGCGTCCATCCGGGCTCATGTCGTCGGCGAAGGCTCCCCCATGGGCAGGGCGCTGTACAGCAGGCCGCTCTCCGACATCCCAGCGTGATGATCAACGCCATGGCGCAGACCAGCCTGGCGCTGCCGACCGGCCGACCGCTCGTGCCGGGCACCGCAGAAGGTAGTCACCGAGATCTGTGACGCCACGGGGCGTCGAAGTCCGCCCGGGCCCAGGCTCCGGCTCGGCCTCCTGGCGAGCCGGCGCCGACCCGACACTCCGTGGCGAAGCCGACGTGTCACGCCGGGCAGGCCTGTACGCGCCGCCGCCTGCCGGCTTCCCATGGCAGCCGACGAGGGCATGGGGCGGCTCACGTCGACGCTTCCCTGCGGCCACTATCGCGCTCAGTCACAGCTGAGGTGTGACTGAGCGCCTCAGTTGGTTGTCACCGCGCTTGCGTGACCGCTACGCCAGGAGCAGCCTGCGCGCTACGTCGTCGGGCTGAGATACGGCACGAGCGGGGACACCCCCGGTTGGCCGCAGAAGTCAGAGGTCGAAGTGACGGCGGGCCGCCTCGATGTGACCGAGGTACTGGCGGGTCCAGCAGCACATCCCGTCGACTGTCGCTCGCAGAGCCTGGCCCGGCTCGGTGAGGGTGTACTCGACCCGCGGTGGGACGGTGGGGTACACGGTGCGCTCGACCAGACCGTTGCGCTCCAGCATGCGCAGGTTCTGGGTGAGCATTTTGTGGCTGATGCCCTCGATCTCGTTGCGCAGCTCGCTGAAGCGCAGGGTGCGATCCCCGAGACCCTCAACGATCAGGAACGCCCACTTGTTGGCGACGTCGGAGAAGATCTCCCGCGCCAAGGAGTCCGCACGCGCCAGGTCTGCATCCTCGGGCGAGCCTGTGAACTGCTTGGTCACCATAAGGTTCTCCAGTCACCAAAAAGTGCGTTCTTCCACCTCAGCGACCACTCTCCTACGGTTCCTGAGTAACCACAAGAGACCAATGGCGGCACGGTCAGCGCGGACGCGAGCCCACCGGCGCTCAGGACAAGGAGACACGCACCATGGCCATCACCTTTGTGAACCCCAGCGGCTTGCCCAAGATCGATGTCTACCGGCAGGTGTCGATCGCATCCGGATCGAGGCTGGTATTCATCGCCGGGCAGGTCGCCTGGGACGCCGAGGGGGACACGATCGGCGAAGGCGACCTCGCCGCCCAGGTCGAGCAGAGCTATCTCAACGTCGGCACCGCCCTGGCCGAGGTCGGCGGTTCCTACGACGACGTGGCGAAGCTGACCTTCTATGTCGTCGACTGGACCCCCGACAAGATGCCCGCGCTCCTGGAAGGGATCTCCCGGGCGGCCGCGAAGCTGGGGGTCACCCCGGTTCCTCCGGCCACACTGATAGGCGTTGCGGCACTGGACGTCCCCGACCACCTGGTCGAGATCGAAGCCACCGCGATCCTCGACTGAACAGATGCCCTTCGCTCACTGAGCGCCGAATTGGCAAACTACGGCGCTCAGCGGCCGGCCAGCAGGTTGTGACGGCCCATCCGGAATGGCTACGGCTGGAGGATGCGGGCTCTGGGCAGGCTGAAGGAGGCTCGCCCGTACATCTGCCGTTTGATCGTCTTGATTCTGTTGGCGTGCCCCACGTAGCGGTTCGCAACGCAACCAGGCCTCGCCCCGCACCAGCTGGTCACGGACCTCGTCGGCGATCACGTACGGAGCAATCAGCTGATCCAGCCCGCACACATCCGACCGCACTCTGGCCCGCGTACCCACCCCGCCAGCACAACACCGTGACAGGAGGCCCAGAGCGCACTCCTGCGACATGGTCACAACACGCATCGAGCCGATCAGGACCGCACCTATTCGGCGTGCAGGCATGACCGAGTTCGGTCACGAAACGAACGGTGCACAAGCACTCGCCCTCAGCCACCGTCCGTTCCGCGCCTTCAAACAGCCGCGAAAGGCTCGAGTTCATCGGCAGCACGCGCCTCCCGCGTGCGGGACACCGTGAGCACGAGCGCCTGAACGACTGCTCCAGACAGACCCATCCACAAAGCGAACCGATAGCTGACCTGGTCGGCAAGGTATCCGCCGATCGGCGCCCCGACCGCCACCATCCCCCAGTTGAACGAGCGGATCGTGGCATTCATCGCCCCGGCATCCGGTCGGCGTGACCGCTTGGCGCTAGCTCATCTCCACCGGGCTTTCGATCGAGATCGCCAAGGACTCCACGAAGAAAGCCAGCGACACCGATACCAGCCCCCACAGCCCACGCTCAGCGAGAACCAGCGGGAGCCAGCCGACGGCGGCAAGGAGGCGGAACGCAATCAAGGTGACCCCGACTGACCTGGCCGGGCAAGGTCAGTTCAGTGATGCCCAAGACCGTGCTGGCCGGGCGGTGGTCGCCGAAGTACCCCACGTTGCTACGTGCGCGGCTTGCCATTGCGGAGCGGCGGTGGCTTCTGCCCCACCGGCACCATGGCCGCTCTGATCTGCGGTATCGAGGTTGAAATGCGCCTACTCGATGCGTGGCCGATGAGGTGAGGGGCGAATGCCACACCCTGACATCTGTCAGGGACGCGACGTCCCTGGCGCGGTCTACAGTTCGAGGCGCTGGCTCGGGGGACCTCTTGGCCGCTACGGCGGCTGAAGCAGGAGCGCCGTGAACGCTCCGGTCGGATAACAGCAGTAGCCGTTGTGACGACATGCCGAAGGTCCCGGCCGGCGGGCATTACGGCAAAGAGCCGATCTGCGGGATCCGTCCGCCCTTAGACCAGGGAGAAGACATGCACAGTATCCGCCGGATCTTCAGCGTGGGAGCGGCCGCGCTCATGCTCGGGGCAGGGCTCGTGGTCGGTTCTTCCGGTGCGGCTCAGGCGGAGCCGTCGGACTGCACGGGAGGAGCGAATGGTTTCACCGACATTCCGGACAGTCTCAGCGGCCGCGGCGTGGCGGGTGCGGGGGCAGTGATAGCCGATTTCGGCGGCAGGCCGTGGGCCGTCGCCTCGTACGGGATGCACACCGGCACTGTCGGGGGCCGACAGATGGGGTGGGGCGTTCTGAGCACCAGCTCCAGCACGTGGGGCGCCGGTGCCATCGGAGTGGTCTGGATGGACGTCACCAACGACGGCAAGAACTCGTGGATCCAGTGCGGCCCGTTCACTACGACTGCGAGCGGCGCCAGGATCACGACCCCGGCCTACCCGACCAGCAACTCGGCGAGTCGGGCCTTCCGCGTCTGCGCGCAGGTGACCAGTGCCTCCCCCCAGAGCGGCATCACCTGCACGCCCTGGTGGTAGACCACCCCCACGCCCCGGGTTCCGCGACATCACGGCCCGGCAAGCGCCTGCTGCGGTGGAGCCGCGAGCAACTCCTGGATGGCGAACGCGGTCTCGTCATCGGCGGCCGCGACCTCCACCACGGCCAGGCCCGGTTGTGCCACATGCGCGTCAATGATCTGCCTCGTGCACAGCACTACGCGTCTGGCGCCCGCAGCAGTTCTCCCACACCGGCCATCTTCACCCGACCGAGTATGGTCGCGGTCATTGCGCCGACTGAGGCGGTGCTGGCTGCGATCGCGGAGCTCCGGGACGATCTCGACACCGAGGAGTGGATGCCGGATGCGAACGAGCGAGTGATCGCCGTGGCGGTGCGGGCAGAGGACAGGGCGAGCGCGGCCGCCATCCGGTCCGGACTGCGGGCGGCCGACCCGGACGTGACGGATGGGCGGCTCGCCGGTTGTGGCCCGGGCCGGGTACGTGCTGGACGGCATGAGCCTCACCGGCGCGGAGGACAAGTGTCAGGTGCAGGCCGCCCTCGATGAGCTGCTGGACCTGGTGGCGCTCGCAGGCCTGCACCGCCGGGCCTGACTGGCGAGTGCGAACTCTTCGACGACGTCGCACGTGTAGTAGCCACGGTCTGGGTGCTGGTACTGGTTGACGAGATGGACGCGGTCGATCGTGATCTCGACGCGCGGCGGCCGCAGTGCCCGCAGCGCCCGGTTCAGCTTCTGGTCCGGGAAGGCGGCGCGGCCGTACGCCATCGTGGCGTGAGCCCAGAATTTGGCATCCTGGGCCCGCAGGGAGATGCCGGGCACCTTCCCCGCTGCCGCCCGGGCCCGCACGTTGAGCTGGGCCATGCCGTCCTCCGGATAGACGGCAACGGTGATCGCGGTGACGCCGGGCCACACCGGACCGAGCTGAACCGGGAAAGGCTTCATGCCGGCCATCTCAGCCCGGAGAGCTTCGCGGAGCTGGGTCATCTGGGCGTCGTCGATAGCGTGGTGAATGCCCTGGACTTCCCTGTTGAATCGGCATGGCATTACGGCTTCGCGGACCTGTTCGGCCTCCCGGCGCCGGGCACGGTACGCCTTCGGGCCGCAGGCGGGGCGGTCGAAGACCGCGTCACGGCGGACCGTGCCCGAGCGCGAAGCGGGTCCCGCACACCGGGCGCGTTACCACCTGCTCGGTCTCCTCGCCGTTGATGAACGCGATGGCGATGCTCGTCGTCTCGACGCGGTGCCGGCGGTCGCGGCGGGCGGCGGCTTTGCACTTCGAGGAGCAGAACACCGCGTCACGGCGGGGTAGTCCGCAACGGCCCCCAGCAGCGCCTGCACCGGCATACCCGTCCGGCCATGCCTCCACCGTACGCGCGAAGGAACCGCGCCTTCGAGACCCCGGCGGGGGAAGGACGTCGTCCGTCAGCTGTGAGGCGGATGAACCCTGTCGCCCCGCTACGGCGTCCGGCCGGCCTCGACCGCCTCACAACATGCCGCCCCCCGCTTCGAGCAAGAGGGCACCGTGCAGTTGGCCCCCCTGCACAGGGTCCACCTTGGCCAGAGCAGCGACCGCGGCGAAGTGGTACCAGCGCCGGATCACCCGTCAGGTCCACGACCTGGCGCAGGAGTACGGCATCGGCCCCACGCGCGCGGGGATGCCGCGCCGGATCCGCGAGTCCGAACCGGTGCCGGAGCCCGCCGGGCACACACGGTGCGAACCGACCCGGCTCTCCCTGCTCTGAGGTCATCGCAGACCCGGAGTGCATTGGAGGGCATCTGCGATCCAATAGGGTCAAGTCTGCTCAGAAACAGTTCTTCCAGGCGTCCGATCCGGGATGAATGCGGCCAGGACTGTGGCCTACGCGGTCCGGAACGCTCCGTCCTGGGAGGACCACCATGGGAAAACGCGCAGCCCTGCTGTGCGGCGCCGCCGTCGTCCTGGCCGGAAGCGTGACGGCCGCCCCCGCCGAGGCCAGTGCCCCGCACTCCGGGGAGAGCGCCCAGGCCGCGCCCCTCACCTGGAATAAGTGCGGCACCACCAAGTACCCGACGCTCCAGTGCGCCTCGCTCGACGTACCCCTCGACCACGCCGACCCGCACGGCCGGCGGATCACCCTCGCGCTGTCCCGCGTCCCGCACACCGCGAAGAAGTACCAGGGCCCGCTGCTGGTCAACCCGGGCGGCCCCGGGGGCAGCGGTCTCACGCTCGCCGGGTTCGTCGCCGCGGCACTGCCGAAGCAGGTGGCGGCGCAGTACGACGTCATCGGTTTCGACCCACGCGGAGTCGGCAAGAGCAGGCCCGCCCTCACCTGCGACCCCGGCTACTTCGCCCCCGTCCGCCCGGACTCCGTGCCCCGCACCCGCCAGATCGAGCAGGCCAACCTCCAGCGGGCCAAGGCCTTCGCACGGGCCTGCGGTGAGAAGTACGCAGACCTGCTGCCGTACATCAACACGATCAGCGCGGTGCGGGACATGGACCGGATCCGCGCGGCACTGGGCGCGCGGCAGATCAACTACTTCGGCTACTCGTACGGCACCTACCTCGGCACGGTCTACGCCAAGCTCTTCCCGGAGCGGGTGCGGCGCGCGGCGTTGGACTCGGTCGTCGACCCCACCGGCGTCTGGTACGAGGCCAACCTCGCGCAGGACGTCGCCTTCGACGACCGGCATCGCGCGTTCCTTGCGTGGGTCGCCAAGCACGACAGGACGTACGGGCTCGGCGCCGATCCTTCCAGGGTCGAGGCCAAGTGGTACGCGATGCGGACGGCCCTGGCCAACGCGCCGGCCGGGGGCAGGGTCGGTGCCTCCGAGCTGGAGGACACCTTCCTTCCCGGCGGCTACTTCAACGGCTACTGGCCCTATCTCGCCGAGGCGTTCGCGGCGTACGCGAACCACAGGGACGCTGCCCCCTTGATCGAGGCGTACGAGAGGTTCGGCGCCTCGGACGCGTCCGACGAGAACAGCTACAGCATCTACGCTTCCGTGCAGTGCCGGGACGCCGCCTGGTCCCGCGACTGGCACCGGTGGCGGGCGGACAACTGGGCCGTGTACGCGAAGGCGCCGTTCATGACCTGGAACAACGCCTGGTACAACGCGCCGTGCGCGTTCTGGCCTACGACCTCGCTGTCCTCGCCGAGCATCGCCAACAGCAAGGTGGCGCCGGTACTGCTGTTCCAGTCGACCGGCGACGCGGCCACCCCGTACCAGGGTGCCGTCACGGTGCACCGGCAGTTGGCCCGCTCCAGCCTGGTGGTCGAGCGGGGCGGCGGCAACCACGGCATCACCCTGGGCGGGAACCGCTGCCTGGACAGGCACCTCGCGGCCTACCTGACCGACGGCACCGTGCCGCGCGGCACGGGCGCGGTCGACGCGGTGTGCGAGGCCCGGCCCGACCCGAAGCCGCTGAGCTCCAAGGTGGCCTCGACGTCGGCCCGCGGCGCGGAACTGCACCAGCTGATCGGTTTCCGCCACTGAGCCCCTGGCCGCCCGGCTGTCCGACCTCCTGACGGCTAAACAGGAGGCAGACCGGAGCGGGCGGTCTCTAGGGTGCAGCCATGAACGACGATCACCGCATCGGAATCCGCCGTATGACCCTGGCCGACTGCCACCGCGTCGCCGAGATCCGGGTCGGCGGCTGGCGCAGCGCCTATCAGGGGCTCATGCCGCAGTCGTACCTGGACGCCATGGATGTGGCCCGGGACGCCGATCGCCGCCGCGCCCACTTCACGGGGGCGGACCGACGGGTGGTGAACCTGGTCGCGGAGGAGGAGGGCAGGGTGGTCGGCTGGGCCTGCCACGGCCCGTACCGCGACGGCGAAGCGCACACCGAGGACGCCGAGTTGTACGCCCTCTACGTGGACCCCGGACGGTACGGCGCCGGCACGGGCCACGCCCTGCTCCAGGAGTCGATACGCCGGTGCACGGCCGCCGGACGACGCCGCATGCTCCTGTGGGTCCTCAAGGACAACACCCGCGCCCGGCGCTTCTACGAGCGGGCGGGCTTCCGGGCGGACGGCTCCGAGGAGCCCTTCGAGGTGGACGGCGTCGAGGTGCCCGAGGTGCGGTACATGCGGGAGCTGGGGGCTCACCGCTGACGCGGAATCCGCGCCAGCGCCCGGACCGCCGCCTCCGCCAGTGCCGGGTGGGCCAGGGCCTCGTTCAGGACGCGTCTGGCGCGGGTGTCGCCGAGGGTGCCGAGGCCCTCGACGCAGGCGAGGGCCACGCGGCGGTAGGGGTCGTGGGGGCGCAGGCGGCGTTCCAGGGTGGTGATCAGGGCGGGGACGGCCTCGGGGGCGCGCAGTTCGACCAGGAGGCGGACCGGGAGCAGGGCGTAGGCGACGCGGAGTTCGTTGGTGGCGAGGGCGGCCGCCGCGCGGGCCGTGCGCGGGTCGCCGAGCCGGGCGAGGGCGTGGGCGGCGGAGACACAGCGCTCCGGATCGCGGTGGTTGAGCAGCAGGACGAGGGACTCGAAGGCCCGTCGGTCGCCCGCGAGGCCCAGCCGGAACGCGGCCAGCTCCCTGGCCCACAGCGGCTGTCCGGGCGCGGTGAGCACGCTCGCCAGTTCGTCGAGGTCCTCGGTCGCCGCGAGGTGCTCGTACGCGGCCGACGCCCCGGACTCCTGCCGTAAGCGCTCCGTGAGTGATCGCAACTCTTCGTCCATGAAGGCGAGCGTATGCAAGCGGCCCGCGTCACGGGACCTACATCACAAAGACGAGGTCTGGCGCGCTCGTTACCCACCGGTTAAGCTCATACGAGCGAGTCACCCACTCGTGGATTTGCTTGCAGCGGCCTGGTGACGCAGCCGCCGCGAGTGTTGGTCGGTTCGGTACTTCATGTACCTCAGTACGACTCGGCTCCGGGACAGGGCCGGTCGGATCCGCCGTTCCCCGGCGCGTGTGCACGCGCTCGGCGACGGCACCGGGCGTGTGCGCCAGAAGCCCGGCAACGACACCCGCACTCACTCCATTCCGCACCCGGTGCGCCTTCTCGGCGCACCCGGGCGCATTCCAGTCGTCACCCTCATTCCTGGAGTCCCGCGATGGCCACTCCCCTGTCCGACACCTCGTCCGACACCCCTCTGTCCCCGCTCAAGACTGTCGCCGTCGTCGGCCTCGGCACCATGGGCACCGGCATCGCCGAGATCCTGGCCAAGGCCGGTCGCGAGGTCATCGGCATCGACATCAGCGAGGCCACGGCCGCCAAGGCCGTCGCCGCGCTGGAGACCTCGACCGCCCGTGCCGTGGAGCGCGGCCGGCTGACCGAGGAGGAGCGCGCGGACGCCCTCGCCCGCATCCGCACCTTCACCGAACTGCGGGCCGCGGCCGACGCGGACCTGGTCATCGAGGTGGCGCCGGAGTCGTACGAGATCAAGCAGCAGATCTTCCGTGAGCTGGACGGGATCGTGCGCCCCGAGACGATCCTGGCGACCGGCACCAACGCCCTCTCGGTCACGCGCCTGGCCGCCGACTCGGCCCGTCCCGAGCGGGTTCTCGGACTGCACTTCTTCAACCCGGCGCCCGCGATGCGCCTGGTCGAGGTCGTCTCCTCCGTGCTGACCGCGCCGACGGCGGTCACCGCGGTCACCAACCTCGCCCTGGACCTCGGCAAGGAGCCCGTCGCGGTCGGCGACCGGCCCGGCTTCGTCGCCGACGGCCTGCTGTTCGGCTACCTCAACCAGGCGGCCGCGATGTACGAGGCGAAGTACGCCTCCCGCGAGGACATCGACGCCGCGATGCGGCTGGGCTGCGGACTGCCGATGGGGCCGCTGGCCCTGCTCGACCTGATCGGCATCGACACCGCGCGCCGGGTCCTGGAGGCCATGTACGCCGAGTCCCGCGACCGGCTGCACGCCCCCGCGCCGATCCTCAAGCAGCTCAGCGAGGCCGGCCTGACGGGCCGTAAGTCGGGCCGCGGCTTCTACACGTACGAGGCGCCGGGCAGCGCCACCGTCGTGCGGGACGCGCTGACGCCGCTGGACGGCGCCGCCCTCACCCCCGGCCGTACGGTCCGCTCGGTCGGCGTCGCGGGCTCGGGCACCATGGCGTCCGGGATCGCCGAGGTCTTCGCCAAGGCCGGGTACGAGGTCGTGCTGGCCGCCCGCAGCGAGGAGAAGGCGCAGGCCGCGAAGGCCCGTATCGGCAAGTCGCTTTCGCGCTCTGTCGACAAGGGGCGGATGACCGCCGAGGCCGCCGCGCAGACCCTGGACCTGATCACCGCGGCGGGTTCGTACGACGCGTTCGCCGACGTCGATCTGGCTGTCGAGGCCATCGCCGAGGACCTGGAGATCAAGCAGCAGCTGTTCGCGACGCTGGACAAGGTCTGCAAGCCGGGCGCGGTGCTGGCCACCACCACCTCGTCGCTGCCCGTCGTCGCCTGTGCCCGCGCCACCTCGCGTCCGCAGGACGTGATCGGTATGCACTTCTTCAACCCGGCGCCGGCGATGAAGCTGGTCGAGGTCGTCCGTACGGTTCTGACGGACGACGAGGTCCACGCGACGGTCCGCGAGGTCTGCGGGAGGATCAAGAAGCACGCCGTGGACTGCGGTGACCGTGCCGGATTCATCGTGAACGCGCTGCTGTTCCCGTACCTGAACAACGCGATCAAGATGGTGGAGGAGCACTACGCGACGCTCGACGACATCGACGCCGCGATGAAGCTGGGCGGCGGCTACCCCATGGGCCCCTTCGAGCTGCTGGACGTCGTCGGGCTCGATGTCTCCCTGGCGATCGAGAAGGTCCTGCACCGCGAGTTCCGCGACCCGGGTCTGGCTCCGGCGCCGCTCCTGGAGCACCTGGTGGCCGCGGGCTGCCTCGGCCGCAAGACCGGCCGCGGCTTCCGCGAATATGCCCGGCGCTGAGCAGCCCGGGGACTGGTTCAGAAGCGGTCAGGAGTGGGGCGGGCTGCTGGACCCCGGCAGCCCGCTTCCGGCCTCCCGGCACGGCTCGGCCCCAGCTGCCGAACCGGGGCCTCCCCCGCCTGCCGAGGGCGGGGGAAACCCGGTACATGCGCATCAAGCTGCGCACATGCAGTACGTTCGGGTCATGTCCCAGCCCGCCAAGTCCTCACGTACACCAGCCACGCCCGACGCGCCGGAAAGTGCCGCCGGCAGTCGCGCAGCCGCCCAACGGCTCAAGATGCGCCGCGAACTGGCGGCCGCGGCGATGGAGCTGTTCGCGACCAAGGGGTACGAGGCGACCACCGTCGACGAGATCGCGGCCGCGGCCGGGGTCGCCCGGCGCACGTTCTTCCGCCACTTCCGTTCCAAGGAAGAGGCGATCTTCCCGGACCACGACGACACCCTGATCCGCGCCGAGGCGGTGCTCAACGCCGCCCCGGCCCATGAGCACCCGCTCGACACGGTGTGCCGCGGCATCAAGGAGGTCATGCGGATGTACGCGGCGCGGCCGGAGATCTCGGTCGCCCGCTACAAGCTGACGCGCGAGGTGCCCACCCTGCGCGAGGCGGAGATCGCGTCGGTGGCCCGCTACGAGCGCCTCTTCACCCGCTATCTCCTCGGCCACTTCGACGAGCACGCGCACGACGACGACGCCAACGACGACCCGCTGCTGGCGGAGGTCGCCGCGTCCGCCGTGGTCACCGCCCACAACCACGTCCTGCGGCGCTGGCTGCGGGCCGGCGGCCAGGGCGACGTGGAGGCACAGCTCGACCATGCCTTCGCGATCGTACGGAGGACGTTCGGCACGGGTATCGGGGCGGGCCGGGACACCGCGCCGCGCACGGCGCCCGCCTCCGTGGCCTCGCAGGGCGAGGTGCTGGTGACGGTGGCGCGGACCGACGCGCCGCTCGACGAGGTGATGCGGACGATCGAGCAGGCGCTGAAGGAGCGGGCCTAGGCTCTGCGCAGGGGGCTCGCGACGGATCCCTCGGTGGGAACCATCGCGTCGGCTCATCCGTCCTCCAATTCGAAGCACGATCTTCATGGTTGCGCGACGGAAGTGAGTTGCCATGCAGGCGAATGACCCGACCAAGCTCGAAGCCACGCTGGCCGACGGGCGGCGCATGACGCTGTCCCTCCCCACGACGGACGCGAAGTGGGCGGCCGACGGCATAGGGGGCCTGCGCGCCGTCCCGCCCACGCACACGGGCCGCGGGGAAGAACCCCCTGCCCTTCCCGAGGAGCCGGCGCTTCCCCTGCAAGTAGCCCTGCTGGGCCTGGGCGCCTAGGGTCTGGGCGCCCAGGGCCCGTCCGGCGGATCATGCCGGCGTCGCGAAAGACGCCGGATGGAGCGGCCCGGCGCGCATCGGGCCGCCGACCCGGGATCCGCCTCCCCTGTCGGCAGCCCCCGCCCATCAGCCGCCCCGTAGCCGGGGCCGGCATGTCGTGGCCGGTGGCGAGGAGGGTGCGAGGGCGGCCCGGGAGGGGCCGCGGGCCCAACAGAGGCAGTCCATCCGGGGTCATCGTGCGCGGCCCCATCCACTCCTGCTCCCGCCGCTCCCAGTCGGCCCCGGCAGATACGGCCGCGCGGCCGCCACCAACGCCTCCACGCGGCCCGGCCGGAAACGGTCCGGGTCCCGGTCGGACTCCGTCGTCCCGGTGCCCCGCACGCCCTTGCCCAACGACGCCGGCACCGCCTTCGCCGACCCCAGATGGACCAGCCGTCTCGACAGCGACCCGGCCGGCACCGAGAAGCTGTAGCCCTTCCCGGCGGCCACCGCTCGTCCAGCGGCAGACCGAGATCCTCCTGGAGGAAGGAGCCCTGCTGCGCTCCCGACTGCTGCGCTCCCGACTGCTGCACGAGCGGACGGTCGACGACTGCGTACGGGACATCGCGCTGAACGACCCCGAGGTGGTCGACGCCGAGACGGTGGCGGCGCGGATGGCGGAGCCGGGGCCGATCCGCGGCTGTCGCGTACGACTGTGGTGCTGGACGTCCGGACGCGCGGGGCGTCACGAGTGTCGCTGCTGCGGAGGGTCCGGTAGGTGTTCGGCTCCGCTCAGGACGTGACCGGGGAGCTCGCGGCCGGCCGGTACGCCGTTCTGCACGCCTCGGCCGGCCACCCGAAGCAGCTCGTCGAGCGATGCTCCGCGTTGGGGGAACGGCTGGGCGGGCGGCACGAGGCCGACGCGCGGTGCGGGATCGGTGAGCCGGGCCGGGGCGTCGCCGGGGTGCAGGCCTCGCACCGGGACTCGGCACTGGCACTGCGTGCCGGTCCCCCGGCTGGAGCCGGACGGCCGTGTCTTCGCCGTGGCCGACCTGCGCGTGCCCAGCTCGCGGCCTCGGTGGTACGGCACGAGCGCGCCCGGTACGCGGCCGCGGTCCCTGGTACGGCACGAGCGCGCCCGGTACGCGGCCGCGGTCCCTGCTGGACTGCGTGTGAGAGGACCGGCCGGTGCTGCGGGAGACGCTGATCGCCTGGGCGGAGGGCGGCTTCCAGCTGGTCCGCGCGGCGGAGCGGCTCGCGGTCCACCGGAACACGCTCCTCCACCGGCTGACGAAGATCGCGAGCTGAGCGGACGCGCGGTGCGGGCGCCACGTACCGCGACGGCCATGGTCCTGACCGATAGCACCCGATAAGAACCTACTCGTCGGTAGCTTTGATCGATCATCGCTCATTTGTTACGTAAAGATTTCATCTGAGAGCAAGTTCTGGCACTCGGTGCCTTGCCAGGTGACACGCCGTGCCATACGTTGAAGGAGTCCGGGCGGCCGGCGTGCAGAGACCTTTCGTACGTCGGCTGTCCCCGCAAACCCTCCCCGGGGTCTGCGCGCCCGGCGCCTGCGTCACAGGCAACCTCCCGCGCCACAAAGCGCTGCCGAACAGCACAACAGCCGAACCGACGGCACCCACAAAAACCCTCAGCAGCACCGACGTAACCCTCAGCACCCTCCCTCAGGGTGCTCACCGCCGGAGGCAACACCGTGACCGTGAAGGACATTCTGGACGCGATCCAGTCGCCGGAATCGACGCCGGCCGACTTCGCCGCTCTGCCGCTCCCCGAGTCGTACCGCGCGATCACCGTGCACAAGGACGAGACGGAGATGTTCGCGGGCCTACAGACCCGCGACAAGGACCCCCGCAAGTCGATCCACCTGGACGACGTGCCGGTGCCGGAACTCGGCCCGGGCGAGGCCCTGGTGGCCGTCATGGCCTCCTCGGTCAACTACAACTCCGTCTGGACCTCGATCTTCGAGCCCCTGTCGACCTTCGGGTTCCTGGAGCGCTACGGCCGGCTCAGCGAGCTGACCAAGCGCCACGACCTGCCGTACCACATCATCGGCTCCGACCTCGCGGGCGTCGTCCTTCGCACCGGCCCGGGCGTCAACTCCTGGAAGCCCGGTGACGAGGTCGTCGCGCACTGTCTGTCCGTCGAGCTGGAGTCCAGCGACGGTCACAACGACACCATGCTCGACCCCGAGCAGCGCATCTGGGGCTTCGAGACGAACTTCGGCGGCCTCGCGGAGATCGCCCTCGTCAAGTCCAACCAGCTCATGCCCAAGCCGGGCCACCTGAGCTGGGAGGAGGCCGCCGCCCCGGGCCTGGTGAACTCCACCGCGTACCGTCAGTTGGTCTCCCGCAACGGCGCCGGCATGAAGCAGGGCGACAACGTCCTGATCTGGGGCGCGAGCGGCGGACTCGGCTCGTACGCCACGCAGTTCGCCCTCGCCGGTGGCGCCAACCCGATCTGTGTCGTCTCCAGCGACCAGAAGGCGGACATCTGCCGGGCGATGGGCGCCGAGGCGATCATCGACCGCAACGCCGAGGGCTACAAGTTCTGGAAGGACGAGAACACCCAGGACCCGAAGGAGTGGAAGCGCTTCGGCAAGCGCATCCGCGAGCTCACCGGCGGCGAGGACGTCGACATCGTCTTCGAGCACCCGGGCCGCGAGACCTTCGGCGCCTCCGTGTACGTCACGCGCAAGGGCGGCACGATCGTCACCTGCGCCTCCACCTCGGGCTACAACCACGAGTACGACAACCGCTACCTGTGGATGTCGCTGAAGCGGATCATCGGCTCGCACTTCGCCAACTACCGCGAGGCCTGGGAGGCCAACCGGCTCATCGCGAAGGGCAAGATCCACCCGACGCTGTCGAAGGTCTACTCCCTGGAGGAGACCGGCCAGGCGGCCTACGACGTGCACCGCAACCTCCACCAGGGCAAGGTCGGCGTGCTGTGCCTCGCCCCCGAGGAAGGTCTCGGCGTGCGCGACGAGGAGATGCGCGCGCAGCACATCGACGCCATCAACCGCTTCCGCAACATCTGAGACACCCGGGGTCATAGATGACTGAGCGTCAGCCCGCCGAAGGCACGCGGGAGAAGGACCGGCCGTGGCTCATGCGCACGTACGCCGGTCACTCCACGGCCGAGGCGTCCAACGAGCTGTACCGGCGCAACCTCGCCAAGGGGCAGACCGGCCTGTCGGTCGCGTTCGACCTGCCCACGCAGACCGGCTACGACTCCGACCACATCCTCGCCCGCGGCGAGGTCGGCCGGGTCGGCGTGCCGGTCGCGCACCTCGGTGACATGCGCCGGCTGTTCCAGGACATCCCCCTGGAGCAGATGAACACCTCGATGACGATCAACGCCACCGCCATGTGGCTGCTGGCGCTCTACCAGGTCGTCGCCGAGGAGCAGGGCGCGGACATCACCAAGCTCCAGGGCACGACCCAGAACGACATCGTCAAGGAGTACCTGTCGCGGGGGACCCATGTCTTCCCGCCGGGACCCTCACTCCGGCTGACGACGGACATGATCGCGTACACGGTCTCCCACATCCCGAAGTGGAACCCGATCAACATCTGTAGCTACCACTTGCAGGAGGCGGGCGCCACGCCGGTCCAGGAGATCGCGTACGCGATGTCCACCGCGATAGCGGTTCTCGATGCCGTACGCGACTCAGGGCAGGTCCCCGCCGAGAAGTTCGGGGACGTCGTGGCCCGTATCTCCTTCTTCGTGAACGCGGGCGTCCGCTTCATCGAGGAGATGTGCAAGATGCGGGCGTTCGGGCGGATCTGGGACCAGGTCACGCGCGAGCGCTACGGCATCGAGAACCCCAAGCAGCGCCGCTTCCGGTACGGCGTCCAGGTCAACTCCCTCGGTCTGACCGAGGCGCAGCCGGAGAACAACGTCCAGCGGATCGTGCTGGAGATGCTGGCCGTGACCCTGTCGAAGGACGCACGCGCGCGTGCCGTGCAGCTGCCGGCCTGGAACGAGGCCCTCGGTCTCCCCCGGCCCTGGGACCAGCAGTGGTCGCTGCGCATCCAGCAGGTGCTCGCCCATGAGAGCGATCTGCTGGAGTACGAGGACATCTTCGAGGGCTCGCACGTCATCGAGGCGAAGGTGAGCAAGCTCGTCGAGGAGTCCCTCGCGGAGATCGAGCGGATCCAGGAGATGGGCGGCGCGATGGCCGCCGTCGAGTCCGGCTACCTCAAGTCGCAGCTCGTCTCCTCGCACGCCGAGCGCCGGGCCCGGATCGAGTCGGGTCAGGAGAAGATCATCGGCGTCAACATCTTCGAGACGACCGAGCCGAACCCGCTGACCGCCGATCTCGACACGGCCATCCAGACGGTCGACCCGGCGGTCGAGGCCCGGGTGATCGCGGGTCTTCAGAACTGGCGCGACACCCGCTACCAGCCGCCCTTCAACCATCCGCGCCCGTGCAAGGCGCTGGAGAAGCTGAAGGAGGCCGCGAAGGGCACCGCCAACCTCATGGAGGCCACCCTGGAGTGCGCCCGCGCCGGGGTCACGACCGGCGAGTGGGCCGGGGCGCTGCGCGAGGTGTTCGGCGAGTTCCGGGCGCCGACCGGGGTCTCGTCGGCACCGGTCGCGGTCCCGGCGGAGGAGGGCTCGGCCATGGCCGAGGTCCGCCGCAAGGTCGACCTGACGGCGAAGGACATGGGCGTCGGCAAACTGCGCTTCCTGGTCGGCAAGCCGGGCCTGGACGGGCACTCCAACGGCGCCGAGCAGATCGCCGTGCGGGCCCGTGACGCCGGGTTCGAGGTGGTCTACCAGGGCATCCGCCTGACGCCCGAACAGATCGTGGACGCGGCCCTCGCCGAGGACGTGCACGCGGTCGGCCTGTCCATCCTCTCCGGATCGCACGCACAGCTGGTGCCGGACGTGCTGGAACGGCTCCGTGTGGCCGGTGCCACAGATATACCGGTGATCGCCGGTGGCATCATCCCGAATGGTGACGCCGAGCAGCTCAGGGCAGCCGGTGTGGCCGCCGTCTTCACCCCGAAGGACTTCGACATCACCGGAATCATCGGCCGCATCGTCGACGAGATCCGGAAAGCGAACAAGCTCGACCCCCTGGAGGTCCCCGCATGACCACGGTCAACCGCCTTCGCCCCCGGCGTTCCTGCCTGGCGGTACCGGGCTCGAACCCGCGCTTCCTGGAGAAGGCCCAGGGCCTCCCCGCCGACCAGGTCTTCCTCGACCTGGAGGACGCGTGCGCCCCGCTCGCCAAGCCCGAGGCGCGGCACACCATCGTCAAGTTCCTCAACGAGGGCGACTGGACGGGCAAGACGAGGGTGGTGCGCGTCAACGACTGGACGACGGAGTGGACGTACCGCGATGTCGTCACGGTCGTCGAGGGTGCCGGCCAGAACCTCGACTGCATCATGCTGCCGAAGGTGCAGACGGCCCAGCAGGTCGTGGCCCTGGACCTCCTCCTCACCCAGATCGAGAAGACGATGGGCTTCGAGGTCGGCAAGATCGGCATCGAGGCGCAGATCGAGAACGCCCAGGGTCTGAACAACGTCAACGAGATCGCGACCGCGTCCCAGCGCGTCGAGACCATCATCTTCGGCCCGGCCGACTTCATGGCGTCGATCAACATGAAGTCGCTGGTCGTGGGCGAGCAGCCGCCCGGCTACCCGGCGGACGCCTACCACTACATCCTGATGAAGATCCTGATGGCCGCCCGCGCCAACAACCTCCAGGCGATCGACGGCCCCTACCTTCAGATCCGCAACATCGACGGCTACCGCGAGGTCGCCCAGCGCGCCGCCGCGCTCGGCTTCGACGGCAAGTGGGTGCTGCACCCGGGCCAGGTCGAGGCGTCCAACGAGATCTTCTCGCCCTCCCAGGAGGACTACGACCACGCCGAGCTGATCCTGGACGCGTACGACTACTACACGTCCGAGGCGGGCGGCAAGAAGGGCTCCGCGATGCTCGGCGACGAGATGATCGACGAGGCCAGCCGCAAGATGGCGCTGGTCATCTCCGGCAAGGGCCGTGCGGCCGGCATGCAGCGCACCAGCAAGTTCGAGATCCCGGAGGCCTGAGCGCGATGCAGTTCGGACGCACCTACGAGGAGTTCGAGGTCGGGGCGACGTACAAGCACTGGCCGGGCAAGACGGTCACCGAGTACGACGACCACCTGTTCTGTCTCCTCACCATGAACCACCACCCGCTCCACATGGACACGAACTATGCGGAGAAGACGACGGACTTCGGCAAGAACGTCGTCGTCGGCAACTACATCTACTCGCTGCTGCTCGGCATGAGCGTGCCGGACATCTCCGGCAAGGCCATCGCCAACCTGGAGATCGAGTCGCTGAAGCACGTGGCGCCGACCTTCCACGGCGACACGATCTACGGCCAGACGACCGTGCTGGACAAGTGGCCGTCGAAGTCGAAGAACGACCGCGGCATCGTCTACGTCGAGACCAAGGGCTACAAGCAGGACGGCACGCTGGTGTGCGTGTTCCGCCGCAAGGTCATGGTGCCGACCGAGACGTACATCAAGGAGCGCGGCGGCGAGCAGCCCGGCCGCCCCGAACTGAAGCAGCAGGAGAAGTAGCCATGGCGCGCCTCGCCCAGACCGCCGGTCTGACGGACATTCAGCAGGAGATCCTCTCCACCGTCCGCGACTTCGTGGACAAGGAGATCATCCCGGTCGCGACCGAGCTGGAGCACCGCGACGAGTACCCGCAAGCGATCGTCGACGGCCTCAAGGAACTCGGCCTGTTCGGTCTGATGATTCCCGAGGAGTACGGCGGCCTGGGCGAGTCGCTCCTCACCTACGCCCTGTGCGTCGAGGAGATCGCCCGCGGCTGGATGTCGGTGTCCGGCATCATCAACACGCACTTCATCGTGGCGTACATGCTCAAGCAGCACGGCACACAGGAGCAGAAGGACCACTTCCTGCCGCGCATGGCGGCCGGCGACATCCGCGGCGCCTTCTCGATGTCGGAGCCGGGCCTGGGCTCCGATGTGTCGGCCATCACGTCGAAGGCGGTGAAGGACGGCGAGGAGTACGTCCTGAACGGCCAGAAGATGTGGCTGACGAACGGCGGAACGTCGTCTCTGGTGGCCGTACTCGTCCGAAGTGACGAAGGACACCCCGAGGGCACCGCGCCCCACAAGTCGATGACGACCTTCCTCGTCGAGAAGGAGCCCGGCTTCGGAGAGGTCCGCCCGGGCCTCACCATCCCCGGCAAGATCGACAAGATGGGCTACAAGGGCGTCGACACGACCGAGCTCATCATGGACGGCCTGCGCATTCCGGCCAATCGGGTGCTCGGCGGCGTCACCGGCCGAGGTTTTTACCAAATGATGGACGGCGTCGAGGTCGGGCGCGTCAATGTGGCGGCGCGTGGCTGTGGCGTCGCTCAGCGTGCGTTCGAACTCGGCGTCCAGTACGCCCAGCAGCGGCACACGTTCGGCAAGCCGATCGCCCAGCACCAGGCCATCCAGTTCAAGCTGGCCGAGATGGCTACCAAGGTCGAGGCGGCGCATGCGATGATGGTGAACGCGGCACGCAAAAAGGACTCCGGTGAACGAAACGACCTTGAGGCTGGGATGGCGAAGTACCTCGCCTCCGAGTACTGCAAGGAGGTCGTGGAGGATGCTTTCCGGATCCACGGCGGCTACGGCTTCTCCAAGGAGTACGAGATCGAGCGCCTCTACCGAGAGGCTCCGATGCTGCTTATCGGTGAAGGTACCGCCGAGATCCAGAAAATGATCATCGGTCGCAGGTTGCTCGAAGAGTATCGCTTCCAGGGATAGATGTCCGGGTTCGGGGTGTTTTCTTCGAGAAGAAGATCACACCCCGTCAGTACTCTTCAGCCGCCGACTCGACTTCCTGGCTTACCCAGTTGTGGCCCGCGACCGGTACGATCCCCGGAAAGCCGCCGTCCCCCGCCGAAGCGCGGCATCATCCGCTACGAAGGTCATCCATGCCCCACAGCCAAACCTCTGCACCACGCGACAGCCGGGCCGGCGTACGCCTCGCGCGCGGAGCATCGCCGTGGCTTCTCCCGACCGTCGCCACCGCAGCCCTCAGCCTGGCCCGCGCACGCCGCTCCGGCGTCGCCAAGGCTGTGGCCGTGCCCGCCACCGCGCTCGCGGCGGGCATGCTGTGGTTCTTCCGCGACCCCGAGCGCGAGATCGCCCAGGGCCGGGTCATCTCGCCCGCCGACGGCGTGGTGCAGAGCATCATGCCGTGGAAGGACGGGCGCACCCGCGTCGCGATCTTCATGAGCCCGCTCAACGTCCACGTCAACCGCGCGCCGCTCTCCGGCACGGTCACGTCCGTCGAGCACATCCCGGGCGGGTTCGTTCCGGCGTTCAACAAGGAGAGCGAGAACAACGAGCGCGTAGTCTGGCATTTCGACACCGAACTCGGCGACATCGAGATGATCCAGATCGCCGGCGCGGTGGCCCGCCGCATCGTCCCCTACATCCCGCAGGGCACGAAGGTCGAGCAGGGTGACCGTATTGGTCTGATCCGCTTCGGCTCCCGTGTCGACATCTACCTGCCCGAGGGCGTGGAGGTCGCGGTCGAGGTCGGGCAGAAGACCGTGGCTGGGGTGACTCGCATTGACCGTGATTGATCCTGAGACACAGCCGGGCTGGGTGCCCGAGGCCGACGAGGTCGACGAAGAGGAGATGCCTCTTTCTCTGCGCCTGTCGATAGCGGACACCCTGACGCTCGGCAACGCGACGTGCGGCTTCATGGCGGTGTACTTCACCACCACCGGCATCCTGATCCCGCACCTCTCGGGTGACACTTCGGGCATGGCCCGCAACAGCGCGGCCACGGCCGTCATACTGATGCTGTGCGCGGCTGTCTTCGACCTGTTCGACGGCCTCGTGGCCCGCAAGCTGCGGTCGTCGCCGATGGGTGCGGAGCTGGACAACCTCTCTGATCTGATCAGCTTCGGTCTGGCCCCCGCGTACTTCGTGCTCGTGTACGGCATGGTCGCGAGAGACGCGCATGAGCGGGTCGCGGCGGTGGCCGCGATCGTTGTGCTGCTGGCGGTGGTGCTGCGGCTCGCCCGCTTCTCGTGCGTCACCGTGAAGGACGGCACGTTCCAGGGCATGCCCTCGCCGTTCGGTGCACTCACGGTCGTCTCGATCGTGCTGCTCGAGCTGCCGTTCGAGGCGACCCTGCTGGCGGTCGTCGGTACCGCGTGGCTGATGGTGAGCCGGGTCGAGTACCCGAAGCCGCGAGGCATCCTCGCGGTGGCGGTGCTCGGCTGGATCGTGTCGGCCATGGGTCTGCTGGCGGCGTGGGCGTTCGACGCGCCGGGCGGCCAGGTGCTGCTCCAGATGGGCTGCGCGTTGCAGATCGTGATGGCGGCGACGATCCCGCTGTTCGCCACGGCTCGCCGGGTGAACACTTTCCGTGACAACCGGCGCGAGAGCCGCGAGGCACGGGCGGCGCAGGTCCCGTAGCTCGGCTTGTACGTTGCCCGAGGGGCCCGGACCGAATCGTGATTCGGTCCGGGCCCCTCGGGTTTTCGCGGCAGCACCCTCGACGCTGCCGACAGCGGCCGGGCCACCGCAGGCATCTCGGTGATCAGCATGGTCCGTCGCTGCGCCGGCATCGCGGTCCCTATGCGCTCCGAAGTGGCCTCCGATGCGGGCCGGGCCGGAAGTGGTGGCTAGGCTCGCCAGTTGCGTGCCTGTTGCCCGGCGATCCGAGCAGCCCACAGCCCCATCACGACGGACACGGCGAGCACCACAATGACGGCGGTCGCCATGAGGCCCCCGGGGACGTAGTAAGCCATTCCCGGCCGGGCGACCGGTCGTGCGGTCCAGGCAGCCACGACGCACCCCGCCAGCGCGGCGAGCGCGAGCGGCGCGACGATCGCCCAGGCCGCACTGCTGCGAAAGACGCGGTATCCGCCGGTCAACACGGTCAGCGGCGCCAGTGCCCGGCCCTGGCGCAGGAACTCGGCTTTGCCACTGAGGCCGATGGCGAGCATGAGGATTCCCATCCCCAGCACACCGAAGAGCTGGATCCACCGGCCCTGGTCCCGGTCCGGAATGCCGTCCGCCAGCCACTCCTCCCCGGGAAAACGGACCTGTGCCCCGCGGGGATAGGCCCGGTAGGAGGCTTCCTTGAGCGCCGCGAAGGCGGGGACTCCGCCATCAGCCTTCACCACCGCCAAGGTGTTGGCGCTCGGCAGGGTTTGCCTGGCCAGCTCGGCGTGGTCGGCTCGGACCACCTTCAGGTAGGTGCCCCCCTCCGTGTTCCACTGGAGCAGCTGCTGCAAGCGCCGATCGAGTGCGACGTCGACGCGGGCCGGTGTGGGCGAACACGGCAGCCGAAGACTCTCCAGGGCAACGCATCCTCCGCTGATCGTGATGGGGCCGTCACCGGCGGTGCGGGGAGGCGCGAGGACGACGGGCTCATTGCCCTCGGGGATCGACTCGAGATAGGCGGCGGCCTCCCGGGGGGAGACAGTCCCCCTGGGGCCGATCTCGGCCACGTTTCTGTCGACAGCGCTGAGGATCTCCTCCATTTTGGCGTGGTAGGTCCCGATCATCGCCTGCCAGGCGAGGGCCTGCATGAAGACGATCAGCGCAACCGTCACACCAGTGACCAGGCGGGCCGTGGCCGCCGGGTAGCGGCTGATGCGGCGGCCCGCGATCAGCGCACCGGCCCACCCCCGCTGTCGCCCGGTCCGCTCCAGGCTCCCCCCGAGCCTGGCCACGAGGACCGCCACTCCGGCGGGCAGAGTCAGCACGACGAGAGCAAGGCCGATCCAGCTGATCCATGCCCGGTACAGCGAACTGTCCCCGGCGAGTTCCGGACCGCGGCTGGCGAGCAGGATCGCCGGCGCACAGAGGAACGCGAGGTGCCGCTGCCGGCGTGAGCTGCTCGCGTTGACGGGGCGGGTCCCCCCGGCCCGGGTGGACAGCTGATCGCTGATGACGGCCAGGGCCAGTGCCGTCACGATGACGGCCCCAGGAGTAAGCAGTACCGGCCAGCCATGCTGACGCACATCGGCGGATGACGTCATGTAGCCGACGAACGGAACTCGGACGTCAACGAACGCGGCCACGGCGATGAACGGAATCGACGCGAAGGCTCCCCACATCACCGGTCGCACCGCCTCGCCCACGGCGATCAGGGCGCGGTCGCGCCTCAGCCCTCCCAGGGCGTCGACCAGGGCGCCTCTGCGGTCACGGCCATGTGCCCCGGCGCGCAGTGCGGTGAAAAGGAGCACGAGACTCGGTACGAGCAGCAGGCCGACGACGAGGCCCTGGAACATCCACTCGGGCTTGTCGTTGTCGCGGCCCGTGCCTGGCGCCAGGCCTTCAGCCGGCAGGCCTGCCTTCGGCCCGAAACCGACCACGGCCTCGATCGGCGCCTCGGCCTTCATGCCCTTGGCCGGGCGGACGTAGGCGAGCCACTCTCCAGGGTCGTCCAACCCCTCCTGCCCGATCGTGCCCGAGAGCTTCCCGTACCGGCCGGCGATTCCCTCCGCGGCGCCGGCTTTCAGCAGGCCTGGGGAGAGAACGGCCTCACCCGGCCCCGGCCAACGATCCACCCCTGGAGGAAGTGGGGCATTCGACGTGTGCGGCGCGATGAACACGACGCTGAAGAGCCGCTGCCCCTTCAGCGCGTCCGAGCCGACCAGCCACAGCGTGGCCGGGGTGGCCTGCGATTGCTCTGTCTGCGCCACCGGAGTCCTGGCGTCGCGCCGCAGCTCCTTGCCGACATAGGCGGCGTGCACCATCGCCAGCAGGCCCAGGCACAGTGCGACAGCGAAAGCCGACAGCGCCAGAGCCGCGGCCCTGGTTCCGGCCGCCTCCGAGCGTCGACCCGCGTCGCGTCCTATGCGAAGGAGCTGAAGTGACAACCCGCCGCGTCTGGCCCCGCTCACGCCTGCACCGCCTCCCGCACCTGGGCGGGAACCAGCAGGCCGGCTTCGAGACGCAGCACCCGGTCCGCTCGTGCGGCAACCTCGACATCGTGTGTCACCAGCACCAACCCACACCTGCGCCGCCGGGGGAGATCGAAGAGCAGTTCCGCGATGCGAGCAGTGGCGTCAGGGTCGAGGGAGCCGGTGGGCTCATCGGCCAGGATCAGCTCGGGCGAGTTGATCAGCGCACGAGCCACAGCCGTACGTTGATGCTCTCCTCCGGAGAGTTCCTCCGTCGTCTCAGCCGACGGAACGCGCAGTTCGTCCAGCAGTTCCTGTGCCTTGCGGTACCCGCCGGCGCGGTCGGAACGCGACAGCAGCGCCGCCAGCGCCACGTTGTCCAGCGGGCTGAGTTCGGGCAGGAGCTCCCCGAACTGGAAGACCGTGCCGATGGTTTCGCTGCGCAGCCTGGCGAGCTGCTTTCCTCGCAGCTTCGTTACCTCCGCTCCGGTCACTCTGATGCTTCCGCCATGCGGCTTGATCAGACCAAGGACCGACGAGAGCAGCGTGCTCTTGCCCGAGCCGCTCGGGCCCGTGATCGCCACTGACTCGCCGGCGCTGACGCTGAGCTCCAGGCCCTTGAACAGAGTCCGGTTCCGGACCGAGTAGTCCAGATCCTGAATGTGGAGTACGGGGTCGGGCGCGGGCCCGGTGTCGGAGTTGCTCACGTGATGTGCCCTCGGGTAGCTGTTGCCGCGTCACCGTGCGATGTCGCGGTGACGCTGCGGGGCAGAGGCGATCCCCCTGTCCCGCGGATGACGGGCGCTTCCCGTGAGCATGAAACAGCGCCCCCGCGAATCGTCCCCCGTTGCGCGAGAGAGGTCAGCCCCTCGCGATTGGTGCCGATGTTAGGCCAAGGCGATCACCAGGCAAAAGAAAGCTCCCCATTCCATCGAGGGCCATATGACGCACGTCACATGCCGGGAAAGGCGTGTGTGCGTGCCGCGCTTCAACCCGCCTTTAGAGCAACGAGGTTGTTCGCCGGACCGAGCGCACGTGGCGTCAAGTCGCTTACGTTGCATGGCAGATGAGAGATCACAGGAATTTTCCCCTCGCATGCGAAGCGCGCCGAGTGGTGATGCGAGCTCCGCTCACATCACGCTTGCCTGCCGTCGGCTTTGGCCTATGATCTTGCACTGGTCGCGAGGAGGGCCTTCTTCTCGCTTCCATGGGGGGCTCCACAACGGAAGCCGCTAGGCGTGACCTGCCTTGCGTCGCCCCGCCCATGGGTGCGTCATACCTGAAGGCCGTTTTTCGTGGTGACCGCCAATCGCAGCTGTTGAGTCGCTGCGCCAAAGGGGAGAATTCATGCAGATATCCAGAAGCGCCAAGAAGGCTGCCGTCGCAGTCGCCATGCTCGGCGCCGTTGCGGGGGCTTCGCCGGCATTCGCAGACGCCGGCGAAGATGTCACGTCCAGGATCAACCACCACACGAACCCGGACATCCACTTCGCTTACGCCTACAGCTTGCAGTCGAACGGCAACAAGAATGTTGCCGTGCTCGACGAGAGGGCGGACGGCAACGACGTCTACTCGGAGTTCGACCGCAAGAACACCAAGGGCCTCGTCCTCCGGAACACGAAGGGCAAGGGAAAGACCACGTTCAGCGACAACTCCACGAGCAACTACGTCGTGAAGGTCACCGCTTGCGTGCACTTCGACGGCACCTTTGACAAGTGCGGCCCGGACGACCGACCCGGCGACGGACGCTGATTCCGTCTTTAGCGTCGTTCGGTGCGCTCTCGAGGCCCGGATGCCTTCCGCATCCGGGCCTCACGCGTTGCACGCGCCGTTGAGGAGGGGGCTGTGCGCCGCCTCCACGGTCAGGTCGCCTCCACGGTCAGGTCAGGAAGTCCCGCACGATCGACTCCGCCACGCGTTCCAGGAGCGGACCTGCCTGGGCCATGGACTTCGCCGGATCCGGCTCGAGCTCCGACAAGGCGTACGCGCGGCGGATGCCCGCGTGGCCCAGGGCCGCTGGAGTGAGGGCCAACCGGCCGCAGACCGCGACGACCTCGATGCCGCGGGCGCGGGCCGCCGCCGCGACGCCCGCCGGGGCCTTGCCGTGCAGGGTCTGCTCGTCCAGGGAGCCCTCGCCGGTGATGACCAGATCGGCCCGTTCCAGTGCCGGGCCGAAGCCCAGCACGTCGAGCATCACCTCGATGCCGGGGCGGAAGCGGGCGCCGAGGAGGAGGGCGCCGTAGCCGATGCCGCCCGCGGCACCGGCCCCGGGCTCGGCGGCTTGTTCGGCGGCCTGGGGACCGACCGACTCCTCCAGCACCTTCGCGAAGTGCGCGAGCGCGGCGTCCAGCCTCTCCACGTCGTCCGGCGAGGCACCCTTCTGCGGGCCGTACACGGCCGGCGCGCCCTTCGGGCCGGTCAGCGGGTTGTCGACGTCGCTGGCGAGCACCAGCTCCACCGAGGCCAGCCTCGGATCCAGGCCCGACAGATCGGCGGTGGCCAGGTCTCCCAGGCCCGCACCGCCCGGCGTCACCGGCTCTCCGTCGGCGTCCAGGAAGCGCGCGCCCAGCGCGCTCAGCATGCCGGCGCCGCCGTCGGTCGTGGCACTGCCGCCGACCCCGAACACGATGGTGCGGGCACCCGCGTCCAGCGCGGCGCGTAGCAGCTCGCCGGAGCCGTAGGTGGACGCCGTGAGCGGTGCGAAGACGCCCGCGGGCAGCCGCTGGAGGCCGCTGGCCTCCGCCATCTCCACGACCGCCGTGTCGCCGCGCAGCGCGAACGCCGCCGTCACCTCGTCCCCGAGGGGCCCGGCGACCCGGACCTCACGGCGCTCGAAGCCGGCCGCGACCGCCGCGTCCACGGTTCCGTCACCGCCGTCCGCGACAGGCATGGCCTCGACCACGACGTCCTGCACGGCCCGGCGCAGACCGGCCGTCACCCGCTCGGCGACCTGCACGGCCGTCAGCGACCCCTTGAACTTGTCCGCGGCGATGAGCACGCGCTGTGTCACCTGTTATCCCCTTGCTCTCCGGGCCTCGCGCACGTCAAGGCCAGTCGCGCCGCTGCGACCTTAACCGGAGGAGGCCCATGCCGTCATGCGCTGCCCGGCCCCTGAGAACTCTGTGGGAACAACGTACGAGTGGCCCGGGAAGCCGCTGTGCGAGCCGCCGAACCCCGAGCGACCACGGCCGGAATTGGGTAGACCGGTCCTATGACCCCTGTGGGCACTGAGCCAGAGCTCGCCGACCGCATCCTCGGAGGCTGGCTGGGCCGGATCGCGGGCAACATGCTCGGCAAACCGGTCGAGCAGGGCGACCTGTGGACGCGGGAGCGGATCGATCGGTATCTGCGGCAGGCCGCCGCCCTGCCCCTCACCGACTATCTTCCCGAGCCGGTCAGCGAGGACGACGGTTTCGAGCTGCGGCCCGAGTGGCGGAGTTGCGTGCGCGGCCGTATCCATGGCAGCTGCCGCGACGACGACGTGGACTACGCGATCCTCGGACTGGACCTCCTGGAAACGCACGGCTTCGGCTTCAGCACCGAGCAGGTGGGAGACCTGTGGCTGTTGCGGCTGCCGTATCTCCAGACCTTCACGGCGGAGCGGGCGGCGTACCGCAACCTCGCGAACGGTCTGAAGCCGCCCCTCACCGCGACGTACGACAACCCGTACCAGGAGTGGATCGGGGCCCTCATCCGCGCCGACATCTACGGCTGGACCTGCCCCGGCGACCCGCGCCGTGCGGCCTCCCTCGCCCGCCGGGACGCGGCGCTGTCGCACACCGGCAACGGCGTGTACGGCGCGATGTGGGCGGCGGCGCTGATCGCGGCGGCGTTCACGGCTACCACGATCCGCGCGGCCGTCGACGAGGCGCTCGCCGTCATCCCGGCGAGCAGCCGCCTCGCGCGCACCGTACGCCGGGTCGCCTCGCTGCACGACACCCGGATGACCTGGGAGGACACCCTCAGCACGCTCACCGAGGAGACCGTGGGGCTCGGCTGGATCCACACCATCCCGAACGCCGCCGTGCTCACCGCCGGGCTCCTGTACGGCGACGGCGACTTCACCCGCACCATCACGCTCACCGTCCGCGGCGGCCTGGACACCGACTCCAACGGGGCGACGGCCGGCTCGGTGACGGGTGTGCTGACCGGGGCGGCGGCGATCCCGGACCAGTGGACCGAGCCGCTGGAGGACACGGTGCGCAGTGCGGTGTTCGGGTTCGACGGGGCACGGATCAGCGAGCTGGCGGAGCGGACGGTCCGGTTGGCGGAGGCCGAGGTCTAGGCCCTGTCGTTTGGATCAGGCGACGCCGGGATGATCCAAACGACAGGGCCTGAACAACGGGGGGCTGGTCGACGGGGCGGAGCGTGCGCTTCCTGGGCATGGGGCGTACGTTCCCCGGACGGGGCTCGTCCGCTTCTTCTGCGGGCGGCACGTGCGCCGCCCGGAGCCGGGCGGCGGATCGATGCTGATCATCGAGCACAGGCAGGACGTCCTCCCGGGCACGGTGAGCGGTTGTTTCTCCCTGTTCTGCTACCGGGCGGCGCTCTGGTCGCCGTGGAGTCCGTCAACCGCGCCCCGGACCACATCACGGCGCGCAAGCCGCTCGCGGCTGGGCTCTCCCCCCCCCCCCGCTCCCGAGGCCGTCATGGACCCCGCGTTCGACCTCAAGGCGTTCGACGGCGGGAGCGGTTTCCGCGGCCTGAGCAGCTACGCCTCGCGTCGAACGCCGAGGGGCCGGTCCCGGATCTCTCCGGTATCGGCCCCTCGGCGTTCCCGCCGGACCGCTCCGATACCACCCTCGACGGCCCTCGGTTCAGTCCGGGACCGCCGTACAGCCGCTCGACGGACCGGCCGTGACGAGGACGTCGCGGTAGCGGCCGGTCGCGGACAGGGCGGTGGCCGGGAGGCGCAGTTCCTCCCGGGAGAGGCCGAGGCCCACCAGCGCGGCCGCCGCGTCGGCGCTGCCTACGGCCATGCCGCCCGGCGACGGGGACGCGTTTGTCGATGTGGGGGGCGACTGGCGGTTCGACCCCGGCGGCGCGGGCGATCAGGAGGACCGCCCGCGCTGCCAGATTGCCGTCGCCGGCGGGGATGTCGGCGGCGCCGGGGCCCCGGACGGTAACGGTGAGCCGGGGTGCGGGGGCGGTCCGTACCGCGTCGTGGAGGCCGACTGTCAGGAAGACGGTGGTGAGCTCGTGGTGTCCGTCCGGGCAGAGGAAGGCGACAGCGTCAGGTTGACCTTGCCCGGCGCACGAACGGTGACCCGCGCCCGGCGGTCCATTCCGACCTGGCTCATGCCGCGCGGACCGGCTGTCCGGCGACGAGCGGGTGGTCGCGCTCAAGCGGGCCGAGGCCGCCTGCGCCGCCGGGCGAGCCCAGGTCGTCGAAGAACTCGACGTTCGCCTTGTGGTAGTCCTTCCACTCCACGGGCACGTCGTCCTCGTAGAAGATCGCCTCGACGGGGCAGACCGGTTCGCAGGCGCCGCAGTCGACGCATTCGTCCGGGTGGATGTACAGGGCCCGCCGGCCCTCATAGATGCAGTCGACGGGGCATTCCTCGATGCAGGCTTTGTCCTTGACGTCCACACAGGGCTGGGCGATGACGTAGGTCACGGGTGCTTCCTTTTGTTCGTGTCGCTGTCGGTGTGCGGTTCTCGTCGGGGGCTCAAGCCCCCGACCAGGTCGGCCCGGAACGCGGCCGGTTTCATCGCGACCAGGTCGTCCGGGGCGTCGCCGGGGGTGAGGATGTCGTGGTCGGCGAAGTGCAGCTGGAACGACGAGACACCGGGGAGGGTGCCTGCGGGGGCGCGGATCTCGGCGGGGAAGTTCGGCAGCGTCGACAGGTCGCTGCCGAAGCCGGCCGTCCGAACCGTGAACCGGTCGCAGTCAGCTGCATGCCGTCGCCGGAGTCACCCGCGAAGCGGATTACGACCCGGTCGAGCTGTTTGACGACAAACGGTGTGCTCACTCGCCCACCGCCTTGGCGCCGTCCTGCTCGGCGAGCTTGAACGCCTCCTCGATCAGGGTCTCGACGATCTTCGACTCGGGGACGGTCCTGATGACCTCGCCCTTGACGAAGATCTGCCCCTTGCCGTTGCCGGAGGCGACACCGAGGTCGGCCTCGCGCGCCTCCCCGGGGCCGTTGACGACGCAGCCCATGACGGCCACGCGCAGCGGGATGTCCATGCCCTCCAGGCCGGCCGTGACCTCTTCGGCCAGCTTGTAGACGTCGACCTGAGCGCGCCCGCAGGACGGGCAGGACACGATCTCCAGGCCGCGCTGCTTGAGGTTGAGGGACTCCAGGATCTGGATGCCGACCTTGACCTCCTCGGCGGGCGGCGCGCTCAGCGAGACCCGGATCGTGTCGCCGATGCCCTGGGAGAGGAGGGCGCCGAAGGCCACGGCCGACTTGATCGTGCCCTGGAACGCCGGGCCCGCCTCGGTCACACCGAGGTGGAGCGGGTAGTCGCACTGGGCGGCCAGCTGCTTGTACGCCTC
>NZ_JAGMUL010000091.1:93957-177670 GCF_019049285.1 Streptomyces sp. AC550_RSS872
CCATGACGACGGGGTCGTTGTGCTTGACCGAGATCTTGATGTCCCGGAAGTCGTGCTCCTCGAAGAGCGACGCCTCCCACAGCGCGCTCTCGACCAACGCCTCCGGAGTCGCCCTGCCGTGCTTCTCCAGCAGACGGCGGTCCAGGGAGCCCGCGTTGACGCCGATCCGGATCGGAGTTCCGTGGTCCTTGGCGGCCCGCGCGATCTCCTTGACCTTGTCGTCGAACTGCTTGATGTTGCCCGGGTTGACGCGTACGGCCGCACAGCCCGCCTCGATCGCGGCGAACACGTACTTCGGCTGGAAGTGGATGTCCGCGATCACCGGGATCTGCGACTTGCGGGCGATGGTCGCCAGGGCATCCGCGTCGTCCTGTGTCGGGCAGGCGACGCGGACGATCTGGCAGCCGGACGCCGTGAGCTCGGCGATCTGCTGGAGGGTGGCGCCGATGTCGGACGTGCGGGTCGTGGTCATGGACTGGACCGAGACCGGGGCGTCGCCGCCCACGGGTACGGTCCCTACGCGAATCTGACGGCTGGTACGTCGTCGGGCCAGCCTCGGCGGCACCGTCGGCACTCCGAGAGCGACAGACATGGCAGTTCCCCAAGAAGGTCGGCCGGTCCGGGCGGACCGGGCGGTGGCTGATGACTGTGTGCCGTTGAGGGGCGTGGAAATGCTGGACACCCGGAGACAAGGCGCGGCAGCGGTCGGTCGGCGGAGTCATCACCGTGCGGGTGGGCGCCGACCGCCCGTCGGGGTTGCCCGGTGTCAGCCCACTGCGAGGGAGGCGGTGGCTCCCTGCCGGGCCTGCCATCCGGAGGGCAGGGATTCCAGCAGCGCGTGGGTGAGATGGCGAGGGGTGAGAGCGTTGGCCTCCAGGACGTCGGAGCGTGAGCCGTGGTCCAGGAAGCGCTGTGGGATACCGAAGACACGGACCGGCACGGCCGCTCCGGCGTCGCTCAGTGCCTGGGCGATGTGCGCCCCGACGCCGCCGACGCGGCCGTTGTCCTCGACCGTGGCGACCAGTCGGTGTTCGAGGGCGAGCCCCACGAGTTCGGGCGCGACCGGCTTGACCCAGCGGGGGTCCACGACGGTGACGCCGACGCCCTGCGCGGCCAGCCGGTCGGCGACCTCCAGGCAGGTGGCGGCCATCGCGCCCACCGAGACCAGGAGGACGTCGGGCTGCTCGCCACGGTGCAGGACGTCGATGCCCGCGAAGGTTTCGACGGCCGGGATGTCGTCGCCGCTGGCGCCTTTGGGGAAGCGCAGGGCGGTCGGGCCGTCGTCGCAGGCCACGGCCTCCCGCAGGGCGCGGCGCAGGGTGGTGGCGTCGCGTGGGGCGGCCAGCCGCAGGCCGGGGACCAGGTTCAGCAGCGACAGATCCCACATGCCGTTGTGCGAGGGGCCGTCGTCGCCGGTCACCCCGGCCCGGTCCAGGACGAAGGTGACCGGGGCGCGGTGCAGGGCCACGTCCATCAGCAGCTGGTCGAAGGCCCGGTTGAGGAAGGTGGCGTACAGCGCGACGACCGGGTGCACCCCGCCCAGGGCCAGCCCCGCGGCTGCGGTCACGGCATGCTGTTCGGCGATGCCCACGTCGATGACGCGCTCGGGGTGGCGGCGGGCGAATTCGCTCAGCCCGGTCGGGTCGAGCATGGCCGCGGTGAGGGCGACCACGTCCGGCCGGCCGGCGGCGAGGTCGGCGAGCTCACGGCCGAACACCGACGTCCACGAGGGCGTACCGGCCGCCTTCTTGGCGGAGGCGGCGCGCACGGCGTGGAAGCGGTCCGTCTCGTCCTGCTCGGCGGGGAGATGGCCGCGGCCCTTCTCGGTGACGCAGTGCACCACCACCGGCTTGCGCAGGGCGACGGCCGCGTGCAGCGCCGTCTCCACGGCCTCGATGTCATGGCCGTCCACCGGGCCGGCGTAGGCCAGCCCCAGACTCTCGAACAGGGCCCCGGGGGCGTCGCCCGCGCGCAGGTCGGCCAGGTGTCCGGCGATGGCGCCGGCGGTGGGGGCGTAGGAGCGGCCGTTGTCGTTGAGGACCACGACCACCGGGCGCTCGGGGGCCGCCGCGATGTTGTTGAGGGCCTCCCAGGCCATGCCCCCGGTCAGCGCGCCGTCGCCGACCACGGCCACCACGGCGCGGTCGCTCACCCCGCGGACGGCGTGGGCGCGGGCGAGGCCGTCCGCCCAGGACAGGGCAGTCGAGGCGTGGGAGTTCTCGATGACGTCGTGTTCGGACTCGGCACGGCAGGGATACCCCGACATGCCGCCGGTCTGGCGGAGCGTGGCCAGGGCCTCGGTGCGGCCGGTGAGGATCTTGTGGATGTAGGCCTGGTGGCCTGTGTCCCACAGGATCGTGTCGCGGGGCGAGTCGAATACGCGGTGCAGGGCTATGGACAGTTCGACGACCCCGAGGTTGGGGCCGAGGTGGCCGCCGGTGACGGTGCAGGTGTCCACCAGCAGCCGCCGGATCTGCGACGCCAGGGCACGGGCCGCGTGCGGGGACAGGGCGCGCAGGTCCTCAGGCCCCCGGATGTCCTCCAGGCGTGGCATGGCGCAACCCTCTTTCTCCAGTGGTGGATTCATCGCACCCCACCGGGTGCGGGCGTGACCTCACCGGCCAGCGGTGTCTGCGGCACCCGGCCGGTGACGGGGTCGGCCAGCCGGCCGGGCATGGAGAACACGACGTCCTCGGCGATGCCCCGCTGAAGCTCGACCTGGTCGAAGCCGAGTTCGGCGAGCCGGGCGACGAGCCCGTCGACGAGGATCTCCGGGGCACTGGCCCCGGCACTGATCCCGACCGACGACACTCCCTCCAGCCAGGCCGCTTCGAGATGCTGTTCGTCGGGCACCAGATGGGCGGCGGCGCCGTGGTCGCGGGCCACCTCGACCATGCGCAGCGAGTTGCTGGAGTTGCGCGAGCCGACGATCAGGACCAGGTCGTTGTCGCGTGCGAGGTCCTTGACGGCGTTCTGCCGGTTCTGGCTGGCGTAGCAGATGTCGTCGCCGGGGGTGAGCAGGTCGGTGAAGCGGGCGCGCAGGGCCTCGACGACCTTCGCGGTCTCGTCGAACGAGAGGGTGGTCTGGGTGAGGACGGCGACCGGGGTGTCGTCGGGCAGGCCGAGGCGCCGTACGTCGTCCTCGGTCTCGATGACGACGATGCGGTCGGGGGCCTCGCCGAGGACGCCCTCGACCTCCTCGTGGCCCTCGTGCCCGACGAGGAGGATGGCGCGGCCGTCCCGGGCGAAGCGCACCGCTTCCTGGTGCACCTTGGAGACCAGCGGGCAGGTGGCGTCGATGACTTCGAGCTGCCGGCCCGCGGCGGCGGACCGCACTCCGGGCGAGACGCCGTGCGCGGAGAACACGCAGACCGCGCCCTGCGGGACCTCCTCCTCGCTGTCGACGAAGACCGCCCCGCGTTTCTCCAGCTCCGAGACGATGTAGTGGTTGTGCACGATCTCCTTGCGCACGTACACCGGCGCCCCATGCAGGTCCAGTGCCCGCTCGACGATGCCGATGGCGCGCCGTACGCCCGCGCAGAAGCCGCGCGGCTGGGCCAGGACGACGTTCCCTTCGCTCACGTCGCGTCACCCCCGACCGGTGCGGGGACCGCGGAGGTCGTCCGGCGCGGGGTGCGCGTGTCCAGCCTCAGGCGCAGTCGGCGCGGGTGGTAGACGGTGGCCAGCGGGACCGGGCGGATGTCCATGCCGGGCTCGCAGGTGACCCGCCAGCGCCCGAGGATGGTGGCGAGCCCCAGGGTGGCCTCGGTGCGTGCGTAGAGGTCGCCGATGCACTTGCGGGCGCCGGTGCCGAAGGGCACGTAGGCGTGGCGGGAGGCCGGCGCGACACGGTCCGGGAGCCAGCGGTCGGGGTCGAACTTCTTGGGGTTGTCGAAGGCGTCCTCGTACTGGGCGACCGCGGCGGGGCTGAAGACGACGGTGGAGCCGGTGGGCAGCCGGCGGCCCGCGAGTTCGGTCTCCGCGGCGGTGAGGCGGGTGAACAGCCAGGCCGGCGGGTGCAGTCGCAGCGTCTCGGAGATGATCCGGTCGGCCAGGGAGAGGTTCGGCAGGTCGTCCCACTGCGGGGCTCGGCCGTCGAGGACGGTGTCGATCTCGTCGTAGAGCGCGGCCTCGATCTCCGGGTGCTGGGAGAGCAGGTAGAAGACCCAGGTGAGGGTGCCCGCGACGGTCTCGGTGCCGGCCGCCATGACGGTGATGACCTGGTCGTGGATCTCCGTGTCGCCGAGCCGGCCGCCGTCCTCGTCGCGGGAGGCGATCAGGGCGGCGAGCAGGTCGTCGCGCTCGGTGTCGGAGCTGCGGTAGTCGTCGATGAGCCGCTGGGTGGTCCGGTGGAGGAAGTCCAGGTTGCTCTTGTAGCGGCGCTGGGAGGGCAGGGGCAGCCGGCGGATCGAGGCCGGCAGGAACATCTGCCGGAACAGACCGTTCAGCACGACGTCGAAGGAACGTTCCACCTGCGCCGCCAGCTCCGGGCTGACCGGGGTGGAGTACAGGGTGCGGCCGACCGTGCGCAGGGCCATGCCGTACATCTCCTGGAACGCGTCGACGACCATGCCGTCCTGCCAGCGCGACGCCGTGGCCTCGATCTCGGCGTGCATGGCCTCGGCGTACCGCTTGAGCTGGCCGCGGGTGAACGCCGACTGCATCAGCCGGCGCTGACGGCGGTGGTCGGCGAACGGGCAGGTGACCAGGCCGTTGCCGGCGATGTCACGGGCGCGGTCGTAGAAGACGCCGCCCTTGTCGAAGATGCGGTCGTTGGTCAGGACGTGCCGCAGCAGTTCGGGGTGGGTGGGAACGTAGGCCGTGGTGGGGCCGATCCTGATCTCGACCAGATCGCCGTGGGCCGACAGCGAGGTCATGAAGTTCACGGGGTGCCGCATCATCTGGAGGGCGTGTCCCACGACGGGGAGCGCTCCGGGCGCCGCACCTGCCGAGAAAGTGGTCTGCTCGCTCATTCGATTCTCAACTTCCCGTATTCACTGGTCTGTTAGCGGCTGCACGGTGCGGCTAGCGGGCGGTGCTGCCCAGCTCCTCCAGGTAGCCCTGGGCACCGGCGGCGAGCGCGAACTCGGCGTCGTAGCGGCCCGAGGAGCGGTGCCAGTCATAGGAGCCGCGGATCACCGGGCGCACCGCGTCCGTGCGGTAGCGCTCCAGCGCCTCGCGTTCGGCCTCGTCGAGCTGGTAGATCTCGCAGACCTTCGGCAGGCACGACTCCAGCAGGAGGTACTGCTCCAGCCGGGCCCGCACCTCGCCCTGCATATGGGAGACGCTGCGGCTCTTGGACCAGCCGTGCTCCCGGCGCAGGATCATGACCATGTTGTTCTGCTCACCGCGGGCCTCCTCCTTCTCCAGGGAGGCGATGTCGTTGAGCATCAGATTGACGTCGACGGCGATCTGGAGCATCGCGGAGAGCACCGCGCTGTCGAAGACCCGGTGCGGCACCTCGAAGCGGCCCGCGCGCTCGGCGAGGTCCACCGTGGGCTGCACGCCGATGGTGTGCCGCCGCAGGGCGAGGTACTGCGCGGCGCAGTCGTACGGCTTGTTCCAGAACCGGCTCTCCGCCTCGTCGACGTATCCGTCGAAGTAGTTGCGCCAGTGCCGGGCGCTGCGCGCGCACCAGGCCGGCGTCATGCCCTCGCAGGTGCGCCGCCAGATGTCGGCGAACCCGTGTGCGATCGGGGGCGCCGAGGCGGTCAATGGTCCGTCCAGCGCGGCCGCCACCGCGTCGGTGAGGCTCTTGGCCTCCTCGGGGTCCTCGCCGCGCGGCCCGTCGAAGAGGTCGTCGAAGAGGAAGAACCACGACATCAGGTCGACGCCCAGGTCCAGATCCGCGCCGGTGGCGTGCGGGTAGAAGCGGGAGGCCAGGTCGGCGTAGCCGCCGCGCAGATGACGCTCGGCCGCCGCCTCGGACTTGATCAGTCCGAGCGAGCGCGGCCAGGCCAGCTGCTCGGCCTCGGCGCGGGCGTGATCCGGGCTCTGCCGGCCCGGCAGGGGTATGTAGAAGTCGACATCTTGGGGCATGGGGAAATCCTTGACGTGGGTGGGAGTGGGAGCGGAACGGGTGGCGCTCCGACGACGGGGAGGAAGGGGATACGGGTACGGGGATCAGGTCCGGTCGGTCTCACACCTCGCGGTCGACGACGAACCGTCCAAGCGCGAGGAGTTCGTCCCGCGCACCGGCGTCCAGCTCGACGCCGCGCAGCGCGTCCTCGGCCAGCGCCATCCGGCGGGCGGCCTCCGCCAGCGCCCAGTCCCGGCCGCCGGCACCCGCGATCAGGCCGGCCACGCGCCGCAGTTCCTCCTCGTCGGGTTCACCGGGAGTGGTGAGCCAGGCGGCCAGCTCGTCGCTGAGCGGGCCGTCCTGGTTCAGTGCGTAGCTCACCGGCAGGGACTTCTTGCGCGAGCGCAGATCGGAGTGGACCGGCTTGCCGGTGACGGCCGGGTCGCCCCAGATGCCGAGAACGTCGTCGACGAGCTGGAAGGCGACGCCGACCTGGTCGCCGTAGAGCGCCAGTGCGTCCACCGTCGCCTCCGGTGCCCCGGCGAGTACGGCGCCGATCGCGGCACTCGCCGACAGCAGCGCGCCGGTCTTGCCGGCGGACATGTCGACGCACTCCTCGACCGTGACGTGCGAGCGCTGTTCGAAGGACAGGTCCTGGACCTGGCCGCGGATCAGATGCCGGGTGGTGCGCGCCAGCAGCCGGGCGGCGGGCGCCGCCGTCGGCAGCCCGGTGTCCAGCAGCACCTCCTGAGCGAGCGCCAGCATCGCGTCACCGGTCAGGATGGCGCTGGAGGGACCCCACAGCTTCCACACCGTGCGCCGGTGGCGGCGCTCCTCGTCGCCGTCCATCAGATCGTCGTGCACCAGGGAGAAGTTGTGCACGAGCTCCACGGCGACGGCGCCGGGCAGAGCGACCTCCGGCGGTGCGCCGACCGCCTCGGCCGACAGCAGCGCGAGCGCCGGCCGTACGGCCTTGCCGGCGTCGGCGCTGGTGGGCGCGCCGCCGGCGGTGATCCAGCCGAAGTGGTAGGCCGCCTGGTGACGTGAGCGGTGGTCGAGCCGGTCGACGGCGGCGCGCAGCGCCGGGGTGATCGTGACCCGGCTGTGGCTGAGGCAGGCGGGGGCGGTGCTCATGCGGCGACCTCCGCACGCCAGGGGTCGGTCGGGTCGTCGAAGATACTGACGACCTGGCGCATGATGCGCCGTTCGGCCGGGTCGAAGGCCTGCTTGGCGTGGACGGTGCCGAGCTGGTCCCACATGACGATGTCCCCGGGCTGCCAGGTGTGGGCGTAGGTGTACTGGGGCTTGCCCGCGTGCGACAGCAGTTCGTCGAGCAGCTTGCGGCTGTCGTCGGGGGCGAGGTCCACGATCCGCTTGGTGTTCAGGGTGCTGATGTAGACCGACTGGCGGCCGGTGCGCGGATTGCGGGCGATCAGCGGGTGGATGGTGGAGGTGCCGTCCTCGGGCTGGATCTGTTCGGTGCTCTCGCCGAGGGACACCTCGCCCTGGAGCTCCTCCTCGATGGTCTCCTCGTACCCGGTGCGCAGGGCGTGGCGGACACGGTAGGAGTGCAGGCGCCGGCGCTCTTCGGGCGACAGCGACTCGTACAGGGCGTACATGTCGGTGAAGAGGGTCTCCCCGCCGCCGGAGGACGGCACTTCCACGGCCTCCAGGAAGCCGACCTGGGAGACGCGGGGGCGGAAGGAGTAGTCGGTGTGCCAGCCCATCCACTCGGCGTCGCCGACGCCGATCTTGTGGCCGTCCTCCACCAGGTTGGAGACGATCAGGATCTCGTTGTGGTCGGGGTGGGCGCCGCTGGTCAGACCGGTCTTCGGGATGTACCCGAAGCGGCGGCCGAAGGCCAGGAACTCCTCGTCGGAGGGGGTCTCGTGGCCGCGGAAGACGAGGACGAGATGCGCGTCGAGTGCCGCCCAGATCTCCTCGAACTGGGCCTTGTCCATGTCGCCGGTGACAGGGGCGCCGTGCACGACGGCGCCGAGAGCGGCGCCGGGTATCGGCGTTACGTCCATGGGCGTTGCCGCCTTTCGCAGAAGGGTGGGGACAGTCAGCGCAGTTCGAGGCCGGCGAGGTCGCCCGCCTCGCGCCAGCGCCTGAGGATGTTCACGAACTCCACCGAGCCGCCGCCGTAGCTGGAGTTGAGCAGGGGCAGTCCGCTCGGGTCGCCCTCGTTGTTGTAGAGGCCGGGCGTGCAGTTCTCCAGGAAGTCGAGGTCGTTGGAGGCGAGCCGGAGGATCTCCTCGACCCATTCCTTCTCGCCGGCTTCGGAGGCCTCCACGACCTGGTGGCCGCGCTCCTCGACGCACTTGACGATGTGCGCGAGGTGCCGGGTCTGCTCTCCCAGCATGTAGGCGATGTTGACGTGCCGGCCGGCCTGGACCTTGGACAGGATGAAGCAGTTGGGGAAGCCGTTCACCTGGAGTCCGTGCAGGGTGTGCGCCCCGTCCGCCCACTTCTGCGACAGCTTCACGCCGTCGCGGCCGACGATGTCGTAGCCGGCGCGGTCGGTGTACGGGACGGCGAACTCGTGCTCGTAGCCGGTGGCGAAGACCAGGCAGTCGACCGGGTACTCCCGGCCGTTCGCGACCACCCCGGCCGGGGTGAGCCGCTCCACGCCCTGCCCCTGGGTGTCGACCAGGGTCACATTGGGCCGGTTGAAGGTCTGGAGGTAGCCGTCGTGGAAGCAGGGCCGCTTGCAGTACACGCGGTAGTACGGCTTCAGCGCGGCGGCGGTCGCGGGGTCGGTGACGACGCTGTCGATGCGGGCGCGCAGCTCCTCCATCTTGAGGAAGTCCGCCCGCTCGGCCGCGAGCGCCCGCTCCTTCGGGTCGCCCCCGGTGTCGCCGGTGGGCAGGATCGCCGCGGCCAGCTTGGCCGTGGTCTGGGTCCAGCGGTCCTGGACCAGATCCTCGTCCTGCGGGATGCCGGAGGTCAGCGCGTGGAAGTTCTCCATCCGGCGCTGCTGCCAGCCCGGTTCGAGGCGGTCCGCCCAGTCGGGCGGGGTGGGCCGGTTGCCGCGGACGTCGACCGCGGCCGGAGTGCGCTGGAAGAGGACGAGCTGCTCGGCCCACTCGGCGAGGTGCGGGGCGAGCTGGATGGTCGTCGAGCCGGTGCCGATGACGCCGACCTTCTTGTCCTTCAGCTTGGTCAGGCCGCCGGTGCTGTCGCCGCCGGTGTAGTCGAAGTCCCAGCGGCTGGTATGGAAGGAGTGCCCGGCGAACGTCTCCAGGCCCGGCAGCGCGGGGAGTTTGGGGCGGTGCATCAGACCGATCGACATGGCCACGTACCGGGCCCGGATCAGATCGCCGCGGTCGGTGCTCACCAGCCACTTCCCGGCGGCCTCGTCCCAGCGCAGCTCGGTGACGGTGGTCTGGAAGAGGGCGTCGCGGTAGAGGTCGTACTTGTGGGCGATCCGTTGGAGGTGGGCGAAGATCTCGGGCCCGGTGGAGTACTTCTCGGTGGGTATCGTGCCGATCTCTTCGAGCAGCGGCATGTAGATGTAGCTCTCGACGTCGCATCGGACGCCGGGGAAGCGGTTCCAGTACCAGGTGCCGCCGACGTCGCCGGCCTCGTCGATCAGCCGGATGCGCTCCAGGCCGGTCTCCTTGCGCAGATGGGCGCCGGTCAGCAGGCCTCCGATGCCGGCGCCGACGACGGCGACGTCCACCTCGTCGGTGAGCGGCTCGCGCTCCTGCCGTTCGGTGTAGGGGTCTCGCGCGTAGCGGCTGAAGTCACCGCGCGCGAACTGGTAGGTGCGACCGACGCTGCGCTTGTCGCGTTCCTGCCGGTATTTCTCCCTCACCGCTTCCAGGTCGATGGTCAGTGCTTCATCGTTTCGGTCGTCGCTTTCGGCGCGTGCCACTGCTCCTCCTCGGGGGAAGGGGGCGGAAGGGAAACATGACGCCATACGTCGTCGAACTGATCGCGCAGCCGCAGCGGCGCGTCGGAGTTGCTGAAGAGATAGAAGCGGTCGGAGCCCAGGGCCTCCCACACGAGTCCGGCGACGTCCTCGGCGCTCACCGAGGTGTCGCCGCCCGCGCCGCGCGGGGCCGTCAGGCCTTGGACCATGGGGGTGTCGACCCGGCCGGGACACAGCACCGACACCCGGATCCCGGTGCCCCGCAGATCGGCGCGCAGACTGCGGGCGACCGCGAGGTCGGCGTGTTTGGAGGCGGCGTAGGCGGCACTGCCCGCGCCGACGACGAAGGCGGACATCGAGGCGGTGTGGATCAGATGGGCGGGCCGGCCGCGCTCCAGCAGCCGGGGGACGAAGGCGCGGGCCACCAGGACGTGCGCCCAGTGGTTCACCTCGAAGACCTGCCGCATCCGCTCGAGCGGCACCTCCCACAGGGGCTGTCCCACGGGGCCGAGGACCCCGGCGTTGTTGCACACCACGTCGATGTCGCCGAGCAGGTCGAACGCCGTGTCCGCGAGCCGTTCGACGGCGTCCGGGTCGGTCAGGTCGGCGGTCACGGCGGTGACCTGAGCGCCCTGTGCGGTGAGTTCGGCGGCCCGGCGGTGCAGTGCGTCGCCTTCGACGTCCGCCATGACCACGCCGCCGCCGGCCCGTGCGAAGCGGGCGCTGAGGGCGAGGCCGATGCCGCTGGCCGCGCCGGTCACCACGGCTGTCCTTGTCGGTAAGTGCACTTGGCTGTCTTCCGCTTTCTGCTCGCGGGTACACCGAAGGACGGCGCGCCGTTGCCAACGAGAAGGTCTGGATCGGATCGCGCCGTTCGAGGGCGCGGGTGTCAGCTGGGGTCGGGGAGCTTCAGACTGATCACGAGAACGGTCACCGAGAAACATGTCAACAGGGCGAGAACGAGCACGGCCGCCGACGCCGTCGACAGCGAACCGGCCAGGGAGACATAGAGGGTTCCGCCGACGGTCGCACCCAGCGCGGTCGCCATCTGCTGGCTGGTCACCAGCACACCGCTGCCCATGCCGGCCTGCGCGGAGGGTACGTCGGCGAGGATCATCCGGAACAGCGTAGGGCCGGTCAGCGCCGCGCCTACGCCGTAGAAGCCGATCCCGACGAGCACGAGCGCCAGGGAGGGATGCGGCCAGCCCAGCCACATCACCAGCGCGAGCAGCAGTAGGCCCGCGCTCTGGACGAGGGCGCCCAGGGTGACGATCCGCCCGCCCAGGGCCGCCGCGATCCTCGGGGTGAACAGCGTCACCGCGAAGAACGCCACGGCGAACGGCGCCAGCCCCCCGCCGGATTCGAGCCCGTCGAAGCCGAAGTGCCCCTGCGCGATCAGCGCGTAGACGAACAGGAAGGCGCCGAAGCCGGCCGAGAACGGCACCATCGCCGCCAGCCCTCTGCGCATCCCCTTATGGGACAGCACCGACGGGGACAGCAGGGGTGAGCCGCCCCGCGCCTCCAGCCCGCGTTCGGCCCGTACCAGCGCCAGCGCCCCCACCGCGGCGACCGCGACCAGCGACCACAGCCACAGCGGCCAGTCCAGTTCGGGGCCCGCCACGACCACGGCCAGGGCACAGACCATGGTGACACCGAACAGGAAGGTGCCCAGTGGGTCGAAGCCCGGCTTCGCGTCGGCCCTGGTCGCGGGGACGCGCCGGACGGCCAGCAGCGCGGCCGCTCCGATCGGCACATTGATCGCGAAGACCGACCGCCAGCCGATCCCGGCGATGTCCAGCGAGACCAGCAGCCCGCCCAGGATCTGCCCGATGACCATGCCGAGAGCCGCGGTCGCGCCGTACAGGCCGATCGCCCGGGCGCGCGCCTGGCCCACGGTGGCTGCCTGGATCGTCGCCAGCACCTGCGGTACGAGCATGGCGGCGGCCGCACCCTGCAACAGGCGTGCCACAACGAGGAACTCGATGGTCGGGGCGAGTCCGCACAGCGCCGAGGTAACGGTGAACGCCGCGAGCCCGTAGGCGTACAGGCGCCGTCTGCCGTAGGCGTCGCCCAGCCGTCCGCCCAGCACCAGGCCGAGGGCGTAGGTGAGGCCGTAGCCGGACACCACCAGCTCCAGTGCGGCGGGGCCGCCGTGGAGGTCGTCACTGATCGACGACAGCGCCACATTGACGATGGAGGCGTCCACGATGGACAGGGCGTATCCGATGAGCACCACCACGAGGGCGATGCCGCTGAGCCCCGCGCCGGCCGGTTCCGTACCGGCCGAGGGCTCCGGGGTCGCGTTGGGCTCCTTGAGAGGGGGGAGGCCCTCGCGTTTCGTCATGCGCTGCCTACCAGGCGTTTGTGGGGGGACGGTTGGGGCGGGTGCGGAGTAACAACGTCACTCGGTGGTGGTGGGGGTACCGGTGATCTTCGACAGGATTCCCTTGGAGGCGTCCTTCGCGGACTCCGGCCAGGGAGTCAGGGAGTTGAACCCGCGGTGCGAGGACGCGGGCTGGATGCGGGTGTCCATCGACATCCGCATGCCGGCCGGGTCCACCGAGACGTTCGGGATGGACTTGTGACACATGAAGGCGTGGAAGATGATCACGTCGCCCGGTTCCATGGGCGAGAACAGCAGCTGCTCGTCCGCGCCGAACTCCTCCGCCGGGATACCGCGCACCGCGTGGCCGAAGCGGCGGAAGTTCTCGGTGACGACGTGCTCGCGCGGGCCCTTCTTGTGGCTGCCGTCGGCGACGGCGACGCCGCCTATGTCGCGGGTCGTCGGGAGCAGCGGTATCCAGGCGGTGCGGAAGTCCTTGTTCGGGCCGATGTAGAAACCGTCCTGGTGCAGCGGCGTCAGGAAGCTCGGCTCCGCGGAGCCCGCGGCGGAGGGGTAGTAGCGGATCGTCGTCGACTTGAAGACGAAAACGGGCTCGCCGAAGACCTTCTCCCAGAGCTTGAGGGTCGAGGGGTGGTTCCACAGGTCGTCGTACTTGACGTAGTCGTGCATCGCCACCTCGTCGACCGCCTCGAAGGACTCGATGGTGAGGGTGTCGAGCGTGGTGCCGGGGGCGGCGTGGCCGAGTGCGATCAGGCCCCCGAGCATCTGCTCGGCGGCGGTCCGCACGAGTTCACGGTCCAGTGCGCCGCGCAGATAGAGGTAGCCGTGCTCGTCGTAGAACCGGTCGAGAGCCTCACGGTCGTCGAGAAGAGGCGTGGAGTCGACGTAGTCGCTGAAAGTGTCCGTCATGGTTCCTTGTCCTCGTGACGTCTGTGCGTGGGGGAAGGAGCGTCAAATGTCCGGGCGGGCCGACGGCTTCGCTCTTGCGGTAGATGCCACCTATGACCTTGAACGGTGGACGGCTGTGTTTTCGCTCGTGCAATGCCACCTAGAAGGTGACGGGGATTTCATCGAACCCGCCGGTGATCCGGTGCTCCTGCCAGCGCAGCGACTCCTCGGGTACCGCGAGCCGCAGGTTGGGCAGTCTGCGGAACAGCCGCTCGAACACCGCGGTCAGCTCGATCCGGGCCAGCACGCGGCCGATGCAGTGCCGGGTGCCGTGCCCGAATGCCATGTGTGACTTGGGCTTGTCCCGGGTCAGGTCGAGCAGGTCGCCGTTGGGGAACGCCCGGCCGTCGATGTTGGCCGCGCCGATGGCCAGCATCACCGCGTCCCCGGTCCGGATCACTGTCTCGCCGACGGTGATGTCGCTGTGCGCGTAGCGGGGTATCAGCGCATTGGATCCCTTGCCGCCAACGGCCAGGCGCAGGATCTCCTCGACCGCAGCCGGTGCGAGTTCGGGATTCTCGGCCAGCAGGGCACGCTGGGCCGGATTGCGCAGCATCAGCAGGACGCCCAGGTCGATGCGCACAATGGTGGTCTCATAGCCGAACAACAGCACGGCGCAGCCCAGTTGGGCAATGTACTCGTCGGACAGTGTGCCGTCCTTCTCGGCGATCAGCTCGGACAGGATGTCGTCGCCCGGCTCGGTTCGCTTGCGCACCACCAGTTCCGTCACGTAGTCGACAACCTGTTGAAAGGTATTCACCGAGTGCTGGCTGTCGCTCTGGTCGAATGTGCCTCGCGCCCACTGCCCGATCCGCTCCCGGTCGTCCAACGGCACGCCGAGCAGATCGCAGACCACCATGGTCGGCAACGGGAACGACAACGCGCGGTGCAGGTCGACCGGCGCGGTGCAGGCGGCCAACTGGTCGAGCAGTTCGTCCACATGATGCTCGATCCGGGTCTTCATCAGGCGCATCCGGCGCGTGGAGAAACGGGGCACAAGCAGCTCACGCATCTGTGGATGCCTGGTGGCCTCGGTGTCGTAATCGTCCCCGGCCATCAGCGCCATCATGGTGATCCTGGCCGTGTTCTTGGCCGCCCGCTCCGGCTTGGGATCGCTGAGACCGAGTCGGCGGTCGGAGAGCAGTGCCTTCACCTCGTCGTAGCGCGTGACCAGCCAGGCATCTTCACCGGCGGTCCGCACCCTGGCGATCGGCCCCTCCTGCTGAAGTGCGCGCATCTGGGGCGCGATGCCGAGACCGGCTGGGTTGTCGAACGGTAACCTCGGAAGTTCCTTCATTCAGTCTGTCCTCGTGGCGTCGTGCATGGGATTCATCGGGGATCCGGGCACGCAGACGGCATCGGCGGCGTCGGGTGCGCTGCGCGCCGGTTTACGGGCGCGCCGAAGCGGCGGCCGCCGCTCGGCGGACGACCGTTGCTGACGTGCGGGTGGTGCACGGGCCGGCGAGAACTACAGAGACGACCCGATGAGCAGCGCCAGGTCGATGAGACGGTTGGAGTAGCCCCACTCGTTGTCGTACCAGCCGACGACCTTGACCTGCGGGCCGGACACCCGGGTGAGCCCGGCGTCGAAGACACAGGAGGCCGGGTCGCCCACGATGTCGGTGCTGACCAGCGGCGCGTCCACGGAGGAGAGCAGTCCCTTGTACGGTCCCGAGGCCGCAGCCGCGTACGCCTCCTTCACCTCGTCCACGGTGGTGCGGCGGCGGGTGGTGACCGTAAGGTCGGTGACCGAGCCGGTGGGGACGGGCACCCGCAGGGCGAAGGCGTCCAGCCTGCCCGCGAGTTCGGGCAGGACCAGGCCGATGGCCTTGGCGGCGCCGCTGGAGGTGGGCACGATGTTCAGGGCCGCGGCCCGGGCCCGGCGCAGGTCCTTGTGCGGGGCGTCCTGGAGGTTCTGGTCCTGCGTGTAGGCGTGGACCGTGGTCATCATGCCGGTGTCGATGCCGACGGCGTCGTGCAGCACCTTGGCCAGTACGGCGAGACAGTTGGTGGTGCAGGAGGCATTGGAGATGATGGTGTGGCGCTCGGGATCGTAGTCACCGTCGTTGACACCCATCACCACCGTGATGTCCTCGCCGCTGGCCGGAGCGGCAATGATGACCTTCTTCGCTCCGCCTTCGACGTGTGAGCGCGCCTTCGCGGCGTCGGTGAAGATGCCGGTGGACTCGATCACGATGTCCACTCCCAGGTCGCCCCAGGGAAGGTCGCCGGGGTCGCGCTCGGCGAGGACCTTGATCGTCCGGTCACCCACGCGGATCGCGTCCGGCTCGGCGGTGATCTCCTCGGGGAAACGCCCCAGAATCGAGTCATGGGCGAGCAGGTGGGCCATCGTGGGCACGTCGCCCAGGTCGTTGACGGCGACGATCTCCAGCTCCGAACTCCGCGCGGCCGCCGCGCGGAAGACGTTGCGGCCGATGCGCCCGAAGCCGTTGATGCCGATTCGCACAGTCATTGGCGTGTTCCTCACCTAGCGCTCTACAAGTCCACTGACGCGCCGTTGCGCCGAGGTGCGATGCAGACCGCGCGCCTGGACGAGACGCAAGCACGCGATCGATCGGGAGCTTATATAAGGTTGCGATACATTTCCAGGGTGACTTCTACTCAGCGTGCCGACAGCAACACCGACTTGGATGTCGGTGACCTCACCAGGGCGATCGAGAACTTCAACCGCTACTACATCCGGCTTCCCGAGGTGCAGAAGCTGTCGTTCACGACGCTGTCCGTGCTGGACACGCTGGCCGTCAGCGGTCCGAAGCGGCTGACCGAACTCGTCACGACCGAGCAGATCAGCCAGCCAGGGCTCACTCAGCTGGTCACCCGGCTCGAGCGCGACGGTCTCGTGGAACGCCGCCCCGACCCGACGGATGGACGCGCCGTCCTCGTCCGCATCACCGAAAACGGCCGGAAGATCGGCCAGGCCCGGCACGAGGACCGGGGCCGTCACCTGATCCCGCTGATCGCCCAGCTGACGTCCACGGAACGACAGGCGATCGCCGCGGCTCTGCCCGCCCTGACCCGCCTGGCGGAACTCGGGGCCGAAGCCAGACGGTAAGGCCCAGTCCCTTCCTCGAACGTGTCGGCCATGCCCACGGACCGACGACGAGGGACTACGGTCCCTTACGTCGGACGCTGCGCCGCCACGGTCCAGCGCGGCGCTTGCGTGGCCCTACGGATCCTGGAGACGTTCCGTAGCCTTCCAGCGTCATGCCGCATGCTGCGGTACGGCCACCCATCCGGCCTCCGCAACAGGCCCGCGCCGTTACAAGTTGAGGCGATCCGGTTGCAGGAGGAGGAGCTGCTGCCCTGGCGGCTCGTTGCGGGCGAGGAGATCACCGGTCATCCGCCCGGCGCCCTGAGCGGGACGCCCGGGGCTTCGCATCCACCGCGCGCAGCGCGTCGTCGCGTTCGGCGACCCGGGCCTCGGTGCGGTGGCCGCGCGTGATGTGGTTACGGACGAGGAGCTCCACGGCGTCCTGAGGGCTGCCCGCCCCCACCGGGCGGGTCGAATATCCATTCGCCGCCTGAACGGCGCCGTCCTACTCTCGGCAGCATGACCAAGCCCCTCGTCGCCCTCCTCAGCGGCGCCGGTATCTCGACCGACTCGGGGATCCCCGACTACCGCGGCCCGAACGGGCTGTGGCGGCGCGATCCCGAGGCCGAGAAGCTCGTGACGTACGAGTACTACATGGGTGATCCGGAGATCCGGCGGCGCTCCTGGCAGATGCGGCGGGGGAACCGCACGCTCAAGGCCGAGCCCAATGCGGCGCACCGGGCGGTGGCCGAGCTGGATCGGTCCGGGGTGCCGGTGCGCGTCATCACGCAGAACGTGGACGGGCTGCACCAGCTCGCCGGGATGCCCGCCCGCAAGGTGCTCGAACTGCACGGCAGCGCGCGCAGTGTGCTGTGCACGAAGTGCCATGCGCGCGGGCCGATGGAGGACGCCCTCGCCCGGGTGGAGGCCGGTGAGGAGGATCCGCCGTGCCTGGAGTGCGGCGGGATCCTGAAGTCCGCGACGGTGATGTTCGGCGAGCGGCTCGATCCCGTGGTCCTCGGCGAGGCCGTCGCGATCACCAAGGCCTGCCAGGTGTTCATCGCCGTCGGCTCCAGCCTCCAGGTGCAGCCCGCCGCCGGCCTCGCGGGCGTCGCCGCCGACCACGGTGCCCGGCTGGTCATCGTCAACGCCGAGCCGACGCCGTACGACGACCGCGCCGACGACGTCGTACGGGAACCCATCGGCACGGCGCTGCCGAGGCTCCTGCGCGAACTCGCCGACGGGCCCTAGAACAGGGCCGTCCCGCTCTCGAAGTCCAGCAGGCGCTTCTTACGGTCCAGGCCTCCGCCGTATCCGGTGAGGCTGCCGTTCGCGCCGACGACACGGTGGCAGGGGACGATGATGCCGATCGGGTTCTTGCCGTTGGCGAGGCCGACCGCGCGGGAGGCGCCGGAGTTGCCCAGGGCGTCGGCGAGTTGGCCGTAGGAGCGGGTCTCGCCGTACGGGATCCTGCGCAGTTGCTCCCAGACGCGGCGTTGGAACGGTGTGCCGAGGAGGCGCAGTTCGACCGTGAAGTCCTTCAACTCGCCTGCGAAATACGCCTCCAGTTGGTCCGTGGTCTCGTCGAAGACGGAGTCGTCGCGAGTGCCGAAGGTCTCCTCGTGCGGGCGGTGGCGCTGCTCGGTCATGTAGAGGCCGCACAGGACGCCGTCCTCGGCTACGAGGGTGAGCGGGCCGTAGGGGCTGTCGATCACGGTGTGCTGTTTCACTGACTTTCCTTACACGGGGAGGAAGTTGATCGGGTGGCTGTCCGTCGCCCACAGGTACTGGACGGCGTACGCCCGCCAGGGGCGCCAGGCGGCCGCCCGGGCCGTGAGGGCCGCCGGGGTCGAGGGGAGGCCCAGCTCCTGGGCGGCGCGGCGGATTCCGAGGTCGGTGGGGAGGAAGGCATCGGGGTCGCCGAGGGCACGCATCGCGATGACGTCGACGGTCCAGGGCCCGAATCCGGGGAGGGCCAGGAGGCGGGTCCGGGTCTCCGGCCAGTCGCTGTCGGGGCCCAAACGCACCTCGCCGTCGGCCAGTTGACGTACCAGGGTGGTGAACGTCGTGCGGCGTGTGCGGGGCATCGCCAGGGACTCCGGGTTCACGGAGGCCAGCGCCTCGGGGGCCGGGAAGAGGTGGGTGAGGCCGCCTTCGGGGTCGTCGATGCGCTCGCCGTGGGCGGTGACCAGACGGGCCGCATGGGTGCGGGCGGCGGCCGTGGAGACCTGCTGGCCGAGCACGGCCCGTACGGCGAACTCCGCCTCGTCGACCGTGCGCGGCACCCTGCGGCCCGGCGCCTTGTCGACCAGAGGCGCGAGCACGGGATCCGTGCGCAACTGGTCGTCGATCGCCACCGGATCGGCGTCCAGGTCGAGCATCCGGCGGCACCGGCTGATCGCGACGGTCAGATCGCGCAGGTCGCCGAGGGTGAGGCGGCAGGCGATGTGGTCGGGCTGGGGTGACAGGGACACGAGGCCGTGGCCGTACGGCAGCCTGAGCGTGCGCCGGTAGGCGCCGTCCCGCCATTCCTCGACCCCGGGGACGGCGGTCGCGGCGAGGTGGCCGAAGAGGCTGTCGGGGTTGAGGGGGGCACGGAACGGGAGGCGGAGGGTCAGGGCGCCCGCGGTGTTCGGTGGGGTGCCCGGGGTGCTGCGGGGTGCGCGGGCGCGCAGGTCGGTCGGGGCGAGGGCGAAGACCTCGCGGACGGTGTCGTTGAAGGTGCGGATGGAGGCGAAACCGGCCGCGAAGGCTATGTCCGCCATGGGCAGGGGCGTCGTCTCGATGAGGAGGCGGGCCGCCTGGGCGCGCTGGGCGCGGGCCAGGGCGAGCGGGCCGGCGCCCAGCTCGGCGAGGAGTTGGCGTTCGATCTGCCGGGTGCTGTAGCCGAGCCGGGCGGCGAGGCCGGGCACGCCCTCGCGGTCCACGACGCCGTCCGCGATCAGCCGCATGGCGCGGGCCACGAGGTCGGCGCGCTGGTTCCACTCCGGGGAGCCGGGGCTCGTGTCCGGGCGGCAGCGCTTGCAGGCCCGGAACCCGGCCTGCTGGCAGGCTGCGGCGCTCGGGAAGAACCGCATGTTCGCCGGCTTGGGCGGGACCACCGGGCAGCTGGGCCGGCAGTAGATCCCGGTCGTCACGACCGCCGTGAAGAACCAGCCGTCGAAACGGGCGTCCTTGGACTGGACGGCGCGCACGCAGCGCTCGGTGTCGGTGTGCATCCCCTTCTGCATGTGTCCAGCATCGGCTACGTGGGGCGACGAGGGCTGGCGAGTATCCGACATCAACCTCGTCTGCGCTGGGAGCCGCCGGATCGCCTCATGCGACCTCGGGTGTCCCACATGAAGAATCATTCATGTGTTCGCGTACGATGAGTAAGATACCCACATGGGTCATGGAGCCGTCACCACCGCGCAGGACGCCCCGGAGCGTGTACGTCTGGACGCGGCCAACGTGGCCAAAGTAGCGACCACCCTCCAGGCCCTTTCCACGCCGTCCCGTCTGCTGATCCTGGCGCGGCTGCGCGAGGGGCCGCTGCCGGCCACGGAGCTCGCGGCAGAGGTGGGCATGGAGCAGTCCGCCTGCTCGCACCAGCTGCGCCTGCTGCGCAACCTCGGCCTGGTGGTGGGTGAGCGGCGCGGCCGTTCGGTCGTCTACGCACTGCACGACCACCATGTCGCCGAGCTGCTCGACCAGGCCGTGTACCACGTGGAGCATCTGCGGCTGGGCATCAGCGACGCGGCCGAGTGAGCCCGGTCGTCACGACGCCGTCGGGCCCGGAGTCGGACCCACGCCCCGCAACTGCTGGATCTTCCCGCCCAGTCGGGCGCGTAGCTGCTCCAGCAACGCCGGTTTCGCGCTGACGACCCAGCGGGTGCCGACGAGGTACTCGCCGCCGTAGACGGCGGCCGCGTCCAGCCAGGTGAGCTTGAACTTCTCCTGCGGGAACGTCGTGATGAGGTAGTCGCCCTCCTTGGTGTGGCAGACCCCCTCGCGCAGTTCGTCCGCGTCGGTCCGGATCTTGACCTTGCAGCCCGTCAGGCCGGCGATCACCTCCACCTTGGCCGGGGCCACGACGCCGGCCACGGTGGCGGAGACGTTCGACGGGCTGCTCTTCGTGGCGGCGGCCCCGTCCTCGCCTCCGCCGCACGCGGTGGTCGACAGGACAAGGGCCAGACCGGCGGTCGCGGTCGCGATACGGGCGCTGCGGCGGATGCGTCCTCGGTGTGACTGCACGAAGCTTCCTCGGTGTGACTGTGACTGCACGAGAGGTGGTACGGATCAACGCCGGGAGCCGTTCACCCCGGAGGTCACGTCGCTCCGGTCGGCAGCGGCCAGGGTCCCCGGTCGCCGAGGCGGTGCACGGTGATCAGGTCGGCCCGGCCGGCCAGGAGCGGGGCGAGCCGCTGGTCGGGCCAGAGGCGCGGGGCCCGGTCAGGAGCGGGTGCCAGCCAGGGCCGGCGATCCGTGTCCGGAGGCCGCGCGGCAGGTCGGGCAGGCGGTCCCCGGCCCGGGGGCCATGGCGGGGCGGCCGGGCGGCCGTCGTCGAGACGGGGCTGCGGCGGTAGTGGATGCCGAGTTCGGAGACGGTGCGGAAGATCCGTCGACGGGGTGTCGGTCACCCCGATGGAGCGCCTCCAGGGTGCGCGGCTGGATGCCGAGGGCCCGGGACTCGTGTACCCGGTCGAGTGAGCGGTCGACGACACGGAACCCGGTGCCGTGTTCGCGCAGTTGCGCGGCGAGCGCGAGCCCTGTGGGGCCCGCGCCCACCACCAGCACGTCCAGCGAGGCCGTCATCCCTCCACGGTGGTCAGGCCCGGCGCGCACACGCGAGCGGCGACCTCGGCGAGGCTCGGCAGGCCGGTCAGCGGACCTGCGCCGCGAATGCCTCGTACGCCCGCTCGTCGAAGAGGACGAACCGGACCTCCTCGACGTCGGTCTCCGCGGACCGCACCGCCTCCACGGCGATGCGCGCGGCGTCCTCCAGCGGATAGCGGTAGACGCCGGTGGAGATCGCCGGGAAGGCGACGCTGCGGGCACCGAGTTCGTCGGCGACGCGCAGGGCCTCCCGGTAGCAGGAGGCAAGAAGGTCCGAGCGGTCCTCCTCGGCGGAGAAGACCGGGCCCACGGTGTGGATCACCCAGCGTGCGTCCAGTTCCCCCGCCGTCGTGGCGACCGCCCGCCCCGTGGGCAGGCCCTTGCCGTACCGGGAGGCGCGCAGCTTGCGGCACTCGTCGAGGATGGCGGGGCCGCCGCGGCGGTGGATCGCGCCGTCCACGCCTCCCCCGCCGAGGAGGGAGGAGTTCGCGGCGTTGACGATCGCGTCGGCGCTCTCCCGAGTGATGTCGCCCTGGACGAGCCTGATGGTGGTCATGGCTGCCTCTATAGCAGGTCAGCCCGGCCTCCGCAGGTTCACTGCCAGGCGACCGGCAGCGAGCGCACCCCGTGGACCGTACTCGTCGAGAGGGCGAGCGACTCGGGCGGGGCCGTCATGCGCAGGGACGGAAACCTGCGGAACAGGGTGGACGGACCGAGCCGGAGTTCGGTGCGGGCCCCGGCGGACGTCGAGGGCGTCGGGGTCGGCGTACACGGCCGGGTCCGCAGCGCCCTCGGGCGGCGGGTATGAGCCGTCGTACGGCGGCGGGTTCGGCCGTCACCTTGGCGAGGCTCTGGTCCAGCCAGGCGCGGGCCGTGGGGTCCAGTACGGCGATCAGGGCGGGGTGGGGGTTCGGCGGGGCCGCGGCGGAGGCGCGGTCGGGACAGCCATGGAGGAACACCCTCTGCGAGGTGGGAGGGGTGGGGCTAGAAGGAGAGCGGGAGGGGGTACACCCCCTAGCCGGCAGCGCGCAGGAACTCGATCGAGCGGCGGGCGACGTCGGGCGCGTCGAGCGAGCCGCCCTGGATCTCCACGGAGACCAGACCGCGGTGGTGCATCGCCCGCAGGGCGTGCAGGACGGGCGGGAAGTCGATCTCGCCGACGCCGAATTCGAGGTGCTGGTGGATGCCGCGCCGCATGTCCTCGATCTGCACATTGCGCAGAAGCGGCGCCGCGTCGCGCACACAGTCGAGCACGGAGCGGCTCTCCACGCAGTGCGCGTGACCGATGTCCAGGGTGATCCCGAACAGCTCGTGCCCGTCGACCAGTTGGGCGAGCCGCAGGCAGCGCTCCACGGTGTCGACGAACATGTACGGCTCCGGCTCGAAGGCCAGCGCCACCCCGTACGTCTCCGCCGTCTCCAGCACGGTCTCGACACCGGCCACGAGCCGCTTCCACGCGTCCCGCTCCGGCAGCCCGTCCGGCGCGGGGCCGCTGCACAGATGCACGGTGGGCGAGCCGAGGTCCGCCGCGATGCGCAGGGCGCGCCGCAACAGGTCGACCCTCGGCTCGGAGCCGTCGGACATCAGCGTGGGCAGGTGCTTGCCCCAGGGGTCGAGGAAGTACGGCGCACCGGTCTCCACCGTCACGTCCAGGCCGTGCCGGGCGAGTTGCCGCGCGAGGTCGCTGACGCGTCGGGGCAGGTCGTCGGCGTACGGGGCGAGATGGCCGTGGTCCAGGGTGAGCGCGACGCCGTCGTAGCCGAGGTCGGCGAGAACGACGAGGACGTCGGAGAGCCGGTGGTGGGCAAAGCCGTTGGTGCCGTAGCCGAACCTGAGCGGTGTGGCGGGAGAGGTGGAGGGAGCACTGGGGGGAGGTCTCATGGTGCGGGTTCCTCACACGGAGCGTGTGGTGGGTCTCAGGTGGGCGATATGCGCCGGGCGAGCCGTCGCGCGAGGGGATGGATCACACCGAGCGCCGCGGCGACACCCGGCGCCCCACCGCGCGCGGTCAGCGCGGCCTGCAAGGGCATCAGCCCGAGAATCCCGGCCCCCACGGCCCGCCGCACGTTCTCCCCCGACGGCTCCCGCACGGCACGGACTTGAGCGGAACCATAGGTACCGAGATAGGCAAGGGCACCGGCGGCGGTGACGATATTCCGCGGCTTCTTGGAGCGGGCCGCCACAGCAACGCCCTTAAGGGGCGCGGGGAACTGCGCGACAAGCCCAGACGGCGCCGCAGCCGCTCGGCAACCCTTCGCAGCACCCCCTGAGGCGCCTTGCTCGACCGGAACGGCCCCCGCAGCCAGGGCAGTCAACGCGGACACGGCAAGCGTCGCCGAAGGCACCCGCACCGGCGCCCCGCCGATCTCATGCCGGCTGAGTGCCATCAACGTCCCGGTGTGCACACCCACCAGCCCGGCGGGCACCGCAGCACGCCGCAGCGCAGCACCGACCGACTCCGCACCGGCCCCGGGCACCGCGGCCCCGGCCAGCACATCCAGCACCCGGGCACCCGCCATGGCGAAGCCCCCCGCCGGCGTGGACTTGAGCTTCAGGTCGTACGCCCACACCAGCCCGGCCAGGGGAAGCGCGACACCCACACTGCGCCGACCCCCCGCCGCGGCGGCGAGACCGAGCCCCGCCGCGGTCAGCGACCCGGCCACGGCCAGCGCCGTACGACGCGGAACGCGCCCTGACGGCACAGGTCGCCCCGGCCTCTCGACGGAGTCCACCGCGGCATCGGCATAGTCGTTGAGGGCCATGCCGGCCCAGTAGAGACAGACGGAGGAAGCGATCACTCCGAAGGTACGGGCGCCCAGCGGGCGTCCGGCGGCGGCCGCTCCCGCGATCACGTCACCGGGCACACTCAGCGCGGCCGGCGCTCTGACGAGCAGGGCGAGGTCGCTGAGGCGGACGGCAGACCGGCATTCGAAGCGGGCAACCGCTTTCCGATCTTTCATGGGCGGCACCCTACTCGCGGCTGTTGAGCATCAGGAACCCATCGTCCGGAAATAGGAGTGACAAAGAGGACACAGAATTCCCTTACCGTGAAACCCGAACTCCCGGTACACGTGGACCGTTTGACCGGTCTCACGGCTCCTGCCGCAGCCGACGCCACACCGCCTTGGCCGCGTTGTGCCCTGACATCCCGTGCACGCCCGGCCCGGGCGGGGTCGCCGAGGAGCAGATGAAGACCGCCGGGTGCGGGGTGCCGTAGGGGAAGAGCGACAGCTTGGGCCGGAGCAGGAGCTGAAGGCCGGAGGCCGCACCGGAGGCGATGTCGCCGCCGACGTAGTTGGCGTTGCGGGCGGCGAGTTCGGCCGGGCCGGCGGTCGCGCGGGCGAGGACGCGGTCGCGGAACCCCGGGGCGAAGCGCTCCAGTTGGCGTTCGAGGGCGTCGGTGAGGTCTCCGGTCCAGCCGTTCGGCACATGGCCGTACGCCCAGAAGACATGCCTGCCCTCGGGGGCCCGCGTGGGGTCGACGAGGCTGGGCTGCACCGTGATCATGAACGGCTTGTCGGGTGCCCGGCCCTCCCGGGACGCGGCGCGCAGCGCGGTGCCGATCTCGGCGCGGTCCCCGCCGATCTGCACGGTGCCGGCGCGCCGGGCCTCCGGCGCGGTCCACGGCACCGGGCCGTCCAGCGCGTAGTCGATCTTGAAGGCGGCAGGGCCGTAGCGGTAGCCCTCGTAGTACCGGCCGAGGCCTGCGATGCGGGCCAGCGCGGTGGGTGAGGTGTCGAAGACGTACGCGCGCGCGGGCGGCAGGTCGTCGAGCCGCTTGACCTCGTAGTCGGTGTGGACGGTTCCGCCGAGGTCCTCGAGATACGCGGTGAGGGCGTCGGAGATCGACTGGGAGCCACCGCGGGCCACGGGCCAGCCGCGGGCGTGGGCTGCGAGGGCGAAGACCAGGCCGATGGCGCCGGTGGCGAAACCGCCGAGCGGGGCCATGACGTGCGCGACGAGGCCGGAGAACAGGGCCTTGGCCCGCTCGTCGCGGAAGCGGCGCATCAGCCACGTGGACGGGGGCAGCCCGAGGAGGCCGAACCGGGCGAGGGTGACCGGGTCGCGTGGCAACGCGGTGAGGGGCAGGGACATGAAGTCGCGGGCGAGTGTGTCCCACTTGGCCAGGAACGGCGCGACCAGCCTGCGGTACGTCCCCGCGTCGCGCGGGCCGAAGGAGGCGGCGGTCTCGGCGACGGAGCGGGACAGCACGGCGGCGGTGCCGTCGGCGAAGGGGTGCGCCATGGGCAGTTCGGCGTGCAGCCAGTCGAGCCCGTAGCGGTCGAGCGGCATGGTGCGGAACACGGGCGAGTTGATGCCCAGGGGATGCGCGGCGGAGCACGGGTCGTGCCGGAAGCCGGGGAGGGTCAGCTCCTCGGTGCGGGCTCCGCCGCCGACGGTGTCACGCGCCTCGAACACGGCCACGGAGAAGCCGCGGCGGGCCAGCTCCACGGCAGCGGTCAGTCCGTTCGGCCCCGCACCCACCACGACCGCATCGAGCATCGACGGCACCTTCGGACTCCTTCGTCAGCCGATGGCCTTGAAGGATCAGGATATGCCGGGCCACTGACAGCGCAGGGGCGCGGGTAAAGTCCGCCGGGTGACGCGCCGCTTCCGCTTCCCTGTGCCCGAGGACGAGCTGTGGCACTGGTTCGAGCTGGGGGGAGCCGGTCAGGTGTTGCGGCAGATCACCTTCCGGGGGCCTGCTTCCGTGCCCGTGGTGGCAGCCGAGCCGGTCGAGGTGGCGCGAACACGGCAGGCGTGCGGGGAGTGGGGTGTGCGGCTGTACGAGACCGTGTACGGGGTGCCGGTGCGCGCACCGGTCGCGGAGCCGCCGGGCGCCCGGTCGGTCGACGCTCGGGAGTTCGATGTGGCGTGGGGCCGTGCCCGGTCCTTCCGTCAGTGCCACGTCCGCCATGACACCGGTCCCCTGCCGGTCGGGACGCGCCTGACCGGGACCTTCGCCCGCTCGCCGTGGGGCCCCGGTGTCACGGGGGTCTTCGTCGACGTCGGTCTGCCCGCCGCCGGCTTCGTGGACGCCTCGGTGCTGCTGGGGGCGGAGTGCGAGTGGCCCGCGGAGGGCACCCCCGCCGAGTTCGAGGTGGTCGACCTGCGCGTCGGCGGGGGCCGTCCCCAGATCAGGCTGCGCCCGACAGCAGCTCCCGCACCCGGCGAGCCGTGGCCGCGTCCCGGGCCGTCGTGAACGGCAGGACATTGCCGCCGGTGATACGGAAGGGCTCGCCGGCGCGGGTCAGGTGGGCGCCGCCCGCCTCCTCGACCAGGAGGATGCCCGCGGCGTGGTCCCAGGCCAGCTCCCAGCTGAACGCGGTCGCGTCCAACTCGCCCCGGGCGACGGCGAGATACTCCAGCCCCGCCGAGCCGCAGGGGCGCGGCCTGACCCCGTCGGTCCACAGGCCCAGCAGCTCGCGCTTCTGTGCGTCGGTCGTGTAGTCCGGGTGCGAGGTGGCGACGTCCAGGTCCCGGCCGGGCTCCGGTGCGCCGGAACGCAGCCGCACGCCGTCGAGGTGGGCGCCCCCGCCCCGTATGGCCGTGGCCATTTGGTCGCGGGCGGGGGCGTAGGTCCAGGAGGCGAGCAGGACGCCGCGCTGTGCGAGCGCGACCAGCGTGCAGAAGCCGGGGTCGCCGTGCACGAACTGGCGGGTGCCGTCGACGGGGTCGACGATCCAGACCGGGGCATCGCCCTGGAGCGCCTCGTACGACGCCGGATCGGCGTCCACCGCCTCCTCGCCGACCACGACCGAGCCGGGCAGCAGCGCGCCGAGCACTTCGGTGAGGTATTTCTCGGCGAGCCGGTCGGCGTCGGTCACCAGGTCGTGCGGTCCGGCCTTCTGGTCGACCTCGTGGTCGGCCAGCTGCCGGAAGCGGGGCATGATCTCGGCCGCGGCCGCCTTACGGACCGCTTCTTCCACGTCTGCCGCGTGCTGGGCGAGAAACTCGTCGATGGTTTCGTTGTCTTTGATCACCCCTCCATGAGAGCACGCCCCACTGACAATCCCCGCCCGCCGGATGGCCGGCGGATGGCGTCGGCGTGAACATGAGGGGCGGATATCAGCAGGTCAGACACCGGATCTCGGCGTCCGAGGCCTGTCCTTTCGGGGCCGAGGCCTGTCCTGTCGGGGTCCAAGGCCTGCCCTCAGCGCCCGACCGCGTACCCCTGCATCCCCCGGGGATTCGCCGCCGCCGACAGCACCCCGGTCTCCGGGTCCCTCGCGACCGCGCACAGCCGCCCCTCCGACCAGGCGTCGCCGACGGTCACCTCGTGCCCGCGCCGCCTCAGCTCCTCCACCACCTCGACGGGCGTACGGGACTCCACGGTGACGCTGCCCGGTCGCATCCCGCGGGGGTAGAAGGAGCCGGGGAAGCTGTCGTTGTGCCAGTTCGGCGCGTCGATGGCGCCCTGGAGGTCGAGGCCCGCGCGGACCGGGGCGCGCAGGGCGACCGCGAGGAGGAAGTGCAGCTGCCACTGGTCCTGCTGGTCCCCGCCGGGCGTGCCGAAGGCCATCACGGGCACGCCGTCGCGCAGGGCGATCGAGGGCGTGAGCGTCGTACGGGGCCGCCGTCCCGGCGTCAGCGAGTTCGGCAGGCCCTCCTCCAGCCAGGCCATCTGGAGCCGGGTGCCGAGCGGGAAGCCCAGTTCGGGCACGAGGGGGTTGGACTGGAGCCAGCCGCCGCTCGGGGTGGCCGCGATCATGTTGCCCCAGCGGTCGACGATGTCCAGGTGGCAGGTGTCGCCACGGGTGCCGCCGTCGGCGGAGACGTCGGGCTCGTCCGGCACCGGTGACGTCGGGCTCTTGGCGACCGTCGGCTCGCCGACGCCCATCACGTCGAAGCCGGGTTCGTCGCAGGCCACCACGCGCGCGTGGGCGCACAGTCGCGGGACGCGGCCGCCCGGGCTGCCGGGCCGCAGCTCGTGGGAGGCCTTCTCGCCGACCAGTTCCCGCCGGGCCGCGTTGTACCGGTCCGACAGCAGCTCGGCGAGCGGTACCTCGGCCGCGTCGCCGTACCAGGCCTCCCGGTCGGCCATGGCCAGCTTGCAGCCCTCGATCAGCAGATGGACGTACTCGGCGGACCCGTACCGGGGCAACTCGGGCGGGAGCAGCGCGAGTTGCTGGAGGAGGACCGGGCCCTGGCTCCAGGGGCCGGCCTTGCACACGGTCCAGCCGTTCCAGTCGTACGTCGCCGGCGCCTCGTAGGCGGCGGACCAGCCGGCGAGGTCGGCGGCCGTGAGCGTGCCGGAGTGGCGCTCACCGCTGGTGTCCAGAGTGGGCCGCTGGGCCTGCCGCACGAGGGCCTCGGCGATGAATCCGGTGCGCCACACATCCCGCGCGGCCTCGATCTGCGCGACCCGGCCCCCGGCACCGGCGACCTCGTCGAGCAGCCGCTTCCAGGTGGCGGCGAGGGCGGGGTTGCGGAACAGTTCCCCGGGCCGGGGCGCCTTCCCGCCGGGCAGATACACCTCGGCCGACGAGGTCCACTCCGTCTCGAACAGCTCCCGCACGGTCTCGACGGTCTCACCGACCCGCTCCACGGGCGCGTGCCCGTCCTCGGCGTAGCCGATGGCGTACTGGAGCACTTCGGCGAGCGTCTGCGTGCCGTGGTCCCGCAGCAGCAGCATCCAGGCGTCGAACGCGCCGGGCACGGCGGCGGCGAGCGGTCCCGTGCCGGGCACGAGGTCCAGCCCGAGCCCCCGGTAGTGCGCGACGGTCGCCCCGGCCGGTGCCACGCCCTGCCCGCACAGCACGCGCACCTCGCCGCCCGCCGGGGCGATGAGGATCGGTACCTCACCGGCCGGTCCGTTGAGATGCGGCTCGACGACATGCAGCACGAACGCGCCGGCCACGGCGGCGTCATAGGCGTTGCCCCCGCGTTCCAGCACGGCCATCGCGGACTGCGAGGCGAGCCAGTGGGTGGAGGACACCATGCCGAAGGTGCCCTGGAGGGTGGGGCGGGTCGTGAACATGTGGGCTCTCACCTCGCTGTTTACGCGCGTCGGCCGGTCGGAACTGCGCTCGGGATCGGACTTGGGGAGAATCCGGGGAGTCCGGGCCGGAGCTCTCCTCCGCTCACTCCCCCGGCAGGCTATCGATCACCCTGCGCCCCTTCTTCCCCGCCTCGGGCATGAAGTGCGCGTAGCGGTCGAGAGTGATGGTCGGCGACGAATGCCTGACCGGCCGGCAGAACCTGGAGATGTTCGGCCGGCTCTTCCACCTCGGCGTCAAGCGGGCCAAGCTGCGTGCCACCGAGCTGCTGGAGCAGTTCGACCTGACCGACGCCCCCAGCCGCTTGGCGAAACCTCATTCGTCACAGGCGTTTCAAACGTCGGCGATTCGGCCAATCCCGGCCACCCGAGAGCGGCCCCAGCACGGCGGCCACGCGTTCGGCCCCTTGCATTTCAAGGGCCCCGGCGCGTCCGGAATCGAGCGCGTTCGAATCCTGATCCGCGTCGTTATGCCGTGCACCGCCGAGCCATCCAGGTGCGGCACCACCCCAAGGAGGGACCAGGTGACTGTGACCGACGCCTCGACTTCAACCCCCGAGACACCTCCCCCTCCGCCCCCGGCGGCCATCACGTTCGAGGGCAAGTTCGGCAAGAACCCGCTGGAAGGCGCCAGTTTCGGGGCCATGTGCCGACGCCTTCCCGCCGTGCTCGCCCACACCGCGCGCAAAGCGTGGGCCGTCGACCGGGCGGGGTCTGTACTGCTCCTCGTGTGCCAGGCGCTCACCGGTATCGCGGCCGCCGTCGTCCTCGCCTGCACCGCCCGTGCGATGACGCACATCCTCGACCCCGGCACGGTGTCCGAACGTCTGCACGGCGCCGTGCCTGCCCTGGTCGTGGTGACGTTGGCCGCGGGCGTCGGCCGAATCTGCGGCCTTCTGTCCTCCTATGCGGACGGACGGATCACTCCTGTGCTGACCACCGATGCCGACGTCGCACTCGTCGCCGCCGTGCTGCGGGTGGAGTCGTCCGCGTACGGGCAGGACGGGTTCGCCGACCAGCAGGAGGCCGCAGAGATCGGCGTCACCAGAACCCGGCTGATGGTGCAGGACGCGCAGCGGTTCATGTCCGCCATGATCCGCATGATCGCCGCGAGCGGGGTCATCACCGCTCTGCACCCGCTGATGCTGCCGGTGCTTCTCCTGGCGGTGCTGCCCGCCGGCGTCGGGGCCGTGCTCTCTGCCCGCGTGGACTACCGGACGCACTTCCTCAACCTCGGTGACCGCAACGTGCGCGCCATGATGCGGTCGTGGACCACCCACTCCCGCTTCGGCGACGAGATCCGCGCCAACGGCATGACCGGCTACCAGATTTACTGGTACCGGGCCCTGTCCGACCGCATCGACCGCCGCACCCTCGAAGCGGCGCCGCAGATGCTGCGTATCCAGTTGTCCACCAGCGCCCTGGGCGGCTTCTTCCTGATGTGCACCTGGGCCACCCTCGCCTGGCTGGCCATCACCGGACGCATCGCCCTGCCCGTCGCGGCCACCGCTGTGGTCGCCGTCCAGACCGCCCTGGCCGCGCTGTCCCAGGTCGTCATCAATGGCGCCGCCCTGTTCCACACGTCGCTCTACCTCGCCGATATGCGGGCATTTCTCGGCATGGCACATGAACGCGCCCCGAAGCGAGGGGAGTTGACCATTCCCGAGCGCATCGACGAGATCCGGATCGAGGAGGCCGTCTACCACTACCCCGGCAAGGAGGACCCGGCCGTCGCGGGGGTTTCCCTCACCCTGCGCCGCGGCGAGATCCTGGCCGTCGTCGGCGCGAACGGCTCCGGCAAGTCGACCCTCACCAGGCTCATCACCGGGATCGTGCTCGCCGACAAGGGACGTGTCCTGTGGGACGGCGTCGACCTCGCCGATGCGGACCCCGACGCCGTGTGGAGGCGCACCTCGCTCGTGCCGCAGAACTTCGCGTGCTGGCCGCTGCGGGCTCGCGAGAACATCACCTTGGGCCAGCCCCTGACGCACGACGACGAGCTCGTCTGGGACGCCATCGACGCCGTCGGCATGCGCGAGGAGATCGAGAAGCTGCCCCGGCAACTCGACACCCTGCTCGCCCGAGAGCTGTGGGGTGGGGCCGAGTTGTCGGGAGGCCAGTGGCAGCGGCTCGTGTGCGGGCGCGCGCTGTACCGCCGCACGCCGCTCATGATCCTGGACGAACCCACCTCGCAGATGGACGCCCGCGGCGAGCACGCGATCTTCACTCAGATCAAGCGCCTGGCCCCGCAGCGCATGACGATCGTCGTCACCCACCAGTTGGAGAACACCCGGCTCGCCGACCGCATCCTCGTGATGGACAGGGGCAGAGTCGTCGAAGAAGGCACGTACGAGAACCTGGTCAGCGCCGGGGGCCAGTTCGCCGAACTCGTCGCCCTGGCCAAGGACCGCTGACCCGTCCCGCCCCACGACACGACACGACACGACAACAGAATCTGGACGCACATGACAGACAGCTGGAAGACCATCGCCCGCCTCGCGGGCCTCCTCGAAGATCACTCCACGCTCCCCCGTGAGCAGCGGATTCTCCTTCAACTGCTCAAGATCCAGGAGGAAGCCGGAGAGGTCGCCGAAGCCGTTATCGGGGTGACGGGGCAGAACCCGCGCAAGGGCCACTCCCACACCTGGCAGGACGTCGAATCCGAGATCTGCGACGTCATCGTCACCGGCATGGTCGCGCTCATCCGCATGAACCCCGACGCCGAGACCGTCTTCGCACGGCACATGCAGCGCATCGCAGACCGCGATCTCGACGACTCCGGAAGGCCGGCCACCGGCAACGCCATGCGCGCGCAGTCACCCCAACCGGACGATGCGCCGACCGCGTCCGAACTCACCTGACGCGGCCCGAAAGGAACGTCATGGTCGACACTTCTCGAGATATCGACCGACCGGGATCGACTGCGCACCAGACGCACTGTCCGCCGCCCGCCACGCACACCCGATCCTGATGCGACGGCTCCTCGCCCCGTAGAACTCCTCGTCCGGCCCGAGGACGAGGTTGGTGGCTTGAATCGCCTTGCCTCCTGCATCGAGCAGGCGCGAGGCTCTGTCTCGGTGAGTAGTCTCACTTGTGGCGGGCCGTCAGGTTGCCGATGCGGGGCGGGGGTGGGTGCATTGGGCAGGTGGTTCAAGCGTCACCGCAAGCACGATGGCGAGCCGGCACGGCAGTCGCCGCCGGCCGGGCCGACCCTCGAAATCACGATCACACAGGGCGGGCGCACGGTCGCCACCAAGAAGGTGGGCGGCACGATCGCCGTCGGGATGCAGTACTCGGCCTACGTGGAGCAGTACGGCGCGACCGACGAACGGACGTTGGAGGTGAGATCCCGCTATGCGCAGGAGCTGATGCGGGAGAACAATGTCGACGATGCCGTGGCCGTCTACCAGGAGATCGTCGCGCTGCGCAGTGCGACGCTGGGGCCAGAGCATCCCAACACCCTGCGCAGCAAGCACAGTCTGGCCTTCGCACTCTGGCAGCGTGGCTCACTCGCCGAAGCGGAGCGTGTTCAGCGAGGGGTCTACGAGGCGCGTCGCCGCGTGCTGGGGGAATCCGACGCAGAGACGTTACTCAGCGGCGACAACCTGGGCTGGTTGTTGACAGAGCTGGGTCGCAGCGGTGAGGCCGAGCCGATCTTGCGGCAGGTCGCCGATGGTCTGACACGGACACTGGGCAAGGACGACACACACACTTTGTCCAGCCAGATGAAGCTGGCGGGAGTCCAGCACATGCTGGGCAGGAGCGACCAGGCCGAGCGGGCCATGCGGGCCGTGATCAAGCGGATGAGCAGGACGCTGGGTCCCGTCAGTCCCCTGGCGCTCCAAGCCCGCAGCAACCTTCTGGTCATCCTCCTCGACTCGGGCCGGGCGGCTGCGGCGGTCGACGCCGCCCAGGCGCTGGCAGAGGACGCGGGACGCGCGGTCGGCGACACCGACGAGGTGAGCCTGCATGCCCGGCACTCCCTGGCCCGAGCACTGGCAGGAGTCGGCAGGAGTGACGAGGCGACCCAGCTGCTGGCGGCCACTCTGCCGGACAGCGAACGGGGCAGGGGCGTCGATCACCCCTCGACGCTGGACATGCGCATCCTGTTCGCCGAGCTGCTGACCGAGGCGGGTGCCCCCCGGGCAGGTCAGGAGGCACGAGCCGCACTGGCGGGGTGCGAGCGCGTGCATGGCCCGGGTCATCCCAGAACCGAGAGGGCCCGCACCGTGGTCCGGCGTAACCGTTGACGGTCCGCGGTCACCCGCCGCTGTGGATGTGGGCAGCCCACAGCGTCGGTACCAGGGGATAGCGGTCCCGAAGGCCACGCACGGCCGAGTGCAGCGCGTACGCCGCCGCGTCACCCGGATTGCCGCGCTCGTAGAAGGCGGTGGCCAGTTCGAGGGAGATCGCGTCGTCGATCTCCCACAGGGTGCCGATGACGTGCCGGAATCCGGCGAGCTGGAAGGCACCGGTGATGTGCAGTGACTCGTCGACCAGGGTCAGCGGGGCTTGGGAGGTCGCGCAGGCCGACAGGAACGCGAGCTCGGCGACCAGATCGAGTTCGGATACGTCGGCCACGGTGAGAGGGGTGTCCTGGTGGTCGTGGGTGAGCAGCCTCCCTTGCGCCGGGTCCAGCGGGTCGGCGACCGCGTGGCACGCGAAGTGCGCGTAGTTCGATCCGGCCAGCCGCTCCAGGATCTGCCGCCGGGTGGCCGTCTCGTCCAGCCCGGTCCATGCCTGGGGCAGTGCTCGCGCCGCCAGGGCCGCCTCGCGCTCGGCGGCGGGCAGGGCGCCCGGCCCGCCAGGAGTGTGTCGCATCGCCACGACGCAGGACCGGCCGTCGGACCGGGTCACCCGCGTCCCGTTGCGCATCCGGGCAAGCGCGGTCACGGTCGGGGTGTAGGAGGAGACCACCCGGTCGAGGGTGGATTCTCCGGTGTCGGCCTGGGCGGCGTGCAGCGGGAAGAAGGCGAGAGGGCCGACCGGACACCACCACACGCGTGGGAGTTGACCGGCTGCGCTGTGAGCGTCCAGCCGGTCGAGAACCGGTCCCACGAGGGTGCGCCACAACCAGTCCAGTACTTCCGTGAGCACGGTCTGGGCTCGCATTCGGCTCCGGGCGTCCGCCGTGGGGTCGTGCGACGTGGTGGTGGCCTCCTCCAGCAGCCGCAGGTTCGCCATCGCGTCGGTCAGTGACAGTTCGGGGAGTGGCAGCACCTCCGCGCGGTGGTTGCGCAGGATGAGTGCGTCACAGCGCATCTCGCTCGGGATCGGGATCACCACGGTCTCGCTCAACTGGTCGAGCAGCCGACGTGCGCTGGGCGGGCTCAGGAAGTCGCTCAGGCCGGGCAGAGCACGGATCGTGTCGAGCAGGACGTTCCATTCGGTTTCCCGGTCCCGGCCGAAGGTGGTGGCTCTGGGCCGGTCCGGTGTGGGTGCTTCGAAGTCCCGGCGCATCCGCTGGAATTCGACCGCCAGGCCTTGGTCGGCGCGCTGGAGTGCGGCCAGCTCACCACCTGGCGTCAGCCGCTGGTTCAGCAACAGGCCCCGGCCCCGCTCCAGTAGCTCCAGCGCTCGCTCCGGCTGCCCGGCGTTCACCGCACAGGACGCGGCAGACGCGGCCAGCCCGGCCGCCGAGCCGAGGTCGGCGTACTGGTCGTGGCGGGTGCGTCCCCGAGAAGCCAGCCGCGGCAGCAGCGCGATGGCTTCGTCGAAGGCGTCCGTCGCGGCAGCCCACTGGCCCAGTGCGGCCAGCGAATGCGCCGCCTTGTCGAAGACCTGGATCCGAGTCGGCACCGGGCCCGACTCGGTGCGTCCCGCGGCGAGAGCTCGCTCCGCGGCCTCGGTGAGGCAGGCTGGGTCACCGGTGCGCACGTAGGTCGCACGCAACGCCTGGGCGAGGGACAGTCCGGTGGCGACGCGCTGGGGGTCACGATGAGGCAGGGCGTCGTTCGCCGACCGGAACAGAGTGATCGCCTCCTCCAGGTAGGCGGGCTCCTGCGTGGCCTCGTAGAGCTTGCGCAGGCTGTAGCCCAATTGGTCCAGGTAGAGGGCATGTTCGGTCTCGGTTCGCACGGAGAGCGCAAGGCCCCTGCGCTGCAATCCGATCGCCAGTTCCAGGGGAGCGATCTCACCGGTCAGCTGGTGGGTCTTCACGGCCACCGTGGACAGGTTGACGAGCGCCCTCCGATGCTCCGGATGCTGCTCCGGCACTGTGTCCAGCACGGAGAGGAAGGACTGCCAAGCCTGTTCGAGCAACTCGCCCCGCCCGGTACGCTCGAACAGGACGAGCAAGGCCTGACCGGTCATGAAACGCGGCCCGTTGGTCAGCGGGGTGTGCCGCCGCAGCAGCGCGACGGCCCGTTCGACGTCGTCGGTGTGGGTGGTTCCCTGTGCTCTGGCCAGCAGGCAGTTCGCCATCAGTACGACGATCTGCTCCTGGTTGGGGCCCGTGGTGGTCACCGAGGACAACAGCTCCATCGCCTCGTCGACATAGTCCTCGACACCGGTGAGCCGGTAGGCGCGTAGCAGGGCCTCCGCATGGACACCGTGCAGAACGGCCCGGTGTTCCTCACTGATCCAGCGCTCGGCCATACCGGCGTAGGACATGGCCCCGTAGAGCGTGTCCACCGAACCGTCGAACTCGTGTCTGACCTGGTACACCTGGCAGGTCTTCAGCATCAGCAGCGCGTCGCGCGCGTGGTCGGTGGAGACGTCTTCCGCGAACCGCAGGTACTGCTCGGCGATGTCGAGGTCATGCGGATCACCGCCCACTCGGGCCCTGGCCATCAGCGCGTCGGCGAATGCGAGCACGGCCTGCACGCCGTCCGCAGTGTTCAGTTCCCTGGCCAGCGAGGTGCCGGCCATGGCGCGGATCGCGGTTTCCAGCACGGCAATGGCCTCGACCAGGTCCTCCTGCGCCTGGACCGCGCGGTACCTGCCCAGCAGCGCGGCTCCCAACTCGGCCTGAACCACGGCCCGTCGCCCGTCACCGGGCGGATATCCGGCCACGGCGTGACGCCAGTGGGTGACGGGGTCCCCCGAATAGTGATTCACCGACACTCCTCCCCGCTACTACTCTTGCTCAGACTGCCAGCCACGTCCTGGCCCCGGGGGAGGTCATCTCGCAATGAGCCAATCGAGCCCAGTGCCGGACAGGCGACTCGACAGCGATCGGGCGAATCGGCTGTCCCGCATCTGCGCGGACATCGCTCAGGTGAGCGACCTGCTGGGGCCGGACCCCGCACAGGTCCTGGCGAGGCTGCGAGACCGGACGCTGCCTGACGAGGACGTGGACGCCGTGCTCGCCGAGGTGACCGAACTGATGCGTGCCAGAGGGCTGGTCGGCGGCGACACGACCTCCCGAGGGCCCCGTTACCTTCCGCTGCCCGGCCTCCAGGGCCGGCGCCCGGAGGTGGTTCACGTCTGTCCCGGCGGCCTGTGCGACCGGGTGGAGATACCGCGACCGGGCACCGGTGCGTCGCCGGTCTGCGCGGTGTGGGAATGCCCGTTGCCCCGGTTTCGGATGGACCGATGAACACCCTGATCACCTCGCTCGGCGGCAAGCTGGCAGAGCGGTGGCTCGCCGGACTGGTGCTGCCCGGCGTCGTGTTCGTGGCCGTGGGTGTGATGGCGGTGCGGCTCGGCCACAGCCACTGGTCGGACATGGAGCTGCTGGGGCAGGAACTGAACCGGTTCGCCACCGGGCCACTGACCCGGGACAACGGCTCTGTGCTGCTGGTCGCGCTGGGTGTCGTGCTGTCCAGCGTCGTCGCGACGGAGACCGCGCGGAGCCTGGAGCGGCTGGTCGTCGTGGTGTGGACCCAGGACTGGGGCAGGCTCGGCGGGGCGTTGACCCGGCGTCGGAGGCGACGGTGGGACGCCGCCATGGACACGTACGAGACCGCACTCCGGGACAAGGCGCGGCGGCTGCGCTCCCCCGACCCGCAGACCGGACCGCTTCCGGACATCCAGGCGTTGGCTCGCGCCTGCGACCGGATTGCGCTGACCGAGCCGGCCCGGCCGACGTGGATCGGCGACCGTATGCTCGCCGCGGCGGTACGGGTGCAGGCCTGCTACGACCTGGACCTGGCCAGTGCCTGGCCCCGGCTGTGGCTGCTGCTGCCCGAGGAGGCGCGTGGTCCGCTTGTCCTGGCACAGAGCGACTTCGCCGGCGCTGCCCGACGGGTGGGATGGGGTGTGCTGTACGTGCTGGTGGGCCTGATCTGGTGGCCCGCGGCGATCATCGGCCTGGGCCTGTGTGTGGTGGGCTGGCGACAGGGCCGCGGCACGGTCTGTGTACTCGCCGATCTGGTGGAAGCGGTGGTCGATCTGCACGTGGGCGCCCTCGGCACCGCACTCGGGCATACCCCGAACGGCACCTTCACCACGGCTGACGGACAGGCGGTCACCCACTTGTTGCGCAAGGGGTTTTGACCGCTGACGCGGCGATCGTGCGGCAGTAGCGGTTGAGGAGCCGGGCAGGCCCCCGGCGTGCGTGTCGCGCTGTATCCCGCGACCAGGACACCGCCGTCCGGGCCGTCGGCCGTGTGGACCTTGCAGGGGTAGGACGTGCCTGGCTTGAAGACGTGTACCTTCCCGGCCCGTGTGCGGCGGGCGTGGCCTGGGCAGGGGAACTCGGCTGTGCGGCGGGCGTGTCGAGCGCGGCGCCCGCTTCTCGCTGTCGCGGTCACGGCCCAGCGGTGCGCCCATCAGCAGTCCCGCCCCAGCCCAGTCATGTCGGGATGAAGCTGGGCCACCAGGGCGGGACGTTGCCCGGGCACAACGGGGCTGGGTAGGACTCCGGAATGCCGAGCCAGGTGACGAGGAACCAGGTGAACCACAGCGTGAAGATGAGTCCTGTAATCAGGGCTGTCCTGCGATGCCGTCTTCCGAGGGTCTTGTGCAGGATCACCCACGGAACCGCGGCGGCGATCCATATGAGAGGCGCAAGGAACAGCAAGGTCATGCTGTTGGCTGCTGCGTTGGCGCCGATGTCACAAGCAGCCCATGCCCTCCCCACCGCAGCAACGGACACCACCGCGGTCAGCCCACCGAAGAGGACGGCAAGGCCAGTTCCTCCGAACCTGCGGCTCGGAGGACTCGACGGCGCCGACTCCATGATCATCTCCCCCCCCGTTTCTCCGTTGGATGCGGACAGTACCAACCTTCTGAAACAGCTGGCTGCGCTCTGACCTGCCCTGACACCGGTCAGCCGTTCTTGGGCCTCCGAAGCCGAGGGCGCCGCGGTGAGCGTGGGAGTCATGGCCCTCAGGACCCGGTGCAGCCGGTCGACGGCGCGCCGTCGCGACAGCTCATGGTGGGACATCAAGACCGGTGCGCTCGGCGAAGGACGCTCACCGGCTGTCTGGCGAGGGCGTTCATCGCCCGGTTCTACCCTGCGGTGGCGGGGCTGGAACGGTACGGCGACACGCACCTGTATCCGTCCCGAGGCGCGGGCGCGTGGGGCCCGCCGACCCGGGTGGGGGCGCCTTCGGATGTGACAATGGTGGAACTCGTGTCGGGCCAAGCATGAGACCGGGCCCACCGGCGAGCATCGCCGAGCCCCGGAGCACGGCCCGGGACACCCCAGAGCACGGCCCCGGACACCCCAGAGCACGGCCCCGGACACCCCACAGCACGACCCCGAAACACCCCACAACACGACGCCGAACACCCCACAGCACGACCCCGAACACCCCAGAGCACGGCCCGGGACACCCCGGAGACCAGGGTCACAGCGTCGGAGAGGGAAAGGTCACAGCCGTGCCCCCTGCTACTCCCTTGTCGATCTGACCTAGCATCCGAGCATGACGGTCCTGCCTGACGACGGGCTCTCGCTGGCCGCCGAGTTCCCTGACGCAACCCATGAGCAGTGGCAACACCTGGTGGAAGGTGTGCTGCGCAAGTCGGGCAAGGACGTCTCGGGCATGGCAGCGGAAGAAGCTCTGTCCACAGCTCTGGAGGACGGGCTCCGTACCCGTCCGCTGTTCACCGCGCGCGACGCAGCGCCCGACCCCGGCCTGCCCGGGTTCGCCCCGTTCGTCCGCGGCTCTCGCGCCGAGGGGAACACGGCAGGCGGCTGGGATCTGCGGCAGCGGCACACCGCGGTCGCGGACGGTGTCGCGCTCGCGGACCTGGAGAACGGCGTCACCTCGCTCTGGCTGGTCGTCGGCGAGGGCGGCATCCCGGTCTCCTCGCTCGGCCGGGTCCTGGACGGCGTCTATCTCGACCTCGCCCCCGTCGCCCTCGACGCGGGAGCCGACGTGGAGCCCGCCGCACGCGAGTTGCTGCGGCTGTACGAGGAGCGGGGCGTCGCCAAGGAGGCGGCGCGCGGCAACCTCGGCGGGGACCCGCTCGGCCATGAGGCCCGTACCGGCAGGTCCTCGGCGTTCGCGCCGGTCGCCTCGCTGGCGCGGCTGTGCGCCGAGGAGTATCCGGGGCTGCGGGCGCTGACCGTGGACGCGCTGCCGTATCACGAGGCCGGTGGCTCGGCCGCCCAGGAGCTGGGCTGCTCGCTGGCGACCGGTGTGGCCTGTCTGCGTGAGCTCACCGAAGCGGGGCTGACGGTCGAACAGGCTTGTGCGCAGCTGGAGTTCCGGTACGCGGCCACGGCCGACCAGTTCCTGACCATCGCCAAGCTGCGGGCCGCGCGCCGGCTGTGGGCGCGGGTGACCGAGGTGTGCGGGGCGCCGAGCGGGCAGGTGCAGCACGCCGTCACCTCGCCGGTGATGATGACGCGCCGCGACCCGTGGGTGAACATGCTGCGCACGACGGTCGCCACGCTGGCCGCCGGGGTCGGCGGCGCCGACGCGGTGACCGTGCTGCCCTTCGACCACGCACTCGGGCTGCCGGACGCGTTCGCGCGGCGTATCGCCCGCAACACCTCGACCATCCTCATCGAGGAGTCGCATCTCGCCCGGGTGATCGATCCGGCGGGCGGCTCCTGGTACGTGGAGTCCCTCACCGACGAACTCGCCCGCGCGGGCTGGGAGTTCTTCCAGCGGATCGAGCAGGCGGGCGGCCAGGCGGCCGTGTTGCGCTCCGGTCAGCTGCGTCAGGACCTGGCCGACACCTGGGAGGCGCGCACCGGCAAGCTGGCCAAGCGGCGCGAACCCGTCACCGGTGTCAGCGAGTTCCCGCACCTCTCCGAGCCGCCCGTGGAGCGCGAGCCCGCCCCCGAGCCCCCGTCCGGCGGCCTCCCCCGGGTCCGCCGCGACGAGGCCTACGAGGCCCTGCGCGCCCGCTCCGACGCCCACCTGGCCGCCACCGGCTCGCGGCCCCGGATCTTCCTGGCCGCGCTCGGCCCGGCCGCCGCGCACACCGCGCGCCTCACCTTCGCCTCGAACCTCTTCCAGGCGGGCGGCATCGAGCCCGTCACCGAGGGCACCTTCGAGGAGAGCGGCGCCACCGAGGTGTGCCTGTGCTCCAGCGACGCCCTGTACGAGGAGCAGGCCACGAGCGTGGCCGCCGGCTTCCGGTCGGCGGGCGCCGCGCACGTGTTCCTCGCGGGCCGGCCCGGGCAGTACACCGATGTCGACAGTTACGTCTTCGCGGGCTGTGACGCCGTCGCCGTGCTGTCTGCCACCCTCGACCGCATGGGAGTGTCCTGATGGGAATCCCCGACTTCTCCGGGATCGAACTGGGGACCCCGGCCACCGGAGGCGGCGCCGACGAGTGGCGTACGGCCGTCAAGCAGGCCACCGGCGGCGACGAACCGCTGTGGGAGACCCCCGAGGGCATCGCGGTCAAGCCGCTGTACACGGGTCGTGACCTGGAGGGCCTGGACTTCCTCGGCACCTACCCGGGTATGGCCCCGTATCTGCGCGGCCCGTACCCGACGATGTACGTCAACCAGCCCTGGACGATCCGCCAGTACGCGGGCTTCTCGACCGCCGAGGAGTCCAACGCGTTCTACCGCCGCAATCTGGCGGCCGGTCAGAAGGGCCTGTCGGTCGCCTTCGACCTGCCCACCCACCGCGGCTATGACAGCGACCACCCACGCGTGACGGGTGACGTCGGCATGGCGGGCGTGGCGATCGACTCGATCTACGACATGCGGCAGCTGTTCGACGGGATCCCGCTGGACAGGATGAGCGTGTCGATGACGATGAACGGCGCCGTGCTGCCGGTGCTCGCGCTGTACATCGTGGCGGCGGAGGAACAGGGCGTACCGCCCGAGAAGCTGGCCGGAACCATTCAGAACGACATTCTGAAGGAGTTCATGGTCCGCAACACCTACATCTATCCGCCGAAGCCGTCGATGCGGATCATCTCCGACATCTTCTCCTTCACCTCGCAGCGGATGCCGCGCTACAACTCCATCTCCATCTCCGGCTACCACATCCAGGAGGCCGGTGCGACGGCCGACCTGGAGCTGGCGTACACGCTCGCGGACGGTGTGGAGTACATCCGCGCGGGCCGCGAGGCCGGCCTGGACGTGGACGCGTTCGCGCCCCGGCTGTCGTTCTTCTGGGCGATCGGCATGAACTTCTTCATGGAGGTCGCCAAGCTGCGCGCGGCGCGCCTGCTGTGGGCCAAGCTGGTCAAGCAGTTCGACCCGAAGAACTCCAAGTCGCTTTCCCTGCGCACCCATTCGCAGACCTCGGGCTGGTCACTGACCGCGCAGGACGTGTTCAACAACGTCACCCGCACGTGTGTCGAGGCGATGGCGGCGACGCAGGGCCACACCCAGTCGCTGCACACCAACGCCCTCGACGAGGCGCTGGCCCTGCCGACCGACTTCTCGGCGCGCATCGCCCGCAACACGCAGTTGCTGCTCCAGCAGGAGTCCGGCACCACCCGGGTCATCGACCCGTGGGGCGGCAGCGCCTACGTGGAGAAGCTGACGTACGACCTCGCGCGCCGCGCCTGGCAGCACATCGAGGAGGTGGAGGCGGCGGGCGGCATGGCCAAGGCGATCGACGCCGGCATCCCCAAGCTGCGCATCGAGGAGGCCGCGGCCCGCACCCAGGCCCGGATCGACTCCGGTCGCCAGCCGGTGATCGGTGTGAACAAGTACCGCGTCGACAGCGACGAGCAGATCGAGGTGCTCAAGGTCGACAACTCCTCCGTGCGCGCCCAGCAGATCGCCAAGCTGCGGCGGCTGCGCGAGGAGCGGGACGAGACCGCCTGCCGGGACGCGCTGGACGCGCTCACCCGGGCGGCCGGCGGCGACGGCAACCTGCTGGAGCTGGCGGTGGACGCGGCCCGCGCGAAGGCGACGGTCGGGGAGATCTCCGACGCCCTGGAGAAGGTGTACGGGCGGCACGCGAGCCAGATCCGTACGATCTCCGGCGTGTACCGCAACGAAGCAGGCCAGTCCCCGTCCGTGGACCGCACCCGCACCCTCGTGGACGCCTTCGAGGAGAGCGAGGGCCGCCGTCCGCGCATCCTGGTCGCCAAGATGGGCCAGGACGGCCACGACCGCGGCCAGAAGGTGATCGCCACCGCCTTCGCCGACCTCGGTTTCGACGTCGACGTCGGCCCGCTGTTCCAGACCCCGGCCGAGGTGGCCCGCCAGGCCGTCGAGGCCGACGTGCACATCGTCGGGGTGTCGTCGCTGGCCGCCGGTCACCTCACCCTCGTACCGGCGCTCCAGGAGGCGCTGGCCGAGGAGGGCCGCGAGGACATCATGATCGTGGTCGGCGGGGTGATCCCGCCGCAGGACGTGGCGACGCTGCTGGAGATGGGTGCGGCGGCCGTCTTCCCGCCCGGGACGGTGATCCCGGACGCTGCCTACGACCTGGTCAAGCGGCTGGCGGCCGACCTCGGGCACGGCATCTGAGTCCCATGGCGATCGAACTCGATACGTATGTGAAGGGTGTACTCGACGGGAAGCGGGCGATCGTCGCCCGCGCCATCACCCTCGTCGAGTCCACCCGGCCCGGGCACCGGGCACTGGCCCAGCGGTTGCTGACCGAGCTGCTGCCGCACAGCGGGAATGCGCGGCGGATCGGCGTCAGCGGGGTGCCGGGGGTCGGCAAGTCGACGTTCATCGACGCGTTCGGCACGATGCTCACCGGGCTCGGCCACCGGGTCGCGGTCCTGGCCGTCGACCCCTCGTCCAGCCGTACGGGCGGGTCGATCCTGGGTGACAAGACGCGGATGGAGCGCCTGGCGGTCGACCCGGCCGCCTTCATCCGGCCCTCCCCCACCGCCGGCACGCTGGGCGGGGTCGCGAAGGCCACCCGTGAGTCGATCGTGGTGATGGAGGCCGCGGGCTACGACGTGGTGCTGGTGGAGACGGTCGGGGTCGGCCAGTCGGAGACCGCGGTCGCGAACATGGTCGACTCCTTCCTGCTGCTCACGCTGGCCCGCACCGGCGACCAGCTCCAGGGCATCAAGAAGGGCGTCCTGGAACTCGCCGACGTGCTCGCCGTCAACAAGGCGGACGGCCCGCACGAGCGGGACGCCCAGGCCGCCGCGCGCGAACTGTCGGGCGCGCTCCGGCTGATGCACGGCAAGGACGCCGCCTGGACACCGCCCGTCCTGCATTGCAGCGGTCGCGAGTCGATCGGCCTGGACACCGTCTGGGACCGCCTCGAACAGCACCGGGCCCTCCTCGACTCCACGGGCCGCCTCGCCGCCAAGCGTCGCGACCAGCAGGTCGACTGGACCTGGACCATGGTCCGCGACGAACTCCTCGGCCGGCTGCACGCCGACCCGTCGGTGCGGGCGGTCACCCCGGGGCTCGAACAGCGGGTCAGGGACGGTGAGTTGACGGCCACGCTCGCCGCCGAGCGGATCCTCGCGGCGTTCGGCGACGGGCACGGAGCACGGCCTCAGCACGCCGACGCGTCGGTACTGCGCGGCGCCACCAGCCCCGACTCGTAGGCGAACACGACGAGTTGGGCGCGGTCGCGCGCCCCCAGCTTCGTCATCGCCCGGCTGACGTGGGTCTTCGCGGTGAACGGGCTGATCACCATGTGCTCGGCGATCTCCTCGTTGGTCAGTCCGCGCGCCGCCAGCGCCGTCACCTCGCGTTCGCGGCGGGTCAGACACTCCAGGCCGGGGGCGGTTGCCCGGTCGGGTGGGCGGGAGACGAACTCGCCGATGAGGGTGCGGGTCACCGCCGGGGACAGGAGTGCCTCGCCGCCCGCCACCACCTCGATCGCCTGGAGCAGGTCGGCCGGATCGGTGTCCTTCAGCAGGAAGCCACTCGCGCCGGCCCGCTGGGGGTGCCCCCTCTGGGGGAGCCTCGAAGACGTACTCGTCGTGCCCGTAATTGGTGAGGATCACCACGCGGACGCCGGCCAGGGCCGGGTCGGCGGCGATGTGGCGGGTCGCCTCGATGCCCGTCATCACCGGCATCTGTACGTCGATCAGCGCGATGTCGGGCACCTGGGCGCGGACCAGCGCCAGGCCCCGCTCGCCGTCCGCCGCCTCGCCGACCACCTCGATGCCGTCCTCGGCCTCCAGCAGGGCCCTGAAGCCCGCCCGCATCAACGCCTGGTCGTCGACGAGCGCCACCCTGATCACGCCGTCCGTCATCCCGCCTCCCCCAGCGGCAGCCGCGCCCGTACGGCGAAGCCTCCCTCCTCGCGCGGGGCGGCGTCCAGGGTGCCGCCGAGGGCCGTGACGCGTTCGCGCATGCCGGTCAGGCCGATGCCGGGCGTGGGCGGACGGGACGGGTCGGCGGCACCGTCGTCCTCGACAAGTACCGTCAAGTCACCGTCCCCGTAAGCGAGTCGTACGCTGACCTTCGCCGGTCCCGCGTGCCGTGCCGCGTTCGTGAGCGCCTCCTGGACGATGCGATACATCGCGCCCGGTCCACCGTCGCCGTCAGCGGGCGCTCCTCCCCCGTCACCGTCAGATCGACCGCCAGTCCGGCCGCCCGCGCCCGCTCCACCAGCAGCGCGGGAGTGCCCGTCGGCTCGTCGGTGCGCAGCACCTCCAGGGTGGCGCGCAGCTCGCGCATGGCCTCGCCGCTCGCCTCCTGGATGGCGAGCAGGGCGGGCGGCACCTCCTCGCCGCGTTTGCGGGCCAGATGCACGGCCACGCCCGCCGGGAGCTTGACGATGGAGATGCTGTGGGTGAGGGAGTCGTACAGCTCCCTCGCTATCCGGAGGCCTCGCCCGCCCGGCGCAACGCCGCCTCCTCCCGGGTGCGTTCGGCCTCCAGGGCACGCTGTTCGGTCTGGCGCAGATACGCCTGCCAGTTGCGGTCGGCGAGGCCCGTCACCACCGCGCACAGGAACCAGCCGGCGAGCAGCAGTGTTTCGCGGACGATGCCCGAGGTCGCCGAGCCCGCCGCCGCGTACCCGCCGAGGAAGACGGCGGCCGCCGCCGCTGCCGTGCCCCGGTGTCCGGTCCGGGACGCCGTGTGCACCGCGCCCACGACCGGGACGGCCAGCCCGGCGGCGGGTCCGGCGTGGACGACGTCGGCGAGCAGGCAGGCGGTGGTGACTGCGAGGACCGCGAGCGGGGCGGTGCGATGCGCGGCCAGGGCCAGCGAACCGGCCACGATCAGCGCGCAGTCCACGAGCCCCGCCCGGTCGTCCGCGACGGCGGCGAGCACGGTGATCACGCCGACCACGACCGCGACGGTCAGGTCGGCGAACCGCTCACGTGTGATCCGGTACCCGCTCATGCCCGCACAGTAGACGGCCCCACCGACAGCGACGTCAGCCCTGTGGACGGCTCTGCGACTACTCCCGGTGGAGTAGTGCCGGGCACCGGCCCGCCCCGGCGTCGCAGCGCCGACTGTCTTCGGCGGTACGACGACCCGGGCCGCCCCGGCGGCGCACGCTGCTGCCCATGACCACACCCTTCCGCTGCACCGAACCACTCCCGCCCAGGTCGGCCACCGGCACCGTCGCCGAGGTGTACGCCCAGATCGCCCTCGACTTCGGCATCTCCGAACCCGTCACCTTCGTGGTCCTGTCCTCCGCCCCCGAACTCCTCGCCCCCACCTGGGCGTTGCTGCGCGAGTCGCTCATCGCGGGGGCAGGCAGCCGGACCGGCAAGGAACTTGCGGCCCTCGGGGTGTCCATGGCCAACAAGTGCCCGTTCTGCGTGGACGCGCACACCGTGCTCCTGCACGCCACCGGCGACCACACGCTCGCCGAACGCCTGGCCCGCGGGGAGCGGCCGGAGACCGAGGAGCACGCGCGGGTGCTCGCGTGGGGGCAGCACACGCGTGTGCCGGGCGCTGCCCTGGAGCCGTATCCCTTCCCGCGCGAGCACGCGCCCGCCTATCTCGGCACCGCGCTCACCTTCCACTTCATCAACCGGACCGCGTCGGCCCTGCTGACCGAGAACCTGTTGCCGGCGGGCGCCCAGCGATTCCGTGCGGTCCGCAGCCTCGCGGGGCGCACCCTCGCCCGCACCGTGCGCCGCCCTGCCCGTCCCGGCACCTCCCTCCAGCTGCTCGACCCCGTCGACCCCGGCGAGGCCCCCGCCTGGGCGCAGGGCACACCCGTCGGCATCGCGTACGCGGCGCTGCTCAGGGCGGCGATGCGGGGCGCGGGTCCGCTGGACGCCGACGACCACGACCTGGTGGAGCAGACCCTCCAGGACTGGGACGGGTCGCATCCGCCGCTCGCCTGGGACGGGTTCCCGGACCGCCGGGAGCGTCCGGGGGCGCGCCTGGCGCTGCCGGCCGCCCTCGCGCCGTACCGCATCACCGACGAGGACGTGACGGCGTGGCGTCGGCCGGAGCACACCGACCACTGTCTGGTGCATCTCGTCGCGTACGGCGCCTTGGTGGCGGTGGATCGCATCGAAAGCGCTATCTGCGCCCAAATCATCCAGGAGGCCACGTAACTCTCCCAGGACCCCCGTAATTGCCGCCCTCTTGCGGCCCTTCCGTAATGGCGTCAGCACGGAGTGAGTTGGCACTTCCGCCCCACCGGGAGTCATGTGACACTGGCGTCCCGTCCGCAGTGCGGACTCCTTCCGCACCGTCCCCCACGAGAAGTGCGCCGTGCGTTCTCTGCCCTTGCCGCTCGCCCTCACCGCGCGTCTGTCGCCCGTCGTCGTGCTCGCCGCGGCGGGCTGGGCGCTGTCGTCCGGACCGTTCGCCGCGACCCCGGCGGCCGAAGACCAGCGGACGCAGAAGAGCGGCGACGAGTCGTCCAAGGCCCCCGCGACGGCGGCCGTGTCGAAGACCTATGCCGCCGCTCCCGCGCCCTGTGGCAGTCTGGGCTCGAAGTCGATAAAGGCGCTCGTCCCGGGCGCCAAGACGGCCGGCAAGGAGATCCCGTCGACCGACTCCACGCTGCGCCGCACCTGCTCGTGGAACGCGCTCAAGGGCTACGACTACCGGTGGCTGGACGTGTCCTTCGAGATCACCAAGTCGGACGAGGCGGCCCAGAAGTCCTACCAGGAGCGCGTCGCGGACCGCAGCGGCGGCGGCGACGTCCCCGGCATCGGCGACGCGGGGTACTCGGTCGTGAACCTCACCACCGAGGACAAGCAGGAGACCCGCGAGGGCATGGTGCTGGTCCGCGTGTCCAACGCTCTGGTCTCCATCACGTACAGCGGCAGTGACTTCGAGTCGAAGAAGGCGCCCGACACGGACGAGATCAACAAGGGTGCGATCAAGGCGGCCCGGGAGGCGGTGGCCGCCCTGGAGGACGGCCAGACGGGCTGACCGTCCTCACCGTCCTCCCCAGCCGGTCCGGTTCAGGCCGCGACGCGTTCGCGGTGGCCGGCCATCAGCACCACGTACAGCACCAGCGAGGCACCCAGGCCCACCGCCCAGCCGTAGTCGGCCAGCGGCTTGAGGAACGGGATCAGCCCGTCCGTCGGGAACGGCCCGGTCTTCGCCCCGTCGGCACCGACGCCCGAGTACGAGCCGCCGACCGCGAGCACGCCGCCGACCAGGAAGGCGAGGATCGCGCGCCAGTTCCAGCCGGACGAGTACCAGTAGCGTCCGCCGGGCGTGTACAGGTCGGCCAGGTGCAGCACCGTACGGCGGACGATCCAGTAGTCGGCGATGAGGATGCCCGCGACGGTGCCGAGCAGGCCGCCGACCACGCCGAGCCAGGTGAAGATGTAGAACTCGGGCGTCGAGATCAGCTTCCACGGGAAGATCAGGATGCCGACGACCCCCGTGATCAGCGCGCCCGTACGGAAGTTGATGAGTTTCGGCGCGAGGTTCGCGAGATCGTACGCCGGTGAGACGACATTGGCCGCGATGTTCACGGAAACGGTCGCGACAAGGACGATGATCAGCGCGAAGAGCAGCCCGAAGGCGTTGTCCGTCTTGGCCGCGAGGGCGACCGGGTCCCAGATCGCCTCGCCGTAGACGACCTCGGAGCCGGAGGTGACCAGCACGGCGAGGATCGCGAAGAGCGTCATCGTCGTGGGCAGGCCGAGGGACTGGCCCCAGGTCTGCGCCTTCTGGCTGGCACCGAAGCGCGTGAAGTCGGGAATGTTGAGCGACAAAGTGGCCCAAAAGCCGATCATTCCCATGAGGGACGGGAAGAAGACCGGCCAGAAGTCGGCACCCCAGCCCAGCTTCGACGGCTGGTCCAGCAGCGCGCCGAACCCGTCCGCCTTGACCGCGATCCAGATCAGCAGCACGAACGCGCCGACGATCACGAAGGGCGCGGCCCAGTTCTCGAAGTGCCGCAGGAAGTCCATTCCGCGGTAGATGATCGCGATCTGCAACGCCCAGAACAGGAGGAAGCACAGCCACAGCGGCCACGGGTTTCCGGCGATCTTCCCGGCGTTCTCCCAGCCGCCGCCGGTGAGCTTGGACCCCAGCGCGAAGATGCCGCTGCCGCCGATCCAGGTCTGGATGCCGAACCAGCCACAGGCCACGGCCGCCCGGATCAGCGCCGGGATGTTGGCGCCCCGCAGCCCGAAGGAGGCCCGCGCCAGCACCGGGAACGGGATGCCGTACTTGGGCCCGGCGTGCCCGGTGGCCAGCATCGGCAGCAGCACGATGACGTTGGCCAGGGCGATGGTGAAGACGGCCTGCTTCCAGTCCATGCCGAGCGCGACCAGGCCGGAGGCCAGGGTCCAGCTGGGGATGCAGTGGGCCATGGAGATCCACAGGGCCGCGAAGTTGTACGTCGTCCACTTGCGCTCGGCGACCGGGACGGGACGCAGGTCCTCGTTGGCGAAGGGGCTGTCGGCGGGGAAGGCCTCGGGGGCGAGTTCGATACGTCCGCCGGTGTCGGCGGACTGGGTTATCGGTGACCCCGTGGGGACTGTGTCGGTCATGAGCAGGCCAATCGACGTACGGGACGGAAGGGATAGGCCGTGCGGGGGCCTTGGGCGGGTCCGGGGCGGGGCGGTGCGGGAACGCACCCGCCCCTCCCCGGACCCGCCTCCCTCCCCGGGGCGGGTGGCGGGGAGGCCGGGGACCGCGGGGAGGGTGACAAGGTGGGGGGTCGGGTTGGGCGGCGCCGCGTGGTGCGGCGCCTGAACTCGCTTTGGAACGCTAGGAGTTGTTGACGGCCGGAATGACCGACGAACCGTACGCGTCGATCACCGCTTCCTGCGCGTCGTGCATGTCGTAGACGGCGAACTGGTCGACGCCCAGCTCCCGCAGCGCGTTCAGCTTCTCGATGTGCTTCTCGACCGGGCCGATGACACAGAACCGGTCGACGATCTCGTCGGGCACGAACTGGGTGTCCGGATGGTCGGCGCGTCCGTGGTGGGAGTAGTCGTACCCCTCACGCGCCTTGATGTACTCGGTGAGTTCGTCGGGAACGGCGGCGGAGTGCTCGCCGTACTTGGACACCAGGTCGGCCACATGGTTGCCGACCATCCCGCCGAACCAACGGCACTGCTCCCGGGCGTGGGCCAGGGCCTCGGGCGAGTCGTCCTCGGTGACGTACGCGGGAGCGGCGACACAGATCTTCACGTCCGACGGGTCACGTCCGGCCGCGACCGCCGCGTCCTTCACGGCCTTGACCATGTACTCGGTCAGATAGAGGTCGGCGAGCTGGAGGATGAACCCGTCGGCCTCCTCGCCGGTCATCTTCAGGGCCTTCGGGCCGTACGCCGCCATCCATACGGGGAGTTCGGCGCCGGGCTTGATCCAGGGGAACCTGACGACCGTGCCGCCGCCGAGGTCGGCCTCCCGGCCGCTGCCGAGGGCGCGGATGACCTTCATGGCCTCGCTGATGCGGGCCAGGGTGTTGGGCTTGCGGCCGGCGACGCGCATGGCCGAGTCGCCGCGGCCGATGCCGCAGACCGTGCGGTTGCCGAACATGTCGTTGAGGGTGGCGAAGGTGGAGGCGGTGACCTCCCAGGTGCGGGTGCCCGGGTTGGTCACCATCGGGCCGACCTTGAGCTTCTGGGTGTTGGCGAGGATCTGGCTGTAGATGACGAACGGTTCCTGCCACAGCACGGCCGAGTCGAAGGTCCAGCCGTGGCTGAACCCGCTGCGCTCGGCGCGTTTCATCAGGCTGACGACCCGCGAGGCCGGCGGGTCGGTCTGCAGGACGAGTCCGAAGTCCATGGGCTCCGCTCCTAGTTGAGGTACTGACAGGTGGAGCGGGGGGTGTAGACGCCGTGCCCGGCGCGCCCGGTGTACTCCCGCTCGGTGATGACGGGTTCGCCGCGCGAGAGGACCGTCTCGACCCGGCCGGTGGTCCGCTTGCCCTCGTACGCCGAGTAGTCGACGTTCATGTGGTGCGTCACGGCGGACATGACCTGCTCGGCCTGCGGGTCGTAGATCACGACGTCGGCGTCCGCGCCCGGCGCGATGGTGCCCTTCTTCGGGTACATACCGAACATCCGGGCCGGTGTGGCACAGGCGATCTCGATCCAGCGGCGGCGCGAGATGTGACCGTCGACGACGGCCTGGTGGAGCAGGTCCATCCGGTTCTCGACACCGGGAAGGCCGTTGGGGATCTTCGAGAAGTCCCCTCGGCCCAGCTCCTTCTGGCCCACGAAGCAGAAGGGGCAGTGGTCGGTGGAGACGACCTGGAGGTCGTTCGTCCTGAGCCCCTTCCACAGCTGGGCCTGGTGCTCCTTGGGCCGCAGGGGCGTCGAGCACACGTACTTCGCACCCTCGAAGTCCGGCTCGGCGAGGTTGTCGGTGGACAGGAACAGATACTGCGGGCAGGTCTCGCCGAAGACGTTCAGCCCCTCGTCACGCGCCCGCGCCAGCTCGGCCACTGCCTCCATGGCCGAGACGTGCACGACGTACAGGGGAGCGCCGGCGACCTGGGCGAGTTTGATGGCCCGGTGGGTGGCCTCGGCCTCCAGCAGCGCCTTGCGGACCTCGCCGTGGTAGCGGGGGTCGGTCTCGCCGCGGGCCAGCGCCTGCTCGACCAGCACGTCGATCGCGATGCCGTTCTCGGCGTGCATCATGATCAGGCCGCCGTTCTCGGCGGAGCGCTGCATGGCACGCAGGATCTGGCCGTCGTCGGAGTAGAAGACGCCGGGGTAGGCCATGAACTGCTTGAAGGAGGTCACCCCCTCCTCCACCAGCAGGTCCATCTCCTTGAGCGTCTCCTGGTTCACATCGGAGACGATCATGTGGAAGCCGTAGTCGATCGCGCAGTTGCCCTCGGCCTTGGCGTGCCAGGCGTCGAGGCCCTCGCGCAGGGTGTGGCCCACGCTCTGCACGGCGAAGTCCACGATCGTGGTGGTGCCGCCCCAGGCGGCGGCCCGGGTGCCGGTCTCGAAGGTGTCGGAGGCGAAGGTGCCGCCGAACGGCAGCTCCATGTGGGTGTGGGCGTCTACGCCGCCCGGGATGACGTACTTTCCGGTGGCGTCGATGGTCCGGTCAGCGGTGAAGGCCTCGGCAGCCGGGGTGCCGGTCGCCGCGAGGGCGGCGATGCGGCCGTCCTCGATCAGGACGTCGGCGTGGATCTCGTCGGACGCGGTGATGACGAGGCCGCCGCGGATGATTGTTCGGCCGGTCATGTCGTGGTCGCTCCTCGTGGTGTTCGAAGTGGCGGTCGTGTGGGGCTGGTCGCGCAGTTCCCCGCGCCCTGGCGGCGTTGCCCCTGGCGGCGTTGCCTCGTACGGCTCCTTCTCAAGGTGCTGTCAGCGGGCCGTACGCCCCCGGCGCGCGGTCCCTGTAGAACTGCCAGCGGTCGCGGACCTCCCGCAGCTTGGCCAGGTCCAGGTCGCGTACGACCAGTTCGGTCTCCTTGTCGCTCGCCACCTCGCCGACGAACTGGGCCTCCGGGTCGACGAAGTACGTGGTGCCGTAGAAGTCGTTGTCGCCGAGGTCCTCCACACCGACCCGGTTGATCGCGCCCACGAAGTACTCGTTGGCGACGGCCGCGGCCGGCTGCTCCAGCTGCCACAGATAGCGGGAGAGGCCGCGGGAGGTCGCCGAGGGGTTGAACACGATCTCGGCACCGGCCAGGCCCAGCGCCCGCCAGCCCTCCGGGAAGTGACGGTCGTAGCAGATGTAGACGCCGATCTTCCCGACGGCCGTCTCGAAGACGGGCCAGCCGCTGTTCCCCGGGCGGAAGTAGAACTTCTCCCAGAATCCCTGCACTTGGGGGATGTGGGTCTTGCGGTACTTGCCGAGGTACGAGCCGTCCGCGTCGATCACGGCGGCGGTGTTGTAGAGGACGCCCGGCTGCTCCTCCTCGTACATCGGCAGGACGAGGACGATGCCGAGTTCCTTGGCGAGCGCCTGGAAGCGGCGGACGGTCGGGCCCTCGGGGATCTGCTCGGCGTACTCGTAGAACGCCTTGTCCTGGACCTGGCAGAAGTAGGGCCCGTAGAACAGCTCCTGGAAACATAGGACTTGAGCACCCTGGGCGGCCGCGTCGCGGGCCGCCTGCTCGTGTACCTGGATCATGGATTCCTTGTCGCCGGTCCAGGCGGTCTGGAAGAGGGCGGCACGAATCACTCGGCTCATCGGGACCTCCGGTCGCTCGGTGTGCGAGAAGGCTAGGAAGTCCAAAGCGGCGGTTTGAGTTGCACGGTGTCACGTCTGAGGGCGTGTGGCGTGCCACGGTGTCACCCTGTCGTGATCCCATGTTTCACCGCCGTTTTCCCAGGTCGTGGCAGGTTTCAGCCCTGTTGCGCGTCGTGCGCGAGGAGTGCGATGTGGACGGATGCGGCCTGCTCGAAGTCGTCGAGGTCGACGCCGAGCCGCCCCTGTATCGCCTCCAGGCGGCGGTAGAGCGCGGGCCGTGAGACGTGGTGGAGCTGGGCGGTGCGGGACTTGTTGCGGCCGGAGGCGAGATAGGTCCGCAGGACGGCGAGCAGATCCTCGTCCGCTCCGGAGAGCAGCCCGTCCAGCTCGCGCTCCGCGAACGACTGCACCTGCGGGTCGTCCCGCAACAGGCGGATCAGGCCGCGCAGATGGACGTCCTTGAGGCGTACGACGGCCGGGAGGTCGAGGGCGGCCGAGGAGTCGGCGACAGCGTCGGCGACATGCTGGGCCTCGCGCAGTCCGGCGGGCACGTCGTCCCAGGCGGTACGGGCGTCGGCGGCGGCCACGACGGTCCGGGCGCTTCCCGACTCGGTACGCACCCGGTCCGCGAAGTTCGCGGCGAGCACGGCGGCGTCCTGGTCCCGGGCGAGGCTGAGCAGCACCGCGGTGGCTCCGTCGGCGAGCTCGGCGACGATCCCGGACAGCCCCAACAGCCGCAGCACACGCTCCAGTCGGTCCGCCTCGCCGTCCCGCACGACCAGCGGCACGAAGGTGCGCCGGTTCACCGGCAGTCCGGCGGCACGCGCGCGTGGCAGGAGTTGCCGCGCCGGAACGACCCCGCTGACCAGGTCGGTCAGCAGGCTCTGCGCGGACTGTTCCTCCCAGGTGTGCGCGGAGGTGCCGCCGAGCATGCGGTGCAGGACCAGGGCCTCGGCGGCGCGGTCGGCGAGCAGCCGTCCGGTGGCGGTGTCGCCGCGGTATCCGCACAGCATGATCTGGCCCCACCGCTCCCCGCGTCCGCCGAGTTCGGCGCGGATCCAGCCGTCGCCCTCACGGCCGCCGGCCTGCCGGGCGATGCGCTCCCAGTCGCGCAGCACGTCGTCCACGGCCGACCGCTCGCCCGCCGTGGCGAGGACGCGGTGGGCGAGGTTGGTGACGACCACGGGGCAGGCGCTGTGCGAGGCGATCTCGTCGAGGAGCCGCTGGAGCGGGGCGCCCGCGGTGATCAGTCCGGTGAGCGCGGTCCGTACGGACTCCGAAAGGCTCACGGCGGCGAACTTCCGCCGCACGAGCCGGCACTGGACCTCCTCGGTCAGCTCCGCGAAAGGGAACGGCCGGTGCAGGACGACCATGGGCAGCCCGCACCGCTCGGCGGCCCGGCGCATCACGTCCGGCGGCGCGGGAAACGCCCGGCCGAGGCCCAGGACGACGGCCGCGGCCTCCGCCCGGTGCAGGGACCGGATGTACTCGGCCTGCTTGTCCTCGTCCCCGGCGAGCAGCACCCCGGTGGTCAGCACCATCTCGCCGCCGCTGAGCATCACTCCGACGTCCGGTGCCTCGGCGACATGCACCCAGCGCACCGGCCGGTCCAGCTGACCGGCGCCGGCCACCACCTCGGGCTCCCCGGCGAGCACCCGCTCCAGGGTGAGGACCTGCCGGACCGACAGGGCGGGTTCCGAGGCTTCCGAAGGCTCCAGGGGCTCGGAGGTGGTGACCATGGCGACGTTCCCTAACTCGGGTACTCGAACGGGTCCTGCTGGATGCCTAGATGCTCCTCAGAGCGCTCTCGAGGATCGCGGCGCCTTCCTCGGCCTCCGCGACGGTGAGGGACAGGGGCGGGGCGATACGCAGGGACGTGGTGTTGTGGCCGCCGCCCTTGCCGATGAGGAGGCCGCCCTCGCGGGCCGCCTCCAGCACGGCCGACGCGGCGGCCGGGTCGGCCTCGTCGGTGCCGGGCCGGGTGATCTCGACGCCCAGCATCAGGCCCCGGCCGCGCACCTCCCGTACGTGCGGCACATGCGTCGCGACGGCCCGCAGCCGTTCCACGAGCAGCCCGCCGACCCGGCGGGCGTTGCCCTGGAGGTCGTGTTCCAGCAGGTACGACAGGTTGGCGAGGCCGGCCGCCATGGTGATCTGGGTGCCGCCGAAGGTGGAGATGCTGTTGGAGTCCAGGCAGTTCATGATGTCGGCGCGGGCGACGACCCCGCCGATGGACATGCCGTTGCCGATGCCCTTGGCGAAGGTGAGGATGTCCGGCGGACCGGACCGCGCGTGCGCCTGCCAGCCCCAGAAGTGGTCGCCGGTGCGGCCCCAGCCGGTCTGCACCTCGTCGGCGATCCACAGGATGCCCTGCTCGGCGAGGACCTCGCGAAAGGCGGCGTACAGCCCGTCCGGCCCGGACGTGAAGCCGCCGACGCCCTGGACCGGCTCCGCGATCAGCGCGGCCGGCGGACGGGTGTGACCGAGGATGTCCCGCAGGTCCTCGACGCAGGCGGCGATGAAGTCCTCGTCGCTCAGGTGCGCGTACGGCCCACGCGTGCGCACCCCGCCGTGGACGTACAGCGTCTGGAGCGGCGACAGCGAGGTCGGGGACCAGCCGCGGTTGCCGGTGATACCGACCGCGCTGAAGGAGCGCCCGTGGTAGCTGTTGCGCATCGCGAGGATCGTGTTGCTCCGGCGGTGGGTCGTCGCGAGCAGCAGGGCAGTGTCGTTGGCCTCGGTGCCGGAGGTGGTGAAGAAGACGCGGGCGTCCGGGATTCCGCTCAACTGGGCGATGCGCTCGGCGAGTTCGACCATCGGCCGGTTGAGGTACAGGGTGGAGGAGTGGATGATCCGCCCGGCCTGCTCACTCACCGCCTTCGTCACCTCGGGCAGCGCGTGCGCGGTCATCGTCGTCAGGATGCCGCCGAAGAAGTCGAGGTAGCGGTTGCCCTCGGCGTCCCACACATGGCGGCCCTCGCCGTGGGTGATCTCCAGCGGCTCCTCGTAGTAGAGGGCGAGCCAGTCGGGCATGACGGCGCGGTGGCGTCCCAGCAGATCCTTGGTCACGGCTGCACCAGTCCTTCGTAGGCGTCAGGGCGGCGGTCGCGGTAGAAGGCCCATTGCTGCCGCACTTCGTCGATGAGGTCGAAGTCGAGGTCGCGGACGATCAGTTCCTCCGTCTTGTCGCTGGCGACCTCGCCGACGAACTGGCCGCGCGGGTCGACGAAGTACGAGGTGCCGTAGAAGTCGTTGTCGCCGTACTCCTCGACGCCGACCCGGTTGATCGCGGCGACGAAGTACTCGTTGGCGACGGCGGCGGCCGGCTGCTCCAGGCGCCAGAGGTAGGAGGAGAGGCCTCGGTGGGTGGCGGAGGGGTTGTAGACGAGCTGGGCGCCGTTCAGGCCGAGTTGCCGCCAGCCCTCCGGGAAGTGGCGGTCGTAGCAGATGTAGACGCCGACCTTGCCCACGGCGGTGTCGAAGACGGGCCAGCCGACGTTGCCCGGCCTGAAGTAGTACTTCTCCCAGAAGCCTTTGACCTGCGGGATGTGGTGCTTGCGGTACTTGCCGAGGAAGGTGCCGTCGGCGTCGATCACAGCGGCGGTGTTGTAGTAGAAGCCGGGCTGCTCGACCTCGAAGACGGGGACGACGATCACCATGCCCGTCTCGCGGGCCAGCTCCCGCATCCGCCGCACGGTCGGCCCGTCGGGGACCGGCTCGGCCCAGTCGTAGTGCTGGGGTTCCTGGACCTGACAGAAGTAGGGCGCGTTGAAGACTTCCTGGAACCCGATGATCCTGGCACCCTGACGGGCCGCCTCGCGGGCGTGCTCCTCGTGCTTCGCCACCATGGACTCGGTGTCGCCGGTCCAGGTGGCCTGAACCAGAGCGGCACGAACGACGTTGGCCATGAGCTGCTCCTTCGACGGGACGTCAGAGCCTCTACGCCCGTAGAGGGGGCCGTAGAGGCTCGAAAGTAAGCCCCTGGAACAGCCTTGCCAAGACCATCGTCGTTAACCCGCAGAGTCGATCGCGTTTCACACTCCTGTGGGTGACTGATGGGGCCGGTGGGAGGGGTGTGACGCCCGGTGCACCCGGAGTCTCAGGCCGTGTGGCCCGCCACCCGCAGGGCGTGGACGAGGTCCCACTGGCACTCGTCCGAGACTCCCTGGGCCGCCGCCAGCAGCAGCGGTACGAGCGTCCTCGGGTCGGGTGCGGCGCTGCGGGCGGCCTCCTCCGGGGTGCGGACGCGGACGTAGGCGTCGAGCAGGGCGCGGACCTCGCGGTGCCGTCCGTCGCCCGCCAGCGCGACGACGGCCTGCCCGATCTCGTGCGCGGGCCGTCCCACACCCTGCCGCAGGATCTGCTCCCCGTCCTCGGCCCGCCCCGCCGCGGTGAGCGCGTCGGCGGCGGCCACGAGCCGCTCGGCCGGCAGTGAGGCGGCCTCCCACAGCAGGGTCGCCCAGTCGGCCCCAAGCCCGGCGCGCTGCATCTCGGCGGCGAGCAGGGGGATGCGTACGGCGGGCCAGTACGCGGCCTCGACGAGCAGCGCGTGCGCCTCACCGCTGCGCCCCTGACCGCGCAGCCGCACCAGCGTCTCCACGGTCTCGATGACCTCCATCCGATCCGCCACGTCCATCTGCCCGGCCTGCGGCTGCGCGGGGGTGACCGTGACCGCGACCGGTTGGGCCTCCGCCTCGGCTCCGGCGAATCGGGCGCCGCGCGGAGTACGGCCGCCGGTGACGGGCTGGGCGGGGAGGGTGGGGAGGACGGGTGCGGCGGCGGGCGGTACGACGACAGGGGCTGCCCCCTCCTCGACGATCCCGGCGAAGCGGGCACTGCCGCGGCGCCGTTTGCGCTGCTGCGTCCCCCGCCCGTCGGACCGGCCGGTCTCCCCGGCTGCGGGCTCCCCCTGTTCCTCGGCCGCCCAGGACGCCGTCACGGCGGCCGGCCGCACGCCGCGCTGATCCGGCACGGTCCGGACTTCGCCGTCGGCGGACCGGGGCTCACTCGGGTCTGCCCGGTCCGCGGCGCCGCCGGTGTCCCTCGCGGTCCCGAATGCGGCATCCCCGAACCCGTCGCCTGTGAGCCCCCGGCCTGCGGACCCGTCGAACCCGTCGGCTGCGAACCCGTCGAACCCGTCGGCTGCGAACCCGTCGTCGACGCGGAAGACGGACCCCTCCCCCGCCTGCTCCCGCCGTATCGCCTGCCCCTGCGCGCTCGCCGCCCTGCGGTCCAGGTCGGCCGTCCGGGCCCGGAGTTCGGCGCAGCGGGCGGTCGCGCGTTCGTGGTCGTCGCGGGCCCAGGCGAGGTCGAGGCGGATGGCGTCGGCTTCCTCCTGGCTGCTCGCGGAGGCGAGCAACCTGCCCAGTTCCGCCTGCCGTTCGGCGGCGTAGCGCTGTTCGCGGAGCATGACGTCGAGGCGGTCACCGAGGGCGTCACGGCCGCCGGGCCGGGCGTCGTACGCGACGAGGGCGGCGGCGTGCAGGGCGCGGGCGCGTTCCGTCTCGGGGGCCGCGCCGCCGGGGCCGTACTGGCCGGCGAGGTCGTGCAGGAGTGCCTCCACCACGTCCCAGGGCGGCACTTTACGTCCGTCGAGGCAGGCCTGCATGCCCTCCGGGTCACGCTGCCAGAACACCCCGCACCAGCCGCTGCCCTGGTCGAGGCGCGCCAGAAGGCCGTGCAGGTAGTTCACGAACTCCCGTACCCGAGCCGGGAGTTGATCCACTGACATTGCCCAACTCCCGCCAGACCGGAGCACTCCGGTCCGTTAGGCAACACCAGTCATGTTACGAACGGGCTACGGGGAGTTTTCCGAATGGACGCAGAGTACGCCGGGGCTGCCGGAACGTGACGTGCGGGCGGCTCAGGCGGCCGCGTCGGCGACCGGTGCGCAGCGGCCGACCAGCTCGTCCATCGACAGCCCGAGAGCGTGCGCCAGCGCGGCGACCGTGAAGAAGGCCGGGGTCGGCGCCCGACCGGTCTCGATCTTGCGCAGCGTCTCGGCGGAGATGCCGGCGCTCGCCGCGACCTGCGCCATGCTGCGGTCGCCGCGGGCCTCGCGGAGGAGCCGGCCGAGCCGCTCGCCGCGTTCACGCTCTTCGGGGGTGAGAGGGGTGCGCACCATGACGCCCATTCTAATACCGCACCCGGTCGCGCCACCCCATTCAAATACCGGTATAGTAATTGGCATGGTGGAACTGAAGACGGACGCGTCGATCGAAGCGATGTACAGGGCGGGGCAGGTCGTGGGGCAGGCCCTCACGGCCGTCCGCAAGGCCGCCGACGTGGGCGTCTCCCTGCTGGAGCTGGACGAGGTGGCGCGCGAGGTGCTGCGCGCGGCGGGGGCGACCTCGCCGTTCCTCGGCTACCGCCCCTCCTTCGCCCCCGTCCCCTTCCCCGCCGTCATCTGCACCTCGGTGAACGACGCGATCGTGCACGGCATCCCGACCGGGTACCGCCTGCGCGACGGCGACCTGGTCTCCGTCGACTGCGGCGCCGAACTGGGCGGCTGGGCCGGTGACTCGGCGATCAGCTTCACGGTCGGCACGCCGCGCCCCGCCGACGTCCGCCTCATCGAGACGGCCGAACGGGCACTGACGGCGGGTATCGAGGCGGCCGTGGTCGGCAACCGCCTCGGCGACATCGCCCACGCGATCGGCTCGGTGTGCCGGGCGGCCGGGTACGGCATCCCGGACGGGTTCGGCGGGCACGGCATCGGCCGCAAGATGCACGAGGATCCATCGGTGCCCAACGAGGGCCGCCCGGGCCGGGGCATGCCACTGCGGCACGGCCTGGTCCTCGCCATCGAGCCGATGCTCGTCGCGAGCGGCAGGGACGACTACCACGCGGCGCCGGACGGCTGGACCCTGCGCACGAACGACGGCTCCCGGGCGGCGCACACGGAGCACACGGTGGCGGTCACCGACGCGGGACCGCGCATTCTCACCGCCCGGGACGCCCCCTGACGACGACACCCACCGAGCCCCGCCCGTCGGAGATGGCGCGCGCCGACGGGCGCGTACTGCGCCCCGGCGGCTCCCGTCACCGCCGCTCGCGCGCGGTACGCGCGACCCCTGGCGAGTTCGCACCTGAGAACCTTTCTTCGCATATGTGTACGGCAAACTATCGACGGCGGCACCTCCTCCAACCAGGCATATGAGGACCGTCGTCAGGCCAGTGACATTTGCTTTTTCAGCTCGTAATACTTTCATGCCTTGTCTTGCCACACCCTCGCCCTCCGCAGCTAGCTGGTTGCTGCGCCCAATCCCCACCCGGGGACTGGGACCACACCGCAGTGAGGAGAAGTCATGAAGAAGGCATACGAAGCGCCGACGCTCGTCCGGCTCGGTACGTTCCGCAAGGAGACGGGGCTCCTTCAGCGCTCCGGCAACGACCGGCTGATCTTCAGCAAGAACTGACGGGCGACGGCACTGACCCGACGTCATGACTGAACTGCACGAAGGTGCGGGGACGGGCCCCGGCGACGCGCACTTCGCGGTCTTCCCAGACCGTGCGGACGCGGCCGCCGTGGCCCGCTCCTTCGCCCGCCCCGGTTGCCGGACCCTCGCACACGCGTCGGGCCGGCCCTGGCTGGTCGGCCACTGGCACGACGACGAGATCGTCACCGCGAGCGCCGGGAACACCACCCTCGCCGTCATCGGCTGCTGCCCCGTCGAGGCCGTGCAACTCCGGCGTACGGCCGCACGGCTGAGGGACCTGACGGAGCTCGACGCGCCGGCCCGCTCCCTCCCCGGCAGCTTCCACCTCGTCGCCGCCCTCGACGGACAGGTCCGGGTGCAGGGCACCGCCTCGGGCCTGCGGCTGGTCTTCCACGCGGAGATCGACGGCGTACGGGTGGCCGCCACCCGCGCCGACACGCTCGCCGCCGTGCTCGGCATCGACCCCGATCCGCAGGAGCTGGCCGTCCGGCTGCTGTGGCCGGCGCCCTACCCCCTGTTCGAGACCTCCCTGTGGCGCCCGGTCACCGCCGTGCCCGCGCAGGACGCCCTGATCGTCGCCGCGGACGGGCGCACCGTACGGCACACCCGGTGGTGGACGCCGCCGGAGCCGGTGCGGCCACTCGCCGAAGCGGCCCCCCTGATCCGTACGGCGCTGGAGGAGGCCGTGGGCGCGCGGACCCGGCAGGGCGGTGTGGTGAGCTGTGATCTGTCCGGCGGCCTGGACTCGACATCCATCTGCTTCCTGGCCGACCGTTCCCCCGCTCACGTGGTGGCCAGTACCTGGCCGGGCCGCGATCCGGCGGACACCGACCTGCACTGGGCGGAGCGGGCCATGGGGCACCTCCCGGACGTCGAACACGTGGTGTGGGACGCCGACGCCTCGCCGCTGGTCTACGAGGATCTGCTCGGCATCGACGACCTCCTCGACGAGCCCACCATCGGCGTCATGGACCGCTCCCGGGTCCTGCACCACCTGCCGGGCCTCGCCGCACGCGGCAGCCGGTTGCACCTGACCGGGATCGGCGGCGACCACGTGGCCTGGTGCTCCGACGCGTACTACCACCGGCTGCTGCGCACCCGTCCGCTGTTCGCCCTGCGCCAGTTGCGTGGGTACCGGGCACTGTGGCAGTGGCCGCTGAGCGGCACGGCCCGCGCCCTCGCCGACTCCCGGCCGTACGGGAAGTGGCTTGCCGACGGAGCCGGCCGGCTGCGTGGCCCGTTGCCCTCGTCCGTCACGACGAGTCTCGGCTGGGGCATGGCCCCGCGCCTGTTCGACTGGGTGACTCCCGACGCCGAGCGGATGGCCCGCCGGGCACTGCTCGATGCGGCGGCCACGGTCTCACCGCTGCACCCGGACCGCGGACTCCACACCGACCTGGAGCAGATCCGCTCGTGCACCCGCGTGATCCGGCAGTGGGACCGCATGGCGGCGCGCGCGGGCCTGCCGATGGCCTCCCCCTTCTTCGACGACCGCGTCATCGAGGCGTTTCTCGCCGTCCGTCCGAGCGAGCGCGTCACTCCCTGGCAGTACAAGCCCGTCCTGACCGCCGCGATGCGCGGCATCGTGCCCGAGGACTGCCTGCGGCGGGCCAACAAGGCGACGGCCGCCATGGACGCCGCCAACGGACTGCGCCGGCACCGCGGCGATCTGATGGCCCTGTGGGAGGGCTCACGGCTGGAGGCGCTGGGCCTGGTGGACGGCGCCGAGTTGCGCCGCCTCGCCCTGCGCCCCGCCTCGCCTGGCCTGTCCGACGCCATCCTCTACTCCACCATCGCCGCCGAGGTGTGGCTGCGGGGGCTGTCCCACAGCCGTGCCCGCACTCCCTGAGAAACCCGTCAGAAAGGCGAGCGCATGCCCTTGCGGTTCGACGCACACGTCGCCACGGCCGAGACCGACTACGGCACCGTACTGCTGGACGAACGGGCCGGTACCTACTGGGAGTTGAACCCGACCGCCACCCTCGTGGTCCGCACCCTGCTCGACGGCGGCGAGGAGGCGGACGCGGCCGCCGCCCTGGTCAGCGAGTTCGACATCGACCGGGCACAGGCCCAGCGGGACGTCGAGGCACTCGTCGGTCATCTGCGCGAGGCGGGGCTGGCCTCATGACGACACCCAGCGCGCTGGAACGCCCCACCGGTGTGCCCCTCGGCCACCGCCTGGCCGCCCGCCTCGTCCTGCTCCCCGCCATCGCGCTCGCCCTGCTGCCACCGCGCCGCATCCGTGCCGTCCTCGGTGTCCTGCGCCGCGGAGCCGCGCCCGCCACCACCACGCAGGCCCAGGCCGCGCGGGACGCCCTGTGCGCCGTCAGCCTGCGCTGCACCGGGCCGAAAGGGTGCTTGCCGCGTTCCCTGGGGGCCGCCCTGCTGTGCCGGCTCCAGGGAGCGTGGCCGACGTGGTGCGCCGGAGTCCGCGTGGTCCCGCCCTTCACCGCACACGCCTGGATCGAGGCGGAGGGCCGTCCCGTGGGCGAAGCCGTACCCGACGGCTACTTCGCCCCGCTGGTGACGGTCGAGCCGGCGGACCGATGAGCGGCGGCGTGTCCGCGGACACCGGGCCGTCGACCGACGGTGCGACTGACCGTGCGGTTACGGACGTCGGGCCGACGACCCGCGGTGCCGCTACGGATGACGGACGGGCTCCCGGCAGCACGGTCGCGGACGACAGGCCGCACGAGCCCGCCGACGACGACCGGTCGACCCGCGCGGCCGTGACCACGCTGTACCGGCTCACCGCCGGGCACCGGCCCGCCATCGCCGTGGCCACCGTGCTGACGCTGGCCGGCTCCGCGCTGGGGCTGGCCCAGCCGCTCGTGGCCCGGCACGCCGTGGACGCCAGCGGCCGCGGACAGGTCGTCTGGCCGCTGCTGGCACTCCTCGGCGCCCTGTTCCTCGTGGAAGCGGCGATCGGTTCGGCGGGGCGCTTTCTGCTGGAGCGGACGGGCGAGGGCGTCGTACGGCAGCTCCGGCTCGGCCTGGTGGGGCGTCTGCTCCGGCTGGAGATGCGAGAGTACGACCGCCACCGCAGCGGGGACCTGATCTCCCGGGTCACCGCCGACACCACCGTGCTGCGGGGGGTCGTCTCGCAGGCCCTGGTCGACCTGGTGACCGGAAGCCTCGTCGCCGTGGGAGCGCTGGCCGTGATGGCGTGGCTCGACCCGCTGCTGCTGCTTCTGGTGGCGCTCACCGTGGCGGTCGCCGCGGCTGTGGTCACCTCGCTGCTCCAGGGCCTGAGGCGTGCCTCCGAGCGGATGCAGGACGCGGTCGGTGCCGTCGCCGCGGACCTGGAACGGGCCCTGGGTGCCCTGCCCATGGTCCGGGTGCACCGCGCCGAGGACCGCGAGGCCGCCCGCATCGGAGCCCGGGTCGACGAGGCCTACGACGCCGGGGTGCACACCGCGAAGCTCGCCTCCGTCATGAGTCCCGCCGTCGAACTCGCCGTCCAGGGCTCCTTCCTCATCGTCCTCGTCGTGGGAAGCCTGCGGGTCGGCGGTCACGCCGGCTCCCTCGGAGACCTCGTCGCGTTCCTGCTGTACGCCTCGTACCTCGTCATGCCACTGTCCTGCGTCTTCCACGCGGTGGGTCTGGTCCAGCGCGGCATGGGCGCCTACCGGCGCGTCGACCAGGCGCTGCGCCTTCCCATGGAGCACACGGGTCCGCCGGCCGGGCAGACCCGCCACCGGCCGCTGCCGTCCGTGCCCGCCGGCCGGCCGGCGCTCGCCCTGCACGACGTCCGCTTCGGTTACGCCCCGGGTCGATCCGTGCTGTCCGGCGTGTCCTTCACCGTCCCCCACCGTCGGCACGTCGCCCTGGTGGGCCCCTCCGGCGCCGGCAAGAGCACGGTCTTCGCGCTGGTGGCGGGGTTCTACGAACCGGACGCAGGGACCGTGCTGTTCGACGGGCGGCCCGCCGCAGAACTCGGCCGCGACGCCTGCCGCCGGCGCATCGCCGTGGTGGACCAGAACACCCATGTCGTCCACGGCACCCTGCGGGAGAACATCACCTACGCCGTGCCCGACGCGCCGGAGGCCGAGATCCGGCGGGCCCTCGCGCTGGCCCGGCTGGACGAGCTCGTCGACCGGCTGCCCGGCGGTCTGGAGGCCGTCATCGGTGAACGCGGCAGCACCCTCTCGGGCGGCGAACGCCAACGCGTCGCCCTGGCCCGGGCCCTGCTCGCCCGTCCCGCACTGCTCCTGCTGGACGAGCCCACCTCCCACCTCGACGCGATCAACGAGGCGGCGCTGACCACGGTGATGAAGGACGTCGCCCGGGAATGCGCCCTGCTGGTCATCGCCCACCGCCTGTCCACCGTGCAGCACGCCGACCACATCGTCGTGCTCCACGAGGGCCGCAGCGCCGCCTGCGGACGCCACGAGGAACTGATGGCCCGCGACCCCCTCTACCGCGACCTCGCCACGAGCCAGATGCTGCGCCCCGGCGGGCCGTCAGCGACCCGCGACGGCCGTCGGGCGAACGGCTGAGGAGGGCGCGCAGGAGCGCGCCCCCTGCCACGTGCAGCCGACCATCGCAAGCGGTGCGCGGCGGCTGCGGCGGCCCGGGGGTTCCTGCACATGCCCCCTGAGCCAGAACGTGCCATCGTGGCATGAGCGTGCCCGAACCCGGTTACCCGGCCCCAGCACGCCGATCAGCGAGGGCGACCCTGCCCGCGCAGGGACGCCGGATGGGAACGCCATGACCAGCGGCTTCAATGGTGGTCCGGAAGACTACGACCCCTTCGGAGAATTCCTCGCCCGCTTCTTCGGCGGACCGCGCCCCGGCCCCCGGCAGATCGACATCGGCCGTCTGCTCAGTCAGCCGGCCCGGGAGCTGGTACGGGGCGCCGCGCAGTACGCCGCCGAGCACGGCAGCCGCGACCTGGACACCCAGCATCTGCTGCGCGCCGCACTGTCCGCCGAGCCGACCCGGAGTCTGCTCAGCCGGGCCGGCGCGGATCCCGACTCGCTGGCGACGGAGATCGACGAGCGGTCGGGGCCGGTGCAGCACCCGCCGGGCGAGGCGCCGCCCCCGACATCGCTGTCCCTGACGCCGGCCGCCAAGCGCGCCCTGCTGGACGCCCACGACCTGGCCCGGGCGCGCGGCACCGGATACATCGGCCCGGAGCATGTGCTCAGCGCCCTCGCCGCGAATCCCGACTCGGCGGCCGGGCACATCCTCAACGCGGCCCGGTTCAGCCCCTCCGGCGGGCCGCCGGAGGCACCGGACACCCCCGATTCCCGGCCCCGTATCGACCAGCGACCGCGCGTCGACTCGGGTACGCCCACCCTCGACAAGTACGGCCGCGACCTCACCGACCTGGCCCGCCGGGGCCGTATCGACCCGGTGATCGGCCGGGACGAGGAGATCGAGCAGACCATCGAGGTGCTCTCGCGGCGCGGCAAGAACAACCCCGTGCTGATCGGCGACGCGGGCGTCGGCAAGACCGCGATCGTGGAGGGCCTGGCCCAGCGGATCGCCGACGTCGACGTGCCGGACGTGCTCAGCGGCCGCCGCGTGGTCGCGCTGGACCTGACGGGCGTGGTCGCGGGCACCCGCTACCGGGGTGACTTCGAGGAGCGGCTCAACAACATCGTGGGCGAGATCCGCTCCCATTCCGACCAGCTCATCGTGTTCATCGACGAGTTGCACACCGTCGTGGGCGCCGGAGGCGGCGGCGAGGGCGGGTCCATGGACGCCGGGAACATCCTCAAGCCGGCCCTCGCGCGCGGCGAACTGCACATCGTGGGCGCGACCACGCTGGAGGAGTACCGCAGGATCGAGAAGGACGCGGCGCTCTCCCGCCGCTTCCAGCCGATCCTGGTCCCCGAGCCGACCAGCGCCGACGCGATCGAGATCCTGCGCGGCCTGCGCGACCGTTACGAGGCGCACCACCAGGTCCGCTACACCGACGAGGCGCTCGTCGCCGCCGTGGAACTGTCGGACCGCTATCTCACCGACCGCCGGCTGCCGGACAAGGCGATCGACCTGATCGACCAGGCGGGCGCCCGGGTACGGCTGCGTGCGCGGACCAAGGGCACGGACGTCCGGGCCATGGAGCGCGAGGTCGAGCAGCTGCACCGGGACAAGGACCAGGCGGTCGCCGACGAGAGTTACGAGCAGGCGACCCAACTGCGCGACCGTATCGTCGAGTTGAAGCAGCGCATCGCGGACGCGTCCGGCGACGAGGAGATCGACGAGGGGCTGCATCTGGAGGTCACCACCGAGGCCATCGCGGAGGTCGTCTCCCGGCAGACCGGCATCCCGGTGAGCAGCCTGACCGAGGAGGAGAAGGACCGGCTGCTCGGCCTGGAGGAGCATCTGCACAAAAGGGTCGTCGGCCAGAACGAGGCGGTACGCGTCGTCTCCGAGGCGGTCCTGCGCTCCCGCGCCGGACTCGCGAGCCCCGACCGGCCGATCGGCAGCTTCCTCTTCCTCGGCCCGACCGGCGTCGGCAAGACCGAGCTGGCCCGGGCGCTCGCCGAGGCGCTGTTCGGCAGCGAGGAGCGCATGGTCCGCCTCGACATGAGCGAGTACCAGGAACGGCACACCGTCAGCCGGCTGATCGGCGCCCCGCCCGGCTATGTCGGCCACGAGGAGGCCGGTCAGCTCACCGAGGTGGTGCGCCGGCACCCGTACTCGCTGCTGCTGCTCGACGAGGTCGAGAAGGCCCACCCGGACGTCTTCAACATCCTGCTCCAGGTCCTGGACGACGGCCGGCTGACCGACTCCCAGGGCCGCACGGTGGACTTCACCAACACGGTCATCGTGATGACCAGCAACCTGGGCTCGGACGCGATCAGCCGCGGCGGCGCCGGGATCGGATTCGGGGCGGGCGGCGAGGAGGCCGACGAGGAGGCGCGGCGCGAGCGGGTCCTGCGGCCGCTGCGCGAGCACTTCCGGCCCGAGTTCCTCAACCGCATCGACGAGGTGGTCGTCTTCCGCCAGCTGACCCCGGACCAGTTGCAGCAGATCACCAACCTGATGCTGGACCAGACCCGTCGGCTGCTCCAGGCCCAGGGCGTCTCGGTGGACTTCACCGGCACGGCCGTCGACTGGCTCTCCGAGCGCGGCTACCAGCGCGAGTACGGCGCCCGCCCGCTGCGCCGCACCATCCAGAAGGAGGTCGACAACCAGCTCTCCCGGCTGCTCCTGGACGGCCGGATCGGCGAGGGCGGCCGGGTGACGGTGGACGTGGAGGACGGGCGGCTCACCTTCCGTGCGGAAGAGCTGCCGCCCGCCCCCGAGTTGTGACGTTCCGGGCCGGTCCTACGACGCCGGCCGCACCACCATCGCCGAGCCGCCGCCCCGCCGTACCTTCTCGGCGGCGGCCAGCCACGTGCCGTTCGGCAGCCGCTGGACGCCGGTGGCCGCGCCGATCTCCGGGTTGAGCCGGAAGCCGTGCCCGATGGTCTCCAGCCGGGCCCTCAACGGGCTGTTGTACAGCCCCGGTTCGAGTTCGGTGGTGGTCTGGTTGCGCTGGCTGGCGCGCGGCGCGGCGATGGCGTCGACCAGCGGCAGGCCCCGGTCGAGGAAGCCGGTCAGGCTCTGCAGCACGGTCGTGATGATGGTCGCGCCACCGGGTGAACCGAGCGCCACGACGGGCTTGTCGTGCCGGTCGACCACGATCGTCGGCGACATCGACGAGCGCGGCCGCTTGCCCGGCCCCGGCAGGTTCGGGTCGTGGACGTCCGGGCTCGCCGGGGTGAAGGAGAAGTCCGTCAGCTCGTTGTTGAGGATGAAGCCGCGGCCCGGGACCGTGATGCCGCTGCCGCCGGTCTGCTCGATGGTGAGCGTGTACGAGACGACGTTGCCCCACCTGTCGGCCACCGTCAGGTGGGTCGTGCTGTCGCCCTCGTAGGTGGTCGGCGCCGCCGTGCCGCTCGCGTCGCAGGCCGCGGGGTTGCGCGGGTCGCCCGGCGCGACCGGGCTGGTCAGCACCGCGTCGTCCTTGATCAGGCACTCCCTCGAGTCGGCGTACCGCTGCGACAGCAGCTCCTTCGTCGGTACGTCCTCGAAGGCCGGGTCGCCGACCCAGCGCCCGCGGTCGGCGAAGGCGATACGGCTGGCCTCGATGTAGCGGTGCAGGTACTGGACCTCGCTCGCCTTCGACAGGTCCGTGTTCTCAAGGATGTTGAGGGCCTCGCCGACGGTCGTACCGCCGGAGGACGAGGGCGCCATGGAGTAGACACCGAGTCCGCGGTACGAAGTCTTCGTGGGCGCCTGGGACTTGGTGCGGTAGGTCGCCAGATCCTTGGCGGTCAGGTCGCCGGGGCGGGCGTTCCAGCCGGAACCGGGGTCGACGGGCGGGTGGTTGACCGTGTCGACGATGTCCTCGGCGAGGTCGCCCCGGTAGAGCGTGCCGACGCCCTTCCTGGCCAACTCGGCGTAGGTGCGGGCGAGATCCGGGTTCTTGAAGGTCGATCCGACGACCGGGAGCCGCCCGTTCGGGAGGAACAGCTTCGCGGTGTCCGGGAAGTAGCGGAACCGGGTCTCGTTCGCGGCGGTCTGCTCGCGGAAGGTGCCGTCGACGGTGAAGCCGTCCCGGGCGAGCCGCTCGGCGGGCTTCAGCAGCGTCCCGAGCCGCTTGCTCCCCCACTGGTCCAGCGCCTTCTGCCAGGTGGCGGGCGTGCCCGGGGTACCGACAGCGAGGCCGCTGCTGACGGCCTCGGCGAAGGGGACCGCCTTGCCGTTCTCCACGAAGAGGCCGGAGTCTGCGCTCAGGGGTGCCGTCTCACGGCCGTCGATGGTGCGCACCGTACGGGACTTGGCGTCGTAGTAGACGAAGTAGCCGCCTCCGCCGATGCCGGCCGAGTAGGGCTCGGTGACGCCGAGCGCGGCGGCCGTGGCCACGGCGGCGTCGACGGCGTTGCCGCCCTTGCGCAGGACCTCGATGCCGGCCGCGGAGGCGTCCGCGTCGACGCTGGACACCGCTCCGCCGTAGCCGACGGCGACCGGAACCTTCTCGACTGCCGTGCTCTCGGGGGCGGGTGGCGCTGCGGCCCCCACCGACACCACGGCGGCCGAGACCGCCAGGACCGACAGTTTCCGCGCGACAGGGCGACGCATCCGCACCTCCAGTCAGGGACCGTCCGGGCAGCCTATGCGATGGGCATGCCCCCGTCAGCAAGACCGCGCCCGGGCATCGCTCGAACACGGGTTTGCGTTGGCCCGCTACCATGCGCGCCCATGAGTGACGACGTGCGCAACATCGTGCTGGGCGTGGTCGCGGCGGCCATCAGCGCCGGACTGGGCTGGCTCACCCGCACCTACCTGTGGAAGCGGAAGCTCCGCCGCAAGCAGGCCTTCTTCGGGCTGCCCGACAACGCCGAGTCCTTGCTGGTGGTCAACCGCGGCGCCGGCGGACCCGAGCTGACGGTGATGCGCTACGACGTGTTCGCGCTCCTCGAACTCGCGGCCCTCATCAAGGACTGCAACGCGCACGCCCAGATCGTCCCGCACGACGCGGCACGCCAGGGCTTCGGCGAGCGCACCGAGTTCTGCCTCGGCGGTCCGGCGTCGAACCGCCGCATGACGGCGCACCTGGCTTCCCTGCTGCCGGGGGTGCGGGTGAACGTCGACGCCGAGCCCGGCCCCGACCGGGGTGCTCTACAGGTCGGTTCCGAGCGCTACCGGGTGGAGGTCGGCAAGGAGGAGTACGCGCTCCTCGCCCGGCTCACCGTCGACCAGAGCCACGGCACGCGTCCCGTCTTCCTCTTCTGCGGCCAGACCGCGATCACCAACCAGGCAGCCACCCGCTACCTCGCCCGCAACCACGAGCGGCTGTCCCGCAAGCACGGCACCGGCTCCTTCGTCCTGTTGCTGAAGGTGGTCAACTCGCAGGCGTACGGCCCGGATGTGGTGGAGCTGGTCGCGGACGTCACCAGGGCGGCGCAGGCGCCCCTGCCCACGCCGACGGCGACTCCGCGCAATACCCACCGGGCCTCCTGAGGTTCGTCACATTCCAGTAATCGTTACTGGCACGTAACTTACCCATGGGTTACTTGCGGTAAGGGGTCCCGGTTACCGTTCGGTCACTTTGCACTGACACGAGTGAGGAGTGATCCGTGGGAACCCAACGCAAGGCCCTGCGTACGACCGCCGTGGGCGCCGTCTCCGCGACCCTGATCGCCGGGAGCGCCCTCGGGCTCGCCCCGGCCGCCCAGGCGGCCCCCAGTGGCGTCCGCTTCGTCGACATCAGCGGCGACGGAGGCACCACCCTCAAGGCGAACGTCATCACGCCGGCCGGCGCCGACGGCAACCGCCGCTACCCGCTGCTCGTGCTGCCCACGAGCTGGGGCCTGCCGCAGGTCGAGTATTTCGCGCAGGCGCAGAAACTCGCGAACTCGGGCTACATCGTGATCAGTTACAACGTGCGCGGCTTCTGGCAGTCGGGCGGCGAGATAGAAGTGGCGGGCCCGCCAGACATAGCCGACGCGTCCAGGGTGATCGACTGGGCGCTCGCCAACACCCCGGCCGACGCGGGCCACATCGGCATGGCGGGCGTCTCGTACGGCGCCGGCATCAGCCTGCTGACCGCCGCGAACGACAAGCGGGTCAGGGCCGTCGCCGCCCTCAGCGGCTGGGCCGACCTCATCGGCTCGATCTACTCCGGCCGCACCCAGCACTCCCAGGCCGCCGCACTGCTGGACGGCGCGAGCCTGGTCACCGGCCGCCAGAGCGCCGAAGTCCGGCAGATCTTCAACGACTTCTACGCCTCCAACCTGTCCAAGGAACAGGACATGATCAACTGGGGGAAGAAACGTTCGGCCGTCACATACGTGGACCAACTCAACAAGAACGGCGCCGCGGTCATGATGGCCAACGCCTGGGGCGACACGATCTTCCCGCCCAACCAGTACGCGGACTTCTACGAGAAGCTGACCGGCCCCAAGCGGCTGGAGTTCCGCCCCGGCGACCACGCCACCGCCGAGCTGACCGGCCTGTTCGGCCTGCCCAACGACGTGTGGACGGACACCGAGCGCTGGTTCGACCACTACCTCAAGGGCGAGGACAACGGCGTCAACCGTGAGCTGCCCGTCCGGCTCAAGTCCCGCTCCTCGGGCGGCTACGAGGGCTATCCGGACTGGAAGTCCGTCGGCGCGGCCGACCGGAAGATCGCCCTCGGCGGCACGACCACCATCCGCACGAACGTCAACTCGGGCGCGGACGGCGGAGTCGTCTTCCTCTCCAGCATCCTCGACCAGGTGGCCCAGCTTCCCCCGATGGCGTCGATCCCGCTGATCCCCCGGCTCTGGGCGGGCGTGTGGCAGTCGGAAAAGTACGCCACGGCCCAACACGTGCGCGGCACGGCCAAGTTGCACACCACTCTCACCCCGACCAAGGAGAGCGGCACCCTCGTCGCCTACCTCTACGACGTGGGTCCGCTCGGCCTCGGCAAGCTGGTCAGCAACGCGCCGTACACCTTCCACGGACGTACGCCGGGCAAGCCGTTCACCGTCGACCTGGAGCTGTACTCCACGGCCTACGACGTCCCGGCAGGGCACCGGCTCGCCCTGGTCGTCGACACGGTCGACCCGCTCTACATCGAGCACAACCCGTCCGGCGCGCGGCTGACCTTCTCCTCGCCGGCGAACGACCCGTCGTACGTGTCGATTCCACTGCGCGAGCAGTGATCTCCGGCCGGCGCCGGGCGGGTATGGCTCTGTGACTGCTGCCCCCTGCTACCCCCTGCTGTCCCTTGGTCCAGGGGCCGTGGGGGGATCCCCACCCGGCAGCAGCGTCCCTGGTCGCGGCCGGGGCCACCTCCACGACCCTGGGACGGACGGAACATCGTAGTCGAGGTCGTTCGCGGCGAGGATTCCGGCGTGGAGAAACGCCGTTCGTCTCGGCATGGGTCGCACTTCCCGCTCAGTGATGGAGGATCTTCGACAGGAAGTCCCGGGCGCGCTCGCTGCTGGGGTTGGTGAAGAACTCGTCGGGACTGCGGTCCTCGACGATGCGGCCGTCGGCCATGAACACCACGCGGTTGGCGGCCGAGCGGGCGAAGCCCATCTCATGGGTGACGACGATCATCGTCATGCCGTCACGGGCGAGTTGACGCATGACCTCCAGCACCTCGTTGATCATCTCGGGGTCGAGCGCGGAGGTGGGCTCGTCGAACAGCATCACCTTGGGCCCCATGGCGAGGGCCCGGGCGATGGCGACCCGCTGCTGCTGGCCGCCGGAGAGCTGCGCGGGGTACTTGTCCGCCTGGTCGGCCACGCCGACACGCTCCAGGAGTTCGCGGGAGCGCCGGTCGGCTTCCTCCTTCTTGCGGCCGCGGACCTTGACCTGCCCGAGGGAGACGTTCTGGAGGACCGTCTTGTGGGCGAACAGGTTGAAGGACTGGAAGACCATGCCGACTTCGGCACGCAGCCGGGCGAGCGCCTTGCCCTCCGCCGGCAGCGGCTGGCCGTCGAGCAGGATCGTGCCGGACTGGACGGTCTCCAGCCGGTTGATGGCCCGGCACAGCGTCGACTTTCCCGACCCCGAGGGGCCGATGACCACGACCACTTCCCCTTTGCCGACGGTGAGATCGATGTCCTGGAGGACATGCAGGTCCCCGAAGTACTTGTTGACGTCACGCAGCTCGATCAGTGGATCGCCAGCCATGCCCAGCCCCAGTCACTCTCAGCTGTGTAGCGGTCTCCGCAAACTATCCGGGCAGCAGTTGACTCAATGCGCGACACGCACCTTTCGGACATAAGCCGTATTTACGTCGCATTTATATCGAACTGTCGACCGATGCGTCACGCCTCCGCGACCTCCGCGTACAGCTGCGACAGCTCCGGCACCCCGTTCGCGGCCCACTCCTGCCCCGAGGCCACGACATCGAACTCACGGCCCGAGGCGAGCCGCACGACCGGCTGACCGTCCGGCCAGATCTCCCAGCAGGCCCCGGGCACGGTGCGCACGATGACGGTGCCGAGGTACAGGCCGGCGTCGTTGCCCAGCCACGGCAGGACCTCCTCGTCCTCCCGCCACCGCGGCAGCAGCTGGTCGAGCGCCTCCAACGAGGCCACCGTGTCGTCGAGTTGGATCCCCGCACGGGACGCGTGGGAGCGCAGGAGTTCGCATTCGGCGAGGAGTTCGGCGATGCCCTCGGGGTCGGGGGCCCCGCGCTTCTCGGGCCGGTTGCCCAGAAAAGGGATCTTCATACGCCCAGCGTGTCATTCGCACGGCCGAACGCACCACAGGCGCGCGGGCCGTCGATTCCGGGCGAGTTCACGCCTAGTTCAGGCATGGCTCGTTGACGGGTCACGGGTGCCTCTCTAACTTCACGGTGCGTCTTGCGTCTCGCCGGAACGTCACGCGCCTGTACGTCTCATCCGAAGTTGTCATGTGCAGCCATACGCCGTCCTGAGCGGTCGTGAACGGGAGGAGTCGGAGTTGCGCCGACGTGTGTGGAGTTCCGCGGTCGTCCTCGCTGTCTTCGCGGTCCTGGTGCCGAGTGTCTCCGCACAGGCGGCCCCCGAGCGCAGAGCCGGGCCGCTGCCGCTGGAGCAGCTCTTCGACAACAGGGCCGTCAGCGACGACGCCCGGCCCGCCGAGGCCGACTTCGACGGGTCGGGCGCCTCCTTGTCGGCACAGGCCCTGTCGGCCGCCGGCTGGACCCCCGGCCGCGCGCTGACCGTGCAGGGAGCCCGACTGACCTGGCCGAGGCGGCAGCCGGGCCGGCCGGACAACGTACTGGCCGCCGGACAGAACGTACGGGTGCGCGGGCGCGGTGACGCCCTCGCCTTCCTGGTGGCCGGCACGGGCGGCTCCGGCGCCGCAGGCACCGGGATCGTCACCTACGCCGACGGCAGCCGCACCTCCTACCATCTGACCGCCCCCGACTGGCGCACCGGCCCGCTCGCCACCAAGGCGGTGGCCCTGACGCATATCAACACGCCCGTTGGCCAACTCGCCGAGCGGCCGCGGCTGTACGTCGTGACCGTGCCGGTCGTGGTGGGGCGCGAGGTCGCCTCCGTGCGGCTGCCGCGGGCGACCGGGCTGCATGTGTTCGCGCTGGCGGTACGGGCCCCGGCCACGGGCTGGACGGGGAGTTGGTCGACGGCGACGGGCGGCTACCCGACCGTCGGGCCGTGGACCGACCGGACACTGCGGCTGGTGGTGCACACGTCGGCCGGCGGGCCGCGGGTGCGGCTGCGGTTCGACAACACCTTCGCGGCTGCACCGGTACGGATCGGGAGGGCCACGGTGGCGGTGCAGTCGGCGGGCGCGGCGGCGCGGGCGACGCCGGTCGCGGCGTCCTTCCGGGGCGCGGCGGGCATCGTGATCCCGGCCGGCGCACAGGCCTACAGCGATCCGCTCGGCTTCAAGGTGCCCGCGGACACCAATCTGCTGGTGAGCTTCCATCTGCCCGGGACCGTGCCGGCCGCACCCGTGCACCGGCTCGCACAGCAGCGGTCGTATGTGAGCGCACCCGGCGACCACACGGCGGACGGCTCCGCGAGGGCGTACCCGACGGTCCTGACCAGCTGGCCGCTGCTGACCGGTGTCGACGTCAGCGGTGGGCCGGGGTCCGTGGTGCTCCTGGGGGACTCGATCACCGACGGAGACAAGTCCACGACGGACGCCAACCGACGGTGGCCCAATGTGCTCGCCACACGGCTGCGGAAGCAGAGTGTGGTCCCGCGCTATGGGGTGCTGAACCAGGGGGTTTCGGGCAACCGTGTGGTCTCCGACCGCTATCCCGGCGACGGAGTCTCCACGGACACGGCCGGGGTGAGCGCCCTGCACCGGTTCGACCGGGATGTCCTGGCCCAGACGTCGGCGCGTACGGCCGTCGTGTTCGAGGGCGTCAACGATGTGCGGTGGGACACGACCGCGGAGCAGGTGATCGCCGGGCTGCGCGAGATCGCGGACCGGGGACATGCGCGTGGGCTGCGGATGCTGGCGGCGACGATCCTGCCGTGCGAGGGGGAGGTGCGGTGCACCGCGTTGGCCGACATGGAGCGGGTCGAGGTGAACGCGTGGATCCGCTCCGGCGCCGCGTTCGACGGTGTGCTCGACTTCGACGCGGTGGTACGGGATCCTGCGCGGCCCTCTCGCATGCTGCCCGCTTACGACAGCGGGGACCATCTGCATCCCGGCGACGCGGGGCTCGCTGCGCTGGCTGAGGCGGTGGATCTGCGGTTGCTGGTGCCGTGAGGTGGGGCGGCGTTGGAGGGGGCGTCCGGGGGCTCCGCCCCCAGGCCCCCGTATCGGCCTGACGGCCTCGTCCTCAAACGCCGGACAGGCCAGTTATGGCCGACCTCCGCTACACGTCCAGGTCCACGACCACAGGCGCGTGGTCCGAGGCGCCCTTGCCCTTGCGCTCCTCGCGGTCCACGTAGGAGTCGGTGACCGACTTGGCGAAGGGCTCGTTGCCGTAGACCAGGTCGATGCGCATGCCGCGGTTCTTGGGGAAGCAGAGCTGGCGGTAGTCCCAGTACGTGTACGGGTGGTCGTACTTCAGGGGGCGCGGGACCACGTCGGAGAGGCCGGACTCACGCAGGGAGGCGAGGGCGGCGCGCTCGGCGGGGGTGACGTGGGTGAGGCCCTCGAAGGCGGCCACGTCGTAGACGTCGTCGTCCGTCGGCGCCACGTTGTAGTCGCCCATCACCGCGAACGGACGACTGCCGCCCGCGTCGCCGGCGACGGCGGCCCTGAGGGCCTCGAACCATTGAAGCTTGTAGGCGTAGTGAGGGTGGTCCACCTCACGGCCGTTCGGCACGTACACCGACCAGACGCGGATCGGGCCGCAGGTCGCGGAGATGGCGCGGGGCTCCACGACGCCGTCGAAGCCGGGGTCGCCCGGGAGGCCCTTGACGACCTCCTTCAGGCCTACGCGGGAGAGCACCGCCACGCCGTTCCACCGGCCGGTGGCGTTGACCGCCGCCTCGTAGCCGAGGTCGCGCAGCGGGTCGAACGGGAAGGTGTCCTCGGCGACCTTGGCCTCCTGGAGGCACAGCACGTCGGTGCCGCTGCTCTCCAGCCAGGCCAGGAGCCTCGGCAGGCGGGCGGTGATCGAGTTCACGTTCCAGGTCGCGATGCGCATGCCTGACAACCTACCGGGCGGGACTGACAACGCGGCCCCGCCCGGGGTGGGGCCGCTCACACCTGCGCCGAGTCCCCCGGCGTCAGCCGCAGGTGCTCCGAACCGCCCAGGCCTCCGATCTGGCGGTCGTAGATGGGGCGGGCCAGGTCGCTGAGCAGAGCGTCGTGGATGTCGTACGCGCGCTGGGGCTTGACCTCGCGGACGTAGTCGATGACCTCGGAGATCTTGTTCCAGGGGGCCATGACCGGGAGCATCAGCGTCTCGACCGGGTGGTCTGGGACGGTGAGGGCGTCGCCGGGGTGGAAGACGCGGCCGCCGTCGATCAGGTAGCCGACGTTGGTGATGCGCGGGATGTCGGGGTGGATCACGGCGTGCAGCTCGCCGTGGACCTGGATGTCGAAGCCGGCGGCGGTGAAGGTGTCGCCGTGGCCGACGGTGTGCACACGGCCCGGGAACGCCGCCGAGATCTGCTCCGCGACCGACTTCAGCGTCCAGATCTCGGCCGCCGGGTCGGCCTCCAGTGCCGCCCGCAGCCGCGCCTCGTCGAAGTGGTCGGGGTGCTCGTGCGTGACGAGGATCGCATCCGCGCCCACCGCGGCGTCCTCCTCGCTGAATCCTCCGGGGTCGAGGACGAGCGTGCGCCCGTCCTTCTCGAGGCGGACGCAGGCGTGCGACTTCTTCGTGAGCTTCATGACACCATCCTGCCCCCGGGCCGACTCGCGATCTCCCTGAGAGCGGTCACTGCGCGGGCGTGGCCACTGCGCGGGCGTGGTCACTCCGTGGGAGTGGTCTCCTCCCTTATGACCTGCTGAGCGACCTTGAACGCGCTGTTCGCCGCCGGAACGCCGCAGTAGACGGCCGCCTGGAGCAGCACTTCCTTGATCTCGTCCGGGGTCAGGCCGTTGCGCAGGGCGGCGCGGGTGTGGAAGGCGAGTTCGTCCATGTGGCCGCCCGCGACCAGGGTGGCAAGGGTGACGCAGCTGCGGGAGCGCCGGTCGAGGCCGGGCCTGTCCCAGATCTCGCCCCAGGCGTACCGGGTGATGAACTCCTGGAAGTCGCCCGAGAACTCGTCCGCCTGGGCCAGCGCCCGGTCGACGTGCGCGTCGCCGAGCACCTCGCGACGGACCTTGAGCCCGGCGTCGTACGGGTCCGGCCGGCCCGTCGCCTGCGGCGGTACGACGGCCGGCGCGATCTCGGCGATGGGCGCGGGCTGCGGAGGCGCGGCGGCCAGGACCGGCTTGACGGGGGCGGCGACGATGGCCATCTGGCCGGTGCTGGAGTCGTAGGCGGGCTGCCAGGCGGTCGTGAAGTGCCGGACCAGCAGATCGGTGACGGCCGCGGGCTGCTCGACCGGGACCAGGTGCGAGGCGCCGGGGACGACGGCCAGGCGGGCGTCCGGTATGCCGGCGACCAGGGTGCGGGCCTCCGCGGGACCGGTGACCTGGTCGTCCGAGCCGACGAGAACGAGGGTGGGCACGGCGACGCCGGCGAGCTGGGACCGTACGTCGAAGGAGGCGAGCGCCTCGCAGGCGGCGATGTAGCAGCCGGGGTCGGTGGTGCGCACCATCTGCACGGCCCACTCGGTGATCGCGGGCTGGGCGGCGGCGAAGCCGGTGGTGAACCAGCGGTCCGGCGAGGTGCGGGCGATGGGGTCGAGGCCGTTCGTGCGCACGATCACGCCCCGCTGCCGGAACTCGTCGGCCGTGCCGAAGCGCGGCGAGGCGGCGATCAGGGCGAGCGAGGCGACGCGCTCCGGGTGGCGCAGGGCGAGTTCGATGCCGAGTGCGCCGCCGAGCGCGCAGCCCGCGTAGCCGAAGCGCTGCACGCCCAGGCCCTCGAGGGTGGCGAGCAGTCGTTCGGCGAGCTCGGCGACGGATCCCGCGGGGTACGCGGGCGCGCCGCCGTGCCCCGGCAGATCGAACCGGAAGACGCGCCAATGCTGGGTCAGCTCGGGGACCTGCCGGTCCCACATGTGCCATGTTGTACCCAGTGAGGGACCCAAGATCAGGACCGGAGCGTCTTCTGGCCCGTCAAAGCGGTATTGCAGGGTGTTCATCGGTGTCTCACTCACCCGCCCGACCCTCTCATCTGTCACGAGATGTCACATCCCCGGGGTAGAGGTAGCGGGACGTGGCTCTCTCAAGACGGCACCCCACGACTGTCAGCACGAGTGTGGCGGCACGGATGAATCCCGGCCCGGCTCACCTGGCGACCTCCTGGAATCCCACCCAAACACCACACGCGGTGAACAACTGTCTTCCCTCCGGTAGGAGGCTCGGCCGTGGCCAGATGGGCACTTCCGGGAGCAGTCGGTTCCAGGTCCACCGCCCTCTTGCTGGCCCTACGGCTCGGCAAGTGGCAGGGCTCGTAGACCGCGTAGCTCACGCCTGCCGATCCTCCGCGCCCCCGTGCAGGCCATCCCATGTGGTGGCGGCTGCGCGAAGATCCTCTGCATCCGGTTTGACGTACCACCGCTTGGTCGTCTTGATATTCGTATGCCCGGCCCATCGCGCGAGGATGTGGTCCGGCACGCCGTTGTTGGCCAGGAAGGTGAAGCACGACGAGCGAGCGTCGTAGAGCCTGACACGACGAAGCCCAAGAAGTGCCATAAGTCGATACGCGCGCCGGCGAAGTTGCTTGATCGTGAAGGCGTCCCCCGCCTCGTGAACCAGCACGTAGCCAGTTGCCGCGTACGCTCCCCCAGAGCGAATCTCTCCTCGGCTTGGAGAGCCCGGAATGCCTTCAGGGCGCCTAAAGGATGTCCCGCAATGATCTTCGGTGTGCGGCAGCTGCCTATCCCGCGAGGGTGAGGTTGTGTAGGCGGGCGATGCCGAGCATGGCGTGGTGTACGCCGTCGCCCTTGAGACGGCAGTCGCGAAGGATCTTCCAGGTCTTCATGTGGGCGAAGGCGTGCTCGACGCGGGCCCGGACCTGCTTTGTGTGAGCGGTTGTGCTCCTGTTTCCACTCGGTCAGTTCCTCGCCGGCCCGGCGACGATGCGGCATCACGAGTCCGGTCCCTGGGTAGCCTCCGTCTGCGATCGTCATGGTGTGGCCGACGGCGGCCTTTTGCGCCGGACTCTCCCCACGCCTTGCAGTCGTTACGGTTGCCCGGCAGCGGCTGTCCGACCACGACTACCAGTCGAGTGTCGGCGTCAATGACGACCTGGTGGTTGGTGGAGTACCGGTAGTTTTTCGACTGCTCGGCGATGGCGTGGTCACGGGGCGGGACCAAGGTGCCGTCCACGATGAGTACGGTGCCTTCCGCGAAGCGGCGCCGAGGTCGCGGTGCCAGCAGCGGTCCGAGGTGATCGATGATGCAGTCGACCGCGGACTTCGAGATGCCGAACAGTGGGGCGAGCTGGCGCATCGTCAAGTTCGTGCGCCAGTACGCCGTGACCAGCAGCGTGTGGTCGTCAAGCGACAATCCCCACGGCCGACCTCAGTGGTCAGTATCGACACCGGCGCCACGCAGCACCGTCACCAGCTTGCGAACTGGCGCGGGCTCAGCCCGGTGAACGGGGCTGTCCAAGACGGCTCCGACGCCGTGATCACACCAGCCACAGCAAGATCATTCCACTGGCATTGAGCCCTCCGGCCGGTGAGGGTCGGTTCCCGAGGCGAAGGCAAGAACGTCGGGGACTGCTGCACGCAGGCTCTTGAAGTGACGGTGCACGCCGTCCACCGCAACGGGAGAGTTGACCCCCCACACCGTCATGCCGGCACCCAGTCCGGACTGCACCCCGGAGGGGGCATCCTCGATCACCAGACAGTCCTCCGGCTCGGCACCGAGCCGCTTGGCAGCCAGCAAATAAGGGACAGGCGAGGGCTTGCCTTCCTCGACACAGGCAGCATCCACGATGATGTCCGGCACCGGCAAACTCGTACGGGCGAAGCGGCCGCGCACCCGGTGCTCGTAATTCGACGTCACCAGCGCCCACGCCCCGGAGGGCAGAGCACCCAGCAGCTCAGACGCACCGTCGAAGGCCGCATACACGCCGGACCGCACATCCTCGTCCTCCAGCTGATGCAGCACGGCCAGGCACCCCCTCGGGTCACGGTCGGGAACGACCTGCGCGAAGGTCTCCATCGGCCTTGTACGCAGCGCCACTTGGTAGACCTCATCGGGATTCAACCCGTATCGCTCCGCCCACACGCGCCAAACCCGGCGCTGGTTGTCCACGGCATCGATCAACGTGCCATCGACATCAAACAGGACATACTTCTTAGCTCCGGGCTGAGCAGGTTCACGGATCACGCCTCGATCATGCCATCAGGCCCCCGAGCAGGCAGTTTGCGGGACAGCCGTTAGGACAAGGCGGGGGCGAGCTTCCGCGCGAGCCCAGATGAAATTCCTCCTCCCGCGCGCCAAGGGCTCCACGGCGGCCGTAGCCGAGCGGCTGGGCGTCTCCCGCCGCACCGTGGAGCGCGCTACCGCTCGGGCGCCATCAAGAGGCCTCAGAAGCGCCTCCAGGCGGCTTTGGTGGAGGAGACCGAGGCGCAGTGGCAACCGCAGGTCAGGGCGCAGGCGAAGCAGCGCGCCGTCACATCCGGAGGGCTCGTCATCTCCTGCCGGGCCCACTCCGGATTCGGCCCGGAGGGGTCCTCGGACGCGGGCCGGGTGAGGGACATCAGGACCGCTGTCTCGCCCGCGCACGCCGACCTGATCCTGTCCGCACGGGAGATCGGAGCGACGGACAATGAGCTGCACGGACTTGTTGCGGAGGCCATCGCCGACGCCTATTTCCGCAAGGAGGGCGGCGGGCGCGCGGGCCTGCACGTCGAATTCAAGGACGTGGACCGGGTCGATATCTCGTTTTAGCCGCACGGAATTCATGGCGCTATGAACCTGTTGTGACTGAGCGCGCTAGTTGGCGGATGGGCGCTCTACTTGGCGGAGCCGAGCATTCTGGTTGGCGGGTCCGGCGTCCTCCTCGTCCGGACCGGAGGTGGCCTGTCCCAGACCCCGGCGGATCGCGATCTCCACGGGTGAGTACGCGCCGTCGGCCCGCTCCAGTTCGTACGGCGCGGCCGGCATCAGCGGCGGCTGGGCCATGAAGCGCGGCCGCGCCCCGTGGTGCGGCTGTGCTGCGTGCACCAGGAACGGATGGCATAGGAAGACGTCACCCGGAGAACCGGTGGCGAGGGTGAGCGGCCGGTGGGCGGATGCCGCTACGAGGTCTGGCGCGATGGCCAGGCCGCTCGCGCCCTCCTCCCCGTACGGCTCCAGCACCTTCGGCACGTCGAGGTGGGAGCCGACCCGGATTCGAGTCGGGGCGTCCTCTTCCCCCACCTCGCTGAACAGAAAGAGCATCAGCAAGGCCCGGCCGCGTGAGCGGAGATTGGTGAAGGGCCAGGTCTCGCCCTCCACCGCATAGCTGCCCTCAATGTGCCAACCCGCGTCGTCGGGCTCCTGCTCGTGCGGGAAGCGCAGCGGGAAGGTGCCGAGCGAGTAGCGCGGCTCCCAGCGCCCGGCGCCGACCAGCAGGTCGTACGCCCGGTGCAGGGCCGGGGAATTGGGTGCGGCGGCGAACGGTCCCTGTGCCATCCCGCCGACCCAGTGCACGGGCTGCGTCCAGGTCTCCGGGTCGTCCGGGTCGCAGCCCGTCTCCCGCCACAGCAGCCGCGCGCAGCTCGCGGCCACGCGGGGCGCGACGGCGCCCTCCAGCTTGACGAAGCCGTCGCGGAGGAAGCGGGTTACCAAGGTCGTGTCGTCCATGCCTCCATCGTGCGGCGCCGCCCGTCCCGGTCACCCGACACTTGCCGCACCGCTTTTCTCGGGTGCGGCGTGCAGGGTCGCGCCTGATTGAATCGATGGTCTGGATCTTGGAGGCAAGCGTGCTGGAGCGGCTCAATCAGGCCATGGAGCACATCGAGCGGCAGCTTGACAGCTCCGTCGACGTAGGCGAGCTGGCGCGGGTCGCGGCCACCTCGGAGTACCACCTGCGGCGGATGTTCTCGGCGCTCGCCGGGATGCCGCTGTCGGAATACATCAGGCGCCGGCGGCTGACCGTCGCGGGCACGGAGGTACTGGCCTGTGAGCGGACGCTGCTGGAGATCGCGGTGCGGTACGGATACGGCTCGGGCGAGGCATTCGCGCGGGCGTTCCGCGCGGTGCACGGCGTCGGCCCCGGCGAGGCGCGGCGCACCGGCGCGGCGCTCAGCTCCCAGCCCCGGATGACCTTCCGCCTCATCGTCGACGGGAGCAGCAGCATGCGCTACCGCGTCGTGCACAAGCCGGAGTTCAGCGTCGTCGGGGCGAAGGCCCGGGTCCCGCTCGTGCACTCGGGGCCGAACCGGGCGATCATCGATTTCGTCCGCGGGATCGGCGACCAGGCAAAGGAAGTGCTGGAGAAGCTGTCCGACCAGGAGCCGCGCGGCATCCTCGCGGTCTGCGACGACCTCGATCCCAGCCGGGCGGAGGGCACCGACCTCGACTACTACCACGGGGTCGTCACCTCGGCGTCCGCGCCGGAGGGCATGGCCACGCTGCCCGTCCCGACCGGAACATGGGCAGTCTTCTCCACCTCGGGGCCGGCGCCGGAGGCGATCCAGGCGCTGTGGCGGGATGTGTTCACCGAGTGGTTCCCATCCAACCCGTACCGGAGCCGCCCCGGGCCGGAGATCCTTCGCACGCGGATGTCGGCGGACGGCAGCGAGGCGGATGCCGAGCTGTGGCTGCCGGTGGAACGGGAGGCCGATTGATCTGGAATCCCTCCCTGGCCTTGCTCGCCGGGGCCGGCGTGCTGGTCCCGGCGAGCAGGTGGACGGCCACCTGGCTACTGAGTTTCAAAGCGTGGTGTCGGTATGGGCTGACGGTCCATGATCCCTGCGGTATGCCGACTGCATGAGGTATGCGCAAGGGGGCGGGCTGACCGACGAACGGCGAGCCTTCCGCGAGCAGTTGAGGATGGAAGCGGCCGAGCGGTTCTCCCAGGGCGACGAGAACGCGGTCATCGCGCACGACCTGCGGGTCAGCGTCCGGTCGGTACAGCGCTGGCGCAAGGCTTGGTCGCAGGACGGGCCGAGAGCCCTGGCCTCGAAGGGCCCGGCGTCCTTGCCGCTGCTCAGTGACGAGCTGTTCGCCGTGCTGGAGCAGGAGCTTGCCAAAGGGCCGGTGGCGCACGGCTGGCCGGACCAGACCTGGACCCTGTCACGGATCAGGACCTCATCGGCCGTCGGTTCCACAAGAGCTACACCGTGCAGGGCGTTGCGGCGCTGCTCAAGCGGCATGGCTGGAGCTGCCAGGTGCCGGCCCGCCGGGCGGTGGAGCGCGACGAGGTGGCGGTGGCCGGCTGGGTGAAGGAGACCTGGCCCCAGGTGGAAGGACCGTGGCGGCGCTCGATGCCTGGCTCGTTTTCGAGGACGA
>NZ_JAGMUL010000091.1:177829-196669 GCF_019049285.1 Streptomyces sp. AC550_RSS872
TCTGACGGCCGGCATGCGCCGCTACATCGCCGAACGGGACTGGCTCACCGTCTACCAACTTCCGCCCTACGCACCGGACCTCAACCCGGTCGAAGGCATCTGGTCGGTACTGCGGCGCACCACCACGGCGAACCGCGCCTTCGCCGACCCACGCGACCTGATCACCGCCGTCCGGCGGGGCCTGCGCCAGCTCCAATACCGCCACGACGTCCTCAACGGCTGCCTCACCGGAACCGGACTCGTGCTCGCCCCACCATGACGACATCACGCTTTCAACGTCAGTAACCTTTACGAGCGTGCCGTCCACGATGAGTATGGCGTCCTTGCGGAATCGCTTGCGTGCCTGGAGCGCGAGCCTGGGGCCGAGGTGGTCGATAACGCGGTCTGCTGCGGACTTTGAGATGCCGAACAGCGGAACGAGCTGCCGCATCGTCAAGTTCGTCCGCCGGTAGGCCGTCACGAGCAGGCTCGGTCCTCCAGCGGAAGGCTCCACGGCCGGCCCCTACGGACTGCGTCCGCGCCCTCGCGCCGCAGTGCGCTCACCAACTTGGTGAAGCATCGCAGGCTCAGCCGGTGAAGGGGCCCATCCAAGACGGCTCCGACGCCGTGATCACACCAGCCACGAAAAGATCATCTCTGCCGTGAGACGACCGTCAGGTGTGCAGAATGCGCACGGCGAGCAGGGTCTGCCAGGTCCAGCCGATCGTGAGTGAGACGCGCTGGATCAGTCCGCCCAGATCCACCCAGCGTTGATGCTGGCTGAACGCGGCACTGGCCAGCGCCATCGTGGCTGCGAAGAGCACACCGCTGGCGATCGAGTAGAGGGCCCATCCCAGCGAGTTGGACAGGGCGAAGACGAAGCAGGCTGCGGCGAGGGCGAGAAATCCGATGAGGGAGAACAGGTCATGCAGAGCCCCGAGGCGGGTGGGGTGCTGAAGCTGATCGGGGGTGCCGGCTGGGTAGCCGCTCACCGGGTCCGTACGGAAGGCACCTGCGCCCAGCAGGCCGACCGCCCACGCGCCGATCAGCAGGGCACCCCAGCGGGAAGGCCCATCGCGCCACAGGACCACGGCGAAGATCAGCGACAGCAAGCCCGCGAAGAGGAAGTTGAGGGTCTGGGCCCACCCGGCACGGCCGAGGGCGAGCGAACTGACGGGATGGCGGAGCGGTCTATAGCCCACGCGGCCGGCGCTTTCTACGAGATACGCGATGGTGAAGAGAGGTCCAGCAGCCATCCCGCAGGCAAGCAGCACTTGATTCCCCATCCCGTCAACATAGGTTGACAAGATGGGTTGCGTCAACCTTGATTGACGGGAGGTGGGATCCTCTGGCGGCGGACCCCAAGTGATCATTTACAGGACGACCCTTAGGGGTCAGCGGCAGTCGGGAGCGCCTCGGCGAGAGCCGCGATGGCACTGCGTTCGCGACTGCTGCTGCTCGACACCCCACTCGGCGACGGGCTTATTAGGGGCGACGTACAGGGATGGGTTGTCCAGCCCCCGCCCGTGGCGGTATGTGCTGACCGGTGCCGCAGACCGGAAGCGGACCCTGTCGCCCCAACCCACCATGAAGGCCCGGGACACCGCGGCGTCCCGGGCCGACCCCTGTGTACTCCTCGGCCTGCCCTGGACAGTTATAGGTACGCCGTAAGTGGCAGGCCCACTACGTTGGCCGCGGTTGACTGACCGCGCCGAACGCGCGCACCACAAATCGGGGGAGGAACCCTATGCGTAAGCGCATCACCACAGCTCTCGGAGCCGCAGCCGCCGCCGTCATGCTCGCCACTGCCACCGCATCCGCGGACACCGGCCGTCCGGACACCGGCGTCAAGTTCTTCGATGGCCACGGGAAGTTCACCCGGCCCTGCGGTACCACCTACCGGGTAGGTCTCACGACCACGAAGGTCGTCGCGGCCAAGCGCCTTGACGGCCGTTGTGCAGGCCACGTGTGGCTTCGTGTCCACGGCAACGCGTGGGGGGAATGGCGTCACAGCGACACCGAGATCACCCTCAACAGCCCCAGCGGCACGTTCGACAGGGCCCAGATCAAGGGCTGCGGAGAGGACTACTGCACGACGTACGACGTGTACGTCTAAAGGCTGTCCCGCAATGAGTGAACCGAGGGGCAGGGTTCGCTCGTCACGCCTCCTGGTAGAGGTTGACGATGTTGCCGTCCGGGTCGCGCAGCCACACTGAACGGCGTCCCCAGGGCTGGGTTGTCGGCGGCTTGAGGATCTCAATGCCCCGAGCCAACAGCCGTTCGTGGCGTGCGTCCACGTCGGTGACCTGGAACTCCAGGGTGAAGCCTCCGCTCGCCGTGGCAGCCATCGCTCCGGGCACCATCGATTCCATGCCTTGTGTGGAGAAGAACGACAGGACGGCGCCGGGGACCGTCACCCGGGCGAAGGGGTCGCTCCCTTCGACATCTGCGTCCAGGACCGCAGCGTAGAAGGCAGCGAGGGCCGGAACATCGTCGGTGATCAGGGCGGTGCCGGTGAAGTGTGGCTGCATCCGGGCATCGTAGGCCGAGAGTCGGACACCGGGCCGTGAAAGGAGAAGAAGCCTGCGGGCCGTGGGTGACATGATCTTGTGGTGTTTGGTGTGATCATGGCGTCGGAACCCTCCTGGATAGTCCCGTTCACCAGGCTGAGCCCACGTCAGTTCGGCAAGCTCATCACCGCGTTGCGGCGCGAGGACACGGACCCGGTGCGTAGGGGCCGACCGTGGAGCCTGCCGCTGGAGGACCGAATCCTGCTGGTCGCGGCGTACTGGCGCACCAACCTGACGCTGCGGCAGCCGGCACCGCTGTTGGGATATCGGAGTCGGCCGCCGACCGCATCATCGACCACCTCGGCCCCTCGCTCGCGCTCCAGCAGCGCAAGCGCTTCCGGAAGGACACCGTCCTGATCGTGGACGGCACCCTGGTCCCCACCCGCGGCCACGCCATCGCCGAGCAGTCGAAAAACTATCGGTACTCCACCAACCACCAAGCCGTCATCGATGCCGACACCCGCCCGGTGGTCGCTGTCGCACGACCCGGCAACGGCAACGGCAACGACTGCAAGGCATGGGAACTGTCCGGGGCGAAAGCCGCCGTCGGCGCGACCACCGTCATCGCGGACGGCGGCCACCGCGGCACCGGCCTGGTCATCCCACATCGCCGAGAGAAAGGCCAGAGCGAACTCCCGGCATGGAAGGAGGAACACAACGCCTCCCACCGCAAAGTCCGCGCCCGCGTCGAGCATGCCTTCGCCCGCATGAAGACCTGGAAGGTGCGCGACTGTCGCCTCAAGGGCGACGGCGTCCACCACGCCATGCTCGGCATCGCCCGCCTGCACAACCTCGCTCTCGCAGGGTGACCGAGAAGGCGAGCAGGTCAGCCAGCACAGCGCAGATCATTTGCGGGACAACGCCAAGTCCCTGACAGCCGCCCGGGTCTCAACGTGGTCTCAACATGCCTTACTTGACTACACAAAGCTTGTCGCCTTCACCTGCTGCTTAGTGCTGGCCAGCGCGTTCACTCTTTCGGGCTACCTCGTAGTCGTCGCGGAGACAGCGGTCACGTTGAACCGTCCCGGCGGTACCGGGCCAGCCAATCCAAGCTCACGTCGTTTCCCTGCCGGCGCGTGAGCGGCTGCACCGGCCGGCCGCCTCGCGCGACCCCCAGGCTGTCCAGGATCCGGTCCACCACACCTTCCGGGTCCGCCAGCGCGTCCTCGTACGTCACCGTGATCGGCGTGATCCCGCTGTCGGAGAACCGGCGCGCCCACTCCTCGTTCTGCTCCCGGATCATGTGCTCCCAGTGCGCGATCCGGTCGCGACGATAGGGAACGTCAGCGCCCACCCCACGAACGTCGTCGGCATACCAGACGTCGGTCTCCAGCGCCCGGTACAGAGACACCGCTTGTGCCGCCGTGTCCTGCCGCCGGTTCCACACATATACCGGGCGGTCGAAGGCGCGCTCGATCACCTCGCGCCAGCTCGCTCCACTCGCGGACTGGTATCGCCGCAGCCCGGCGACGACCTCGTCCAGGTACGACCCCATGACGATCAGGCCCCACACGCCGTTGGCTGAAGTCCCGATCCGCATCAGCTTTCGTAGCTGGTCCGGCTGCGTCCGGTTCGCCGGACCGATCGGGATGTCCTCACCGTCCAGTTCAGTAACGTGGTTGTACAGATACTCCTGCGGTTTACCCGACAAGCCCGTGCTCTCCAGCAGACCAGCCAGCAGGTGAGTCCCTGCCCTCGGTGTGCTGCAAATGAGCAGGCATCTGCCCGCCGCCGGCGCCATGTCGCTCGCTCGCGCCACAGGTCGCACCCCCTTTTTTGACCGCCTTGACCGTCGCTCGACCCCCCCTTAGCGTATTGGTTCCCAGGTCGCGCACGTGGGGGGCGGGGGATGCGCATAGCGATCGCGTTCGATGGTCAGTACGCATCGGCGGCACGCAACATGCTGTCGTCGCTGGCCCGCTGCCTGCCACCGAAGAGCGGTGTGCGCATCTCGGCACTGATGACAGACGATTCGCCGAGCGCCGACGTCGTCGAGCACGCGATGTCCCGCGGGCTCGATCTGGAGGTCGTCCGTCTGCGCCGCGACCTGTCCGACCTGCCACTGCTGCGCTACCTGACCGGCGCGACGTACGCGCGCCTGTTCCTGCCAGAGCTGGTGCCGGACGACGTGGCGCTGTACATGGACGTGGACGTCGTACTGATGCGAGACGTGACAGAGCTGTTCGCGACGGACCTCGGTGACAGACCCCTCGCGGCCGTGCGGGACATGTGGCGGCCCAACCTCCTCGAGGCGCTGGCAGGCGCAGGCAGCGGACGATTCGCGCCCGACGCGCCCTACTTCAATGCCGGGGTGATGCTGTGCAACCTCCGCCAGTGGCGTCGGGAGAGCTTGACCGAGCGGGCCCTCCACTGGCTTGCGAGCCAGGATCAGGTCCCGGTCTGTCTGGAGCAAGATGCGCTCAACGCGCTCACGCACGGTCGATGGATCGAGCTGGATCCGCGCTGGAACGTGTTCCCGATGACTGACTTCCGCGACATCCCGCCCGAGGCTTGGCCGCCGCGGCTGGGTACGGAGTACCACGCGTACCGAGATCAGGAGCGACGTGCCTTCGTGCTCCACTTCATCGGCTCCCGCAAGCCATGGCGTCACCCGTACCCGGATACCGAGAACCTCAGGCGATATCGTCACTTCACCGCGCCGACCGTCGAGGACGTGACGCCGAACCCCGTCACCTCGCCATCTCGGCCAACCTCCCCGACCGTCGAGAACGTGACGCCGAACGCCGTCACCTCGCCATCTCGGCCAACCTCCCCGACTGTCCCAGAGACGCCGTCCCTGGCGCTCACCGGGAGAAGGGGGTCGGCGACATCGCCAGCGGCGGTGTTCGGCTACCCAAACGAGCATGATCAGGATCAACGGTCCAAGCGTCGCAAGAGGCCTAGCTCCGTCTGACCAAGAAGTACGCCTACGGCGAGGGACAACTTACGGAGAACCGTGGCTCGCTTTCAGAACACCGTCTCGGGGAAGTGACACGAGACCCGGAATGATCAAGGTGTCACGGAGCGCGGATTCAGCGGAACGCACAGCTCACGGACTCGCCATATGGCATCGGAACGCGGAACCTGCAACAGGGTCTCCTGGGTCTCGGTTGGCTTCGCACAGCACCTTGCCCTGCCGGACCATGTCGTCCAGACCGCGCAGGACTTCCTCGACCGGCGTCCGGAAGTCCCAGACGTGCAGGTACAGCAGGTCGATGTAGTCGGTGGCCAGCCGCCGCAGGCTCCCCTCCACCGAGCCGAACAGGGCTTTGCGGTGACCGCCCCCGGAGTTGGGGTCGCCGGGGCGGCGCAGCGTCGAGTACTTGGTCGCCAGCACCAGGCGTTCGCGCTCCTCGCGGGCGAACTCGCCCAGCAGGCGCTCGGAGCTGCCGTCGGTGTAGGTGTCGGCGGTGTCGAAGAGGTTGCCGCCGAGCCCGACGTAGTGGTCGAACAGCTTGCGGGCCTCGGCCCGTTCGGCGCCCCAGCCCGCCCGAAGGCGTCTACGCAGCCGCCGACGACTACGTACATGCCATGGAGGTCCGAGGCGCCACACGGCTGCTGTTCGTCGCCGGCACCATGGGCCTGGCCCCTTCCGGAAAGCCCGGGACCGGCCTGGAGGAGCAGCTCAATCTGATCTGGTCGAACATCCGCGCCATCCTCGCCTCGGCCGGCATGACCGTCGACAACATAGTGCGCCTGACCAGCTACCTGCGAGACCCGGCCTACGCCGAGGCCAACGCCGCCGCCCGGACGGCCGCACTCGGCGGCAGGCCTGTCCCGACAACCGCCATCGTCGCCACCACGCTTGCCAGCGACTGGCTCGTCGAAATCGAGGTCATCGCCGCAGGCTGACGCCCCGCACGCTCGGTTACGGGACAGCGGGCGCGCCGCCATCAGCAGGTGATCCCATGGGGCGTCGCAGTCACTGCAACCCTTGTGCTGACCGGCCTCTACTCCCGTCTTGTCGATCCTCACGAAGCTGGGTTCGAGCCCCCCGCTCCCGCCCGCTCACGCCCGCTCCCATGTCGTATCCGCAGCAGGCGCGTGCCGTTCAGCCCTATGAGGACCGGGGAGGTCTCCGTGGCCCGCGGCTCCCGGCGGCAGGTCCCAGGTGGCGCGTCCGCTCGGACCACCTCGGAGAGGCCGCGGTGCACCGGCCGCAACGACAAGTCGGTGCCCGGTGTGTGGCGGCCTCGCCGAGGTCTGAGGATCAGTGGCCCGCGACGACGCCGGAGAGTTCGTTGGTGCTCTTGGGCAGGGTCACGGACGTGATCTTTTTGCCCGATTCGATGTCGACGGCGTGCAGCTTGCGCTTGCCCGGTTCCGAGACGTACGCGGTGTCGTCGCGGACGAAGAGGGTGGGCCGGGGCTGCTGCCAGTCCAGCGGCTCCTGCCACTTGTCCACGACGGGGATCTTCTTGTCCACCTTGCCCGTATCCGGGTCGATGACGTGGAGGGCGCCGTTGGTGCCGAGGAGGAGGGCCTCTCCGTGCGGTCCGCGGCCGAGCGAGCGGAAGGAGTAGCTGGTGCCCAGGTCGACCAGGCGCAGCTTCCCTGTCTCGGTGTTGATGAGGGAGATGCGGGTCGGCCGCTCCAGTTCGGCCTCCGGGTCGGTCTTGTAGTCGCCCAGGAGGATGGGCGAGGTGTCGCTGCCGCGCTGGTTGCCGATGCGTCCGTAGTCGTCGGGGGCGTCGACCTTGGTGAACTTGCCGTCCTTGTAGATCAGGATGCCGTCCTCGCAGCCGATGCCGACGGCCTCGCCCTTGGCCGCGGCCTCGCCGTGGACGCCGGGGCAGTTCTCGTTGCGCTTGATCTCCTTGTTGTTCTTGTCCAGGACGAGGGCGCCGGTGCGCTTCTCCTCGGTGCCGAGGGTGGTGAGGAGTTCGCCGTTGGTCAGTTCGATGGCGACGCCGTGGTGCGGTTCGGCGGAGGTGTAGGTGCGGCCTTGCGGCTTCTTGCCGCCCTTGAGGTCGGTGGGGTCGAGGACGTTGACCTCGCCGGTGCCGTCGGTGAACAGGACCGTCTTGCCGGCGTGCTGGACGACGTGGCCGGGCTTGGCGCCCTTGTACTCGACGCCGGTGAAGGTCTGCTCGGCGGCGTTCAGGACACGGAAACCGGCGTCGGTGGAGACAATGACGTGGTCGTCGTCGCCGGCGGGGTTGAGGCGGTTGAAGCCGGGCAGTTCGATCGTGTTGGCCAGCTTCAGGCTCTCGCCGTCCAGGACGTACAGGCCGCCGTCGAAGGTGGCGACCAGCGGGTCCTCGACTGCAACCGACTTCGTGCCCGGCGCCGCCTTGGCCTTGGCGTCGGACGAGGAGCTGTCATCCCCTCCGCAGGCGGACAGGACCGCGGAAGCCGCCAGGGCGAGGGCCGTGCCCACGAGAGCTCGGTTGCGTATCGGCTTGTTCACCGGTGTGTTCCTTTCTCTGCCGCACGGGTGCGGCAGTGTGGGGTCTGCTTGAGTGGCCGGTTGGCCAGGGTTCATGTGCGGGGCGGGTTGGTTCAGGCGGCGGTCAGGCCGTCGGTCATGGCGGTGGTGTTGGCGCGCATCATCTGCACGTAGGTGCCGGCGCCCTTGCCCTTTTCGGTCAGCGATTCGGAGTAGAGCTCGATGACGCGCACGCCGCCGCCCAGTTCGGTGCGCAGGACCTCGGCCAGCCGCTTGGGCTGGGAGGAGTCGGCGAATACGGTCTGTACGCCTGCCTTGCGCATGGCCTGGGTGAGGGAGCGCAGGTCGGAGGAGCTGGGCGAGGCCAGCGTCGTGCCGCTCGGGATCACCGCGCCGATGACCCGGAAACCGAAGCGTTCGGCGAGGTAGCCGAAGACGTGGTGGTTGGTCACCAACGCGCGCCGCTGTTCGGGTATCCGGTCGAAGGACTTGTCCATCCAGGCGGTCAGGTCGGCGAGTTGGCCGTCGTAGCGGTCGGCGTTGGCGCGGATCGTCTTCTCGTCGACGCCGTCCACGTGCTCGACGACCTGGTCGGCGATCAGGCCGGCGGCCTTGCGGACGCGGTCGGGGTCGGTCCAGAAGTGCGGGTCGGGCTGACCGGCCTCCTCCTCGGGGCCTCCGTCGTCGTGCGCCTGGAAGGTGAGCGGGTCTGCCGCCTTGCCGGCCTCGAAGGTGGCCACCCCGGATTCGCGGGCTGCCTCCACGTGCCGCAGTACGTTCTCCTCCAGACCCAGCCCGTTGAAGACCACCAGGTCGGCACGCTCCAACTCGGCGGCCTGCATGGCCGACAGGCCGAAGGAGTGCGGGTCGGCGTTCGGCTTCATCAGCACGGTCACATCGGCCTCGTCGCCGACGATCTCCTGTGTGATGTCGCCCAGGATGTTGGTCGTCACGACCACCCGGGGCCGGTCGTCGCTGCTCGCACAGCCGGTGCCGGCACCGGCCAGGGCGAGGGTGAGCACGACCAGCAGGAGGGTGCGCAGTCGCCGCGGCTCCTGCGTCTGTCTCGTCATCGTCCCGTCTCCACCATGAGGGCCGGCTCGATGTCCAGGTCGAAGGTGCGCGCGATGCGCAGGTTGTCGTTGTAGTCGATCTCGTACACGCGTTTGCCCTTGGGGTCGTTGAGGTAGGCGCGGCTGCGGTCGACCTCGATGACTGGCACCGCATTCCCTTCGGTGCCGGTCTCGGGAGCGCCTGTCAGAACCGGCTTTGTCTTGGAGACCTGCTTGCCGGTGGCGATGTCGTAGCCGTGGAGTGCTCCGTCGGTCTCAAGGACGATCAGCGCGGAGCCCTCGCCGGCGGTGTTGGCGGCGACGACGGAACCGGTCTTCACCCGTGTCCACGTGCGCTCGCTGACATCCAGGACCCACACGGCCCGTTCCCCGGCCGGCGCCGTGAGCGTGTCGCTGCCGGGCCGGTACCGGAAGGCCGTGGCCCGTTCCGCTTCGGATACGTCGCCGCCGTACGGGATCTTCTCGGCGGTAAAGGCGCCGTCGGCCTCACGGACGAGCAGGGCGCCGTCGGCGCAGCCGAGGACGGCACCGCGTCGGGTGACGGCGTCGCCCCGCGCCTCCTCGCAGCGGGCGTCCGGCGACGCGGCCCGCTCGCCCTCGCGGTCGTACACCACGACCTTCCCGTCGTCCGTGACGCCGAGCAGGTGCTCTGCGTACGGCACGACGGCTCCCGTGTGCGTCCCGGGAAGTGTGCGGGCGGAGCCGACCTTGCCCTTCTCCAGTTCGGCCCGGCGGTAGATCCTGGCCCGGCCGTCCTCGTCGGTCACCGCGGTCACGGCGGCATCGCTGCGGATACGGGTCCCCGGGCCTGCGGGCAGCCGGCCCACGTCACGCATCGCCGCGCTGTAGTAGTGGACGTGGTCGCCGTGGTCCACCATCCAGGCGCCGCCGTCCAGGACGCGCGTGCCGCCCGCGGTGTGGAAGTAGCCGAAGCGGCCGTCGGTGGTGAGCTCGGTGGTGCCCGTCGTCCGGGACACCTCGTGCGTCTTGCCGGTGATCAGATCGAGTACCCGGGTTTCGCCTGTGGCCGGGTCGTTGAGCAGCAGCCGCGACTGCTGCTCGGCCTTCTCCTGTGCTCCCTCGACGTAACCGTGCGGAGCGGAGGCCGAGGCTGCGGCCTTCGGGGCGGACGCGCTGTCGTCGTCGCTCGCGCAACTCGTGGTGAGCAGGGAGATCGCCACGAGCGCGGCGGGCGCCCAAGGTATGACGTTGCTTCGGACGAGCAAAGGGATCGCCTCAGGTTCTTTCAGTCGGTCGCTGTGACGTGAGCGCCGAGGAGGCGCGCACGGCGGCGGTGGCGGAGAGCGGATGCCAGGTGAGAGAGGAAGAACAGGCTCACCGCGAGGGCCGAGACGGTCGCGCCGGCCGCCGTGCTCAGGTGCCAGGACAGCAACAGGCCACCGAAGACGGCGATGATGCCGAGGAGCGCCGCGAGGGCCATGACACCCCGCACACTGCGCGCCCAGGGCAGCGCGGCCGCCGGCGGAGCGATGAGCAGGCCCAGCACCAGCAGCGTGCCCACGATGTGGAAGGAGGCGACGATGGCCAGCGCCAACAGGCCGAGCAGCACCGCGTGAGCCAGGCGCGGGCGCAGCCCGAGTGTCTGGGCCTTGCGTGAGTCGAAGGCCAGGGCGAGGAAAGCCCGGTGGCCGAGGACCGAAACGGCCAGTGCCAGCAGCAGCGCCACACCCAGCAGGATCAGGTCCTGCTCGCGGACGGCGAGGACGTCACCGAAGAGGAACCCGGTCAGGTCGACCGCGAAGGACTGCGAGCGCGACACGATGATGACACCGAGCGACAGCATCCCCACGAACAGCAGGCCGATGCCCGTGTCCTGGGACAGCCTCGGGGTGCGGCCGAGAGCCGTGACGCCGACGGTCATGACGGCCGCGCTCAGCAGCGCCCCCAGCAGCAGGTTGCCGCCGAACAGCGCGGCGAGCGCGACGCCGGGCAGCAGCCCGTGCGACATGGCGTCACCGAGGAAGGCCATACCCCTGAGCACCACCCAGGTGCCGGCCAGGGCGCAGATCGCCGACACCAACATTCCGCCCCACAGGGCCCGCTGCACGAAGGTCACCTCGAAGGGACCCGTCAACCACTCCATGCAAGCGCACTATAATGAAAACCATGTTCAAAACACAGGGGCACCCTCCCGCCGCCGCCGGGATCCGGACACCCCGGGTCCACTTCACGGAGCTCTCCGCCGGATACCCCGGCCGCCCCGTTCTGCATCAACTCGACGCGGAGATACCGGCGTTGGCGATCACGGCACTGGTCGGCCCGAACGGCAGCGGGAAGTCCACCCTGCTCGGAGTCATCGCCGGAGTGATCAAACCCACCTCAGGCCGGCTCCACCACGCCGGCGACCGGCAGCCGGCGTTCGTCCCGCAGCGCGGCGCCGTCGCTGACGCGCTGCCGCTCACGGTCAGGCAGACGGTGGAGATGGGACGCTGGGGCGACCGCGGGCCGTGGCGCCGACTCACCCCGCAGGACCGAGCCACCGTCGACCAGGCCATGGAGAGACTCGGTATCACCGACCTCGCCACCCGCCAACTCGGAGAGCTCTCCGGCGGACAACGGCAACGCGCCCTGATCGCCCAAGGACTCGCCCAGGAATCGGACCTGCTCCTCCTGGACGAACCGACCACGGGACTCGACCCCGAAGCAAGGGACCGGATCGCCGCACTGCTGACGGAACTGGTCGCCGACGGAGTCACCGTCGTCCAAGCCACCCACGACCTGGAAGCCGCACGCTCGGCGGACGCCTGCCTCCTACTCCGCGACGGTCAACTGGCAGGGCAGGGACACCCCGACCAACTTCTCACCGCCGCAACGCTCGCCCAGATCTGGCAGCCGGTGTGAGACGACGGCCCCGCACCCTTCGAGCGCTCTCGCGCAGTCCCGCACGCAGTCGGTTCACCGCAGCACTGGCCACCGGTGGCCACTAGAGCCTGTTGCGAAAGTTGATCTTGTCCGTCGATGATCAGATTTCGTGGGACGTGGTGATCTGACGAACGGCCAGTGGCCCCGGCTTGAGCCGTTGCTGCCGCAGGGCATGAATGCCGGGCCGTCCGCAGGTGTGGCCCGGCGGCAGCTGACAGATGGCATACGGTGGCGGCCCCGGACCGGCGCCCCCGTGGCGGGATGTGCCGGAACGTGACGGCCCGTGGGACCGGGTCTACGGCATCTGGAAGAACATGACCAAGACGTCACCTGGTTCCGTCGGCCCTGCACACGAAGGTTTTCGCCGTCCCGGCGTCGCCGGGGCCCTCAGCGAGCGCCCGGTGTCAGCCGTTTCCTTCCAGTCAGCTGACGGACCACGCCCGTCACATCACGGGGCCCCGCCAGATGGAGGCGGGCCGGCGGAGGTTCTGCATCGCCCTTCCTGTCACACATGTCACGCGTAACGTCACGTGTCGAACTCGTGATCGCGAGTCTCCGGCAGAGCCAGCAGGCACAGCAGGCTCAGCAGGCAGAGTCCGCCGGTGTAGAAGCCGAGGACGAGCGGTGACTCCCAATGGCTGTTCAGCCAGGTGGCGACCAGCGGGGCGAAGCCGCCGCCGAGGGTGTTCGCGAGGATGAAGGCCGCGGAAGCGCCCGTGTAGCGCAGCCGCGCCGGGAAGAGTTCCGGGAGGAAAGCCGCCACCGGGGAGAACATCAGGGCGAGCAGCATGAGTCCGACCGTGTAGGCGCCGGTGATCACCCAAGGGTCGCGGGAACTCAGCGAGGCGTACATGGGCACCGCCCAGACCACGCAGCCCAAAGCCCCGGCCAGCATCACCGGTCGTCGGCCGATCCGGTCGGCCAGCCTGGCGGCCGGCAGGGTGACGGCGATTCCGCCCGCCGCGCCGACGCTCGCGGCGGTCAGCATCGTGTTCTGCGGGATGCCGAGTTCCTTCGGCCCGTACGAGAGGCTGTAGACGATCGTCAGGTAGTAGACGGCCGACCCACCCAGCGCGGCGCCGATGCCGAGCAGCAGTCGGCCGGGGTGCCGGGTGACAAGCGTGCCGAGCGGGAAGCGGGACGCCGGTGCCTGCGCCTGCGCCTGCGCCTGCGCCTGCGCCTGAGTCTCGGTCGGCGGCGTGAACACCGGGGACTCGGAGATCGTCGTACGAACCCAGAGGCCGACCACGACGAGCACGGTGCTGAGCAGGAACGGGATCCGCCAGGCCCAGTCGGTGAAGCCGTCCCGGCCCGCGATGTTCAGCGTGGGCAGGATGACCGCACTGGACAGCAGGAAGCCGAGTGAGGGGCCGACGTTCGGGATGGACGCGTACAGCGCGCGGCGTCCGGGCGGCGCGTGCTCCGCGGCGAGCAGTACCGCGCCGCCCCACTCACCGCCCATGCTCACGCCCTGTAGCAGACGGAGCGTCACCAGCAGGACGGGGGCGAGGAGTCCGGCGGTCTCGTATGTGGGGAGCAGACCTACGCCGATCGTTGCCACGCCCATCAGCAGGAGCGAGGCGACCAGGGCGCGGCGACGGCCGAGGCGGTCGCCGATCGTCCCGAACAGCGCGACGCCGAGTGGGCGGGCGACGAAGGCCGCGGCGAAGGTGAGGAACGCGGCCAGGGAGGAGACGGTCGCGTTGCCGGAGGGGAAGAAGGCAGGGCCGAGGACGAGTGCGCTGGCGGTGCCGTACACCGCGAAGTCGTAGTACTCGATCGTCGTGCCGACCAGACTCGCGGCGGCGACCCGCGACGCCTTGGTCCGGGCGGGACCGGGCGGCGCCGGCTGTGGGGACATGACGATCGCGGGCGCGCCATGTGAGCGTGATTCGGCCATGGGGAATCCATTCCGATGGGGGGTGGAAAGCACCCTAAGCCCAGGAATTGAATTTCGACAAGGATTCGGCGGGGAACCCACACCGTTCGAAAAGTCGGACGTTGGAATCGTTTATTTACACGCGTTACCAGCAATGAATCACCCGCTGTGGCTATGAGTACGGACAGATCGGCCTTATGCATCGAACCGCGTCCGAACATCCCTAGTATGCGCAGCTCCAGGGAGTCAACCCCCAGCAACCTGTCAAATCGCTGTCAATATTTATTCAGATTCGCGAATAAATATTCTCCAGTCATTACACCTTGCCAACTGCCGATCACGCACGAAAGGCTGACCTCCAGGGGATGTTGAAAGTTCTACAACCGTCGTTTTTCGGACACTGGAAGGAACCACGGACAACACTCTCCGGACGGGGAAGGCATATTTACCCATGCTAAAAACCGGCAAGCTATTTCGCTTGAGAAGACTTTCACTGGCCAGGGACGGCCGGTATCTTCTCGTGCCGCTCGACCACAGCGTTTCGGACGGCCCCATCGTCCCCGCCGACAAGTGGGACGACCTGTTGCGCGCGCTGGTGGACGGCGGGGCCGACGGGGTCATCGTCCACAAGGGACGTGCCCGCGCCTTCTCGCCGGACGTCCTCAAGAGCTGCGCGCTCGTGGTGCACCTGAGCGCCAGCACCGCCCACTCCGCCGACGTGCACGCCAAGGTCCTTGTCGCCGACGTCGAGGAGGCGCTGCGGCTGGGTGCGGACGCGGTGAGCGTCCACGTCAACATCGGCTCGGACACCGAGGCCCAGCAGCTCGCCGATCTCGGGGCGGTGGCACGTTCCTGCGACGCGTGGGGCATGCCGCTGATCGCGATGGTCTACCCGCGCGGCCCCCGGATCACGGACCCGCGCGACCCGGCCCTGCTCGCGCATCTGGCCAATGTGGCCGCGGACCTGGGCGCGGACATGGTGAAGACCTCCGTCGCCCTGCCGCTGGAACGGATGGCCGAGGTGGTGGCGGACAGCCCCATCCCGATCCTCGCGGCCGGAGGTCCGCCGGACGGCTCCGACCTCGTGGAATACGGCTCCGCGGTGATGGCCGCCGGCTGCCGGGGGCTGGCCATCGGCCGCCGGATCTTCTCGGCCCCCTCCCCCGGTGCGCTGGTGTCCCGGCTCGCCTCCGTCGTGCACGGGCTCGCCCCGGACGCGGGCGGCGCCACGGCCATGAGCACGAGTTCCCCCACGGGCTCCCCCATCACAACCCCCACGGGGTCCCCCACCACATCCCCCACCGACTACTCGACGATCGTGGCAGGTGTCGCATGAGGTTCGCATGGATCGATCTGCGTGAAGTCCCCCGACAGCAGATCCAGGCGGTCGTGGACGCGGCCGTCCACGCCCGGATGGCAGGCGTGGTCTCCGCCGACGCGGAGCTGCTCGCCACCCTGCCGCCGACGGTCACACGGGTGCTGATGCCCGCAAACCCCGCCGCGAAGAAGACCGCCCCCGACAAGGACAAGGACACGGACACGCGGGACAAGGCGGCAAAGGAGTCCTCGAAGGAGTCCAAGCCCGCCACCGGACACGACGTCCTCCTGCGGAAGTTCACCACCCAGGACGAGTTGGACGCCCTCGCCGCCGATCAGCGCACAGGCACCGGCACCCCCGTCGCCGGCTTCGTCGACGTACGGGACGACCGCACCCTGCAACTGTCGTGCGCCAGCGCCATGGCGCTGCCGTACACCGTCATCCACTTCGCCGATCCGACCAAGATCCCGCTGGAGATCGTGCTCGCGGCGGCCGAGCCGGCCGAGGGCAAGCTGGTGACCGTCGTCGACGGCCTGGAGGAGGCGGCGATCGTCTTCGACGTACTGGAGCGCGGCTCGGACGGCATCCTGTTCACGCCCCGCGGCGCCGACGACGTGTTCGCCCTGGCGCGGCTGCTCCAGGCCGGCACACCGCAGCTGGAGCTGTCCACGCTGACCGTGGAGAGCATTCGGCACGTCGGACTCGGCGACCGGGTCTGCGTGGACACCTGCTCGCACTTCGAGGAGGACGAGGGCATCCTCGTCGGCTCCTACTCCTCCGGGTTCGTGCTGTGCTGCTCCGAGACCCACCCGCTGCCGTACATGCCGACCAGGCCGTTCCGGGTCAACGCCGGTGCCCTGCACTCGTACACGCTCGGCCCCGACAACCGCACCAACTACCTCAGCGAGGTCGGCTCCGGCACCGCCCTGCTGGCAGTCGGCGCCGACGGGCGCACCCGTCGGGTCGTGGTCGGCCGCGCCAAGCTGGAGTCCCGGCCGCTGCTGGAGATCCGCACCCACGCCGAGGACGGACGGCTGGTCAGCCTGACCGTGCAGGACGACTGGCACGTACGGGTACTCGGCCCGGGCGGCAAGGTCCTCAACGTCACCGAACTCCAGCCGGGTGACGAGCTGCTCGGCTACCTGGCCACCGACAAGCGCCATGTCGGCCTGCCCATCGGCGAGTTCTGCAAGGAGGTGTGAGCCCCATGGGCGAACTCGCGGCGCATCTCACGGCGGACGGGGCCGGCCCCGACGACGGCATGACCTCCCTCGTCCGAAGACTCTTCGACGCGCACGACGACGCACTCCCCTATCTGGCCCACCGCCAGGAGCATCTCACCCGGGGCGAGCTGCGGGAACGGGTGGCCAGGCAGGCCGCGGTCTTCGCCGGATACGGCATCGGCGCGGGCAGCACCGTCGGGCTGCGGACACCGCCCAGCTTCACCCAGGTCGAGGTGCTGCTCGCGCTGTGGCGGCTCGGCGCCCAGGTACTGCTCTTCGACTTCCGGCTCAAACCGGCCGAGGTGGCCGCGCTGTGCGCCACCTGCCGACCGCAGTTCATGGTCAGCGCGGGTGTCAACGTCCGGGCGACGTTCGGTTTCCGGTCCGAGTACGAGGTCGTCACCGAGCGCCTCGGCGGTGGTCGCCCGGCCGGTACCGGTCACCGGCTGGTCCAGTTCAGCTCGGGCTCCACCGGGCGGCCGAAGGTGATCGGCAGAACCGCCCGTTCCCTCGCCGCCGAGGTGGACCGGTTCACCCGGATTCCGCGCATGCCCGCGGCGGGCGACCGGCTGCTGCTGCTCAGCTCGACGGCGCACAGCTTCGGTCTGATAGCCGGACTGCTGCACTCGCTCGTGGCCGGGGTCCAGGTCGTCTTCGCCCCGCGGATCTCCGCCCGCGAGATCCTGCGCACCGCGGTGGAGCACCGCGTCACCACCCTGTTCGGGGTGCCCATGCACTACGAGCTGCTCGCCGCCGCCTCCGATCCCCCCGCGCTGCCCGAGCTGCGCGTCGCCGTGTCGGGCGGTGAGCTGATGCCCCCGCAGGTCGCGGCGCGGTTCGCGCAGCGGTACGGGATCGCGGTCGGCGAGTCCTACGGCACCACGGAGACCGGAGTGGTCGCCATGGACGCCGGCGGCACCCTGCGGCCGGCGGTCGGCCCGGCCGCACCGGGCGTGGTGGTACGGGAGCACCGGGGCGAACTGGACGTCGCCCTCGACGAGTCGCCGTACCTCTTCGACTCCGGCGGCACCCAGTACGAGGACGGCTGGCTGCACACCCGGGACCGGGCCACGGTCGACGCCTCCGGGACGGTGCTGGTGCACGGCCGCGCCGACTCCCTCGTCGTCATCGGCGGCCTCAAGGTGGACCTGTCCGAGGTCGAGAGCGTGCTCCGCGAGCATCCGGCGGTCCAGCAGGCGGTCCTGGTCCACGAGGGCGTGACCGAGGCGTACGTCGCGGTGGCCGACGGGGCCGAGCCGCCGTCCGCGGAGGAACTGCTGCGCTGGTGCCGGGAACGGCTGGCCGACTACAAGCTGCCGCGCCTGGTCCGGGTGCTCAAGGCCCTGCCCCGCACGTCCAACGGGAAGCTGCTGCGCCAGGCGGCGGTACTACAGGCGGCGGTGCCGGACGGCGCTGCCTGAGAGTGCCGCGATATGCCGTCGGTCGTCTGCGGCGCCATCGTGCCTGGTCGCGCCCGCGCGGCGGAGCCGCATTTCGACAGAGCCCCGCGCCCCTTCCGGGCGCGGCCGAACCGCAGCCGATTACGCCGGGGTGCCCAGCCCGGGTCCTGCCCGCACTTTCACCTCATCTTTCCCTCCCTTCGACCCTTCACGTGGAGACACCGATCATGAGTACGTCGACCCTGGAAGACGAGATCCGCGAGTTCGTCCTGACCGCGGTCATCGACGAGATGAACGTCCTGCTGAGCCGCGACGGCATCACGGACGACAGCCCGATGACCGTCGGCGGGCTGGAAGTGGACTCACTGAGCCTGATCGAGCTGACGCTGCGGCTGGAGTCGCGGTTCGGCGTGGAGATACCGGACACCGACATCGAGCCGCTGGCCTCCCTGACCCTCGGCGGACTCGTCGCCGAGGTGATCCGTCGCGGTGCGAAGGCGTGAGTGAAGGCATGAGCACGGCCACCTTCACCACCGACTCCGTCCGCGAACTGCTGTCGGACCGCAACATCTTCCCGGGACTGCCCGACGACCTCGGCGAGGACGCCGAACTGGTCCTGGACTCGCTCGGGTTGGTGTGGCTGCTGCATGTGATCGAGGAGCGCCACGGCCTGGTCGTGGAGCCCAGCGACGAGGAGATCTCCGGGCTCACCTCACTGCGGCGGCTCACCGCGTACCTGCGTGCCGTCGAGGAGGGCGGCCACGATGAGCGGTAGGGGTAGCGGTAGCGGTGAGGTCACGGTGACCGGATTCGGGGTGCGCACCGCGTTCGGCGTCGGCGCCGACGCCATGCGGCGCGGGGTCTTCGCGGGAGTCCCCGCGTTCGCGCCCACCACCCGGTTCGACACCGGCCCGTACCGTACGCCGATGGCGGCCGCCGCCCCCGACGGACCCGACGCGGTCGAGCACTGGGCACTGCGCCACGCGCTCGCCGAGTGCGGTATGCAGGCCCTCGACATGGCGGGGTTGGGCCCGGGCACCCGGGCAGCCGTCCTGCTCGGCATCGCGGGCGACCACATGAGCGTCACGCGGTACTGGCGCGGGGGCGGGGAAGGCGAGACCGACAC
>NZ_JAGMUL010000091.1:196685-219707 GCF_019049285.1 Streptomyces sp. AC550_RSS872
CCGTACCCGCCCAGCTCGCCGAACTGCTCGCAGCGCGGCTCGGGTTGACCGGGCCGCGGCTGGCCTTCACCAACGCCTGCGTCGCCTCCGCCGCCGCGATCATCCACGGCTGTCGGCTGATCTCCTCCGGGCGGACCGACGTGGCGGTCTGTGGCGGCGGCTACCTGGTGGAGGAGGAGACCTTCGGGAAGTTCGACTCCGGGCGGGCGCTGTCCCAGGACGGCATGGTGCGCCCGTTCAGCGCGGACCGCAGCGGGCTGCTGCTGGGCGACGGGGTGGCGGTCGTCGTACTGGAGTCCGCCGAGCACTCCCGGCGCCGGGGCGCCCGGCCACTGGCGTCGGTGGTGGGCTGGGGCACGGCCACGGACGCCCACCACATCGCCCAGCCGCACCCCGAGGGGGCGGGGCTGGCACGGGCGGCACGGCAGGCGATGCGACTGGCCGGCGACCCGGACGGAGCGGACCTCGGCTACGTCAACGCCCATGGCACCGGCACCAAGTACAACGACGGCGCCGAGACCCGCGGACTGCGCGCCGCCTTCCCGGACCGGGCGGAGTCGATACCGGTCAGCTCCACCAAGAGCACCACCGGCCACCTCCTGGAGGCGGCGGGCGTCGTGGAGTTCGTGATCACGCTGCTGGCCCTGACGGACGGCGTACTGCCGCCGACCGCCGGGTTCACCGCGCCGGACCCCCAGTGCGACCTCGACTACGTGCCGAACCGGCCGCGCAAGGCCGATCTGCGCCGGGCGCTCACCGTCAACGCCGCGTTCGGCGGCGCCAACACCGCACTCGTGCTGGAGCGGCCATGACGACCGGCGAGAAGTCCCCGCTCCGGGCCCCTCTCGGCATCCTCGCGACGGCGACGGCCACCCATGGCACCGGCCGGGACGACGACATCCCGCTGCCGCGGCTGCCCGGCTTCGTGGAGTCCGCGTTCAGCCCGCTGGCGTACGAGGTGAGCAGACAGTGCCTGACCGAACGGCCAGGTGACGGGTCCCGTACCGCCGTGGCGCTGGCCAGTCTTCTGGGCGACACCACCACCGCCGACCTGGCCAGCCGACGCATGGTCTCCGGCAAGGTACACAACCCGCTGCTGTTCATGCAGGCCACGCCCAACTCCGTACTGGGCCACACCAGCCGGGAGTTCCAGATCACCGGGCAGATGTTCAGCATCTCCACCTTCGACGACCCGGTGACCGAACTGCTGGCCATGGCGGATCTCCTGCTGGAGGACCCGGAGCTGGACCGCGTCCTGGTGCTGGGCGTGGAGTTGGGCGGCAGCGAACGGCTGGCCGCCATCCACCGGGAACTCACCGCCGACGGCGACAGCCCGGTACCGGACCTTCCCGCGTCCGCAGGTCTGGCGGCCGCTGTGCTGCTCAGCCGCCCGGGGGCCGGGGCACCGGTGACGATCCGTTCGGCCGAAACTCCCGGCACCGACACCGAAGCCGATACAGACGTCGAGGCCGTCGACCGTCCCGGCAGTATTCAGGGCCTGTTCGACCTGGCCGCCGCCCACCGACGGCTGCTGCGGGAGGGCAGGAACCTGCTCCTGCCCGGCCCCGCCGCGTTCGTCCTCACCACCGACACCGCCGACACCGCTGACACCGCTGACACCGCCGACGATACGGAGACCCATGCTCATCAGTAGGCAGGAGCGGGCGCGGATCTGCTCCGACACCGAACTGGGCGCCGGCAACGTCCTGGCACGCCTGAGGGCGTACGGCCGCCCGCTCGACGAACCCGTGCTGCGCACGGACGGCACCTGGCAGGCGCCCGACGGCAGTCGCCCCGAGGTGCTGACCCTCGGCGAGCTGTACGAGGCGGTCGAGACGTACGCGGGCTGGTACGCCGCCCACGGTGTACGGCCCCGCGACCCGGTCGCCCTCCACTCGTACTCCAGCGCCGAGTTCGCGGTGAACTTCCTGGCGCTGACGTCCCTCGGCGCGATCCCGTCGTTCGTCAACGGCAATCTGGCCCCGGAGACCGCCCGGGAGTACGTACGCCGCCAGGGCGCGGTCGGCGCGTTCACGGACGAGGCTCATCGCGAGGTGCTCGCGGACTGCGGGCTCGGCTTCCACGTCACCGCCGCCGGCATCCGCCCTGAGCACCGCGCGTCGCTGCCGCCGTCGTACCCGTACCGGCACGACCCGACCGACCCGGTGCTCATCTCGCACTCCTCCGGCACCACCGGCATGCCCAAGGGCGTGCCGCACACCCACCGGACCCTGATGTACGCCCAGTTGCACCGGCTGCGCTACTCCACCGGGACCGACATGGAGCGCACGCTGGTGGGGCTGCCGGGCGCGCACAACGCCATGGTGGCGACGCTGCTGTACTGCCTGCTGCTGCGCACCGACATCAAGCTCCTGTCCAGCCAGCGCGGCACCGACGTGCTGGACGCCGTCGAGGAGTTCCGGCCGACCACGGTGCTGGCCTTCGCCGGGACGTTCGGCGAGATGGCCGCCGAGGACCTGACGAGGCGTGACCTGTCCAGCGTGCAGGTGTGGTTCAACACCGGGGACGCGGCGCACGAGGCGCACATCCGCGCCCTGGTGCGGCACGGCAGTCACCAGACGATCGGCAGGGACCTGCGCCGTGTACGCGTCGACGGCTCGGTCTTCGTGGACGGGCTCGGCTCGTCGGAGGCCGGCTACTCCGTCTTCCACAACCGGCACACCAAGGACACCGACGCCTACTCGCGCTGCATCGGCAGACCGATCAGCTTCGCCGAGGCCGCCGTACTCTCGGAGGACGGCACTCCGCTGCCGCCCGGGCAGATCGGCCGCCTGGGCCTCAAGTCCCCGACGCTCACGCCCGGTTACTGGAACGACTCGCTGACCTGGAACCGGATGCGGCTCGGCGGCTACTGGCTCACCGGGGACCTCGCCCACCAGGACGAGGCCGGCAACTTCTACCACCTCGACCGCGCGCCGGACGCCGTCCGCACCCGGGCCGGCATCGTCTTCAGCACCCGCACCGAGGAACTCCTGCTGGCCGAACTGCCCGGGCTGGCCGACTGCACGGTCGTCGGCATCGCACCGGACGGCGTACGGGCGGACTGGGACGGCGACGGAGAGGGCGAGGCGTACGCGCTGCTCCAGGTGACCGGCGAAGAGGGTGCCGACGGAGAGAGGGCCGACGACGAGGCGTGGACCGAGCGCGTCAACTCCGTGCTGACGGCCGCCGGATACCCCCCGGTGCACCGGGCCCTGCGCATGAAGCCCGACGACGTGGCCAAGGGCGCCACCGGCAAGGTTCTCAAACGAGTGATGCGCGACAGGTTCGCCGCCGAGGAGCAGCACGCATGAGCACGAGTACAGCGGACGGCGACGGCGTGAACCACCGCGCCCGGGCGAGCGAGGCCTACCGGCTGTGGTGGCAGCACGACGCCAACTGGTACCAGGGAGTGGCCGCGCGGTTCGGACAGGATGCCGCCAACGAGATCAACGCCGAGGCCCTGCGCAAGATCGCCCTGCATGTCGCGCAGCGCGTCGGCCGCCTCTCCGGTCCGCTCCCCGACACCGGTGACCCCCGCAAGGACCTGGAGGAACTGCGCCGCCGCTACGACGACTGCGGCGACCGGATGTTCCCGCCGGAGCTGCGCAACGCCTCCACCGAGGTCGAGGACGACGACCTGATCGTGCTCACCCTGAAGCGGAGCTTCGCCGTCACGATGGTGCGGATGGCCGGTTCGCTGGAGGGCTACCGCTGCCCCTGCACGGACATCCACGCGGGCTGGTCGGAGGGGCTCGGCGTGAGCCTCACGGAGAACAGGGCCGAAAGCTGTCTGCGGGACGGCGACAAGGCGTGCCGTCTGCTGATGCGGGTCGCCACGCCCTTGACCGCCGGTGGGGAGGGCTGACGTATGCGCGTTCTGGTCGCCGGGGCCACCGGTGTGATCGGGCGTCCGCTGGTGGGCGCGCTGCGGGCGCGGGGCCACGAGGTGAGCGCACTGGTACGGGACGCGTCGCGGGCCCCGGAGGCGGACCGGGTCGTGGTCGCCGACGTCCTCGACCGGGAGGCGGTGCTGTCGGCGGTGTCGGCCGCCCGGCCCGAGGTGGTCGTCCACCAGTTGTCGGCGTTGCGGCTGCTGCGCGACGATCCTGCGGCGGCCTTCGCGCAGACCGCGCGGCTGCGCACGGAGGGCACCGCCAACCTGGTCGAGGCGGCCCGCGCGGCCGGAGCAGGGCGGCTGGTCGCGCAGTCCATCGCCTTCGCCGCCGCGCCGGAAGGGGCGCCGGTCCTCGACGAGGACGCGCCGCTGTACGTGGACGCCCCGGACCCCGGCTGGGCCGCCACCGTACGCGCCGTCGCCGAGTTGGAGCGGCTGGTGCTGGGCAACGGCCGGGACCTCGCCGGGGTGGCATTGCGGTACGGCACGCTGTACGGCCCCGGCACCGCGTACGCCGGTGACGGCGGCACCGGGCAGCGGGTGCTGGCCGGGAAACTCCCGCTGCCGGAGGGCGGGGCCGGAGTCACGTCGTTTCTGCATGTGGAGGACGCCGTGGGGGCCGCGGTGGCGGCGGTTGAGAGCACGGCCACCGGTGCCTTCCACGTGACCGACGACGAGCCTGCCCGCGCCGCGCGGTGGCTGCCGCACTACGCCCGTACGCTCGGTGCCCCGCGCCCACGCACGATCCCGACGGCGCTCGCGCCCCGGCTGCTGGGCTGGTTCATGGCCCATCAGCTGACCGCGGCACGCGGAGCGGCCAACGACCGGGCCCGTGCGGCACTGGGCTGGAAGCCGACGCACCCGAGTTGGCGGGACGGGCTGGGCCGCGGTCCTCGCGTCGCCCCTGAGGGAGAAGGCACTCGATGAGCACCCTGAGCACCACCGAGGGCCGGGCGGCGTCCTCCCGGTCGTGGCCGGTCCTCCTGGTCGTCGTCTGCGCCCAGATGCTGATCTGGCTGGACACCTCGATCCTGAACGTCGCGGTCACCACGCTGGCCTCCCCGGCCGAGGGCCTGGGCGCGACCCCCGCCGAACTGGAGTGGGTGGCGAGCGCCTACACCCTGGTCTTCGCCGGCACCCTCTTCGCGGGCGGCGCGCTCGCCGACCGCTTCGGCCCCAGGACCACCCTCCTGGCCGGTCTGGCCCTGTTCGGCGCCGCCTCCGCGGCCGGCGCGTTCGCACCGAACGCGGGCTGGCTGATCATGGCGCGCGCCTTCATGGGTGCGGGCAGTGCGCTGCTGATGCCCGCGACCCTGTCCGTCATCGTGCAGAGCACGCCGGAGGAGAAACGTACCCGGGCCATCGCGATCTGGAGCTCGTCCAGCGGACTGGGTGTGGCCGTCGGCCCGGTCGTGGGCGGGGCACTGCTCAGTCACTTCTGGTGGGGTTCGGTGTTCCTGGCCAACGTGCCGATCGTGGCCCTGTGTCTGGCCGGGGTGGTGGCGGTGGTGCCCGGTCTCAAGGGCTCCGGGCGCAGGATGCTCGACCTGCCCGGTCTCGCTCTGTCGGTGCTCGGCCTCGGCGGTGTGGTCTACGGGATCATCGAGCTCGGCAACGGACAGACCTGGTACGGGGCGCACGTCCTGCTCCCCTTTGTCGTGGGCGGCGCTCTGCTGGGCGCCTTCGTGGCCGGTCAGCGCAGGTCCCCGACGCCCAGTCTGGACCTGCGGCTCTTCAGCCGGCCCGGGTTCACGGCGGGCAGCGTGGTGCTGCTGATCGCGTTCATGGCGCTGGCCGGGCACCTGTTCTACGCGGCCTTCTACCTCCAGGGACCGCGCGGGCTCTCCCCCGCCGAAGCCGGAACCGTGATGCTCGCCGCCGCGGTCGGCATCGTCCTGGGCAGCCAGGCGTCCCCGGCGCTGAGCAGGCTGGTGTCGCCCCGGTGGACGATCGCGGCCGGTGTCCTGGCCACGGCGGCCACGTACGCCGGCTATCTGTGGTTCGACGGAGGGACCCCGATCACAGTCGTCGCCGCGTTGCTGTGGGTGCAGGGTTTCGGCATGGGGCTGGTCGGCACACCGGTCACGGCCGTGATGATGCGCGGGATTCCACCGCAGCTCACTGGCGCCGGATCTGCCGTCAACAGCGTCACGCGGCAGGTGGGCGGGGTCCTCGGGGTGGCGATGGCGGGCTCGATCCTCTCCGCCGTCTACCGGGACCGCATGGCGGACGCCGCCCTGCCGACCGGTCCGCGGGGGCTGTCGGGGGACACGGCCGAACAGGCCCGGACCTCGGCTGAGGCGGCCCGCTCACTGGCCGCTTCGCTGCGCCTGCCGGAACTGGCGGCCCTGGCCGACCGCGCCTTCCTGGACGCGATGTACGCGGCCACGTTCTGGACCGCCGTGCTGGCCTTCGTCGGGTTCGTGGTGACCGTCGTGGGGCTGCGCGCACGGGACAGCGACAGCGAGAGAAGCAAGGACAGCAGGACGGAAGGGAACTGACGTGGCGGGAACCAGGGAACGGTCACACGGCGCGAAGGCTCGATCGGTCTTCGTGACCGGGGGAAACAGGGGCATCGGGCTGGCCGTGGCCCGCCGTTTCGCGACGGCGGGAGACCGGGTCGCGGTGACCTACCGCGGTGACAGGCCGCCCGCGGGGGAGAACCTCCTCGCCCTGCGCTGCGACGTGACGGACGGTCAGCAGGTGGACCAGGCCTTCAAGGAGGCCGAAGCCGCCCACGGTCCGGTCACCGTCCTGGTCGCGAACGCGGGCGGCGCCCACGACCGGCTGCTCGTGCGGATGAGCGAGGAGGACTTCACCTCCGTCATCGACGCCAACCTCATCGGTGCCTTCCGGGTCGCCCGGCGGGCGGTGCGCGGGATGCTCGTGGAGGGTCACGGCCGTATCGTGCTGATGTCCTCCACGGCAGCACTGCACGGCGCCGCGGGGCAGACCAACTACGCGGCCGCGAAGGCGGGACTGATCGGTTTCGCCCGGTCGCTGACGCACGAACTCGGCGCCCGCGACATCACCTGCAACGTGGTGGCCCCCGGCCTGACCGACACGGACATGAGCCGCAGCCTCACCGAGGGACAGCGTCAGCACCTGCTCAGCCGGACCCCGGCGGGCCGCATGGCCCACCCTGACGAAGTCGCCGACGCGGTGGAGTTCCTGGCCGGTGCCGGTTATGTGCGCGGCGCCGTGATCCCGGTCGACGGCGGGGCCGGACTGGGCCACTGAACCATCGGAAGGTCGGGACATCCCGGGTGACCGCTCTCGCTCACGACATAGGTGCAGTTGGTGTACGTGTAGCTAGGTGCAGTTGGTGTACATGTAGCCAGAGCCGATGCTCATTCCGTCGGCCTTGCTCGTCACGTCGTCAGGAGCGTGCGACGTCGGCGTACCCGAGGGCATTGAGCCGGTCTCGTCGGGAACGACTGACGTCGCCTCGATGAGTCGCATGCAAGGATGCTGCCCGTGACCGGATCGTCTTCCTCGCCTGTCGCCGAGAGCACGCCTCACAACGACGGCCTGGGGCCCCGTGCCGCCGTCATGCTCGTGTTCGGGTCCTCGGCCGCAGTCCTGGTGGTGGAGATCGTCGCACTGCGGCTGCTGGCTCCCTACCTCGGCCTCACCCTCGAGACCAGCACCATGGTGATCGGCATCGCCCTCACCGCGATCGCCGTCGGCTCCTGGCTGGGCGGGCGCATCGCCGACCAGGTCAATCCCCGCCGGCTCCTGGGCCCCTCGCTCGGCGTATCGGGAGCGGTCGTGGCGCTCACCCCCGCAGTGCTGCGCAGCACTGCGGAGTGGGCACTGCCGATGCTCTTGTTCATCGCGTCGCTGACCATCCTCGTGCCGGGCGCGCTGCTCTCGGCGGTGACGCCGATCGTGACCAAGCTGCGGCTCACCAGCCTCGCCGAGACCGGAACGGTGGTCGGCCGACTGTCGGGCGTCGGAACCGTGGGCGCCATCGTCGGCACCGTCCTCACGGGCTTCGTCCTCGTATCGCGGTTGCCGGTCAGCGGCATACTGATCGGCCTCGGAACACTGCTGGTGGTCGGCGCGGCGCTGGTCGAGTGGCGAACGCGCGGGTGGACCGGCACCCCTGTCCTCGCGCTCGTGGTCATGGCCGGAGGCCTCGCCGCCACGGTCGCGCCCGGTGGCTGCGACACGGAGACCAAGTACCACTGCGCACGGGTGGTTGCAGACCCCGACCGGGACAGCGGCCGCACCCTCGTTCTGGACGGCCTGCGGCACTCCTACGTCGACGTCGACGACCCGACCTTCCTGGAGTTCGAGTATGTGCGCGCCATCGCGTCGGTGGTCGATGCCGCCTTTCCCGAGGGTGAGCCACTTGCTGCCTACCACGTGGGCGGCGGCGCGCTCACCTTTCCCCGTTACCTCGCGGCCACGCGGCCCGGGACACGCAGCCTTGTGTCCGAGATCGACAGCGGGGTCGTGCGCATCAACCGTGACCAACTCGGTCTGAAATCGGAAGCCGGTATCGACGTACGCGTCGAGGACGGCAGGCTCGGGCTGCGGCGACTGGACGCCGGCAGTCGTGACCTCGTCGTCGGCGACGCCTTCGGGGGTGTCAGCGTGCCGTGGCACCTCACCACGGCAGAAGCGATGACGAACGTACGACGGGTGCTCAACGAGAACGGCCTGTACGTCGCCAACCTCATCGATCACGGTCGCATGGACTTCGCGCGTGCCGAAGTAGCCACCCTCAGCGAGACCTTCGAGCACGTCGCCCTCGTCGGTGAACCCACCGATATCGGCCTCGACCCCACCGCCGCCCCCGAGGGCGGCAATCTGGTGGTGCTCGCCTCCAACCGAGCAGTCGACGTACGCGCGATTCAGGAAGCGTTGGACGCCCGGCAAACCGGCTGGAAGATCGCCACCGGTGACGACCTCACCTCCTGGACCGGCGACGCCCAACTGCTCACCGACGACTACGCACCCGTCGACCAGCTCCTCCAGCCCTCCAGCCCACGCAGCAGCCAGTGACTGTGGTTGCCTGATCAATGGGCTCACTCCCGAAGGTGCCCTCGGGACCGTCGTCGTGCCCGGCACCGACGCCGGCCGCAGCGTCCTGGAGTCGTCCTCCCCTGCCACCGCCGGTTCGCTGTACTCGGTGAACGACTATGGCGGGATGCCTTCTTGCTGCTCAGCCGTCGTGAATGACGGCGCGTAGGCGGACGGCGAAGGCATCGGGGTTGTCGACGAAGCCGGTGTGGCCGCCGGGGAAGGCGGCCGGCTCGGTGTCCAGCTCCTGGGCGAACGCGCGGGCGGTGCGGTCGCAGAGCTGTCCGGTGGAGTCCTCGCCGATGCCGACCACGATGCGGCAGGCCGCCTGACTCAGGGCGGCGAGGTTGGGCCGCCAGTAGGCGGAGGCCCGCATCTCGTGGGCGAACCAGCGGCGTTCGTCCGCGACCTGCTGTACGTCTCGCGCTCCGCCGAACATCTCCTCCACCACGGGCTCAGGGATGAAGACGCCGGCCTGGGCGAAGAACTTCTTCCACGCCCCGATCACGTCGCCGGCGAGATAGGCGGCGACGACCTCCTCGGTGCCGGCCCGCAGCTGCTCACGACCCTCCAGCAGTTCGATCAGCGGGGGCTCGTGGGCGATGACAGTGTGCACGAGCTCGGGGTGGGCCTGGGCGAGGGCCAACGCGCTGACCGCGCCGCCGCTGGAACCCACCACCACCGCCGGGCCCGCATCGACGTGGGTGATCAGCCGGGACAGGTCGTCGGCGCGCAGCCGCGGTGTCGAGTCCTGCTCGGGATCGTCAAGCCGACTGCGGTTGATGCCCCGCGGGTCGGTGGTGAGCACGGTGTGGTCGGCCGCGAGGAGGTCGGCCAGCGGGGCGAAGGCAGCGGCGTCCATCGGGGCGCCGACCAGCACGACGAGCGGGCCCTGGCCGCGCACCTCGTAGTGCAGGCGAGCGTCGGACACCTTGAGGGTTCGGGCGCCGGCGGTATCGGTCGCGTTGGTGAGCATGCATCCTCCAGCGGGGCTGAGATTGACTGTCGATCACTTCGACCTCTCTGCGGGTGCAGATTCATCGCTCGGGGAGAAGCTTTCCGCCCGTGGTGCGTGGGCTGCCTGTGCCGTGCACGGTCAGCAACACCATCCGCGGTCACCGTCCCCATGCGGACTCGTGACCGTGGAGGCGGGTAATTGCGTGCCGCTCAACCCGCAAGAGCCGGGGAACCGCATGACCTTGCCGGCCGCGGGCGGACGCGTGCCCGCCCAGCGCGGTGCGGCCGGGGAGCCGCACCGCGCCGTTTGCGTCACAGGGCGTCGAGCTGCCACTGCTGGTTGGTGCCGGTACCGACCGGCCACTGGATGACGCGGGCGCCGTCGGCCGAGGAGCCGCTGTCGACGTCCGCGCACCAGCCGTTGCGGACGTTGACGAGCCGGTAGTAGCCGTTGCCCGCGTCGACGAGCTTCCACCGCTGGTTGTCGGCGCCCGTGTCCTGCCACTGGATGAGCTGGGCGCCCTGGCCGGAGCCGCCGGGGTTGTCGAGGACTTTGCCGCTGTGTCGGGCGGCGAGGCGGAAGGAGCCGTCGGCGTTGGGCAGGAGCCGCCACTGCTGGTTGACGGCGTCCGAGGCTGTGTACTGGATGATCTTCCCGCCGTCGGCCGTGCTGGCGCCGGAGACGTCCAGGACCTTGCCGCTGCGCCGGTTGACCAGCCGGAACCAGCCGCTGAGCAGGGAGACGGTGATGTCCGTGCGCTGCCCGGCGGCCAGCGTGACCTTGCGCGCGTGGGTGCCCAGCGAGGAGGAGGCGACGGCCGCCGACGTGGTCACGGCCGTCATGCCACGGCGGCTGACGAGGGTGACGTCCTGGTTGACGGCGGAGGTGACGGACAGGGTGGCGGTGCGGGCTGACAGGTCCCAGCTGAAGGTATGGATACGGATGCGGCCGCGTGCCCGTACGCCCGTGATGGAGCCCTTGGCCAGTTGGTCGGGCAGGGCCGGGAGGAGCTCCAGGACGCCGGGGCGGGAGTAGATCAGTGCCTCGGCGAGTACGCCGGGGAGGGCGTGGGCGGCGTCGGCGTTGTAGATGTCGAGGTTCGGGTTGTGGGAGGTCATCAGCGACTTGAAGACCATGTTGTTGCCGATGATCTTCTTCAGGTTGTCGTAGACCTTGCCGCCGTCCTTGAGCCGGGCGCCGGCCAGGGCGCGGTGGAGGCTGCCGTGGGCGGAGATGTTCTGGTCGCCGCGCTTCTCCAGGGCCTTGAGCGCCGGGCGGACGAGCGAGGGCTCCTCCTCGGGGTTGATCTCGTGCAGCGGCCAGGCGCCGTACAGGTGCTGGATGTGCCGGTGGTTGTAGCGGTCGGTCAAGGCCGGCCAGGACCATTCGGCGAGCGCGCCGTCGCCGTTGACGCGGTAGTCGGGGATCTTCCGCAGCAGGGCGGTCCACCGGGCGACTCCCTGGCCGCTGCCCTGTTCGACGCCGAGGGTGTCGGCCGCGTCGATGGCGGCCCGCAGGGCGTGCTTGCCGGCCATGATGTCGCCGGTGGCGTTGATCGACAGGCACACGCCGGTGTTGCCGGGCGAGTTCTCCATGGAGAAGGACGGCACGAAGACCGACTTGCCGGCGGAGTCGGTGCGGGTGAGGAAGTCCTCGTAGAACAGGGCCAGTTCCATCAGGGCAGGCGCCAGCTTGTTCCGGTAGAAGTCGGCGTCGCCGGTGACCTCGTAGTACTCCAGCAGCGGGTAGAGCAGCCAGTCGGCTCCGCCGGTCCAACAGTGGCCCGGGAAGGAGCCGTTGTTGAAGTGCAGCATGTGCCCGTACTCGCCGTCCGTGCGGGAGGGGGCCAGGAAGCCGCGGGCGCCGTAGAGGTTGGTGGCGTTGGTGCGCCAGTCGTCGAGCTGGCCCAGAACCAGGTCGAAGTAGCCCTTCATGACGTCGGTGGTGTCGAGGATGTTGCCGCCCGCGACCTGGAGGTTGACGTTGGCGTCGGTGGTGAAGTCGTCGGCCCAGGCCCCGTTCCAGGAACCCGTCCAGATGCCGGTGAGCCGGGGCGGCAGGACGCCGCTGGAGCTGATGAAGAGGTAACGGCCCGAGTCGTAGAGCCGTTCCAGCAGGGCGAGGTCGATGACGCTGCGGTCCGCGTTCTGGCGGGCTGTCAGCTCACTGACCGAGAGTTTGCGGTCGGCGTCGGACACGCCCAGGTCGAGGCGGGAGCGGTCGTACAGCCCGCTGTGGAGGGCGGTGTGCGCGGAGCGCAGGGTCGCGTAGTCGGCGCCGAGCGCGGCCAGTTCGGCGTGCAGCGGCTCGGAATCCCACGCGGTGGAGGACTCGTAGCGGCCCAGCTTGGTCAGCAGGACCACTCTGGTCGCCCTGGCCACCACGATGGTGGAGCCGCTGACGCTGACGGAGGCGCCCGAGCCGGAGGCGACGACCCGGGTGACGCCCTCGTAACCGAAGGCCCCTTGCCCGGAGGGGTAGGTGCCGCGCAGGTTCAGGTAGCCGTTGCCGTTGCTGACGGTGGCGCGGGTGGCGAAGCTCATGCTGGTGGGCACCCCGGCGAGCGCGGTGTGGACGCTCAGCGTGGTGTCGACCGTGCGGCCGGGGGCGGGGATCAGCTCGTGGACGATTACGTTGTCGGCGCGGGAGACGAAGGCTCTGCGGGTCCAGGTGCCGTACCGGTCGGTCCAGCTGGAGCTGACCTCGCCGGTGCGGAAGTCGGTGACCCGGCCGTAGTCATTGACGGTGGTCATGCCCGGGGTGGCGATGTGCAGTTCGTACGCGGGGTGGTACGTCTGCGTCCAGCGCAGCGACCACCCGGCGGCGAAGTCGCGGTTGGCGCCCGAGTAGTCTCCGGCGAGCGCCTTGTCGCGCACGCCTTCCAGACGGCCGGAGATGACCGGTGGTTTCACGGTGCGGGTGCCGTTCGGGAGCACCAGTCGGTGGTGGTTGAAGACCACTTTCTCCAGCGTGGCCGCCCCGTGGAGGATGGCTCCGTACTCGCCGTTGCCGGTGAGGAAGCCGTCGGTCCAGGAGGAGGCTGGGGAGGTGTCGTAAATGCCGCGGTCGGGGAGGGTGATCTGGGGCGGCACGGCTGCCGCGGCCCTGCCCGAGAGGGCACCGCCGGGGAAGGCGGCGGCTCCGGCGGTCAGTGCGGCGGCGGTCAGGAAGCGCCTGCGATCCATGGAGTGGTCCACTGCGCAAACTCCTATGTCTGCTGAGGGGGGTGTGGGATCCGGGCAGCGGCGGGCCTGCGATCGGTGGCGGGGACCAAGGGGCAGATGACGGCGGCGCAGGCCAGGAAGAGCAACACGAGCCGGTACCCAGTCGGTCTCGGTGTGTCCGCCCGTGGGAGAGCGGCGGATCGTGCCCGCGTCGTGGCACCCGTTTGCTCGACAAGGCATAGGACTCTCCGTGTCGTCCATGACCACGTGGCAGACGAGCGGACGACGTCGCGGTCGGCACCGGCCCCGTGAGGTGATCCCTCGTATGGGGTGTGAGTGTGTCCCGGCGGCCCGCTCGATGGCGGGGCCGCCGGGGCACACGGTCAGGACAGAGTCCAGGTCTCGCTGTTCACGCTCGCGCTTGCACCGAGCTCCTGGTCGACCGCCGCTCCCTGGGCGGTCGAGCCCGCGACCCCGATGTGCAGGCCGCTGCCGATGTTCACCAGCATGTAGTTGCTGCCGGTGTAGCTGCCGGTCAGGTCGAGGGGCTGTCGATGTGCATGCACATCACGTACGTGCTGGTCGACGCGTTGTGGATGACCTTCGGCCGCTCCACGATCCGGCTGGGGCCCAGGTCGCCGCTGCTCTGCCTGCTCAGGGCCTGACCCCGATGGGTCCAGTTGCCGAGGTCGGTCGAGGTGTAGCAGGGGGATGTTCTCGAACGACGTGTCCGCCGACGTCTTGCCGGTCTTGTCCTCGCCGAAGCCGTACCAGGTGTCGCCGACCTTGATGATGCCGAGCCCGTGCAGCTGGAGCGGGTTGCGGTTCTGGTCGGTCCGTGCGGCGCCCGTCGTGAAGGTCACGGTGGCCGCGTGTGCCTGCGTGGCGGGCACGAGCAGGGCGGCGAGGGTGCCCAGCAGAGTCAGGAACGCGGCCATGGCGGTCCGCCCTCGGGCGCGCGGTGGCGGTGGCGGTGCGTGCGATGTGTCGGCGGGCACGCTGTCACCTCTCTGTTGCGGATCGGGGGGCGGGAGTGTTGGTCGAACAGTGAGGTTGGGGTCCTCGGGGCGTGATGGAGCAGCGTGCCGGCCGTGGGGTGGTCAGGATCGGCCGGCGCGTTGGTCAGCCGGTGACGCGGTGGAAGGTCCATCGCTGGTTGGAGCTGCCGACGTCGCGGTACTGGATCAGCGCGGCACCGTCGGCCATACTGCCTCCCTTGACGTCGAGCACCTTGCCGCTGTTGCGGTTGACCAGGGCGAACTCGCCACCGGTCTGCGGGCGCAACTGCCACTGCTGGCTCGCCCGGCCGTTGGCGGTCGCCTGCACGACCGCCGCGCCGTCCGCCGTCGAGGACCCGGCGACGTCCAGCACCTTCCCGCTGCTGACGCACATGACGGTGTGGTAGCCGTCCCCTGTGGACTGGAAGGCCCAGTGCTGGTTCGACTTGCCGGTGTCGGGCCACTGGATCACGGCGGCGCCGTCCGCGTTCGACGCACGGAAGACGTCGGCGGCCTTGCCGCTGCGCACGCTGACGCACTTGTAGGCCCGGGTGGGCGCGAGCGTGTACTGCACCGAGTCGACGTCGACGTGGCCGGTGCCGTTGGGGTTGTAGGTGTAGATGCCGACCCGGTCACCGCGGTAACCGCCCCAGGTCAGCTGGTAGGTGCCACCGAACACGGTGAACGTGGTCCCGTCGAGGCTGTAGGAGAACCGGCTGACGCCGTTGATGTCCCACGAGGTGCGCAGCCACAGGGCGTTCTGGGTGATCTCCGGACCGTTGGTCACGGTGCCGCCGACGTTGTGCGCGATCGTTGTGGTGGTCCCTGAGCACCGGACACCCAACCCGGCATAGGTCGCCGCGTAGTGGCACAGCCCGGCGTGCTGGCCGTCGGCGAGGCCGGCCAGTTCGAGGCGTACGGTCACCGTCGCGCCGCCCTCCGTGCGCAGCACCCGTTGGGTGAGGGTGTTCCCGGCCTTGGTCAGGTTGTCGGCCGCCAGTGGTGCGAACGCCTTCAACCGCAGGTGGCCGGGGCGTTCGGTCAGCGACCACCGGTCCGCGCGCGGCTGGTAGTGCCACTCCCACTGCGGCCCCAGGCGGGTGTCAGTGAACCGGTCGCTGGTCACCACGGGGGGCAAGGCATCGACCGGCAGACCGGGCGTGCCGCCGGCGGGCACCCGGCCGGTCCACACCATGGTGCCGATGCCGTCCGCGCCCACCTCACCCAGGATCGGCCAGCCGTCCACCCAGGTCACCGGCAGCAGGGACAGCACGCGCCCCTCCCAGCGGCCGTGGCCGTGATGGGTCACGAAGTACCAAGCCCCGCCCGGAGCCTGCACCAGCCCGCCCTGGTTGGGCTCGCGGTCCACCGAAGTGTTGACGTGCAGCAACTGCCGGGTCTCGAAGGGGCCGTGGAGGCTGGAGCCGCGGTTCATCATGAGCACCCGGCCCTCGGACTTCACCTCACTGAACAGGTGGTAGTAGACACCGTCGATCTTGTACAGCTTGTTGGCCTCGCTGCGCGACGACTGGTGGATGACGGTGGACGGGCCGACCAGCGACTTGCCGTCCGCGGACAGCTTGAACAGGTGCACCTTGTAGGCGTCCGCGTAGTGCGTGGTGACCAGGTAGCCCTGGCCGTCGTCGTCCCAGAACGGGCACACGTCGTTCCAGCCGGAGGTCCGCCATATGGAGTGCAACGGCTCCCACGGCCCGGTCGGCGACGGGGCAGACGTCATGAAGAAGCCTTCGTCGGGGGTGTTGAAGTACACCCGGTACCGCCCCGCGTGGTGGCGGATGGCCCCAGCCCACACGCCACGGCCGTAGCGGTTCATCCGGTCCCAGTTCAGCTCCGGTCCGATACGGGTGACATCGTCGACCGCGCCGCCGAGCGTCCGCCAGTTGACCAGGTCCTTCGAGTGCAGGACGGCCATGCCGGGCGAGTAACCGAACGTACTGGTGATGCCGTAGTAGTCGTCGCCGACCCGGATGCAGTCCCAGTCACTGAGGTCAGCCGGAATGATCGGGTTGACGAAGGTGCCGTCGCCCTGGTCGCCCCACGGACCGGCCAGAGGTGTGGCTGCCGCCGCCGTGCTCGGTGACAGCAGGCCCGGCAACACGAGCGCCCCGCCGCCGACCGCGGCGAGTCGGCCGAGCTGTCGTCTGGTGATGTCCACGATGTCCGTCCTCGGATAGGAGCCATCACATGTATGGGTGGTGTTTTTGACGCGAGTACCGGTGCGGAACTCCTCCTTGGTGCGGGCGTAGTACATGCGGTACTTGAACACGCCGTTCACCGTGGCGTTCGTCGCCCAGTACAGGACGCAGTCGTTGGTCTCGGGGTCGAACATCACCTCCGGCGCCCGAACATCACCTCCGGCGCCCACGCGTTCTTCCCGCCGGGGATCAGTCCGGCCGTGTGCGGTGCATGTCGCCGTGGTAACGGCGGGGCCGGGTACGCGAGCCGGTGCGTCGGCGGTGTGACGGCTGGTGCGGCGAAGTCACGACTGTCGCCCGGGTGGGGCGTTCGTGGTGGGGGCCTGTTCGCAGGGGCTCCTGTTCTCTCTGTCCAGGTTCGGCGGCCGTCACCTTCGGGGTGCGGCGATGTCAGCGGTGGGTCACCGAGTCTCCGCCTCTTGGTACTGACCGCTGTTGCGCCCGGCGGCTTTTTGTCCCGGCGCTCGGTGGGGGAAGCCTTCGTAGCCAACTCACCGCCGGACCGGTCACGTTGGGCGATATATCGAACACCGTTCGTAAGATCGGGCAGACATTAAGTCCGGGAAACAGGGTGCGTCAATACATCCGGCATCCACACTCCCTCGAACCTGCAAAAGAGGAGGCCGACGCTCAGCCCCCTGAGCGTGGCGCGCGACGAGAAGCGCGGCGAGGCACCCCGTATGACGTGATGGACGGCGACCAGGCCCACCGCTGAATCAGCACGGGAGATCAAGGCCGGCGCCTGCACCACTTCCTCGCACCCGTCGGCCCCCTGCGGCGCCTCGGTCGACACGTCCACCGGCACCGGCACCGGCACCGGCACCGGCCGCATGGCGTCCTGCACGGCCTCCCGGCAACGGCGCCAGGCGCCAGGCGCCAGATACGAGGCGCCCGTTCACGCAGACCGCCGCGGGCGAACTCCGCCTCCTGGGCAACCGCCTCGCCGTCGCCGACGACGGCACCACCGTGGGCACCGAGCTCATTCCGGGGGCCCGCAACGGCAATTGCCTCGCTCGTCGGAAATCGATTTGACCAGAACTGGCCGACTCTCTTGACGTGCTCGTGGCGGGAAGTTTAGCTTCTGGTCGAAGTTACGCACAACGTTCGACTTTTCGAACAAGCGCTCTCGGGGAGCCGCCCGTGTTGCGCACCCGTCATCGGCTTACGCCGGGGCAGCTCCGCCGACGCTGCCCTTTCACCCCTCACCCGGCTACGGCGATCGCGAGTGCCTCGACCACACCGTCACTTGATCGTCGCACCCGCATATGGACAGGAGACGCACATGCCTGCGGTTCTCTCCCTGCCGGCGGCGACAGAGGCCGCCGCCGACCCAGGCTGTCTGATGACGCGCCTCGTCAGGAAGGGAGCGACTGGCCGACAGATGACTCGCCGTACGGCGCGGACGGTCTGAACCGACCGATCTCAACGGTGGCGGGATGACCCTGTGTTCCACGGTGGGCACAACGCGCGGGGTGCGCGACCCCGCACTCATACGTTCGCCCGACGGCAGCAAGTACTACGCCTTCCAGCTGAACCTCGAAACGATCACCAACGTCGCAGGGCGCAGCGACGCCACCTTGCGCGTGACGGACTGACCTGACGGACCCGCGGTGCCCTCCCGCTCCTTCGCGTTCGAGGGAAGGGCGCCGGTGTCGCACGCATGTGAGAACCACGCAATCGAGAGGAAAGACCGTGCTGGCAAGACTGATCAGGAGAGCGGCGTTTCTAGTCGCTCTGGTGGCGCTGGCCACGGGAGTGGCCCTGCCCGCGCAGACGGCCGCGGCGGCGGACGCCGACTCCGCCTATGTGATGGGCTATTTCAAGGAGTCGCTCAGCGGCGCGGGCAACGTCAACGCCCTGCACCTCGCCGTCAGCAACGACGGCAGGGAGTGGACGCCGCTCAACGACAACAACCCGGTCCTCACCCCCACCGCGGGCACCAAGGGCATCCGCGACCCGTTCCTGTACCGGCTGCCCGACGGCAGCTGGGTCGTGCTCGCGACCGACATCCCCGTGGGCGGCGACTTCACCAAGGCCAACCCGAACATCCACGTCTGGACCTCGCCGGACCTGGTGAACTGGTCGGCGGACCGGCTGTTGAAGGTCAATGGCACCAACCCGAACTCGTACAGCTGGGCTCCGGCCATCCACTGGGACCCGGTCCGAAAGGCCTACGGCATCACGTTCTCCACCGTCCCGCAGGGCAAGTCGTACGCGGTGATCGCCGTCTCCTACACGACCGACTTCGTCACCGCCACCGACCCCGTGGTGTTCCACGACGCGGGCTCCGGCATCATCGACTCCCACGTCGTCACCGGCGTCAACGGCTCCAACTACCTCTACTACAAGAGCAACGCGACGGGCCGGCTGGTCGGCGCGCGCTCGACGTCGGTGGAACCGCGCAGCTTCACCAAGTACACCGACGGTGTCGCCGAGAACCGGTGCACCGAGGCCCCCACGCTGGTGAAGTCGCTCACCTCGTCCACCTGGTCGCTGTGGGGTGACGCCTTCTGCCCCAACGCGAAGTTCGACCTGTGGGAAGGCGACCTGGTGTCGGGGGCGTGGACCAAGGTCGGCCGCCAGTCGTACACCGCACCGCTGAACGCGAAGCACAACACCGTCCACCCGATCACCGCCGCCGATCGCGACCGCCTCCTCGCCCGGTACGGCGGCACCAGCTGGAACCTCCTGAAGTCGTACAACTTCCCCGGCCACTACGTCCGCCACGAGAGCAACGCCGGCCGGATCAGCGAACTGCCCTTCGATCCCTACCAGGACGCGCAGTGGCGGCTGCGGCCCGGCCTGTCCGACCGCAACGGCGTGTCGTTCGAGTCGGTCAACTTCCCCGGCTTCTACCTGAAGCAGGAGAACTTCGCGATCAAGCTGGTCCGCAACGACGGCACGGCGGGCTTCGCCACCGACGCCACGTTCCACCGCGTCGCCGGCCTCGCCGACGGCAAGTGGTCGTCGTTCCGCTCAGCCCGCTTCCCGACCCGCTACCTGCGGCACTTCGGGTTCGCCCTGCGGCTCGACGAGATCTCGACCGCGACCGGCCGCGCCGACGCCACCTTCAACATCGTCCACTGACCCACCGGACGAGCCCACCGTGCCCGGCCGCTTGGCCCTCACCAAGCGGCCGGGCAGGGGCTCCCGTCATGAACTCGCTGCTATCGGGGACTCATCAGTGAGCCTTCATCAACCCACCGCACGGGCACGGAGCCGATCCACTGTTCCGCTGTTTCGGCAGTGACCACGACCAGGCCGAGGACCCGCCGATATGGGCCTCGGCACCCCGGTACGCGCCGCCCGCTCGCGTACGCGACCATCACTGCCGAAGGCGTGGCCGCGGGCCTGCTGTTGCTGCCCGGCACGCGGGCCGGTGTGAGGAAGTGAGGCTGTCGCACGGCTCCTTCGAGGGCGAAGGACGACGGCCTCGTTCGCCAGGGGAAGTGCCCGCCCCTGGACGGTTGCTACGACATGTGCGAGGTGGGACCGGACCGGCCGGATGGCTCAGGACCGGAGGGTGACCCCGAACCGGGTCTTCATCCGCCGCAGTTCCCAAAGCGAGACGGCGGTCACCGTCAGCGGCCCGCCCAGCGTCGAGCAGAACTGGACGACGGGAGGGCCCGTCGGCATGCCGTCGCCGATCAGGCTGAAGGCCGCGAACACCCACACCAGCGTCGTGGTGAGGACGGGCGGCAGCATCGGGTGGACCTGGGCGCTGTTGAAGGCACTGCGGGCCGAGTACAGCGACGCCATGAAGAAGAAGGGAAAACCCCACACGATCACGATCAGCGAGGCGACGGCCAGTACGTACTCCCACCAGCTCTTCCCGTCGTCGGCGTTGACGGTGAAGGCCGTCGGGACGAGGACTCCGCCGATGACGACCAACGTCAGCACGTACCAGCCGACCGACTTGAGCGGAGCGCGCAGCCGGGAGCGCAGATGCGGCCGCAGATGAGGGGGCGCGTAGTAGATGAATCCGATGATGACCAGGGGCGCGGCGATGATCAGCACGAACGGGGCGAGGATGAGTTGGGCGGCACCGCCCGCCGCCGCTTCCTCCCAGCGGTTCGGGTCCACGTTGTAGGCGAGGATCAGGGCGATGGTGGCGGCGGCACCGAGCACCGTGCGGGCCAGCTGGACGCGGTCCACGGTGCGGTCCTCGATCCGCCCGTCGCCCTCCTGCGCGAAGAGCCTGGTGGCAACGCGGTGCGCGGAGCGCAGGATCGCGCCGACGAGCCCGAAGCGAGAGCCGAACGACAGGCAGCCGCGGCGGCGGGCGGCAGGGCGCGGCGTGGGCTGCGGGCCGTAGGGGTAAAGGTTCGGGGTCGGGGTCGGGGTCGGGTAAGGAGGCTGGTTCGGGTACGGGCCCGGATTCGGTGGCGGCGGTCCGTACGGTGCGCCCCAGCCCTGGTTTCCCGGTCCGTTGCCGCCAGGCTGACCAGGGCCGTGTCCAGGCCCCCATCCCCCCGTAGCCATCTCTCTCCCCGTTGGTTCTGTGCCGGTTGCCGTGTCGCCCGGCGACATCGCGGCAGTGTAGTGACTCCTGGGGGACGGGGGCGGGCCACCCTCAGTCCTCGGGTGTGGCCGCCCCGAGACCGGTGAGGGCGCCGACCGGGTCGAGGTCGGGGGTGCCGCGGGGCCACCAGTCGTCGTGGCCCGGTTCGGATTCGTACGGGTACCACAAGCCGTCGCGACCGAGGCGGAGTTGGACATGGCCGCGGGGGTGGGTGAGCCGGTTGCGCCAGGGGCGGAAGGCGGGCAGGTCGGCGGCGAGGAGGAGAGGGCGGGCCCGGTCGAAGCGGCCGGCCGGCGGGTCCCAGGGCTCTTCGAGGACGGCGAGCCCTTCGAGACCGCCCTGGCGCCAGGCGGCGACCGCGCGGGCCAGCTCGGCCGGGGTGCGGTCGGCGGCGGCGGAGAGGGAGGAGTACAGGGATCGGGTGCCGGCGGTGAGGCCGGAACCGGGGCGGGCGGCGGCGAGCCGGACCGCGTCCTGCCACAGGGTCAGTTCGGCCACCGGGTCGCGGCCGGCGCTGAGCAGCGCGTGCGCGCGGGCGGCCGCGTCGGTCGCCAGCTGGTCCAGCGCGAAGGGGTCCGGGCCGCCGGGTGCCGCCGGGTAGACGGGTGGCTGCTCGGGATGCGGGGGCATGGGCAACGGGGCGGGGAGCGCGGGCAGTCGGCGCCCCGGCGCCAGGGCTTCGGTGGCCCTTACGCCGGCCAGGGGCGCGGGTCCCTGTTCCTGCGCGGCGCGGGCCGCGCGGGCGGCGCTCAGCCTGGACAGGGCGTCGAGCAGCCCGCGTTCGCCTCGGCCGCGCAGCAGGAGCAGCACGAAGGGGTCGGCGTCCAGCAGGCGTGCGGTCTGGTAACAGAGGGCGGCGGCGTGCTTGCAGGGGTGGCCGCGGTCGGGGCAACTGCAATGCGGTTCGAGGTCGCCGGGGCCCGGCAGCAGGGGCACTCCGCACTCGGCGAGGGTCTGCGGCATCTCCTTGTCCAGCAGCGCCGCGATGTGGCCCGGCCGCTCGGCCACGGCGTCCAGGAATCGCGTCCAGTCGGCGTCGTCCAGCGTCCGCAGCCGCACCTGCACGCGATACGGTCGCGGCCGGCTGCCCCGCACATACGCCAGCGCGAGCCCCGGTGTCACGGTGATCGCGTCGACGTGCCCTTCCTGCGCATAACCTCGCCCGCGCGCAAGCCGCTTGGCATCGAGCGCGCCCTGCTCCAGGGCGGCCACCCAGGCGTTGCCCCACCAGGTCTCGGCGAAGCGGTCGTCGTCCGAGGGGCGGGGTGGGAAGGCGGGGAAGGTACGGCGGAGTTCGCTGTCCCGGCCGGGGGCGGCCATGGATCGGGGGACCTGGGGTGTGGCTGGAGCGGCCGGAGCGGCAGGTCCCGCCGGGGTGCCGGGTGTGGAAGGCGTGGCCGGGTGGTCCCCGTGGGGCGAGTCCGAGGTCGGCATCTGGAAGGCCCCGGCGAGCAACGTCCGAACGTCCCTGGCACGCAGGCTGTCGGAGCCGTCGCCGGCGGAACCGGTCCGTGCCGGCCGCCGCGAGGGTCGCGTGCCCCGGCCTCCTCGGCCGGCTTGTTCCGACTCTGCCCGCCGCCTCTCCCCCAGGGTGGCACGCAGGGCTTCACGGGCGGCGTCCGCGGGACGTGTGGAAGGTGGTGCCGCAGGGCGCGCCCCGCCCTGGTCGCCGGCCGCCCCCTCCTGATCGTCGGAGGGGGCGGCCAATGCCTCCTGGTCTGCGACGGAGGCGTCGGACACATCCCGGTCGGCACCGGAGGCGTCTACGGCGGGAGCACCGCACGACGCAGCCGGAACCCGGGCAGAGTCACCAGTCCCGTCCTCAGCTCCTTCGGCGCCCTCGCCACCGCTCCGCCTGGCGGTGACGGCACGCCGCAAGGCCGCACGGGCCGCATCACCCGGCCGACCTCCGCGGCGGGTGTGCTCGTCCATCGCCGACTCCTCGTCGGCAGAGACCGCCTGCTCCGCGTCCCGCCCCGGCGCTCCCTCCCGCCGTTCCCGCGCAGCCCGCAACGCCCGGCGCGCCATGTCGGCCGGTCGACGCACCGGCTCCCCTTCCCCGCCCGCTCCGCCCTGCCCCGTCGACTCCTCCGGCCCACTCAACTCGCGGCGCCCCGTCGACTCCCCCAACCCGCCAGACTCGCCGCGCCCCGTCGACTCCCCCAACCCACCAGACTCGCCGCGCCCCGTCGACTCCCCCAACCCACCAGACTCGCCGTACCCCCTCGACTCCCC
>NZ_JAGMUL010000009.1 GCF_019049285.1 Streptomyces sp. AC550_RSS872
CACAGCACCCCCACCCCCACCAGCGCCCCGGCGGCCAGCCGCAGCCACACCCTCCGCCCCGCTCGCGCAGCGACCACCGTGGCCAGCGCCCCCAACGTGGCGACAACCCCCGAGAACTGATGGCACAGCAGAATCACCGCCCACAGCCCCCCGAGCCCGGCCCACACCCCCCACCCGGCCACGACACGCGCCGCCCCCGCCAGCCAGGCCCAGAAGTGAAAGGCCAGCCCCAGGGCGAACACACTCGGATACGACACGGTCAACGCCAGCGAGTTCAGCCCGAGAAACCCGCTCCACAAGAACAGCGAAGTCCCCCACAGAAACACCAGGCACAACACGGCGAGCGCGGGCGCGGCCCGATGCGCGCTCAGCGTCCGCACATACCGCCAGACCCCGCTGACGAGCAGCCCGAGCCCCACCAGCGCCCCGATCCGCAGCACGACGAAGACCGAGAACCCCGTCATCCGCGCGACACACCCGAGCACCAGCATCCACGGCGAGTAGTACGGGCTCGGCGTGTCCGCGTCGACCAGCGGGTTGCCGGGGTCGACCAGGTCGTGCCGCAGACGTTCGACGGTCGCCGCGTGCATCCCGAGGTCACCGGCCCACGGAAGCCGGACGATGACCAGCAGGAGCAGCAGGAGCAGCAGAACGACCGGCGCGGCAGCGACCTGCGGACCGACCGTCGTCCTCCGCAGCGCGTCCCGCATCGTGCTCACGCGAGCACTGTAATTCCCGTTTTGCCGCAAATGCGCGAGCGCCCCGGACTATGACAGCCCGGGGCGCCCCACGCTCGTACGCCTAGGTGTACGACTTCACGTACGCCTACGTGTGCGAGCGCAACAACGTCCGCATCGTCCGCATAGCGACCGAAAGGTTGGCCAGATCGAACGCCTCCGACCCCTGGATCTCCTCGAGCGTGGTCCGCGCCCGCCCCAGAATCGCCGAGTTCTTCTGCTCCCACGCCTTGAACCGCTGCTCGGGCGTCGCGGTGCCGTTGCCGGCCGCCAGGACGTCCGAGGTCAGGGCCGCGTGGGCGGCGTAGAGGTCCTCACGGATGGAGGCGCGGGCCATGGACTGCCAGCGGTCCGCGCGGGGCAGCTCGATGATGCGGTCCATCAGCTGGGTGATCCGCAGACGGTCGGCGAGGTCGTAGTAGACCTCGGCGACGTCCATCGGGTCCTTGCCCGTGCGGTCGGCCACCGAGACGATGTCCAGCGTCGGGAAGGCGGAGGAGAAGCCGGCCACGCGCGTGGCCAGTTCGGCCGGGACGCCGGCGCCGGTCAGCTCGTCGTAGATCTGCTGGTACCACTCCAGGTCCGCGCCCTTGAGCAGCTTCGGCAGCTCCGACCACACCTGCTCCACCCGGTCGGCGAAGAAGTCGACGGTCTCGGCGAGTTCCAGCGGCTGTGGCCGGTTGTTGAGCAGCCAGCGCGTGCCGCGCTCGACGAGGCGGCGGGAGTGCAGCCGGATCCTGGTCTGGACGGCGGCCTCGACCCTGTTGTCGAGCGCCTCGACCGCGTCCCACACCACCGCCGAGCGGAAGATCGCGCGGGCCACGGTCTGCGCCCGGACGATCTCCTCCAGCGAGGCGCCGGTCTCCTCGCGCAGCCGGTGCAGATACGTCGTACCGCCCGTGTTGACGGTGTCGTTGACCAGCACGGTCGTGGTGATCTCACGGCGCAGCGGGTGACTGACGAGGTACTCCGGGAACCGCTCGCGCAGCGCCGTCGGGAAGTACGCGTGCAGCAGGGTACTCAAGTACGGGTCGTCGGGCAGCGAGGTGTGCAGCAGTTCGTCGGCGACCGTGATCTTCGTGTACGCCATCAGGACGGCCGTCTCCGGGCCGGTCAGGCCGTGGTCGGCGTTGAGGCGTTCGCGGATCTGCCGGTCGGTGGGCAGGAACTCCAGCGCACGGTCCAGGTGCCCCTCCCTGGCCAGGTGCTTCATGAAGCGCTGCTGGGCGTGGAGCATGGCGCCGGACTGGGCGAGGGCGTTGGCGATCGCCGTGTTCTGGGCGTAGTTGTTGCGCAGGACCAGGCGGCCGACCTCGTCGGTCATCTCGGCGAGCAGCTTGTTGCGCTGCTTGACCGTCATGTCGCCGTCGGCGACCAGGGCGTTGAGCAGGATCTTGATGTTCACCTCGTGGTCGGAGGTGTCCACGCCCGCGCTGTTGTCGATGGCATCGGTGTTGATCTTGCCGCCGTGCCGCGCGAACTCGATGCGGCCGAGCTGGGTCAGACCGAGGTTGCCGCCCTCGCCGACGACCCTGACGCGCAGGTCGGCGCCGTCGACGCGGATGGCGTCGTTGGCCTTGTCGCCGACGTCCGCGTGGGTCTCGGTGGACGCCTTGACGTACGTACCGATGCCGCCGTTCCACAGCAGGTCCACCGGCGCCTTGAGGATCGCCTTCATCAGCTCGGCCGGCGTCATCTTGGAGACCTTGCCCTCGATGCCGAGGACCTCGCGGATGTGCGCGTTGACCGGGATCGCCTTGGCGCTGCGCGGGAAGACGCCGCCACCGGCCGAGATCAGCTCGGTGTTGTAGTCCTCCCAGCTGGAGCGGGGCAGCTCGAAGACGCGGCGGCGCTCGGCGTAGGAGGTGGCCGCGTCGGGCTTGGGGTCGATGAAGATGTGCCGGTGGTCGAAGGCGGCGACCAGGCGGATGTGCTCGCTGAGCAGCATGCCGTTGCCGAACACGTCACCGGACATGTCGCCGATGCCGACGACCGTGAAGTCCTCGCTCTGCGTGTCCACGCCCAGCTCACGGAAGTGCCGCTTGACGGACTCCCAGGCGCCGCGGGCGGTGATGCCCATGCCCTTGTGGTCGTAGCCGGCCGAGCCGCCGGAGGCGAAGGCGTCACCGAGCCAGAAGTTGTACTGCTCGGCGACCCCGTTGGCGATGTCGGAGAAGGTCGCGGTGCCCTTGTCGGCGGCGACGACGAGGTAGGTGTCGTCCTCGTCGTGCCGGACCACGTCCGCCGGCGGCACGACCTCGCCGGCGACCATGTTGTCGGTGATGTCGAGCAGCGCCGAGATGAAGGTCTTGTAGCTCGCGACCCCCTCCGCCAGCCACGCGTCGCGGTCCACGGACGGGTCCGGCAGCTGCTTGGCGACGAAGCCGCCCTTGGCGCCGACCGGCACGATGACGGTGTTCTTCACCATCTGCGCCTTGACCAGGCCGAGGATCTCGGTCCGGAAGTCCTCACGCCGGTCGGACCAGCGCAAGCCCCCTCGCGCGACCTTGCCGAAGCGCAGGTGGACGCCCTCGACGCGCGGCGAGTAGACCCAGATCTCGAACGCCGGGCGCGGCGCGGGCAGATCGGGGATGGCCTGCGGGTCGAACTTCATGGAGACGTAGTCGTGCAGCTTGCCGCCCGCCGCCTCCTGGAAGAAGTTCGTGCGCAGCGTCGCCTTGATGACGGTGAGGAAGGACCGCAGGATCCGGTCCTCGTCGAGGCTCGCGACCTGGTCGAGGGCCGCGTCGACCTCTTCGAGCAGCGCGTCCACGATCTCCCGGCCCGCGGCCTGACGGTCCGGCGACATCCGCGCCTCGAACAGGGAGACAAGGAGGCGGGTGGTGTGGACGTTGTCGCGGAGGGTGTCCTCCATGTAGTCCTGCGAGAAGGTGGAGCCGGCCTGGCGCAGGTACTTCGCGTACGCCCGCAGCACCATCGCCTGCCGCCAGGTCAGCCCGGCGCTCAGCACCAGGGCGTTGAAGCCGTCGTTCTCCGCCTTGCCCGTCCAGGTCGCGGCGAAGGCCTCCGAGAACCGCTCACGCGCGTCGTCGCCGAGATAGTCCCCGGCGCCGCCCGCCGTCTTGGGCATGCGCAGACCGAAGTCGTAGATCCAGGCGACGCTGCGGTCGGAGCAGCGCAGTTCGTACGGCCGTTCGTCCACGACCTCGACGCCGAGCCGGCTGAGGACCGGGAGGACGGCGGACAGGGAGACGGCCGCGCCCTTGCGGTAGATCTTGAACCGGCGCTCCTCGGGGGCGGCGCCGACCGGCTCGTACAGGCTCAGCGAGAAGTTGTCGTCCTCGGTGAGCTGTTCGATGTGGACGAGGTCGGAGACCGCGGAGCGCGGGGTGTGGTCGGCCTTGTAGCCCTCGGGGAAGGCCCCCGAGTAGCGGCGCAGCAGCTCGGCGGCGCGCTCCTCGCCGAGTTCGGCGTTCAGCGCGTCGGCGAACCCGTCGGCCCAGGAGCGGGCGGCCTCGACGAGCCGCGCCTCGATGCGCTCCTTGTCGCTGTCGCTGAGCTGCGGCAGCTCGGTGCCCTGCGGGACCCGGACGACGAAGTGCAGCCGGGAGAGGATCGACTCGGTGTTCCAGGCGGTGAAGTCGACGCTGGTGCCGCCGAGCTCCTCCTTCAGGATGTCGATGATCCGCAGCCGGACGCCGGTGGTGTAGCGGTCGCGCGGGAGGTAGACGAGGGCGGAGTAGTAGCGCCCGTACTCGTCCTGCCGCAGGTAGAGCCGCAGCCGACGGCGTTCCTGGAGGTAGAGCACGGAGGTGGCGATGCGCTGGAGCTCGGGGACCGGGGTCTGGAAGAGCTCGTCGCGCGGGTACGTCTCCAGGATCTGGAGCAGGTCGCGCCCGTCGTGACTGTTGGGCGAGAAGCCGGCGGCCTCCAGCACCTCCTCCACCTTGCGCCGGATGACCGGCACCCGGCGGACGGACTCGGTGTAGGCAGCCGAGGAGAACAGGCCCAGGTACCGGCGCTCGCCGACGACCTCGCCGTGCTCGTTGAACTTCTTCACCCCGACGTAGTCGAGGTACGACGGCCGGTGCACGGTCGCCCGGCTGTTGGCCTTGGTGAGGACGAGCAGCTTGTGCTCGCGGGCCTTGGCGCGGGCGTCGGCGGGCAGCCGCTCGAAGGACGGGCTGACGGGGTGGGCATCGCCCTCGGCGTGGTGCGGGTCGGCGCGCAGGATGCCGAGCCCGGTGCCCGGCACGGCGGCCAGCGAATCGTCCTCGCGCAGTTCGTACTCGCGGTAGCCCAGGAAGGTGAAGTGGTCGTCGGCGAGCCAGCGCAGCAGCTCGCGGGCTTCCTCGAACTCCTGCTCACGCAGGTCGGAATGGGGCTCCTGGACCAGCTCGTCGGCCATGCGCACGGCCAGGTCCCGCATCTTGCTCCAGTCCTCGACGGCCTCGCGGACGTCGGACAGGACGCGCAGCAGTTCGGCGGTGATCTGCTTCAGGTCGCCGCGGTCGGTCTCCCGGTCGAACTCGACGTGGATCCAGGACTCGGTGTGCGTGTCGTGCGGCTGCTCACCGGCGGGCGGCGCGGTGAGCACCTCGATGAGCTTGCCGGTGACGTCGCGGCGGACGAAGACCTGCGGGTGGATGACGACGTGGATGCCCCGCCCCTGCCGAGTCAGCTCATTCGTCACCGAATCGACCAGGAAGGGCATGTCGTCGGTGACGACTTCCACGACCGAGTGGCTGCAGGTCCACCCGTTCTCCTCCACGGTGGGCGTGTGCACCCGCACGTTGGCCGTGCCCTGGGGGCGGTTCTCGGCCAGCCGGTAGTGCGAGAAGGCGGCTCCGAAGATGTCGACCGGGTCGCGGTCGCTGAGGTCCTCCGGGGCGGTGTGCAGGTAGTAGCGCTGGAGGAACGAGAGCACGGTGTCGTGGTCCGGGGTGCCGGGGCTGCTCTCGTCCGTCGTCCCAGTCGGTAGGTACCCCCCGACCGGGCTGTTCTCAGCTACCCGGGCGGCCCTCTCGAGCAGCTCGGCCTTGGCTTCGTCCAGCTTGGTCTGCATTGTCCTCTGGCTCCTGTCGCGCGCCGTTGCGTGACGTAGAAGGAAGTACGGTCTCTTCCCCTCCGGTGTAACGCCGTGACGCGGGGTGTCCGGTCTGCTTCGACGCTATGCCGCGAGGTGGGATGAGCGGGGATATATGAGCCAATCTTGAGCTGCCCACGGGGTGTGACGCTGCTCTCTGCGGCGTCCGGTTCCGGGGTGTGTATGACGTCCCGGAGGCCCTTACGCCCCCCTCCCGCCCGCGAAGACCAGCGACCGCCGCCCGGCCACGGATGTCGTCCGTGCTGCCCGGGCGCAGGGCAGGGGCAACACTGCCCCCGCGAGCTATCGCGCTGATCACGCCACTAAGGCTATCGCTCCTTACAGGGGGCCCGTCATGAGCCGTATGTGTACAAAACCGGGGGGAGAACTTTGACGTTCTGCACAGGGGCAAAGGGGGCGCGGAGGGCGTAACTGGCAGGGTGGGACACGGAGGGGGAGGCTGGGATATGAGGTCGGCCCCGACGCGCGAACGAGAAACCGAGGCGAAACCCCGCCATCGGGAGACGCCTCGTGTCCGAAAGTCGCCGTGGCCGGGGCTGCCCGCGCAGCCTGCGGGGCAGTCGTGCCGCTGGGGCGGCGCTCGTCCCAACGAGGCGGCACCCCATAAGCGCCGGGCTGCGTGACCCACCCCGCCTCAGCCGCATCACCGGGCACCCGCCAACCACCGGCACCCGAACCTGACCCTCCCGGCGCGCCCGAGCCGCCCGGACCCCCTTGGCAAGCGCTCCGCGCCGAGGCACGTTGGCCCCTGAGGCCCGACGGAGACGCACACAACGGCCACAAGAGGAGCGCACCCGACATGACAGCGAAAATCCTCATCGTCACCGGCGACGCCGCAGAGTCACTGGAGGTCCTCTACCCCTACCAGCGCCTCCGCGAAGAAGGCTACGACGTCCACATCGCCGCCCCCACCCGCAAACAGCTCCAGTTCGTCGTCCACGACTTCGAACCCGGCTTCGACACCTACACCGAGAAACCCGGCTACACCTGGCCCGCCGACCTCGCCTTCTCCGAGGTGGACCCCGGCGACTACGCCGCCGTGGTCATCCCCGGCGGCCGGGCCCCCGAGTACCTCCGCAACGACCCCGAACTCCGCAAGATCCTCAAGTCGTTCTTCGACTCCGACAAGCCGGTCGCCCAGATCTGCCACGGCCCCCTGCTCACCGCGGCGATCGACAGCCTCCGCGGCCGCCGCGTCACGGCGTACCCCGCCCTGGAACTCGACATGCAGGCAGCCGGTGCCACCTTCCAGGACGCCGAGGCGGTGGTCGACGGCACCCTGGTCTCCTCCCGCGCCTGGCCGGACCACTCCAGCTGGATGCGCGAGTTCCTGACGGTCCTGAGGGCGAAGGCACCGGTGACGTGACGTCCACGGCCCGCCCGGACGACCTGACCGGTCAGCCGACGTAGCCGCAAGCCCAGGCCGCCTTCACCGCCGGGCACCGTACGACCGTGCCCGGCACCGCCCCCGGCCCCAGCACCCGAACCCGAGCCGCACCCAGCCCCGCCCGCTCGCCTACGCCGCCAACCGCTCCGCCTCCGCGACCGCCTCCCCCAGCGTGTCCACGACCGGCACCCCCACCTCCTCAAGGCTCGCCCGGCTGTGCGACCCCCCGGTGTAGAGCACCGCCCGCGCCCCCACATGCAGCGCCGCCACCGCGTCATCGGCCGCGTCCCCGATCACCACGGTGCGAGCGGGATCCACGCTCACGAGCGCCTCGATGTGCCGCACCATGTGCTCGGCCTTGCTGCCTCCGGACGGCCCGGTCCGCCCGTCGACGCGTATGAAGTGCTCCTCGATCCCGAACCCCCGCACCAACGGCACGAGTTCGTCATGCACGTACATGCTGAGGATCGACTGACTGCGCCCCGCCGACCGCCACTCCACGAGCAGCTCCGACACACCCTCGGTGAGCCCGCACCTCACCCGGTGCTCGGTGTAGTACCGGTGGAAGGTCTCGTCCATGACCTCCCACTCGGCGTCGGTCGGCAGCCGCCCCAGCAACCGCTCGTAGAACTTCGGCACCGGCACGCAGTACAGCGCCCGGTACTGCTCCATCGTGATCGGGTCGAGTCCCAGCTCGCCGAACGCCGCGTTCGTCGCCCCGATGATCGCGTCGTTGTCGTGGAACAGGGTCCCGTTCCAGTCCCAGACGATGTGTGCCCCTACCTGCTTCCCCATGCCAAAAACCGTACCCGCCACCACTGACAATCAAGAGAACGGCAGGTCAACGAGGCAGCAGAGAGCGTCCGGGGGCGCACGGGCTCAGTCGGCCGGCCCCACCAGGTTCGGGATCTCCTGGGTGGCGTACCAGAGCAGCTCGTGGTCCTCGGCGCCGTCCACGACGAACTGCGCGTCGTCGTCCCCGCCGTCCGCCGCGGCCAGCGCCTCCGCGGCCGCCGCCACATCCGCCTCCGCGTCGTCCGAGTCGACGTGCACGGCGGCGGCCTTGGCCAGCGCCACGCCCCCGGCGATCCGCACCTCGCCCAGCACCGCCGGATCCAGCCCACGGTCCGGGTCGGCGACGGCTGCCCCGTCGGGCACGTCGACGGCGACCACGATCCGGCGCCGTACCGCACCGTCGTCCGCCGCCAGCAGCCGCAGCGAGGCGAGCGCGGCCCGGTTCAGCGCGGCGTACTCCAACTCCTCGATGTCGTCGGAGAGATACCACTCGCGCAACGCGGGCGTGACGGCGTACGCGACGAGCGGCTCGGCCCCCAGTTCGCCCGTCTTGTACGCCTCGGCGAGACCGGGGAGGGTCAGGGGGACGTAGACGCGCATGACGACCGCTTTCGTACTCGTGAGGCTCCGCAAGGACCCGGGAGTGCAGAGGGCGGTCCCGCCCTTCCCGGAGGGCCTTCAGGATACGTGCGGGCGTCCCCTTTCGAGTCCCCTTCACCCCCTCGCCCGGCGTCCACCCCGGTCCTCCGATTCACCCGGTGCAGGCCCGCCACCACGGCCTTCCGCGCGCTCGCGTCACCCAGATAAGTGAAGATTCCGCCCGCCGGATCAGGGCCCCTGCTTCCTTGCTTCCGGCGCCCGGGACCCCGTACAAGATCACCGACCTCGAAGTTACCGACCGGTATCCACCGGACTCACCGAACGGGGACCCCATGAACAAGGTCATGACCAGGACCCAGCACCGGCCCGGCACCCGCCCACCGAGCCGCCGCGACACCCGCCGCCCCGGCGGCGCCCCGCCCCGCACACCGGGCGGCGGCGCACCCCGTACGGCAGCCCCGGGCGGCCGCCCACCCGGCTCACCCGGCACGCCGGGCCCCCGCGCCCGCACCAGCCCCGCAGACACCCGCCCACCCGCCGCTCCCACCCAGTCGCGAGCGACCGTGCCACCCGCGAGCGAAACCCCCCTCTGCGGGCACGCCGTCCCCCAGCCCCGCCCCACCGACGTCTTCGCCGACCGTCTGGTCCTCGTCCTGAGCGGCCAACGCCCCGTCCACTCGATGCTCCGCCACACCGCCGGCCGCGCCTACGACGAACTCGCCTGGCTGGCGGAACGCGGCCCCCTGCGCACCCGAGGCGCCCGTCCGGTGGTCCGCGACATCGGCTACTTCGAACCCCGCGCCGGTGCCATCGAGGCCTTCGCCCGGATCGGCGCCGGAGACCAGTTGCGCGCCATGGCGTTCCGCCTGGAACAGGGCGGGGACCTGCGCTGGCGCTGCACGGCGGTGGAACTGGGCGGCCCTCGCAGGCCGCGCACGGACGACGACTGACCCCGGCTGACCACGACGGCGGCGCCCACCGGCCCAGCAGTCGTCAGCGGGCCCAGAAGCCTCCAGACCCCGGCAGGGACCGCACAGGCCGAAGGGCCGGGCCCCCAGAGGAGACCCGGCCCTTCAAGCCGCTACGGCGCCGCAATCACGCCCGGCACTACTACTTCTTACGGCGGCGCCCACCGCGGGCCTGCTTGCGCCGCTCCGCGCGCGTGAGACCGTCGGCCTCGGAGCGCACCGGCTCGTCGCCGTTGTCGAAGTCGCCCTCGATGATGTCGCCCTCGCCGTCCACCTTCGGGGCGGTGTAGTGCAGCCGGTCCGGGCGGCGCGGGGCCTCGAGGCCCTTGGCGCGGATCTCGGGACGGCCACCCGCCTGCGCCGGCACCGCGTCCTTCTTCTCCAGGTCGGCCACCGGCTTGGCGTCCTCGACCGGGACCTCCTCGACCTGCTGCTCGACCTGGACTTCCAGGTTGAACAGGTAGCCGACGGACTCCTCCTTGATGCCCTCCATCATCGCGGTGAACATGTCGAAGCCCTCGCGCTGGTACTCCACCAGCGGGTCCTTCTGCGCCATCGCCCGCAGGCCGATGCCCTCCTGGAGGTAGTCCATCTCGTAGAGGTGCTCGCGCCACTTGCGGTCCAGGACCGACAGCACGACCCGGCGCTCCAGCTCACGCATGATCTCGGAGCCGAGCTGCGCCTCACGCGCCGCGTACTGCTCGTGGATGTCGTCCTTGATGGACTCGGAGAGGAACTCGGCGGTCAGCCCGGCCCGGTCGCCGGCCGCCTCCTCCAGCTCGTCGACGGTCACCTTCACCGGGTAGAGCTGCTTGAAAGCGCCCCACAGCCGCTCGAGGTCCCAGTCCTCCGGGAAGCCCTCGGCGGTCTCCGCGCCGACGTAGGCGTCGATGGTGTCGTCCATGAAGTGCTGCACCTGCTCGTGCAGGTCCTCGCCCTCCAGGACACGGCGCCGCTCGCCGTAGATGACCTCGCGCTGCCGGTTGAGGACCTCGTCGTACTTCAGGACGTTCTTACGGGTCTCGAAGTTCTGCTGCTCGACCTGCGACTGGGCGGACGCGATCGCGCGGGTCACCATCTTGTTCTCGATCGGCACGTCGTCCGGGACGTTCGCCATGGACATCACGCGCTCGACCATCTGGGCCTTGAAGAGCCTCATCAGGTCGTCACCGAGGGACAGGTAGAAGCGGGACTCGCCCGGGTCGCCCTGACGGCCGGAACGACCGCGCAGCTGGTTGTCGATACGGCGCGACTCGTGCCGCTCGGTACCGAGGACGTAGAGGCCGCCGAGGTCCTTGACCTCCTCGAACTCCGCCTTGACCGCCTGCTCGGCCTTCTCCAGGGCGGCGGGCAGGGCCGCGGCCCACTCCTCGATGTGCTCCTCGGGGTCGAGGCCGCGCTGACGCAGCTCCGCCTCGGCGAGGTCCTCGGGGTTGCCGCCGAGCTTGATGTCGGTACCGCGGCCGGCCATGTTGGTGGCCACGGTGACGGCGCCCTTGCGGCCGGCCTGGGCGACGATGATCGCCTCACGGTCGTGCTGCTTGGCGTTCAGCACCTCGTGCTGGATGCCGCGCTTGGACAGCTGCTGCGACAGGTACTCGGACTTCTCGACCGACGTCGTACCGACGAGGATCGGCTGGCCCTTCCCGTGCTTCTCGACGATGTCGTCGACGACCGCCTCGAACTTCGCGACCTCGGTGCGGTAGATCAGGTCCGACTGGTCCTTGCGGATCATCGGCCGGTTCGTCGGGATCGGGACCACGCCGAGCTTGTAGATCTGGTGGAACTCGGCGGCCTCGGTCATCGCCGTACCGGTCATGCCACAGAGGCCGGGCTGTTCCTTGCCGGCGTGGTCGTGGCGCTTGTAGAGGCGGAAGAAGTTCTGGAGGGTGATCGTGGCGAGGGTCTGGTTCTCGTCCTTGATGTCCACCCCTTCCTTCGCCTCGATCGCCTGGTGCATGCCCTCGTTGTAGCGGCGGCCGGCGAGGATACGGCCGGTGTGCTCGTCGACGATCATGACCTCGCCGTCGATGACGACGTAGTCCTTGTCCTTCTTGAAGAGCTCCTTCGCCTTGATGGCGTTGTTCAGGTAGCCCACCAGAGGCGTGTTCACCGACTCGTAGAGGTTGTCGATGCCCAGCCAGTCCTCGACCTTGGCGACACCGGCCTCGTGGATGGCGACCGTGCGCTTCTTCTCGTCGACGTCGTAGTCGCCGGTCTCCTCGAGGCCCTTGAGCTGGTTGCCGGCCTCGCCCTTCTTCAGGCGGGTGACCAGCTTGGCGAAGTCGCCGTACCACTTGGTGGCCTGGTCGGCGGGGCCGGAGATGATCAGCGGCGTACGGGCCTCGTCGACGAGGATGGAGTCGACCTCGTCGACGATGGCGAAGTTGTGGCCGCGCTGGACGAGTTCCTCCTGGGACCACGCCATGTTGTCGCGCAGGTAGTCGAAGCCGAACTCGTTGTTCGTGCCGTACGTGATGTCGCACGCGTACTGCTCACGACGCTGGGCCGGCGTCATGTTGGCGAGGATGCAGCCGACGTTCAGGCCCAGGAACTTGTGGACGCGACCCATCATCTCGGAGTCGCGCTCGGCCAGGTAGTCGTTGACCGTGATCAGGTGCACGCCCTTGCCGGACAGCGCGTTCAGATACGCGGGCAGCGTGCCGACGAGGGTCTTGCCCTCACCGGTCTTCATCTCGGCCACGTAGCCGAGGTGCAGGGCCGCGCCACCCATGATCTGGACGTCGTAGTGACGCTGTCCGAGAACGCGCTTGGCGGCCTCACGGACAGTGGCGAAGGCCTCGGGCAGCAGGTCGTCCAGGCTCTCACCGTCTGCGTAGCGCTGCTTGTACTCATCGGTGAGGGCCCTCAGCTCGGCGTCGGAGAGGTCGACGAAGTCCTCTTCGATGGAGTTGACCTGGTCCGCGATGCGGTGCAGCTTGCGCAGGATCTTGCCTTCGCCTGCACGCATGATCTTCGAGAGGACGGACACGGGGGTTGGTCTCCTTGCCGGTCGGGCCTGGGACGGTCGGTTTCCATTTGACTTGACTGAGCAACGGCCATCGTATGCGAGGACCCCGCCGCGCCGGGAGCCTGCCGTGGACGCCGAACGTCCGCTGCTTCAAATCTCTGTCAAAAGGACAACGGCCGGGGGTCGCGGATGGTGCCGCGTTCCGCCGACGAATTGTGCGAAATGCGTTCGCGCGGTCACACACCGCATAAAGGATGGCGCTTGCCACGGGCCCCCGAGCAGAATCGGCCGATGGAACCCGTCACGCTCTCCACCGGCCGCCTCCTCATGCGCACGGTCGGCCCGAAGGACACGCAAACCGTGTACGAGGCCGCCCAGGACCCCGACATCCAGCGCTGGACGACGATCCCCTCGCCCTACCTGTACGAACACGCCCAGAGCTTCACGGAGCAACTGGCCCCCGAGGGCTGGGCCAACGGTTCGATGTTCACCTGGGGACTCTTCCTCCCCGAAGGGGAGGAACTGGTGGGCATGCTCGGCCTCACGATGCGTTCCATGAGCAGTGCCGAGATCGGCTTCTGGGGCACAAAGGAACACCGCGGCAACGGCTACATCACCGAGGCCGCCCTCGCCGCCTCCCGCTGGGCCTTCGCCCACCTGTCGATCGACCGCGTGGAATGGCGCGCGGAGGTCGGCAACCTCCCGTCCCGCGCGGTCGCAGAACGCACCGGCTTCACCCTCGAGGGCACCCTCCGCTCCGCCCTGATCCACCAGGGCGTACGCCGAGACTGCTGGCTGGGCTCCCTGCTCCCCTCAGACCTGGGCCTGCCCTCGACAGCACCGTATCTGCCCGCGCCGACACGCCCCGACGACACGGGCAGCGCCCCTGAAGGATGGGACGAGTAGGGGCGGCGGGGCGAATCCATCCACCGCCCACCCCAAATCCACAGCTCACCCCCCATTGTCAGTGCCACCCCCTATCGTCCGAACCCATGACGACCCCGCGCCCCACCACCGAACTGACGGCAGACGAAGCCCGCCGCATCGCCCTCCGCGCACAGGGCTTCCTCGGCGCCCCCGACCGCAGATCCGGCGTCCGCGGCATCCTCCGTCACCTCGGCGCGGTCCAACTCGACACCATCTCGGTCCTGGCCCGCTCCCACGAACTCATCCCGTACGCACGGCTGGGCGCAGTGGGCCGCAAGACCATCGAGACCGCCTACTGGACGACCGCATCGCCCGAACCCACCACAGCCGCCGCGCCCACAGCCGCGCCCCCGGCCGACCCCCACGCCTTCGAGTACTGGTCCCACGCCGCCTGCATCCTCCCCATCGAGGAGTGGCCCCACTTCGCCTTCCGCCGCCGCGCCTACCGCAACCGCCCCCACTGGAACCACGAACTCCCCGACGGCACCTACGCCCAGGTGATCAAACAGCTCCGCACGGAAGGCCCCCTCACCGCGACCGACCTGGGCGGCGCGAAGAGAACCAGCGACTGGTGGGACTGGTCAGGCACAAAGGTCGCCGTCGAACGCGCCCTGATGTACGGCGAGGTGGTCTGCGTAAAGCGCCGCGGCTGGAAACGCGTCTACGACCTCGCCGAACGCGCCATCCCGGACACACTGCTGCACGACGAACTGGACGACACCGAGTGCGTCCGCCGCCTGGTCCGTCTGGCCGGCCAGTCCCTAGGAGTGGGCACACGCGCGGACATCGCCGACTACCACCGCCTCAAGGGCGAACAGGTCGACGCGGTGATCGCCGACTCGGGCCTGGTCCCGGTCACGGTCGAGGGTTGGGGCAAGCCGGCCTGGGCCGACCCCGCGGCCCTGGAGACACCGCCGCGCGGCCGCCACCGTACGACGCTGCTGTCCCCGTTCGACTCCCTGATCTGGGAGCGGGCCCGCACGGAGCGGATCTTCGGCTTCACCCACCGCCTGGAGGCCTACGTCCCCAAGCAGAAGCGCGTCCACGGCTACTTCGCGATGCCGGTCCTGTCCGGCGGCCGTCTCGTCGGCCGCGTGGACCCGGCGCGCGAGGGCCGCACCCTGGTGGCCAAGCAGGTCATGCTGAACGGCCCGAAGGCGCTCCCGGCAGTGGCCCAGGCGCTGGTGGAGGCGGCGAGCTGGGTGGACTGCACAGACGTACGGGTGGAACGGGTCGACGCCCCGGACCTGCGCGAGCCGCTCGCCAAGGAACTCAGCCGCATCCTGGGGTGATCCTTCAACGGTCCGTGTCAGCGGATCTCAAGGATCTTCTCCCGCATCGCATACACCACGGCCTCCATCCTGGAGTGCAACTGAAGCTTCTCCAGGATGTTCCGCACATGGTTCTTCACGGTGTTCTCGGAGATGAACAACTCCTTGGCGATATCCCGGTTGTTCATCCCCGTGGCGACGAGCTTGAGAACCTCCAGCTCACGGTCCGTCAGCCGCGGCGCGGGCACGAGCCGACGCTCATCCGTCCGCTGGATCATCGACTTGAACTCGGTGAGCAGCTTCGACGCCATGGACGGACTGATCTGCGACTGCCCGTCGGCAACGGCACGAATGGCGGTGGCCACCTCGTCCGTGGAGATCTCCTTGAGGAGATAACCGGTCGCGCCGGCCTTGATCGCGTCGTAGAGGTCGGCCTCCTCGTCGCTGATCGTCAGCATGATGATCTTCGCGCTGGGGGCCACCTCCTTGATGGAGGTGCAGGCCTCGATCCCACCCCGCTTGGGCATCCGTACGTCCATCAGGACGATGTCCGGCAGCAGGTCAGCGGCCTTGTCGACGGCCTCCGCGCCGTCGCCCGCCTCCCCCACGACCTGGATGTCCTCCTCGGCCGCGAGCACGATCTCCAGTCCACGGCGGAACAGGGCGTGGTCGTCGACGACGAGGACTCTGATCGGCTCCTTGCGTGGAGAGCCCGTGTCCGGGCCCATGCCGACGACATCGCTGTCGGCATCCTCGTCCCGCATCGGTCCGAAGCTGTCCGCCATCGTTCCTCCCCCTGAGGCTGTGGCTGGTCGTTTGCCATTGCCAACCCAAGGCAGCGGCCCACCGGTTGGGCCGGTGCGGCCATGATTTCATGCCCGGCCGACACTACGGTGACGAGCGGGGCGCGAAGTGGTCGCACACCGATGCCCCTGGGGGCGCACACCGCGCTCCAGGGGCACCGGCCCAGCTGTCAGCCGGGTGGGTCAGCCGCCCAGCGTGCCACCAGCCGCAGGGGACTGCGCCTGGGTGACCATCGGATCCGTGTTGAGGTGGATGACCCCGTAGTCATAGGCGTGCCGCCGGTAGACGACACTCGGTTCCTTCGTCTCGGAGTCGACGAAGAGGTAGAAGTCGTGCCCGACCAGCTCCATCTCGTAGAGGGCCTGGTCGAGGGTCATCGGGGAGGCGACGTGCGTCTTCTCGCGCACGATGAGGGGGCCTTCACCCTTGATTTCCAGCGAGCCGATCTTCTTGGTGGGGACGCCGTCCGGCTCTTCGTCCTGGAAGGTGTGGCCATTGCCGTTGAGCGTCGCCGCGCCCGGAACGTGGTCGGGGACCTCGGCCGCCGTGAGTCGGCGTGCGCCCCGGCGCGAGAAACGCTTGTCGTGCTGCTTGCGCAGCCGGGCATCCAGCTTCTCCGCCGCGAGGTCGAGTGCCGCGTACGGATCGCTGGCCGCTGCCTCCGCCCGGATCACCGGACCGCGCGAGCGAAGCGTGATCTCCACTCGGTCACTGCGGTCGGCCTGTCGCGGGTTGGGCTCCTTGGACACCTCGACGTCGAGGCTGATCACCTTGGCATCGAGCCTCTGGATCTTCTCCAGCTTCAGCTTCTCGGCCACGTGCTTGCGGAACCGCTCGGGCACCTCGGTCTTGCGGCCCTTGACGACGATGTCCACGCAGAACTCCGTTCCCGGATCGCTCCGCTCCATCGGCGGAGCATCTCCCTTTTGCACCAGGCTCCGGTGAGCCCCGGAACCTCGGACTCGGTGACTTCCACCTCCTCCTCCCCCATGGGCAAGATCTCCACCCCATGGCCGCGGGTGATTGCGCAAAACCCGTGGCACGGCATTCGGATATGACGGGGATGGCCTGCGCCTTTCCCTCACAACCGAACATATCTCGCCCGGACGGATGTCGTCACCCTCTACTGCGGCGTACCTCCGTTCAGGTGAATAGAGCCTCTCGTTACCTGCAACGATGCAAGTTCTCAGTCAGTTCCGGTTTATTTCAAAAGAATCCGGAGAAGCGGCGACCACGGCCGCGCAGATCAGGTCACCGGCATGCCCGGCACCCATGATTCCCGGCATCTCCCGCACCCGCCGCACAGCGCCCTCCGTCGATCCGGCCGTCCGTTCCTCTGTGCTTTCCCGACTTCCCGCCAGGTACACAGCCGTTGTCCGGTCACCCGTTGCCCCCTGGCCACACGCGCCGCGCTCCGCGGTCACCCATCCATACGCGTCAAACTCCTCCGCCGTTCTGCCGTATCCCCTCCTTTCCTGCGTCTCCTCCACCAGCGCCGCCCGCACGGCACGCGCCGCCTCAGCCAGGGACGCGCCCGTCGTCATGAGGTCGTCGACGAGTACGACCGGCCCCCCACCGGCAAGCAGCAGTGCTCCCCCAGGAGCCACCGTCAGCGCGCCCGCCAGATTGTCCAGCCGCTGCCGGGAGTTGAGCCCCGACTGATCGGCCACCCCACGCCCCTGCCGCAGCACGGCGAGCACCCGCGCCGGCGTCCCGGCCCGCCGCAACTCACCCGCGGCGGCGAGCGCGATCCGCCGCGCCGGATCATGCCCCCGAGCCCGTACCGCCCCACGCCCCGACGGGACCGGCACCAGGAGCACAGGCGCACGAGCATCCTCGATGCCTCGAGCCCCGCCGGCCCGTACCCGAACGCCCCGAGGCCGCACAGCCCGCCCCGACGCCCCACTGCCGTGCCCACAGGCCTCCCGAAGCCCCGCCCGCACGGCCCCCGCCAGGGCCGTCCCGAGCGGCGCCGCGAGCGCCAGCGCGCCGCGCTCCTTGTGGGCGAGCAGCACTGCCCGCGCCTCGTCCACGTACCGCACCGCCGCGTGCACGACCGGCAGCCCCGGCGGCTCCGGCACCGGTCGCACCCGGCTCGGCCCGGCCCCGCTCAGGACGGCACGGCACTCCGGGCAGAGCGCCGTGCGAGGCCTCCCGCAGCCTCCGCACTGAGCCGGCAGCACCAGGTCGGTGAGGTCCTGCCACCACCCCCGCATGCCCACCACTGTGCCAACACCCGCGGCGACCGACCACCCCTGTGGATAACTCCCTGTGGAAAACTCCGGCCTCCTCACGCAGGCCCAATCCCCGGAGCCGAACAGGCTCCCGCCCACCGCCAAACCGCATTCCCAGCCACCGCCGAACCGGACTCCCGGCCGCCACCGGCCGTATCCACCACGACCCCGCCGGACTTCCACGCACGAAAGGAGGCGGCCGCCCCCAACCGGAGTCGCACCCCGGCAGAGGCGGCCACCACACTCGCCGTCCCGAAACCCAACGCCGCCCCAGATACCCAGGGGCCGGCAGCCGGACCCAGCCGATCTCACCCCGGATAAACCGGCGCCGTCCCGTCCGTCACGACCTTCTGCCACTGCGCCCCGGAAGGCAGTCGCACGATCCCGTCCTCGGAGTAACCGATGAGCGGCAGCCGTGCGTCCTCGGACGCGGTGATCTCCTTCACGCCGCTGAGAGCCGCGGGCGCCGGCCCTTCCGGCGTGGAGCCGTCGACCTGCACGTACCGCATCGTCTGCACGCCGCCCTGCTCGCGCCCGACCACGACGAGCCGGCTGTCTCCGGCCCACGACATGGCCGTGACCTCCTCCAACTTGGGCGTCGCGGAGCGCAGTTCGTGCACCGAGACGGCCGACCGTTCCGCCTCCTTGCCGTCCCCGGTGCGTTCGATCCGCCCGATGAGCAGCGACGACTTCTCGCCCTGCTTCACCACGAGCGCGATCCGCACCCCGTCGGCGGCCACCCGCACGGACTCGATGCGCCCCTCCAGGTCCGGCGGCGTCTTCACGACCAGCGGATCGCCCACGCCATCCTTCAGCAGGAGCAGCCTGGGGTTGCGGGGATCGCGGTCGGCCACCCAGAGATCGCCCTGGGCGTCCCAGCTGGGCGCCGTCAGCCGCTCCTCCGTCGACGGGCCCGCGCTGGTCAGCTCCGGCTCGCCGAGCGGACCGCCCGACATCAGCGCCCCGACATACAGGTTCTTGCCGTCCAGGCCGACCCCGGCAGCCATGTCCTCGTCTCGCGACACGGCCACTGACTTCAGCTGCGTCTCGCCCTCGCCGAGGGCACCCGGCACGGGCTCGGGGTCCGTGTCGTTGGTGGCGGCGGCCAGCCGGGCGAGCCGGTGCTTGTCATCGAGGAAGTACAGGTAGGTGGCGCGCTGTACGGACCCGCGCGCTGCGATCTCTTCCGCCTGGTCCTCCCTGAGCTCGCACAGCTGCCTGCCCCTCGCCTCCAGCTGGACCTCGTCCACCATGGGAGTGAGGTTCTGGAGCGTGAACAGGAGCTGGGCCGCCATCTCGTTGCACTGGGTCGCTCCGACCCGGGCCGCCTTGTCGTTCAACGGCACGGTGAGCCTGTTCTGGTCGTTGGGCGTCAGCGTGGTGTCGTCGTTCTTCAGCGCCGTACCGGTGGGGAAGCTCGACCTGGCCACCGGGTCGAGCCAGCTGGTGGGGCCCTTGAGGAGGGAGCGGACCATCTGCGTCATGGGGTCCACGTTCCTGCGCACAAAGACGGGATCGGCGACGGCCGCCGTGTGCGGGGCGGTCCCGAGCTGGGTGTTCGTGGCGAAGTAGTACTTGTCTACGGACATGTAGTTGCGCTGGAAGTCGGACTTGCCCATGACGACACCGCGCGGCGGCACGTCGATGCGCCACTGCTTCGACTTCTTCTCCCGGGTGAGGTGCATCGGCTCGCTGTAGTCGCCGCTGGCGGACGCGTACGACTGCTGTGCGTCGACCGTGGCGACCTTGGTGCCGGTCAGTGTGTAGGAGAGGCTGTCGGTCTCCTCGCGGCCCCCCAGGTGCTCGACGTCGACGCCCGGCCCGTCGGCCAGCACCGTCGTGGCCTGCCGGGGCAGCCACTTGCGCGCGGCCTCGTCGGTCAGGTACTTGCGCGCGGTCTCATAGTCCGGATCGTCGCTGGTCAGCGCCTCCAGAAAGCCCGACACGATCTCCGAGGACGAGGCGTCCTCACGGGGCGGCACAGCGAAGACCCGCACCTGCGTGTCCTGGCGCGGCGTGGACTCAACGCCCCGCAGATCGCCGCTGTCGGGCATCGAGGCACACCCGGCCAGCAGTACGACGCCACAGGCGGCGTATGCCACCGTGCGCCCCGGCGTGCGCCGCGCGCGCCCCTCGCGGTCAGCGCCCACGCGATGCCTCCCCATGCTTGCTCGACTCCCCGTCCTGCCCGCCTTCCTCGCTCGGCCGCTCTTCAGCACCGGGCGGGCCGGCCATGTCATCCTGGCGCCGCGCCCCCGAGGCGGGCCGGGGAACCACCCGCGCGCCGTTGCCGGGCAGTGCCGTCGGATCGGCCTTGGGAACCGCGCTGCCCAGGCGCAACGGGATCGGGTCCCTCGTCGGCCTCGGGGGCACAGGGTCGCCCGAGGGCTGAGCGGGCACCGTCGCGGCCTTCTCACCGCCCCCGCTCGGCAGACCGGCGTCATTAAGTCCACGGTTGCGGCGCGAGTCCTTGGGTTCCAGGGGTATCGGCGAGCCCCGCAGCGGCTCGTCCGCGGTCCGCGGCAGCGTCAGCCGGAACTGCGAACCGCCGCCAGGCTCCCCCCACGCCTGGAGCCAGCCGCCGTGCAGCCGCGCGTCCTCCAGCGCGATGGACAGCCCCAGCCCCGTACCGCCCGTCGTACGCGCGCGTGCCGGGTCCGCCCGCCAGAAGCGGCTGAAGACCCGGGTCGCCTCACCGGGCTTGAGCCCGACGCCGTAGTCGCGCACGGCGACTGCCACCGCCCCACCGGCCGCGGCGAGCTTGACGACGACGTCCTTGCCCTCGCCGTGCTCGACGGCATTGACGACGAGGTTGCGCAGCACGCGCTCGACGCGGCGGGCGTCGGCCTCGGCGACGATGGGCTGCTGGTCACCGGCGATGCGTATCTGCGTGCCCTTGCGCTCGGCGAGCGGCTCGGCCCCGCTGACGACGCGTCGTACGACTTCCCTGAGGTCGATCGGCTCGGCCTCCAGCGCCGCCGCACCCGCGTCGAAGCGGCTGATCTCCAGCAGATCGGCGAGCAGCGACTCGAACCGGTCCAACTGGTCGGCCAGCAGCTCCGCCGACCGCGCGGTCACCGGGTCGAAGTCTTCGCGCGCCTCATGAATGACGTCGGCGGCCATGCGCACGGTCGTCAGCGGCGTGCGCAGCTCGTGCGACACATCGGACACGAACCGCCGCTGCATCCGCGACAGGTTCTCAAGCTGCTGGATCTTCAGTTGCAGGTTCTGCGCCATCTTGTTGAAGGCCTCGCCGAGCCGCGCGATGTCGTCCTCGCCGGTGACCTTCATCCGTTCCTGAAGCCGTCCGGCCGACAACCTCTCGGCGATGCCGGCCGCCATCCGCACGGGCGTGACTACCTGGCGCACCACGAGCCAGGCGATGGCCCCGAGCAGTACGACCACGAAGAGTCCGGCGGTGGCGAGCGTCCCCTTGACCAGGCTGAGCGATTTCTCCTCCTGGGTGAGTGGGAAGAGGTAGTACAGCTGGTACGGGTCGTCGTTGGGGGCGTTGACCTGCTTGCCGATGACCAGAGCCGGCTGTGAATCTTTGTGCGCCGCGCTCAGGTAGACGATGCGGGTGTAGCTCTGGAACGCGCCCGTAGCGCTGTCGATCCGCTCACGCAGTGCCTCGGGCACGCTCGCCGTCGGGTCGACAAGGCCGGAGCCACGCCGCCCTCGTCCGCCGCTGTCACTTCCCGCGGAGGCGGGGAGCGTCACCACCTCGAAGGCGCCCTGCCCGCCACTGGAGAGCGAGGAGACGAGCTCGGTCATCCACGAGCTGACGTTCTGGTCGAAACGCTCGTCCGCCGTCGAACCGTCGTCAGCTGTCCCGGCCGCCACCTCTTCCGCCCGCTGCTTGGCCACCGCGAACCCGCCCGCCGCCTGGCTCTGCGAGGCCTTCACCTTGGCGTCCAGAAGGCCATTGCGCACCTGCCCGATGACGACGAAGCCCAGCAGCAGGACCACGCCGAGCGACATCAGCAGTGTGGTGACGACGACCTTGAGCTGGATGTTGCGTCGCCACAGCCGCATGACCGGCAGCAGCGGCCGGCGCACCCAGCGCAGCAAGAGCCGAAGGACCGGGCTGCCCTGGACTCCGCCCTGCAGCAGCCCGCCCTCGAAAAACCGTCCCCAGCGCGAGCCCGCCTTCTTCCGGCCGACAGGCCGCTCCGGACGGTTCCCGGTCCGACCGGGGGCCGCAGCGGCACTGTCCCCGGACATGTCAGCTCGGCCCTGCCTTGTAACCGACGCCCCGGACGGTCACCACGATCTCCGGCCGCTCAGGGTCCTTCTCGACCTTGGAACGCAGCCGCTGCACATGCACGTTCACCAGACGGGTGTCGGCCGCGTGCCGGTAGCCCCACACCTGCTCCAGGAGCACCTCGCGCGTGAACACCTGCCACGGCTTGCGGGCCAGCGCGACCAGCAGGTCGAACTCCAGCGGCGTCAGCGCGATCGACTGCCCGTCCCGCTTCACGGAGTGACCGGCCACGTCGATGACGAGGTCACCGATGGCGAGCTGCTCCGGCGCCGGCTCCTCCGACCTCCGCAGCCGCGCCCGGATCCGCGCGACGAGCTCCTTCGGCTTGAACGGCTTCACGATGTAGTCATCGGCACCGGACTCCAGGCCCACAACTACGTCGACAGTGTCGCTCTTGGCCGTCAGCATCACGATCGGCACCCCGGACTCCGCCCTGATCAGGCGGCACACCTCGATGCCGTCCCGCCCGGGCAGCATCAGGTCGAGCAGCACCAGATCGGGCTTTGCCTCCCGGAAGGCGGCCAGCGCCTTGTCGCCATCGGCTACGAAAGACGGCTCAAAACCTTCACCACGCAGCACGATGCCGAGCATCTCGGCCAGTGCGGTGTCGTCGTCGACGACAAGGACTCGTCCCTTCATAAACGACATCATCCCATTCTCATAACAGTGGCGAAGGCTCAGGTGAGGTAGCTCACCGGCCAGTGACCTTAGTCGTACGCCGTCACCACTGTCTGCCCTCGGCCAGATCACGGGGTGTGACGATTGTGCAGATTTACCCCACTCTGCCCGACCTGTGGATTCGGTATCCGCCTCAGAACGTCCGCGTGACTTGCGCCGACCTGGCACACAGCTCGGCCAGCGCCTCACCCGTCACGGGCGACACGGCCCCCTCCTCGGTGACGATCGCCGTCACCAACTCGGGCGGGGTCACATCGAACGCGGGGTTGTACGCCTGGGTCCCCAGCGGAGCCAGCGGAATCCCACCCCCCGGCTCCCCTCCCGCAACCGGCACCTGAGGCGCGACGATCTCGGTCACCTCGAACCCCGGACGCTGCTCCACCTCGATGGACGCCCCGTCCGCCGTGTCCAGATCCACCGTCGTCAGCGGTGCCACCACGATGAACGGCACATGGTGGTAACGCGCGAGCACTGCGAGCGGATAGCTCCCCACCTTGTTCGCCACCGAGCCGTCGGCCGCGATACGGTCCGCCCCGATCAGCACCGCGTCCACCTCACCGGCGGCGAACAGCGAGCCCGCCGCGTTGTCCGTGAGCAAGGTGTACGCCATGCCGTTGCGCGCCGCCTCGTACGCCGTCAGACGGGCCCCTTGCAGCAACGGCCGTGTCTCGTCCACCCACAGCCGCCGCAACTGCCCGGCCCGGTGCGCCGCGAGCGCCACCGCGAAGGCCGTGCCCTCACCGCCCGACACCAGCGCCCCGGTGTTGCAGTGCGTGAGGATGCGGTGCCCACCGCCGGGCAGCAGTTCGTCCAGCAGCGCCAGCCCTCGCTCGGCCATCCGTGCGCTGGCCTCGGCGTCCTCCCCATGCAACGCCCGCGCCGCATCCAGCGCAGCAGCGGCCGCCTGCTCCGCGTCCCCGCTCCTGGCGAGCTCGGCCCGGTACGCGGCCTGCGCCCTGCGCACGCCGACGGCGAGGTTCACCGCGGTGGGCCGGGCACCCGCCAGCGCTTCTGCGGCGTCATCCACGTCGAAGCCCCGCGCGGCGGCGAGCGCGACGCCGTACGCCCCGGCGATCCCGAGCAACGGCGCCCCGCGCACGGCGAGCGAACGGATCGCCTCGACCAGCACGGGCGCGTCCGTGCAGACCAGCTCGACCTCCTCGGCCGGCAGTCTCGTCTGATCGAGAAGGACCAGTACGGGACCTTCGGGTGGTTCGTCCCATCGAATCGCCGGGATCTCCTTCGGCCTGCCGTCCTCGCCGGATTGCGCGTACTGATCAGCCATGTGGTCAGTCTGCCCCTTGTCCGGCGGACAATTGAAGGTGTCCAGCCCATACCGCGGCCGATACGTCCCCGACCGCCCCATGGCACGATGGCTGCCAACCTGCCGCCGCGACCGCGGACGGGCACCGTGAAGGAGCGACGATGAACGACACGCCGGGCTGGGCCTCGCCCGGATCCGCCGCGTCCGACGGACAGGAACCCGGCGCGTCCGGCCCTGCCGAGCCCGCAGACCGTCCCGACCCCGCGCAGCAGCCGGGAACGGACCCACAGGGCTCCGGCCCGAAGTGGTCCAAGGATCAGCCGCCCCCCGGCCAGTGGTCCGCCCCGACAGCGCCCCAGGCGCCCGGCCAGTCCCCACCACCCCCACCGCCGCCCGGCCCGGGCTGGGGAACCCACCCGCCCGCCGGCCCCGGCGGACACGGCGGCTACGGCGGTGGCCACCCGCGCTACGGCGCCCCGGGCCCAGGCCCCTGGGGACGCGGCTGGGGCGGCCCGCCGCCCGCTGCCAAGCCCGGCGTGATCCCGCTGCGCCCGCTCGGCGTCGGCGAGATCCTCGACGGCGCGGTCTCCACCATGCGCACCTACTGGCGCACGGTCCTCGGCATCTCCCTGACCGTCGCGGTTGTGACGGAGATCTTCGTCATCCTCCTCCAAGGCCTCGTCCTGAACGACCGCCTCGACACCGAGGCCCTCGACGACCCGAACGCCACCCTCAGCGAACTGACCCGTGCCACGGGCGACGCCCTGATCAGCTCCAGCGTGATCCTCCTGATCTCGGTGATCGGCGCGATCATCGCGACCGCCCTGCTCACCACGGTCACCAGCCGCGCTGTGCTCGGCAAGTCGGTGACCACCGGCGAGGCCTGGCGCGACGCCCGCCCGCAGGTACTGCAACTCTTCGGCCTGCTCTTCCTGCTGCTGCTCATGACCTTCGGCGTGGTGCTCGCGGGTGCCGTGCCCGGAATCCTCGTGGCCGCCACGGGCGCGGGCGCGGCGGGCGGAGCACTCACGATCTTCGGCATGCTCGGCGCCGGAATCGTCGCGCTGTGGCTCTGGTTCCGCTTCTCCCTCGCTTCTCCCGCGCTGATGCTGGAGAAGCAGGGCATCATGAAGTCCCTGAGCCGCTCCGCGAAGCTGGTCCGCGGCTCCTGGTGGCGCGTCTTCGGCATCCAACTTCTCGCCACGATCATCGCGAACGTCATCGCGGCGATCGTCGTCATCCCCTTCACCTTCCTCGCCGGCGCCGTCAGCGGCGACGGCGCCGCCAGCTTCCTCAACGGCACCACCGAATTCGGCTGGACGTTCCTCATCATCAGCGGCGTCGGCTCGGTGATCGGCTCCATGATCACGTTCCCGATCACCGCAGGCGTCACCGTCCTGCTCTACATCGACCAGCGCATCCGCCGCGAGGCCCTCGACCTCGAACTGGCCCGAGCAGCCGGCGTCCAGAACTACGGCACCGGCACCCCAGGGAGCTGAACAGGTGAGCTTGGCGGGGGGAGTTCTCACAACGGTGTCAGCACTGCCGGACACGGCCGCGCACGCACTGCTCGGCGTCGGCAGCAGATCGGTACAGTCGCTGCCGCGCGCCGGCGACACGTCCGTACTGGCGCTGCTGGCCCGCTCGGACGGCGAGCCGCCGCTGACCATCCCGCGCGACCCCGCGCGGGAGGCGGCCCGGCGCGAGCTGTCCAAGGGCATGTACCACGAGAACGACCCCAGCTGGTTCCAGCGTGCCCTGGACGCCTTCTGGGGCTGGGTGGAGGACCTGTTCAGCAGCACCTCGACCGTGACGCCCGGAGGACCGCTCGGCCTGGTCGTCGTCGTCCTGCTCATCGTGGCGGTCCTCGGGGCCCTGTGGTGGCGCCTGGGCACCCCGCGCCGCCAACCCACCTCCTCCGCCGCCCTGTTCGACGACCGCCCCCGCAGCGCCGCCGAGCACCGGGCCGCCGCCGAGGCCCACGCCGCCCAGGGCCACTGGAACCAGGCCGTCCAGGAGCGCATGCGCGCCATCGTCCGCTCCCTCGAGGAACGCGCACTGCTCGACGTCCGCCCCGGCCGCACCGCGGACGAGGCCGCCGCCGAAGCAGGCCGCTCACTGCCCTCCCACACGGACCGACTGCGCGCCGCGGCCCGGGACTTCGACGACGTGACATACGGCGGCAGAACCGCGACCCAACACTCGTACCAGCGCATCGCTGAGCTCGACAGCGCCCTGGAGAACACCAAGCCCCAGCTCGCGAGCAGCGCCCCTAGCACGGCCCCCAACGCCCGCCAGGGAGCCACCGAATGATCACCGAGGCAACACTCCCGTCCACCTCGGCCTCGACCACCGCCCGCCAGCTGTGGACCCGCACGCGAGGCGTCGTCGCCGCCGTCGTCCTTCTGCTCGTGGCGGCCGTCGTGATCGCCACGATCCGCTCCGACGCCCGGCACGGCACCCTCGACCCACGCTCCGCCGACCCCAGAGGCAGCAGGGCGGTCGCCGAACTCCTCGCCGACCGCGGCGTCGACACGCGCGTGGTCACCACCCTGGACGAGGCACGCGCCGCAGCTGCCCCCGACACCACCCTCCTCATCGCGACCCCCGACCTGCTGACGCACCGTCAACAGACCTGGCTGCACTCGTCGACGGCTGGCACCGGCGGCCGTACCCTCCTGGTCGCCCCCGGCAGTTGGTCCGTCGAGCGCCTCGCCCCCGGCGTCACCGCGGACCCCGCCACCAGCCTCGACTCGGACCTCGCCCCCGACTGCGCCCTGCCCGCCGCGCAGCGCGCGGGCACCGCCGACCTGGGCGGCGTCCGCTACACCACCACCCACCTCGACGCGGACGAGTGCTACCCCAGCGAGCGCCTGGCCACCCTCCTGCGCATCCCGGACCCGACCGAGGGCGGCGACACCGTCGTCCTCGGCGCGCCCGACATCCTCTACAACGACCACCTCGACGAGCAGGGCAACGCCTCGCTCGCCCTCCAACTTCTCGGCTCCCGCCCTCACTTGGTCTGGTACCTCCCCTCGCTCTCCGACACGTCGGCAGCCGACGCGGACGACGAACGCAGCTTCTTCGACCTGCTCCCCTCGGGCTGGCTCTGGGGCACACTCCAGCTCTTCCTCGCCGCAGCCCTGGCCGCCCTCTGGAGGGCACGCCGACTCGGCCCCCTGGTGCCCGAAAAACTCCCCGTGGCGATCCGCGCCTCCGAAACCGTCGAAGGCCGCGCCCGCCTCTACCGCAAATCCAACGCCCGCGACCGCGCGGCCGCCGCTCTTCGCTCCACCACCCGCACGCGCCTCGCCCCCCTCGTAGGTGTCCCCGTCACTCAGGCGCACACGCCCGAGGCCCTGCTCCCCGCCCTGTCCGCCCACCTCCACAGCCACGGAGACGGACAGGCCCTCCACACCCTCCTCTTCGGCCCGCCGCCCGGCGACGACGCGGCACTCATCTCCCTCGCCGACCAACTCGACGCCCTCGAAAGAGAGGTACGCCGTCCATGATGGACCCGACCACTGACAACGCCGGGACCACCGGGGACCCGGGCACCGCCCGGGCTTCCCTGGAAGCCCTGCGCGCCGAGATCGCCAAAGCCGTGGTCGGCCAGGACCCCGCCGTGACCGGTCTCGTCGTCGCCCTCCTCTGCCGCGGACACGTCCTACTAGAAGGAGTCCCCGGGGTCGCCAAAACGTTGCTCGTCCGGGCCCTCGCGTCCGCACTCGAACTCGACACCAAACGTGTCCAGTTCACCCCCGACCTCATGCCGAGCGACGTGACGGGCTCGCTCGTCTACGACACCCGCACCGCCGAGTTCTCCTTCCAGCCCGGCCCGGTCTTCACCAACCTCCTCCTCGCGGACGAGATCAACCGGACCCCCCCCAAGACCCAGTCCTCCCTCCTGGAAGCCATGGAGGAACGCCAGGTCACGGTCGACGGCACCCCCCGCCCGCTCCCCGACCCGTTCCTCGTCGCGGCAACGCAGAACCCAGTGGAGTACGAGGGCACCTACCCCCTCCCCGAGGCCCAGCTGGACCGTTTCCTCCTCAAGCTCACGATCCCTCTCCCCTCCCGCCCGGACGAGATCGACGTCCTCACCCGCCACGCCGAAGGCTTCAACCCGCGCGACCTGCGCGCCGCCGGCGTACGCCCCGTAGCGGGCCCCGCGGACCTGGAAGCAGCCCGCGCAGCAGTGGCCAAGACGACGGTCTCCCCAGAGATCACCGCCTACGTGGTCGACATCTGCCGAGCCACCCGAGAATCGCCCTCCCTCACCCTGGGCGTCTCCCCCCGCGGAGCCACGGCCCTCCTCGCCACCGCCCGCGCCTGGGCCTGGCTGACCGGCCGCGACTACGTCATCCCCGACGACGTGAAGGCACTGGCCCTCCCCACCCTGCGCCACCGCCTACAACTCCGCCCCGAGGCCGAGATGGAAGGCGTCACCGCCGACTCCGTGATCAACGCGATCCTCGCCCACGTCCCCGTCCCCCGCTGATGGCTCTCACCGGACGCGCCGCACTCCTCGCGGCCCTAGGCTCCCTCCCTGTAGGCATCTGGGACCCCAGCTGGACGGGCATTCTCGCGGTCAACGCCCCCCTGGTGGCGGCCTGCGCCTGCGACTTCGCCCTGGCCGCGCCCGTACGACGTCTGGGCCTCACCCGCTCCGGCGACACCTCCGTACGCCTCGGCGAGACCGCAGACGTCACCCTCACGGTGACCAACCCGTCCAACCGCCCGCTCCGCGCCCACCTCCGCGACGCCTGGCCTCCCAGCAGCTGGCAGCCCGGCACAGAGGTGGCGGCCTCCCGTCAGCGTTTGACGGTCCCCGCCGGCGAACGCCGCCGCATCACCACCCGCCTACGCCCCACCCGCCGAGGCGACCGCCAGGCAGACCGCGTGACGATCCGCTCGTTCGGCCCTCTGGGTCTCTTCTCCCGCCAGGGCACCCACAAGGTCCCCTGGACGGTACGGGTCCTCCCCCCGTTCACCAGCCGCAAGCACCTGCCCTCCAAACTGGCGCGCCTGCGTGAACTCGACGGACGCACCAGCGTCCTCACCCGCGGCGAAGGCACAGAATTCGACAGCCTGCGCGAGTACGTCCCCGGCGACGACACCCGTTCCATCGACTGGCGCGCCACAGCCCGCCAGACCACGGTCGCCGTACGCACCTGGCGCCCCGAACGCGACCGCCACATCCTCCTCGTCCTGGATACCGGGCGAACCTCCGCAGGCCGCGTCGGCGACGCACCGCGCCTCGACGCCTCCATGGACGCCGCCCTCCTCCTGGCCGCCCTCGCCTCCCGAGCCGGCGACCGTGTGGACCTCCTCGCCTACGACCGCCGAGTACGCGCCCTCGTCCAGGGCCGCACAGCCGGCGACGTCCTCCCTTCCCTGGTCAACGCGATGGCCACACTCGAACCCGAGCTGATCGAAACTGACGCCCGAGGCCTTACGGCCATGGCACTCCGTACAGCCCCCCGCCACTCCTTGATCGTGTTGCTCACAACCCTCGATGCTGCCCCAATCGAGGAGGGCTTGCTCCCGGTCCTGTCCCAGCTGACCCAGCGCCACACAGTTCTGCTGACGTCAGTAGCGGACCCCCACATCGCCCGCATGGCAACTGCACGCGGAAACACCGAGGCCGTGTACGAGGCCGCAGCAGCCGCCCAGGCCCAGACCGAGCGCCACCGTACGGCCGAACAACTCCGCCGCTACGGCGTTACGGTCGTCGACGAGACACCCGAAGAACTCGCGCCGGCGCTAGCGGACGCCTATTTGGCCCTCAAGACGGCAGGACGCCTGTAATGAGCGGAATTGAAGGGGAGCTCCCCTACGGAGCTCCCCCAAGCCAATCGATGCAGGAGCCGGAAATGCAGAAAGCCCCCGAACCGGTATCCCCGGCCGGGGGCTATCTCAAAATTTGTTCGGCGGCGTCCTACTCTCCCACAGGGTCCCCCCTGCAGTACCATCGGCGCTGTAAGGCTTAGCTTCCGGGTTCGGAATGTAACC